>NZ_JBEBNZ010000020.1:0-79644 GCF_040396735.1 Comamonas odontotermitis
ACCAGACCAACCCGCTGGCGGAAATCACGCACAAGCGTCGTGTTTCCGCTCTGGGTCCGGGCGGTCTGACCCGCGAGCGTGCTGGCTTTGAAGTGCGTGACGTGCACGTGACCCACTACGGCCGCGTCTGCCCGATCGAAACGCCTGAAGGTCCGAACATCGGTCTGATCAACTCGCTGGCACTGTACGCCCGCCTGAACGAGTATGGCTTCATTGAAACGCCATACCGCCGTGTGGTGGATGGCAAGGTCACGAACGAGATCGATTACCTGTCTGCCATCGAAGAAGGCAAGTACGTGATCGCTCAGGCCAATGCCGAGCTGGACAAGGATGGCCGCCTGACGGGTGACCTGGTGTCTGCCCGTGAGAACGGGGACTCGACCCTGCTGTCTGCCGAGCGCGTGCAGTACATGGACGTGTCGCCTGCGCAGATCGTGTCGGTGGCTGCCTCGCTGATTCCTTTCCTGGAGCACGATGACGCGAACCGCGCGTTGATGGGTGCCAACATGTCGCGCCAGGCCGTGCCTGTGCTGCGTCCTGAAAAGCCCATGGTCGGTACCGGTATCGAACGCGTCGCTGCCGTGGATTCGGGTACGGTGGTGACCGCTACCCGTGGTGGTATCGTTGACTACGTCGATGCGACCCGTATCGTGATCCGCGTGAACGACGAAGAAGCGGTGGCCGGTGAAGTGGGTGTGGACATCTACAACCTCATCAAGTACCAGCGCTCCAACCAGAACACCAACATCCACCAGCGCCCTGTCGTCAAGCGTGGTGACGCGCTGGCCAAGGGTGACGTGATCGCCGATGGCGCATCGACCGACCTGGGCGAAATCGCCATTGGTCAGAACATGCTGATCGCGTTCATGACCTGGAACGGCTACAACTTCGAAGACTCGATCCTGATCTCCGAACGCGTGGTTGCAGAAGACCGCTATACCTCGATCCACATCGAAGAACTCGTGGTGATGGCTCGCGACACCAAGCTGGGTGCCGAAGAAATCACGCGCGACATTCCGAACCTGTCCGAGCAGCAACTCAACCGCCTCGACGAGTCCGGCATCATCTATGTGGGTGCAGAAGTGCAGCCTGGCGACGTGCTGGTGGGCAAGGTCACGCCAAAGGGCGAGACCACGCTGACGCCTGAAGAGAAGCTGCTGCGCGCCATCTTCGGCGAGAAGGCATCCGATGTGAAGGACACTTCGCTGCGTGTGGATCAGGGCTCGCAAGGTACCGTGATCGACGTGCAGGTCTTCACCCGTGAAGGCATCCAGCGCGACAAGCGTGCTCAGCAGATCATCGACGATGAACTCAAGCGTTTCCGTCTGGATCTGAACGACCAGTTGCGCATTGTTGAAGCCGACGCGTTCGACCGTATTGCCAAGCTGCTCAACGGCCGCGTGGCCAACGGTGGTCCGCAGAAGCTGGCCAAGGGCACGAAGATCGACAAGGCGTATCTCGACAGCGTGGAGAAATTCCACTGGTTCGATATTCGCCCAGCCGAAGACGACGTGGCTGCGCAGTTGGAGTCCATCAAGAACTCCATCGAGCAGCAACGTCATAACTTCGACCTGGCGTTCGAAGAAAAGCGCAAGAAGCTCACCCAAGGCGACGAGCTGCCTGCCGGCGTGCTCAAGATGGTCAAGGTGTACCTGGCCGTCAAGCGCCGCCTGCAGCCAGGCGACAAGATGGCCGGCCGCCACGGTAACAAGGGTGTGGTCTCCAAGATCGTGCCGGTGGAAGACATGCCATTCATGGCAGACGGCACCACCGCCGACATCGTGCTGAACCCGCTGGGCGTGCCATCGCGCATGAACATCGGTCAGGTGCTGGAAGTCCATCTGGGCTGGGCAGGCAAGGGTCTGGGTCAGCGCATCGGCGACATGCTGCAGGCCGAAGCGCGCGCTACCGAAGTGCGCTCCTTCCTGGAAGAGGTGTACAACAGCCGTGGCCGCAAGGAAGACCTCAAGCAGCTGTCCGACGAGCAGGTCATGGCCATGGCCGAAAACCTGAAGAACGGCGTGCCATTCGCAACGCCAGTGTTCGACGGCGCCTCGGAACAGGAAATCAAGGACATGCTGAAGCTGGCATACCCTGATGACATCCAGGCGCGCAAGGGCCTGACCGAGCCACGCACGCAGGCTTATCTGTATGACGGCCGCACTGGTGAGCGCTTCGAGCGTCCCACCACGATCGGCTACATGCACTACCTGAAGCTGCACCATCTGGTCGACGACAAGATGCATGCCCGCTCCACCGGTCCTTATTCGCTGGTGACGCAGCAACCTCTGGGCGGCAAGGCCCAGTTCGGTGGCCAGCGTTTCGGTGAAATGGAAGTGTGGGCGCTGGAAGCTTACGGCGCCGCCTATGTGCTGCAGGAAATGCTGACCGTGAAGTCCGACGACGTGGTGGGCCGTACCAAGGTGTACGAGAACATCGTCAAGGGCGAACACTCCATCGAAGCCGGCATGCCGGAATCGTTCAATGTGCTGGTCAAGGAAATCCGTTCCTTGGGCCTGGACATCGAACTGGAACGTTCTTAATTTGAAGGGGGTAAGAGTCTATGAAATCGCTACTCGACCTGTTCAAGCAATTCACGCCAGATGAGCATTTCGATGCCATCAAGATCGGCCTGGCTTCGCCCGAAAAGATCCGTTCGTGGTCTTTCGGTGAAGTGAAGAAGCCCGAGACCATCAACTACCGTACCTTCAAGCCCGAGCGCGATGGTCTGTTCTGCGCCAAGATCTTTGGCCCGATCAAGGACTACGAATGCCTGTGCGGCAAGTACAAGCGTCTGAAGCACCGCGGCGTGATCTGCGAGAAGTGCGGCGTTGAAGTCACCCAGACCAAGGTGCGCCGCGAGCGCATGGGTCACATCGACCTGGCTGCGCCTTGCGCCCACATCTGGTTCCTGAAGTCGCTGCCTTCGCGTCTGGGCCTGGTGCTCGACATGACGCTGCGTGACATCGAGCGCGTGCTGTACTTCGAAGCCTATGTGGTGACCGACCCTGGCATGACCCCGCTGAAGAAGTTCAGCATCATGTCGGAAGACGAGTACGACAAGAACGTTGAAGAGTACGGTGATGAGTTCGTTGCCAAGATGGGCGCCGAAGGTATCAAGGACCTGCTCGAAGGCATCGAAATCGATGCGGAAATCGAGCGTCTGCGCAATGACCTGACCGGCTCCGAAGTCAAGGTCAAGAAGAACGCCAAGCGCTTGAAGCTCCTGGAAGCGTTCAAGAAGTCCGGCATCAAGCCCGGCTGGATGGTGATGGAAGTGCTGCCTGTGCTGCCTCCCGATCTGCGTCCGCTGGTGCCGCTGGACGGCGGCCGCTTTGCGACCTCCGACCTGAACGACCTGTACCGCCGCGTCATCAACCGCAACTCGCGTCTGCGCCGCCTGCTGGAGCTGAAGGCTCCGGAGATCATTGCCCGCAATGAAAAGCGCATGTTGCAGGAAGCCGTCGATTCGCTGCTGGACAACGGCCGCCGTGGCAAGGCCATGACGGGCGCGAACAAGCGCGCGCTGAAGTCGCTGGCCGACATGATCAAGGGCAAGAGCGGCCGCTTCCGCCAGAATCTGCTGGGCAAGCGCGTCGACTACTCGGGTCGTTCGGTCATTACCGTGGGCCCAACGCTCAAGCTGCACCAGTGCGGTCTGCCCAAGCTGATGGCGCTGGAGCTGTTCAAGCCTTTCATCTTCGCGCAGCTCGAAGCGCGTGGCATCGCCACGACCATCAAGGCCGCCAAGAAGGAAGTGGAAACCGGCACGCCGGTGGTGTGGGACATTCTGGAAGAGGTGATCCGCGAGCATCCGATCATGCTCAACCGGGCACCTACGCTGCACCGTCTGGGTATCCAGGCGTTCGAGCCTATCTTGATTGAAGGCAAGGCCCTGCAACTGCACCCGCTAGTCTGCGCTGCTTTCAACGCCGACTTCGACGGTGACCAGATGGCTGTGCACGTTCCCCTGTCGGTGGAAGCGCAGATGGAAGCCCGCACCCTGATGCTGGCATCCAACAACGTGCTGTTCCCCGCTTCGGGCGAGCCTTCGATCGTTCCTTCTCAGGACGTGGTGCTGGGCCTGTACCAGGCGACCCGCGAGAAGATCAACGGCAAGGGCGAAGGCATGGTGTTCGCGGATCTGGGCGAAGTGCAGCGCGCACTGGACGCCGGTGAAGCCGAGCGCGCAGCCAAGATCAGCGTGCGCCTGACCGAGTGGAGCAAGAACAAGGCCACTGGTGAGTTTGAGCCATCGACCAAGCTGGTGGAAACCACCGTTGGCCGTGCACTGCTGTCCGAGATCCTGCCCAAGGGCATGCCTTTTTCGACGATCAACAAGACGTTGAAGAAGAAGGAAATCTCCAAGCTGATCAACATCTCGTTCCGCAAGTGTGGCCTGAAGGAAACCGTGGTGTTCGCCGACAAGCTGCTGCAAAACGGCTTCCGTCTGGCAACGCGCTCCGGTATCTCGATCGCCATCGGCGACATGCTGGTGCCTCCGCAGAAGGCGGAAATCATCGGTCGCGCCGAAGCCGAGGTCAAGGAGATCGAGCAGCAATACGTCTCGGGTCTGGTGACCTCGGGCGAGCGCTACAACAAGGTCGTGGACATCTGGGGCAAGGCCGGTGACGAAGTCTCCAAGGTCATGATGGCTCAGTTGGCCAAGGAAAAGGTGGTGGACCGCCATGGCAAGGAAGTCGATCAGGAGTCGTTCAACGCGATTTACATGATGGCCGACTCTGGTGCCCGTGGCTCCGCTGCCCAGATCCGTCAGCTGGCTGGTATGCGTGGTCTGATGGCCAAGCCTGATGGCTCCATCATCGAGACGCCGATTACCGCGAACTTCCGCGAAGGCCTGAACGTGTTGCAGTACTTCATCTCCACGCACGGCGCCCGTAAGGGTCTGGCCGACACGGCGTTGAAGACCGCAAACTCGGGTTACCTGACCCGTCGTCTGGTGGATGTGACACAGGATCTGGTCATCACCGAGATCGACTGCGGCACGCACAACGGCACGCTGATGCGCGCTGTGGTGGAAGGTGGTGAAGTGATCGAGTCGCTGCGCGACCGTATCCTCGGTCGTACTGCGGCTGATGAAGTGCTGCACCCCGAAACCCGCGCAGTGCTGGCCAAGGCTGGCGATCTGCTGGATGAAGACCTGATCGAAGAGCTCGAAGCTGCTGGCGTCGATGAAGTGAAGGTGCGTACGGCGCTGACCTGCGAAACGCGCTTTGGCCTGTGCGCAACCTGCTATGGCCGCGACCTGGGCCGTGGCGGCATGATCAACCTCGGCGAAGCCGTCGGTGTGATCGCTGCCCAGTCCATCGGTGAACCAGGCACGCAGCTGACCATGCGTACCTTCCACATTGGTGGTGCCGCATCGCGTGCTGCCGTGGCATCGAGCGTGGAAGCCAAGTCCAATGGTGTGGTCGGCTTCAACGCTGCCATGCGCTACGTGACCAACAATAAGGGCGAACTGGTGGTGATTTCGCGTTCGGGCGAGATCGTGATCCAGGACGAGTATGGCCGCGAGCGCGAGCGTCACAAGCTGCCTTATGGCGCAACGCTCACCGTCAAACCTGATCAGCAGATCAAGGCCGGTACGATTCTGGCGAACTGGGACCCACTGACCCGACCCATCATTACCGAATACGCCGGCCAGGTGAAGTTCGAGAATGTGGAAGAAGGTCTGACGGTGGCCAAGCAGGTCGACGAAGTGACCGGTCTGTCCACGCTGGTGGTGATCGATCCAAAGCATCGCGGCTCTGCCAAGGTGGTGCGTCCACAGGTCAAGCTGGCCGATGCCAATGGCCAGGAAGTCAAGATCCCTGGTACCGACCACGCAGTGACGATCGGCTTCCAGGTCGGCGCTCTGCTGCAGGTGCGTGACGGCCAGGAAGTGGGCCCCGGCGAAGTGCTGGCACGTATCCCGATGGAAGGCCAGAAGACCCGTGACATTACCGGTGGTCTGCCACGTGTTGCCGAGCTGTTTGAAGCCCGTACGCCGAAGGACAAGGGTGCGCTGGCAGAAATGACCGGCACCATCTCCTACGGCAAGGAAACCAAGGGCAAGGTGCGCCTGCAGATCACCGATCTGGAAGGCAAGGTCTGGGAAGAGCTGGTTCCGAAGGAACGCAACATCCTGGTGCACGAAGGTCAGGTGGTGAACAAGGGCGAACTGATCGTCGACGGTCCAGCCGATCCGCAGGACATCCTGCGTCTGCTGGGCATCGAAGAGCTGTCGCGCTACATCGTTGACGAGGTGCAGGATGTGTACCGTCTGCAAGGCGTGAAGATCAATGACAAGCACATCGAGGTGATCGTTCGCCAGATGCTGCGCCGCGTCGTGATCGAAGCCCCAGGCGATACCAGCTACATCCAGGGCGAGCAGGTGGAGCGTTCCGAGGTGCTCAACACCAACGAAGCAGCGCAGCGCGATGGCAAGATCCCTGCAACGTACTCGAACGTGTTGCTGGGTATTACCAAGGCTTCGCTGTCGACCGACTCCTTCATCTCGGCCGCTTCCTTCCAGGAAACGACCCGCGTGCTGACCGAGGCTGCCATCATGGGCAAGCGCGACGAGCTGCGTGGCCTGAAGGAAAACGTCATCGTCGGCCGCCTGATCCCTGCCGGTACCGGTCTGGCTTACCACCAGGCTCGCAAGGCCAAGGACGAGATGGACGAGGCCGAGCGCCGCGCCATCGCCGATGCGGAAGCTGCTGAGCTGGCTGCCGCGTCGGAAGAAGTCACGGCTTCTGCCGATGGCGCTGCTGCAGACCCTGCAGCGGACTAAGGCGTCAAACATCTGGCAGGCGCTGCCTGCCAGATGCGGATCCCGGAAGACCCGTAATTTCGCGCAGCGGAGTTACGGGTCTTTTATGCTTTATGCGCATGACGCATGGCCGGAACCTATCCGGACTATTCAATAATCAGCAATTTCACGGGCAGATGGCAGCTTGCATCTGTTCCCTCATGGCATGAACCAGGCATCTCGCAAACCACATTCCTCCCGCGCTGCAGACGCATCGACCCAGGGCCCCAGCTTGGCAGAGCAACTGGTGGCGGTGGCTCGCGCCTTGCAGGATGTGCGCCAGGGGCAGTCAGCCCGGGCCGTGCTCGCGGGCGTGGACGCGCCCTTGCGTGCGGGCGTGCAGGCCTTGCTGATGGATGTGCTGCGTGTATTGGGCACAGCCGAGGCGGTGCGTACCGAGCTGGCTGCACGCAAGCCGGCGGCGGCAGCCGATGCGCTGCTGTGCACCGCGCTGGCGCTCCTGCTGCCTGATACGCCGCGCTATGACGGATTCACGCTGGTGAACCAAGCGGTTGAGGCGGCGAAAAAACGCTCGGTCACCAGATCGCAATCGAACTTCATCAATGGCTGCCTGCGCACCTTTCTGCGAGAAAGAGACGATCTGCTTGGTGCCGTTGCTGCGGATCCGATCGCAAAATACAACCATCCTCAGTGGTGGTTGGATCGCCTGAAAAAGGACTATCCCAGGGACTGGCAGGCCATCGTCGCCGCCAACAATTCCCAGGCGCCGATGGCATTGCGCGTCAACCTTCAGCGCTGCAGCCGGCCGCAATATCTGTCGTTGCTGGAGCAAGCCGGTGTCGCTGCGGTGGCCGGGTCAGGCGAAGTGGGCATCATCCTGGCCAAGGCCGTGCCGGTAGAGTATTTGCCGCATTTTGCGGATGGCTGGGTATCGGTGCAAGACAGTGCAGCACAGATGGCCGCGCCACTGCTGCTGAGCGGCCTGCTGCCGTGTGATGGTGCAACGCTGCACGTGCTCGATGCCTGTGCCGCGCCAGGCGGCAAGACGGCGCATCTGCTGGAATTTGCGCCAACGCCGAAGAGTTTGGATGTCGTGGCGCTGGAAATAGATGCAAAGCGCGCAGAGCGCATTGACGGCACCTTGCAGCGCCTGGGCCTGGCGGCCGATGTGGTGGTCGCCAGTGCTGATGACGTGAAGACCTGGTTGCCTGTGGTACAGGCACGCCATGGTGTGCAACAGTTTGATGCCATTTTGCTGGATGCACCGTGCTCTGCCTCGGGCATTGTGCGGCGCCAGCCGGATGTGCGCTGGCTGCGCCGCAGTGGCGATATTGCGCAGTTGGCGACCATCCAGCGCCAGTTGCTCGATGCACTGTGGCCGCTGGTGGCGCCGGGCGGACGGCTGCTGTATTGCACCTGCTCGGTGTTCCGCGAGGAAGGGGAAGACCAGATTGTGCGGTTCCTGCAGACCTGGCCAGAGGCCAAGCGCCTCGCTGCACCGGGGCATTTGTTGCCACAGCATTGGAATGCGGTGGACAATAGCCCGGGCACGCTGGCACAAGACCATGATGGTTTCTACTACGCGCTGCTGCACAAGCCCCTTCGTTAAGCCCCTATGCGATTCATTCAACACCTCTTTCTGACGCTGATGCTGTGTTTGGTCACAGCCGCGCCAGGCATGGCGGCAGAGGCGGAGAAAAAAGTGGAGATGCAGCTGGTGCGCAATGTGGAAGGTGCATTTGCATCCGTTGCGCTGCAGTTCGCATTACCCGAACAGATCGAAGATGCACTCTACAAGGGCGTGGCCCTGTATTTTGTGGAGGAGGCCGAAATCATCTCCGAGCGCTGGTACTGGCGTGACAAGACCGTGCAGAAGGCGGCCCGCTACCTGCGCCTGAGCTACCAACCCTTGACGCGCCGCTGGCGCCTGCATGTCTCCAGCAGCCCGCTCAACGAAGCCGGCATGGCGGCTTCGCTGGGCCAGAGCTTCGAGACAATGGATGAGGCGCTGGCCATCGTCAAGCGTGTGAGGAACTGGAAGATTGCCGATGCTGCAGACCTGTCGGACAGCTCTGATTATCTTGTCAAGTTCAGTTTCCGGCTCGACAGCTCCCTGCTGCCGCGAATCTTTCAGTTTGCGCCTTTTGGCAACAGCGGCCTCAATCTGCAGATCAGGAGCCAACTGCCGCTGCCTGAGTCCAGCACGCCATGAAGATCGAGAAAAGCTCGTCGATGCGTGTGGCCCATAGGCCCAGCCGGGCCCGCTGGCCGGTGATTGTCGGGTTGATGGCGATGATCGGCATTGGCCTGGTGCTGCTGTTCCTGCTATCGCTGGCCACCAACAATCGCATGCTCTACGAGCGATATTTTGGCGTGTTGCTGGGCATCAACATCGGCGTGGCGGGCCTTCTGGGCCTGGTGGTGCTGTGGGGCGTGGGCAGCCTGATGCGTCGCCTGATGGCCAAGCGCTTTGGCAGCAAGTTGCTGCTCAAGCTCGCGGCCACATTTGCGCTCGTGGGCGTATTGCCGGGCGTGGTGATTTATTTTGTGTCCTACCAGTTTGTTTCGCGTTCGATCGAAAGCTGGTTTGATGTGAAGGTGGAAGGTGCGCTGGACGCAGGGGTGAATCTGGCGCGCATCACCCTCGACACGACTGCCAATGCCATGGCCGACAGGACACGCACCGCGAGCGCGCAACTCTCGCAGGTGTCCGATGCAGCAGCGGGTCTGGTGCTTGAGCGCATCAAAGACCAGCTGGGTGCCGATGATGTCGTGCTCTGGTCTGCCGGTGGACAGGCGATTGCCAGCACCGGCCAATCGCGCTTCGTGCTCAATCCCGACAAGCCTTCGTCAGCCTTGCTGCGCACGGCAGGCCAGCAGCAGCGCGCCTTTCAGATCGATGGGCTTGACGATGTGGCCGATATTAATGGCGTGATCAAGGGAGACGCATCCAAAGTCAGGGTCAAGACTCTGGTGCAGGTGGCCAACGGCGACCTGGGTGTGATCCCCGATGGCCGATTTCTGCAGGCCACGATGGTGCTGCCGTCTGCACTGGTGACCAATGCCATCAAGGTGCAGGAGGCCAACCGTGAATACCAGGAGCGTGCCCTGGCGCGCGACAGCCTGCGCCGCATGTACATCGGTACCTTGACCCTGGCGCTGTTCCTGGCGGTATTTGGCGCGGTGGTACTGGCGGCCCTCTTGGGCAACCAGTTGGTGCGCCCCCTTCTGGTATTGGCCGAGGGGGTGCGTGAAGTGGCTGCCGGCAATCTCCGGCCCAAGCCGGTGTTGCCCACCAAGGACGAACTCAGCGGTCTCACGCGGTCGTTTGCCGAGATGACGCAGCAACTGCTGGATGCACGCCGTGCGGTCGAGCGGGGCATGCGCCAGACCGACGAAGCGCGGCAAAGCCTGCAGACGATTCTGGACAACCTGACGGCCGGGGTGATCGTGCTCGATACCGATGGCATCATTCGCTCCACCAATCCGGGTGCGACCCGCATCCTGCGCGCGCCCCTGGCCGCCTACGAAGGCAAGCCGCTGCGCGACATGCCGGGGCTTGAGGCCTTTGCGGATGAAGTGGCCCAGCAGTTTCAGCGCCTGCATGATGCGACCAGTGAACACTATCTGGACCATTGGCAGCAATCGTTCGAACTGCACGGCGACAGCCATCTGCCCAACCAGAACAGCATCAACCTGATTGCCCGGGGTGCCACCTTGCCGGACAACCGCCGCCTGCTGGTGTTCGACGATATCTCCGAGATCGTCTCGGCCCAACGCGCGCAGGCCTGGGGTGAAGTGGCGCGCCGCCTGGCGCACGAGATCAAGAACCCGCTCACTCCGATTCAGCTATCCGCCGAGCGGCTCGAGATGAAACTGGGCAACAAGCTCGAAGGTGCCGATCAGGCGGTTTTGAAGAAGTCCGTGACCACGATCGTGGACCAGGTCGACGCCATGAAGCGTCTGGTCAATGAGTTCCGTGACTATGCCCGCCTGCCTGCGGCCATGCTGCAAGGGCTTGACCTCAATGCCTTGATCCACGATGTGCTGCACTTGTACGGCGAGGAAAATGCCATTGTGCCGATTGAGGCCGACCTCGATGGAGCCGCACCGCGTATCCTGGGGGATGCGCAGCAGCTGCGCCAGGTAATTCATAACCTGCTGCAAAATGCACAGGATGCGACCGAGCAGGCTTGGGCGGGAAAGAACGAGCCTGCGCCCGCAGTGCGGATTTCTACCCGTTATGTGAGCAATAACAAGCGCGTTCGTTTGACAATTGCTGACTTCGGTTGCGGCTTTCCCGAACATATATTACAAAAGGCATTTGAGCCTTATGTCACGACCAAGCCGAGAGGGACTGGCTTGGGGTTGGCCGTGGTCAAGAAAATTGCAGATGAGCATGGTGCTCGTATAGAAATCTCAAACAAGACTGAGGGAGGAAAAATCCTGGGTGCCCAAGTGTCGCTATCATTCGCTATTGAAGAAGCAATGGCAATTTGAGCACTCTTTGCACTGGCAGCACTGGATTTTCAAGAAGATATGGCAAATATTCTGGTTGTCGATGACGAATTGGGAATTCGAGATCTCCTGTCGGAGATCCTGAACGACGAAGGGCACAGCGTGGATGTGGCGGAGAACGCCACCCAGGCGCGCGGATGCCGTGGCGAAAATCAGTACGACTTGGTGCTGCTGGATATCTGGATGCCCGACACCGATGGTGTCTCTTTGCTCAAGGAGTGGTCGATGACCGGGCTGCTGACCATGCCTGTCATCATGATGAGCGGGCACGCGACCATCGACACCGCCGTGGAAGCAACGCGCATTGGCGCATTCTCGTTTCTGGAAAAGCCGATCACCATGCAAAAGCTGCTCAAGGCCGTGGAGCAGGGCTTGCAACGCAATGTGCCGGCGCCCACTGCAGCTCCGGTCGCTGTAGCAGGCAAGGCGGTGGTGGCCAGCTATGCAGCCGGCTCCTACGTGGCGCCGGTGGCGGCCATCGCTACCGTGGCTGCGGTGGTGGATGCCATGCCCAATGCACACCAGGGCTTTGATCTGGATCGTCCGCTGCGTGAAGCGCGCGACGGCTTTGAAAAGGCCTATTTCGAATTCCATCTGGCACGCGAAGGCGGCTCGATGACTCGTGTGGCCGAGAAGACCGGCTTGGAGCGCACCCACCTGTACCGCAAGCTGCGGCAGTTGGGCGTGGACCTCACGCGCAATAAAAAGCATTAATTTCGGTTTTTCCAAAAAGGGCCGTTTTTTCACGCTATAATTCACTTCGTTGGCCCGGTAGCTCAGTTGGTAGAGCAGCGGATTGAAAATCCGCGTGTCCGTGGTTCGATTCCGCGCCAGGCCACCAGGAATCATAAGCCTCAGCATCTGCAAAGTTGCTGAGGCTTTTCTGTTTTGCCATGCACGTCCCGAAGGTGCGTGCGCGTGGCAGAGCCTTCGTCAGTCATCCTGTTGGGGCCTGTCGAGGGCGGGTCTGCATTCTTTTTGGGGCCATGCCTCTCTGCGTGGCACTTTCTTTTGTTCTTGCGCGCCAGGCATCGTATGGCCGGGTCGTTTTTCTATGTCTTTCGTTTCTTCGTCTGCCTTGCTGGGCATTGATTTCGGTACCTCCAACTCGGCCATGGCATTCAAGGGGAATGCGGCGGCAGGGCCCTCGCAACTGCTGCAGGCAGAAGGTGCGTCGCTTGCCATGCCCACGGCCGTGTTCTTCAACACCGAGGAAAACAGCACCCACTTTGGCCGCGATGCAGTGGCGCGCTATCTGGAGGGTACGGAAGGCCGCCTGATGCGTTCGCTCAAAAGCCTGCTGGGCAGCGCGCTGATGCAGGAGAAAACGGCGGTGCATGGCAAGCTGGTGGCGTACCAGGACATCGTGACCATGTTTGTGCAGCAACTGGCTGCGACGGCAAGGCGCCAGTTGGGCATGCTGCCCGCAACGGTGGTGATGGGTCGCCCGGTGCATTTTGTCGACGACGATGCAGCGCGTGACGCGCAGGCGCAGTCCGCACTGGAGCAGGCTGCACGCGCTGCGGGCTTTGCCGATGTGCGCTTTCAGCTGGAGCCGATTGCCGCTGCACTGGATTATGAGCAGCGCATCACGCGCGAATCGGTGGTGCTGGTGGTGGACATTGGCGGCGGCACCTCGGACTTTACCGTGGTGCGGCTGGGGCCGGACCGCATGCACCATGCCAACCGCACGGGCGATATTCTGGCCACGACCGGCGTACACATCGGTGGCACTGATTTTGACCGGCGCCTGAGCCTGCATGCGGCCATGCCCTTGCTGGGGCTGGACCATATGGGCCCCAGCGGCCGTGAAGTGCCCAGCGGCGTGTTCCACGATCTGTCCACCTGGCATCTGATCCAGTGGCTCTACACCGCACAGCGGCTGCGCGATGCGCAGGCATTACGCAGCAACTACCGCGATACAGCCTTGCATGACCGGTTGATGCGCGTGCTGCACGAGCACTGGGGCCACCGGTTGGCCAACGCGGTGGAAGAGGCCAAGATTGCGGTTTCCAACCAGCAAAGCGCACAGCGCCTGGATGTGGAGTGGCTGGAAGCCGCACTCAGCCCCGAGGTGGCGCCTGCCGATCTGCAGCACTGCCTGCAGGCTTTGCTGGCGCAGGTGGCCGAATGCGCCTTGCACTGCGTGCAACTGGCCGGGTTGCAGCAGTCGCAGATTGATGCGATTTATCTGACCGGTGGCTCGTCGGCACTTCAGCCTTTGCGCGCCGCATTGGCACTGGCGTTTCCTGACACACCACAGGTCGAGGGCGATCTATTCGGTGGTGTGGCTGCAGGCCTGGTGCACGGTCAGGCTATCTGATGCTATGAATTAAATAGCTTTCAGCGCCTACCAGGCAAGCGCTGGAAGCCTGTTCTCTTCAAAATCAGTCTTCACTGTCTTCGTCGTCGCTGTCGGATTGCGCATTGCGTTTCATCTGCAGCGCAGCGTCATACAGGCTGTTGCGTGGCGCGCCGGTGATGTCGGCGGCCAGCTTGACGGCGGTCTTGGTTGGCAGTTCGGCCAGCAGCAGTGCCAGCACGCGCAACGCGTCGCCGCCATCCTGCGCCACGGCCTGCGGGTGCAGCAGCACGGCAAATTCGCCTTTGCTGCGGTTGGCGTCCTGCGCCAGCCAGTCGCTCAGCCCGGCCGCAGGCAGGGTGGCAATTTCTTCAAACTGCTTGGTCAGCTCGCGTCCCAGGGTCACGGGGCGCTCGCCCAGCACTGCCAGGGCCTGGGCCAGGTCGGCAATGCGGTGCGGTGCCTCCAGCACGATGAGGGTGCGCGCATCCTCGGCGAGTCGAGTCACTGCTTGCTGGCGCTCCTGGGCCTTGGTAGGCAGAAAGCCAATGAAGGCAAAGCCGCTGCTGGCGTGATCGGCCGCCACCGCACCTGCAGCGCTGACCAGGGCGGTGACACTGCTGGCGCCGGGCAGGGGGCTGACGCGCAGGCCTGCACGCGCCACTGCAGCCGCGAGGCGGGCGCCCGGGTCGCTCACGCCGGGCGTTCCGGCATCGCTCACATAGGCGATGCGCTGGCCTTGCTGCAGGCGGGCGATGACCTGTTCGGCAGCTTCGGCCTCGTTGTGTTGGTGAACTGCAATCAGTTGCGCGCCCGACTTGCCAATGCCGTAGGCGCGGAGCATGCTGTGCGTGTGGCGCGTGTCTTCGCAAGCAACCGCGTCCGCCATCTCCAGAACGTGCAGCGCGCGCAGGGTGATGTCGGCGAGGTTGCCGATGGGCGTGGCCACGGTATAGAGCGTGGAGGCCGGGTATTGCTGCTGGCCTGCGGCTTCTTTGGCGGCTGGCAGGGCAAGGGAGAATGATGCGGACACCGTGGAAAATCCTTGAAAAATGGCGCGCGCCGGGACGCACTGCCGCGCATCCTTCCGGGGCCGATGGGGCAGCGTTTGCTGCAGCCGCCACGACGACTGTACGCGGCCAGGCGGCCGAGGATGCTGCGCTCCATTATCTCCAACAACAGGGGCTCAAGTTGCTGGCGCGCAATTTCCGCACTCCCGGTCGCGGCGGTGGCGAGATTGATCTGGTGATGGAGGAGCGCGACGGCACGGTGGTGTTTGTGGAAGTGCGCCAGCGCGGGCGGGCGGATTTTGGCGGCGCAGCCGGCAGCATTGGTGTCGCCAAGCGGCGACGCATCGTTCTGGCCGCACGCCACTATCTGGCCGCGCAACCGCGCCTGCCCGCGTGCCGCTTCGACGCGGTGCTGGTGGAGCCCGCCATCACCTGGCTGCAGGCAGCCTTTGATGCAGGCGAAGGCATTTGAGATAATTTGCTACAAAAATAAGAGCTATTGACGCTTGATGCATATGCGCCAAGGGTTCAAAATGCCATAAAGTCTGCGCAGCGCCCTGTGCCGTGCGACCGTCCTCGCCGGAAAAGGCGTGTCTAGACACCGCCTTGCGGCGCTTGAGCGACTTTGGACGTGTTCTTCACCAGGGGGAAATCTGCCAAGGGTATCATCGGGCCTCCATGCTTGAGCAACACATCCAACAGCACTTCATCGATAGCGCCGATCTCCACTACCAGGTGTCACAGGAGATCAGCGAAAGCGTCGCCAATGCGGTCTATGCCCTTCTGGCCTGCGTGACCAGCGGCAACAAGGTGATGTGCTGCGGCAATGGCCTGTCATGGGCGCAGGCGGCGCAGTTTGCCGCCATGTGCGTGTCTGGCCTGGACCGCGAACGTCCCGAGCTGGCAGCCTTTGTAATCGATGGCGGCCCGCTGGCGCAAGCGCAGTTGGGTGGCAACCTGACTGGCGACAAGCTCGCCCAGGTGGCTGCACGCCAGGTGCGAACCTTGGGCCAGAGTGGGGATCTGCTCCTGGTGATCAGCGTTGACGGCAACGACCGCTCCCTGCTGGCGGCGGTACAGGCGGCGCACGAGCGTGATATGTCGGCCATCGTGCTGACCGGGCGCAGTGGTGGCAATCTGGCCGGTGTGCTCAGCGAAACCGATGTGCTGGTCTGTGTGCCTCATGACCGCCCTACGCGCGTGCGTGAAGTGCACCAACTGGTGCTGCACTGCATGATGGACGGAATCGATACCCAGTTGTTAGGAGAAGAGGAATGATGCCTGTGTCTTGGAAGCGAGTGACCTTGGGCCTGGTGGCAGTAGGCGCCATGGTGGCGTCCGTGTCGGGCTGTGTGCCGCTGGTGCTGGGCGGCGCTGCCGTTGGCGGTACGGTGGTGGCGATCGACCGCCGCAGCACGGGTATCCAGGTGGAGGACGAGAGCATTGAGCTGCGTGTGGCCAGTGCCATCCGCGAAAAGGCGGGCAACGACGGCCATATCAACGTGACCAGTTACAACCGCCAGGTGCTGCTGACGGGGGAGGTGCCCAATGAGGCCTACAAGCTCAAGGCCGAAGAGGCTGCCAAGGCCAGCCAGAATGTGAAGTCCGTCGTCAATGAGCTGGGCGTGATGTTCAACTCCAGCCTGTCGCAGCGCTCGACGGACACCTTGATCACCGGCAAGGTCAAGGCGAGCATCGTGGATGCCAAGGATCTGTCGTCGAACTCCATCAAAGTCGTGACCGAGCGCAACGTGGTCTACCTGATGGGCCGCGTGACCGAGCGTGAATCCAAGCGTGCCGCCGAGATTGCCCGCGGGGTGAGCAACGTGCAGAAAGTGGTGCGTGTGTTCGAGGTGATCAGCGAAGACGAGCTCAAGTCGCTGAGCGTGAACCGCAGCACCGGCAATGCAGCGCCGGTGGTGAACGACGGCAGTGCAGCGCCTGTCAGCACGCAGCCCGCCACCGTGGTGCCTGCCGCTGCACAAGCTCCGGCAGCTGCCAGCAGCGCCACACCGGTCAGCACCGGTGTCACGACCTCTCCGGTGAGCACCACGCCGGTGCAGCCGCTCAATGACGGCTTTACCACCAAGCCCTGATGGGATGGCGGACGCCGCTGTAAAGCAAAAAGGCCGCATATGCGGCCTTTTTTGTATCTGGCGCATGCTGGGTGAGCGCCAGTAGCTATCATTTTTTATGGAGGCGCGCGATCAGGCTGGAGGTATCCCAGCGGTTGCCGCCCATCTGCTGCACATCGGCGTAGAACTGGTCGACCAATGCCGTCACCGGCAGGCGCGAGCCATTGCGCTTGGCCTCGTCCAGCACCAGGCCCAGGTCCTTGCGCATCCAGTCCACGGCAAAGCCGAAGTCGAACTTGCCCTCCACCATGGTCTTGCCGCGGTTTTCCATCTGCCAGCTTTGCGCCGCGCCCTTGCTCACCACATCCAGCACCTGGGGCATGTTCAGCCCCGCATTCATGCCAAAGGCGATGGCTTCCGACAGGCCTTGCACCAGACCGGCAATGCAGATCTGGTTGACCATCTTGGCCAACTGGCCCGAGCCGCTTGCGCCCAGGTAGGTGCAGGCACGCGAGAAGGCCATGGCCACCGGCTTGATGGTGTTGAACACCGCTTCATCGCCGCCGCACATCACCGTGAGCTGGCCATTGACGGCGCCCGCCTGCCCGCCGGAGACGGGCGCATCGATGAACTGCAGGCCCAGCGCCTGGGCCTGGGCGTAGAGTTCACGGGCCACATCCGCCGATGCCGTGGTGTGGTCCACAAAGACCGCTCCAGGCTGCATGCCGGCAAAGGCGCCATCTTGGCCGGTGGTGACCGAGCGCAGGTCATCGTCATTGCCCACGCAGCAGAACACGATGTCGGCACCGGCTGCTGCCTCGCGCGGCGTGGGCGCGTGGGCCGGGGCCTTGCTGGCGGAAAATTCGGCCACCCAATCCTGGGCTTTCTTGGCGGTGCGGTTGTACACGGTGACCTGGTGGCCCGCCTGGGCGAGATGGCCAGCCATCGGGTAGCCCATGACGCCCAGGCCGATGAAGGCCACTTTCAACGCGGGGGTGGAGTCGTAGGAACGCGCTTGGATACTGCTGGGCATGGAATCTCCTGAAAAAAGAAAAGGCGCGCATTGCATGGTGCATGGCAATGGCGCGCCGTGAATGCGGTGCAGCCTGCTGCGGCTGCTGTCTGCACACAGTCTAGACGATTGTGAGATGCTCGGTGCCTTCGGCCAGGTCGGTGCGCTTGGCGCGCTGGCTGCCCAGCTTGATCTGCAGGCGCAGGTCGTTGACCGAGTCGGCGTTGCGCAGCGCGTCTTCGTAGGTGATCATGTTGGCCTCATACAGGTCGAACAGCGCCTGGTCAAAGGTCTGCATACCCAGGTTGCGGCTCTTTTTCATGATCTCCTTGATCTCGCCCACCTCGCCCTTGAAGATCAGGTCCGCAATCAGCGGCGTGTTCAGCATCACTTCCACGGCGGCCACACGGCCCTTGCTGTCCTGCTTGGGCAGCAGGCGCTGCGACACCATGCCGCGCAGATTCAGCGACAGGTCCATCAGGAGCTGCGCGCGGCGCTCTTCGGGGAAGAAGTTGATGATGCGGTCCAGCGCCTGGTTGGCGCTGTTGGCGTGCAGGGTCGCCAGGCACAGGTGGCCGGTTTCGGCAAAGGCCACGGCGTGCTCCATGGTCTCGCGGTCACGGATTTCGCCCATCAGGATCACATCGGGCGCCTGACGCAGCGTGTTCTTCAGTGCGGCTTCCCAGCTTTCGGTGTCCAGCCCCACTTCGCGCTGGGTCACGACGCAGTTCTTGTGGGGGTGGACGAATTCCACCGGGTCTTCGACAGTGATGATGTGGCCGTAGGAGTTTTCGTTGCGCCAGTCCACCATGGCGGCCAGGGTGGTGGATTTGCCCGAGCCCGTGGCGCCCACCATGATGCACAGCCCGCGCTTGGCCATCGCCACGTCCTTGAGCACCTGGGGCACACCCAGGCCATCGATGGTTGGCAGGGTCAGCGGAATGGTACGCAGCACCAGGCCGACGCTGCCTTGTTGCACAAAGGCGTTGACGCGGAACCGCCCGATGCCTGCGGGCGAGATCGCGAAATTGCATTCCTTGGTCTTTTCGAACTCGGCAACCTGGCGGTCGCTCATGATGGAGCGCGCGAGCGTCAGCGTATGGTTGGGCGAGAGCGGCTGGCTGGATACTTTGGTGACCTTGCCGTCGATCTTGATGGCGGGCGGAAAATCGGCAGTGATGAACAAGTCACTGCCATTGCGCTGCACCATCAGCTTGAGCAAATCGTTGATGAATTTACTGGCCTGGTCCCGTTCCATGGTGATCCTCTCTGTGTGTCGCTCTGTATCGCTGTTGTTACTTGCGCAACAGCGACGGACACGGTCAGCTGGACAGGGAAGGTGTCAGGGCTCGATCCGGGCGGTCGTCTGGCGCAGTCGGGTGGATAGCTTGCGTGCAAACAGCGCCAGCAGGTAGGCGGCGGTGGATGCGTCCAGCTCCATCATGGCATCCAGTGTATCGGCCTTCAGCACGGCGAGGGCGCAGTCGGTACTGCTGGTGCACGAAGAAAAGCGCGGACTGCTGTCAAACAGCGACATTTCTCCCAGTACATCACCGGCCTGGGTGTCTGCCAGGTGCGCCAGGCTGCCATCGGGCATGCGGCGGTCCACCGAAACCTGTCCGCTCATCTGGATCAGCATGTAGTCGCCCAGTTCACCCTGGGTGATAAGGGTTTGCTGCGCAGGCACATGGTAGAACTCCAGGTATTGCACCAGCTGGTCGATAAAGGGCGATTGCAGGTGGCGAAGGGAGGTGTCCTGCGACCAGACCAGCCGCAGCGCGGCAGCGGGGTCTGCCGGCGTCAGCAATTGCGCGTGGACGGCCTTGCGTCTCTGGTTCCAGTGGACGAACGGGACATTGGCAGCGCTGGCCCGTTGAAAGCCGTGCAGGAAAAAGCCGGTCTCGGCTTCTTCCATGGCGTCTGCGGGTGCGAGCATGGGCTGGCTGTTCATGGCGCTGCATCTCCTTTGCCCAAGGATAAAGGGCGCCAGCGGCGTGTGCAATCACCGCTGGCGCCCTTCGTGCAACCGTTTGTCAGCCAATTGTGAACGGCTGTGACAGGGTGCCTGCGCCCGCTGCGCAGGCAATCACCTGACGCAGGGGCTCAACCCGGGAAGTTTTCCGGTGTCTTGGCCTTGCCGCGTGCCTCTGCTGGGCTGATCACGTTGCGGCGCACCAGGTCGGTCAGGTTCTGGTCCAGAGTCTGCATGCCCACGGCATTGCTGGTCTGGATGGTGGAATACATCTGCGCCACCTTGGCTTCGCGGATCAGGTTGCGGATGGCCGGTGTGCCCAGCATGATTTCGTGCGCAGCCACGCGGCCCTGGCCGTCCTTGGTCTTGCACAGCGTCTGCGAGATCACGGCCTGCAGCGATTCGGAGAGCATCGCACGCACCATTTCCTTTTCTTCGGCTGGAAACACGTCGATGATACGGTCGATGGTCTTGGCGGCCGACGAGGTGTGCAAGGTGCCGAACACCAGGTGGCCGGTTTCTGCCGCCGTCATGGCAAGGCGAATGGTCTCCAGGTCGCGCATTTCGCCCACCAGGATCGCGTCCGGGTCTTCACGCAGCGCCGAGCGCAGCGCGGCACTGAAAGACAGGGTCTGCGGTCCCACTTCGCGTTGGTTGATGAGGCATTTCTTGGACTCGTGCACGAATTCGATGGGGTCCTCCACCGTGAGGATGTGCCCGTATTCGTTTTCGTTCAAGTAGTTCACCATGGCTGCCAGGGTGGTGGATTTGCCCGAACCGGTCGGGCCCGTCACCAGCACCAGACCACGCGGCTTGAGCGACAGCTCGGCAAAGATCTTCGGGGCGTTCAACTGCTCCAGCGTCAGAATTTTGCTCGGAATGGTACGGAACACCGCACCTGCGCCCCGGTTCTGGTTGAAGGCGTTGACGCGAAAGCGCGCCAGGCCGTCGATCTCGAACGAAAAGTCGACTTCCAGGAACTCTTCATACTGCTTTCGCTGGGCATCGCTCATGATGTCGTAGACCATCGCGTGCACCTGCTTGTGGTCCAGCGGATCGACGTTGATGCGGCGCACATCGCCATGAACCCGGATCATTGGCGGCAGGCCGGCTGACAAGTGCAAGTCAGAAGCCTTGTTTTTGACGCTGAATGCCAGCAATTGCGTGATATCCACTGCAGTTCCCTCTTTGATTTGTTACTCTGCCAAGCATTATGAGCACGATTGTCGAAAAAATTCAGCACATACACCAGCAAATCGACGAGGCTTGCCGCGCCGCGGGGCGCCCCGTGGGCAGCGTGGCGCTGCTGGCTGTCTCGAAAACCTTCGGTGTGGACGCGATTGCAGACGCCATTGCCGCAGGGCAGCAAGCGTTTGGAGAAAACTACATTCAGGAAGGCGTGGAGAAGGTCGGCTACTTTGCCGACCAGCCCGCCTACCGGGACAAGGGCCTCGTCTGGCACTGCATCGGTCCGGTGCAAAGCAACAAGACCCGCCTGGTGGCCGAGCACTTTGACTGGGTGCACACCATCGACCGCCTCAAGATCGCGCAGCGCCTGTCGGAGCAGCGACCCGAACACCGGGCACCTCTGCAGGTCTGCATCCAGGTCAACGTGGATGGCGGCACCACCAAATCCGGCGTGGCGCCCGCCGACGTGGAAGCGCTGGTGCGCGAGGTGGCGCAATTGCCCCGTCTTGTCCTGCGTGGTGTGATGAGCATCCCTGACGCTGCGCCCGATTTCGAGGCGCAGCTCGCCCTGCATCAGCGCGCCAAGTCCGTTTTTGACGATATTGCGAGGCTGGGCCTGCCGCAGTTGGCGCAGTGGGACACCTTGTCGCTGGGCATGACGGCCGACCTGCAGGCCGCCGTGCAGGCCGGATCGACCCTGGTGCGCGTGGGCAGCGGAATTTTCGGCAGCCGCAACTATGCGACAGCAGGTTGATGGTTTGCTATTGTTTTTGAATGTTCTCTGCTTGCTGGGTGCGCACCAACGCCGCATTTCGGTCAAATGGATGCGGACTGCCTGCTGCCGGGGCTGCATGATAAGCTGACGCCCCGGTCCCTCTTACCTGCAAACCTTCCCAAGGAGACACCATGCCTGGATTGCTGCCTGACGTCGATCCCGATGGCCTGCTGGAGTTTTCGGTCGTCTACACCGACCGCGCGCTCAACCACATGTCCAAGAAATTCATTGGCGTGATGGGCGACATTCTCCACATTCTCAAGACCACCTACCACGCGCACACGGCCGTCATCGTGCCCGGCAGCGGCACCTTCGGCATGGAAGCCGTCGCCCGCCAGTTTGCCAACAAGGCCAAGGTGCTCATCGTGCGCAATGGCTGGTTCAGCTACCGCTGGACGCAGATTTTCGAAGAGGGCGGCCTCGGTGGCGGCGCCGTCATCTGCAAGGCACGCCCCTCGGGCAATGGCGCGCAGGATGCGTGGGCGCCGTGCCCCGCAGACGAAGTGGCTGCCACCATCCGCAAGGAAAAACCCCAGGTCGTGTTTGCGCCGCATGTGGAAACGGCCAGCGGCATCATCCTGCCCGATGACTATCTGCAGACGATCAGTGCGGCTGCGCACGAAGTGGGCGCGCTCATGGTGCTCGACTGCGTGGCCAGCGGCGCCATGTGGGTCGATATGCAGAAAACCGGCGTGGATGTGCTCATTACCGCGCCCCAAAAGGGCTGGAGCGGGACGCCCTGCTGCGCCATGGTCATGCTCTCCGAGCGGGCACGAAAGGCGATCGATGACACCAAGAGCAGCAGCTTCTCCTGCGACCTGAAGAAGTGGATGCAGATTGCCGAAGGCTACGAGAAAGGCCAGCACGCCTACCACGCCACCATGCCAACCGATGCCCTGGTGCATCTGCGCGATGTGATGAAGGAGGCCGAGGGCTACGGCTTTGACAAGCTGCGGCAGGAGCAGATGCTGCTGGGCCAGAAGGTGCGCGAACTGCTCGAATCACGGGGCTTTCCCAGTGTGGCGGCGCAAGGCTTCAAGGCGCCGGGCGTGGTGGTGAGCTACACCACCGATCCAGACATCCAGAACAGCAAGAAATTCGCCAGCGTCGGCCTGCAAACGGCAGCTGGCGTGCCGCTCATGTGCGACGAAGGGCCGGACTTCAAGACCTTCCGCATCGGCCTCTTCGGCCTGGACAAGTGGCACAACGTCGACAGAACGGTCGGCCATTTGCGTAAAGGGTTGGACGATTTGGGTATCAAAGGTTAACTTCTGTTTTGATAGCTGCTGGCGCGCACCCGAAGCGCGCAAAATGCATTTTTTCTGGTTTTAGGAAACGGATTTTTCAGCATGAAAGCATTGACCGCCAGCGCCCTGTGCGCTGCCATCGCCCTGGCTGCCGGCTTCGCCCACGCCCAAGCCAAGCCCGTCACCACCAAGAGCGGCCTGGTGTACGAGAGCGTGAAGGAAGGCACGGGCGCCAGCCCCAAGGCCAGCGACACCGTCAAGGTGCACTACAAGGGCACCTTCCCTGACAGTGGCAAGGAGTTCGACAGCTCCTACAAGCGCGGTGAGCCGATCGAATTTCCGTTGCAAGGCGTGATTCCCTGCTGGACCGAAGGCGTGCAGATGATGAAGGTGGGCGGCAAGGCCAAGCTGACCTGCCCACCGGGCATTGCCTACGGCGCGCGCGGTGCGGGCGGCGTGATTCCTCCCAATGCAACCCTGAACTTCGAGGTGGAACTGCTGGGCATCAAGGGTCAGTAAGAGGCCCGTAAAAGGCCCGTCACCCGATGCCGCATCGGTAGATGCGAGGCCTGGACGCGGAAACCCGTGTTCAGGCCTTTTTCATGGGTAGGGCAGGGCGCCGCCGGCGGTCTCCGTCAATAGTCGGCCATATTTTCGGTATAGCCCAGCAGCAGGGTGCGCTGCGTCTGCAGCAATTGCTCCAGGGTCTGCCACGCGGGGTGCTGCAGCACCTCATTGCCCTGGCCGCTGCCGTACAAGGTGCGCAGCTCGTCCACCAGGCGGCGTGCTTCGTCGCTGGAGAGTGGGGCCTGGCGCACAAAACCCATCCAGGCGGCTCCCATGCCGAAAAAGCGGTAGTTCCATTGCGCAGCCAGATGGCGGATGACGGCATGGTTCTGGAACGTGTCCCAGTCGCAGCTGAAGTAGCCATTGGGCTGGCCGGCGATCATCAGCTCATCTGACGGCACCGGCAGGCGCTGGATGTAGACCACCTCGTCCAGCAAGGCATCGGGGTCGGCGTTGACGGATACCAGCGAATCGATGTCCTCCGGGGCGGCATTGAGGCTGCCGCATACGTCGCTCCAGGTCTGCACCAACTCCGGGTTGGCCAGTTGCTGCACGCGGTGCTGCAGGCAGGCCAGTTCCCAGGCGGCAAGCTCGGCGGGGGCATCCCAGTCCATGTTTTCGGGCGCATCCACCTCCAGCCGCTCGTCGCTGCGGGCATGGCCGCTGGTATAGCTGCACTGGGCAGTGTCGTCCAGGGTGCACAAATAGCGGTGCGACGGATCGGCTGCGCGCAGGCTGTCCAGATGCGCGAGAAGCGCTTCCAGGCTGCCGGGCGCTTCCACCCATTCAAAGGCAAAGCCGTAGTTCAGGCGGCGAAAGGGCGCAGGGTCTGCCTGGCGTCCCGGGGGTGGAAAGCGACCGGTTTTCATAGGGTGTTCTGCAGCAGATGGCCCCAATCCTGGGCGCTTGGAGATCGTAAACACGTTCTTAGTGTCGCTCAATTCCCAGGCGCTTGGCCAGCCGCTGCAGGTTCGCTCGGTCCAGCTGAAGCTCGCGCGCCGCTGCGGCCCAGCTTCCGTTGTGGCGCGCAAGGCTTGCGCTGACCAACTGGCGTTCATAGGCCTGCAGACTGTCCCGCAGGCCATGGCTTGCCAAAGGCGTGCTGGCAGATTCGATGGCCGGTGCGGCTGATGCCGGCAGCGCCGCGCCCGCCAGCCCGGGTGGCATGGGCGCTGCTGCGGCGGCATCCCAAAGATCTTCTTCGCCAATGCTCAGCATGCGCGGCCGTGCCCGGTCCTTGCCTTGGGGCAGGGTGCGGCTGAGGGCCTTGAGCACGGCCCGGCTGATGCAGTGTTCCAACTCGCGCACATTGCCGGGCCAGGGGTAGCGCAGGAGCGCGGCCTGCGCGGCGGAATCCAGCCGCAGCCCGCCCAGTTGCAGGCGCGAGCGGTTTTCTTCGAGAAAGCTGCCGGCCAGTACCAGCGTGTCGCTGTCGCGCTTGCGCAGCGGCGGCACCACCAAGGGGTAGACGCACAGGCGGTGGTAGAAATCGGCACGCATGCGGCCGGCGCGCACCTCATCTGCCAGGTCGCGGTTGGTGGCGGCGATCACGCGCACGTCCACCTGGTGTTCGCGGTCCGATCCCAGGCGCTGCAACTGGCCGCTTTGCAGCACGCGCAGCAGCTTGGCCTGCACGGGCAGCGACAGCTCGCCCACCTCATCGAGAAACAGGGTGCCCTGGTGCGCCTGCTCGAACTTGCCGCGTCGCTCGGCGAGCGCGCCGGTGAATGCGCCGCGCACGTGGCCAAACAGCTCACTTTCCACCAGGTTGTCAGGCAGCGCCGCGCAGTTGATGCTGATGAGCGGGCGGTCTGCGCGCGCCGATTGCGCATGCACGGCCTGGGCCACCAGTTCCTTGCCGGTGCCGGTTTCGCCGGTGATGAGCACGGCCAGATCGCTGGCGGCGACCAGGGCAATGTGCTTTTGCAACTGGCGGATGGCGGGGCTCGAGCCCAGGATCTGCCGCATGCCGTGTGCGCCCTGGGCGGGGCCGCGTGCGGCGGGCGCATTGGCGCTGCGGGCCACCTGGGATATCTGCTGCACACGCTCTGCCGTGGCCACCGTGGCTGCGGCCAGGTTGCTGAAGGCCTGCAACAGCTCCAGTGCCTGGCTGCCTTCAAAGCGGCCGGGCTGCAGCGCGTCAAGTGTGAGCAGGCCCCAGGCGAGGCCACCGGTCTGGAGCACACAGCCCATGCAGTCATGCACATGCAGCGGGCCCTGGTGCAGGCTGTGGGCGATCAGCCCGTCATAAGGGTCGGGCAGGGGGCTGTCGGGGGCAAAGCGCATGGCCTGCCCGGCGGCCAGCAATTGCGCCAGGCGCGGGTGCTCGGCCACTTTGAAGCGCCGGCCCAGGGCATCGGGCACCAGGCCGTCCATGGCGACGGGCCGCAGCCATTCGCCTTCGAGCCGCAGCAGGGCCACGGCATCTGCGGGCAGCAGGGTGCGCAGCGCAGCCAGCAGGCGGCGCAGGCGTTCGCGCTCGGTCATCTCCTGTGCCAGATCGGCCACCAGGGGAATCACTGCGTTGAGGATTTTGGATGATGTCAAAACGACCTGTGATGTCAAAAACACTGCATTTTTAGGTTGTCAGTATGACTGCAATCATTGTGCAACACATTGATATTCCTCAAGGATGGTGTTGGCACGCTATCTGCACTACAGAGGGAGAACACACGCAAGGAGTAAGCATGCTGACTGACCGTCAAAATGAGATCGTCAAATCCACCGTACCGCTGCTGGAGACGGGCGGCGAGGCGCTGACCACGCATTTCTACAAGATCATGCTGGGCGAATACGCCGAGGTGCGCCCGCTGTTCAACCAGGCCCACCAGCAAAGCGGCGCCCAGCCACGCGCCTTGGCCAATAGCGTGTTGATGTACGCCAAGCACATCGACAAGCTTGAGAACCTGGGCGACCTGCCCGCGCAGATCGTGAACAAGCATGTGGCGCTGCAGGTGCAGGCCGAGCACTACCCCATCGTCGGCACCTGCCTGCTGCGTGCCATCCGCGAGGTGCTGGGCGCCGAAATCGCCACCGACGAGGTGATCGCAGCCTGGGGCGCCGCCTACCAGCAGCTCGCCGATATCCTGATCGCTGCCGAGCGCAGCGTGTACGACCGCACGGCCGAGACCGAAGGCGGCTGGCGCGGCGAGCGCACCTTCAAGGTGGAGAAGAAGGTGGAGGAGAGCGCCGAGATCACCTCGTTCTACCTGGTGCCCGCCGACGGCGGCGCGGTGATTGCCTATCTACCGGGCCAGTACATCGGTTTGCGTGCCGTGGTGGATGGCGTGGAGCAGCGCCGCAACTATTCGCTCTCGGCCCCGGCCAACGGCAGGAGCCTGCGCATCAGCGTCAAGCGCGAGGCGGGTGGCAAGGTGTCTAACTTTCTGCACGACCAGGTGCAGGTGGGCGACACGCTGCAGCTCTTCCCTCCGGCAGGCCACTTCACGCTGCAGGAAAGCAGCAAGCCGCTGGTGCTGATCAGCGGCGGCGTCGGCATCACGCCCACGCTGCCCATGCTGGCCACCGCGCTGGCGGCCCAGCGCCCGGTCACCTTCATCCACTGCGCGCGAGATCGCTCGGTGCATGCCTTCCGCGAGCGCATCGACCAGTTGGCTGCCGAACACCCGCAGCTCACACGCTACTACTGCTATGACCGCGCGGTGCCGGAGGACGCGGTCGATGCCGAAGGCTATCTGACCGAGCAGCGCCTGGGCGAATGGTTGCCCGCTTCGCGCGATGCGGACGTGTACTTCCTCGGTCCGCGCCCGTTCATGCGCGTGCTCAAGCGCTCGCTCCACAGCCTGGGCGTGCCCGACAAGCAGGTGCGCTACGAGTTCTTCGGCCCCGCCGAAGCCCTGGCCTGATGCGGCCCATCTCCCACGCCGCTGCAGAGCAATAAAAAGAGCTGCCTGCGCAGGTCTTCAGGGCATTTCAATGGAAATATCCGTTGAACGCCTTGAGGAGCAAGCGCAGGCAGCTTACTTTTTTGAAGGCTGGCGCAGCGGCACTTGCAGCGTCATGCCGCTCGGTGCCGGCTGGCGTCAGTCCTTGTAGTACGCCTCGACGAGGCCCTTGATCTTGATCAGCAGTGGGCGGCCCTTGCGGTCCACCGTCTTGCCGGCGGGCACCTTCACCCAGCCTTCGCTCACGCAGTATTCCTCGACATCATTGCGCTCGGTGCCGTTGAAGCGGATGCCGATGTCGTGGCTGAACACCTCGCGCACAAAGTGCGGGCTCTTGGGGTCGATGGACAGGTGGTCGGGCAGTGCGGGGCGGTCGGTGTTGTTGGTATCGGTCATGCTTGGCCTTGAAAGTGGATGGCCGCCATTGTCCATGCTTTGCAATTCCGGTAGGAGTTAGGCCAATTCCGATGGCCGGAAATGACCAGCAATGGCCGGAAAATGAAACCGGCGCCCCGCGCCGTATGGCAAAGGAGGGGTTCAGGCCGACTTGGCAACTGCCGACGCTTGCCGCTACAGTGGGCCTATGCCGATGCTTCTGACCGAAGAGCAGCAGAACCTGCTGCGCCGCGCCAAGCGTACCCCGCTGCTGCTGCTGATTGCAGTGGCCATGTTGTTTGTGCTGGCCAGCTGGAGCCTGGGCCAGCCTTTTGCACAGTCAGAACGCTGGCAGCTGGCACTGCGCTGCCTGCGCGCGATGACCGAGGCGGGTATGGTGGGCGCGCTGGCCGACTGGTTTGCCGTGTCGGCACTTTTCAAGCACATCCCCATTCCCTGGATTTCGCGCCACACCGCCATCATTCCGCGCAACAAGGACCGCATCGGCGAGAACCTGGCCGTGTTCGTGCGCGAACGTTTTCTCGACGGTGACTCGCTGGTGCAGCTGGTGCGCACGCACCAGCCTGCCGACAAGATGGCGCAGTGGCTGCGTTCGCCCGCCAATGCCGAGCTGCTGGGCCACCAGGTGGCGCGCCTTGCGGCCGCTGCGCTCGCCACGGTGCAGGATGCGCAGGTGGAGCGTTTCATCAAGCTGGCGCTGCGCACGCTGCTGGGGCAGCTTGATCTGTCCAAGTCGCTGTCCAGGGTGCTGACCGTGCTGACCCATGAGGGCCGCCACCAGGTGCTGCTGGAACAGGCGCTCGACAAGCTGGTGGAGCTGCTGCGCGAAGCCGAGACGCGGGAGCTGATGGCGCAGACGATTGCCCATTGGCTCAAGACCGAGCACCCGTTGAAGGAAAAGATGCTGCCCACCGGCTGGCTGAGCGACAAGGGCTCGGCCATGATCGCCAGCAGCCTGGAGCATCTGCTCGATGCCATTGCCGACAACCCCAGCCATGTGTTGCGTGCCAAGTTCGACGAAACCATGCAGGAATGGATCGCCCGCCTGGAAAACGACCCCGCATGGCACCAGAAGGGCGAAGAAGTGCGCCGCTACCTGCAGCACGACGCCGCCGTTGGCCAGTATGTGCAGGAGCTGTGGCAAAGCCTGCGCGCCAGTCTGCAGCGCGACCTGGCCAATGAGCACTCGGCCGTGGCGCGCAATGTGCGTGGCATGGGGCTGTGGCTGGGCAAATCGCTGTCCGCCGACGATGCCCTGCGCGCTTCGCTGAACGAGCGCATGGAGATCTGGGTGCGTGATCTGGCGCCAGAGATTTCGCAGTTCTTCGGCACCCACATCGCCGATACCGTTAAGCGCTGGGACGCGAAGGAGTTGAGCGACCTGATCGAGTGGAACATCGGCCGAGACCTGCAATACATCCGCATCAACGGCACCTTGGTGGGCGGGCTGATCGGCTTTGTGCTGTTTTGGTTGGGGTGGCTTGCCGCGCGGCTGGGCGCAGGCTGAGTCTGCTATCAAGATTGAATCTGCTGCGCAGGACAGGCAACCGCCAGCGCCTGTGTTTATGTTCCGAGGCCTGATTCCGAAGGAGCTGCTGCAGCTCGCCACAGCCATTTTTCTTCACATTCGGCAACACTTCTTCATTCATGTTTATAATGAGAATTGTTCGCATTACAATTCAGGCAATTCGCGTTTTCCCTTTGCCCAGCCATATGGCACTTGCCCCCGTGCAACCGCTGCCATCCTCCATGCCGCACTAGCTGGCGTGTGTAGCCAGGACGGACTCCCACCGAGCACCGTGGCCGCAGCCCTCACAACAAGCGAATGTTCGCTGGTCCGTTGCCAGCTTCCAGGTTGATTGCGATTAGTTCGCGTAACCCGTGGAGCGCTGCCGCGTGACTGTTGTTTACCACTAGTTTTTGAGCTTACCCATGTCCTCCTGCGCATCTGCTGCGGTGGGCGCTGCCTTGGCACGTCCGTTTTCTTCCACCTCTGTTTCGCCTTGGGCAACCGGCCAGCACCGGCTGCGGGCCGTTGCGCTGGCGATGGCGGCGGCCGGCCTGCAAGGCGCGGCGCTGGCGCAGGCGGCCGAGCAGCAGCAGGCCGCTGTCACCGTGGCCCAGGCAGATACGGGCGGCGCGGCAGAAAGCACGCTGGCGACCATGGTGGTGACCGCATCCGGCTTTGAGCAGGCGGTGGAAGACGCGCCCGCCTCGATCACGGTTATTCCGCGCCAGGAGTTGGAGAAAAAAGCCTACCGGGATGTGACCGATGCGCTCAAGGATGTGCCGAGTGTGGTGCTGACGGGCGGCGGCTCCTCCAGCGACATCAGCATTCGTGGCATGGGGGCCAACTACACCCTGATCCTGGTGGACGGCAAACCGCAGAACTCGCGCGAAACCCGCCCCAACAGCGATGGCGCCGGTATTGAGCAGGGCTGGCTGCCGCCGCTGTCTGCCATTGAGCGCATCGAGGTCGTGCGCGGGCCCATGTCGTCGCTCTACGGCTCCGATGCCATGGGCGGGGTGATCAACATCATCACCCGCAAGGTGGCCAAGCAATGGACCGGAACGGTGAGCGCGGAGACGACGCAGCAGGAATCATCCCGCTCGGGCGACATGTACCAGAGCAATTTCTACCTGGCCGGGCCGATCAAGAGCGACGTGCTGGGCCTGCAGATCTACGGCCAGAAATCGCGGCGCCTCGAAGACCGCTTTGTCAACGGATTCAACGAACAGGACAGCACCTCCGGCACGGCCAAGCTCACGCTGACCCCCAACAAGGACCATGACCTGGCGCTGGAGGTCGGCCGCACCCTGCAGGACCGCTATTCCACCAAGGGCAAGACGGCCAGCAGCACCTCCAGCTACTCCGACTACACCCGCAACCACTTCGCGCTGTCGCACACCGGGCGCTGGGGATTCGGCACCTCGACCACCTACCTGCAGCATGAAGAGGTGGACAACCCTTCGCGCGAGATGAACGTGAAGAACACCGAATTCAACAGCCAGATCGTGATGCCGTTGGGTGAGCGCAACCTGACGACCGTGGGCGTCTTCTACAAGCAGGAAAAGCTGACGGACAACGGTAACCAGATGCGGGTGGCCAACCCGATCGACACGCTCAAGCGCTACCAGTGGGCGGTGTTCGCCGAGAACGAATGGCGGGCCACCGACCAGATTGCGCTGACAGCGGGCCTGCGCATGAACCACGACCAGAACTACGGCACTGACTGGACACCGCGCATCTACGGCGTGTGGCATGCCACGCCCCAGTTGAGCGTCAAGGGCGGCATCTCCACCGGCTTCAAGGCGCCCAACCTGCGCGCAGCGGTGGCCGACTGGGGGCAGATCACCGGTGGTGGCGGCGATCCGGCCATCATCCGTGGCAACCCCAACCTCAAGCCCGAGAAAAGCACCAGCCAGGAGCTGGGCCTGATCTGGGACAACCGCCAGAACTTCAGCAGCAGCCTGACCTTGTTCAACACCAACTTCAAGGACAAGATCACGGAGGTGCGCAGCTGCGAGGACACCGAAGGCGGCGGCCGCGCCATCGTCACCGGCAACTGCAGCATCTACGGCACACCCTACAAGTTCATCAGCGACCGCGTGAACGTGGACGAGGCCACGATGCGCGGCGTCGAAGCCACCGCCACCTGGAAGGCCTCCGACGACCTGCGCCTGGCCACCAACTACACCTTCACCCGTTCGGAGCAGAAGAGCGGTGCATTTGCGGGCAAGCCTCTGAACAAGATGCCCAAGCACATGCTCAATGCCACGGTGGACTGGCAAGCCAGCAGCAAGCTGGGCGTATGGAGCCGCGTCAACTTCCGTGGCGCCGCATCGGATTACCTGAGCCGCACCTCCATGGCCAAGGGCACGCCGTCCTTCACCTTCATGGATCTGGGCGTGAACTACGCCCTGTCGAAGAACGTCAAGTTCAGCGCCGGCGTCTACAACCTGTTCGACAAGCGCGTCGATACCACCGACTTCGGCGCCGTGTATGACGGCCGCCGCTACTGGGCCAAGGTGACTGCGGGCTTCTGACCGGCCTTTGCCTCTCTTGCCGTGGCAGCGCACAGGCGCGCCGCGGCGCCATCGCTTTTGAACCAAGGAGGAAAGAACAATGACAGCGAACGCAATGCAAGCGACAGGATCCCGCCACCTGCGGCCCCTGTGGAGCATCGCCCTGGGCCTGGCGGTCTTGCCGATGGCAGGCCCGGCGCTGGCCCAGCAGCCAGCCACCATCACCGTGCAGCACGCCAAGGGCGCGGCCACGGTGCCATATGCACCCAAGCGTGTGGTGGTGTATGACCTGGCATCGCTCGACACCATGCAGGCACTGAAGCTGCCCGTGGCGGGCCTGGCCAAGGCCAACTTCCCGGCCTACATGAAAGGCTATGCCGATGCGCGGTACACGGTGGCGGGCAGCCTGTTCGAGCCTGATTTCGATGCACTCAGCCGCCTGCAGCCCGATTTGATCGTGATTGCCGGGCGCAGCGCAGGCAAGTTCGACATTCTTAGCAAAATTGCACCAACGCTCGATCTGACGGTGAACAACCAGCACCTGCTCGACGACATGCAGCGCAACGTCAACACGCTCGCCAGCCTGTGGGGCAAGCAGGCCGAGGGCCAGCAACTGATGCAGCGTGTGCGTGCCGAAGTGGACAGCACCCGCGCCATCGCGCAGCAAAAGGATGCAGGCCTTCTGGTGCTGGCGGTCAGCAGGAACATGAACGGCCAGACGCCAGGCTCGCGCTTTGGCCTGCTGTACGACGTGCTGGGCGTCAAGCCTGCCCTGCCGGCAGACCCGGCCAAGCCGCGCGGCGTGCCGCTGAAGATGGACGACATCGCCAACATCAACCCCTCGTGGCTGTACGTGATCGACCGCAACGCCGGAACCGGCAGCACTACGGACCGCGACGGCAAGCCTGTGGTGGCGAGCCAGGAGTTGTTTGACAACGACACGATCAGGAGCACCGAGGCTGGCAAAAAAGGCCAGGTGGTGTTTCTGGACCCCCGAGTCTGGTACCTGCTGGGCGTTGCAGGCCCGCAGGCCATGCTGCACAACGCTGCGCAACTCAAGGAGGTGTGGGGCCGCCGCTAGGGCAGCGGGGCAACTCCGCATTCAGCGGACTTCATGGTTTAACGAAGAAAGGAGTGCGGTGACGCACTCCTTTTTTCTTCGCAGGTTGCATACCTGCTCGGTGCTCGGGTCAGCTTTGCGCAGGGCCCGGTTCGGCCAGGTGCTTGCCAATCTGCATCCACGCATCGGCAGATTCATCGTCTCCTGCGAAGTGGTGGCAACTGGCTGCTGCCATGGCGACACGGGCATTGGTGGGCTCTTGATCGAAAGCCAGCTCGCACTGGGCTGCAGCGTTTTGCCACATCACCTGGGCGTTGGGCGAGCCTTCCTTTTGCAGTGCATGGGCTTCGGCCATCCAGGCCTGGGCCAGGCGGAATGCGGCCTCGGGCTGGCCGCGGTCGGCCTGGTGCGCGCGGTAGAAGGCCTGACCCGCCTGCTGCCACAGCGCGCGAGCGGCGGCGAAATTCGTGGTGGCCATTTGCTGCGCTTGAGCGACGAGTTGGTTGCCGGCGGCAAGTTCGGTGGAGTAGGTGTCAGCAGTCATGGCGCGGCAGCAAGTTCTTGGGCAGGGCTGCGATGGTAACAGGCCCTTGGTGCACCGGTTCAACAGCGAAGGCGGTGGCTCCGCATTTGCTATTGATTCAGAAGCTGCTGGTGCTTTGGCAGCGTGCACCGGCAGTCTGTTTCATCAAAAAAGCGCTCTCAGGGTTGGATGCGCGTGCCCAGCAACGCCAGAAACTGTGCGAGCCACTGCGGGTGGGCGGGCCAGGCCGGCGCGCTCACCAAATTGCCTTCGGTATGGGCCTGGTCCACGGCAATGTCGGCGTAGGTGCCGCCAGCCAGTTCCACCTCTGCCTTGCAGGCGGGGTAGGCCGAGCAGGTGCGCCCTTTCAAGACCCCTGCACCGGCCAGCAACTGCGCGCCATGGCACACGGCCGCCACTGGCTTATTGGCATCGAAGAAATGGCGCACCGCAGCCAGAACGCCAGCGTTGTTGCGCAGGTACTCGGGTCCGCGCCCGCCGGGAATGACCAGGGCGTCATAGCTTTCGGCCTGGATGTCGGCAAACGTTGCGTTCAGGGTGAAATTGTGGCCTGGCTTTTCGCTGTAGGTCTGCGCGCCTTCAAAGTCGTGAATGGCGGTCTTGATCTGGTCGCCGGCCTTCTTGTCGGGGCAGACGGCATGCACGCTATGGCCCACCGCCAGCAGCGTCTGGAAGGGCACCATGGTTTCATAGTCTTCGCAGTAGTCGCCGCAGATCATCAGGATTTTCTTCGCTGCCATGGGTAAGACTCCTCAGGTGAAAAAAAGAACAAGGGCCGAGCCATTGTGAACGAGGGCTGCCTGGCTGCCCATTGAGGAAACTGCCCAGCCGGTGCGGGTACAAAGTCATCATGCCGACATGAAGATAGGCTTGCTGGTCCGGGGCACACGATGGCGGGCCATGAAAAAAGCGCCCGGCTTTGCAGCGGGGCGCACAAGGATGGCTTGGAGCCATCGCAAAACGCAAGGGCGCTTGAGCGGAGCGTCAGAACTTGTAGGTCACATACAGGAAGGGAACGATCGGATCCAGCGTCACACGTGTCTTGGACACCGCCACCGTCTTGCCGCCCGCCTGCGTGGTCAGCGTGGCGTTGGTCTTCATCGGGATGTAGGACACCGAGAAGGTCACGCCCCAGTTCTTGTCGATGGCGTAGTTGGCACCCACGTTGAAAACGGGGGCCCACTTGCTGTCGATGCTGGCGGAGGTGGACGATGCGCCCGGTGGCAGCTTGAGTGCGCCGCCCAGCGTATTTTGCAGGCCCTGGCTCAGGCGAATGCTGCGGAAAGCGGAGTAGGTGACACCGGCACCCACAGATACGCGGAACTTGTCGTCCGCATTGCCGAAGAAATACTTGCCCAGCACCGATGGGGCATACAACTTGGCGCTGCCAAGCTCACCCAGTGGCGCCAGTGTGCCTGCGCCATCGAGCTTGATCTTGGGCGGAACGCCCAGCACACCTTCGACAGCCCAGTTGTCGGTCAGAAAGTAGTGCACATTCAGGCCCAGCGTGGTGGCGTTTTTCACACTCGCCCCCGATCCCGGCAGTTCCCGCTCCACCGGGCTGACAAAGCGCAGCGGTGTGGTGCTGTCCTGCGGGGCATAGAGCAGCGCACCGCCGCCAATCACCCAATCGCCTGCCTTTTGCGCGTATGCGCTGCTGGCGAGCACGGCCGTGGCGGCCACCAACATCCATTTTTTTGCCTGACGAGTCATGTCTTGTCTCCTAGTCTGCTGCTTGAACGGGATCGAAAAGCGGTGGTAATGGATCACAGCATACGAAGTGCGTCCAGCACTGTCGACGGGAGAACTGCCTAGTTTCGGCAAAAAAAGCACACTCGTTCTAATTTTTCTGGACCAAGGGAAAATGCGGGGACAAAAAAATGCCTGCCATCGTGTATATGGCAGGCCTGCTGTTGGTTGTTGGTTGTCAGTGAGATTTGAATTTTTTTCACTGGAGTTTGAACTCGGAGACGCTTTGGAACAGGCCTGAGGGGGTGCCGAGGCGACTGTTAGCTTGTCGCCAGCCCGTGTAGCTGCAGGGATGACCGCTATAGGGCTTGGTCAACTCGAAGGTAGGATGACGGCATTCGGCTAGAAGCAGCCGGTCACTAGGCAGGCATGATGCTATATATTGCGGACTACCAAACATTCATCCACACATGACATACGATAAAAACGTTTCTCCGGTGGGCTGGTATTTAGTCTCCTATCTCCCCCGTTTTGTTAAACTCGACGATAAGGATAAGAACAACGACAACGCTCGCTTCCTATCCTGGGAGAACAGTATCCTTGTTCGTGCGACAACCATGGATGAAGCGTACGAAAAGGGAGTGAGAATGGCCCATAAGGCGACTAAGCCATACAAAGGAGGCTCGGCGGGAGTTCCTGTTCAGTGGGAATTGGTAGGAGTCACAGACGTTCTGCTGATCTATAAGGAGCTAGATGATGGAGCCGAAATTGCTTGGACCGAGCGAGCTCCACGGCTACTGAAGAACCTTAAAAAGATGGTACATCCAAAAGGCTCGTTTCAGCAGTAGGCTAGTTTACCTGTGTAATTTAGTCGCCCATATGCGACGACGCACTCTCATTTGATGACCGAGATCGGCCATAATCAGCCTCAACAGATATACCTGTAGATGACGGCTTAAGGCTGAAAATCTTAGACAGGCACTGAGCTGTCCAGGCGCTGGAAGGACTTGAGCGCCGCGGCATTTTCCAGATCAGCTTTAAACCACACCATTAGCTCCAATATCTCCTCGGCAAGAGTATCAAAACGCGCCGGTGAGATACTGAGATATTCCCCATGCGCGATCTTGTTTCTGGATGCCAGCAGGGTTTCATCAATTAGATTGAAGCGAGAAGAGTATTGTGCCACATCAATACCAATCCAGCCCGCAATATTGACAAACACCTCCGACTTCAGGTTCCCCTCTGCGTGAATACCTGCGACCGGAAGCAAAGCTGGTTTGTCAAGTAACGACATCAAATGCGAAATTACGGGGACTGCTACCGAAGACTTTCCACTTTCACCCATCAGAGTGAGCTTGGTTTTGATGCTGAGCGCAATAAATGAATCCTGCAAATCGCGCGTCCTCATTCCCCGTGTGGACACAAAGACGACGTAAGCATTGGAAGCATTCTTTATAAAGCCTTCCCAATGCGCGTACAACATTGCGACACCTGCACGAACATGAACATCTGCCTTCTTTGCCTTTGCTGATTTTGCCATTGCGCGCAGTTCAATAATTTCTTTGCGCCGCCACGCTAAATCATCGTCTAGGTAGTTCGTCAGATCCTCAATTGACCTGATCTTCATGGTTTGAAATACTCTACGGCAAAGGGCAGTAGATTAGCCATACGCGTTGTGCCTCGTACACCCTGACCAGAGTAGTTCGAATAGGTTTGGTTTTTCCACAATGCATGAACTTTGTCTATAAGCCATTTCTGTCGGTGGACATCATTTGGCATGTCCATTATGGCCTGTCGGTTTTCAGCCACGCCATAACCAATCACATCAAAGGCAGCAAGCATTGATCTGCCGCTGTGTCGAGTGCCATCCCAACGCTTGAACGCCTCGCCTTCAAACGTCTTCCACAAAAGCTCGAAAGTCCAGTTAAAGATTTCTGCCTCATCGGCAAGATCTTCGACGGTCAGTGCGCTCAATTTACGTGCGGCGAGGTCCAAGTATTCATTCACATCTAGCCCCTTGGTGTAAGGAGCGCGTCGGTAGGCCACAAAACGCAACACCATTTCATTGTCTTGGGCCAATTCCTCTTGTGTGGATGTGAGTTGGATGGTGTCTTTGAATTCCGGCTTGACTGAAAGATCGCGGATCCATTTGAAAAAATTCTCATTGAGCATCACCAACACGCTGTTGCGTACTTCTTGGTCACTGAGCTTCGATCCTCCAGTATTGAGGCGCTGGAACAGCTCGTACTTGGCATCTTGATCGCTTTCTTTGCGCAAAATTTCCACCCGAATTCTGGCCCTCTTGATCTCGAGCTGCAGCGGGGTGTTGAATACATTCATGTCGCCAGCTTGGCTGCTAGACCATTTCATCCCCTCTAGCGAAGGCAGAAAATTAGTCCCCGATAGCACCAACGGCTCCACAAGGTCTCCATTAACCTTTAACACCCCCATCAGATGCAGAGCAGTTGAGATACGCTGTAGGCCATCGATCAGTTCCCAGACACCGTCTTCACGCTGAAAAACAAATACTGGAGGGACTGGAAGCCCAAGCAAAATCGACTCGACAAAGCGGGTCTTCTGTGATTCTTCCCAACGAATTAGGCGTTGATAAGCGGGCGCAATGATCAACTCATCACTTTTGTAGAGGCTTGCGATTTCGCCCAGCGACATCTCATACCCATCGGTAACGACTTGTCGTTTTGCTTTTTCCAGCTCAGCCTGAAGGTCTTGAACACTCATCTAATTTCCCTTGGTAATCCGCACACGGGCCACAATTTTCGAAAATAAATCAAACCGTCTCGGCAAACGCGTATTAAAAATGCTAGTGAGGTGCGTCGCTCAATTGGCCGTATTAGACAGCGGTGGAGTAAAGAAGCGCCACCTTTTACGTACAATTTTTATTGTAACCAGCCGCAAGAGCGCCAGACGCCTTTAAGTGAAGATGCGCATGCCATCGTATGCAGGATGTACGTAGTTCTTTTAGCAGCCACAGTCACGACTCAGTGCACAGGAGGCATCCGCCGTTGATGCCTAGACAACTGCAATGGGTCGCTCAGCGATAACGGTAGACCGGCCAAGAGCTGTCTTAAGTCTCAATCAAGGGGGATGTCGCCCAAGCCCAGTAGATTGCCATGGCGATCGCGGATCTGCATGGCGCTTGCGCTACGGTTATTGGTTTGCTGCATAAAGCTGCTCTTCCACAACTCGGAGCGGTCGTTCCGCCACCATTCACAGACTACTCCCTGAAGCCAGAGTCCTTCCTGAGATTGGCGCTTGCATTGCACAGAGCCGTCTTCACTGGCCGCCGCATCCCCAAGATCGCGGCTTAGCGTAATGAAGCGGGTTTCCTGCCATGATGGTTTGGTGCGATCCGGGCCTAGAAAAATCAGCATCCATTGTCCTAGCAAGCCTTGGTGGCTGCTGGAATCGGGCTCCAGCGCTAGACGCTGCATGCGTTGGGGCAGCTCCCCAGGGAACTGCACTGTGCCAGCCACGCGGTTTGCATCCAGGCGCTGCTGATTGAGTTCGGCAAACTGCAATTGCATTTCACCCACTGGCTCTACCGCTCGAGCCGAGCGCTGTGGCCCACCAAAATAGCGGCCATCCGCATACCGAGTAAGCGCCATCGTAGTGGTAATGCCTGCATAGTCGTTACTACCCATGTGGAAGCTAGAGCGACCATCAGCCAGGTAATTAAAGACCTGGGCAATTGCCAGGCCGTTCTGCACATCCACGGCTATACCGCGCCCTGGTTTACCCGACAGCTCATCTGTGATGATCCAGGTGCCGTTGGACGGCGTAATAACCGGAGGGCCGCCGCAGTATCGTGGCCCGGTTTGCACATAGATCTGCTGGTATTGAAGGCATTCCGGTATGCCAGCTCCCCCGGCGGAGATTCCCATGCCTATCAACGCATAGCGGCGGCTGGTTTCACCCTCACGCATCTCGATCTGGCCTTGTATATCAATGCCTACAACACGCAGTTGTGCCGAAGCAACCCAGGCGCTTCCGTCCTCGGGCTCTTGCCCTTGGCAGATGTAGGCCTCCAGTTGGGGGAGTTCCGAGCATTCCAATCGCCGGCTACTGGATTTTCCGGTTATCTGGAACAGACCCAAATTCTCACGGACTAACACGGCATCCCAGGCGATTGCCGGTTGCCCGGCCTCGTCCAAGCCAACCACTTTCAGCTGACGCCCTACCTTTCGCGGGGATAACTGACCAACCACGAACTGCTCGCTCATTGCAATGAATCGCTCTATTGCTACCGGCCCCTCTCCCGGAAACTGCACCGTGCCCTGCAGCCCGTTGGCAAAACTCACCGTCACGTTGCCCGGCGATCCCAGTTCCACAGCATCCCGCGCGTCGCCACCAAAGCTGCGCCCGCCTTGGTACTGCATCAACGGCGCCGTGACAGTGTTGCCCTTCATCTGACCCGTTGCGGTGTAGAACGTCGCATCGCCATTCTTCTCGTAGCCAAACACTTGCATGAAGAAGGTATTGCCTTGCACGTCAATGGCGAGGCCGCGACCGGGCTTGCCGTCCAACTCTTCGGAGATGACCCAGGTACCCGCTTGCGGTGTGAAGTCACGTGCCGCCCAACTCAGAGTGCATGAAAGCGCTACTGCCGAGGCGGCGATGGCTGAGCGTAGGGTACGAAAGCGACTTGAGCTTTTCACTGTGTCTCCTGATTTTTGGTCAGTATAGGGTGAAGTCTTTAAGTAACCAATGTGTCTGCTCTGAGCCACCCGAATGCCCAACAGTAAAAGGCCCGCCAGTACTGGCGGGCCTTTGCAAAGCGGTCTAGCAACGCGACTGCACACGATTTGAAACCTATTGCGCGTCCATGTTGCCTTCCTGCGGGAAAGCTACCCAGTATCGGACGGGAGGACATGAAGAGCAGGGGCGTGAGATGGTGCCTCTATCAACGGACTATCCCGAGGTGAGTTGGCACTGATGTCCTGCAGGTCGCAGCTCTGCGCCGGAGCGTGCATCAAAGTACAACTCGTGCGATGCAAGCCCGGTTGGTGGCCTTGGTTTCCTGCCCGGCTTCTTGCGTGCTGGCGTGTACTGTTGCCATGGGAAGAGTGCCGCTTCAATGTCTCGCAGCGCAATCATTCCGAATCCTGGAAGTTTTAGAAGGCGGATAGGGTAGGCGTCCATCACTTCTTCCACTGTGGTGATGCCACTGCGAGCCAGCGTATTACGCGTACGGCTGGAGAGTTTCTCCGGCAGTGGCGTTGGACGAGGTGAGCCAGCGATGATCATGCGATGTTGATGGGTATATGGACAAGGCTGACTACATCAAATCACGCAATGACCGAAATCAAGTGCTTGCCGGGACAGGCTTAGGCGAAAAACCGATGAACGGTTGTATTGGCAAAAAAAAGCCCGCATTTGCGGGCTAAGCACAATACCTCAATGGGTCCGTGTGCCATGGTGCCTCCGCTCCCAGAGGCAGGTGGATAGTAAGGCAGGGAGAGGGGGCGTACTTTGCTTTGGGTCAAGGCGTGGGGATGGAATGGCTGGAGTCGTCCGGAAACAATCCATCCAGCACTGTTCTTGATGGGCTGTTTCCGGTTTTTGGAAGCATCTGCGGCAGTTGGCTCTGGCGGCGGTTGCGTTCGCTAACAGCTATTTGGTAGGGGGCACCTCATGACCGATGAAACACCCAGGCCCGCTACCGGGGTTTTCGGCCTCCCCCCTTCGCGCCGTCTCACCGGCCAATAGCGGGCACCGGCCACCCTGTTCTGGTCCGTTTGCTGACAGCATCAACCCTTGGCGCGCTTGCCAGGCAGGCGCACTGCCACCAGCACTACCAAGGCCATCAACAGTGCAGTCACCCCATGGGACAGCATGGGAACTGGTGCTGCCCTGGAGGCGGTGGGTGGAGTAGGTGCCGTAGGTGCAGAAATGGGGGCCTTCACCGTGATGGAGACGACAGCGCTGCTGCAATTGGCGGGGCTGGCTGCGGTCTGGCACAGGGTGTAGGTGAAGCTGTAGGTGCCAGCAGCCAGCGTGGCGCTGCTGATGCTGACTTCTCCGGTAGCCGTGTCAAACGCAATGCCAGCTGGCATCGTGTCCAGCAGGGCGAGCGTGGTGGTGGCACCGGTGGCTGCGTTGCCGCCCATCGTATCGTTGCTGCGTACCGTGGCAATCACCTGTCCGGTGGCGCCTTGGGTGATGCTGGCGGTGTCTGCCGTGGCGGCGATGGGGGTGGCACTGGCAGCGGTGACGTTGACAACGGCTGTGGTGGTGGTGCAGTTGCCGGCGTTGGCGCTGTCACACAGCTGGTAGGCGAGCACATAGGTGTCTGCAGGCGTGCCGCCAGCCACCGTGATAGCGCCCGTGGTGGTGTTCAATGTAATGCCCGGAGGCCATACGCCCTGCACGGCAAGGGTAGAGTTGGCGGCACTGGCTGCAGCCGTGCCGACGAGGTCATTGCTGCGTACATTGGACACTGGCGTGCCGCCTGTGGCGGAGGGGATGCTGCCCGTATCGGGTACGGCAGTGATGGTCAGCATCCGGGCCTCGTTGACGGTGACGGTCACCAGTGCCTGCTGGCAACTGGCCGGGCTGGTGCTGGTGTCGCACAGTTCGTACCAGTTCTGGTACACCCCGGCGGCGACGGTGGGTGCCACGTTCACCGCGCCCGAAGCGGCGTCCAGCGTGATGCCGGCTGTCCAGGTGCCTGCAGGGGCGATGGTGGTGAGCGGCGCAGTGGGCGGGACGCCTTCCAGGTAATCGTTGGTGCGTACATTGGCAACGGCGACGCCTCCCTCGCCCGCCTGCACGGCGCCGCTGTCGTCGCTGATGGCCATCACCAGCGTGGTGAGAATGGCGCCTGCGTTATCCATGTAGCACTGGTTTCCAGTTTTGCCAAAAAGCGCCATGGAGTCAGCCTGTCCAAAAAACATGCGTGTGGCGCCTGTGGGCAGGGTGATGGTTTGCCGTTGTTGGGTACCGTTCGGGGCAGTTGCTCCCGTGTATGGGGTGGCCGACCCGCTGCCATAGCTGCTCATGGTGGGCCAGTCCACCACCGAGCCGTCACCGAGAAAGAATGGAGTGGCCAGGGCGGGTGACACCACAGGCGCATTCATCTGCGCCACGGTGTAGGTATTGGTTGTGCTTGCCGCCGGGCTGGAAGGGTTGGGCACCACGGTGTCATTGTTCAAGAAAACCATGCCTAGGAGGCCATAGCGACCTGCAAGTGCCATACCGGGCATCGTGCCAGAAGGATTGCTGGCAATCGTCGCGCCAGTCACCGTATCGATGGCTCCATCGGGGGTTGACGACGGGCCCGGGTCAAAGGGGCCATAGCGGATGTCAGAGGTATTGCGGGCCCGGAACTGCACGGATCGCATACCAACTGGCAGCGTCAGAGAGGGCGGCAAGGCGCCGTCGCCCAGTTGGGTGGCGGGGTCCACTGTGCAGACAACGGTGGGCGGCACCAGCCCCGACGTGCCTGCATAAAAGATGTTGGATTGTGCGCTGACCGACGTCAACAGTGCCTGCTGGGCGGATGCCGGGCCCGCACCAAGCCCCAGGAAGGCCAGGGCGATCCATGCCCGCCTTTGAGTCAATAAGTTTTCAATCAACATAAAAACCTTGGTAGAAAATAGCTACCAAAGTATTGTGGCAATGCTTCTGGCTTTCGGGTTTATCAATTATGTTTACGTGTATTGATTGCTGACTTGCTGATAATTTTTAGAATTTGCTTTATTTTATTAATCGACAGATTTTATTTTTGAAATTCATAATATGTTGTATTGAAAGAGATTTTGATGAAATTTCTTCAATGAATCGATTTGTTTTGGTGTTGTTTTTTTAGCGTGATTTATTTTTAACGGGAGGCGCAGCGCTTGCCAGCTTCAATCATTATTTGCAATAATTTTCAATGACTATCTATTGGTGGATAGCCATGGTTAATTATTTGATTTGATTAATTGGAGGGTAAATGCAGGCAATTAATCAGCGAACAGGTGTTGGAATCTTTTCCGGGCAGATGCCGTGCTTGCGCGACATGCCCTGGCGAACACGCGGCGGCCTTGCTGCCGGAGCGGGTGCGGGGCGCTACCGGGTGCACGCAACCCTGGGGTGCCAGCCGGTCAATGTGCCTGTGCAGTCCAACCCGCGCGATGGCCTCCAGCCGGTGGCCGGCAATCTCTTTTCCTGGATGGTGCACCGCTATGACTGACGATAAAGGCGCAAGGCGCAGCCGCCAGTATGGGCCAACGCCACGGCAGTTGGCGTACTTCAAGGAGGTGGCGCATCACCTCAGTTTCAGAAACGCCGCTTCCGTGCTGTCGCTGAGCCAACCGGCGCTGACTTCCGCCATTCAGGAGCTGGAATCCCTTGTCGGCACCAGGCTGTTTGACCGGGGCACGCGCTCGGTGCAACTGACGCCTTCCGGCAAGGCGATTCGCCCGCAGATGGAGTGGATGCTGAGCAACTACCTCCTGGGAGTTCAGGGCATTGAGCAGATGCTGCAGCGAGGCGAGGACATGTTGCGTATCGCGTATGTGCCTGCTGCCGCTCAGCTGGCGGCGGCTTCGATCATTCAGTGGCAAAGAGCCCGCCCGATGACCATGCTCCAGTGGACCGATATGGGAGACCATCTACTGGCCGCTGCCGTTGAAAGTGGAGAGGTCGATATTGGCCTGGGGCTGGGCTTCACGGCTTCCGAGACGCTGGATACGCAACTGATTGCGCAGGAGCAGGTCGTGGCCATTGTGGCGCCGCACCATGTGTTGGCCAAAAAGCAGTCCCTGCAATGGATCGAGTTGCGCAACCACCCCTTGGTGATGCTGTCACACGGCCACCATCAGCAGGCGATCATGCGTTCGATGGAGCAGAGCGATACCGACATGGCCCTGGTCAAATCGGTCTCGCATATCGAGTCCCTGTATGCCATGGTGGAAACCGGCATGTACGTGGGCCTGGTGTCCAGCCTCTATGAGGCCTGCTATCAGGCCAGGGGGCTTGTGGCGGTCAAGGCGCAGTCGCCTGCATTGACCCGGTATGTGAGCCTGGTGACACGCAAATGCCTGCCCGGCGCGCGCCGCCCGATTGTGCAGGATTGCTGGGAATACCTGTGCATGCACATGAAGAAGGTGGCGTAGAGCCCAGCCAGCATGCCTTTCATGCCATTGGTGAAAAGGCAACCAGCCACGGTGCGACGCAATGCTTTGCTGTGCATCTGTCGCATTCTGAAGGCGCACGATGCCGTGCGCCAAGTGTGATCAGGCGGTCAGGCGGTCCAGCGCTTCACGGTATTTGGCCGCCGTCTTGTCGATCACATCCTGGGGCAGGCGGGGAGCGGGTGCGGTCTTGTCCCAGGGCTTGCCGTTCACCTTGGCCTGTTCCAGCCAGTCGCGCACAAACTGCTTGTCATAGCTGGGGGGGTTGGTGCCATGGGCCAATGCATCGGCATAACCTTCCACGGGCCAGTAGCGCGAGCTGTCGGGCGTCAACACTTCGTCCATCAGCACCAGCTTGCCGTTTTCGTCCAGGCCGAATTCGAACTTGGTGTCTGCAATGATCATGCCCTTTTCCAGGGCAATGGCGGCTGCCTTTTTGTAGATGGCAATGCTCAGGTCGCGGATCTGGGCTGCCAGCTCGGGGCCCACGATTTCCACGGTGCGTTCAAAGGTGATGTTTTCGTCGTGCTCACCTGCTTCGGCCTTGGCTGCGGGGGTGTAGATGGGTTCGGGCAACTTGGCGGAGTTGACCAGGCCTGCGGGCAGCTGGACGCCGCACACCGCTTGCGATTCCTGGTATTCCTTCCAGCCGCTGCCGGCGAGATAGCCGCGCACCACGGCCTCGATGGGCACGGGCTTGAGGCGCTTGACCAGCATGGAGCGCTGGGCAACCTGGGGCACCTCGTCAGGCTGCACCACGGATTCCGGTGCATCACCTGTCAGATGGTTGGGGCAGATGTCGCCCAACTTGTCGAACCAGTACAGCGCCATTTGCGTCAGCAGTGCGCCCTTGCCGGGGATCGGCTCGCCCATGATCACATCAAATGCGGAGAGGCGGTCCGACGCGACCATCAGGATGCGATCGCTGCCGACAGCGTAGTTGTCGCGCACCTTGCCGCGGGCCAGCAGAGGCAAGGAGTGGAGCTTGGAGGTATGCAGTGCAGAAGGTACGGACTGGGTCATGGTGATGCAAAACAATGGACGGGCACCCGCCGCGCGCATGGCAGGCGCGCAGGCTCGCTGCGGAGGGCAAGCCTGGAATTGTAGTCGCCATGTCTTGCGTGCCTTGACGTGGGCACTGTATGTCTTCTTTCCCGGTGCAGTATTGGTTTACCAGATGGTAAAACACGTAGGTGCCTACGTGCGCTTGCACGCTGCAGCACGGGTGGCGCTAAACCTGCAACTGTCCGCAGCGCGCCAGCACATAGGGGGTTGGGGCTGCAAATTTGGGAGCGGGACTGTCTTATTTGTAACAAAACGAGCCGAAATCGTTGTCAGCGAACAGAAAGAATCCTACTTCGATGGGTTGTCATAGGCTTGCAATTTTGTAGGTCAGGGCGCATCATGGTTTCTACGCATGCATGTGTTTCCCCCTTTGGGTGGCTTGGGTTGCAAGCAACCTGAGGCACTTTTCTCGATTTGCAGAAGGAGACTTATTCATGAACCTGACGATCAGCGGGCACCATTTGGAGGTGTCCCCGGCGTTGCGCGAATATGTAACCGCAAAGTTGACCCGCATCACGCGGCACTTTGACCAGGTGGTGGATGCCAAAGTTTTACTTTCGGTGGAAAAGCAGAAGGAAAAGGAGAAACGGCAGCGTGTAGTGTGCAATCTGCGGGTGAAGGGCGATGAGCTGTGTGTACAGTGCTCCCACCATGATTTGTATGCTGCGGTAGATGCTTTGGTGGATCGGCTCGATCGCATGGTCGGTCGCCACAAGCAACGTGTTCAATCTCACTACAGCGATGCTTTGCGGCAAGCAATGGCGTAAACCCTCGGCTTTTGCCGAGGAAAAAAGGAATCTGTCTGAGTACTGACCGATAATACGTGCAGCAACACCTGCATCAAGGTGTTGCTGCGTTTGTTTGATCACGCTCCTGGTTGCCTGCCTTATTGCCGCACTTCACTATGAACTGTCTTGCCTCTATCTTGCCCCCAGCTCAAGTGCTAGTGAGCGTGGATGTCACCAGTAAAAAACGCGCGTTCGAAGAAGCCGGTCTGCTGTTTGAAAGCCTGCATGGACTCTCGCGTGCCTTGGTCACCGACAGTCTGTTTGCACGTGAACGCCTGGGCTCCACCGGCCTGGGCCATGGTGTGGCCATTCCGCATGGCCGTATCAAGGGGCTCAAATCGCCGATGGCCGCCGTTTTCCAACTGGAGCGTCCCATTGGTTTCGATGCTCCTGACGAGCAACCCGTCCATCTGCTGATTTTTCTGCTGGTACCCGAGGCGGCCACCCAGCAGCACCTCGAGATATTGGGCGAAATTGCCGAACTGCTCTCCAACGCCGGCCTGCGCGAGCAGATGAAATCCACCACCAACGCAGAACAGTTGCACCAGCTGATCGACTCCTGGCAGTCATCGGCCCATTCGTCGACCACGGCGCACGCGTAAGCTCGCCTCCAGGCGGCGGCTTTTCGCGCCACCTGTCTTTCAGCTCCCGTACCAAAGCGCACCTGCGGGTGCGCTTTGTGTTGCTGTTGCGGCTTTTCCTGCTACGCTTTCAAGTCTGCAAGGTGCGCGAGCGGCGTGCCCGCCACCTTGCATACAGGTTTTGAAAGGGCAGTACGGTGAAACCCAATGTCGTCAGCGCAGATGTGTTGTTTGAGGAATTCCGTTCCTCGCTCCGGTGGGAGTGGCTGGCGGGCCTTGGCGCGTCCGAGCGGCGCTTTGACGAAGTGGCCGTGCGCAGCGCGCGTTCCAGCGCCGATCTGGTCGGCTACCTGAACTACATCCATCCGTACCGCGCCCAGGTGCTGGGTGAGCGCGAAATCGCCTATCTCACCAACTCCACCACCGAAGACTGCCGCCGCCGCATTGCGCGCATCGTCACGCTGGAGCCACCAGTGCTGGTGCTGGCCGACGGGCAGGGCGCGCCCGATGAGCTGTTGTCCATGTGCGAGCGCGCGCACATCCCGATGTTTGCAACCAGGGAGTCGGCAGCGTTTGTGATCGATGTGCTGCGCGCCTACCTGTCCAAGCATTTTGCCGACCGCGCCACCATGCATGGCGTGTTCATGGACATTCTGGGCATGGGCGTGCTGATCACGGGCGAATCGGGCCTGGGCAAGAGCGAGTTGGGGCTGGAGCTGATCACGCGCGGCAATGGACTGGTGGCCGACGATGCGGTGGATCTGTACCGCATCAACCAGACCACGATCGAGGGCAAGTGCCCGGACTTGTTGCAGAACCTGCTGGAAGTGCGGGGCATCGGCCTTCTGGATATCCGCGCCATCTTTGGCGAGACCGCCGTGCGCCGCAAGATGCGGCTCAAGCTCATTGTGCATCTGGTGCGCAAGGAGACCATGGAGCGTGACTACGAGCGCCTGCCCTCGGCGCCGCTGACGCAGGATGTGCTGGGCATTCCGGTGATGAAGGTGGTGATCCAGGTGGTGGCCGGCCGCAATATTGCCGTACTGGTGGAAGCGGCTGTGCGCAACACCATCTTGCAATTGCGCGGGATCGACACCTACCAGGAGTTTGTGGACCGGCACCGCAAGGCGATGGCCAGCGGGCGCGAACTGTAGGCCTTTCGCGGCCAGGCCCGCGCTACACCCGCTACACCAGCCGCAAATCCTTGACCGCTGCCTGCGGAAATACCTGCTGCACCTGCGCGGGCGTCAGGCCGTACATGCGTGCAAACAGGCCACCCAGCACGCTGCGGTACTCGTTGAGCACGGGGTAGTCGCGGTTCTGGAACAGATTCGCTTCGCTCACCTCCATCTGCTCGCCCACCACACGGCCTCCTGCCTGCGCGGAGAGACTGCCGCCCAGCAGCCAGTACGCGGTGCCGTGGCCATGGTCGGTGCCCTTGTTGCCGTTTTCGCGGAAGGTGCGGCCAAACTCGCTGATCACCGCCACCACGGTGTGGCGCCAGGGTTCGGGTCCCATCTCCTGCGCGAAAGCGGCCAGGCCGCGGCCCAGGTCGTCCAGCCGGTTGGCCAGGTTGCCGCTGGCGCCGCCCTGGTTCACATGCGTGTCCCAGCCGCCCACGTCGACGAAACCCAGGTCGAACTGGTCGCGCATCAATGTGGCCATGCGCTGCGCCACAAGGCTGAAACCCTTGGCGCTGATGGCATCGCGCCCGGCCTTGTCCATTTCTTCCTGCATGCCGCGTAACACGGCATCGCGCACGGCAAAGCCTTCGTTTACGGCGGGCGCCAGCGGGGTGCCGGCATACATGGCGGCAATGGCGCGGCTGCGGTTGGCATCGACACCGCCTTTGCCGACATCTGCCAGGGCTGTATTGGCGATGCGTGCTGGCCCGCGCATGCACAGCGGCAGTTGCGCGGTGAATGCCATGGGCGCCATGCCGCTGCGCCCTTGCAGCAACTGGGCCAGGCGGTTCATGAAGCCGGTGCGAAAGCTCTGGTGGGCGTCCAGCGGCTGGCCCAGCTCGATGGAATCCTGGGTTTCGAAATGGCTGCGCGAGAGGTCGTCGGTGCCTGCAAACGGTACAAAGCAGGCCTGCCTGCCCTGAAAGAGCGGCAGGATGCTGCCCTCCATTGCCGGGTGCAAGCCCCAGCGGGTATCCAGCGGCAATGCGCCATTGGCTTCCCCCGGGCGCGCGATGGCAATCGTGGGGCGCGCGGCGTAGTAGAAATCGCTGTGCGTGGGCACCAGCAGGTTGCTGCTGTCGTAGGCGCCGCGCAAGAATACGAGCAGAAGGCGCGGCGTATCGCTATGCGGTGCTGCGGCGCGCGCGCGCGCCAGGCTGAATGCGAGCGGCAGGCTGGCTGCGGCGGAGAGAAAGTGGCGTCTTTGCATGGCGAACCTCGTCAGCGAACCATCATCTCGGGGGCGGAGAGAAAGTAGGTGTTCCAATCGGGCACATTGCGCGCCTGCGCGAGCGCGGCACGGGTTGCAGCGCTCCAGTGGGCCAAGCGGGCCTGGGCCGTGGCCCGTTGCGCCAGGTCGGGGTAGGGCGGCTGCTCAAGCGGCGCCTTGGGGTCGGTGCGGAACAGGACTGCACTGCGTGTTGCAATCTGCCGGGCCACATCAAAGCGCGCGGCCATCTGGCCGGAGCTGGCCCAGTCCGACTGCGACATGGGGTAACCGTCCGGCGTTTCGTGGCCGTAGATGGGCTGGCCCAGGCGGTTGATCCAGCCGATCACCGGGCGCACGTCGCTGGCCACGCGCTCGTCGTACCCCAGGCGCACGGCGCCCAGTACATAGTGCATCGGGTCCTTGAAGCGCTGGCCTTGCTGTGCCTGAGCCTGTGGCGCCGTCAGCAGGCTGCGCAGGGTCGCGGCGATATCGCCGTGGCTGCCGGTGAAGGCGGCTGCGGTGCGTTGCACCAGAGCGGGAGGCGGGTTGTCGCCGATGAAGAACACCGCCAGCTTGCGGGCGATGAACTGGGCCGTGGCAGGCGATGCAACGATGCGGTCCAGCGCCTCATCGACCGCTGCCAGGCCTTTGGCGCGCAGCGGTTGCCCCAGAAAGACCTGCGGCGCATAGTCGTGCCGGTTGGGGTTGAACTCGAAAAATCCCTGGCGGCGGTAATCGGCCTGCAGCGCGGGGGCCATCCGGGGCGGCGGCGCATCAGCGTCGCGGGTGCTGAAACCCACGCCCGTCAGCACGTGGGCCATGGCCTGCACATCGGCCTGCGTGTAGCCGCTGCCCACGCCCATGGTGTGCAGCTCCAGCAGCTCGCGGGCGTAGTTTTCGTTGATATGGTCTTTGGCGTTGCTGGCATTGTCCAGGTACAGCAGCATGGCGGGGTGGCGCATGCTGGCTTCCAGCAAGGTGCGGAAGTTCCCCAGCGCATGCGGGCGAATGGCTTGTTCCTCGTAGTCGCCAATCCACAGCCGGGTTTCGCCCTTGCGGGTGCTGACGTTGAAGTGGTTCATCCAGAACCAGGTCATCTGCTCCTGCAATTGGGCTGGCGAGTACAGGGCGCGCAGCACCTGGCGCTGCTGGGCCTGGGCCGCAAGCTGGTTCAGGTGGCGCTGGACTTCCTGGCGCATGCGCGTGCTTTCGCCTTCGTCAGTAGCGTTGCGTACGGCGAGGCGTTGCGAGGCCACATCGCGCTGGATGTCGGCCATGCTGCGCTGGCTGATTTCCATCTCTGCAATGCGTTGCTGCGCATCGGGGGGCAAGGCTGGTTGCTGAGGATGGAGTTGCTCGTCGAGCCAACGGCGCAGCCCCAGGCGCTGCAAGCGCTGATCTGCACTGTCACTGGCGCCCCAGGTCACGCGGTCGAGCCACTGCAGGCGCTGGGCGGCGCTCAGCGGCGCGTCGGGCACCGCGGTCTGGCTGCTGACCACGCCTGGTGGCTCGTGTGAGGCGCAGGCGGTAAGCCAGAGGGCGCCAGCCAGGGCGGCAGCGCTGAGGGATAGCATTCGGTAGGCACGCATGGCAAAGGGCTCTTGCTGCAGATATGACATGGTGCCTTGCTGCCGTCGCGCTGCTGTAAAGCTATGTATGCAAAACGTAAAAAAGCGAAGCGTTTTGGGCGCTTCGCCTCGAATTTTTAAAAGATGAAAAAAGAGTCTGCTTATTTGGCCTTGGTGGCGCAATCTGCACACTGGCCGTAGAGGGCCATCGAATGGTCATGCACCACCCAGCCCTTGCTCTTGGCAATGGACTGCTGGCGCTTTTCGATCTCGGCGTCGTAGAACTCCTCGACCTTGCCGCAGCTGGTGCAGACGAAATGGTCGTGGTGCTGGCCTTCGTTCAACTCGTAGACGGCCTTGCCGCTTTCAAAATTGCTGCGGATCAAGATACCAGCCTGCTCAAACTGGGTGAGCACGCGGTACACGGTGGCCAGGCCGATGTCGGAGCGCTCTTCCAGCAGCACGCGAAACACGTCTTCTGCCGTCATATGCCGCTGGGAGCCGTTTTGGAAGATGTCCAGGATCTTGAGGCGTGGCAGGGTTGCCTTGAGGCCGGTGCTTTTGAGTTCGTCGATGTTCTTCATAACAAGGTCTTTCAAGTTTGCCCGCGCAGGATGCGGGCTTCTGGAGAAGGCCCGGAGACCAGCCGCTACAATGGCCGATCATATCGCTATGTCTATAACCATGCCTGAATTTGTTCGTTCCGGCGTCCGCATGGCGGCGCTGCTCGCCTTGGGCGCCAGTGTTGCTGCCTGCGGCTCATTCAATGAGGCCAGCCGCAAGTTTGCCGACTCCATCACGCCCTACAAGGTGGAGGTGGTGCAAGGCAATGTGATCACCAAGGAGCAGGTGGACGCCCTGCAAAAGGGCATGAGCCGCCAGCAGGTCCGAGACCTGCTGGGCACGCCGCTCCTGACCAGCGTGTTCCACTCCAACCGCTGGGATTACGTCTTCACCATCAAGCGCAAGGGTGTGCCGGAGCAGGAGAGGCGCTTTACCGTCTTCTTTGATGACACGGGCCTGGAGCGTTACGAAGGCGATGAGATGCCGAGCGAGCAGGAGTTTGTCGCATCGGTCACCACCTCGATCAAGAACCCCAAGGTGCCGCGCCTGGAGGCAACGCCAGAAGAGCTGGCCAAGTACCAGAAGGACGAGGCCAAGCCCGCCGATGCGGAACCGGCACCCGCCTCCAACACCAGCAACGCTGCGGCTCCCGACAGCTACCCCCCGCTGGAATCCGCACCGCGTTGATGCACCTGTTTTGATAGCTGCTGGTGCTTGCTGGGCGGGCGCTGGTGGCCAAAATTAATGATAATCAGGCAATGGAGCGGGCAGGCCGCCCGCGCCACAGGAACCGTTTCATGACTGCCACCGCTACCTCCGCACCATCTGTCATCCGCGTTGCCATTGCTGGCGCCAGCGGCCGCATGGGCCACATGTTGATCGAAGCTGTGCTTTCCAGCACCGACCTGCGTTTGACCGGCGCGCTGGATGCTGCGGGCAACCCCAGCCTGGGCGCCGATGCCGGTGCTTTTCTGGGCAAATCCACGGGGGTTGTCGTCACCGCTGATGTGGGCCAGGCGCTCGCCCATGCCGATGTGCTGATCGATTTCACCCGCCCCGAGGGCACGCTGGCCCATCTGGCCGTAGCGGCCGAAAAAGGCGTGGGCGTGGTCATTGGCACCACGGGCTTCAATGACGCGCAGAAGGCGCAGATTGCCCAGGCGGCCGAAAAGACGGCCGTCGTCTTCTCCCCGAACATGAGCGTGGGCGTCAATGTCACCTTCAAGCTGCTCGAGATGGCAGCCAAGGCGCTGCAGGACGGCGGCTATGACATCGAAATCATCGAAGCACACCATAAGCACAAGGTGGATGCGCCTTCCGGTACGGCGCTGAAGATGGGCGAGGTGATTGCCGATGCCCAGGGCACCAAGCTCGCCGACCGCGCGGTGTACGAGCGCTATGGCGATACCGGCGCGCGCGTGGATGGCAGCATCGGTTTTGCCACCGTGCGCGGCGGCGATATCGTGGGCGACCATACCGTGCTGTTTGCCGGCGATGGCGAGCGCATCGAGATCGCCCACAAATCCAGCAGCCGTGCCGGCTACGCCAAGGGCAGCCTGCGTGCGGCACGCTATCTGGCACAGCACAAGCGCGGCCTGCACAGCATGTACGACGTGCTGGGCCTGAACCCATAAGCCTGCGGGGAGCGGCACATGACGACATGGCAATGGCTTTTGCAAGCGGACGGCGTGGCCCGGGGCACGGCCGTGGTGCTGCTCATCATGTCGGTCATCAGCTGGGTGCTCATTCTCTACAAGGCCTGGTGGCTGTCGCGCGCCCAGCGAGATACCGCGCGCGCCACCAGCGCTTTCTGGCAGGCCAGCAGCTGGGAGCAGGCGCGCACCCAGTTGCCGGGTTTTGACCGCGCAGCGCTCATCACGCCTGCGGTGGATGCCATTGAAAACATTGTGGGCGGCATTCCCGCTGCGCAGCACAGCCTGGCGGTGGCCAGTGGCGCGCAGGTGCAGACCACGCGCCTGCTGCGCGAGGTGCTGCAATCGGCCAGCCACCGCCTGCAATGGGGGCAGACAGTGCTGGCCACCATTGGCGCCACGGCGCCCTTTGTCGGCTTGCTGGGCACGGTCTGGGGCATTCACCACGCGCTGGCGGCATTGGCCGGGGCCGATCATGTGAGCCTGGAGCAACTGGCCGGTCCGGTGGGCGAGGCCCTGGTGATGACCGCAGCAGGCCTTGCCGTGGCATTGCCTGCCGTGCTGGCCTACAACCTGCTGGGCCGCAAGGTGGCGCAGGTGGAAGAGCAGCTCGAAGGATTCGCTCTCGACATGCAAACCTGGGCCTTGCAGCAGGTGGTGCAGCCCAATGCGGCGGTGGCAACCATCCCTACGCCGCAAACAGCTATGGATTACATAGCAAACGTGGGTAGCCGCTGACGCGGCGGGAGCACGGCCATGGCATTCGGACGCTTCAGCAAACCCGCGAGTCACCCGCCCATCAGCGCCATCAATGTGACGCCGCTGGTCGATGTGATGCTGGTGCTGCTGGTGATCTTCATCATGGCGGCACCCCTGCTGGCCGCGTCCATCCGGCTGGATCTGCCCAAGGCTGCCAGCGCGACCGCCGACAACCCTCCCGCTGCCATCGCCGTGCAGATGAACGCGAAAGGCGAATTGTTTGCCGATGGCAAGGCGACGGATCTGGCCGCACTCAAGGCGCTGCTCAAGCAGCAGGCCGAACGCAACCCGCAAACCGAGGTGCAACTGTCCATTGACCAGAGCCTGCCTTATGCGCGAGCGGTGGAATTGATGGACGCCGCACAATCCGCTGGCCTCACCCGCATGGGCTTTGTGGCGCAACCGGCAGCCGCTTCGTCCGCCGCGCAAAGCCGCTGATATTCTTGCCAGTGCAGGCAGCACCTGCGTCGCCTGCCGGTATCGGCAATCGATACTTGCCTGCGCCATGCGTGGGCGATGGGTGGCATTGGCTACAGTGCTGCGGCATGTTCGATGCATCCCCAAACGAGGAGTAGTGATGGATTCAAGCCTCTACCAAGCAGCCGCGCAGGCCGCGCCCGGCGACGGCAGGGCCGCCCGGCTGTATGCATTGGCGGTATCGCCCGGTGCGCCGCAGGCCCTGGCACGGCGTGTGCGCTGGGGCTTGATGCTGGTGGCTGCGCTGTTGCTGGCCAGCGGGCTGATCTTCTGGGTGGCTGCCAACTGGCAGGGGCAGTCGCGCTTGTTCAAGCTGGGCCTGATCGAAGGGGCGCTGGCGCTGTCGGTGCTGGCAGCCTGCGTCTGGACGCGCGCCAGGGTGCCCGCGCTTTTGTGCGCCACATTGGCGCTGGGCGGGTTGCTGGCCTACGTGGGCCAGACCTACCAGACCGGCGCAGACGCCTGGCAGTTGTTTGCCGTGTGGGCGGCGCTGTCGCTGATCTGGGTGGGTCTTGCGCGCAGCGATGTGCTCTGGACGGTTTGGGTGCTGGTGCTGGCCACCGGCATCGTCACCTGGTCGGGTCGGGTGGACATCTGGAATGTGTTTTTCCTGGATAGTGGGTACCTGCCGCAACTGCTGCTGCGCATGGCCCTGTGGCTGGGCCTGGCGCTGGTACCTGCGGTGGTGTCGCTGATTCCGTGGCTGCGGGTGCAGGGGGGCGTAGCCTGGTGGTCGCACCGCATGGCACTGGGCCTGGCGCTGGCAGCCTGGGTGGGCATTGGGATAGTTCAGGTATTCGATTTTGGTGGCAAGCACACCGCGCTGGGCTGGGTGCTGCCGGCCGTGCTGGTGGCGGCCACCTTGCTGGTGTCGCTCTATGGGCGGTTTCAGGACTTTGTGGCGGCCAGTCTGGCGGCGCTTGCCGCCAATGTGCTGGTGCTGGCGCTGGTGGCGCGCTGGCTGGCAGACGGCAGCGATCTGGACGCATTGGTGGTGTTTGGCCTGATCGCCTTGGCCTGTCTGGGTGGCTCGGTGCGCGGCCTCATTGCAGTGCAGCAGCGCATGCGCGCTTTGCCTGCGGCAGAACGGGAGGTGGTGTGATGGCCGGTTTGCGATCTTCATCCGCATGGTGGGCGGCGGCCCGCCAGCAGGGTCTGGTGCACACCGATGCACCTGCTGACGATACCCATGAGCCCGCGCCGCTGCTGATCGGCCTGGCCATGCTGGGGGCGCTGGCCTGTCTGCTGCCTCTGGGTGTCTTTTTTGCACTGGCATTGGACGAGCGCTTTCTGGTGGGCCCTGGCGGCCTGGTGACAGGCACGCTGGCGCTGGCCATTGGCGGCTGGTTGCTGCGCGGCTACACGCAGGCCTTTGTCAATTGCGTGGCTCTGGTCCTGTGGGCACTGGGGGGTGGGCTGCTGGTTTTCAACCTGGGCGATTCGCTGTTCGATTCGCGCCCCGGAGCGCTTTTTCTGTGCGCCCTTGCGGCTGGCTGGGCCATCGGTGGGGCCTGGCTGGCGCAGGCGCGCTGGATCCAGTCGATCATGGGCGTGTGCTGGGCGGCGGCTGCATATGCATTTCTCAGCATCTTGGAGAGCTTTGTGCCGGTGCTGTGGAGTCTCCAACTGGGCAGTCTGCTACTGGCAGCCCTGTGGTGGTGGTGGCTGCGTTCCGAGCCCGCGCGGCTGGCACGGCCGCATCAGTGGTGGTCGCATCCGCGCTGGGCGGCGTTTGCCGATGCTGCCGTGGTGGGCGTGCTGGGCTCTGCTCTGTGGGGTTTTGGTCGCTGGTGGTGGCTGACCAGTTGGGCGGGTGTCTCAGATGCAAATGCTCCGGGTTGGGGTGATGTGGTCACAAGCGCATGGATATTGAGCCGGGGCATTGCCGCAGCGGTGACCTTGCTGGCCACGGTGCTGCTGGTGCAAACCTGGAAGTCGCGCGGCGTGGCGCAAGCCCGGGACCGTGCAGAGGGTGCGGACGCTTCTGGCGGCCGGTTGCAGGCCCTGTTGTACCTGGCGGGAGCGCTGCTGGCTGCGGCTGCCTGGTTCAGCACCAGCCTGGCCGCTGTGGCGTTGGTGGCCGCCGGCGCGCTGCTGGGTGCGCGCTGGCGCATTGCCGTGCTGTGCGCGGCCATTGCGCTGTTTCTGCTGGGCCAGTTTTACTACTACCTGGGCTGGCCCCTGGCCGTCAAAGGCCTGGGGTTGGCGGTGCTGGGGGCCGCATTGCTGCTGGGCCTGTGGCTACTGCGCCGGGCAACGGCCACTGTGCCTGCAAGCCAGGGCGCGGCGGGCGGCGGGCCATCCGCCAAGGGCCAGGTGGCATGGCTGCTGGCGGGGGCGGTGCTGGTGTTTGGCCTGGTGAACTGGGACGTGCGTGGCAAGGAGCAGGTGATCGCCCACGGCCAGCGCATTCTGGTGCCGCTTGTGCCGGTTGATCCGCGCTCGCTGATGCAGGGTGATTACATGGCACTCAATTTTTCGCTGCCGCAAGAGGTGAGCGAAGGCCTGGAAAACGTGCTGACCCCCGTGCAGCGGGTGCGTGCCAGTGTGGATGCACAGGGCGTTGCCACGGTGCTCTCTCTGGCAGACCGTAGTGCGCAGCCTGGGCGAGGCGAGGTGATTCTGCCGCTCAAGCAGCTCAAGGGCCGCTGGGTGCTGGTGACGGATGCCTACTTCTTCCCCGAAGGGCAGGGCGCGCATTTTGCACCCGCCAAGTTTGGCGATTTTCGTGTGCTGCCCGATGGCCGTGCCTTGCTGGTGGGGTTGGCCGACAGCGAAGGCCGCGCGGTGGAGCCGCTGCCGGTGCGCTCCATCTGGGAGATCGCTCCCGTGCCAAGCAGCACGGAAGCCACCGAGGCAACGGAAGCCGAACTGACGCAGGCCCCTGCCGCCATGGATGCCGAGCCTGCCTCGGCAGAGGCGAAGTAGGGGGCGCCTGGAACTCAGCTGTCCAGTGCCCGTACCTCATTCTGGCGCAGCGCGATCTTCACATCGGAGCCTGATGGGTACTGGAAGGCGCGCAGGCCGAATTCCGGCAGGATGGCCATCAGGTGATCAAAGATGTCGCCCTGGATGGCTTCATATTCCTGCCAAGCCGTGGTGTCGGTGAAGGCATACACCTCCAGCGGCGTGCCTTCGGCGGTGGCCTCCATCATCCGGGCCATCAAGGTCATGTCCTTTCTGAGCTTGGGATGCGCGCGCAGGTACAGGTTGACATAGGCCCGGTAGGTGCCGATGTTGGTGAGCTGGCGCAGGTTGACCACTTCATCGGCCATGTCCGGGGCCTGGGTGGAAAAGTCGTAGTTGTAGGCGGTGATCTCCGCCATCTTGCTGTGCAGGTAGGGCGCCAGCAGCTGGATGCGGCCAAGCTCCCCGATCTCGGCTTCCGAGAGAAAGCGGATGCTTTCCGTATCGATGCGCAGGCTGCGCTTGATGCGGCGGCCGCCGGATTCGGACATGCCGCGCCAGTTCTTGAAGCTGTCGCTCATCAGCCGCCAGGTGGGAATGGTGGTGATGGTGTTGTCCCAGTTGCGGATCTTGACGGTGTTGAGTGCCATGTCTACCACCGCGCCGTCGGCGCCCACCTGGTCCATCTGCAGCCAGTCGCCCACCCGCAGCATGTCGTTGCCCGAGAGTTGCACTCCGGCGGTGAAGGACAGGATCGTGTCCTTGAACACCAGCATCAGCACCGCCGACATGGCGCCCAGGCCGCTGAGCAGGATGAGGGGCGAGCGGTCGATGAGCACGGCCACCATCACGATACCTGCCACCAGCGTGATGAGCAGCTTGCCCAGTTGCACATAGCTCTTGATCGAGCGCGTGCTCTGGTCGGCCTGCAGCCGGTCTTCGTTGCGCTGCAAGACGCCATCGAGTACGGCCATCAGAAGGCGCGCCACCTGCAGCACGGTCACCGCAATGGCAACATTGCGCACCACGGTGGACACCATCAAGGGCAGGTGCGGCACCACGACGATGCCCGTCTGGATGACCAGCGATGGCACGACCTGTGCAGCTTTGGTGAGCACGCGGTCGTCCAGCAGGGCGCGCAGCCAGTTGGTTGCATTGGGGGCGTTGCGCAGGCGCGATGCTGCTTTCAACAGGCCGAACCGCACTATGGCACGCAGCACATAGGCCAGCGCCACCAGGGCGGCAAGGCCCGCCGCAGTCTGCATCCAGGGGTCGAGGTCGTTGATGGCATCCCAATTCACAGGCAAGAATCCTTTCAGGCCCGGTCGACGCGGCCAGTTATCAAAACAGGAGCGGCTGGCGCAGTCTCGGCGCGCACCAGCCATGTATCTGCAGGGTATTTTTGCACGCAGCCCCAAAACCGCATGGCGGGCTGCGGCACTAGCAGCACACGGGGCTATGGCGATGCGCCTACAATCTTTGCCCAATTGTTGGCCCATTGAATCCCCGATGGGCGCGGCCCCCCAATGCGGTGGGCCGCCGCTTGTTCCAGACCCGTTCCATGCAAGAGAAATACAACCATTCCGATGTTGAAGCCGCAGCGCAGAGCCAGTGGCAAGCCCAAGATGCCTACCGCGTGAGCGAAGACGCAGGCAAGAAGAAGTTCTACGCATGTTCCATGCTGCCCTACCCCAGCGGCAAGCTCCACATGGGCCACGTGCGCAACTACACCATCAACGACATGCTCACGCGCCAGCTGCGCATGCAGGGCTACAACGTCTTGATGCCCATGGGCTGGGATGCCTTCGGGCTGCCGGCCGAGAACGCCGCCATCAAGAACAAGGTGCCCCCTGCGCAGTGGACCTACGACAACATCGCCTACATGAAAAAGCAGATGCAGGCGATGGGTCTGGCTATCGACTGGAGCCGCGAAGTGGCCACCTGCGATCCGGATTACTACAAGTGGAACCAGTGGCTGTTCCTCAAGATGCTGGAAAAGGGCGTTGCCTACCGCAAGACCCAGACCGTGAACTGGGACCCGGTGGACCAGACCGTGCTCGCCAATGAACAGGTGATCGACGGCCGCGGCTGGCGTACCGGCGCGCTGGTGGAAAAGCGTGAGATCCCCGGCTACTACCTGGCGATCACCGAGTACGCGCAGGAGCTGCTTGACCACGTGCAGATGGGCAACCCCAAGGCGACCCTGACCGGCTGGCCCGACAAGGTGCGCCTGATGCAGGAAAACTGGATCGGCAAGAGCGCCGGCGTTCGCTTTGCGTTCACCCACGACGTCAAGGGCGCTGACGGCGCGCTGATCGGTGACGGCAAGATGTATGTCTTCACCACCCGTGCCGACACCATCATGGGCGTGACCTTCTGCGCCGTGGCGCCTGAGCACCCCCTGGCCTTGCACGCGGCGGCTGGCAAGCCCGAGCTGGCCGCCTTCATCGAAGAATGCAAGAAGGGCGGCACGACCGAGGCGGAGCTGGCCGTCAAGGAAAAGGAAGGCAAGCCCACGGGCCTGTTCGTCACCCACCCCATCACCGGCGCACAGGTCGAGGTGTGGATTGGCAACTATGTGCTGATGAGCTATGGCGATGGCGCCGTGATGGGCGTGCCTGCGCACGACGAGCGCGACTTTGCGTTTGCCAACAAGTACGGCCTGCCGATCCAGCAGGTGGTGGCGGTGGAAGGCGAAGGCCCCTACGATAGCAAGCAGTGGCATGACTGGTATGGCGACAAGGAGCGCGGTGTTCTCATCCACTCCGGCGCGTTTGACGGGCTCCATTACAAGGACGGCGTGCAAGCCGTGGCCAAGGCGCTCGAAGCCAAGGGCCTGGGCGAGCTCAAGACCACCTGGCGCCTGCGCGACTGGGGTATCAGCCGCCAGCGCTACTGGGGCACGCCGATCCCCATCATCCACTGCGAAGACTGCGGCCCGCAGCCCGTGCCCGAGAAGGACCTGCCGGTTGTGCTGCCGCAGGACCTGGTGCCCGATGGCTCGGGCAATCCGCTGATCAAGAGCGAAGCCTTCCACGCGGGCGTGGTCTGCCCCTGCTGCGGCAAGAGCGCCCGCCGCGAGACCGACACCATGGACACCTTCGTGGATTCGTCCTGGTACTTCATGCGCTATTGCGACGCGAAGAACAGCGAGCACATGGTGGCCGACGGCGCCGACTACTGGATGCCGATGGACCAGTACATCGGCGGCATTGAACACGCCATCCTGCACCTGCTGTACGCGCGTTTCTGGACCAAGGTGATGCGCGACCTGGGCCTGGTGAAGATCGATGAGCCATTCACCAAGCTGCTGACGCAGGGCATGGTGCTGCGTGGCGCGTTCTCGCAAAAACTGCCCACGGGCGCCAAGGCGTACTACTGGGAGCATGAAGTCGATCTCATCACCAATGACAATGGCGTGGTGATTGGCGGCACCCTGAAGGCCGATGGGTCGAAGCTCGATTACGAGATGACGACCATGTCCAAGTCCAAGAACAACGGTGTCGATCCGCAGGACTTGATCGAGAAATACGGCGCCGACACCGCGCGCCTGTACACCATGTTCACCGCGCCACCCGAGCTGACGCTGGAGTGGAACGAATCGGCCGTCGAAGGCAGCTACCGCTTCCTGCGCCGCGTGTACAACTTCGGCTTCAAGCTGAATGCTCCTGAATTTGTAGCTATTCGTGCAAATGCACTGGGCGCCGATGGCCTCAAAGGCGTCCAATTCAGCAAGGAAGCCAAGGCACTGCGCCTGGAAATCCACACCGTGCTCAAGCAGGTGGAATACGACTACTCGCGCATGCAGTACAACACCGTGGTCTCCGGTGCGATGAAGATGATCAACGCGCTGGAAGACTTCAAGGCCCTCGACAGCCAGGGCGGCCGCGAAGCTGTTGTCGAAGGCTTCGGCATCCTGTTGCGCGCGCTGTACCCCGCCACGCCCCACCTCACGCAGATGCTGTGGAATGCGCTGGGCTACGACAAAGCCATGGGCGGCCTGCTGGATGCGGCCTGGCCACAGGTCGATCCGCAGGCGCTGGTGCAGGACGAGATCCAGCTGATGCTGCAGGTCAATGGCAAGCTGCGCGGCTCCATCGTGGTGGCCGCCGGCGCCGACAAGGCAGCCATTGAAGCTGCCGCACTGGCCAATGAGGAGTTCCAGAAGATCGCTGCGGGCGCGGTGCCCAAAAAGATCATCGTGGTGCCGGGTCGCCTGGTGAACGTGGTAGTCTAAGCGCATGAATAGACGCACGCTGCTCACTGCCCTTGCAAGCGCGCCGCTGCTCGCGGCGTGTGGCTTCAAGCTGCGCGGATCGGTCGATTTCGCCTTCAAATCGCTGTATTTGAACGGTGCGGCCAATTCGCCCTTTCTCAAGGAACTGCAGCGCAATCTTGAAGGCGTGGGCTCACTCAAAGTGCTGCGCGACCCGACCGAGGCCTTGCAGGCCGAAGCCATCTATGACGATCTGGGCCAGCGCCGTGAACGTGTGGTGGTGTCGCGCAATGCCGCAGGCGAAGTGCGTGAACTGCAGATTCGCCTGTTCACGCGCTTTCGGGTGCGCGACCAGAAGGGCGGCTACTACGTGACCGAGGCGGAGCTGATGCAGTACCGCGAAATCAGCTACGTCGAAACCTATGCGCTGTCCAAGGCCAACGAGGAAGAGATGCTGTTCCGTGACATGCAGACCGATCTGGTGCAACAGATTGTGCGGCGCCTGTCCATCGTCAAGACAGTCACCACCACGGATTGATGGCACTGTGACATGGCGTCGATTGCTATAAGAAATATAGCTATCAGCGCTTGTGAGGAAGCCACCAGCAGGCAAAAAACATGCAAATTGCCCTGAACCAGTTGACCGCCCAGCTCGGCAAGGGCCTGCGCACGCTCTACACCGTGCATGGCGATGAAGCCCTGCTGGTGCAGGAGGCCGTGGATGCGATCCGTGCCGCCGCCCGCGCTGCAGGGCATAGCGAACGCAACAGCTTCACCGTGGCTGGTGCGCATTTTGACTGGAGCGCCGTGCTCGCCGCTGGAGGCAGCCTCTCGCTCTTCGCGGACAAGCAGATCATCGAGGTCCGCATTCCCAGTGGCAAGCCGGGCAAGGACGGCAGCGCCGCCTTGCAGCAACTGGCTGAAAGCAGCGTGGGCAATGATGCCGCGCTCACCATCGTCATCCTGCCCAGGCTCGACAAGGCGACCAAGACCGGTGCCTGGTTTGCCGCATTGGAGGCCAATGGCGCGACCATTCAGGTCGACAGCATTGAGCGCGCGGTGCTGCCGCCTTGGATTGCCCAGCGCCTGCAATTGCAGGGCCAGCACGTCAAAAGCGGCGAAGAAGGCCAGCGCACCCTGGCTTTTTTTGCCGACCGTGTAGAGGGCAATCTGCTTGCCGCGCACCAGGAAATCCAGAAGCTGGGCCTGCTCTATCCACCGGGGGAGCTGGCATTCGAGCAGGTGGAGCAGGCCGTGCTGAACGTGGCGCGCTATGACGTGTTCAAGCTGTCGGACGCCGTGCTGTCTGGCCAGGTGCTGCGTACCGAACGCATGCTCAGTGGCCTGCAGGCGGAGGGCGAGGCCGAGGTGCTGGTGCATTGGGCGCTGGCCGAGGACATTCGCGCGATGAAGCGCGTCAAGGACGCGTTGCGCAACGGCCGCCCCATGCCCATGGCGTTGCGCGAAAACCGTGTCTGGGGCAACAAGGAGCGCCATTTCGAGCGCGTGCTGCCGCGCATCAGCGACGCGGCCGTCGCCCGGCTGCTGCATTCGGCCCATGCCGTCGATGGCATTGTCAAAGGCCTGAAGGTGCCTGAATGGCCCCAGGATGGCTGGCAGGCGCTGCACCGCCTCGCTTTGCAGACCTGCAAGGCCTGTGCGCAGGGGCGCTGACTTTGATAGCCCGCTTTTTCACATGAACCCAAGCCCGCATCTGCGGGCTTTTTCTTGGCCTCTGGCAGGTTCAAATGTAAAGCGAGCGAAGAAATTGCTCTGCTATGTAAAGTGATAGCACGATCATCTACCCACTCTATGAGCCCATATGTAACGTCTTTTTTGACTGTCATGTAAGGATTTCAGAGGGAGTGTTTCACAGAACATTCATTCGAGAATCTAGATGTTTCAAATGTCATTAATTTGACTTGAATCATTTGGTTGCAATCAGTCACCGCAGTGCCATTTTAGGCAGGTACAAATGCGACCTGAGACAAGATAGTTTGAATGCATATTTGTGAGGTGAAGATGAAATACCCGCAAAACATGGCCATACAGGCCATTTTCCGTTTTGGCCTGCAGAAGTGGATGGCTGCATTGGCGGTGGCTGCTTTTCTGCCGGCCGTGCAGGCGCAGAATAACCAGCAGGTCATCATCAGCGGCGGTGCAGTGAATATCTCTGGCCCCGGTGCGCATGCGGTAATGAATATCTCGTCCACCAAGAATATCTCCAATATTCGTGGGAATAATCAGGTGGCTGTGGTCAATGGCGCGGTGGTGAATTCCGCCATGTTTGGTGCGTACAGTGAATTGAATATTGCGTCACGCAATGGCGGCTCCGGCGCCGGCAACCAGGTGGTGTCCGTGGGCGGGCCGGTGGTCACCCAGGCTTCCGGCATGGGTGTGCGCAATGTGGTGAACATTGGTGGCCGCTGATAGCTGCAGCTGTCAGGGCCGTTGATGAAGTTCGGTTGCTCCGAAGTGGAGGGACTGATTGCAACAGTGCTCCTACAAGCACTCTTTTATTTCAGTAACGAGGAGTTTTTATGAAAAAAGTTATCGCTGTTCTGGTGTCTGGTATGGCAATCGCATTTGCTGCGCAAGCCGAGGTGAAAATCGGTGGCAATAATGACCAGAAGGTTACCGTAAAGAACGGCGCCGTGGCCAATATGGCTATCGGTGCTGGCGCAACGGCCAAGCAGAATCTGGCTTCCAACAAGGGTAATGTCAATATTGGTGGCAATAACAAGCAAGAAGTTTCGGTGACCAATGGTGCTGTGGCCAACATGGCTATCGGTGCCATGACCAAGGCTGAGCAGAATCTGGCTTCGAACGACGGCAAGTAAATCGCCGGTATTGCTTTGATCAAAGAATGGGGTGATTGAATCACCCCAATTCAATTGCAAGGGAGGAGCATATGAAAACAGGTTTTATATGCGCTGCGGTACTGGGCCTGGCATGCGGTCTGGTGCAGGCACAGCAGAAACCACCGGCGGGCCGCAACGGGCTGGATCCTGCATCTCGTAACAAAGTGGTGAACGTGATGGCGCGCGACAACATGGGCGAAAAGGATGTGCGCGCCAACATCGAACGCGAAATGGTCACCAGCCCATCAGGCAAGAACTGCACCACCAACGTGGGCACCCAGCCCAAGGTGAACGAGGGCATCGCGGGTATCGGCAACCGGTACGGCGGCGGCAACACCGACCAGGTCACGGTGGTGCGCGGCTCAGTCATCAATATTTGCAAGTAGGCATGGCGGCGCTGCTGCCCAGATCCTGCGTCAGAGGGGTGCCGGGGCCGACGAGTGCGACGGCTGATACCGGACATACATAACGATTTTATAAATCATGCAAATTTCCTACCTCCGCCACGCCTTGTTGTGGCCTTGCGTGCTGGCGCTGTCAGCCTGTGCCATCGATCCGGGCCTGTCGGATCGCAAGGACATCATTGAAAAAGGCATCACCGAGCAGACTCCGTTGGTGACGCCTACGAAATCGGCATCTGCCATGCGTGAAGGACTGGCCTGCATGGACCGCATGCTGGCGGCCGAACAGGTGCCTGCAACCTTGATTGCTGTCAAATCGATCCCCGATCCTTCTGGGCTTTTCAGCACCGGCACCAAGGAAATGCTGATCACGGCCATCTCGCGCATGTCGCGCACCAGCCAGGCTTTCCGCGTGGTCGATTACGAGGTGGATGCCTTGAAGCAGGACACGGTGCAGACCATGACCAGCCTGCTGCTCAACAACGGGCAGATCGAGCTGCGCAAGCCGCAGATCTATATTTCGGGCGCCATCAGCTTTGGCGACAAGACGGTGGTGTCCAAGCGCCGCAGCATTGGCGTTTCCACCGCGAACACCGACACCGGCTACAGCTGGGATGTGCTGGGATCGGTCGTCGGGCTCGATCTGCACCTGGGCGACATGAATTCGCGCACCTTGTACCCGGGCCTGGATTCCGCCAATGAGCTGGTGGTGGCCACCGGCGGCAAGGGGGTGGAGATCGGTGGGCGCGCAACGGGGCTGCCCAAGCACATCTACCGCATGGGCGTGCAGTACGAGGTGGCGGCAGACAACAACCAGGGCGCGGGCGCTGCGGTGCGTCTGCTGGTCGATCTGGCGGCCATCGAACTGGTGGGCAAATGGGCCAAGATTCCGTACTGGCAGTGCATCGACTACGAACAGAACCATCCCGAGTTCAAGCGCCAGATGCGTGCGTGGTACGAGGAGCAGTCCGCCACCGACCGGATCAACCTGGCGCAGCGCGTGCTCCAGGCGCAGGGCGTATGGAGCGGCCCTGTCGATGGCAACGATTCCACCGCATTGCGCAATGCCTTGGCCACCTACCAGGCTTCGCTGGACATGACCCCGGTGGGCACCGTGAACTTTGAAACCTACACCGGCCTGCTGCGCAATTACGTGGGCATGTCGGCAGAGGACAAGCTGGCATCGAGCTATTCGCCGCAAAGCAATGAACTCAAGCCGCGCGAGCATGCGCTGCCCATGAACGAGCCTGCGCACAACGGATTGACCGTGGCGCTGCTCGGCCAGAAGGAGCCCAGGCTGCAGATTGGCAACTCGGTCGTGCTGCGCATTGCGCCGGCGCGCTCTGGGTTCCTGTACTGCTACTACAAGGATGCAGCCAACGTGGTGTCCCAGATATACCCCAATCCGCAGCAGCAGGCAGTGGTGGCGCAGGGCAATATGGGACTGATGGTGCCTGACGTGTCGCAGTCCAATTCGTTCCTGATCGAAACTGCACGGGCGGGAACCGAGCAGGTGTACTGCGCGATGACCGCCAAGCCCCTGACCGGGCGTGTACCTGCAGCTTTGACCAATGCCAAGCTGGAGCCGCTCGCCGGTGTAACCACCATCGAGGCCGTGCAGCAGCAGGTGCAGGCGCAGGAGGGCGTGATCGCCCAATCGACCCTGCAGTGGGAAGTGGAAGGCCCTGTGGTGCTGGCGCCCGCCGTTCCTGAGAAAACGCCGCGCCGCGGAAAGCGCTCATGAAAGGGGCGATGCAACATTGGCGGCGTTCGGTGCTCGCCACCAGCCTGGCGCTCTACAGCCTGAGTGGCATGGCAGCGATCGTGCTGCCCCATAGCGATGGCGGCGGCGATGCAGGGAGTGCGGCGGCGCCCGCAGCGCAACCCTCAGGTGGCGCTGGTGGCAGTGCATCCATCCGTGTGCCGGCACCGAGCCGCTCGGAGGCCAGCCTGCAGGTGTTGCGCCGCCAGGCGCAAGAGGGCGACAGCCGGGCGCAGGTGGAGCTGGGCTTGTACTACTACCGCAATGCAGGCCTGCCACAGGCGGGTGCGCAGGCGCGGCAGTGGTGGGGCATGGCCGCCGCCCAGGGCGATGCCCGTGCCATGGCGGGCCTGGGTTACATGCTGGGCACGGGCAGCGGTGGGGTGCGTGATGTGCCCGCCGGGCGGCAGTGGCTGCAGCGGGCATCGGAGGCGGGCCTGTCCAAGGCGAGCTACCTCCTGTCGCTGGTGGAGCGCCGCATGACCGGGCCCAAGGCTGCGCAGCAGGCACGCCTGCTGCTGGAGCAGGCGGCGCGCGAAGGCGATGCCATGGCCCTGAATGACTTGGGTGTGGAGCGTGAACTCGATGGCCGCATGGCGGAAGCCAAGGAACTGTACGTGCAGGCCGTCGCCAAAGGGAGCCAGACGGCGCAGCAGAACCTGAACCGGCTGGCCAATTACCAGCGCGCCAGTGAATCGGAGCAACTGGCTCGCTTGCGTGCCCGGGCCGACGACGGCAGTGCCGATGCGCTGCTGGAGCTGGCCTACCGCTACCACCTGGGGCGGGGTGTGCAGCGCAACTTTGCGACTGCCATCCAGTACTACCGGCGCGCGGCGGATGCCGGGTCGTCCAAGGCGCGTGAGTTTCTGGGCCTGATTTTCAGCCGAAGCAGCGAAAAACAGGCGGTGATCGACGAAGCCTGGATGCAGGAGCTGGCAGCCCGCATCAACGCCGTGGCGCTGAAGGTGGAAGAAAAAGCGCCGGCGCAGCTTCCCGACCGACCGGTGCGGGTGGCCGATCCGCTGGCCGACTTGCTGCGCCAGGCCTTTGTGATGCCTGAAGCGCCAACGGGGCCACAGGCGGAGCAGCCGTGGCCTGCCGATGGAACAACCGATACCAACAGCCCGTCGCCCACTGCGGTGCAGACGGAGCCGACAGAGGGGCCGCAGGCGCCTGTGCGGGCCCCTGGCACGCCGGCGTCTGATGATGCAAGCAATGCACTGCTGTCGCAGTAGTGAGAGAAAGGAAGAAAACCATGCAACAAACAACATGGGTGCGCGGCGCGGCCGCATGCAGCGCCGCACTGGTGGTCACGCTGACTGCAGGCAGCGTATGGGCGCAAGGCGCCGTCATTTCGGCCCCCGGCGTGGATGTGCGCGGCGGAGCCAGTGGCGCGGCGGTCATTGTCAACGGCTCGGTGGTCAATGCAGCATCGGGCAAGGGCGCCGTGGCAGAGACGAATATCCCCGGTCGCAGCACCACGGTGCGGGGCTCGGGCTCTGGGGGCGCTGCCGTGGTGGTGGAATCCAGCGGCAGTCAGACGGTGACCGTGCAGAGCAGAAGCCATGGCCGAAAGCCATCGGGTGGTGGGCGCGAGCATGTGAACGCCGACATGGCCAACTCCAACCTGGCCAATGCCAACTTTGCCGGCCATAGCTTCACCAATGTGGACATGTCCAACTCCAACCTGCAGGGCGCCAATTTCCAGGGCGCAGAGCTGGTCAATGTGGATCTGAGCAATTCCAACCTGTCGGGCGCCAACCTGTCAGGTGCATCGCTGGTGAATGTGAGTCTGGACGGCGCGCTCACGACGGGCGCCATCTGGACCAACGGCCGACGCCGCTGAAGCGCTTCTCCCTTGCAAACGGGCCGCGCAATGCGGCCCGTTGGTTCCAGGGGCATTGCCTGCCGCCCGTCTACTGACTGTCTGTGCCGGGTACCTGTTGTGCCTGGTGCTCGGTCAGCTTCTCCTCGATCACCTTCTCTCCCTCAAAGCCGGCCACGGCGGCCATGGCCTTCTTGAGAAAGCCGGCGTCTGCATCGGCTTTGGACAGTGCTTCTTCGGCAACCACGGCGCCAATCACTTCGTTGAGCAAGCCCATTTTGCGACCTCCGCGCCCACGGGGCGCTGTTGATGAGGCCCTCAAGGTAGCACCGGCGCGATGCGGGTGCGCGTGCATTTGCAGGCCTTTACCTGCATTCATCTTTCTTTAAATCTGCGCGTATTGTTTGCAAATTTTCGGATCTTGCGGCGTACTGCGTTAAGTCTGCAATAAGCCTGCGCGCGGCAGGAGGCTGCTCAAGCCGTTTCGCCCAGCCGGGCGGTGGCCTTGTCCAGCCAGAGCTTCAAGCTGTCGGTCAGGTCCTTCTGGCTGAAGGAACAGCTTTCTTCGTCAAACAGGGCGCTGGATTCCAGCCGGTCCAGCAACTGCAGCAACACCTCTTCAAACTTGGGGGGGAGGGCGCCCAGCAGATCGGTATAGGTGCGGGCCTGCTGGCTGAGCGCCGAGGCATCCATGTGGCCGGCTCCAAAGTGGTCCAGCGCATCCTGCAGGGCTCCCAACTGGCGTAGTGCGGTCGATTGCATGCGGGTCTCCTGGTGGCTGTTCATGGCCCGAGTGTAGAGCGCATTTGGCGCCCGCCAGCTTGGGAATTGCCTGGGGCTGTTCACTGAGAACGTGTTTACGATCTCTACGCAGCCGCGTTGGAGTGCAATCGGGATGAGTTCGAAGCGATGGGCCACAGCTTGCACCGGGGTGCAAGCAAGGGCCAGCGCGAAGAAATCGCCCGATTTCACTCCAACCCGGAGGGACAGTGGTTTTGGGGACGCCCGGTCAGGGACGCCCGGTCAGGGGCGCCCGGCTAGGGGCAGTCTGCGTTGTTGCAAATCCTCGCAATAGCGGGGCTATTGCTGCGGTATTGCGCCGCCAGGCGCGCCCCTAGCAGCCCATCCCTAGCCGGGCGCCCCGCAAAGCCACTGTCGCGGCGCGAGGAGATCGTAAACACGTTCTGGGAACGTGCTCACCAGCGCTGCAATGCAGCAAATGCGACAATAGCGGCATGAACGCCCTGAACATCGCGGAATACATGCAGACCCTGGGTTTGCAGGCAAAACAAGCCTCTGCGCAGATGGCCAAAGCATCTGCTGCTACCAAAAACAAAGCTCTCCTGGCTTTGGCGCGCCTGTTGCGCGCGCAGACCGAGGCACTGCAGGCGGACAACGCCAAGGATCTGGAGCGCGCCGTCGCCAATGGGTTGTCTGCGCCGATGGTTGATCGCCTGCGCTTGAGCCCCAAGGTGCTGGAGACCTGTGCCCAAGGTTGCGAGCAGTTGGCAGCGATGCCCGATGTGATTGGCGAAGTGCTGGGCATGAAGCAGATGCCCAGTGGCATCCGCGTGGGCCAGATGCGCGTGCCCATTGGCGTGTTCGGCATGATCTATGAAAGCCGTCCGAACGTGACGATCGAGGCTGCCAGCCTGTCGATCAAGAGCGGCAACGCCTGTATTTTGCGCGGAGGCTCTGAGGCCATCGAGTCAAACAAGGCGCTGGCTGCCCTGGTGGCGCAGGCGCTGGCAGAAGCGGGTCTGCCCGCCCAGGCGGTGCAACTGGTGCAGACCACGGACCGTGAGGCCGTGGGCCAGCTGATCGCCATGCCTGCCTTTGTGGATGTGATCATTCCGCGCGGCGGCAAGGGCCTGATCGAGCGCATCAGCCGCGACGCCAAGGTGCCCGTCATCAAGCACCTGGACGGCAATTGCCACACCTATGTCGATGATCCCTGCGATCTGGACATGGCGCTGAAAGTGGTGGAGAACGCCAAGACGCAGAAATACAGCCCCTGCAATGCCACCGAAAGCCTGTTGGTGGCGCGGGGCGTGGCCGCCGGTTTCCTGCCCCGCATTGGCGCGGTGTTTGCCGCCAAGGATGTGGAAATGCGTTGTGACGCCGAGTCACTTGCGCTATTGAAAACGGTGCAAGGCGCGCGCACGGTGCAAGCGCAGGAGCAGGATTGGAGCGAGGAGTATCTGGCGCCGATCATCTCGATCAAGATCGTGGCGGGGGTGGATGAAGCCATCGCCCACATCAACCAGTATTCCAGCCACCATACCGAGGCGATCCTGACGCGCGACCACATGCATGCGCAGCAATTCCTGCGCGAAGTCGATTCGGCAAGCGTCATGGTCAATGCGAGCACGCGCTTTGCCGACGGCTTCGAGTTTGGCCTGGGCGCCGAGATCGGCATCAGCACCGACAAGTTCCACGCCCGCGGCCCGGTAGGCATAGAGGGCTTGACTTCGCTCAAGTACATCGTGCTGGGTGAGGGCGAAGTGCGAGGCTGATGCTTCGGTGGATGCTCCATTGCTGACAATGGTTGGCAATGGCGCACCCAACAGCACACCGGCGTCGCCATTTGCCGACACGGCCGCTGCACGACACCACGTTATGATGCGGCCGTTCAGGCGCGGCACTGGCGTGGTGCGCCGCTTTTAACACCGGATTGCCCCAGAGTGAAGGATGGCCCCTGCAAGGGGTTGCCATAGACAGCGCGTTGAAGCGCAGGGGCATTTTTTATGAAAATTCTGATCTTGGGCGCGGGCCGCGTGGGCGAAAGCGTTGCGGAGAGCCTGCTGGGCGAAAAAAATGACATCACCGTCATTGACACGGATGGTGTGCGCCTGCGCGATCTGGAAACCCGCTTTGACCTGCGAGGTGTGGTGGGCAATGGCATCAGCCCGGATGTGCTGGCCGAGGCGGGTGCCGCCGACACCGACATGCTGATTGCCTGCACTTCGCAGGACGAGACCAATCTGGTGGCCTGCAAGGTGGCGCAGGTCGTCTTCAATATTCCCACCCGCATCGTGCGCGTGCGGTCGATTGCATTGAAGAGCCACCCTGCCTTGCTGGAAGAGGGTGGTTTCGGCGTGACCCATGCCTTCTGTCCGGAAGAGGCCTTGATGGGCTACATCGGCAAGCTGGTGCGCTACCCCGAGGCCTTGCAGGTGCGGGAGTTTGCGCAGGGTTACGCGGCGCTGGCCTCGGTGCGCGCGCGCGGCGGTGCGCCGCTGGTGGGCCTGAGCGTGGCCGATGTGCAGCAGAACCTGCCGCAAGGCGCCGTGCGCGTGGTGGGTATCTACCGCCGCTTTCACCACGAGGCCGACCGTCTGGTCTCCGTGGAAGGCAGCACGCGCATCGAGCCGGGCGACGAAGTGTTCGTGCTGTCGGACAAGGAGCACCTGGGCGATGTGCTGGCTGCGTTCAACCGCCAGGTGGGCGAGCTGGAACAGCCCGTGCGCCGCGTGATGGTGGCTGGCGGCGGGCGTGTGGGCATGCGCCTGGCGCGCTCGCTCACCAAGGATTCCAAGCGTTTCCAGGTCAAGATCATCGAAAAGCACGAGAGCCGCTGCGTGTATCTGGCCTCGCGCCTGTCATCGGATGTGCTCGTGCTGCGGGGCGATGCGACCGATGAAAATCTGATGGAAGAGGAAAACGTCGAGGACGTGGATCTGTTCATCGCCATCACCGACGATGACGAAGACAACATCATGTCGTGTCTGCTGGCCAAGAAGCTGGGCGCCACGCGTGTGCTGGCGCTGATCAACCGCCGCACCTATGCCGACCTGATGCACGGCACCCAGATCGACATTGCGCTGTCGCCCGCGCAGGCCACCCTGGGTGAGCTGCTGGCCTATGTGCGCCAGGGCGATGTGCAGGCCGTGCACAGCCTGCGCCGGGGGGTTGCCGAGGCGATCGAGATCGTGGCGCGGGGCGACGCGAAGACTTCGCGCGTGGTGGGCAAGCGCGTGGGCAGCCTGCGCCTGCCGCATGATGTGCACATCGGCATGATTGTGCGGGGCCTGCCCGAGCCCGATGCGCGCAACACCAATGGCAGCGAGGCGCCGGAGCGCGAAGGCCAGGCGGCCGATGCGAAGGAGCCGCCCCAGGTGATCGTGCCCACCAGCGGCACCATCATCCAGAGCAATGACCACGTGATCCTGTTCCTGCCCAACAAGCGCCTGGTGCACGAGGTGGAATCGCTCTTCCGGGTCGGAGTCACCTTCTTCTAGGCGCCGCGATGACCGATCTGCGACCCGTCCTGCGCATCCTGGGTGTGCTGCTGCTCATGTTTGGCTGCACCATGGCCGTGCCAGCTGCTGCGTCGCTGGCATTCGACGACGGCATCTTCAGCGTCTACCCCAGGGCCATGGGGCTCGCCTGGATCTGCGGCCTGCTCTTGTGGTGGAGCGCGCGCCACGAGCAGCGCGAACTGCAGGCCCGCCACGGCATCATCCTGGTCGCCTTTGTCTGGACTGCCTTTCCGCTTTTTGCCGCCTTGCCCCTGTACCTGGGCTATGGGCAGATCGGCCGGGCGCTGAGCTGGCAGCATGCCTACTTCGAGGCGGTGTCGGGGCTCACCACCACGGGCGCCACCGTGCTCAACCATGTGGACACCCTGCCGGTTTCCCTGAACATCTGGCGCACCTTTCTGCAGTGGATGGGGGGCATGGGGATTCTGATTCTGGCGGTGGCCATTCTGCCCATGCTGGGCATGGGGGGCAGCCAGCTGTTTCGGGCAGAGGCGGCGGGCCCCGTCAAGGACACCAAGCTGACGCCGCGCATGGCCGAGACCGCCAAGGGGCTGTGGACGGTCTATGGCGTGTTTTCTCTCGCCTGCGCGCTCGCCTACTGGCTGGCCGGCATGACGCCGCTGGACGCCATCATGCTGATGTTCACCACGGTCAGCCTGGGCGGGCTCACACCGCATGACGCCAGCTTTGCCTATTTCAACTCGCCACTGATCGAGGGTATCTGCATCTTCTTCATGTTGCTGGCGAGCTGCAATTTCGCGCTTTACTTCGTCGCGCTGCGCAAACGCCGCATGTCGGTGCTTTACAAGGAGCCGGAGGTGTGCGCGACCCTGGGGACCTTGGTGGGCGCTGGTTTGGTGATTGGCATGATCCTGTGGGTCAAAGGGGTCTATGGGCCCGCCGAGGCGGTGCGCCATGCGGTGTTCAACACGGTCTCGGTGGCCACCACCACGGGGTACGCGACGGTGGATTTCGGCCTGTGGCCCCCTTTTGCTCCGGTACTGATGCTGCTGCTGTCGGGCGTAGCGACGAGCGCGGGCTCGACCGGCGGCGGCATCAAGATGATCCGCATGCTGCTGCTGCTCAAGCAGACGCGGCGCGAGATGCGGCGCCTGGTGCATCCCAATGCGGTGCAGCCCGTTACCATTGGCGGCAATGCCATCGACGAGCGCGTGATTTTCTCGGTGCTGGCTTTCATGCTGGTGTACTGCGCCACGATTGCCGTGCTGACCATGGCCTTGCTGCTGACGGACATGGATTTCATGAATGCGCTGGGCGCCGTGCTGGCAAGCGTGAACTGCGCGGGTGTCGGCTGGGGTGACCTGGGCCCCAGCAACAATTTTGCGGGTCTGACCAGCTTCCAGCTCAGTGTGACGACCCTGGGCATGCTGATGGGGCGCCTGGAAATTTTGAGCTTCCTTGCCCTGCTGACGCCTGCTTTCTGGCGCAGGTGAGCATTTGCTTTTGACCACCGCGTTACAACAGAGGGTGACTTTGGGCGTCAACTCTCTACAATTGACACGCAATTGTTTTTTGCTCGTTCTTTTTGAGCCCTCAAACAACCTTCATCTATGGTCCCGAATCTCATAACAGCCCTAACGGGGCCCATCAACGAACTGGAACAACGGATGCTCGACGCCATGCCCGCGATCGAGCGCTGGTTCCGCCTGGAGTGGATGGAACATACGCCGCCCCTGTACTCGTCGGTGGACATTCGCAACGCAGGCTTCAAGGTGGCCCCGGTGGACACCAACCTGTTTCCCGGCGGCTGGAACAATCTGACCCCGGAAATGATTCCGCTGGCCGTGCAGTCTTCGATGGCTGCTATCGAAAAGATATGCCCCGAGGCGCGCAACCTGCTGATCATTCCGGAGAACCAGACACGCAACCCGCAATACCTGGCCAATCTGGCGCAACTGCAGAACATCTTCTCGATGGCCGGGCTCAATGTACGCATCGGCTCGATCGACCCGGACATCAAGGAAACCGTCAAGCTGAAGGTGGGCAACCAGGAGCTGGTGGTGGAGCCTGCATTGCGCCATGGCCGCCGCCTGGGGCTCAAGTACTTTGACCCCTGCACCATCTTGCTGAACAACGACCTCTCCAAGGGGGCCCCGGGCATTCTGGAAGAGGTGTACGAGCAGTTTGTGCTGCCTCCCCTGCATGCAGGCTGGAGCGTGCGCCGCAAGAGCCGCCATTTCCAGAGCTACGAGGAAGTGGCCAAGCGCTTTGGCAAGCTGATGGGCATCGATCCCTGGCTGATCAACCCGCTGTTTACCAGCCGCCAGGGGGTGGACTTCAACGACACCGGCGAGCACGCACTCGATGAACTGCGCGAAGATGTCGACGCCATGCTGACCAAGGTGCGCCGCAAGTACAAGGAATATGGCATCAAGGAGACGCCGTTTGTCGTCGTCAAGGCCGACAACGGCACCTACGGCATGGGCGTGATGACGGTGCACGATGCCAAGGAGCTGGGACAGCTGCCTGCCAAGACCAAGAACCAGATGTCCCTCGTCAAGGATGGCCAGTTGGTGCACGACATGATCATTCAGGAAGGCGTGCAGACTGTCGAGCGCATGGATGGCGAAGCGGCAGAGCCCGTGGTCTACATGATCGACCGCTATGTGGTGGGCGGCTATTACCGCGCGCACTCGGACCGGGGCGCAGAAGAGAACCTGAATGTGCCGGGTGCGCATTTCATTCCGCTCGCCTTCGAGCATGGCATCTCGCCTGGCGACTCAGTGGGCGCCAGTGCCCCCAATCGTTTCTACATGTACGGCGTGGTGGCACGCCTTGCGATGTTGGCGGCAAGCTACGAACTGGAAGCCACTGACCCGGATGCCGAAATCTACGACTGATCGGTCGCTTCGGCAGAAACTCCTCTGGTGACTTGAAAGCAACTCCAAGCCCGGTGGCTCGCACCATTCGGGCTTGCCCTGATGCGCCGCAGCACTGCGGGCACAGCAACAAGCGCACAATGCAAACCAAATCATTACACGCATGCCCTGCGCGGCATGGCACAAAGGCTTGACGTGCAAAACAGCAAGAAATCATCGCTCTCCGCCCTGACACTGGGGGCGGTCGGCGTGGTCTATGGCGATATCGGCACCAGCGTGCTGTATTCGCTCAAAGAGGTATTTGGCTCCGGCCATGTGCCCTTCACCCACGACAACGTCTATGGCGTGCTCTCCATCCTGTTCTGGACCTTGACGCTCATCGTCTCGCTCAAGTACGTGGTGCTGGTGCTGCGGGCAGACAACAATGGCGAAGGTGGCCTGATCGCCATGCTGGCGCTGGCCTCGCAGGCGGTCAAGGACAAGCCACGCCTGCGCTCCGTGCTGATGCTGATCGGTATATTCGGCACCTGCCTGTTTTATGGTGATGGGGTGATCACACCGTCGATCTCGGTGCTTTCGGCGGTCGAAGGCCTGGAAGTCGTCTCCCCCGCGTTCAAATCCTGGGTGATACCGCTCACCCTGGTGGTGCTGCTGGCGCTGTTCATGGTGCAAAAGCGGGGAACGGCTGGCATCGGCAAGTTCTTTGGGCCGATCATGGTGGTCTGGTTTCTCAGCATTGCAGCGCTCGGCCTGTGGAACATCGTGGACCATCCACAGGTGCTCTGGGCGCTCAGCCCGCATTTTGCCTTGCGCTTCATCATCGCCAACCCGGGCATCAGTTTCATCATTCTGGGCGCCGTGGTTCTGTGCGTGACGGGCGCCGAGGCCCTGTATGCCGATATGGGCCACTTCGGCAAGAAGCCGATTCGCCTGGCCTGGTTCGGCATTGCCATGCCATCGCTGGTGCTCAATTACTTTGGCCAGGGCGCGCTGGTGCTGGAAAATGCCGACGCGGTGAAGAATCCGTTTTTCATGCTGGCGCCGCAATGGGCCCTGCTGCCGGTGGTGGTGCTGGCCACCATGGCCACGGTGATTGCGTCGCAGGCACTGATCACCGGCGCTTTCAGTGTCACCAAGCAGGTGATTCAGCTGGGCTACCTGCCGCGCATACAGATCCAGCACACCAGCGTGCGCGATACCGGGCAGATCTACATTCCCTTCGTCAACTGGGGCCTGTTCTGGGCCATCGTGCTGGCGGTGCTGCTGTTCAAATCCAGCAGCAACATGGCTGCGGCCTACGGCATTGCGGTCACCCTGGACATGACGATCACCACGGTGCTCACCTTCTTTGTGCTGCGCTTTGGCTGGAAGTACCCCCTGTGGGTGGCATTGGCGCCCACGCTGTTTTTCTTCTGCATCGACTTCACCTTCTTCGCCTCCAACCTGCTCAAGCTGTTTGACGGCGGCTGGTTCCCGCTGGTGATCGGACTGTCGATGTTCACCATGATGATGACCTGGAAGCGCGGGCGCGAGCTGGTCTACCAGACGCTCCATGCCAATGGCATCGAACTCAAGGGCTTTTTGCAGATGGTGCTACAGGCGCCACCGACGCGCGTGCCGGGCACGGCCGTCTTCCTCACCTCCGACCCGAACGTGGTGCCGACGGCGCTGCTGCACAACCTCAAGCACAACAAGGTGCTGCATGAGCAGAACATCTTCGTCACCATCGTCTACCACGAGGTGCCCTGGATCGGCATGGACAAGCGCACCGCGATCGAGCCCCTGGGCAGTGATTGCTGGCAGGTACAGCTGAACTACGGGTTCAAGAACGACGTGGATGTGCCCCTGGCGCTGCAGCAGCTGCGCCTGCGTGGCTGCGACACCGAGCCGATGAGCACGAGCTACTTCCTCTCGCGCGACGTGTTCGTTCCCACCGACAAGGCCAGCGCCGGCATGGCGCCGTGGCGACAGAAACTGTTTGCGCAGATGCACCACAATGCAGCGGGCGCGGCAGAGTTTCTGCTGCTGCCCAGCAACAGCCTGGTGGAGCTGGGCTCCAAACTGGAAATCTAAGTCTTTTGGGCTATCTGCGCCCTACAAGTAAGCGCTGATAGCTATTTATTTGATAGTGGCTGCTGCTGGATGCACCGCGCGAGCGTTCACGATGTCATCCCGCCAGCCAGCCCCATGCACTATGCGGTTTTTCAAGGATCTGAGCGTATCGGCGCTCGTGGCAGGCTTTGTGACGGTGCTGGTGGGCCTTACCAGCTCCATTGCCGTGGTCTTTCAGGCGGCGCAAAGCTTTGGCGCCACGCCTGCGCAGCTGTCGTCATGGGTATGGGCACTGGGTATGGGCGTAGGCCTGTGCTGCTGGCTGCCCAGCATGTGGTGGCGCAAACCGGTCGTGGTGGCTTGGTCCACGCCAGGTGCTGCCGTGCTGGCAACCGCGGGCGCCACGGGCGCGTTCACCATGAACGAAGCCATTGGGGCCTTTGTGCTGAGCGCTGCGCTCATCACCCTGGTAGGCCTCACAGGGTGGTTTGAGCGGCTGATGAACCGCATCCCCATTGCCATCGCATCGGCCTTGCTGGCTGGTGTGTTGACCCGTTTCGGGCTGGATGCCTTTGCTGCGGCGCAGACCAATACCTGGCTGGTGGTTGCGATGCTGGTCGTGTATTTGATGGGGCGTCGCTGGGTGCCGCGCTATGCCGTCATGCTGACCCTGGCGGTGGGTATCGTGGTGGCGCTGGCGCAGGGCAAGATCCAGTGGGCAGCTGTGCAACCGGGGCTCACTTTTCCCGTCTTCACCATGCCGGCTTTCAGTCTGCAGGCGGCCATCAGCCTGGCGCTGCCGCTGTTTGTCGTCACCATGGCCTCGCAGAATCTGCCTGGCGTGGCAGTCATCCGTGGAACGGGCTACGACTTGCCCATCTCCAAGCTGATCTCCATCACGGGCCTGGCAACCCTGGTGTTGGCGCCGTTCGGCGGCTATGCCATCAACCTGGCGGCCATCACCGCCGCCATCTGCATGGGACCAGAAGCGCACCCCGACAAGGCTCGCCGCTATGCGGCCGCCGTGGTCTGCGGTGTCATCTATGTACTGATTGGCTGCTTTGGTGTGGTGATTGCGGGCTTGCTTACCGCCTTTCCGCACGAGTTGGTAGTTGCAATTGCCGGCATTGCGCTGTTGGGCACCATTGGCAACGGCCTGTTCATGGCGGTGCAAAGCGAGCAATACCGCGAAGCCGCGCTGATCACCTTCCTTGTCACCGTGAGCGGCGTGACAATAGCCGGAGTCGGATCAGCCTTTTGGGGCGTGGTGGCAGGCAGCCTCGCGCTTTTTGTGCAACATTATGGCAAGCGATGAGCGCGGCATGGCTGCGCTTCGTCGATTGTTTTGCCCGCTTGCGTCCACCCAATGGGTGCAAGCAGCTATTGAAAGAATAGTGGCTGTTGTGAGGCAGCCTGTCACACCATGCATATCCTCTTTGTTGCCGACCCGCTCGAATCCTTCAAGATCTACAAGGACAGCACCTTTGCCATGATGCGCAGTGCCCAGGCACGGGGCCACCGCATCAGCGCCTGCGAGCCCCAGGACATGCACTGGATCAGCGGAGAAAAAGTCACCGCCCGCGTGCGCGACATCCTGCTGACCGGCAACGAATCTGCCTGGTTCGACGAAACCCAGAGCCGCCGGACCGAACTGGCCAGCTTTGATGCCATCGTCATGCGCAAGGACCCGCCGTTTGACAGCGAATACTTCTACTCGACCCACTTGCTGGAACAGGCGGAGCGCGAAGGCGCCAAGGTCTTCAACAAGCCCGCCTCCCTGCGCGACCACCCTGAAAAGCTGGCCGTCATGGAATTCGCCCGGTACACGCCGCCCACCCTGGTGACACGCAGTGCACAGGACATCCGCGATTTTCATGCCAGGCACCAGGACATCATCCTCAAGCCCCTCGATGGTATGGGTGGCATGGGCATCTTCCGCGTTGGCCCTGATGGCATGAACCTGGGCAGCATCATCGAAACCCTCAACCAGGGCGGCGCGCAAAGCGTCATGGTGCAGAAATACCTGCCGGAAATCGTCAAGGGCGACAAGCGGGTGCTCATCATTGGCGGCCAGCCCGTACCGTACTGCCTGGCGCGCATACCGCAAGGCAATGAAGTGCGTGGCAACCTGGCCGCAGGCGGCAAGGGCGTCGCCCAGCCGCTGGAAGCCGAAGACCGAGCCATTGCCGAACAGGTCGGTGCCAAGCTGGCTCCGCGCGGATTGCTGTTGATCGGCCTCGACATCATTGGGCACAGCATCACCGAAATCAATGTCACCAGCCCCACTTGCTTTCAGGAAATCGAACAGCAGGCTGGCTTCAAGGTGGGCGACATGTTTGTGGAAGCACTCGAAAAGGCGGTTGCGGGAGCTGCCTGACAAATTTGTGAAGCTGAGGTGACAAATTGTCAAAACCTCAGGGGAAACTCCTATACAATACGCTTCATCGACAGCACAACGCCTTGCGAAGCTGC
>NZ_JBEBNZ010000021.1:0-64226 GCF_040396735.1 Comamonas odontotermitis
GCCTTCACACGGCAGGGGTCACATGTTCGATCCATGTATCACCCACCAGTTTTTTGGAAAGTGGCCTGCAAAGGCGGCTTTCTTCGGGTGATTAGCTCAGCGGTAGAGCACTGCCTTCACACGGCAGGGGTCACATGTTCGATCCATGTATCACCCACCAACAAAGTCAAAAGGCCTGGTGCACATACCAGGCCTTTTTATTTTCATCGCGCTACGAATCCGTGACTATCTCGCACCCGGGCCGCATTTGCGGCCCTTGCTGCCTCTGTGGCGGTGGCTGCTGCTGCAGCCTCAGGGTTTCGCGGGGGGTTGTGGTTTGGCCAGCAGCAGATCGACGGCGCGAACATCGTCCAGTGTCAGATTGCCGCTCGCCTGCTTGAGCTTGAATTGGCCCAGCAGGGTGTTGTAGCGCGCCTGCGCCAGATCGCGCTTGGTCTGGAACAGCTGGCTCTGGGCATTGAGCACGTCGATGTTGATGCGCACGCCAACTTCGTAGCCGGTGCGGTTGGCGTCCAGCGCAAGCTGGCTGCTGGCCTCGGCTGCTTCCAGAGCCTTGACCTGGCTGGCACTCGACTGCACGCCGAAAAAGGCACTGCGTACGGTTTGCGTCACCGTGCGGCGCGCGTTGTCCAGGTCGGCCTCTGCCTTGGTTTCCAGGGCCACGGTTTCCTTGACCCGGTTCTGCACGGCAAAGCCGGAGAAGAGCGGCACATTCAGCACGACGCCCACCGTGCCCTGGTTGGCGTTATAGCCATTGGTGGGCATGGTGATGCTGCCCTTGGGGTAGAACTGCCGGCCTACGCTGGCCTGCAGGTCAACGGTGGGCAGGTGGCCGGTTTCGGCCTTTTTCGTGTCGAGCCGGGCATTGTCGACCGCCAGTTGTGCAATGCGGATCTGCAACTGATCGGCCTGGGCCTGATCGACCCAGGGAAGCACGCTGTCGGGCATGAGCGCAGGCAGCCTGGCGGGCTGCTGCAGCGGCCAGGGCTGGTTGCCGGGCATGCCGACCACATTGTCGAGCGCGAGCCGCTTGACAGTCAGATCGTTGTCGGCGGCAATTTCCTGGGCGCGGACGAGGTCGAAACGGGCTTCGGCCTCGCGCGAATCGGTGATGGTGGCGGTGCCCACATCAAAATTGCGCTTGGCGGCGGCCAGTTGCTCCTGCACCGCCGCTTTCTGTGCCTGCACGAAGCGCATGGTGTCTTCGGCAGCTAGCACATCAAAATAGGCCTGGGCCACCCGTACCAGCAAGTCCTGGGCTGCGGCGTCAAGCTGAAGCCTGGCGATGTTGGCGCCGAGCTTTCCCTGCTCCAGTGCAATGCGGTTGGCGGGCCGGTACAGCGGCTGGCTGGCAACCAGGCCCAGTTGGTGGTTGGGGCCGGTGATCGTCAGCTCCGGCTTGCTGACTTCGGTGCGGCTGTATTGCGACTGCGCCTGCAGGGCGACCTGTGGCAGCAGTCCCGCACGGGCCTGCTCTGCGCGGCTGATGGCGGCGTCCACATTGGCGCGCGCGGCCAGCCATGCAGCGTCGTAGCCGCTGGCCTGCTCGGCCATCTGCGACAGGCTCTGGCTGTGGGCGGCAGTGCCGCCCACAGCGAGCAATGCGCCTGCAATGCAGGTGTGGAGCCACAAGAGGCGGGGCAGGGCAGGTGCTGGGCGCATGGTAGGTCAGGAGATGGGGCGCAGGCGCTTGTTCATCCAGCGCAGGCGGCTCTGAGTTGACGGGTCTTGCGGGTCTTAGTAGCGAGGAACGCGGGGGTCGCGCTCTGCGCTCCACAGGTCGATGCCGCCCGTGATGTTGGACACCTCGGTAAAGCCGTTCTGCGTGAGGAAATGCGCCACCTGCAGGCTGCGCATGCCGTGGTGGCACAGGCAGGCAATCGGGCGGTCTTCGTCCAGCTGCGAGAGGGCAGCCGGGATCTGCTGCATGGGAATGTTCAGCAGCTCGAAGCCATCGGGGCTGACCGAGGCGGTCTGCACTTCCCAGGGCTCGCGCACATCCAGCACCAGGGGTTGTGCCCCGGCGTGGCGGGCCAGCCATTCTTGCAGTTGTGCAGGGCGGATTTGCTCCATAGCTTTCTTTCCGCCATGCAGCCGCACAAGGGGCTGCTGCATGGCAATGGGTGCGAGGTCAGAACTTGAAGCGCGGCGCTTCCGGGAAACCCTTGAGGCGTGCCACGACGATATCCCAAGGCTGGCTCACGTCGATCTTGCCGTTGGTGCGGGTGTACAGCGTGGTGCGCATCATCGGCTCATTGCCGACAAAGGCGATCAGGCGGCCGCCTTCGTTGAGCTTGTCAAAGAAGGCTGCCGGTACTTCGTGCACCGAGCCGCTGAGCACGATCACGTCGTAGGTGCCACCGATGGCCTTGACATTGGAGCCGTCATCGAGCACTACGTCCACATTCCTGATCTGCGCACGGTGCAGATTGGCGCGGGCCAGCTCGACCAGGGCTGGCTCGATCTCGATGGTGGTGACCTGCTTGGCCAGGCGCGACATCAGCGCAGCCATGTAGCCCGATCCGGTGCCGATCTCGAGCACGTTGTCGTTGGGCTGCAGCTTCAGGTCCTGCAGCACACGGGCTTCGACGCGCGGAGGCATCATGCAGTGGCCGTTGGCGATGGCCTCTTCGCCATCGTCGCCAAGCAGCGGCAACTGGATGTCCATGAAAGCCATGTCCTGCAGGCCATCGGGTACGAACTCTTCGCGGCGCAGGGTGCCGATGAGCTCGAGCACCTGCTCATCACCCAGGCTCCAGGGGCGCACCTGCTGCTCCACCATGTTGTAGCGTGCGAGCTGGTACTTATCACTTCCATTCGTGACCATGTTCAAGGGCAAACTCATTCCAGACTCCAGTTGACTTGTGGGGTGAGATAAAACGATGACAAACCCCTGATTTTAGGCTGCTTACGCCGCTTGCGCGGGTTGGCACCGCTTTTGCACCAACCATTGCGCAAAATCATTGGCTTGGCAGCGTTGAAATGCGGCAGGGCGGGGCAAGGCGCGGCCTTCATGGGAGGGCACCTTCGGCGTCGGGGGCGAGGCCGCGCACCAGGGTGTCGGCCTGCAGCCGCAAGAATGCCGGTACGTCAAACTGCGGGTTGGGCAGGCACAGCCCGCCCGAGCTTTGGGCAATGGCGCAGAAGATCAGCGGGGCCAGTACCAGGGTGGTGCCGTACCCCACATCCATGGCGCGCAACTCGCCCCGGTCGATGCCGCGCTGCAAAATGCGCTCGACCAGGCGATTGCCCGGCACGACCACTTCCTGCCGGTAGAACGCGGCAATCTCGGGAAAATTGTTGGCCTCGGCCATCACGAGGTGCGGCAGGCCACAGGCCTTGGTGGCGCCGATGCGCGTCCACCAGACCTCGTAGCAATAGTGGATCAGGCTGGCGGTGTCATTCTGGTAGTTGTCCAGCTCCAGGCTCCATTCGGCAAAGCGGTCGGCCAGCACATGACGCACGACGGCCTTGAACAGATCCTGCTTGCTGGGAAAGTACAGGAAGAGCGTGCCCTTGGAGACCCCCGCAAGCCGCGCCACTTCCTCCACCTTGGTGGCGGCATACCCCTTGCTGACAAACAGATCGAGCGCGGCGTCCAGCAGTTCGCCCGGGCGCGCTTCTTTGCGCCTGCTTCTTCGAGCAGGTGCAGAGCTGGTGCCCGGTGGAAGGTCGGAGGTGGGAGTGCCCATGTGAACAGAAGGAAATCAGTGCCAGGAGGAGAGATGGCGTATACCCCAAAGGCCAGGAAAAATTACTGACCCGTTGGTTATTAATGTAGTGGCGCAGTTCCTTGCCGTCAAGCCCGAGCGGCTCTTGAATGGCCTGGAGGCCGCCCGCAAATAAAGCCATGCGCTGACGAAATGGGCCACATTTTCTCTGGTACAACAGTCAGCCATACCGTCACTTGTTGCATATGTCTCCTGGAGCACGCATGGCCATCGAAGAACGTTCCACTACCGAAAAAATCTATCTGGCGGGAGGGTGCTTCTGGTGCACCGAAGCCGTGTTCTCACGGGTGCGCGGCGTCCAGAGTGTGACCAGCGGCTATGCCAACGGCCATGTGGACCAACCCAGCTATGAAGCGGTTTGCAGCGGCACCACTGGCCACGCCGAGTGCATTGAGCTGGTGTTCGAGCCGGGCGTGCTGCCGCTTGCGCAGGTGCTGCAGATATTCTTCGCCACGCACGATCCGACCACCCCCAATCGCCAGGGCAATGATGTGGGCACGCAATACCGCAGCGGCATCTACACCACCAGTGCAGAGCAATTGGCAGCAGTGCGCGCATTCGTTCAGCAGCTGGCAGACGGCGGCCAGTTCGGCGCGCCGGTGGTGACCGAAGTGGCACCGCTCAGCCAATTCTGGCCAGCTGAAATCTACCACCAGGAGTATTTCGACAACAATCCCCGCCAGCCATACTGCCAATACGTGGTCAGCCCCAAGGTGGACAAGCTGGAAACCCGCTTTGCCAGCTGGCTGAAATAGGTGGCAATGCCTGTGCATGCATTTGGACAGGCATAATGCAACACAATTGCATCAGCATTGGTTCATTCGCCCCATGTCCGCACGTACCCCCTCCACCACAACTGCTGCCCTGCGTGTAGACGCGCTGCCCGCCGGCATGCGCGCAACGCGTGCCACCAAGGCCTTGCTGGCCCTGGTGGCCGCGCAGCCGGACATGCAGTGGTCTGCTGCCGATGTACAGGCACGCCTGCAGAAAATGGGCGTGGATGTGAACCGGGTCACCACTTACCGTTTGCTCGACAGGCTGGCCGCCGCCGGAAGGCTGGTCAAGAGCGTGGACAGCGAACGCCTGACCCGCTATTCGGTGCCCACCCATGCCGAGGCACTGCACGTGCGCTACGAATGCACCGATTGCCACCAGGTGCAGGCGCTGGACGAGAGTGCCGATGCCCAGATTGCCCATGCCATGGCGCAGTACCTGCAGACCTTGCAGGGCCAGGGCCTGGCGCCTTCACAGAGTGAGCTGCGCCTGCAGGGACTGTGCGCCGACTGCAAATCAGGCCATCTCTAAGAAGGCATTGAAAGAAGCCTTTGCTGGGCGGCGCTCAGGCCTTCTTGGCCCCGATGAGCCCTGTCGAGAGCATGGTGCCTCCGATGATGATCGCTCCACAGCCCACCATCCAGGCCGTGATGGGCTCGGCCAGAAACCAATTGCCGTAGAGCAGGGCGAACACCGGCGCCAGGAAGGTCACCGCAATGGCCCGGCTGGGCCCGGCCGTCTGGATGATGCGGAAATACAGAATGTAGGCAATGCTGGTGCACAGCAGGGCCAGCGCCGCGACTGCCAGCCAAGACGACAGGGGCGGCATCTGCGCGGGCCACAGCGCCATGGTGGGCAGCAGCAGGCCAAGCGTAGCGCCAATCATGCTGCCGGTGGCCGTAGCCAGAGGCGGCACGCCCACCAGGTAGCGCTTGGCAAAACTGGCGGCAATGCCGTAGCTGAGCGATGCGCACAGGCAGGCGCCAATGGCGGTGTAGGCGGCCCAGCCGCCTCCGGTGCTTGCCGGCCGGTCATACAGGGCCAGCAGGGCGACGCCGGCAAAACCCATCAGAAGGCCGATGGCGCGCAGCGGCGTGATGCGGTCGCCCAGCCACAGCCAGGCCACCAGCGCGCCAAACAATGGCGCTGCGGCATTGAGTACCGAGGCCATGCCGGTGGGCATGTGCACCACGGCATAGGAAAACAGGGCAAACGGAATGGCCGAGTTGATGAGGCCCGAGAACAGCACTGGGCGCCAGTGCGCGCGCAGCGCGGGCCACTCGCCGCGCACCAGCATCACCGGCAGCAGAAACAGCGCGGCCAGCGCCACGCGCAGGCCTGCCGTGGGCACGGGGCCAAACTGCGAAGCGCCCAGGCGCATGAACAGAAACGATGCGCCCCACAGAACGGCGAGCACAACAAATTCCGGCAACCACCGCATGACGGGGATCGATGCGGCAGAGGGCAGGGCGGCTGGCGGAGAGACGGTCTGTGCCGGGGCTTGGGGCGTGGTGGTGCTGGGCATGGTGGGGGCGGGTCAGCGCAAAGCGGTTGTCACGGCAGGAAAAGGCCTCGGACAGATGCTGGCAATGGGTGCTGGTAACAGATGCTCCATGCTAGCGGGCGCGGGGGCGGTGATTGGTGACATTCTTGCGCCGAATTGATGCGTTGTGGTGATTGCTATTGATTCTATAGCTTGTAGTGCAAGTGTGCCGGGCACTCATGGCCTATCTCGCTCTCAACCCCTTTCGTTGGCAGGCCGGGGCCATGTGCCTTCTGGCCGGAAGCGGCTCACACAGTGCCTACAATAGCCTGCTCCCGGCATCGCGGCTTCCGAGCGAAGCCGTTTTTGTGTGCGCCGGGCCAACCAAAGGGTTTCGTACTGTGCCGATTTCTCCATCGATCTTCAAAGCCTATGACATTCGCGGCATTGTGCCCAGCACGCTGAACGAAAGCGTTGCGCTGAAACTCGGCCGCGCCTTTGGCCAGCAGGCCCTGGCCGCAGGCGAGATGGTGGTGGCCGTGGGCCGCGATGGCCGGCTATCGGGCGATGAACTCGGCCGCGCGCTGATCCAGGGCCTTGTGGAGGCGGGCGTCGAGGTGATCGACGTTGGCCGCGTCACGACGCCGATGCTGTACTTTGCGGCCAGCACCCTGTGCCACAGCGGCATCCAGATCACCGGTAGCCACAACCCCAAGGATTACAACGGCTTCAAGATGGTCATGGGTGGCCGTGCCATCTACGGCGACGAGATCCAGAAGCTGCGCCAGATCATGGAGAAGGAAGCCTGGCGCATGCAGGGCGGCGGCAAGGTGCGCGAGGCCGATGTGACGCAGGCCTACCAGGAGCGCATCGTGTCCGACGTGAAGCTCGCTCGCCCGATGAAAATCGTGGTCGACAGCGGCAACGGCATTGCCGGTGCCACGGCGCCAGGCATCTTCCGCGCCCTGGGCTGTGAGGTAACCGAGCTGTTTTCCGAGGTGGATGGCAATTTCCCCAACCACCACCCGGACCCCAGCAAGCCCGAGAACCTGAAAGACTTGATCGAGGCGCTGCAGAACTCCGACGCCGAGCTGGGCCTGGCCTTTGATGGCGACGGCGACCGCCTGGGCATCGTCACCAAGGACGGCCAGAACATCTTCCCCGACCGCCAGATGATGCTGTTTGCGCAGGATGTGCTCTCGCGGGTGCCTGGCGGCGAAATCATCTACGACGTGAAATGCTCGCAGCGCCTGGCGCCCGCCATCGAGGCGGCAGGCGGCAAGCCCGTCATGTTCAAGACCGGCCATTCGCTCATCAAGGCACGCATGCGCGAAACCAATGCACCGCTGGGTGGCGAGATGAGCGGGCACATCTTCTTCAAGGAACGCTGGTACGGCTTTGACGACGGCACCTACGCCGGCTGCCGCCTGCTGGAGATCCTGAGCCGCGCGCAAAACCCCAGCGCCGTGCTCAATGCCCTGCCCACCAGCTACAGCACGCCCGAGCTGAACGTGGCCTGCGAAGAGGGCGAGCCGCACAAGCTCACCGCCCAGTTGCAGGAAATGGCGCCTGCCGCCTTTGCCGCGCCTGCCGTCATCAACACCATTGACGGCCTGCGCGTCGACTGGCCCGATGGCTTTGGCCTCATCCGCGCAAGCAACACCACCCCGGTGCTGGTGCTGCGCTTCGAGGGCCACAACCAGGCAGCGCTGCACCGCATCGAGCAGGACATGAAAGCCCTGCTGCTGAAGGTCAAGCCCGATGCCGTGGTTGGCAGCGCTGCGCACTGACATCCCCGCCACCAACGCCAACGCCGCCAGGAAAGCGCCATGGGACTGAGCCTGATTCTCTACCGCTGTGCGGCGCGCCTGGCGCGGCCGCTGGTGCGGCGCAAGCTGGCTCGCCGCGCGGTGGCCGAGCCCGGTTACGCCCAAGCGGTGGAGCAGCGCTTTGGTGACTACGGTGATATCCCCTCCTACCAGGCGCTGCCCGATATGCCGCTGGTGTGGATTCACGCCGTCTCGCTGGGGGAGACGCGCGCTGCCGCCATTCTGCTGCGTGAGCTGCGCCTGCAGATCCCATCGCTGCGCCTGCTGCTCACCAACGGCACGGCCACCGGCCGGGAAGAGGGCAAGAAACTGCTGCTGCCCGGTGATATCCAGGTCTGGCAGCCATGGGACGACAAGGCAGCCGTGCGGTCCTTTCTGCGGCGCTTTCGACCCGCCATCGGCATACTGATGGAAACCGAGATGTGGCCGGGGCTCGTGGCCGAATGCCAGAAGGCCCATGTGCCGCTGGTGCTGGCCAATGCGCGGCTCAATGAAAAATCCTTGCGCGGCGCCAGGCGGCTTGCATGGCTCTCGCGCCCGGCCTACCAGGGACTGTCTGCCGTCATTGCCCAAAGTTACGCCGATGCTGCACGCCTGCGCGAGGTAGGGGCACCGGTGCAGGCCGTGCTGGGCAATCTGAAGTTCGACGTGCAGCCCGATCCCCAGCAACTGGGCCAGGGCCAGGCGTGGCGGCATGGCTCCCAAAAGCCGGTGGTCATGCTGGCCAGCAGCCGAGAGGGCGAGGAGCAGCTGTGGCTGGACGTGGTGTTGCAAAGCAAGGCGCTCGCGCCCGCCCAGCAGGCGCCAGATGCTATCAATAGCGAAGCGTCTCATGTCTTTGAGACGCCTTCTCAAAGCCTGTGCGCTGTGCAGTGGCTGATCGTGCCCCGGCATCCGCAGCGCTTTGACGAAGTGGAAAAGCTGCTCACCGCCGCGGGCCTGAGCGTATCGCGCCGCAGCCAGTGGCAGGATGGCCCGGGGGCTGCCGACGTGTGGCTGGGCGACAGCATGGGCGAGATGCAGCTGTACTATGGCCTGGCCGATGCAGCCCTGCTGGGCGGCAGCTTTGAACCCCTGGGCGGCCAGAACCTGATCGAGGCAGCCGCGTGTGGCTGCCCGGTGGTGATGGGGCCGCACACCTTCAACTTTACGCAGGCAGCTGCCAGCAGTGCCGAGGCCGGTGCTGCGCTGCGCGTTGACGGCATGGCGCAAGGCATTGCACAGGCCGTGCTGATTGCCACCCAGCCTGCGCTGCACAGCAGGATGCAGCAGGCCGCCTTGCAATTTGCGCACCACCACCGAGGGGCGGCCAATGCCAGCGCACAGATCATCGCCGCGCTGCTGGAGTCGACCGAAGGCTTTGTGAACACCGGTTTTGAAGCGTCGATCTTCGACGAAGAATCGCGCGGCTGACGGCTCCAGCCGCCCTGGAGCGGTCCTGGTGGCCGTGCACAGTGACTGCGCATAGCGACAGGCTCTGGGTGTCATAGCCAGAATTGGCATTGACTTCAAGTGCGCTTCAATTTTTAGACTGCAGGCCATTTCCTGTTCTTCTTGATCTGGCGGATATGCAAGCACAACCCCATCACACCTCCTGGCGCAACATTGCGCTGGCGATCTTCGCGTCACTCAATGCCGCCTTCCAGATTGGCAAGGCCATCATCGCGCTGCCACTTCTGCAAGGCGCGCCGCTGCACCTGAGCCTGCGGGAAACCGGACTGGTCATCTCGTCGCTTGCCATTGTGGGCGCCGTGCTGGCCATGCCGCTGGGCCTGATGGTTTCGCGCTTCGATGCGCGCAAGGTACTGTGCGCGGGGGTGGCGGTGCTGGCATTGACCAACTTTGCCGGCAGCTTCGCCACGGGGATCGGGTTGCTGATCGCGTCGCGCGTGGTGGAAGGCATTGCGGTGGTCGTGTTGCTGATCTGCGCGTCGAGCGTGGTGGGGCGCCAGGCCGCGCCCCGCGAGCGCGACCTGGCCATGGCGCTGTCGAGCACGGCGGTGCCCAGCGGCATTGCCCTCATGATGCTGGGCGCCACCGTGGCGGCGTCGCTGGGCTACCCCGTGTCCTGGCAGCTGCTGTGGCAGCTCAATGGCTGGCTGGCCGTGGCCAGTGGCGTCGTGCTGTGGCTGTGCCTGCCTGCCATGCCTGCGGTGGCGTCAACGGCCGTGGGCAGCGGCGCATGGAACGCTATCCGCAGTGTGGCGCAGGCGCGGGGGGCGCAGCTGATTGCGCTGTGTTTTGCGACGTACGCGATGATCTATTTCGCGTTTTCCGGCTTTCTCCCCTTGCTGCTGCGCGATCTGCTGGGCCTGTCCGCACGGCAGGCGGGCTATGTGAGCGCCGCCATCGTGGCAGTCAATGTGCTGGGCAATATCAGTGCCGGTGCGCTGATGCGGCGTGGCGTGGCGCCGCGCCGGGTGGTGGGGGCGGGCTTCACCATCGGTGCGGTGTGCATTGCGCTGCTGTTCTGGGTTCCACTGCCCATGCAGGCGTCCGTGGCCGTTGCCATGCTGATGACCGGGTGCATGGGCTCCATCCCGGGCGCCCTGACTGCAGGCGCGCCCAAGGCCGCGCCGAGCGCGGCGCTGGTGCCGCCCACCATTGGTTTCATGCTGCAGGGCAGCTATGTGGGGCAGTTGCTCGGGCCACTGGCGGCCGGCGTGCTGGCCCAGGCAGGAGGGTGGACGATGGTGGCCTGGATGCTGCTGGCCCTGGCCGCCTGCGGCGTGCTGCTGGCCCGCAAACTGTGAGGAGGGCGCGCGCTAAGGGGGCGCTGCGGGCGCGAGCAACACGCCCGGCCACGGTCTGATCGCGGTCTGAACACCGTCTGGCGCGAGCCGCTGCGCTGTTTTCTTCGTCAGTGGCGACAGCGATTACAGCGATTGCCTTCAACAGGCGCCTTGCGGTGCATCCCGATCCGCGTCCAGCCCATGCGGTGAAGGCCCTGCAGCGCATCCGTGGCAGCTTTCGTCCTGCGCGGGCACCAGCCGGTCGCCCAGCCAGACCCGGGGGCCGGCGCCTTTTTCTGCAATGCAGTCGGCGCGGTTGAAGATGTTGCACACCTTCATCGACAGGCAGCCGCAGCCAATGCAGTCTTCCAGACTTCTGCGCAGGTGCATCAGCTCCTGGATGCGTTCATCTACGCGGTTGATCCAGGTTTTCGAGATGCTGCTCCACTCATCGCCCGTAGGCGCATGGTGCTTGGGCAGCCCATCGAGCTGCGCGGCAATTTCTTCGAGCTGAAAACCCAGGCGCTGGGCAAACACGATGTAGGCCACCCGCCGCAGGCTGGAGCGCCGGTAGCGGCGGTGGCCCGCGCCGCTGCGCACGGATTCGATCAGACCCAGCGATTCGTAGTACCGCAATGCGGAGGCGTTGACCCCGCTGCGCTGCGCAATCATGCCGATCGGCAGCAGCTCATCATCCCCAGGATTCATGGTGGTAATCCATTTTTCAATTGACTTAAAGCTTACTTTAACTTGAAAAATGCGGCGCAGCAACGGGCAAAAGCAGGGTTTGTCTCTGTGTGGTCATTGCGGCCACGCTCGTGCTTTGCCTTCATGTCTGCCAGCACACCGGTCTGGCAGGCCAACGGATGGGGCTCCCTGTCGCGCCTGCGGTTCGGGTTTGCCGTCCACTCATGGAATTGAACAATGACATCAGCAATCAGCGCGCACTGGTTTGTGCGCACCGGCCTTGCAACCGCGGCCAGCATGGCGCTAGTCGGTTTAACCGCCTGCAAGCAGGCCAGCGGGGGGAGTGAACCTGCTGCCGCAGGCGAGCCGCCGCCAGCACAGGTCAGTACGGCGCAGGTGCAGTTGCATCCGGTGCAGCAGTGGGACAGCTTCAATGGCCGCATTGCCGCCAAGGAGAGTGTGGAGATCCGCCCCCGCGTGGGCGGCTACATCGACAGCGTGAACTTCAGCGAAGGGCAGGCCGTGCGCAAGGGGCAGGTGCTGTTCACCATTGATGCAAGGCCCTACAAGGCAACGCTGGCAAGCGCCCAGGCCCAGCTGCAGCGCGCCAAGGCGGCGCAGGCTCTGGCCAGAACGCAGGACCGGCGCGCCCGCGACCTGCTGGCAGACCGCGCCATCTCCGCCGAAGAGGCCGACAACCGCGCAGGCACCCTGGCGCAGACATCGGCAGAAGTGATGGCGGCAGAGGCCGCCGTGGCCGCCGCGCAGCTGGATCTGGGCTTTACCGAGGTGCGCTCGCCCATCAGCGGTGTGGCGGGGCGCGCTGTACTGACGGCGGGCAACCTGGCCCAGGCCAACCAGAGCGTGCTGTCCACCGTGGTGTCGCAAAACCCCGTGTATGTGTACTTTGATGCCGACGAGCAAAGCCTGCTGCGCAGCAGGCAGCAAAGGGCAACGAATGGAAGCGGGGGCGCAGGAGCAGCGCAGGTGCGCATCGGCCTTGCCAACGAAGACGGTTTTCCGCACACCGGCCAGGTGGGTTTTACCGACAACCGGCTCGATCCGCAGACGGGCACGCTCACCGTTCGCGCCACGCTCGCCAACGACCAGGGCCTCTTCACGCCCGGCATGTTTGCCCGCGTGCAGATGCAGGGGCGCAGCGATTTTCAGGCCGTATTGATCGACGACAAGGCGGTGCTGACCGACCAGGACCGCAAGTACGCCTACGTGGTGGGCGAGGGCGGCCGCGCTGAGCGGCGAGAGTTGAAACTGGGCCGCATGTTCGAGGGCCGGCGGATTGTGGAGGCAGGCCTGCAGGCGGGCGACCAGCTGGTGGTGGCAGGCATGCAGCGCATCTATTACCCAGGCATGCCGCTGGCCCCCAAGCCACAGGCCGAAGCGGGCAAGCCACAGGCGGCTCTGTCAGAAGAAAAACCGGCCACAGCGCCCGGCCAATAAGCGGAGGGTGCTATGGATTTTTCAAAATTCTTTATTGACAGGCCGATCTTTGCCATCGTGCTGTCGGTGATCATGTTCGCCGTTGGCCTGATTGCCATTCCGCAGCTGCCATCGGGCGAATACCCCGAAGTGGTGCCCCCGAGCGTGGTGGTGCGCGCCACCTACCCGGGCGCCAACCCCAAGGAGATTGCCGAGTCGGTGGCCGTGCCGCTGGAAGAGGCCATCAATGGCGTCGAAGGGCTGATGTACATGAAATCGGTTGCGGCGTCGGATGGCAGCCTGCAGGTCGTCTCTACCTTCCGCCCCGGCACCGACCCCGACGCAGCCGCCGTGCGCGTGCAAAACCGCGTGAGCCAGGCGCAAAGCCGCCTGCCCGAGGAAGTGCGGCAATACGGCATCACCACGCAAAAGCAGTCGGCCACGCCGCTCATGTACGTGGGCCTTGCATCGAACGACGGCAAGCTCGACACGCTCTACCTGCGCAACTACGTCACCTTGAAGGTCAAGGACGAGCTTGCGCGCCTGCCCGGCATTGGCGATGTCGGCGTGTATGGCTCGGGCGACTACGCCATGCGCATCTGGCTCGACCCGGACAAGGTGGCGGCCCGGCAGTTGACGGCCAACCAGGTGATTGCCGCCATACGCGAGCAGAACGTGCAGGTCTCCGCAGGCCAGTTGGGCGCCGAGCCCAGCACCAAGGGCACGGAGAAACTGCTGTCGATCAATGTGCAGGGGCGCCTCAAGACCGAGCAGGAGTTTGGCGACATCGTTCTGAAAACCGGCGCCGACGGCCAGATCGTGCGCCTTGCCGATGTGGCCCGCATTGAGCTGGGCGCCAGCGACTACACCCTGCGCGCCGCGCTGGACAACCAGAACATGGCGGCCATCGGCATCTTTCTGACGCCCGGGGCCAATGCGCTGGGTGTGGCTGACGAGGTATACAAGACGCTCGACCGGCTCTCGGCCACCCTGCCGCAGGGCGCTTCGTTTGAATACCTGTGGGATCCGACGGTGTTCGTGCGCGACTCCATTGAGGCGGTGCAGCGCACCCTGATCGAGGCGGTGATTCTGGTGGTGCTGGTCGTCATCGTCTTTTTGCAGACCTGGCGCGCCTCCATCATTCCGCTGCTGGCCGTGCCCGTGTCCATCATTGGAACGTTTGCCTGGCTCTACCTGCTGGGGTACTCGATCAACACCCTGACCCTGTTCGGGCTGGTGCTGGCCATCGGTATCGTGGTGGACGACGCCATCGTGGTGGTGGAGAACGTGGAGCGCTTCATTGAAAAAGGCCACAGCCCGCGAGAGGCTGCGCACCTGGCGATGAAGGAAGTGTCGGGCCCCATCATCGCCATTGCACTGGTGCTGTGTGCGGTGTTCGTGCCCATGGCGTTTCTCGATGGCATCACGGGCCAGTTCTACAAGCAGTTTGCGGTAACGATTGCAATCTCCACCGTCATCTCGGCGATCAACTCCCTCACGCTCTCGCCAGCGCTGGCCGCCAAGCTGCTGCAAGGCCACGGCGCGCGCAAGGATTGGCTGGCACGCGGCATGGATGCGGGCCTGGGCTGGTTCTTCCAGCGGTTCAACCGCATGTTCAATCGCAGCGCCAGCGGCTATGAAAAGGTTGTGGGGCGCTCGTTCAAGATGCGCGGGGTGGTATTTGTGGTGTACGTGGCGCTGCTGGGCGGCACGGCCTGGCTGTTCAACACCGTGCCCGGCGGCTTCATCCCCATGCAGGACAAGCTCTACCTCTTTGCCGGTGCCAAGCTGCCCGAAGGCGCATCGCTCAGCCGCACCGACGAGGTGACGCGCGAGCTCACCCAACATGCGCTGTCGGTGGAGGGCGTGCATTCCGTGCCCGCGTTCGCTGGCCTCAACGCCTTGCAGGGCACCAACACGCCCAACCTGACGAGCGCCTACGTCATCCTCAAACCCTTTGGCGAGCGCCAGCGCAGCGCCGCCGACATCAGCGCAGAGCTGAACGGCAAGCTCTCGGGCATGGATGGCGGCTTTGGCTATGCGCTCATGCCGCCGCCCATCCAGGGGCTGGGCAATGGCTCGGGCTACTCGCTGTTTCTGGAAGACCGGGCGGGCCTTGGCTATGCTGCGCTGCAGCAGGCGCTGGGCGCCTTCCAGGCCGAAATCGCCAAGACGCCGGGCATGCACTACCCGGTGAGCGCCTACCAGTCAAACATTCCGCAGCTGGAAGTCAAGGTGGACCGCACCAAGGCCAAGGCCCAGGGCGTGGCGCTGAACGACCTGTTCCAGACGCTGCAGGCCTACCTGGGGTCGGTGTATGTCAACGACTTCAACGCCTTTGGCCGCGTGTACCGCGTCATGCTGCAGGCCGATGCCGATTACCGCCAGACGGCAGAAGACATTGGCAGGCTGCAGACCCGCAACAGCCGGGGCGACATGGTGCCGCTCGCGTCCATGGTGAGCGTGGAGCCCAGCTATGGGCCCGACCCGGTGCTGCGCTACAACGGCTTTCCGGCAGCTGACCTGATTGGCGACGCCGACCCGCATGTGCTCTCGTCTGCCGAAACCCTGGCCAAGCTGCGCGAGATTGCCGACCGGGTGCTGCCACCGGGCATCGAGCTGGCCTGGACGGAGATGAGCTACCAACAGGTGGAGCAAAGCCATGCGGCAGCCATCGTCTTTGCGCTGGCCGTGATGCTCGTGTTCCTGGTGCTGGCGGCACTGTATGAGAGCTGGACCATGCCGCTCGCCGTCATCCTGATCGTGCCCGTGTGTATCTGCGCGGCGCTCTTTGGCGTGTGGCTCTCGGGCGGAGACAACAACGTCTTCGTGCAGGTGGGGCTCGTGGTGCTGATGGGCCTGGCCTGCAAGAACGCGATCCTGATCGTCGAATTTGCGCGCGAGCTGGAAATGCAGGGCGCCAGCATCTGGGACGCTGCGCGGGAGGCCTGCCGCCTGCGCCTGCGCCCCATCGTGATGACCTCGATTGCCTTCATCGCCGGGGCCGTGCCGCTGCTCATCGGCCATGGCGCAGGCGCCGAGGTGCGTGCCGCCACCGGCATCACCGTGTTCTCGGGCATGCTGGGCGTCACCATCTTCGGCCTGTTCCTCACACCCGTGTTCTACGTGACGCTGCGCAAGCTCAGCGGCACGCAACTGCGGCAGCATCCGCAAACCCCTTCTTCCGCAATTCCCCCTTCGGAGCATGTCCATGGCTAAACCCCTCCTGTTGAGCAGCATGACCCTGGCATGCAGCATGGCGCTGTCCGGCTGCGCCGTGGGGCCGGATTTCAAAAGCGCAGCACCCGCCGTGCAAACGCCCGCACAGTTTTCCCGGCAGGAGGCGAGGGCGGGGACTGATGCGGCCCCGCTGCCATCGGTCGACGTGCGCGACGCTGCCTTCTGGCGCGAATTTGGCGACGACACCCTCACAGCCCTGGTGCGCCAGGCACTGGGCGGCAACCACGACCTGGGCGCAGCCCTGGCACGCCTGCAGGCAGCCGATGCAGTGCTGAACGAGGCGCAGATGGAACGCTTTCCCACCGTCACCATGAATGCGGGCGCCACCCAGCAAAAGCAGAGCCAGGATCAGCTGAGCCCCGGCCAGCCGCGCTCCACCCGCAGCTACAACGCAGGCATTGCCGCGCAATGGGAGGTAGACCTGTTTGGCCGCGTGCGCCGCGCCGTGGAAGCGCAGCAGGCGCAAAGGCTGGCCACGCAGGCCGATCTGGCCGCGCTGCAGGTGGTGATTGCCGCGCAGGTGGCCGACAGCTACGCGCAGTTGCGTGGCACCCAGCTGCGGCTGCAGATTGCCCAGGCCAACGCCCGCAACCAGCGCGACACCCTGCAGCTGGTAGAGCGGCGCCTGCAGGCAGGCATGGCGACAGACCTGGACGCCAGCCGCGCCCGTGCCCTGCTGCTGGGCACCGAGGCGCGCCTTCCCAACCTGCAGGCGCAAGCCGCCGTGCTGCAGCACCGCCTGGCCGTGCTGGCAGGCCTGCCGCCGGGCGATCTGATCGCCATGCTGGACAGCGCCCAGGAACTGCCCCGCCTGCCCGCGGTGCCGCGCGCAGATACGCCTGGCGAACTGCTGCGCCGCCGCCCCGACATTGCGGCTGCCGAGGCACGCCTGCACGCCGCCACGGCGCGTGTGGGCGTGGCCACAGCCGACCTGTTTCCGCGCCTGTCCATCGGTGGGCTGCTGGGCAGCTTTGCGCTGGGCGGCAACGACCTCTTCAAAGGCAGCACGGCCACCAGCAGCGTCTTCCTGGGCGTGGACTGGTCGTTTCTGGACGTGGGCCGCGTGCGCGCCCGCATTGCGGCCAGCGAGGCGGGCGCTGCCGAATCCCTGGCGCAATACCAGCAAAGCGTGCTGCAGGCCCTGGAGGAAACCGAAAACGCCCTGGTGCGCGCCAACCGCAGCCGCGAAGAGCTGCAGGTATTGACCTCCGCCACGCAGCAGCGCGACAAGGCATCCAAACTCGCACAGCGCATGTACCAGGGTGGCACCATCGGCCTGTACGAAGTGCTCGACGCCCAACGCGAGCAACTCGCCGCCCAGGACGCCAGCTCGCAAAGCCAGGTGGAAGCCCTGCGCAACAGCATCGCCGTCTACAAGGCGCTGGCGGGAGGGTGGCAGGCTGGTGGTGAGGTGCGCGGTGCGGGGGGCGGCGAAGGCTGAGAGACGCCTGTGCATGAAATCCAAAGCCGCCTGAGGGAACTATCTCAGGCGGCTTTTTGATTGCGGGGCAGAGGTTGTTTGTCGATGTCTATTGCGTAGCGTTTGGTGCAAAGGGGTGTATCCAGCCAGAAGCTGTCGATCATCACGCCCGTTTGATCGGCCCCTTCAGGCAGATTTCAGCCCCTGAGCTTTGGCAAACCTGTGACCGCTGCCGCCGATACTGGTTGTTGTCGTGTTCAAGAACGAAAGTGGAAGCCAGCGCGGCCGCAGGTATTCGTACAGCGCGTTCGCGTCAGCCTCGCGATTTAGAGCCGCTAACACAACCCAGCAAATCGTAGATTTGCGGTTGAGACGAGGCGCGAAGCCGCAGGCAGTACAGGCGTACGACAAGGCGAAGCAACGACGTATCAAGGTTTGTGTTAGCGGCTCTTAGAAGTTTGGTCTTCTATACTGACTACATAAACACTGGGAGACAGTCCGTGCCGTGCAATTTCAGCATTCATGCCTTGCGCTCAATTATCTTCGCATCTGCGGTAGCCTTCACAGGCACAGCGAGTTGGGCCGCTCGAGACTTTACACCGCAAGCGGGCACCTGGGTTATCAGCGACGAGTTAGACGGAAAACCCGGCCGAGGGTTGGCGATTGATGTGCAGGGCAACACCTTCTTCATGCAGGTGTTTGGCTACGAGAAAAATGGTGACGCCACTTTTTACACGGCTACTGGCCAGATGGAAGGCAACAACATCACCGTACCACTGAAACGATACCAAGGTGGGCGCAGCTTTGGCGGGGGTGCGCAGGATGCGGTGGAAGATGGCTCGCCGGGGAGCGTTACGGTCAGCTTTGACAATGGGTTGCAGGGGACGGTGCAATTTCCTGGGGAAGCAAAAGTAGCCATTGAGCGCTTTCAGATGAAGAGCGCTGAGTTTGAAATGCGCTACACCGAGAAGGGAATGCGGCGTGTCTTTTTGATTGGGACGTTTGATGCCGAAGCGCAACATCACTTTTTTTCCGAGCTTACTATTGGGAATTCTGGCGTAGCCGGTGAAGGCATGGTGATGAGTTTACATACGGAAGCCAATGCTAATCGGCAGCGCCTGTCCTGTGAGAAGTTGACAGGGCGTGACGCGTATTCCTGCAAGAGTAATGAATCTGCAGGTGCAGTCCGAGAGGTTCAACTGAACGTCGCAAATACCGATGTTTATGGCACGGTCGACTTGTTGAAAGACGGAGTACTTCATCGCTTATCGATGAATGGCATTGCTGTAAGTGGTGGAGGTGGTGTGAGCATTACCGGCTGCGGAACGGAGCTTGACGTATATGTAGCTGATATTAATAACTGCAAACAGGTGTCGACGCCAAGCAGTGGCACCTGGGTAATTGAAGACGAGTTGTTAGGCAAGCCTGGGCGTGGCTTTGCCATAGATGTGCAAAATGGCATGGTGCTTGCACAGGTGTTTAACTACCTACCCAGTGGGGAGCCGACCTTTCATATGGGGAGCGGCACTTACCAACACATTGAACCGAGTTTTCAGCTGCACCGGTATGCAGGAGGACGTTGGTTTGGAGGCCCACCGGCGAGTGCCCATATGCTGGAATTCCCAGGGGATTTCCATATTCGCTTTTCCGAAAATGAGGTGCAAAAAGGATTTGATGCTGCACGTTTGGTTGGCATTGCCTACATACCGGGAGAAGGACCAAAGCGCATGGTACGAATGGCATTGGAGTCCGGCGCTGTCTCTGCACAAGGGCTGCTCGGCCAGTGGTGGCTCAGATTCCAGTCGAGTACAGGTATCCAACGAGAGGCACGACTGGTGAACTTGACCACCGTGGACGGAGATAAAGTGCTCAGTGACGACGGCACCGTGGGCTGTGTTCGCCCTGATGCATCTAGACCTCAACGTGTTCAATGCACATGGCCGCATGATGGTGTAGACATGAAGGCTTACTTTCACCAGGAAACCAATAACCGCAGCTATAACGCACTGCAAATGCGCGACCGTCATGGCAACCTGATGGGGCTAGGGAGTGTCCCTTTGAATTGATTCACTGCTGATAGGCGACTGGATCGTGCATAACCCACCAAAAATTGGTCAAGGGTACGCGATTTGGCATATCGGTAGGAGCCAAACATGCACAGTGAAAAAATTGGCTTTTCCGGGGGACTTCTCCGTATGAAGGCGGTGCAATTCATCGTTTTAGTGATAGCCGTTGGCGCGCTTTTTCTTGTGGTGAACGGATTATTTTCTGCGTGGGCTTTGCTTGAGCTGGCCTGGTCGGTGATTCTCAGCTTTGTAAATCTCTTTTGATATTGGCCTGCAGTAATGCATTCCACACCATATGGTTGTCGCATCTTTGGGTCTCCAGTCCCAATTTTTCATTGCGTCGGGTGCGTAACGGCACCGTTATCACGGCCCTGGGCCTGGTGGCCTGACGTTTTCGCCCGTTTAGCTGGGACGTTGAGCGTCTGCTTTCATCTGGCGAGACCGACTGCTCTTGGCCGATCTGCGACTGTCACTGAACGACCCAAAGCAGTCACTTGGTTTATAAAGAGACTTCAATCTATACTGATAAAAAATCGGGAGAGAAAATGCAAATCTCAAATGGAATTCGTTTTTTACGCTCCGCTATCGTAGTCTCGTTAGCAGTTTTTTCTTGCACCGCCAGTTGGGCAGCTCGCGACTTCACTCCACAAGCTGGCACCTGGGTCATCTCCGAAGAGCTGGACGGCAAGCCTGGTCGTGGTTTGGCGATTGATGTGCAAGGCAACACATTCTTTATGCAGGTGTTTGGCTATGAAAAAAACGGCGATGCGACCTTTTACACTGCAACAGGTCAAATGGAGGGCAACACAGTCACTGCACCGTTGATGCAGTACCAAGGCGGGCGTAGTTTTGGAGGTGAGGCCCGGGACGCGGTGGAAACCGGATCACTAGGCAACGTGACACTAAACTTCACCAACGGTCTTGTAGGGACAATTCAACTTCCAGGCGAACCAACGGTAGCAATCGAGCGATTTTTAGTGAACGACCGTGAGTTGGAAGATGCACAACTGCAACCTACGGAGCCCCACGGAAGCAGAGCAAATATCAGCATATGGTGGGTTCAAGACCAGCAGGGAAAATTTACGGATTTACTAAGCGTTTATCTGACGGCAACAGAAAAAAACCCATATCAGGTTACCATATATCGTAAATCTGAAACTAGTCGCTATAGCTGTGAACGAACACTGAAGCCACAGGCATTTCATTGCATTTCTTCCGCCGATAACTCTAAAGAGCCGAAATACCAGAATTTACGATTTCAAATGGTGGGGTCGGAGGTTGTTGGCAATGTAACCGATAAAAGCAATAGAGCCCTAAGGTTAGTTGGAACAATGCGCGGACTAGGTCCAATAAGTCCGGCATATGTACTGTGCGCTTTTTTTGACTACACTTACATGCCCTCTGGGTGTGATGGTCTGCGCATTCCATCCAATGGGACTTGGATTATTTCCGATGAACTGACGGGTAAGCCTGGGCGTGGATTGAGTGTTGACAGACAAGGACAAACAGTTATTTTACAGGTTTTTGATTATCTGCCTAACGGTCAACCTACTTTTCATATGGGAAGTTCTTTGATCGGCAAAGACCCTTTTACCGGTACATATAATGAAGACGTTGTCCCTTTGAAAAGATACCGAGGTGGTCGATTTCTAGGAGGTCCAACCATGCCAGGGACTCTCGTGGCTGATGCGCCAGAAGTTGGGAATGCAAGATTGGATTTCAATGGAGTGATTGAGAATCAGGGGGCTTGGTATATTTCAGGAACCCTGCAGTTACCAGGAGAAGATAAAAAATTTTTGAATCGTCTTGATTTACAAAGCCAGGGACCCTTGGATAGACTCCAGGGAGAATGGATAATGAATTTTTCGGCAGTACAAAAACCCGAATACTTACAAGAATCAATTGTTAAGACCGTTCGATTAAGTAAAATAACCGATAAATCGGTGATGAGCGACGACGGATTAATAGTTTGTAGCACTCTTGAAAATAATCAATATAAATACAAATGCAATCTATATAACGATTCACTGAGATTGGAGGTAGTAGGTTCCACTGAGTTCATGGCTAATGGATTTACTACTTACGGTTCAGCATTTCAGTTACGAGACAAATTCGGAAATTGGCGTGGCGTAGGTGATGTGGTGCCTGAATGAATGTCTTCTTCTGGCCGGTAGCGCCAATTCATGGGCCTCGCTGACAACTGACTTTTCCGCCTGGGCTCGTGTGGGCGAGGGGTTAGACCGTACTGCGTGCCGCTCGTGGATGGACCACACGGAATCGCTCGCATGCGAGCAGCATTTCGTGGCTGAAAGCGCGGCCTGATCTTTCGCATTCTCTTGTGAAGTATTCGAAATGTGTTTTGCGCCAGTAGTCGAGAGAGCCATCACCTTCTCCCTCGGTTGCTGCAAACTCCTCCGAAACGGCATGAAACGGAACAATATCAACTTGAACTGTTTCGATAATGCACAGCGGGGTGTCATTGGAGTCGGTTACCACGCTCAAGTCACCGGGCTTGGGTATACCTTTGCCGCTCGACTCGTACGACCAGACTGATCCAGCAGTTGCGCGCTTGATGCCAGCCAGCACCAGCTTTCCGAGCTCATCCGCCATAGACGGTGAGTCCCCGAAGCCGAATGCTTCGTAGAATCTTTCGTCTTCGATTCCGCCTTCCTCCAGACAGAATGCGGACCACATAGTCAGAACGTGGGATGGGATGGTCATGGTGCTATCTGTTGTGCGGCCCAGCGTAATTCAGACCTCAATATCTGTGGGATATTCAGGTCACTGATTGCTCTTGGAAGTGGCTTCCAGCTTGGGTTTAAGAAGGAATGACTGTTTGAACATTCAAGTATAGATATTCCAGCAAAACCCGGCAATCATCAACGCAGCGCCACCAGCTCCTGCACCCGCTGCACAGGCGACTTGATGATGAAAGAAGTCGCTTCAGGCAGGCCTTGGCCATTCACGGCCAGTGCCAAAGCGGAGAAGGAAAGGGCAAGTCCCCTATACTCGCGACAACTTCGAGCAAGGAACACAAGGAGACGCCATGTCGGTCCCTGTCAGCACCAGCGGTGGAACACCTTATGGCACGATTCCTCCCGCTTCTCCGCTACCTCGGCGCAAGCCCATCAGCCTGCCTCGTCTGAACCAGATGCGGGAGGCGGGCGAGAAGATCAGCATGATCACTGCCTATGATGCCACCTATGCCGCCATCGCAGATGCTGCTGGCGTGGAGTGCATTCTTGTTGGCGACTCCCTGGGGATGGTGTGCCAGGGATTGCATAGCACCGTTGGCGTTTCGCTGGACGCCATGGCATACCACACCGAGTGCGTGGCGCGAGGCCTGCATCGTGCCCAAGGAATCGCCTGGTTGATCTCCGATCTGCCCTATGGCAGTTATTCCGCAAGCCCCGAGCAAGCCATACACAGCGCCACGCGCCTGATGCAAGCCGGCGCGCATATGGTCAAACTGGAAGGAGGCGGCTGGACCGCGCCTGTCGTGCAATTTCTGGTTGAACGCGGCGTTCCTGTATGCGCGCACCTGGGCCTCACGCCGCAGACCGTGCATGCCCTGGGCGGCTATCGCGTACAGGGCCGCGATGCTGTTGCCGCAGCCGCACTGCACGAACAGGCCTTGGAGCTTCAAGATGCCGGGGCATCCATGCTTGTGCTCGAAATGGTGCCTGCCGAACTCTCACGCAAGCTCACGCAGGCCCTGCAGCGCTGCCATACGATTGGCATCGGCGCAGGTAGCGGCACCGCAGGGCAGGTGCTCGTGATGCACGACATGCTCGGCGTGAACCTTGGCAACAACGCCAGATTTGTACGTGATTTCCTCAAGGACGCAGGCTCGGTCAGAGGCGCCATCGAGGCCTATGTGCGCGCCGTCAAGGAAGGAAAATTTCCGGACGATGCGCTCCACGCCTGGTGATTTTTCCAGTTTTCACTTTCATCCGTGCGGAACGATTGAACCACCACCATGCAAATCACACAGACCATTCCTGAGCTTCGCGCAGCCCTGGCACACCGTGGCAGGCCTGGATTTGTACCCACCATGGGAAACCTGCACGAAGGCCACCTGTCACTGGTTCGCGTCGCAGCCGAGCTTGGGGACGTCTCTGTTGCGAGCATTTTCGTCAACCGGCTGCAGTTCCTGCCCCATGAGGATTTCAATAGCTATCCTCGTACCTGGGAGGCAGATTGTGCAAAGCTGGAAGCGACAGGTTGCGACGTGCTGTTCGCGCCGCGCGAACTCGATCTCTACCCTGAGCCACAGGTGTTCAAGGTTTTGCCTGATCCGCAGATTGCGGACATTCTCGAAGGCGAGTTTCGCCCCGGGTTCTTTACCGGCGTCTGCACCGTGGTGATGAAGCTGTTTGCCTGTGTCTTTGGATCGACAGCTGGCGGATTTGCGGTATTTGGCAAGAAAGACTATCAGCAGCTCTTGGTGGTGCGCCGCATGGTTCAGCAGTTTGCCCTGCCGATTGAGATCGTTGGCGTAGAAACCGCGCGCGCAGAAGATGGCCTGGCGCTCAGTTCGCGCAACGGTTATCTGAGCGTTGAGGAGCGCCAGAAAGCTGGTGCGCTTTCAAGCGCCTTGCAGCAACTCGCGGCCGATACGCGCGCGGGTCACCGCCAGCTTGCCGATCTGGAAGCTGAAGCCACCAGGCTGCTGCACGACAAAGGCTGGGCAACGGACTACCTCACCGTGCGCGAGCGCGACAGCCTTCGTGTACCACCGCAAACGGGGCCGGTACCAGATGTTCCGCTGGTGGCGCTTGGCGCTGCGCGGCTGGGCAGCACGCGCCTGATTGACAACCTGGAGTTTTAACGCGGCGGCGCCGCGGCCACTGTTTGGGGCGTTTCCAGTTTGGTGAATCGATTGAGATTGGATGATCAGCAGCCTTGCGATCCCGTCTTCCAATGCATCGATTTTTGGGGTCGATTCAATTCAATCCGGCCTTGTCGAGCCCGAACATCCGATCTTTCGAGCCCGGCGGGCTGCGGAAAGCAACGTTGAGGCGGTTCCAGCCGTTGATGGCAACAACACGGAAGGTGAGCTCGGAGAGTTCGGTTTCATTGAAGTGCTCAAGAGCGGCGGCATAGAGTTTGTCGGAGACCCCTTCGCCTTCAATCTTCGTCAGCGCCTCGGTCCAGGCCAGGGCCATGCGCTCCTTGGGCGTGAACAGATGGGACTCACGCCAGATGACAAGGTGGTGCAGGCGCAGTTCACGTTCGCCATGGAGCTTGGCCTGCTTGACGTGCATGTCGAGGCAGAAAGCGCAACCGTTCAGTTGCGAAGCACGGATATCAATGAGCAGGGCGAGGCTTTCGTCCAGTTTGCCGGCCATGCCGAACGCAATGTACTTCTTGAACAGGTCGGGCGAAATTTGCATGTAGTCGAGGCGCGGCGAATTTGCAGTCATGGTCATTTCCTTATGGAGGGTTTGCGTATGGGGCTTGCAGAAAACCCGATACATGAACAAGACGACATAGCCGGGTGCTTTGTGACATGCGCACCGAATTTCTCTCTATTCCTTCGCCGCCAGCATCTGCATGATGCCTGCCAGTTTCTCCGGGTTGCGCTGTATGTAAATTGCGCCGATACCGCCTCCCGTATCGGCGGCTGGGGCCAGGGCAAGGGTCTGCACCAGTTCGCCATGGTTGCGATCGTCGATGATCAGGCAGCCAGGCAGGCCATTGACCACGGTCGGCACAATGCGCCAGCCACGGTTGTCGTCCAGCCGTGCCCAGCCAACCAGGGCTTTGGCAATGCCGACATTGCCTCGCAGCGGCTTTGTGATTGCGCTGACCTTGCCGCCGCCATCGGCGAGCATCACCGCATCTTCGGCCAGTACCTGTGCCAATGTACTGATGTCCTGGGTGCGCAGGGCCTCCGCGAAGGCCTTGGCAAGGCGTTGGCGCTCTTCCTCGGCGACTTCGCGGCGTGCATAGTCAGCCTTGACGTTGCGGCGTGCCCGGCTGGCCAACTGGCGGCAGGCATCGGGATTGCGGTCCAGATGGTGAGCGATCTCGTCGTACTCCAGGTCGAACACGTCGTGCAACAGGAAGGCAGCACGCTCCAGCGGTGACAGACGTTCCAATGCCAGCATGAAGGCCACCGATACATCCTGGGCGAACTCCGCCTGTCGTTCAGGATTGGGTGCCCAGCCAAACAGGATCTCGTCCTCCAGCAGAGGCTCGGGCAGCCAGGTGCCCACATATTGCTCACGCCGTGCGGCGGCAGATCCCAGCTTGTCAAGACACAGATGGGTAGCGAGGCGTGACAGATAGGCTCCCGGATTGTCGATGGTGCTTTCATCCACCTCGATCCAGCGCAACCAGGTGTCCTGCACGATATCCTCCGCTTCGGCGCGCGAACCGAGCATGCGATAGGCCAGGGCCCGCAGCCTGCGTGCGTGCTCGGCGTCATAACGGCGAGCGCGTTCGTCGGGTGAGAATAGGTTTTTCTGGATCATGAATGCAGTCTCGTACCTGCCCCCAGGCGAGGCATGCCAGTATGACGAAATAGCCGTCAAGCATGTGACATGAATGACCAGGCTCCTTTGAAGCCCGATGCGCTGCAAAGTGCAGGCGAACTCTCGTACTGCATCTACAGTGGCATCTGCAGTTGATTTGCTGGGTTGATAGACGGCATGCGTCCTGTGGGGCCGATACCTATTGGCGGGTCAGGGTTGGCCACAAGCCATCGATCCAGCCCGTCTCAGCCCTTGGCCCGCGTAGCAAACGCCACCACAAACGTCACCACCAGCGTAGGAATCGCAGAACCCGCCACCGGCGCCCAGGCTGCCAGTGCGTGGTAGAGGGCAATACCGCACAGCCAGATGCATACCGGCAGCCAGTGGATCGGTGCCTGCACGGCAGTGCGCTGGTAGCCGCCAAACGACAGGCGGCCCAGAATCACGCCAAAGAGCGGCACAAATACCGAGCTGAGCAGCAGCAGAAAGGGCTCCAGGCTGTGCATGGGCAGCACCAGGGCGAGCAGGGTGCAGGCGGCGGCCACCACCAAGCCCCAGGCGCGCACGCTCCAGGCGGGCAGCACGCTGTGGGCCGATACGGAGCCTGAGTAGGCGTCGCCATAGGCGTTGTCCACCTCGTCCAGCAGCACCAGCGACAGGGCGATCAGGCCGCCCTGGGCCAGCAGCAGGGCGGCGACGAGGTCTTTGCTGGGCAGCACCAGGGCCACGAGCACGCCCAGGGCGTAGCACCATACGTTGGCAATGCCAAAACCGAGCCAGGTGCCGGCCATGGCCGAGCGGCCATTTTTGCCGTAGCGCGAGTAATCAGCCACCAGTGGCAGCCACGAGATGGGCATGGCCACCACCAGGTCCAGCGCGGGCATCACGCCCATGCCGCCTGCGCCGGGGCGGCTCCACAGCGCAGAAAAGCCCTGCGCGCTCGCCATATGGGTGAACTGCCAGGTCAGCCACAGCAGCGACAGCACCACCAGCGGCAGCGCAATGCGTGAGATGAGCCGGCGCACCAGGTGCACCATGGAGCCCAGCATCAGCGCCATCAGCAGGCCGCCCCACAGCAGGGTGGCGGCCCAGGGCCAGTAATCGGCCTGCATGCTGCCCGCCTGGCGGCCAATGGCGACAGTGGAGTCGCGCATCACCACCAGCTCGAAAGCGCCCCAGCCCAGCAGTTGAACGATGTTGAGCAGCACCGGCAGCTTGGCAAAGTGGCGGCCGTACACCTGGTGGATGAGGCCTGCGCTCGACAGCCCGGTATCGCAGCCGAGCTTGCCCACCCAGGCAAGCAGGCCTGCGCCGACGATGGAGCCGCCCACAATGGCCAGCATGGCCTGCTGGGGCGACAGGGCGGGCATCAGGTAGGCACCCACCTGCATGACCAGAAGGCCAACTCCCAGGCTGAACCACAGTGAGGCCAGATGCATGCCGCTGAATACGCGCTCGCCCGCCTGGACGGGCGTGAGCGCTGCATTGGAGGGTGAGGAGGTGTTGCTGCTCATGGTTGTTGTGTCTTGTCTTGCTTTGCCCAAGGTTCGAGTCTGGCCCTGCCTGGGCGCTAAGAACGTGTTTACGATCTCCTCGCGCCGCGACAGTGACTTTGCGGGGCGCCCGGCTAGGGATGGGATGCTAGGGGCGCGCCTAGCGGCGCAGTGCGCAGCCAATAGCCAGCTATTGGCAAGTGCTGCAACGACGCAGACCGCCCCTAGCCGGGCGCCCCTGACCGGGCGTCCCCAAAACCACTGTCCCTCCGGGTTGGAGTGAAATCGGGCGATTTCTGCGCGCTCGCCCTTGCTTGCACCCCGGTGCAAGCTGCGGCCCAGCGCTTCGAACTCATCCCGATTGCACTCCAACGCGGCTGCGTAGAGATCGTAAACACGTTCTAAAAAGGCGCTATTGTGCCTTGCCGCCAATCCCCTGAGGCGGCAGCGCCATACCGGTGCAGCGCGCTCCGAGGGGGGACAACACAGGCCTACAATCGCCAGCGACATGACGCGTGCAATGAATGAATCTGTAACCCCTTCGCCCGAAGTTGCAGCCCCTGGCGCTCCGCATACCTGGATGCGCGACGGCGTGAGCCCCAGTTGCGTGGTGCTGCCTTCGCAGGGCGACGGTTGGCTGCTGGATTACCTGGCGGAGCGGCTGCCCCTGGTGGCGCGGCAGGAGTGGCAGGCGCGCATGCAGGCGGGCGACGTCGTGGATGCCCAATGCCAACCCTTGCGTGCCGACCAGCGTTTTGTTCCAGGTCAGCGGGTGTACTACTGGCGTGCCTTGGTGCAGGAGACCCCGATTCCCTTTGAAGCGGCGGTGCTGTACGAGGACGAGCGTATTCTGCTGGTGGACAAGCCGCACTTTTTGCCCGTGCTGCCCACGGGCAAGTACGTGCAGAACTCGCTTTTGGTGCGGCTCAAGCGGGCCACCGGCAATGCCGAGCTGTCGCCGCTGCACCGTATCGACCGCGACACCGCAGGTCTGGTGCTGCTGTCCAAGGATGCAGCCACGCGCGGCGCCTACCAGGCGCTGTTCCGCGACCGGGCCATGCACAAGAGCTACGAGGCGGTGGCCCCGGTGCGTGCTGACCTGGCCTTTCCGCGCGAACACCACAGCCGCATGGAAGAGAGCCAGCGCTTTTTTCTGATGCACGAGGTGCCGGGCACGCCCAACAGCCACACGCGGATGGCCATCATCGAAACGAAGGGCGCCTGGGCCCGCTATGCGCTGGAGCCCATCAGCGGCAAGCGGCACCAGTTGCGGGTACACATGGCGGCACTGGGCATTCCCATCCGCAACGATGCGTTCTACCCCGAGGTGAACGACCCGCCCGAAGGTGATTTTTCCAGCCCGCTGCAGCTGCTGGCCAAGGAGTTGGCCTTTACCGATCCGGTGAGCGGGCAGGTGCACCGCTTTCGCAGCCGTCTGCAATTGCTTGAACTTCCAAAATGATAGCCTCTGGCGCTTTATGGATAAGCGTCAGAGGCAAAAAGGCTGAAAATCAGGCGGCAAAGCTGCCCATGGCTTCGCCCAGTTGCACGGGCTTGGCCGCAGCCCAGTCGGCGGCAAAGCCGGTTTTGCCGGGTGGCAGCAGCAGCACGACCGTGGAGCCCAGCAGGAAGCGACCCATTTCATCGCCTTGCTCCAGCACGATGGGCTGGGTCTGGTAATCCCAGCTGCGTACCTTGCTTGAGCGCGGAGGGTTCACCTGGCCGTGCCAGGTCGTGTACATGCTGCCCACAATGGTGGCACCCACCAGCACCATCACCACGGGGCCGATACGCGTCTCGAACACGCAGACCACGCGCTCGTTGCGCGCAAAGAGGCCTGGCACGCCGCGTGCGGTGAGAGGGTTCACCGAAAACAGATCGCCCGGCACATAGATCATCTTCTGCAGCTTGCCGCGCAGGGGCATGTGAATGCGGTGGTAATCGCGGGGGCTGAGGTAGATGGTGGCGAACTGGCCGTTGTTGAACTGCGCGGCCAGCTCGGCATCGCCGCCCACCAGGGCCGTGGTGCTGTAGTGGTGGCCCTTGGCCTGAAAGATCTGGTCGTGCTCGATGGCGCCGCACTGGCTGATGGCGCCGTCCACCGGGCAGACGAGGTCAGCCTGGGCAAGCGGGCGGGCGCCGGCGCGCAACTCACGGGTGAAGAAGGCATTGAAGCTGTCGTACCGGGCAATGTCCGGCTCGGCGGCTTCTTCCATGTTGACCTGGTACTTCTGGACGAACCAGCCGATGAAGGATGTGGTGGCTCCGCCCAGGCGGGCCGATGCCAGCTTGCCAGCCAGAGCGGTCATCCACTTTTTGGGCAGCAAGTATTGGGGCAGAACAGCAAATCGGTCACGCATAGAGGGTTTCACAGTAAACCGCCGATTCTAGCGAGACTGTGTCATCTGTTTGACAAGTTGACGCCGGGTAAGCCCGTAGATGGCAACAAATATGCCGTGCCGGAGCCATTTTGGGCTGCCGTGGCGCGTGGATTGGCGGTCGGGCATTCCAGCCGGGCAGGCACGCCGCGCCGCCCTTGTCTATGATGCAGGTCAATATTGCGCAGTTTCTCCCTGATCCATGCCTGACGACAGCAACCGCACTCCTGAACCTCCCGTCCGCGCCGAACGCCTGCGCCAGTGGCTGCGCAATTTCTGGCCGTCTTCGTCGCATGTGAATGGCAAGGAGCTGCTGCGCATGGTGGTGGGCGTGGGGCTGACCCTGCTGCTCACCGGCCTTGTCAGCCGCTGGTGGGGGCAGAGCCACCACGCGCCCTGGCTGTTTGCGGCCATGGGGGCGAGCGCCTTGCTGCTGGTGTGCACGCCATCCAGCCCCATGGCCCAGCCCTGGCCCGTGATCGGAGGCAGCGTGTTTTCGGGCCTGGCGGGTCTGGGGGCGGCCCTGGTGATTGACGACCCATCGGCCGCCGCTGCCGTGTCGGCCGGTCTGGCGGTGATGGTGATGGTGGTCATGCGCTGCCTGCACCCGCCGGGCGCCGCACTGGCGATGTGGATTGCGCTGGAGCATGGCACCGATGTATCGGTGCTGGCCTATCCGGTGGCCACCAATCTGGTGCTGCTCGTGGTGCTGGCAACCCTGTACAACCGCGCCACCGGCAAGCGCTACCCGGCGCCGCAGCACAGCCAGAAACCCGCTGCCGCAGGTGATGCGCGCAACATGCGCATCGAAGGGGTGGATCTGGATGCGGCGCTCGATCACTTCAACGGCGTGCTCGATGTGAGCCGCGCCGATCTGGAAGCCCTGGTACACATGGCGAGCCAGGCCGCTTTCAAGCGCACGCTGGGCGACCTGCGCTGCGAAGACATCATGGTGCACCCGGTATTCGTCACCACGGCCGATGCGCCGGTGCAGCAGGCCTGGGAGCGCATGCAGCAGCATGACGTGAAGGCGCTGCCGGTGGTGGACGAGAAAATGCAGGTCAAGGGCATCGTCACCTCGACCGACCTGCTCAACCAGGCGCTGTCGCAGGCGCCTGCCGGCTTGGGCGACCGCCTCAAGTCGCTCGTGCTGCGCAAGAAGAAGGCGGCCGTGGTGGTAGGTGAGCTGATGACCGAGGAGGTTGCCACGGTGCAAGGCTATGACCGCGTGGTGGATCTGATCGCGGTGTTCAGCCGGGGCCATCTGCGGCATTTGCCCGTCATCAATGCGCAGGGTAGGCTGGTGGGCATGGTCACGCAGACCGATCTCATCCGGGTGATGGCCCAGTCCCTGGCTTCGGCGCATACCACCCAGGTGCCTCAAAAAACATAGCGCAAGGCGATTGTGCTGGTTAAACCTTGGACATGTCGCGTAGGCGAAGTCAAGTGGGATACGCGCTTCTTGCGCTCTTGTTGGTAGGCGCAGAAAGGTTCTGCATCCTGGCATGCGGTTACACTGCGCACCGCTAAGAACGTGCTTACGATCTCCTCGCGCCGCGACAGTGGCTTTGCGGGTTGGGCTGCTAGGCGCAATACCGCAGCAATAGCCCCGCTATTGCGAGGATTTGCAACAACGCAGACCGCCCGCAAGGCCACTGTCCCTACGGGTTGGAGTGAAATCGGGCGATTTCTGCGCGCTGGCCCTTGCTTGCACCCCGGTGCAAGCTGTGGCCCATCGCTTCGAACTCATCCCGATTGCACTCCAACGCGGCTGCGTAGAGATCGTAAACACGTTCTAAAAACAACAACAGGCTGCCGCATCGTGCAGGTATGGATGTCACAAGAACCAACAACAGGAAAATCGACCGGCCAGCGTCTTCAGGTCTGGGCAAGCGCCTTGCTGCTGACAGGCATCATGCTGTATGGCCTGGGCTACCTGCACATCAATGACGCCCAAAGCGCCATGCGCCGCCTGCTGCTGGCGGCGTTGACCTGCGGCTTTTACCTGTACGGCGCCCGCAGGGGCTGGGCCACCAAGTGGGCCTGCGGCATCAGCCTGCTGTTTTCCCTGTATGTGATGCTGGGCATTGGCCGTGGTTATGGTTATCCGTCGACGGTGCTCGCGGCCTCGGCCCTGGAGACGGATGTGCAGGAGAGCTGGGAGTTTCTGCTCAACCTCGATGTCACCGATATCGCCCTGGGCCTGGTGGCAGCAGCGCTGGCCATTTTCTACGGCAGGCAACGCCCGCAGGCGCCCAGACGCTTCTCGGTCGTGCTCTGGGTGGTGCTGGCCATCCTGAATGTATTCGGGCTGTTCACCATACAGGCTATCAAATCGGTCGTCAGCTACCGCTCCGAGCATGCCGTGCTGGAAGCCAAGCCTGGTGCGGTGGATTGGCAGATTGAGCGCGTCGAGCGCAATCGCAACCTGAAGGTGCTGGTGATCGGCGAGAGCGTAAACCGGCGCTACATGTCCGTCATGGGCAGCCCCTGGAAGACCACGCCGTTTCTCGATGCATCGCCGCAGGTCGCAGCCTATGCGCAGTACCACGCACCCGCGCCCAATACGGTCACCAGCCTGGTGCGCACCCTGTCGTATTCGACCATGGCTGACGGCAGCTTTGACCCCGATCGCAACGTGATGGCCCTGGCCCATGCCGCGGGCTATACCGCGCACTGGATATCCAACCAGGGCAGCGTGGGCAAGCACGACACCAAGATTGCCTGGATCGCGCGGCAGGCCGACTCCTACCGCTTTCTCGACCAGCCGCCCGCCGTTGCGCCGTACCGCGATGATTTCGCCATGCTCAACGTGTTGCGCAGCCAGCTGGAGACGCCGGGCACCATTGCACCGGATGCCGTGATCGTGCTGCACATGATGGGCTCGCACCCCGATGCCTGCGAGCGCGTCACCGACATGCCCATCGCCTTCCAAAGCGGGCAGGGGCACCACATCGACTGCTACCTGACCAGCCTGCGCAAGCTCGATCTTTTCCTGCAGAAGCTCGACGAGCTGCTGCAGACGTGGCGGCCGGACCAGCACGAAATTCTGTTTGTTTCCGACCATTCACTGCGCGTCGAGCCGGCAAGCGACTGGGAGCGCTGGAAGGAGCAGCTGCACATGCCCAACAAGAACATCTACGTGGAGCCCAATATCCAGGAGGCCTACGATACCGCGCTGCTGCACATCGACACCAGCCGCAAGGCGCCCATGCGCAACACCACGCCGATCAGCGGCTATGACTTCTTCCATCTGTACGCCAACTGGCTGGGCGTGAAGAGCCCCATGGTGCAGCCAGGCAAGAACCTGGCCGCGCCCACCAGCAGCGCGCCCATCCAGGTCTACAACTGGCAGCGCATGGTGCCCTGGAGCGAGCTGCCGGATGCGCCGGTGTTCACGCCGGCGCAGACAGACGGAAAGGGCGGCGCCGTCAGCGCCGCAGCACCAGCCAGGTGAAGGCGCCGAGCGACAGCAGCGAATAGATGATGCCCGGTGCCGCCGCTGTCAGCATCGGCGGCCAGTTCTGCAGGTTGCCTGCAAAGCCGAACACATTGTTCAAGAGGAAGAAGCTGATACCGGCCATCACCCCGCCAAACACGTAGCCGGTGATGCCGCCTGAGCGGAAGTGCAGGTAGGCAAAGGGCAGCGCGAGCACCACCATCACCAGGCAGCTGATGGGGTAGAACACCTTGCGCCACAACTCGATCTCGTAGCGCTGCGCGCTCTGGCCGTTGGCTTCCAGGTGATCTACATAGCGGAACAGGTCGTAGGTGCTCATCTGGTCGGGCTTGAGCACGGCAGCGGCCACCATGCTGCGGGTCACCGTCGTGGGCCAGTCCACATCCGGCAGGTTCTTCACTTCGACACGCGCCTTGTTGCCGTCGCCCAGGAAATAGTGCTGCTCCTGCACCTGGCGCAGTTTCCAGCTGCCATCGCCAAAGCTGCCGCCGCCAGCGGTGAGCTGCTTCTGAATACGGCCCTGGCCATCAAAGCTGAAGATGCGCACCTGCTGCAGCTCGCCTTCGGGGCTGATGGAACGCACATTGATGGCGGCCATGCCATCGTCGCGCTTTTCGCGCAGCCAGGCGCCGGTCTGGCCGGTGCTCAGCTGCCCAAAGCGCTGCGCGCGCAGCAACTGGCTGGCCTGCTCGCCAGCGGGCGCCACATAGTCGCCAATGGCAAAGGTCAGCACCACAAAGGCGATGCCGATGCTCATGAGGCTGCCCAGCGCCTGCCAGGGACTCAGGCCGCTGGTGCGCAGAATGGTGAATTCGGAGGTCTGCGCCATGCGCGCCATCACGAAAATGGTGCCGATCAGCACGGTGATCGGCAGCAGTTCATAGACATGGGTGGGAATGTTCAGCGCCACGCTCAGCACGGCGTGCTTGAGCTGGTAGGTGCCGGTGCCGACCCAGCGGAACTCGTCGACCATGTCGAAAAAGAAGAACAGCGCCAGAAACGCCAGGGTGACAAAGCCTACGGTCGAGGCAATGTCGCGGTAGATCATCTTGCGGAAGGTTTTCATGCGCGGGCTCCCTTGCTGCGCAGCCATTGCAGCGGCGAGCGCTGGTGGCTGCGGAAATAGAGCAGCACCCAGGCAAGCACCGCAGTGGCGCCATGCACCAGGGTGAACGATGCCCACAGGGGCACCTTGCCCGACGACACCCAGCTCTGGGAGAAGGTCATCAAGTTGTAGTAAACGACAAAGGCGAAGAGGGCGAAGAGCAGGCTGCTGCTGCGGCCCGCCCGGGGATTGACGCTGGCCAGCCCCAGGCCCAGCACCACGAAGTTGAGGGCGGCAATGGCCAGGCCCAGGCGCCAGCCCAGCTCGCCGCGCTGCCTCGGTTCTGCACTGGTGGCGAGCTTCTGCGTAGGAATGTTCTTGACCGAATAGGAATCATTGAGGTCGACCGCACCTGCCTTGCCGATGCGCGTGCCGTACTCCTTGAAGTCGCTCACCTTCAGGCCCTGCTTGTTCTTGTCCTTTTCAACGCGCTGGCCGTCGTTCAGCACCGCAACGCGGGCATCGTCCTGCACCTCGAGGTGGGCGCTCTTGGCGCTGGTCACCGTGTCCTTCTTGGCCTCGTTGGTCACGATGAAGACGTTGCTGGCCTGCGTGTCCGATGCGCGCTCGCGGTCGATGAAGAAAACCCGCGTGCCGTCGGACGACTCCTGGAACTCGCCTGGCGCAATGCGCTCCACATCACCGCGCTGCTCGTACTGGGCACGCAGCTGCACGATCTGCTGGTTGGCCCAGGGCCACACCACCAGCGCCAGCACCGCGATCACCACCATCACCGGCCAGGAAAAACGCATCAGCGGGCGCAGAAAGGCCATCAGGCTCTGGCCGCTGCTGAACCACACCGCCATCTCGCTGTCGCGGTACATGCGCGACAAGGTGGCCACCACGGCGATAAACAGGCAAAGGCTCAAAATCGTGGGCAATTGGCCGAGCACGGTATAACCCATCACCAGCATCACATCGGATGGATTGACGCTGCCGCGCGAGGCTTGGCCCAGCACCTTGATAAGCATCATGGTCATCACGACGGTGACCAGCACCACCAAGGTGGCACCAAAGCTGCGGGATAGCTCTTTACGGATCGAAGAATCGAATAACATTGGCGGCAAGGAAAGCACCGATTATGAACTTTGAACTCAAGACTCTGGATCTGGCCTCGGCCGCATTGCAGCCGGGCGATCTCCTGGTCGTACTGGTTGGCGACAACGCACCCAAGGCCAGTGACGCATTGTCCACCCTGATTGCGCATGCGCAGAAGAATGGTGATTTTGAGGCAAAAGCCGGCAAGTCGCTGGCCATGTACGCGGTGCCCGCCATCCAGGCTCGGCATTTGCTGCTTTTGGGCGTGGGCGACGGCTCGGCCAAGGCAGTGCGCCAGGCGCTTGCCGCTGCGGCAGGCGGCTTCACCCGCGAGGGCACCAAGCAGGCCGTGATCGTCAGCGCCAGCCCGCTGGCAGAAGATGCCCTGTACGCTGCCGTGCAGTGCGCGGCGGAGCTGGCCTACCAGTACGGTACCTCCAAGCCCTCGGCCAAGGCGGTGGCCCTGCAGGGCGTGACCATCGGCGCGCCCAACGCGCAAGAACTCGGCGGTGCCTTTGGCGTGGCCCAGGCTACTGCCACTGGCGTGGCTTTTGCCCGCGAATGGGCCAACCGCCCCGCCAACTACGCCACGCCCAAAATGCTGGCCGATGCCGCTGAAACCCTGGCGGGCGAGCACAAGCGCATCAAGTGCAAGATCCACAAGCCCGAAGACGTGGCCAAACTGGGCATGGGCGCGTTCATGGCGGTGGCCCAGGGCTCCAAGGAGCCGCTGCGCTTCATCGAGCTGCACTACAGCGGCGCTGACAAAGGCGATAAGCCCGTGGTGCTGGTAGGCAAGGGCATCACGTTCGACACCGGCGGCATCTCGCTCAAGCCGGCACCGGACATGGACGAGATGAAATACGACATGGGAGGCGCCGCCAGCGTGCTGGGTACCTTCCGTGCGCTGGCAGAGCTCAAGCCCGCCATCAACGTGGTGGGTTTGATCCCGGCCTGCGAAAACATGCCCGACGGCGGCGCGGTCAAGCCCGGCGACGTGGTCACCAGCATGAGCGGCCAGACCATCGAGATTCTGAACACCGATGCCGAAGGGCGCCTGGTGCTGTGCGACGCGCTGCATTACGCAGAGCGCTTCGAGCCAGCGGCGGTGGTTGACATCGCCACCCTGACCGGTGCCTGCGTGATCGCACTGGGCGCGCAGCGCAGCGGCCTGTTCTCCAACAACGACGCGCTGGCCCAGGCCCTGCAAAATGCCGGCGACAAGGCGCAGGACTGGTGCTGGCGTATGCCGCTCGATGACGAGTATGCCGATGGCCTCAAGAGCAACTTCGCCGACGTGGCCAACGTGGGCGGCCGCCCGGCCGGTGCGGTGACGGCAGCCAAGTTCCTGCAGCGCTTTGTGGGCAACATGGCCTGGGCGCATCTGGATATTGCAGGCACCGCCTGGCGCAGCGGCGCCAAGAAGGGTGCGACCGGCCGTCCCGTGGGCTTGCTGCTGCAGTACCTGCTGTCGGCGCAGAAGGCAGATGCTTCCAAGCCCGGCAAGGCTGACAAGGACGCACGGCCCGCCAAAGCCAAGGCGGTGAAGGCCGACAAGCCCGGCAAGGCCGCTGTCAACCAGGACGGCAGCGACCGCCCTGCAGGCAACTGACCGGATCGGCCCGCACCATGGCAGACAAGACCGCCGTCGCCTTTCACTTCAACGCACCAAGCAAGCTGACCTATGCCTGCAAGCTGGTGCGCAAGCTCCAGCGCATGGACATGCCGCTGGTGGTGCTGGCCGCGCCCGATGTGGTGGCCGAGCTGGATCTGGCGCTGTGGTCGTTTGGCGGCGAGCCCCAGTTTCTGGCCCATTGCCGGGCTGATGCGGCAGCCGCTGTGCTGCAGCGCTCGCCCACGGTGCTGGCCAGCCAGGTGGATGCGGGCCTGCCGCACAAGCGCGTGCTGCTGAACCTGTCCGATCGCATGCCAGACGATTTTGCGCAGTTCGAGCGCGTGATCGAGGTGGTGAGCGCCGATGATGACAACGACCGGCAGCTGGCTCGCCAGCGCTGGCGTGACTACACCGCCCAGGGCTATGCCATTGAGCGGCGCGATCTGGTGATGAAGACCGATGACTGACCACCCCATGGAGCCACGCACCCCGCCCAAATTCGTGCCCACGCTGACCGAAGTGGCTGCGCAGGAGGCCGCTTTGGAGGATTTTTCGGCGTCCGTGCCCGCTGAAGAAGCGCAGGGCGCTATAAAAAATGAAGCATCTTCTGCCGCCGTGTTGCGCAGGCGCCGGGAGGCGGATGCGTTGGGCGCCGAAACCCCGCCCCTGAGCAACATCGACATTGCCAGCTTGCCCACGCACAGTGGCTGGGCGCAGCCTGTAGATGCGGCGGACCCCGCTGCCCATGACGCAGATCCCGCCAGATTCGTGGTTGACACGGCGCAGGCCGAAGGTGCGACCCAGCCACACGCCGCGCTTGCCCAGGGGCCTGAACCCGCGGGTCTGCAACCCGTGGCAGGCGCCATTGCCGTTGCCACCGCAGGCGCCTTGGGCGAAGGTGCTGCTGCAGAAGCTGCCACCCATGTGGAAGGCGCCACCGGCAGCCCTATAGGCAATGCCGCCATGGAAGCGGCCACCGCCAGCCTTGTGGCCAGTGCCGCGCAAACGGCGCAGGAGCTGGAAGACGCCATCACCCGTCGCGTGCTGCGCCGCGTGCAGGACACGCTCGATGACCGGCTCACGGCGGCCGTCCTCAAGGTGGTGAACCAGCAGACGGCCTTGCTGCAATCGTCGCTGCAGCTCGAAATCGACACCACTATCCGCGAGGCCGTGGCAGACGCCGTGCGCCAGGCCATGGGCGCGCCAAAAGACCTTCCGAAATAACCAACGGTTGTAACGAACTAAAATTTCATTCGTTGGTAACAGCTGTCGCATCGCGTACAGTACATCTATTCACGCTTCTCGAAGCGCCCTGCGAACAAGGGCGCTTTCTTTATTCCAATGATTGAACTTCGGGGTATCACCCAAACGTACCCGGGCAAGAATGGCCCGGTGCAGGCGCTGCGTGGCGTTGACCTGCGCATTGCCGCCGGCGAGGTGTTTGGCATCATCGGGCGCAGCGGCGCGGGCAAAAGCTCGCTCGTGCGCAACATCAACCTGCTCAACCGTCCCACCTCGGGCCAGGTGTTCGTCAACGGCCATGAGCTGACGGCCATGAACGATGGCGAGTTGCGCCAGGCGCGGCGCGAGATCGGCATGGTGTTCCAGCACTTCAACCTGCTCTCGTCCCGCACGGTGTTCGACAACGCAGCGCTGCCGCTGGAGCTGGCCGGTGTCGACAAGGCAGCCATCAAAAAGCGCGTGGACCCGCTGCTTGATCTGGTGGGCCTGTCGGCCTTCAGCGACCGCTATCCGGCGCAACTGTCGGGCGGCCAGAAGCAGCGCGTGGGCATTGCCCGGGCGCTTGCGAGCGAGCCCAAGGTGCTGCTGAGCGACGAGGCTACCTCGGCGCTCGATCCGGAAACCACCCGCTCGGTGCTGGCCCTGCTCAAGCAGATCAACAAGGACATGGGCCTCACGGTGGTGCTGATCACGCACCAGATGCAGGTGGTCAAGCAGATTGCCGACCGTGTGGCGGTGATGGAAGCTGGCAAGGTGGTGGAAGAGGGCTCGGTGATCGACGTCTTCACCCGCCCGCAGCAACCCATCACCAAGAGCCTGATCGATGAGATCGTACCGCAGGACCTGCCGGCCAGCGTGATCGAGCGCGTGCGCACGCTCAACGATGCGCTGACGGCTGGCCACGGCAAGCTGTTGCGCCTGTCCTATGCGGGCAACCAGGCCTACCAACCCATCCTCTCGCGCCTGATCCGTGACTTTGGCCTGGATGTCAGCATCCTCAACGGCCAGGTCGACGAGATCCAGGACCAGACCTTCGGTTTTCTGGCCGTGTATGCCAGCGGCCCGCTGCAGCAGCTGGATGCGGCAATTGCTGCGCTGCGCGCCTCCGGTGTGCAGGTGCAGGAAGTGGATACTGCGGCCCGCGCCGCCTGATCACCCCCCAAGAGGTAGACCATGTTTGAGAATTTTTCGGAAATGATGTTGGAGCTGTTTGCCACCTCGCTGTGGGAAACCATCATCATGGTGGGCATCTCCGGCGTCGCCGGGGCCTTGATCGGCATTCCGCTGGGCGTCTTCCTGCGCCTCACCGACCAGGGCGGCATCCTGGAAAACGGAGCTGCCAACAAGATCGTCGGCTGGATCGTGAACGCCGTGCGTTCCACGCCCTTCATCATCCTGCTGGTGGCGATCATCCCGTTCACGCGGTTGATCACCGGCTCCTCCATCGGCACGGCAGCAGCCATTGTGCCGCTGACGCTGGCCGCCGCGCCCTTCATCGCCCGCCTGGTGGAGACTTCGCTGCGCGAAGTGGACAACGGCCTCATCGAGGCGGCACAAGCCATGGGCGCCACCTCGTGGCAGATCGTCTGGAAAGTGCTGCTGCCCGAGGCGCTGCCCGGCATCGTTGCGGGCCTGACCATCAGCTTCGTCTCGCTGACCGGCTATTCGGCCATGGCAGGCGCCATTGGCGGCGGGGGCCTCGGCGATCTGGGCATCCGCTACGGCTACCAGCGCTTTCTGCCGGACATCATGCTGGCGGTGGTCGTGATCCTGATCATCTTTGTGCAGCTGGTGCAAAGCCTGGGTGACTGGGCCGTTCGGCGCCTGAGCCACAAGTAAGAACCTGTTCAAAGTCTCCTTGCGCCGCAAGACGCCAAAGCCCATGAAGCATCGCCTTCATGGGCTTTTTGCTTTGGTACTGCAATCAGGAAATCCAGAATCCAATGCTGGTAAGCGCAAGTAGCTATGGTTTTTATAGTTTGGCCGGATGCGCACGTTTTCCATGTCGCGCAAGAGGCGAACATCACAGCACCGCTGCCTACAATGCCTGCAACCACCAAAAAAACCAGGAGACTCGCATGAACGCCCCTTTGCCTCCCGCCCATGGCTTGCCGCTGCAGCGCCTTGATGCGAATCAATGGCAGCGCGCCAAGCCGCTGCTCGACGACAGCTGGATCGAGCAGGAGCCCCGTCTTGCCGCCGCGTTGCCCGTGGTGCTGGCCCGCGACGTGGGGCTGGATTGGCACAAGGCGGGCACATTCCGCCACCACCTGCTGGGCGTCACGCGCACGCTGCAGCTGTGGCAGCAGCCCGAGGACGTCAAGCTCCTGGGCCTGCTGCACAGCGTGTACGGCAATGCCTTCGTCGACCTCGTCAAATTCGATGCCAACAGTGAACGCAGCAAGCTCGCCGCCGTGGTGGGCGAGAAGGCGGAGCTGCTTGTGTTCGAGTTCTGCACGCTCTCGCGTGCGCAGTTCGTGCAGAAGGTGCTGGCCGGCCAGATCGAGGCCGATGGCGCCGTGGTGCTGGACCACAAGGGTGCACCGCGCCGCGTCGAGCCCTATACCGTGGCGGCCTTCATCATCGTCAGCATGGCCGACACCATGGAGCAGTGGTTCAGTTGGCAGGACGATATTTTCTCCAGCTTCCCGAACGTGCCGCAGCGCAGCCAGAAGGCGCACTGGATGGCGTCGCTCTGGCCTGGCCCGATGCGCCCCAGCGGCCGCATGCTGTCGCAGATTGCCAGCCTGGGCCTGGCGCTGCAGCACCCGGGCCTCAAGGGCCTGCTGCCTGTGCCACCGGTGTTTGCGCGCTGCACCCAGGGCCTGACGCCAGCGGCCGATGCGGCAGCTGCGTCGCTGTACTGGTCGGTTATCCAGCAGGACCAGCCGCTCACGGATCTGGATGTGGCAACCGGTGTGCTGGAGCAGGCCGTGCAGCTCAACCCCTGGGTGGGCGAGCCGCAAATGGTTCTGGCCCAGCTGTACCTGAGCGCCGGGCGCAATGCAGACGCCCAGGCAGCAGCAGACAGCGCGCTGCAGGCTTTCAGCGAATGGGGCAATGCCTGGGACAAGCGCGTGCAATGGGACGCCTGGGTGGCGTGGACGCGCATCCTGCAGCAGCATGCGCAAAACGGCAACTGGCCCGAGCGGCTGGACAAGCTCAACAATGTGGCCCTGAAGCCCGAATAGGGCGGCAGGGATGGCTGAAACCGGGCGAAAACCGTTGCTGGCACAGGATTGATGAGCGCCAATGCATCAAATTTGATAGCATTCATACGGGTAATCCGGTTGTAAGCAAATATACAAACAATCTTTGCTGCGGTGCAAAAACGGGCTTACAGTTCGGTATCGAATTTGAAAGGTATCGCTCGTGCAAAAACGTACATTGCTGCAATCGGTTCTGGCTTTGGCGCTGGCCGTTGGTGTTTCTGGCGCCGCTGTCGCGCAGGACAAGGAAATCAAGATCGGCGTGACCGCCGGCCCGCACGCCCAGATCATGGAGCAGGTCAAGAAGATCGCCGAGAAGGACGGCCTCAAGATCAAGATCATCGAGTTCAGCGACTACGTGCAGCCCAACGCCGCGCTGCAATCAGGCGAACTCGATGCCAACAGCTACCAGCACAAGCCTTACCTGGACGCGCAGATCAAGGACCGAGGCTACAAGTTTGCCGTGGCCGCCGATACGGTGAATTTCCCGATCGGCATCTACTCCAAGAAGATCAAGAAGATCGACGAGTTGAAGGAAGGCGCGCGCTTCGGCATTCCGAACGACCCGACCAATGGTGGCCGCGTGCTGCTGCTGCTGCAGGCCAATGGCTTGATCAAGCTCAAGGACAACGCAGGCCTGAAGGCGACGCCGCTGGATGTGGTGGCCAACCCCAAGAAGCTGAAGTTCGTTGAGCTGGATGCAGCCCAGCTGCCTCGCTCGCTCGATGACCTGGACGCTGCGGCCGTCAACACCAATTTCGCCATTTCGGCGGGGCTCAATCCCAAGACCGATTCCATCGTGCTCGAAAGCGCCAAGAACCCGTACGTGAACATCCTGGTGGTGCGCGAGGCCGACAAGAGCCAGCCCTGGGTGACCAAGCTGGTCAAGGCCTACCACAGCGAAGAAATCCGCAAGTTCCTGGACGTGCAGTTCAAGGGCTCGGTGATGGCCGGTTTCTGACCGCGCCCGGTATCCGTTTTCCCTGCAGAAAAGCCTCGCCATGCGAGGCTTTTTCATGGGCGGAAAACATTGACCCCAATTGGCGCAGTCAGCGCCCGGCGGGGTTCGGTTGCCCTACATGGCGGGGGTAACGACTCAGGAGATGATAGGAGATCCCGGTGCCTGGTTCGAAAGCGGCAGCGGCGCAGGTCTGGCACTCTTGCTGCTCTTTGCGCCTGAGCGGGGCTTGGCCGGTTTGTCGGAAGGGATGGATTCGATCTTGACAATGGCCAGCGACATGTTGTCGCCCGTGCCCGTGGCGCGCATCTGCGCGCGCTCGATCAGGAACTGGCTGGCCTCGCGCGGCGACAGCAGCCGCGTGATGGACGAGAGTTCCTCGGGTGCAAAGTAGTGCCAGATACCGTCGCTGCAGGCCATCAGCACGTCGCCGTGCTTGAGCACCGGAATGCGGTGGTGGATCAGCGGCGGGTCCTCCGCCGTGCCCAGGCAGTTGAGCAGGATGTTGGACTGCGGGTGGAAACGCGCTTCTTCCAGCGTCAGCTCGCCCTGGTCCACCAGGGTCTGCACGTAGGAATGGTCGCTCGTCTGGTACAGCAACTGGCCACTGCGGAAATGGTAGATGCGCGAATCGCCCGCATGTGCCCACACGCACGAGCCATTGGGCATGATGACAAAGGCTGCAATGGTGCTGTGCGGCTCCTGCTCGGCGGCAATGGCAACCAGGCGGATCAGCAGATGGGCTTCGCGCACGATGCTGCCCAGCATGGATTCAGGGCTGTCGGCCTCGGGGGAGAAACGCTCGAACACCTGCCTGGCCGTCATCATGACCTGATCGGCTGCGGCGCGCCCGCCACTGCGCCCGCCCATGCCGTCGGCCACCACGGCCAGCACACAGCCCTTCACCCGGGGGTGGGCCAGCACCCCCACCTGGTCCTGCTGGTAGGGGCGGTCGCCCTTGTGCAGGCCGGTGGATGCGGACAAACGGAAACTGGTGCTCATGCGAGGCGGGGCTTGGTTGGAGTTGTCTGCATCATAGAGCAGATTGCCCTGCAGGCCGCGCCCCAGCACGTGTTTACGCGGGTTGCGACCGCCCAACTGATGTTTGCGCGCCATCATTTGCCCTTTGTCAGCATTTTTCAGCCGCCTGCACCGGCTAGACTTGCCTGCCCATGTCTTCGCCACCAGTCCCTTCGCCTATGCCGACACCCGGCCCGCCTGCCGCGCATGCGCCCCTGCAGTTGCGTGCGCAGCAGCAGCGCATGGTCGAGGCCATTCTGGCCGCCTGGAAAGCCGGGGAATCCATTGCGGTAGAGGCCCCTACCGGAACGGGCAAGACCTATGCCTACCTGATGGCGGCGCTGGCTCAAGGCGGGCGCTTTGTGGTGAGCACGGCCACGCGCGCCTTGCAGGACCAACTGGTGGACCGCGATCTTCCCGCGCTGCTGGCCCATCTGCAGATGCGCAGGCGCGTGGCGGTGCTCAAGGGGCGCGAGAACTACGTCTGCCTGCATGGCCTGGCGCAATCGCTGCAGACCCACAGGCCCGTCGATCAACTGCAGGCCCTGCAACAGGTGGCGCGCTGGGCACAAGGCACGCGCAGTGGTGATCTGGCGGAGCTGGAGAATCTGCGCGAACTGCCTGCGTTGCTGCCGCAGATCACCGCCAGCCACAGCGAATGCCTGGGCCAGCGCTGCGCGCATTTCGCCGCCTGCTTTTCCAACCGCGCCCGGGCCCAGGCCGCCCAGGCCGATGTGCTGGTGATCAACCACCACCTGTATTTCAGCGAACTGCGCCATCGCCAGATGCTGGGCGCCGCCCACGGCTTTGTGCCGCTGGCCGAAACCGTGGTGATGGACGAGGCGCACCAGTTGCCTGCCATCGGCCTCAAGGTGCTGGCCAGGGGCATCAATGCGGGGGATGTGCAGGATTTTGTGCAGTCCACAGCGCGGCAGACGCGCCTGCACGCGCGCGGCTTTGCCCCTTGGGATGCGCTGCTGGCGTCCTGCAGCCAGGCGCTGGCCCACTGGCTGGCTGCCAGCAATGCCTATAACGGTGGCCCGGGCAGCGAAGCGGGCCGCGCAGAGGCTGCGGCGGGCGAGAGCACCGAGGCCCTGGTGCGCCTGCATAACCGCTTGTCGGAAATGATAGCGGCATTGCAAGGTGTGGCAGGTGGTGCGGCCAGCCTGCAGCGCCTGGTGGAGCAGGGCCACAGCTTGCTTGCCACCCTGCGCCAATGGGGCAGGCCGCCCGCTGCGGGCCTGGTGCGCTGGTGGGATGGCCCAAGCCTGCCGCCGCAGCAAAACGCACCCCGCGCCGCCCCCGGTGCGCAGGCACGCGCCCTGCGGCAGGGTTTTCGGGAATCCCCGCCGTGGCTCTGGCAGGCGCTGACGGCTTTGCAGCCTGATGTATTGGGGGCCACCTGGCTGGCAGCGCCCATGACGGGGGTGAGCACCCCGTCTGAGGCCGCGGTGCCGCAGCGCTGGCTGTTCACCTCTGCCACGCTGGGGCAGGACGATGCACTGCAGTGGTTTACGAGTGCCATGGGTCTGCAAGGGCTTGCGGCCGGTGGCTCTCCTGCGGTGGATGGGGTTGCGCCCTTGCCCGAATCCCAAACGCAGGCGCAATTACCACCGCAACTGCCGCCACAGGTGCCACCGCAGGTGCGTTGCCTGCGCCTGGCGCATGCGTTGGACTGGGCGGCGCAGGCGGCCCTGGTCATTCCCCAGACCCTGCCGCCTGCGGATGCGCCGGCAGCCGAGCGTGCGCAGGCGCTGGCCGCGTGGCTGAAGGCCCCGGTCGAGCAACTGGGCGGCCGCTGCATGGTGCTGTGCACGTCCACCCAGGCCATGCAGGCATTGGCTGCGGCACTTCGCCAGGAACTGGGCAGTGCGCCCATCGATGTGCAGATGCAGGGGGAGGCGCCCAAGCGCCATCTGCTGGCTGGCATGCGTGGCGCAACCGGGCAGGGGCGGCGCGGTCAGGTGCTGGTGGGTACCATGGCGCTGTGGGAGGGGGTCGATCTTCCGGGAGAGGCGCTGCAGTTGCTGGTGATCGACAAGCTGCCGTTTCCACCCCGCCACGACGCATTGCATGCCGCACGGGCAGCGGCCTTGCAAGACCTGGGGGAAGACGGCTTTCTGGGCTACACGCTGCCGCAAACCGCCATGCAACTGCGCCAGGGCGTGGGCCGCCTGCTGCGCTCGTTCAGCGACCGAGGGCTCGTCGTGATTGCCGATGCGCGCCTTTGCACCCGCAGCTATGGCGCCAGTCTGCTGGCTGCGCTGCCACCCATGCCGCAATTGCCACAAGAGGAGGTGGTGCGGTACCTGGCCGCCATCCGCGAAATCCGCGACGAAAGCGCAGATGCGTCGCGGGCTACCATTTCATCATCGTGAAATGAATAAGCGCCCAGCTGGTGGGCGCCTTATGCTATTGATTCAGGAGTTAGGGACGCCAATGCCCTTGGCGGCAGGCCTTACCAGAGCTTCCACCAGGGCTTGTCTTCCCTGCGGAAGCCCTTGCTGAGCAAGGTGGTGTTCGGGTAGCTGGCTTCCAGCACGCGCTTGGTATCGGCCGCCATGTCCTTCATGTTCAGGCGTTCGTACGACAGCATCATGATATAGAGCGCATCTTCCTGCGCGGGCACTTCCTTGTACTCGCTGACGGCATTCTGCGCGCGGTTGATGGCAGCGACATAGGCGCCGCGCTCGTAGTAGTAGCGCGCCACATGCACCTCGTACTGCGCCAGCGAGTTGACGATGTAGCGCATGCGCTTTTCAGCGTCGGGGGTGTACTTGGATTCAGGGAAACGCGTCACCAGCTCGCGGAAAGCCTCGAACGAGTCCTTGGCTGCCTTCTGGTCGCGCTCGGACAGGTCCTGCTTGGCCACCCAGGAGAACAGGCCCAGGTTTTCGTTGAAATTGACCAGGCCTTTCAGGTACAGCGCGTAGTCCACGCCTTCGCTGGCGGGGTGCAGCTTGATGAAGCGGTCCAGCGTGCCGATGGCCTGGGCTTTTTCGCCGCTCTTGTACTGCGAATAGGCCTTTTCAAGCTGGGCCTGCTGGGCCAGTGGCGTGCCGGCAGCACGGCCTTCGAGCTTTTCGTACAGCGGAACGGCCTTGTCGAACGAGCCGGTCGAGGCTTCGTCGCGGGCTTCCGAATAGATCTTGTTGGGACTCCAGCCTGCTGTTGGATCCACCTCGGTTGTGGAGCAGCCTGCCAGAAACACGGCGGTTGCTACGGAAGCGATAGCGGTAACCTGAGATGTACGTTGCGCAAACAGCATTTTTGGCATCAATTCCATGGATGGAAGGCATGAAAAACCGCGCGGCGGCAATCGCCCGCCCGCGCAGCAGGGCGGCACCTGCCGCGCCCTGTATCCGACGCATTGTAATAGGCTGCGCAAGCCAATCGGGCAGGCAAGGGTTGCGAGGGGTTGTCGTGTGTAACAGCGGCTGCGGGTTGTGGGTGGTTTGCCGGGCAGGGTGCCCAAGCTTTCCTACAATGCAGGGATATGTTCGTACACCTTCGCATCCATTCCGAGTTCTCGATCATCGACAGCACCAACCGCATTGGGGATCTGGTGAAGTTCGCCGCCAATGACGGGCAACCCGCGATGGCACTGACCGACCTCAACAGCCTGTTTGGCGCCATCAAGTTCTACAAGGCAGGGCGGGGCGCAGGGGTTAAGCCGCTGCTGGGGGCCGAGTTGGTGATGGAGGCCGAGGTGTCTGGCGGGCCGCTGTCGCGCATCATCGTGCTGATCCAGAACCAGCAGGGGTACCTGAACCTGTCGGAGATTCTGGCGCGTGTATGGATGGCCGATACCGTCAAGGCGCAGCCGCAGTGCACCTGGGCCTGGCTGGAAGAGCTTTCCGAGGGGCTGATCGTGCTGTCGGGGGCGCAGGCCGGCCCGGTGGGGCAGGCCCTGCTGCGTGGTGACGAAATGGCGGCGCGCAGCAGCGCACTGCGCCTGGCGAGCCTGTTTCCGCACCGTTTTTACATCGAACTGCAGCGTGCGGGCCGCTCGGACGACGAAACCCATGTGAGCGCCGCCGTGGCGCTGGCGGCCAACCTGAAGCTGCCGGTGGTCGCCACCCACCCGGTGCAGTTTGGCAAGCGATCGGATTTCGAGTCGCACGAGGCACGCGTGTGCATTGCCGAGGGCGAAACCCTGGGCAACAAAAAGCGCATCAAGCGCTTCACGCAGGACCAGTACCTGAAATCCGCAGCCGAGATGGAGGCGCTGTTTGCCGATGTGCCCAGCGCCATCGCCAATACCGCCGAGATTGCCCGCCGCTGCAGCGTTACCCTGCAGTTGGGCAAGTACTTTCTGCCCGATTTCCCCACGCCCAACGGCATGCCGATTGATGAATATTTCCGGCAGGCGTCGTTCGAAGGGCTGGAGGATCGCCTCCAACTCCTCTTTCCGGATGCCACAAAGCGCGAGGCCGAACGGCCCAAGTACGTGGAGCGGCTGGAGTTCGAGCTGGGCATCATTTTGAAGATGGGGTTTCCCGGCTACTTCCTGATCGTGGCGGACTTCATCAACTGGGCCAAGAAGAATGGCTGCCCGGTGGGGCCGGGCCGGGGCTCGGGCGCGGGCTCGCTCGTTGCCTACGTGCTCAAGATCACCGACCTGGACCCGATCCACTACAACCTGCTGTTCGAGCGCTTCCTGAACCCGGAGCGCGTGTCCATGCCCGACTTCGACGTCGACTTCTGCCAGGCCAACCGCGACCGGGTGATCGACTATGTGAAGGACCTGTACGGCCGCAATGCCGTCAGCCAGATCGCCACCTTCGGCACCATGGCCGCGCGCGCGGCCATCCGCGACGTGGGGCGTGTCATGGACATGAGCTACACCTTCTGCGATGGCATCTCCAAGCTCATCCCCAACAAGCCGGGCCTGCACGTCACGCTCAAATACCCGCCCAACCCGCCCAAGGAAGGCGACAAATACACCTATGCGATCAAGGAAGAGCCCATTCTTGCCGAGCGCATCGAGAAAGAGGAAGACGTCAAGACCCTGATCGAGATGGCGCAGAAGCTCGAAGGCATGACCCGCAACATCGGCATGCACGCGGGCGGCGTGGTGATTGCCCCGGGCAAGCTGACCGACTTTTGCCCGCTCTATCAGCAGCCGGGCAGCACGTCGGCCGTGGCCATGTACGACAAGGACGATGTGGAGGCGGTGGGCCTTGTCAAGTTCGACTTTCTGGGCCTGGCCACACTCACCATCCTGGAGATTGCGCGCGAATTCATCATGAAGCGCCACAAGGGCCAGGAAAACTTCGCCTTTGAAAACATTCCGCTCGACGACGCCAAAACCTACCAGCTGTTCTCCGCTGGCAAGACCGAAGCCGTGTTCCAGTTTGAATCGCGCGGCATGCAGCAGATGCTCAAGGAAGCCAAGCCCAGCCGCCTGGAAGACTTGATTGCGCTCAATGCACTCTACCGCCCTGGCCCGATGGACCTGATTCCGAGCTTCGTGGCCCGAAAGCACGGCAAGGAAGTGGTGGAGTACCCGCACCCGCTGGTCGAAAAGGTGCTCTCCGAGACCTACGGCATCATGGTCTACCAGGAGCAGGTGATGCAGACCGCCCAGGTGCTGGGCGGCTACAGCCTGGGCGGCGCCGACTTGCTGCGCCGCGCGATGGGCAAGAAAAAGGTCGAGGAGATGGTGCAGCACCGCGCGACCTTCCGCGAAGGGGCCTCCAAGATCGGCATCGACGAGGCCAAGGCCGACGAAGTGTTCGACCTGATGGAGAAGTTCGCCGGCTACGGCTTCAACAAGTCGCACGCAGCAGCGTACTCCCTCCTGGCCTACCACACCGGCTGGCTCAAGGTGCACTACACGGCAGAGTTCTACTGCGGCAACATGACCGTGGAAATGGACAACACCGACAAGCTCAAGGTGCTGTACGAAGATGCACTCAAGATGGGCATGAGCTTCGAGATGCCCGATGTGAACCGAGGCCAACACCGTTTCGAGCCCGTGACCGACAAGGTGATCCGCTATGGCCTGGGCGCCATCAAGGGTACGGGCCAGGCTGCCATCGAGGCCATTGTGGCGGCGCGCGAAGGCGTGGGTACCGGCCCCCAGGGCGATACCAAGGGCCCGTTCAAGAGCCTGTTCGACTTCTGCCTGCGCGTGGACCGCAGCAAGCTCAACAAGCGCACGGTGGAAGCCCTGATCAAGGGCGGCGCCTTCGACAGCATCAACCTCAACCGGCGCGCGCTGCTCGAATCCATCGACGTGGCCTTCGAATTTGCCGCCACCACCCATGCCAATGCCAACCAGGGCGGCCTGTTTGACATGATGGGTGATGACGCCGTGGGATCCAGCACGCAGGAGCCGCCGCTGGCCGATGTGCTGCCCTGGGGCATCAAGGAGCGGCTGGTGCAGGAGAAGACCGCCGTCGGCTTCTACCTCTCGGGCCACCTGTTTGACGAAGTGGAGCTGGAAGTGCGCCAGTTCGTGCGCACGCCGATTGCCAATCTCAAGGACAGCCGCGAGACCCAGACTGTGGCGGGCATCGTCAGCGATATGCGCATCATCAACGGTCAGCGCGGCAAGCTGGTGCTGTTTCGCGTAGACGATAAATCGGGCGTCATCGAAGCCTCGGTGGACGAGGCCACCTGGCTGCGCCACAAGGAGCAGCTCAAGGACGACGAGTTCATCATCCTCAATGGCCGGGTAGGGCTGGACCACTTCAGCGGCGGGCTGCGCGCCAAGGCACAGCACATCTGGAGCCTGGCCGACGCGCGGGCGCGCTTTGGCCGCTATCTGCTCGTCAACACCGATCGCCACCAGCCCGATGTTGCGCGTTTGATTCAGGAGTTTCCCGCAGTCGAGGAGCATACCGATGAGGGCGTGCTGCGCCATGGCCTCAAAATCCGGCTGGGTGTGGTCTGCGAGCTGGAAGGCACCAAGGCGGGCGTGGAGCTCAATCTGGGCGATGCGGCGCGCTTCTTCCCCAGTGACCAGGCCATGGCCGCGTGGTCGCAGGAGGCGGGCCACGAAGCCATCAGGATTGTTTACGAAAGCCTGGCCTGACAAGCATAGTACCGGTGATGCGTAAGAACGTGGTTACGATCTCTACGCAGCCGCGTTGGAGTGCAATCGGGATGAATTCGAAGTGCTGGGCCGCAGCTTGCACCGAGGTGCAAGCAAGGGCCAGCGCGAAGAAATCGCCCGATTTCACTCCAACCCGTAGGGACAGAGGCTTTGTGGGCGGTCTGCGTTGTTGCAAATCCTCGCAATAGCGGGGCTATTGCTGCGGTGTTGCGCCTCGCATCCCATCCCTAGCCGGGCGCCCCGCAAAGCCACTGGCGCGGCGCGAGGAGATCGTAAACACGTTCTAAGTACCGGGCTCGGAGCCCGGGATTGAAGTTCACAAAACCATCACCATCTTTGCCGATGTGGAAATTTAGCCTTATAGAATGATCTCGATGGCCACGAAACCTGTTGTTCCCCCTACGCCGAGCCTGCCCGCTACGCCCAAAACACCGGATGACGGTGGCGCGCTGGTGGTCGAGCGCACCACGCAGCGGGTGGAGCCCCCCAAGATGTACCAGGTCGTCATGCTCAATGACGATTTCACCCCCATGGAATTCGTGATCGAGGTGTTGCAGCACTTCTTTGGCAAGAGCCGCGAGGCTGCCACCCAGATCATGCTCAAGATTCACCTGGACGGAAAAGGAGTGTGCGGCGTGTATTCCCATGAAATAGCCGAGACCAAGGTTGCACTGGTGATGGATGCAGCGCATGGCGCAGGGCATCCGCTGCAGGCCGTCACCGAGCCTGTTGAATAACGCAATTGGATCCTCATCTAGAAGCAAGTTGAGTGTATTTGGCAAGCAAATAAGGAGTTTCAAATGATTGCTCAGGAACTGGAAGTCAGCTTGCACATGGCTTTTGTAGAAGCCAGGCAGCAGCGCCACGAATTCATCACCGTGGAGCACCTGCTGCTGGCCTTGCTGGACAACCCGAGTGCTTCTGAGGTGCTGCGCGCGTGCTCGGCCAATATCGACGATCTGCGCGCGTCGCTGACCAATTTCATCAAGGACAACGCTCCCCAGGTGGCGGGCGAGGACGAAGTCGACACCCAGCCCACACTGGGCTTCCAGCGCGTGATCCAGCGCGCCATCATGCATGTGCAGAGCACCGGCAATGGCAAGAAGGAAGTGACCGGCGCCAACGTGCTGGTGGCCATCTTCGGCGAAAAGGATTCGCATGCCGTGTACTACCTGCACCAGCAGGGTGTGACGCGCCTGGACGTGGTCAACTACATCGCCCACGGCATCAAGAAGAACGACGCTCCCGAGCAACCCAAGCCCGAATCGGGCTCGGACGCCGAAGAGGCGAGCAGCGGCGGGGGCGAGCGTGCCGAAAAGGCATCGCCGCTGGAGCAGTTCACCGTCAACCTGAACCAGCAGGCCAAGGACGGCAAGATCGATCCGCTGATCGGCCGCCAGTACGAGGTCGAGCGCACGATCCAGATCCTGTGCCGCCGCCGCAAGAACAACCCGCTGCTGGTGGGTGAGGCCGGCGTGGGCAAAACCGCGATTGCCGAGGGCCTGGCGTGGCGCATCACCGAAAACGATGTGCCCGAGGTGCTGGCCGAGGCCGTGGTGTACTCGCTGGACATGGGCGCGCTGCTTGCAGGCACCAAGTACCGCGGTGATTTCGAGCAGCGCCTCAAGGGCGTGCTCAAGGCACTGAAGGACAAGCCCAACGCCATCCTGTTCATCGATGAAATCCATACGTTGATCGGCGCCGGTGCGGCATCGGGCGGCACGCTGGATGCGTCCAACCTGCTCAAGCCCGCGCTCTCGAGCGGCCAGCTCAAGTGCATTGGCGCAACGACGTTCACCGAGTACCGTGGCATCTTCGAAAAGGATGCGGCACTCTCGCGCCGTTTCCAGAAGGTCGATGTGGTCGAGCCTACCGTGCCCGAAACCATTGATATCCTCAAGGGCCTGAAAACCCGCTTTGAAGAGCACCACAGCGTCAAGTACGCCCTGGCGGCACTGCAGGCGGCGGCGGAGCTGTCTGCCAAGTTCATCAATGACCGCCATCTGCCCGACAAGGCCATCGATGTGATTGACGAGGCCGGAGCCGCGCAGCGCATCCTGGCGCCTTCCAAGCGCAAGAAGACCATTGGCAAGGCCGAGATCGAGGAAATCGTCGCCAAGATCGCCCGCATCCCGCCTGCCAACGTCAGCAATGACGACCGCAGCAAGCTGCAGACGCTGGAGCGTGACCTCAAGAGCGTGGTCTTTGGCCAGGACAAGGCACTGGAAGTGCTGGCGTCTGCGGTCAAGATGTCGCGCTCGGGCCTGGGCAAGGTGGACAAGCCCATCGGCTCGTTCCTGTTCAGCGGCCCCACGGGCGTCGGCAAGACCGAGGCTGCCAAGCAGCTGGCCTACATCCTGGGCATCGACCTGATCCGCTTTGACATGTCGGAGTACATGGAGCGCCATGCGGTCAGCCGCCTCATCGGCGCGCCTCCGGGCTATGTCGGGTTCGACCAGGGCGGGCTGCTGACCGAGGCCGTCACGAAGAAACCGCACGCGGTGCTGCTGCTTGACGAAATCGAGAAGGCGCACCCGGACATCTTCAACGTGCTGCTGCAGGTGATGGACCATGGCACCTTGACGGACAACAACGGACGCAAGGCCGACTTCCGCAACGTCATCATCATCATGACGACGAATGCGGGTGCCGAAACCATGAACAAGGCGGTCATCGGCTTCACCAATCCGCGTGCGGCCGGTGACGAGATGGGCGACATCAAGCGCCTGTTCACGCCCGAGTTCCGCAACCGGCTCGACGCCATCGTCAGCTTCAGGCCGCTCGATGAGCAGATCATCCTGCGCGTGGTCGACAAGTTCCTGCTGCAACTGGAGCAGCAGCTGGCCGAGAAGAAGGTGGAAGTCACCTTCACCGACAAGCTGCGCAAGCACCTGGCCAAGGCAGGCTTCGATCCGCTGATGGGCGCGCGCCCGATGCAGCGCCTGATCCAGGACACGATCCGCCGCTCGCTGGCCGACGAACTGCTGTTTGGCAAGCTGGTCGATGGTGGCCGCCTGACGGTGGACTGGGACGACAGCGACGCTGACAAGCCCGAGGTCAAGCTGGACATCCAGCCTGCGCCGAAGAAGGAGCGGGCCAAGCAGGCCCCTGGCGAGCCTGAAGAAGAGATCGCCGCCGACTGATGCCCTGGCGCCCCCGCCAAAAGCCGCATGCCCCCGGGTGTGCGGCTTTTTTTCGCCCCGGGGAGCGCGCGCTTTCGGGTGTTGGTGCAAGACACGGCAATCACATGGAGAGCGGCTACACTTGCCCGGGGCACCATAGATAGGAGATTTTGCCGGTGGATTGGATGACGCAGCTCCTGACCAAGGAGAACATCAAGGTGGTTTTGTCCGTGGTATGGCCCATCTACCTGTTCGTGGTTGCCATCTGGATTCTGATGCAGCGCCGCGCGCCGGTCGCCACCCTGGGCTGGCTGCTGTCCATGGGGGCGCTGCCGGTGGTGGGGCTGATCGTGTACTACTTCATCGGCCCGCAGCGCTTGAAGCGCCAGCGCATCAAGCGCCTGCGCGCCCGCAACAAGAGCCGCGTGCGGGAGACGGCGCGCCGCATCCGCGATGCGCAGCCGCAACTGGCATCCCACATGCGCGAACTGGTCAAGCTGGTGGACGAGACCAGCGGCTTTCCCATCTCTACCGCCGAAAGCGTGCAGCTGCTGAGCGGCGGTGCCGCCACCTTCGACCAGATTCTGGAGGATGTCTCGCGGGCGCAGCACCATGTGCACCTCGAATACTACATCTACGAGCCCGACCAGACCGGCACGCGCCTGCGCGATGCGCTCGTCGAGCGTGCCCGTGCGGGCGTGCAGGTGCGCCTGCTGGTGGATGCGCTCGGCGCCAAGCGGGTGAACAGAAAGTTCATCCAGCCGCTTCTGGACGTGGGGGGCGAGTTTGCCGTGTTCCACCCCACCAAGATCGGCCGGCGCCTGCGCCCGGTGATCAATTTCCGCACCCACCGCAAGATTGTGGTGGTGGACGGCCGGATCGGCTTTACCGGCGGCGTCAACATCACCGACGAGGAAGACCGGCGCGTCAACCCCAATGCCTACCACGACGTACACCTGCGCATGGTGGGGCCCATCGTCACCTGGCTGCAGACCACGTTCCTCGAAGACTGGGCGTACGCGCTGCAGAAAACCGACAAGGACATCCCCGAAGACCTCGATGCCCTGCTGCCCGACCTGCCCGATGGCACCCACCCGATGCAGTTGGTGACCTCGGGGCCGGATAACCCCGGCGAGCCCATCCACCGCGCCCATGTGTTTGCCGTCCAGTCGGCGCGCGAGCGGGTGTGGTTGACCACGCCATACTTTGTGCCCACGGAAGCGGCCATGTACGCGCTCACGAGTGCGGCCCTGCGCGGGCTCGATGTGCGCCTTCTGGTCCCTGAAAAGTCGGATTCGCTGGTGGTGACGGCTGCCGCGCGCTCCTATTTCGACGAACTGATCCATGCCGGCGTCAAGGTGTACGAATACCAAGCACGCATGCTGCATTCCAAAACCCTGGTGGTGGACGACAACGTGGCCATCATTGGCACTGCCAATTTCGACAACCGGAGCTTTCGCCTGAACTACGAGGTCTGCGCCATCGGCTACGGCCCCGCGCTCAACAGCAGGCTCCAAGAGCAGTTCATGGCGGACATCAGCAGATCGCGGCTGGTGGAGGTGGACCGCAAGCAGGCTTTTCTGCCACGCCTGGGTGATTCGGTCGCGCGTCTGTTCTCGCCTTTGCTCTAGGTTAGCCTAGCCCGGGAGCCAGAGCAGGCATACTAGCGGCCATGCAGACACCACAGCCCGCACAGGCCACCTTCTTCTGGCACGACTACGAAACCTTCGGCGCCGTGCCGCGCCGCGACCGTCCATCCCAGTTTGCCGGCATCCGCACCGACATGGATCTGAACGAGGTGGGCGAGCCCGTCATGCTGTTCTGCCAGCCCGCGCCCGATTACCTGCCCAGCCCCCAGGCCTGCCTGATCACCGGAATCACCCCGCAGCAGTGCCTGGAGCAGGGCGTGCCCGAGCACGAGTTTGCCGACGTGGTGGAGGCCGAGCTGGGCCGCCCCGGCACCATTGGCGTGGGCTACAACACCATCCGTTTTGACGACGAGGTGACGCGCTACATGCTGTGGCGCAATCTGCGCGACCCCTACGCGCGCGAATGGCAGAACGGTTGCGGCCGCTGGGACCTGCTTGATGTCGTGCGCATGGTCTATGCGCTGCGGCCCGACGGCATCACCTGGCCCAAGAAGGAAGACGGCTCGGTCAGTTTCAAGCTCGAAGACCTGGCCCGTGCCAACGGCATCCTGCATGAATCGGCCCATGATGCGCTCAGCGATGTGCGCGCCACCATTGGGCTCGCGCGGCTCATCAAGCAGCTGCAGCCGCGCCTGTTCGACTTTGCGCTGGGCCTGCACAAGAAGGACCGCGTGATGCAGGAGCTGGCTCTGCCCGCCACGGCTGCCCACGCGCGGCCATTTCTGCACATCTCGGGCATGTTCGGCGTGGAGCGCGGCTGCATTGCCGTCATGTGGCCGCTCGCCCAGCACCCCACCAACAAGAACGAGGTGATTGCCTGGGATCTGGCGCAGGACCCGGCCCAGCTTGCCGATCTTTCGGTAGAAGACATCCGCCTGCGCATGTTCACTGCCAGCGCCGACCTGCCCGAAGGCGTGGAGCGCCTGCCGATCAAGACCGTGCACCTGAACAAATCGCCCATGGTCGTCAGCAGCCTGCGCACCCTGAGCGCCGAGCAGGCCGCGCGCTGGCACATCGACATGGAACGCGCCCTGCAATACGCCGCCGTTGCCCGCGATCTGCCGGATATGAGCGCCACCTGGGCCGCCGTGTTCCAGCGCCCGGCCTTGCAGGATGTGGATGTGGACCAGGACCTGTACGGCGGCTTCATCGGCCAGGCCGACCGCAGGCGCCTGAACCAGCTCACCGCCATGCACCCGCAGGAGCTGGCGGTAGCCAGGCCCGGGTTTGACGACGAGCGGCTGCAGGAGCTGCTGTTTCGCTACCGGGCACGCAATTTTCCGGATTCTCTCAGCGCCACCGAGCAGGCGCGCTGGCAAGCCTTGCGGGCAGCCTTCCTGCTGCAAGGCGAGGGCGGTGCCCGCACGGCCGAGCAGATGTTTGCCGAAATCGACCAGCTGTCGGAAACCGCAGATGAGCGCGCCGAGGAACTGCTGGGCCTGCTCTACGACTACGCCGACGCCATCGTGCCGGACGCGTAGGCCTCTGTATTGCTATCAAAAAATATAGCAAATGGCGCATATGAGGTAAGGATTTCATTGTAAAAACATCTGAATCCTGTGCCCGCACAGCGCCCACTGCCATGCATTTTCCGGCTGCGGTCAATAGTGCAGGGCGGCGCGCACGAACCAGCCCTTGCCGCGTTCGTCCCCGGCCAGGCGGGCGCGGTACTGCACGGACAGATCCAGATAGGAACGTGGTGCGTTATAGGCGTCCTCACGGAACCAGTAGCGCATGCCGACGCCCAGACCCGCACCTGAAGAACTGCGCTGGCCGGACGACGTGGGCTGCGAGTTGTAATCCCAGCCCAGCACCGCATGCGGAAACAGCACCAGGCGCGAATGGGCATCGCCCACGCGAAAGCTCCGCCCGGCTTGCCCCTCTACCGTGCCATAGGTCTGCTTCTGGCGGAAGAAGTGGCCCGCTTCGGCGTAGACGTTCAGCGTCGTCCAGTCGCCAGCATCCTCGCGCAGATCGGTGCCCACGCCGCCGGAGTAGCCCAGGCGCAGTAGCCAGTCATTGGATGACAGCGAACCCACGCGGATGCGCCGCTCTGCCGATACCACCAGATTCTGGCTGCGCAGCGGCTTGACGCGGATCCCCAGCGAGGCCTGCGTGGTATCCGAGCCCGTGGCATCGCCATTGCGGCTGTAGAGTGACTGCGCTAGACCTCCGTACATCTCCCAAAAGCGCCCGTCTCCGTAGCCCGAAGGCCGCAAGTAGCCTTCGGCGACGATCTGCGTGGTGTCTCCGTAGGGCCGGGTCTGCGCTGCCGCCACGCCGGGCGATATGCCACGGTAACCCAGAAGCGCATTCACGCCCCAGGTGCGGGTGCGGGTTTCCACCTCGCGCCGGGTTTCATAGTGCTGCTGGGGCGACAGGGCCAGGCTGCCAGCCGCATGCGCGTCGATTGCCTCTTTGAAGTAGCCGACGGAGGCGTCATTCTCACCCAGGCGGCTGGCCGTGTAGGCGCCATCGCGCAGTGCGGTGGCGGGCAGCCGGCCGGATTGGCGGGCCCGGTCAAAGATGCCCAGGGCCGTGCGATCCTCGCCCCCAACGACGGCAAGATAGGCCAGATTGGCATCCGCGCTGGTCTGTGCAATGCCCTCGGCCTCCAGGCTGGTGAGGGCAGCCTGTGCGTCTGCCACCGCTTGCGGCCCCTGGCCCAGCGCCTGGTGCAGCCGGCTGCGTTGGGCCAGCAGTTCGGCGTCGGCGGGGTGGGCCTGCAGCGCTGCATCGGCCTCCTGCAACGCCAGTCCATGCTGCCCGTCTGCCGCGAGTGCCTGCAGGCGCAGCATGGCGTAGCCGGTGTGGTGGGGGTTTCGCAGCAGGGCCTCGCGCGCCTCTTCTGCGGCCTGCGCGTAGCGGCCCGCTGCATACGCGTCGTAAGCCTGCTGTGCAAGCAGATAGGCGGCATGCTCGGGTGCGACGGGAGGTGGCGCAGCAGGCGTCGGTGCGTCGGCCGGGGGTTGCGACGCAAGGGTCGCAAGCCCGGGCTGGGGCTCTGACGAAGAAGACGGGACCGATGCCGGAGCGATCGAAACAGGCGCGGGTGCCGGTGCCGGGGCGGTCGCGGTCTGCAGCACCGTTGGCGCGCGCTGCGAGCGCGCACGCGGGGTGGCAGGGCGGGGTGCGCGCGGAGCGTCGGTATTAACCGGCGCAGACCGCTTTGGTGGCGATTGCACGGTGATGACCGGGGCTGCAGCAACGGCTGCGCGGGCGTCCTGCTGTTGCTGCAGGCGGCGGTGTGCGTCTGCCAGTTGCAGGGCGATGGCAGCGTTGCCGGGCGCCAGCCGCTGCGCACGTTCGAGTTCCGCGATGGCGCGGCGGCCGTCCCCGCGCTGCAGGGCCTCAAAGGCCTTGTCCAGATGCGGGTAGATCTGGAAGCGGCGGCGCTCGCTGACTCCGGGCCCCAGGTCGAGGGTGTGTGCCGCGCTGGCAGCAGCTGCGCAGGCCAGGGCCAGCGCGCACAGGCGTGGTATGAAAGTCATGGCGTTGGCCTTATTGATCATGCGCAAGAAGGAGTGGGGCGTGGGAGACCGTGCGGGCGCCATACAGCAGCTGCGCCATCGTTGGTTGCAGCCCCCGCTGCACGCGCCGTGCCTCGCTCAGGGTTTCAGTCGCAATCACCCCTTGCTGCACCAGCAGCTCGCCCAGGCCTATGCCTGCGCGCTCCTGGCGCAGCAGCACGGTGGCCAATACGGCAGGATCGATCGCGCCCAGCGCGAGCAGCACATCACTCAGCTGTACCTGGCGGGAGACATAGCGCAGCCAGAGGCTCCTGGCCTGGGTTGCCGTCAGATGCCGCTGGTGCACGGCCTGCGCCAGTAGCTCGTGTGCGGGCTCGGTCTCCTCGGGGTCGTACAGGCGCCGCAGTTCCACGGTCACCTCGCCAGTGGGCGCGACCACACAGCGCACGGGGCGGCGCAGCTTGCGCTGCAAGGCTGCGAAGGAGACGGGGTCGAGTGGTGTCTCGCAGGCCACCACGAGTACATCGCCTTCCTCGCGCAGCGGCAGCACGCGGTAGTGCAGCGCAATGGCGCAAGGCACCCGGGTGGCCATTTCCCCCGAGGCGGGCTTGCCCTGCAGCGATTCGCTGTCCAGCCGGTGCTGCGCGGCAATGGCCGCTGCCAGCTGCAAGCCCGAGATTTCGCCGCGGTGCACCAGCGCCTGCCCCAGCGAAAGCCCGCGCATCGGGTATCGCTGGGCGTGCTGCAGTCGCTCGGGTGTCAGGGCGCGCTGCTCGAGCAGCACCTGCTCGAGCGCCTGCTGCGGGCGGGCCGCATCGCCGAGCGACGGAAAATCGTGGTCGGTCTTGGCCCAGGCCATGCGGCGGATGTCCTGCGCCTTCAGCGCCTGGGCCACAGCCCGCCAGTTGGCCAGAAAGTTCACCAGATTGCCCCACAGCAGGCGCGGCACGGCCATCAGCCCCTGGGCGAGGCCATAGTTCGCCGTCACGAAGTACATGCGCTGCACCACCCGGTTGAGCATGAGCACGAAGTTGGCGGCCAGCAGCAGCGAAAACCAGCGTTCGCCCTGGAAGATCGACAGAAAGCGGTAGCTGTCGGGCACCAGTTGCTGGTAGGCCCAGATGGCCAGCAGTTGCACTGCCAGCAGGCTGCCCAGAAAACTGGCGAAATTGGTGATGACGCCCTTGCGGTCGCGCCACAGAAAGTAGTTCATGGCCGCGCCCGGCGTCCAGCCCAGGGTGCGGTAGCCCTGGATGACGATGCCGGTGATCCAGCGCGATTTCTGCCGGACTGCAGCGCCCACCGTGTTGGGGAAGAACTCGCGCACCGCCACCATGCTGGCCTGCCGCGCGCTGCGACCCCAGTGGCGCAGCGCTTGTGGATGCCCGGGCTGGTTGCCGGGGGTGAAATCGGGAAAACGCACGAACGCCTCCTTCATCCCCAGCTGCTTGAGGCGAAAGCCGATGTTGTAGTCCTCCGTCAGACTCTGCGTGTCGAAGGCCATGCCGTTGCCTTGCTCGCGCAGCGCGGCGATGGCGCGGCGGCTGAAGCAGGTTCCAACCCCGGCGCTGGGCACCTGACCGACGAGTGCCTCACGTACCACGACATCCTTGGCGTGCATCTCGGCAAATTCGTCCAGGTAGTGGCCGCCCGTCAGATCGAACAATGGGCGCTCCAGGGGATACACCGGCAGCTGGATCAGGTCCTTGCGGCCCACCAGGTGATTGAAGAGCCGCAGCTCCAGCGGGGAGAGCACATCTTCGGCATCATGCAGGATGAAGCCCGCAAACGCCATGCCCGAGCGCTGCTCGAACTGCCAGATGGCTTCGAGCACATTGTTGAGGCAATCGGCCTTGCTGGTGGGGCCCGGCCGCGCGCAGACTACCGAATGCATGTTGGGGAAACGCGCGCGCACCTGTTCCACCTCGGCCTGCGTCTGCGGATCATTGGGGTAGGTGCCAATGAAGATATGGTAGTTCTCGTAGTCGAGTGTCGTGGCCGCAAGCTGCGCCATCGCGCCAACCACCCCGTGCTCCTGCCAGGCGGGCACCATGATGGCCAGGGGTTGCTCCTCCTGGGCCATGAGCGCGTCGGGGCCCATGGGCCGGTGGCGGGTGTAGACAAAACAGCGGCGCCAGATCCGGCGGCACCAGTAGACCAGGTCGATGAAGAGGTCGTCGAGGCTGCTGATGAAGATGACGACGGCAACAGCCACCGCAATGGTCTTGAGCCCGTACAGATAGGTCGTGAAAATGTCCAGCCAGAACAATGCGGGGCTTCTCCTGTTTAAAAAAAGGGGACGCGCCGCGCAAGAAAAGCGGCGCAGCACCCTGCCTATGGCGGGGTGCCCAAAGTGAATCGGATTGAAGGGTGGCGGGCCCTCGGGGCGCGGCGATTGCCGGGCATGCGACAGGCAATGGCGCTTGTCGTGGGTACTGCCTGCGCAGCAGGCTTGCCTGGGTGTGTCCCGCTCACCAGAGATGATTGGGGTTTACCTCTATTGATCAATGCAATAGAGATTGATATAGATTTTACTTTTATTTGATATCCATGTGCCGAGCAAAATGTCAACAATGGATGTCAATAAACATGCAAATAGCATGAATTTTCGGGAAAAGTAACGCAAAAGCCGTGGCTTGCCCACCACGCGCGGCACGAGCGGCCTGCATGTTTGCCCGCCTCTCCGCGTGCCTTTCCGCATGGTTCTCTACTGGGCGGATGGCGAACTCATCCAAAGAACTGGTAGCACACGGCGATGGCGGCCACCACCCCTGCCAGCTCTGCCAGCAACGCGCAGGGCACGGCGTGGCGGGCGCGCTGGATGCCCACGGCGCCGAAGTACACCGCCAGCACGTAGAACGTGGTCTCGGTGCTGCCCTGGATGGTGGCAGCCACCAGGGCCGGGAAACTGTCCACGCCCTGGCTCTGCATCGTCTCGATCAGCATGGCCCGCGCTGCGCTGCCGGAGAACGGCTTGACCAGGGCGGTCGGCAGCGCGTCGACAAAGCGGGTGTCCATGCCCGTCTGGCTCACCAGCCAGCGGATGCCTTCCAGCACATAATCCAGCGCGCCCGAGGCGCGAAAAAGGCCCACGGCGCACAGCATGGCCACCAGATAGGGCAGCAGGCCCTTGGCCACATCAAAGCCTTCCTTGGCGCCTTCCACGAAAGCCTCGTACACCGGCACTTTGCGCAGCGCCCCCACCACGACAAACAGCACCACCAGTGAGAAGAGAGTGATGTTGCCCAGCAGCGACGAGACCTGGGACAGGGCGGTGGCGGTCAGGGTGGCAAGAAAGGCCATGAACGCCGCCAGCAGCAGCGCCACCGGCAGCAGATATGCCAGCACCACCGGATGCCACAGCGGCAAGCGCTGCACCACGGCAACGCTGAGCAAGCCCACCAGCGTCGATGCCGAGGTGGCCAGCAGGATGGGCAGAAACACCAGGGTGGGATCGGCAGCGCCTTGCTGGAGCCGATACATGAAGATCGTGACCGGCAGCAAGGTCAGCGACGAGGCGTTCAACACTAGAAACAGGATCTGCGCGTTGCTTGCCGAGGTGGCAGAGGGATTGATGTCCTGCAGCGCTCGCATGGCCTTGAGGCCGATGGGCGTGGCCGCATTGTCCAGCCCCAGCGCGTTGGCGGCGAAGTTCAGCGTCATCAGGCCCAGCGCAGGGTGGCCGCGCGGCACCTCGGGCATCAGCCGGGCAAACAGGGGCGCCAGCCAGCGCGCCAGCAGGTCGACGAGGCCCGCCTTTTCGGCAATCTTCAAAAACCCCAGCCACAGGGTGAGGGTGCCAAACAGCAGCACCATCACCTCGACCGACAGCTTGGCCATGCCAAACAGCGCCTGCACCATGTCGGCAAAGATCTGGCTGTTGCCTCCCACCAGCCACTGCGCCAGCGCGGCCACCGCCGCCACCACAAAAAAACCGAGCCACAGGCCGTTGAGCATGTGAAATCCTTCGTCATCCGGCAAAAGCTGCGTAGAAATCGTAAACACGTTCCAGGAGCAGGGCGCCGTGGCAACAATTGTGCGCGATTGGCGCTTCTGCTTTTGCCAAAACAGGGCTGTATCGGCGGTTCACCGGCCCCTTTGACAGGGGCAGAGCCGCAGCGTATGCGGGAAAACCACAGCTTTGGGGTACTTGCCACCCGCATCTGTGCGACCCCGTAACGCGGATTTGTCAGCACAATGCAAGGCAGAGGGAAATAATGCGTGCATAACAAAGTTTGGAGACAGCCCCCATGACGAGTTTTGCCGAGTTCCACCGCCAGTCCATCGAAGACCGCGACGTATTCTGGGCTGCGCAAGCGCAGCTGATCGACTGGAAAGTGCCCCCTGCGCAGATCTGCGACTACAGCAACCCGCCTTTTGCGCGCTGGTTTGCCGGCGGGCAGACCAACCTCTGCCACAACGCGATCGACCGCCATGTGGCCGCCCGTGGCGACCAGCCTGCATTGATTGCGGTATCGACCGAAACCAATACCGAACGCACCTACACCTATGCCCAACTGCATGCCGAAGTGCAGCGCATGGCAGCGGCGCTGCAGGCCCTGGGGGTGAAAAAGGGCGACCGGGTGCAGATCTACATGCCCATGATTGCCGAGGCCGCGATTGCCATGCTCGCCAGCGTGCGCATTGGCGCGATCCATTCGGTAGTGTTTGGCGGATTTGCCTCCGGCTCGCTTGCCACCCGGATTGACGACGCGCAACCCACGGTCATCGTGAGCGCCGATGCCGGATCGCGCGCAGGCCGCGCCGTACCGTACAAGCCGCTGCTCGACGAAGCCCTGAGCCTGGCCAGCCACAAGCCGCAGGCGGTGTTGCTGGTCGATCGCGGCCTGGTGCCGATGAACCTGGTGGCAGGGCGTGACCACCTGTGGACCGAGCTGCGCGCGCAGCACATGGATGCGCAGGTGCCCTGCGAATGGGTGGATGCCACCCACCCCAGCTACACGCTCTACACCAGCGGCACCACGGGCAAGCCCAAGGGCGTGCAGCGCGACACGGGCGGCTACACCGTGGCGCTGGCCTCCAGCATGCCGGCCATCTTCGATGCCAAGCCGGGCCAGACCTTCTTCTGCACCAGCGACATCGGCTGGGTGGTGGGCCACAGCTACATCATCTATGCGCCGCTGATCCATGGCATGGCCACCATCATGTACGAGGGCGTGCCGATCCGGCCCGATCCCGGCAGCTGGTGGAGCCTGGTGGAGAAATACAAGGTCACCCACATGTTCTCGGCGCCCACGGCCATCCGTGTGCTCAAGAAGCACGATCCCGAGTACCTCCGCAAATACGACCTCAGCAGCCTGCAGGCGCTGTGGCTGGCGGGCGAGCCGCTCGACGAGCCCACCGCCAACTGGATCAGCAGCGCCATCGGGCGCCCCATCATCGACAACTACTGGCAGACGGAGACCGGCTGGCCGATTCTTACGCTGTGCAACGGCGTGGAAAAGCAGGCTTCGCGCTTTGGCAGCCCCGGCAAGGCTGTGTATGGCTACAACGTCAAGCTGATCG
>NZ_JBEBNZ010000022.1:0-58648 GCF_040396735.1 Comamonas odontotermitis
AATGACGAGCGCGAGCAGACCCTGAACCAGATGCTGGTCGAGATGGATGGTTTTGAGACCAACCTCGGCGTGATCGTCGTGGCAGCCACCAACCGTCCCGACATTCTGGATGCGGCCTTGCTGCGCCCGGGTCGTTTTGACCGTCAGGTCTATGTCACGCTGCCCGATATTCGCGGCCGCGAACAGATCCTGAATGTGCACATGCGCAAGATCCCTGTCGGCCAGGATGTGAACCCAGGCGTGATCGCCCGTGGCACGCCCGGCATGTCCGGCGCCGATCTGGCCAACTTGTGCAACGAAGCTGCGCTGATGGCAGCGCGCCGCAATGCGCGCACTGTCGAGATGCAGGATTTCGAGAAGGCCAAGGACAAGATCATCATGGGCCCCGAGCGCAAATCCATGGTCATGCCTGAGGAAGAGCGTCGCAACACGGCCTACCACGAGGCAGGCCATGCGCTGATCGGCAAGCTGCTGCCCAAGTGCGATCCGGTGCACAAGGTCACCATCATTCCGCGTGGCCGTGCGCTGGGCGTGACAATGAGCTTGCCCGAGAAGGATCGCTACTCCTATGACAAGGAGTTCATGCTGAACCAGATCGCCATGCTGTTTGGTGGCCGCATTGCCGAAGAAGTGTTCATGAACCAGATGACCACCGGCGCCTCCAACGACTTCGAACGTGCAACCCAGATTGCCCGCGACATGGTGACGCGTTACGGCATGACCGATGCATTGGGTCCCATGGTGTATGCCGAGCAGGAAGGCGAGCCTTTCCTGGGCCGCTCGATGAGCAAGCCCAGCAACATCAGCGAAGAGACCATGCAGAAGGTCGACGCCGAAGTGCGCCGCATCATTGACGAGCAGTACCACCTGGCACGCAAGCTGATCGAGGACAACAGCGACAAGATGCATGCCATGGCCAAGGCCATGCTGGACTGGGAAACCATTGATGCCGAGCAACTCGATGACATCATGGCTGGCAAGGAGCCCCGTCCTCCCAAGGATTGGACGCCGCGCAACCCGCCGTCCAACAACGATGGCGGCAGCGCTGGTGGCGGTACCTCCGTGGTGACCGACCATGCGCCCAACGCCGCCTGATGGGGCCTGCCTGATTCTCTGCTGAATCAAGACACACACCGAAAAGCGCTCCTGGAGCGCTTTTCTCTTTTGCGAAGGATTCATCCATGCCAATCTGGCAAACCAGCCGCTTTGCGATTGACCTGGCAGAGCCCAGGATCATGGGCATCGTCAATGTTACGCCCGATTCCTTCTCGGACGGAGGCAGCCACCAAGGCGTTGCGGCCGCCATGGCACACGCAGAAAAGCTGCTGGCTGATGGAGCGCACATTCTGGATATCGGTGGCGAATCCACCCGCCCGGGCAGCCCGGCCGTGCCGCTGGATGAAGAGCTGCGCCGAGTGCTGCCGGTGGTGGAGGCCGCAGTGGCATTGCAAGTGCCCATTTCAGTCGATACCTACAAGCCCGAAGTGATGCAGGCAGTGCTAGATGCCGGAGCCGACATCATCAACGACATCTGGGCGCTGCGGCAGCCGGGAGCCCGTGCCGCAGTGGCCGCCCACCCCGGTTGCGGCATATGCCTGATGCACATGCATGCCAATCCGCAGACCATGCACCTGCAGCACATGGACGCGGCACAGGACGTGACAGCGCAAGTGCTGCAATTTTTGCAGCAGCAAACGGTTGAACTACGTGCACTGGGTGTGCAAAAGGATCGCATTGTGTGGGATGCTGGCACCGGGTTTGGCAAAACCGTGGAGCAGAACTTTGTCTTGCTGCAGCAGCAGCCTGTGCTGGCGGCGGCTGGGTATCCACTGCTGGCGGGCTGGTCGCGCAAAGGCTCGCTGGGCAAGGTCACAGGGCGTGAAGTGGGCGAGCGCATGCCTGCGAGCATTGCGGCGGCACTCTTGGCGGCCGAGCACGGGGCGGCCGTGGTACGCGTGCACGATGTGCGCGAAACTGCCGATGCGCTGGCCGTACTGGGCGCCATGCGGCGGCCGGCGGCCTTGCATGTTTAACGAATGACAAGCGGGAGCCTCGCTTTCAACTGGAAACGTGGCACAAACGTTACACTTGACCTGCGCGTCTGAATGGTCGCCAAAACCTGCCATTGCCAAGGCGGGTGCTTACTTTCTTGCTACGGAAACAAAGAATATGCCACGCCAGTATTTTGGAACCGATGGAATTCGCGGCACGGTCGGCAAATCGCCCATCACGCCTGATTTCGTGCTGCGCCTGGGCCACGCCGTAGGCCGTGTGCTGCGCCGGGGCGAGGATCGCCCGACGGTGCTGATCGGCAAGGACACGCGCATCTCGGGTTACATGCTGGAAAGTGCGCTGGAATCGGGCTTCAACTCTGCAGGCGTTGATGTAGTGCTGCTTGGGCCGCTGCCCACGCCCGGAGTGGCTTACCTCACGCGGGCCTTGCGTGCCAGCCTGGGCGTGGTCATCAGCGCCAGCCACAATCCTTTCGAGGACAACGGTATCAAGTTTTTCAGCGCAGAAGGCACCAAGCTGCCCGATACCTGGGAGGAATCGGTAGAGGCCGCGCTGGCCGAGAGCCCGGTGTGGGTGGAGTCTGCGCAGCTGGGCAAAGCGCGCCGTCTTGATGACGCCCCAGGCCGCTATATCGAGTTTTGCAAGAGTACCTTCGACAACCAGTTGTCGCTGCACGGGATGCGGGTGGTGGTGGATGCGGCGCATGGCGCTGCCTACCAGATCGCGCCCAAGGTCTTCCACGAACTGGGGGCCGATGTGATCACCATTGGCTGCAACCCCGATGGTCTCAATATCAACCAGGGCGTGGGCGCCACCCACCCCGAGGCACTGGTGCGTGCCGTGCGCGCCAACAATGCGGACGTCGGCGTGGCGCTGGATGGCGACGCCGACCGGCTGCAATTGGTGGATGCCAATGGTCGCCTGTTCAACGGCGACGAATTGCTCTACCTGATGGCGATGGATCGCCTGCACCGCGGCGAAAAGGTGGCAGGCGTTGTCGGTACCCTGATGACCAACCTGGCCGTGGAGGCGGCCCTGCGTGCGCAAGGCATCGAGCTGGTGCGAGCCAAGGTGGGTGACCGCTATGTGCTGGAAGAGCTGCAACGCCGCAACTGGATACTGGGCGGTGAAGGCTCCGGCCACCTGTTGGCGCTGGACAAGCACACCACGGGCGATGGCCTCATCAGCGCGCTGCAGGTGTTGCAAGCCTGTGTGAGCCGCCAGCAGGGCATTGCCGAGCAGCTCAAGGGCGTCGACCTGTGCCCGCAGGTTCTGCTGAACGTGCGCCTGCAGCCGGGCCAGGACTGGAGCCGAAACCAGAAGCTGGCCGATCTGCAGCGCGACATCACCGAGCGCTTTGCGGGCCAGGGGCGTGTGTTGATCCGCGCAAGCGGCACCGAGCCGCTGTTGCGTGTGATGGTGGAAGCCTTTGATGCTGCCCAGGCGAGCCGTTGTGCCGAGCAGCTGGCCGAAGCAGCGCGTCTGTCCTGAGCGGAGAGGTCTGTACCTGCACCGACCAGTGCAGGTAGCCCTCGTTTGCGGGTGTTGCATGGGCGCCATGTCATGCAGGCGTCATGATTTGCACATCGCGCTGTCATGCGGCAGCGAGAAACTGGCGGGGCTCTGTGATAGCCCGGTGTGGGCACGAGGCGCGGCATAGCGGCTGGTGTGCAGCAAAGGGCGGCAGAGCGATTGAGGAGCCCTGCCATGCACAACAAGCCCGAATTCTCCAGCGCATCCGACATCCTGGTCTCCAGCCCGGCTGCTGCCAAGCATCCCTCTGCCTTGCCGGCTGCAGCGGCATTGGCCGATATCGAGGTGTCCTGGGCGCGCCATCTGGACGAAGTACGCGAAGCCCAGCGCCTGCGCCACCAGGTATTTGCCGGTGAAATGGGAGCGCAGCTGCAAACCACTAAGCCTGGCCACGATGTGGATGGTTTTGACGATTACTGCGAGCACCTGCTGGTGCGCAACAGCAGCACGCAGCAGGTGATCGGCACCTACCGCCTGCTCACGCCCGCCCAGGCCCTGCGCGCCGGGCGTACATACTCCGACGGCGAATTTGATCTCACTGCCATTGATGCGCTGCGCCCGCGCATGGTGGAGCTGGGGCGCAGCTGCGTACATGCCGACTTCCGCCAGGGTGGCGTCATCATGGCACTGTGGGGGGCGCTGGCCAGTTTCATGCAGCGCAACAAGCTCGATGTCATGATGGGCTGCGCCAGCATTCCGATGTGGCACAACGGCATCGTCAGCGGCGATGCGGCAGCGAGTATCTGGCGCCAGTTACAGGCCAAGAAGCAGGTATCGTCGGAGTACACAGTTACCCCACGCCTGCCGCTGCCACTGGAGCAACTGGATGACCAGGTAGATGTAGAGCCGCCGGCACTCATCAAGGGTTATCTGCGCGTGGGTACCGAGGTGATCGGCGCGCCAGCCTGGGATCCGGATTTCAACACCGCCGATCTGCCCATGCTGATGCAACTCGATCGCCTGCCGGCACGCTATCGCAAGCATTTTCTGGGTTGATGGGAACAGCTCCGCAGGGTGCCTCTGGTAATGCTGAGCCAGGGAACAACCCTGTCGTCAAAAAGCCTTCATAATCAAAAGAGCCGCTTGCATACGTTGCAAGCGGCTCTTTTGCTATCAATGAAGGAGTTGTGGTGAGCCAGTCCTCGCATTCCCCGATCACGCTGCTGGTCTTCAATCCCATGGCCGAGCAGCATCTGGACCAGATTCGCCAGCATGCAACGGTCCTCTACGCGCCCACGGAGGCGCAGCGCACGCAGGCTGTCGCAGAGCAGGGCGCCGAGGTGGATGCGGTGCTCACCATTGGCTCCATCGGTTTGACAGCCGATGAGGTGGCACGCATGCCGCGCCTGCGCCTGGCCTGCACCCTGGGCGCGGGCTACGAAGGGCTGGCGCTGGAAGCCTTGAAGGCGCGCGGCGCCGTCGTGGCCACCGGGGCGGGCACCAACGACACCAGTGTCGCCGACCACACCTTTGGCCTCATACTGGCCACGATGCGCAATTTTCGTTCGCTGGACCAGCAGGCGCGCGCTGGGGTGGACCGTTTCACGATTCCGCACCCACCGGGCGTGTCGGGCAAGAAGCTGGGCATCATCGGCCTGGGTCATATCGGCCTCAAGATCGCCAGACGCGCTGCGGGCTTCGACATGCCGGTGGGCTACCACAACCGCAAGCCCAAGGCCGATGTGCAGCACCCGTACTTTGACTCGGTGCTGGCACTGGCTGCCTGGGCTGATGTGCTGGTGTGCGCGACACCGGGCGGTGCGGGCACGCGGCATCTGGTCAATGCGCAAGTGCTGCAGGCGCTGGGCCCACAAGGCTATCTGATCAACATCGCGCGCGGTTCGGTGGTGGATACCGAGGCGCTGGCTGCGGCGCTGAAAGAAGGCCGCATCGCAGGCGCGGGCATTGATGTGTACGAGAGCGAGCCGCACCGGCCCGAGCCTCTGATCGATCTGCCCAATATCCTGATCACGCCCCATGTTGCCGGCTGGTCGCCAGAGGCGACGCAGGCCAGTGTGGATCAGTTCATTGGCAACCTGACCGGGGTGTTCTCTGGCCGTGGCGCTGTGGCGCCGGTAGACCTGGGGTAATGCCTCAACGAGTGTTTACCTGCATCCCGGTAGTTCATTGTTTGCTATATAAATAATAGCTGTTTGCGCTTGATGAATGAGCGCTAGCAGCTATTTCCATATGCAATGGACAATTATTTGGCAAGAATGCTGCCTGCCTGCTTGAACTGGAACACGTACGGGGTCTTCTGCCAGGCGAGCACCTCTTCGCCCAGCAGGTAGGCGGATTGCGGAAACTGCTCCGACCAGCCGGCCAGGGCCTTGAGCGACCATTTCTCGGGTTTGTCGCGCAGATTCAGCTGTTCCAATTCTGGATTGCGGCGGGCATGGCACAGCACGGTGGCCAGGCGCAGGCACAACAGCTCCAGTGCAAACTCGGGGTTCTGCAAGAAGCCCTCGACCTTGCGCAGCTTGCCGCGCTGGGCCAGCACCAAGGCGGCGAGGTGCGACAGCTCGGTTTGGGTAAAGCCCGGCACATCGCTGTGGCTCAGCACATAGGCGCCATGGTGGTGGTAGTCGTTGTGCGAGATGAGGCAGCCCATTTCATGCAGCTGGCTGGCCCAGTCCAGCATGGGGGATTTCAGTTTCACAGGGTCGGTCACGCCGGTGTAGCGTCTGGCCTGCTCAAACAGGATGGCGGCGGTTCGCTGAACGCGGGCCGCTTGCGCGCCATCGACCTGGTAGCGCTCCATCAAGGTGCTGATGGTGCGGTTGCGGATATCGGAATATTCCTCATGCTGCACCATGTCGCGCAGCAGACCCTGGCGCAGTGCTCCGCTGGCAATGCGCAATTCATCGATCTGCAGCAGATCGAAAATGGCGCACAACGCGGTCACGCCGCCGCCGATCACTGCACGGCGCTCCTCCTTCAGACCTTCAAGCCTGATGTTTGCGGCGTTGCCTGCGGCCAGCAACTGTTCACACAGCCAGTACAGCTGCTCGCGGCGCACCACATCGGGCTCTCCGCCATGAGCCGCCAGCACATCCGCAATCGCATTGGCTGTGCCCGATGTGCCGTAAGCCATGTCCCAGCTGTTGGGGGCGAAGTGCAGGGCGGCCTCTTCCATGACGGCCTGCGCGGCAATGTGCGCCGTTCTCAAGCTGGCCTTGGTGAATTCGCCATTGGGAAAGTAGCGCAGCGACCAGGCCACGCTGCCCACGGGGTAGGAGGCCACGCGCTCGGTCAGAAAGCGCTGGCCCAGGATCAGCTCGGTCGAACGCCCGCCGATGTCCACGACCAGCCTGCGCTCGTCAGACGGTGGCAGCGAATGCGCGGCGCCCTGGTAGATCAACCGGGCCTCCTCTGGGCCGGAGATCACGCTGATCGGGTAGCCCAGGATCTGGTTGGCCTGCTGGATGAAGATGTCGCGGTTTTTGGCTTCGCGCAGGGTCTGGGTGGCCACGGCGCGCACCTGGGCAGGCGGAAAGCCCTTCAGGCGCTCGGCAAAGCGCGCCAGGCAATCCCAGCCGCGCTGCATGGACTCCACCGAGAGGTTGCCCGCTTCGTCCAGGCCCGCGCCCTGGCGTACCATTTCCTTGAAATACTGCACGCGTTCGATATGGCCGGATGCGTAGCGCCCAACCTCCAGGCGAAAACTGTTGGATCCCAGATCCACGGCGGCGAGCAGGGTTCCATCGAGCATAGGTGTCGTCATCAATCAAGTCTGCAAAAATAGGAGTGCGCTTTACAAATTACAAATTGCAAGGAAATCCGCGTGGCTGGCCTCGCCAGCACACCCTGTCCGCCTGATGCGCAGTCCAGCAAAAGCACTCCAGGGCAGGGAGCATAGCACCGCGACTGTAGTCCATCGCAAAGCCATTCCTTATGCTGACAAAACTTTGAAATTAAGTCTTTTGCATGACTGAAATATGACAATTGCCTCTTTGTTGCTCAGGGGCATCGATTGATTTCCATGGGGAATATGACGGAATATGTCATATCAATGTCATAAAGGTTTTTTACAGTCCACTCCATTGCGTTTCATTACCAACAGGAGTTTTCATGAAACTGTCCGCGATTCGAGTGCTGGTTGCTGGTTTGGTTGCTGCGGGTGCATTTGCCCAGGTTCATGCGGAAGAAGCCACGGGCGCGGGCGCAAGCTTCCCCGCTCCGCTGTATTCCAAGTGGGCAGCCGATTACAACAAGGCAACTGGCGTCAAGATCAACTACCAGTCCGTGGGCTCCAGCGCCGGTATCAAGCAGATCGATGCCAAGACGGTGGACTTCGGTGCTTCCGACATGCCATTGAAGGACGACGAGCTGACCCAGAAGGGCCTGGTGCAGTTCCCCACCGTGATTGGCGGCATTGTGCCCGTGGTCAACATCAAGGGCATCAACCCCGGCCAGCTGAAGCTGTCGGGCCAGGTGCTGGGCGATATCTACCTGGGCAAGATCACCAAGTGGAACGACCCTGCCATCACCGCCCTGAATCCTGGCGTGGCGCTGCCTGACGCCGCCATTGCCCCGGTGCGCCGTGCTGACGGTTCGGGCACAACCTTCGGCTTCACCAACTACCTCTCCAAGGTCAACACCGAGTGGAAGGACAAGGTCGGCGAAGGCGCTGCCGTGAACTGGCCTACGGGTGCCGGTGGCAAGGGCAACGAAGGTGTTGCAGCGTACGTGGGCCGCCTGCCCAACTCCATCGGCTATGTGGAGTACGCCTACGTCAAGCAGAACAAGATGACCTTTGCCCAGTTGAAGAACGCAGAGGGCAATTTCGTCAGCCCCGATGACACCAGCTTCAAGGCCGCGGCCGCCGGTGCCGACTGGACCAAGAGCTTCTACCAGATTCTGACCAACCAGCCAGGCAAGGATTCGTGGCCCATCACCAGCGCCACCTTCATCCTGATGCACAAGACCCAGGACAAGCCAGCACAGGCTGCCACCTCGCTGAAGTTCTTTGAGTGGGCCTACAAGTCGGGTGACCAGACGGCAGATGGCCTGGACTATGTGCCAATGCCTGCCAGCGTGAAGGACATCATCTACAAGTCCTGGAACAACATCAAGGACAGCGGCGGCAAGGCTGTTGTAGCCAAGTAAGTCGCAAATACCACAGGCCGCTCGGGTAGCGGCCTTTTCCACCTTCCATGGAATTCACAAGTGTCGACATCTTTTCCAGTACAAAACAGCGCGGTCGCGGGGGATAAAGCAGACATGCAGTCCAGCCAGCCTCCTTCGCGAAAGCCCTGGCTTTCCAATTCTGTCGCCGACGGCCTGTTCGCATTGCTGGCGCGCGGCGCGGCAGTGCTGACCCTGGCTTTGCTGCTGGCGATCATGGGCTCCCTGGTTGTGGGTGCCTGGCCTGCCATTCGCGAGTATGGAATCGGCTTCTTCTTCCGCAGCGAATGGGATCCGGTGCAGAACCAGTACGGCGGCCTGGTGATGATCTACGGCACCTTGGCCACATCGGCCATTGCCTTGCTGATTGCGGTGCCCGTGAGCTTTGGCATTGCCCTGTTTCTGACGGAGCTGTCGCCCGTCTGGCTCAAGCGGCCACTGGGTACAGCCATTGAATTGCTGGCCGCCGTGCCCTCCATCGTGTATGGCATGTGGGGCCTGATGGTGTTTGGCCCGCTGCTGGCCACCTATGTGCAGCAGCCTCTGCAAACCCTGTTCAAGGGCATTCCAGTGCTGGAAGGCCTGGTGTCCGGCCCTCCTGTGGGCATCGGCATTTTTTCCGCTGGCGTCATTCTGGCGATCATGGTGATCCCCTTCATCGCCTCGGTCATGCGCGATGTGTTCGAAGTCACGCCCGCGCTGCTCAAGGAATCGGCCTACGGCCTGGGTTCGACCACCTGGGAAGTGATGTGGAAGGTGGTATTGCCCTACACCAAGACCGGCGTGTTCGGCGGCGTGATGCTGGGACTGGGCCGCGCACTGGGCGAGACCATGGCCGTCACCTTCGTGATCGGCAATATGAACCAACTCAATTCCCTGTCACTGTTCGAGGCGGCCAACAGCATTACCTCGGCCCTGGCCAATGAATTTGCAGAAGCGGGCGAAGGCCTGCACCAGGCATCGCTGATCTATCTGGGTCTGGCGCTGTTCTTCATCACGTTCATTGTGCTGGCCTGTTCCAAGCTGCTGCTCAGCCGCCTGCAAAAGAATGAAGGAGCCCGCGCATGACCACGGGAGAACGTTTGATCAAGGCTTCGGATCTTGCAACCATCCGCGCAGCCAAATACCGTGGCCGCAATCGCATCAACAAGATCGCGATCGGCCTGTCGCTGGCGGCCATGGCTTTTGGTGTGTTCTGGCTGGTCTGGATTCTGTGGGAGACCCTGCGCCTGGGTATTGGTGGCCTGAGCGTAGCCCTGCTGACCGAAATGACGCCTGCGCCCAATGAGCCGGGCGGTATTGCCAACGCGATCTGGGGCTCGCTGGTGATGGTGTTCATGGCGACCTGTGTGGGCACGCCCATCGGCGTGATGGCTGGCGTGTACCTGGCCGAATACAACAAGACCGGCTGGCTCGCTTCGGTCACCCGCTTTGTCAATGACATCCTGCTGTCTGCCCCATCCATCGTGATCGGCTTGTTTGTCTACACCGTGATCGTGATCAAGCTCAAGAGCTTCTCCGGCTACGCCGGTGTGATGGCCCTGGCGCTGATCGTGATTCCTGTGGTGATCCGCACGACCGAAAACATGCTGGTACTGGTGCCATCCAGCCTGCGTGAGGCGGCTTATGCCCTGGGCACGCCCAAGTGGAAAGTGATCAGCATGGTCACCTTGCGGGCTGCCCGTGCCGGTGTGATCACCGGTGTGCTGCTGGCCGTGGCGCGTATCGCCGGCGAAACCGCTCCGCTTCTCTTTACTGCGCTGAACAACCAGTTCTGGAATACCGATCTGTCCAAGCCGATGGCGAGCCTGCCGGTGACCATCTTCAAGTTCGCCATGAGCCCCTATGAAAACTGGCAGCAACTGGCCTGGGCTGGCGTCTTCCTGATCACGCTTGCCGTGCTTGGTCTGAACATTCTGGCGCGCACCTTCGCACGTCAAAAATAAATACGGATGGATGAACATCATGCTGACGAAAACCAATGCAGCCAATGCCAGTGCACTGAACTCCAAGATTTCGGTGCGCGACCTGAACTTCTACTACGGCAAGTTCCACGCTCTCAAGAACATCAATCTGGAGATTCCGGAAAAGAAGGTGACCGCCTTCATCGGCCCCTCGGGCTGCGGCAAATCGACCCTGCTGCGTACCTTCAACCGCATGTATGAACTCTATCCCGAGCAGCGTGCGGAAGGCCAGATCGTGCTGGACGGCGAGAATCTGCTCACCAGCAAGCAGGATGTGGCCCTGATCCGCGCCAAGGTCGGCATGGTGTTCCAGAAGCCCACACCATTTCCGATGTCGATCTACGACAACATCGCCTTCGGGGTGAAGCTGTTCGAGGACCTGAGCAAGAGCGACATGGAAGAGCGTGTGGAATGGGCGCTGCGCAAGGCCGCACTGTGGTCCGAGGTCAAGGACAAGCTGGGCCAGAGCGGCTCCGGCCTGTCGGGTGGTCAGCAGCAACGTCTGTGCATTGCCCGAGGTATTGCCATCAAGCCAGAAGTGCTGCTGCTGGACGAGCCTTGCTCGGCGCTGGACCCGATCTCGACCGCCAAGGTGGAAGAGCTGATTGCCGAACTCAAGGACGAGTACACCGTCGTCATCGTGACCCACAATATGCAGCAGGCCGCGCGTTGCAGCGACTTCACTGCCTACATGTACCTGGGCAGCCTGATGGAGTTTGGTGCCACCGAGCAAATGTTCTTCAAGCCCCAGCGCAAAGAAACCGAAGATTACATCACGGGCCGTTTCGGCTAATTCGCCAGAATTGGAAAGAGTCGCATGACTGAAAAACACCTATCCTCACAATTTGACAGCGAACTCAACAACATCTCCTCCCGTGTGATGGAGTTGGGCGGGCTCGTGGAATCGCAGATTCAGCAAGCGATCTATGCGCTCTCGCAATTCAGCATGGAAGCCGTGCAACGTGTTGACGAGGCCGAAAAGCGCGTGAACCAGCTGGAAGTCGACATCGACTATGAGCTATCGACCATCATTGCCCGGCGCCAGCCAACGGCACGCGACCTGCGCCTGCTGATCGCGTTTTCCAAGGCGACTGCCAACCTGGAGCGCATGGGCGACGAGGCCCACAAGATGGCGCGCATGGTGGGCTCCATCATCGAAAGCGGCGCTGCGCGCTCTCTGCCCACGACCGATCTGCGTGTGGCAGCCGATCTTGCCTCGGGCCTGCTGCGCAAGACGCTCGATGCGTTTGCGCGCCTCGATACCGCTGCCGCCGTCTCGATCCTCAAGGAGGACGATCTGATTGACGCCGAGTTTGATGGCTTTGTCCGCAAACTCATCACTTACATGATGGAAGATCCCCGCAAGATCTCTCCGAGTCTGGACCTGCTGTTCCTGGCCAAGGCCATTGAACGCATCGGCGATCACTCCAAGAACGTGGCAGAGCTCATCATCTACCTGGTCAAGGGAATCGATGTGCGCCACACCACGATGGACGAAATCGAATCCAGTGTTTTGTAGAGTTTGAAGTATGAAAAAACTGCCACGTGTACTCATTGTCGAAGACGAGCCGGCCATCGCCGAGCTGATCGCGGTGAACCTGCGGCACAATGGCTGCCTGCCAATCTGGGCGGAAGATGGCGACGCGGCCCAGCGAGAGCTGGATGCCGTGCTGCCGGATGTGATTTTGCTCGACTGGATGCTCCCGGGCCAAAGCGGCCTGTCGCTGGCACGCAAATGGCGCGCCGATGCCCGTGTCAAAGGCATCCCGATCATCATGCTGACCGCCCGTGGAGACGAGCCGGACAAGATCGCGGGTCTCGATGCCGGTGCGGATGACTACATCACCAAGCCGTTTTCCACGCAGGAGCTGCTGGCGCGCATCCGTGCGGTGCTGCGCCGCCGCATTCCCGAGCAGGTCAACGACAGCGTGACGATCGGCGAGTTGGTGCTGGATGCAGCAACGCACCGTGTCACCTACCAGGGCGAGCTGCTCAAGCTGGGACCGACGGAGTTCAAGCTGCTGCATTATTTGATGAAGCATGCCGAGCGCGTGCATTCGCGTTCGCAGTTGCTCGACAAGGTGTGGGGTGACCACGTCTTCATTGAGGAACGCACGGTGGATGTGCATGTGAAGCGCCTGCGTGAAGCACTGGGCGTTGCGAACGTGATGGTGGAGACGGTGCGGGGCGCGGGCTATCGCATCACTGCACAGCCGCAGGCCCTGCAACGCGCTTGATGCGCGGGCTTGCCATTTCTCGTATGCTGCGCTTGTCGCAGCTTTTCTTTTTTGAGTTAGGTCTGCATGCTGTTTCGCATTGTCAGTTTTCTGTTGTTCCAGATCGTCGGCGCTTCGCTGGGCTGGTGGCTGGGGCAAATGCCGGGGGCGCTCGTTGCCACCCTGGTGGGGGCCTGGTGCTGGTTTGTTGCAGACCTCTGGCGCGGCAACAAGGTGGTTTCCTGGCTCAAGCAAGGTGACCTGCAGCGTCCTCCACACCTGTATGGCGTGTGGGGCGAGGCGGTGGACCGGGCGCGTCGGTTGCTGCGCCAGCATGAGAAGCAGGAGCAGCAGGCGGTGGCGCAATTGCAGCAGGTGCTGACCGCGCTGCAGGCATCTCCCAATGGCGTGGTATTGCTGGATGCACAAGGCCATATCGAATGGTGCAACCAGACTGCCTGCGAACACTTCGGCTTTGATCTGCAGCGCGACCACATGCAACTCATCTCCAATCTGGTACGCGCCCCCGAATTCGCAGGCTATTTTGCCGCCAATGATTTCAGCAGGGATGTGGTGCTGATGAGCCCGGTGGTGCGCGCCACCAGCCCGCTGAAACTGTCCGTGCAGATGTTCCCGTACGAAGGGAACCGCAAGCTGCTGCTCTCGCGCGATGTGACATCGATCGAACTGGCCGATGCCATGCGGCGCGATTTCGTTGCCAATGTCTCACACGAGATCCGCACGCCGCTGACGGTGCTGACAGGCTTTATCGAAACCCTGCAGACCCTGCCGCTCAGCAGTGAAGAGCGTACCCAATACCTGGCCTTGATGTCCAACCAGGCGCAGCGCATGCAAAGCCTGGTAGCGGACTTGCTGACCCTCTCGCGTCTGGAGGGCAATCCTCCGCCCAGCTTGAACGAATGGGTGGGAGTGCGCAACCTGATGCGTCGCTGCGAGGAGGATGCGCATGGCCTCGCACGCATGATTGCCAAGGATGGTGACAAACCTTTGCGCCTGAATTTTCCGCAGATGCCGTCGCTTGATGAAGCTGGGCTGGAGGTGGCGGGCGCAGGCAACGAACTGCAAAGTGCGCTGTCCAATCTGGTCAACAATGCGGTGCGCTACACACCGGCAGGCGGGGACATCACGGTGCAGTTTGTGCGCCAGGCAGACGGCACGGGCCGCTTCAGCGTGGTGGACACGGGCCCGGGCATTGCGCCGGAACATATTCCTCGCCTGACCGAGCGCTTTTATCGCCTCGATCGCAGCCGCTCGCGCGACACTGGTGGTACCGGGCTGGGGCTGGCGATTGTCAAGCACGTCCTGCAGCGGCATGGTGCGCAACTGCAGATCCGCAGCACGCTGGGCAAGGGGTCGGAATTCGTGGTGGTATTTCCGGCGTCGCGGATGCGAAAAGCAGATACGGAGGCGCTGGTATAGCGCGTGCCGGTGCTTGCGATGCAGGTCAGGCCATGCTGCGCTGCACGGCCTTGCGGGTGACCTGCTGCAGCAGGACAACAAAGCAGGCGGCAGCCAGCACCAAAGCGCCTGCGGCGCACATCCAGAATGCAATGGGTGAGTGCAGGGCGTCCATGCTGCCCAGCCCATTGTAGGCCAGCTGAAAGCCGCCCCACAGGCCCATGCCCCACAGCAGGCCACAGTACACCAGCAATGGCGCAAAGGTGATGCGGTAGCTGCGCAGCACAAAGATGGATACGGTCTGCGTGGCATCTGCCAGGTGGTACAGGCTGACCCAGGCCAGCAGGCCTACGGCAATGGCTGCAACCTCCGGGGTGTGGGTATAGACCGGCACGATCCAGGATCTGCCGATCAGCACCGCGCAAGACAAGACAGCGGCCAGCAGCATGGCAGACAACAGCCCCATGAACACGACATGGCGCGCACGGAGCTCGTCACCAGCGCCACGCCAGTAGCTGGCGCGTGCGCTGGTGGCAATGGCCAGTGACAGGGGCACCATGTACATCAAGGCCGTCACGTTGGCGGCAATCTGGTGTGCACCGGAGGCTGCCGTGCCCATGCGTGCAACATACAGGGCCATCAGGGTGAACGAGGTGATTTCCACCAGGATCGACAGGCTGGCAGGCACACCGAGCTGCGTGAACTGGAGCAGTGTGGGGCCATGGGGCCGCTCCAGCTTGCGCCAGATTTGTGCGGGGGCATACAAGGATTGCGTGCGCAGCAGCATCCATCCCACGCCGCACAGGAAGAAATTGACCACAAAGGTGGCCCAGGCGCAGCCGACCACGCCCATCGGGGCCAGCCCCAGGCCGCCAAAGGTGAACCAGATGGACAGCGATAGCTTGACGAGCAGCGACACGGCCTGGAGCCAGGTGACCAATTGCGGCTTGCCCAGTGCCTGGCTCACCGTGCTGAAGACGCGGAACAGCAGGGCTGCGGGCAGGCTCCATCCCACAATGGCGAGATAGCTCTCCACCAGTGGCTGCAGATCTGTGGGCACTTCGGTCCAACGCAGTATCGGCGCGGGATGGAACAGTACAGCCATGCCCACGGCACTTGCTGACATGCAGATGTAGAGCGACTGCCGCAGCGATGGCCCGATGTCTGCATGGCGGCGAGCGCCATGCATCTCGGACCAGATGGGTAGCAGCGCCTGCAGCAGTCCCATCAGCGAGACATAGACCGTCACGAAAATGGCGGAGCCCACGGACAGTGCGGCCAATGAGGCTTCGGCATGGCGGCCTGCAACGATGGTGTCGACCACGCCGAAACCCATCACCGCAATCTGTCCTACGAATACCGTGGCCGCGTGTTTGGCAACCACATCGAAATCGCGGCGTGAGAACACGCGGCGCACAGCGCTCAGCATGGCTGCTCCTAATCCTGCTTGCGCTGGTAAATGACAATTTCAGCGTTTTTATCGGTGGGCCGCGGAACGACCGCGTATGGCTCCCAGTCTTCATCGATGCCATGGCTGTGTGCGGACCTCGCCCCTTCAATGGGCAGCGCCAGCCAGCGGCAGGTATTGGCGGTATCCGTGTGCATTGGGGTCAACTGCCAGCCGCCTTGCGCTTGCAGTGCAACGATCTGGGCACGGCCCAGGTTTCCGATGGCGACACAGCCCGCCTGTGACGGCGTGGGCAGTACCTTGGCCAATGCCTCGACCTGCGCCGTATAGCTGCGGCCATAGTCCAGCATGGGCAGCCAGATGCTCATCAGCAGTATCCAACTGAGTACCGTCCCGCCTGCAGGCAGCACCAGGCTGCGCCAGATCTCCGGACGGTTGCGCCTGGCGCGCCAGAACACCAGAGCGCACCACGCCAGGCTGGCCAGCAAGGCCACGAGGAAAAGCGGCAACGAGAAATTGGCTACGAAGCCTGGCGCGATACGGGCCACATTGGCGGCAGGCTTGGCCGGTACACCGGTATAGACAGCCAGCCAGATAACCCAGATGGTGATGGCTGCGGCACTGAAGAACAGCAGGGTGAACCAGTCAATCAATGCAGCCATCGCACGGCGGAATGTGGGCAGTGCAAACGCCGCCAATGCAGCAAATGCGGGCAGGCCCAGCAGCAGGGCGCGGTCGCCCGGATTGGTAGTGACGGTGTTGATGAGGGCCAAGGCTCCCAGCAGTATCGGCAGCCACAAGTGGCGATGCACAAAGCGCCAGTCTGCAATCTGGCGGCGCCAGATCCACAGCGACCACAGCGCCAGAGGCCATGCCGGCCATACAAACCAGACCAGCAACTCCAGCAGGGACTGGAATTGGCGGAATTCCTGCGCAGGCAGAATGCGCCACTGCCATTGGTGCAGATACACCGCCAGCAGCAAGGCCAGCACGCTCATCACGGCGAAAGCAATGGAGGCCTGCAGGCTCTTGTTGCGCTGCGAGGCATTGACGGGGGTGAGCGCCAGGATGAGAGCCGCGCCCAGGCCCATCAACACACTGTAGGTGGGGGCACCACTGAGCGCCAGAATCAGAAGCCCGATTCCTCCCACAGTGAGGGGAAGCGCAAACCGGTTGGGGATGCAGGCGGCAGCAAAAAAGACGAAGCAGACACCTGTGAGCTGCACCACGTAGCTGCTGGCTTCATGGGATGGCTGTGCCAGGCCCAGGCAGGCAATGAGGGCCAGCAGGCCGCCATCTGCCATGGCGCGCGCATAGTCGATCTCCGATGCTTCACCACCGAACGCAAAGGCCACGGGGCCGGCACCCGGGCTGCGGGCGAGGTAATACACGGCATACCAGGTTGCCATCAAGGCCAGCCACAGCAGGGCGGCAAAGGGCAGGCGGCTTGCCATGTCTGCGGGTATCACGCTGCCAAAGGCCTGGATGGCCCATGCGCCCAGCCAGTAGGGCAGCAGGCCCTCGGCGTCCGGGTTCAGGCCCAGGATGGAAGGCGCCAGCCAGGATGTCTTGCCCTGCGCCAGCTCCAGCGAGTAACCGTAGGTGGTGATATCCAGCGCTTTCCAGGGTGCCCGGCCAAAAAAGCCTGGCACGACGTATGCCAGGCACAGCAACAGCAGCAGCGCCCGGGGCAGGGGGCGCACGGCAGCCTGAGGAACAATCGCTGGGGTTGGAAAATTCACCGTAAGAGACCGAATGGAGCAAGCAAGCAAAGATAGCAGAGCGCGCGAGTGAAATCTAGGAGGTTTGCGGTTGCTTCAGAAAGATTCCAGGCATGCGACCCGCAAACAAAAAAGGCAGTACGTCATCCGCACTGCCTTTGCTTTGCCAGAAAACCGTGGCCCCGAAGGCCACAGCATAGGCAAACCGCAAATTACTTCTTGCCGAAACGGTTGCGGAACTTCTCCACGCGGCCGCCCATGTTGTCCACCGACTTTTGGGTGCCGGTGTAGAAGGGGTGCGACTCCGACGAGGTATCCAGCTTGAACAGCGGATATTCCTTGCCTTCGAAGGTTTCGTTTTCCTTGGTGTTCACACACGAACGGGTCACGAACTTGAAACCGTTGGACAGGTCCACGAACAATACTTCGCGGTACTCTGGGTGAATGCCTTCTTTCATGATCTTTCCTTTGGTCAAGTGCGGGAGCCGTGCCAAGCCGGATACAACCTCTGTATCGCAATAAGCTGAGCGTACTTTCCGCAATAAAAGCCCTCCATTATTGCATAAATGAAGGGTGTGTGGCAAATCGGTGTGCTGCTTAGCCGCCCCGGCGCATCATGTCGAAGAACTCGGTGTTGTTCTTCGTGGCCTTCATGCTCTTGATGACCATTTCCATGGATTCGATTTCGTCCATGTTGTACATGAACTGGCGCAGGATGCGGGTCTTTTGCAGGATTTCCGGCGACAGCAGCAACTCTTCGCGGCGTGTGCCGCTCTTGTTGAGCTCAATGGCCGGGAACACGCGCTTTTCGTACAGGCGGCGGTTCAGGTGCAGTTCGCTGTTGCCGGTGCCCTTGAATTCTTCAAAGATCACTTCGTCCATGCGGCTGCCGGTGTCGACCAGCGCGGTGGCGATGATGGTGAGCGAGCCGCCTTCTTCCACATTGCGCGCGGCGCCGAAGAAGCGCTTGGGACGCTGCAGTGCGTTGGAATCCACGCCCCCCGACAGCACCTTGCCCGACGAAGGCACGACGTTGTTGTAGGCGCGGGCCAGACGCGTGATGGAGTCGAGCAGGATGACGACGTCCTTGCCCATTTCGACCAGGCGCTTGGCGCGCTCGATCACCATTTCGGCCACGTGTACGTGGCGGGCCGCAGGCTCATCGAAGGTGGATGCGATGATTTCGCCCTTGACCGAGCGCTGCATCTCGGTCACTTCTTCCGGACGCTCGTCCACCAGCAGCACCATCATGTGCACATCCGGGTAATTGGCGGTGATGGCGTGGGCGATGCTTTGCATCATCATCGTCTTGCCGCTCTTGGGCGGGGCAACGATCAGCGCGCGCTGGCCGCGGCCAATGGGGGCGATGATGTCGATCAGACGGCCGGTGATGTTTTCCTCGGCCTTGATGTCGCGCTCCAGTCGCATCTGTTCCTTGGGGAACAGGGGCGTCAGGTTCTCGAACATCATCTTGTGCTTGTTCTGTTCAGGGGGCAGCCCGTTGACCTTGTCGAGCTTGGTCAGAGCAAAGTAGCGCTCGCCATCCTTGGGCGTGCGCACTTCACCTTCAATCATGTCACCCGTATGCAGGTTGAAGCGCCGGACCTGGCTGGGGGAGATGTAGATATCGTCGGTGCTGGCAGTGAAACTTGTGTCGAGGCTGCGCAAAAAGCCGAATCCATCGGGCAGGATTTCCAGAACGCCGTCGGCAAACACCTGTTCACCGGCCTTGGCCCGCTTTTTGATAATCGCAAACATCAATTCCTGTTTGCGCATGCGGCCGGTATTTTCAATCTCAAGCTCGTCTGCCAGCTTGAGGACTTCAGACACATGCAGTGCCTTGAGCTCATTTAAGTGCATGAATGGACTCCAGAACGGAGTAACTGTTAGATGGAGGGGGAATGCAGAGCCGGTGCAACAAGCGGGAAACCGCCAAGCCGGAGATCAGACGTGATCTATTCTTAGAAAGGGAGATCGATGATCTGGACCCGTATTATAAACAGGGTGTTGGAAAACACCCCCTTTAAATGATCAACTATATGTATCTTTGGGGTAAAAAATGCTGATCTTGCCTCTCAGGAGGCCCGGCGTTTGTGCCCGATCCCATAAAAAAGCGCGGCCTGCAGGCCGCGCTTTGGTTTTTTGAGGCATGGCGCCCCTCGGAGTGCCTCCGAAGGAGCAAACTCAGGCGAGTTGCTCGTCCAGAAATGCCGTCAACTGGGATTTGTTGAGCGCGCCCACCTTGGTTGCTGCCAGTTGGCCGTTCTTGAACAGCATCAGCGTAGGAATGCCGCGAATGCCGAACTTGGCGGAGATGGTGCGGTTTTCGTCCACATTCACCTTGGCGATCTGCAGTTTTTCCTTGTAGCTGACCGATACCTCTTCGAGCACAGGAGCAATCATCTTGCAGGGGCCGCACCATTCGGCCCAGAAATCCACCAGCACATTGGTGTTCGGCTGCAGTACGTCTGCTTCAAAATTGGCTTCGTTGGTATGCTTGATCAGGGAGTCCGACATGGCAGGTTCCTTGTTAAATTTCAAATGTCGTGGAGGTTCAGCGACCGCCGTGTTCAAAGTTGGGGCCATTGTGACAGAAAGCAAGCCCATGCGCTGTATGCGCCATGGGGCGCCAGTACCGTCAGCATGGATGCTGTTCCTGCGCGCCAGAGGGGGTGCTGCCGTGCATATCGATGCATACTATGGTCGACTTTGAAACTATCAATCACTGAGCCATTGCAGCGCAGAAAAAGCTGAAGCGGTGCTCGGTATTCCAGACAGGCAGGAGAGGTGTGCCATCCATGGCCAAAGATGATTTCGCAACGGACAGCATTTATCAGACTCCGCCGGGCGGCGATTTTGTCCGCTATGTGGAAAGACTGTTAGCGCGGCAGTCGCTGGGCCATGCGCACCAGACCACTTCGCAGATGGTCGTGGCGCCGGCGAGCACCTCTGCCAAGGCCCCGCGGCGCCAGGCGAAGGCTTCCGTATCTGCTGCTTCCTCTGCTGCGCACAAGACCTCGGTGTCGAATGCTGCAGACGCCTTGCTTGAGCGCATTCGCCAATTGGAGTCCAGGCGCCAAGGCGGCAGCGCGCAGGCCGACAGGGCAGGAGATGTGTTTTCTCCTGCGGCACCTGCGGCTACCGGCAAGCTGGCGGATGGTCAGCAGATAAATATTTTCAAGCTCATCGGCTGGGTGGTCATGGCCGTGATCGGTGTCGCGTTTCCGCCATTGGGGCTGGTGATGCTGGTAGGGGTCATCAAAAAGGCGATGGACAATGCAAAGAAGTGAAAAGTAGCGCGAAGCTCTTTGCAAATCCGATCTCGCGGTTACATCTGCAGGCTGCACACCCGTGAGTACCGTTACAAATCCATGGATTTTTTGCTGCCCCCTCCGGTTTTCCGCGACCGGCCAGGTACACCTGGGCCGGGTCCTTGCGTTAAGGTGGAGTGGGCTGTGCTAGCCTCGCCCATCCCGAGAAACAAAACCAAACCATGATTGTTGATATCAAAATTCTGGATCCCCGCATGCAGGATCAGTTGCCGCAGTACGCAACGCCCGGCAGTGCGGGCCTGGATCTGCGAGCTTGCCTCGACGAGCCTTTGACCCTGGAGCCCAATGCCTGGCAGCTGGTTCCCACGGGACTGGCCATCCATTTGCGCGACCCTGGCTATGCGGCCATGATCCTGCCGCGCTCCGGCCTGGGCCACAAGCACGGCATTGTGCTGGGTAATCTGGTCGGGCTGATCGACAGCGATTACCAGGGCCAGTTGATGGTGAGCGCCTGGAACCGCAGCGACACGGCTTTCGTTCTGCAGCCCATGGAGCGCCTTGCCCAGATGGTGATCGTTCCGGTGCTGCAAGCGCAGTTCAATGTGGTGCAGGAATTTGGTGAAGTCTCCGAGCGCGGCACGGGCGGTTACGGATCGACGGGAACCAAGTAGGCAAAGTTCAAGCGCCCGACGGTGGCGATACGCTGCAGTGTCGGGCACGAATGCGAAAGGAGAGAGCAATGGCTCAACGCAATATTGGCTGGCGCACCGCGCTGGCGCGCAAGGCGGGCAAACTGGCCGTGGTGGCGGCCAGTGCATCGGTGTTGGCAGCTTGTGTGCAGGCGCCGCCTCGCTATGACAACCGGTATCCGCAAGGCGGCTATCCCCAGCAGGGCAACTATCCCCAGCAGCAGCCGCAGCAAGGCGGCTACGGCGTGGAGTACGGCTCGGTCAGCCGCATTGAAGAGCTGCGCGGCCAGTCCAGCAGCACATCGGGTGTTGGCGTCATCCTGGGTGCTGTCATTGGTGGTGTACTGGGCAACCAGATTGGTGGCGGCTTTGGCCGCGCTGCGGCCACCGCAGCAGGCGCTGGTGCAGGCGCGCTGGCGGGAAATGCGATCGAGCAGAACGGCAACCGCAACCAGACGCGTGGCTACCGCATCGTGATCAATCTGCAAAACGGTGGGCAGCGCGTTTTTGATGTGCCGCATCCAGGCGATCTGCGTCCAGGCGACCGCGTGCAGATCAACCAGGGCCAGATATCGCGTTACTGACGGCACCCGTGCTTCCTGGGTGAAGCACTGATGGGCATCTGCGCCGCACAGGGTCACAATGGCCTCGGCGTGTGACAGACAGCGTGTACACAGCAAGGGGTACACGCTGTTTTTTCATTGGCAGGTCTTGCCAGCATGGAATGCGCTTTTCTCGAAGGGGCTACTGCAGTTGCGCGGTTGCCTGTGGATGGGCCACGCTGTGTATGTGGCGAATGAAGACCTAGGAGCAAGAATTGCAAAGCAACAGATCAAAATTGATAGCTGCCGTGCTAACCACGGTGGGCATGGCGAGCGTATTTTCCTCTGCATCGGTGCAGGCGGGCCCGCGCCTGGATGCCATCATGCAGGCCAAGGTGCTGCGGGTGGGCACGCCTGGCGACTACCGGCCCTTTGCAATGAAGGCCGATGGCAAATATGCGGGCCATGACATCGAAGTGATCGAGGCCATGGCCAAGGAGATGGGCGTCAAGGTGCAGTATGTGGATACGACCTGGCCCAAGCTCATGGCGGACCTGCAGGAAAACAAGTTTGATGTGGCCGTGGGCGGCATCACCCGCAATGTGGCGCGCATCAGCAAGGTGCAGATGCTTCCGGGCTACGCGCCGTTTGGCAAGGTGGCCCTGGTGCGGGCGGCTGACAAGGACAAGTTCACCACGCCCGAGGCGCTGAACCAGGCCAGCGTGCGCGTCATCAAGAATCCGGGCGGCACCAACGAGACCTATGTGCTGCAGAACATGCAGAACGCGCAGATTGCCACCCACGACAAGAATGCCGAGATTCCCGCGCTGATTGCCGAAGGCAAGGGCGACGTGATGATCACCGAAACCTACGAAGCGCTGCATTACAGCAAGGCCGATCCGCGTCTGCATGCTGCGTATCTGGATAAGCCCTTGACTCCCGTCAATCAACTGGGCTTCATGCTGCCTGCCGATGACGCCGATTACAGCCGTGTGATGCAATTCACCTGGGATGTTCTGGCGCTGCGGGGCGTGTTGCAGCAGGAATCGCAAAAGTGGCTCAAATAAGCTTCTCTTGAGTCAGCGTCTGCCCTGGCGTAAACCCACCTGTTTTGCTGCAGGTGGGTTTTTTTGTTGGTGCTCGCATTTCATATTGATAACTCAGTCCCCGGCGATTGATGCATCAGCGCCTGAACTCCTGATTCAATAGCAAAATCAACCGTCCGCCGGGCTAGCGCGCGGCTGCATGGCCATCGCGGCGGCCGTCCGATGCCGCGCCATAGCCGCCGTGGGGCAGGCGCCAGATCACCTGGCCTGCGCCAAACTCCATGGTCGGGTCGGTCACCGGCAGCAACGGGTGCCCCAGCGCCTGCAGACCATTGCGTAGTGCGGGCGAAAAACCGGGCTCGGTGTAGATGCCCTTGCCGGGCTCGATGCGCCAGCGGGGCGCATCGAGTGCTGCCTGGGGGTTCTGGCCATGGCGCAGCATGCGGGTGAGCACCTGTACATGGGCTTGCGGCTGAATGGGGCCGCCCATCACGCCAAAGGCCATCAAGGGCTGCCCGCCTTGTGTGACAAAGCCGGGAATGATGGTGTGAAACGGCTGCTTGCGCGGCCCCACCCGGTTGGGGTGGCCCGCCTGCAAGCTGAAGCCTGCGCCCCGGTTCTGCAGCGCCACGCCTGTGCCTGTGGGCACCACGCCGCTGCCAAAGCCATCGTAGTTGGACTGGATCAGCGACACCATGCGGCCTTGCCGGTCTGCGGTGCAGAGGTATACGGTGCCATGTCCGCCCAGGCCCGATGCAGGGTGCTGCGCGCGCTGCGGATCGATGAGGGCGGCGCGCTGGCGCAGGTAGGAGCCAGAGAGCCAGTTGTGCGGTGGAATGCGCATGCTGGCAGGATCGCCCAGGTGAGGGTACAGATCGGCAAGCGCGAGCTTGGTGGCTTCAATCTGCCAGTGCATGGCAGCAGCGCTGTCTATGCCGGGGGGCAGTTCGTGGTCGCGGACGTTCAGCATCCCCAGGGCCTGCAAGGCGGCAATGCCCTGGCCATTGGGCGGCAATTCATGCACCCAGCAATCGCCCCACACCCGCTGGGCCAGCGGCTGTACCCATTGGGGCCGGTAGTCGCGCAGGTCGCTGGCCTGCCAGGCGCTGCCGTGGTGCTGTGCATGGGTCAGCAGGCGCTGCGCGGTTTCGCCTTCGTAGAACTCATCGGCGCCGTGCGTGGCCAGGCGCGCCAGCGTGTCTGCCAGCGCAAGGCTGGTGAACCGTTCGCCAGCCTGTGGTATGCGTCCGCCGGGCAGAAAGGTTTCGGCAAAGCCGGGCTGGTTGTGCAGGCGGGGGACATGCAGGCCCCATTTGCTGGCCACGCCTTGCGGCACGATGAAGCCGGAGCGCGCGTAGTGCTCGGCGTGTTCCAGCAGACTGGCCCAGGGCTGTGAGCCAAAGCGCTGGTGCAAGGCCTGCCAGCCGCGCAACTGGCCTGGAATGGTCACGCTGTCCCAGCCTTCGTACGGCATGCGCTCCCGCCCGGCAAAGCGCTCGGGCGTCCAGCCTTGCGGCGCCCAGCCCGATGCATTGAGCCCGTGCAACTGCGCGCCATCCCAGACCAGGGCGAAAAGATCGCCTCCGAGGCCGTTGTTGGTGGGCTCCACCACGGTCAGTGTCATGGCGGCGGCCAGCGCGGCATCGATGGCATTGCCACCCTGCGCAAACTGCGCCATGGCGGCCGATACCGCCAGGGGTTGGGAGGTGGCTGCCACGTCGTCGCCGTACACGGGCTGGCGGGTGCTGGTATAGGGCAGCTCGGATGAGAACGTGATCATGGGCGGGGCAGAGGCGGGCGAAGGGATGGGTTTCAGGGTGTCTTGCGTGCCGCACGGGCGCGCGGGCTGGTGTCCACATGGAATGCATCGGCCAGTTGCGCACGCTGGCGCATGTCTTCCGCGCTCCAGGGGCTGCTGGCGGCCAGCACGGTGCAAAGCCCTTCGAGCAGGCCCAGCACGCCCATGGCCGATGCGGGCAGCATGGGGTGCTGGGCTGGGGCCAGCAAAATCTGCTGCGTGTACGCGGCAATGGGGGCGTCCGGGCGGTCGGTGATGGCGATGATGGGAATCTGCCGTGCATGCGCCAGGGCGCACAGCTCCAGCGTCTGGCTGGAATAGCGAGGCAGTGAGATGGCCAGCAGCAGATCGTCCTGGCCCAGCGACATCAGCTTGCGCTGCGTCTCGCTGGGGCCTCCGGCCTGGGGAAGGCACTCCACGTCTGGGCGAAAGAGGCTGGCGTAGCTGGCAAAGTACCCCGCGATATAGGCGCTCACATCGCTGCCCAGCACTGCAATGCGGCGCGCTTTGGCAATGTGGCGCCCCATAGCGTCGGTGGCTGCGGGGTCGAGCAAGGCTGCGGCGGTCTGTGCCTGCGCAGCGCCATTGTGCAGGGTGGATTGCAGGCGCCGGTGGGCGGTGCTGGGTACGTTGCGCTGCTGCTGCAGCTTGTCGAGCGGTGCCATGCCCGGCTGCAGTAGTTGCTGCCAGTGGTTGCGGAAACTGCTGTAACTGCCGTAGCCCAGGGCGCTGGCAAAGCGGTTCATGGTGGCCACCGAGACCGTGCATTCGGCGGCCAAGGCATCGATGCTCAGGGTCGCGGCTTCAAAAGGATGCGCAAGCAGGTAGTCTGCCACCTGTCTCTGGCTGCTCGTCAGGCTGCCGTAGTGCACGCGGATGCGGTCGGGCGCATCCTGTGCCTGCGGCGTGTAGGTGGGAGGAACGGTTGGGTCGTTGGCAGGCTGCTGGCGTTTAGCGCACATGGATATAGCGAAGCGGTTGGCTGTTATCCGGCTGTTGTACCACGTCGATGTTCCGTTTGACGCCCCAGGCAAGATTCTGGTTGTGCAGTGGCAGAACCGGAATGTCGTCCTGCACGATTTGCCAGGCAGCCTTCATCAAGCCCTGGCGTTTGACAGGATCGATCTCCACGCCGATGTCGTGCGTCAGCGCATCGAGCTTGGGGTTGGCGTACCCGCCCAGGTTGAAGCGGCCGCGACCGTCGTTGGCGGGCGTGTTCAGCAGGGCCCACAGCGTGTTCTGCGCGTCGTTGCTGGCAGGTTGCCAGCCCAGCAGGAAGGCCGAAACATCGCGCTTGAAGGCGCGCGGCAGGTACAGCGCCTTGGTTTCCGCATACAAGGTGGTCTTGATGCCTGCCCGTGTCCACATGGCGGTGACGGACTGGCAGATGGCCTGGTCGTTCACATAGCGGTCGGTGGGGCAATGCAGGCCCAACTCGAAACCGTTGGGGTAGCCCGCCTCTGCCAGCAGTTTTTTGGCGGCTGCTGGGTCGTAGGGCAGGCGCTTGTCCAGCGATGCCTCATAGCCACGCACGCCGGGCGCAACGATGATGCCCGCAGGCTGTGCCGCGCCGCGCATGATCTTGCTGCGGATGGTTTCGATATCGATGGCCTGGTAGAGCGCCTGGCGTACACGCACGTCCTTGAGCGGGTTCTTGCCCTTGATATTGCTGTAGAGCAGTTCGTCGCGGCCCACGTCCAGCCCCAGGTACATGGTACGCAATTCGGGCTTTTGCAGCACCTGCAGGTTGGCGCTCGACTGGATGCGCTGAATGTCCTGCAGCGGCACGGGCTCCATCAGGTCGACTTCTCCCGAGACCAGGGCCGCAACCCGCGTGGCGTTGTTGGCGATCGGCGTGAAAACCACTTCGGTCAGGTTGTGCTCCTTCTGGCCCCACCAGCCGTCAAAGGGTTTGAGCACCGTGCGCACGCCCGGCTGGCGCTGCTTGAGCTGGAACGGGCCGGTGCCGTTGGCGTTCAGGCTGGCATGGTTTTCCGTGCCCTTGCGCACATCGGCGGGAACGCCGGCATTGTTCTTCTCGGCCCAGTTCTTGCCCATCACCAGCCAGCCCGACAGCAGGTCGGGCAGGATGGGGGTGGGCTGCGCTGTCTCCATCTCGACCGTGTAGGCGTCGATCTTGCGCATGGCCTTGATCGGTGCCACATACAGCTTGGTGTCCGATGACTCTGATTGCGTGCGCTGGTAGCTGAAGATCACATCATCGGCCGTAAAGGCCGAGCCGTCATGGAACTTCACTCCCTGGCGCAGCTTGAAGCGCCAGATGGTGGGCGAAGTTGCCTCCCAGGCGGTGGCCAGCATCGGCGTCAGCGCAAAATTGCGGTCGCGCCCAATCAGCGGCTCATAGATGTTGCCCAGAAAGGACAGCTGGAACGATTCCTGCAGCGAATGCGGATCCATCGACATCGGGTCGCCCTGGTTGGCGAGACGCAGGGTGTGGGCATTGGCAGTCAGGCTCAGCAGGGCGGCTGCGGCAATCGCCAGCGCGCTTGTCTTGGCAAGCAACCGGGAAGAGCAGGGTGCGTGGCGCGTTGCGATCGAGGAATTGGGGGCAGCGGGGCGGTGGGTCAGCATGGCTTTGTCTCCTGGATTGTTATCTTGCTTGGATGCCTGTCCGGCTGCTCAGCGGTCGGTGTGAAGCGGCAGTGCATCCAGTGCCAGGCTGGCCAGCAGCGCGGCACCCAGCGGAAGGATTTCATCGTTGAAATCGTAGTTGGGGTTGTGCAGGGTGCGGCCCTGTTCTGCTCCGCCCTGGCCCACACGCAGGTAGGCGCCGGGTCGCGCTTCCAGCATGCACGAGAAATCTTCCGACGCCGTCGACGGCATGGGCTTGGTGATCACATGCTCTGCACCCACCAGCCTGGCGGCAACCTGGGCGGCAAAGGCCGCCTCGCGCTCGGTGCTGACGGTGGGCGGGAACAGGCGCGAATACTCCAGCTCGGCGCGCGCGCCATGGGCGGCTGCGGTCTGCTGGGCGATTTCTGCTATGCGGCGCTCGATCAGGTCCTGCACCGATTTGGAGAAGGTGCGCACGGTACCGCCGATTTCGACAAAATCCGGAATCACGTTGCGCGCCTCCATGTCGCCACCACGGATGGCGCAGATGCTGAGCACGGCATTTTCCATCGGCGGAACATTGCGCGGCACGATGTGGTGCAGCGCCGAGATCACATGGCTGGCCGCCACCACCGGGTCAGCTGCCAGGTGCGGATGGGCTCCGTGGCCCCCTTTGCCGATGATGCGCAGGGTGAACATGTCTGCCGACGACAGGCAGGCGCCGGGCGCCACCGCCACGGTGCCCACAGGCAGCACGGGCGAGTTGTGCAGCGCATAGATCTCGTCGCAGGGAAAGCGCTCGAACAGCCCGTCGGCCAGCATGGCCTGCGCGCCGCCCCGGCCTTCCTCTGCGGGCTGGAAGATCAAGTGGATGGTGCCGTTGAACTGGCGGTGCTTGGCCAGAAAGCGTGCGGCTCCCAGCAGCATGGCGGTATGGCCGTCGTGGCCGCAGGCGTGCATCACGCCGGGGTTCTGCGACGCGTGGCCAAAGCGGTTGAGTTCGCACAGGGCAAGCGCATCCATGTCGGCACGCAGGCCCACGCCGCGGCCGCTGTCGGTGCGCTCACCCTCGATGACTGCCACGATGCCGGTGCGACCCACGCCACGGGTAAATGGAATGCCGAGCAGGCCCAGTTCCATGGCAATGCGGTCAGCGGTGCGGTTTTCCTCAAAGCCCATCTCTGGCCAGCGGTGGAAATCCTGGCGCAGTTGCGTCAGATGGGCGTGTTCGCCAGGCTGGCGCAAGGCTTCGAGGACAGGATTGGCAAGGGGGTTTGGCACGGCATCTCCGTTCGTTGTGTAATTTAATTTTCAATTAATACATAAAAATATAGTTTTAGAAAACTTTCTTTCTACTTGTTTTCACCAAGGGGACAGTTGTGCTGTTTGTGCTTGGCTTGCTGGCGGGCAGAGGCGGCCGCAGAGGCGTTGCCGGGCCAGCCTTCGGTACGTCTTCTGGCGAACAGGGCGAGCGCCTGGCACCAAAAGAGGCGTTGCCTCACAAGACCCGCCATGTCCATATGTTTTCAATTTGATTCAAATGAGAACTATTCGCATATAATTTGCGCAACTGCCAGCCTCGGACCAGCGCGGATTGACCGCGCCCTGCAACGCTTTGTGCTCACGCGTCCCAGCCAGCTTCCCTGTTCAACCTCTGTTGTCTGAAAGCTCGGTCCGTGGCTGCTTCACCTCTTTTCGGCATGCGCTGCATGCCTTCGTCTGAATCCTGCGCGTTTGCAGGTGGCCAGCCTGGCAAGGTGCTGGTGTTGCAACCGCTGGCGCTGGCCGCCCTGCTGTGCGCCGCGCAAGCAGCCGGAGCCCAGACTTCTCCGGACACCTCCGCCAGGACCACGGTTGCCGCCGCCAACCCGGCCGTCATTCAGGTTGCTGCAGCCGATGGCCCCGTGCTCAAGGAAATGGTGATCAGCGGATCGCGCCACGAGCAGGATCCTGACGAGTTGCCGATGAGCATTGATGTGCTCAATGCCCAGCAGATGGAAGAGCAGCAGGTTCGCGACATCCGGGATGTGGCGCGTGACATGCCCAACGTGTCCGTCAAGCGCAGCCCAGCGCGGTTCACGCTGGCATCGGGCAGTACCGGGCGCGATCAGAATGCGGGCTTCAACATCCGTGGCCTGGATGGCAACCGGGTGCTGATGATGGTCGATGGCATCCGCCTGCCGCGCAGCTATGTGTTCAGCGCCAACGCCTTTGGGCGCGATTATCTGGATGTGGGCCTGGTGCAGCGCGTGGAGGTGGTGCGTGGCGCCACTTCGGCGCTGTACGGCTCGGACGGCATGGCGGGCCTGGTCAACTTCATCACCACCGATCCATCCAACCTGCTCAAGGATGGAAAGACCTTTGGCGGCCGTGCAAGCATTGGCTATGACAGCGAAAACACCGGAAAAACCCTGGGCCTGACAGTGGCTGGCAAGCCGAGCGATACCCTGGAATGGCTGCTGGGCGTCAACCTGGGGCGCAGCCGCGAGCTCAAGAACATGGGCGACCTCGACACCATCGACAGCCGCCGCACCCTGCCCAATCCGCAGCATGACAAGGACGCTTCGCTGCTGGGCAAGGTGGTGCTGCGCCCGACTGCCGACCAGAAGCACACCTTCACGGTCGAGCATGTCGACAAGAAGGTGGATTACCAACTCTACACGGCACGCACTGCGCCGCCGGCCACCGGCTCCACCGCCGTGATCGATTCGGAATCCACCACCGACATGAAACGCACGCGCGGCACCTGGGCGGGCGAGTGGCGCAATTTTGATGCTCCGATGCTGGACGATGTGAAGGCATCGCTCAGTTACCAGAACGCCGATTCGCGCGAGTTCATCTACGAAGACCGCCTCACTGCTGCAGACCGCACGCGCGATGTGACCTACCAGGAAAAGACCTTCCAGGCCAACGTGCAGGCGCGCAAGCTCGTCAAGAGCGGCGCCAGCATGGCGCAGCAGTTCACCTACGGCGTGGACTATGTGCGCACCAATGTCGAAAACCTGCAGACCGGCCTGACGCCGCCCGTGGGCGAGACCTATCCGCTCAAGCGCTTTCCCGACACCACAGAATCCAGCTGGGCGCTGTATGGGCAGGACGAGATCAGCTTTGGCAACTGGACGATCACGCCGGGGCTGCGCTACGACCATTTCCGCATCAAGGCCGACCAGGCGGGCTTCAACGCGCAGGCGGTGTCGCTGTCGGGCAATGCCACATCGCCCAAGCTGGGCGTGATGTACCAGGTCAATTCCGACTGGCGTGTGTTCGGCAACTACGCCAAGGGCTTCCGAGCGCCCAACGCGGGCCAGGTCAATGCGTTTTTCGAGAATCCGGTGGGTTACTACAAGACCATTCCCAACCCCGATCTGAAGCCTGAGACGAGCCAGAACCTCGAAGTGGGCGTGCGGGGCCGGCTTGCCAATGTCTCGCTCGATGTGGCGGCGTTCACCGGCCGGTACAAGGACTTCATCGACGACCTCGTGCAGGTGGGTGGTACGGGCAAGCCAGGCGATCCGAGTATTTACCAGGCCATCAACCGCGGCAAGGTCAATATCAGCGGGCTGGAGGTCAAGGGCCGTGCCGACTGGGGGCGCTATGCAGGCATCGGCTGGAGCACGCCTTTCGCATGGGGGCGTACCCAGGGGCATGACACCACCAGTGGCGAGCCGCTTTCGTCCATCGATCCCCAGCGCCTCACCCTGGGCCTGCGTGCAGATGCCGCCCAGTGGACGGCACAACTGGGCCTGAACTACTCCCAGGGCAAGAAGGCCAAGGACACCGTCAATCCTTCGGGCGGCACCCAGTTCCTGAACCCGTCGGCCACCGTGGTGGACCTGACTGCGCAATGGCGCATCCGCAAGGATCTGCGTCTGAACGTCGGTCTCTACAACCTGACCGACAAGAAGGTCTGGCGCTGGTCGGACGTGAGGGGTCTTGCCTCCAATCTGGCGGTGATCGATGCCTACACCCAGCCCGGGCGGTCCGCCAAGATCACCCTGGTGGCAGAGTTTTAAGCCAAATGAGCCGACGGCGCTTTCGTAATAAGCGCCACTAGCTATTGAAAAAGGAGCATTCCGATGATCACCACGAAAACCAAACCTGCCGCCTTGACCAGCGAACGCGCCGCGCAGGTCCGCGAGGCCTATGCCGCGCAACGTGCCAAGGGCCTGCGCGCCAAGGATGCGGCAGAAGCCGCTGGCAGCAGCGAAGGCGAGGCCATTGCCGCGCATGCCGTACAACTGCTGGCGGCAGATGCCCGCGAGACCAGCACGCTGCAGGTGCAGCCGCTGCAGGCCCCGCAGGGTGGATGGATCGAGGTGCTCAAGGCACTGGAGCCCTGTGGCCCTGTGATGGCGCTGACGCGCAATGCCAATACCGTGCATGAGAAGACCGGCACCTACACCCAGCTCAGCGCCAGTGGCGAGCCGGGCATGCAGGTGGGGCTGGCGGTGGGGGAGGACATTGATCTGCGCCTTTTCTTTGCCGGTTGGCACGCAGCCTACGCGGTGCAGGAGGCGTCTGCCCACGGCGGCATCACCGTGCTGCGCAGCCTGCAGTTCTACAACCGCGCGGGCCGCGCGGTGCACAAGGTGTTTGCCCGTGAGGCGACCGATCTGGCAGCCTGGGGCGCGTTGGTGGCTCGCTTTGCCTGCGCCGCAGATATGGATGCTGCCGCCTTGCCCGGCTTTGATGCCCCTGTGCCACGCAAGGCCGTGAGCGTGCCGCCTGACAGCAGCGTCGATGTACCGGCGTTGCAATCGGCCTGGGCAACCATGCAGGATACGCACGAGTTCTTCAGCGTCATCAAGAATGCAGGCGCCGAGCGGCAGCAGTCCTTCCGCCTCGTGCAGGGGCGCTTTGCCTGGCCGCTGGCCAAGGACAGCGTGACCCAGCTCCTGAACGAGGCCAGTTTTGCAGGCACACCCATCATGGTGTTCGTCAGCAGCGGCGGTTGCATCCAGATCCACAGCGGCCCGGTGCAGCGGGTGGAGCCCATGACGACGCCGACTGCCGAATGGATCAATGTGCTCGATGCAGGCTTCAACCTGCACATGCGCACCGACATGATTGCTAATGTCTGGCTCGTGGAAAAACCCACCAGCGATGGCACCGTGACCTCGGTGGAGGTGTTTGACGCCTATGGCGACCTGATGGCCATGTTCTTTGGCGCACGCAAGCCCGGCAAGCCCGAGCTGGCCCCCTGGCGCGCACTGGCCACCAGCCTGCCTCGGCTGGACGCCCAGGCGGTTGCGGCGTAAGGAGGCGGCCATGGATGATTTCTCTCGCGCGGGCCAGCGCAGCAAAGGTGCCCATGCCAGCCGCCGCGCGTGGCTGCTGGCCGCTGGCGGCGCAGCCCTGATGCCTTTTGGCACCCTGGCGCTTGCCCAGACTGCGCCAACAGCTTCTAAAAACGTAGCAAATGCAGTGGATGGCGGCGCCAAGGCGGCGCTGCAGCCCTATGTAGGCGTTGAACCGCCTGCGGCAACGCGCCTCATCAGCCTGAGTGGTGCGCTGACCGAGATCGTTTATCAGCTGGGGGCGCAGTCGCTGCTGGTGGGCAGCGACACCACCAGCAACTACCCCGAGGCTGCCAACCGCATGCCCAAGGTGGGCTATGTGCGCCAACTGGCCGCCGAAGGTGTGCTGTCGCTCAAGCCCGATGTGGTGATCGGCACCACCGAGGCAGGCCCGCCCGTGGTGCTGCAGCAGATCGCCCAGACCCGCGTGGCTATTGCTCTGGTGCAGTCGGACCACAGCTGGGATGAGGTACTGCGCAAGATCCGGCTGGTGGGGCAGGCCACTGGCAGGCAGGCGCAGGCCGCGCAACTGGCCCAGGATTTGCAGAAGGAGTGGGACGCCGTGCAGGCCCTGGTACGCACCACGGTGGCAGCGAACCGTTCGCCGCGCGCCCTGTTCGTGCTGTCGCACAGCGGAACGCCGCAGGTGGCGGGCCAGGGCACAGCGGGCGATGCGTTGCTGCGCATGGGTGGGGCCAGCAATGTCATGCAAGGCTTTGGCGGCTACCGACCGCTGACGGCAGAAGCCATGGCGCAGGCTGCGCCCCAGGTGATCGTGACGACGACACAGGGCGTGGAGGCGGTGGGCGGAGAGGCCAAGTTCTGGGCGCGCCCGGAACTTGCGCTGACCCCCGCCTACAGGAACAAGACCTTGATCGCCCTCGAAGCCAGCCAGCTGCTCGGCTTTGGTCCGCGCCTGCCCCAGGCGGTGCGCACCCTGCACCAGGGTTTGCAGGCCGTACAGGCATGAGCGAGGCCGTGACTGCAACTGGCGCCGTGGGTTCGGGCCTGGCGCCGGGTACCGAGCGCCCGTCTCCATTGCAATCTGCCAGTTCGGTGCGCGCCGGGCGGCAGGGTGTATCGAGTGAGGCTTCAATTTCCATAGCGTCTGGCGTCCAACGCAGGCGCCAGAAGGGTGTTTTTCGGCTCAAAAAACCCCACACCATTGGCCTGATGGCTTTATTGGTGCTGGCCGCCTTCGTATTTGCGGCCGGGCAGGGCGCTTTCGCCATCGACGCAGCCCGGCTTCCGGCCATTGCCTGGAGCGCGCTGCAGCACTGGTGGCAGGGCGGCACGGACGCAGGCAGTACCGAGCAACAGGTGTTCGCCGCCATTCGCGCGCCGCGTCTGGTGCTGGGCCTGGCGGCAGGCGCCGGCCTGGGTCTGGCGGGCGCCTTGATGCAGGGGCTGTTTCGCAACCCACTGGCCGACCCGGGCCTGATCGGGGTGAGCAGCGGCGCTGCGCTGGCGGCGGCTGCGCTGATTGTGATGGGCGCGCTGTGGTTTCCCTCGGTGCCACGCAGCCTGGGCAGCTGGCCGCTGATGCTGTGCGCCTTCACGGGCGGCCTCGTGACCACGGGCCTGATCTACAGCCTGGCACAGGCTGGTGGCGGCACCCGCATCGGTGTCATGCTGCTCGCAGGTGTGGCCATCAATGCGCTGGCCATGGCGGGCCTGGGCCTGCTCAGTTTTCTGTCGACTGACGAGCAACTGCGCAACCTGCAACTTTGGTTGATGGGTAGCCTGGGCGGCGCGCGCTGGCCGATGGCCGTCATGGCGTGCGCTGTGGTGGCTGCCAGTGCCTTGGTGGCGCAGCGCCTGGCGCAGCCTCTCAACGCCATTGCGCTGGGCGAGGCGCAGGCCAGCCTGATGGGCGTGGCGGTGGAGCGCACCAAGCGCCTGGCCGTCATTGTGGCGGCGCTGGTGGTGGGCTGCATCACGGCGGCCTGCGGCATGATCGGTTTCATCGGGCTGGTGGCGCCGCACTGGGTGCGCTTGATCGCCGGGCCGGACCACCGCGTGGTGCTGCCCGCATCTGCCTTGCTGGGCGCCGCCATGGTAGTGTTTGCCGATGCCTTTGCGCGCACGGTGGTTGCTCCGGCTGAACTGCCGCTGGGCGTGCTGACGGCGCTGGTCGGGGTTCCGCTGTTCCTCGCCATGCTGCGGCAGTTTCGGCGACAACTGTAGGGAGGGGCGCATGTTCAAACCATTCGAGGTTTTCAGGGAATCCCGCAGTCCGGCACCCGGCCATGAAGCGCAGATAGCTATCAACACAGTAGCAAAAATGGTGGTGCAGGACTCTTGTGGCAGTCCGCCTGTCCAGGACAGCGGCTGGCAGCTGGATCGGCTGGAAGTTGGCGTGCCCGGTGGCGATGTGCTGGTGCGTCTGCACGCCCACATTGCGCCCGGCAGGCTCACGGCCATTGTGGGACCTAACGGCGCTGGCAAATCCAGCCTGCTGGCCACCTTGACGGGCCAGTGGACGCCCCATGCGGGCCGTGTTCTGCTCGATGGCCTGCCGCTTTCCAGGTGGCCGGCTGCTGATCTGGCCCGGCGCCGCGCCATGATGGTGCAGGACGGCTCGGTGGCCTTTGACTTTACCGTGCAGGAGGTCGTGGAACTCGGCCGCTATGCCCACCGCCTGCATCCCAGCCGCAACGAGGCCGCCATTGTTGGCGACGCCATGGCTGCCACGCAGATGGAGGCCTTTGCAGGTCGCAGCGTGCGCAGCCTCTCCGGCGGGGAGCGCGCACGCGCACATCTGGCGCGCGCACTGGCACAGGTGTGGGAGCCGCCTGCTGGCGGTCAGGCGCGCTGGCTTCTGCTCGATGAACCGACCGCCGCCATGGACCTGGCCTGGCAGCACCGCTCCATGGACCTGCTGCAGCACTGGGCGCAGGTGCGGGGTGTGGGCGTGGTCGTCGTTGTGCACGATATGAACCTGGCGCTGCGCTATGCGGATGATGCGCTGCTGGTGCACGGCGGCGGCTGCCTGCACGGCCCGGTGGCCGAGGTGCTCTCGCCGCAGACCATGCGCGATGTGTGGGGTGTGGGCTGCTTTGCCACCACCGCGCCGGACGGAACGCAGCAGTACCTGTTTGCAGGCGCAGGCGTTGGCGGGTAGGCGTTTTCTATTGTTTTTATAGCGGTTGGCGCTTTACAGTCGTGCGCCAGGCCGCATTTTCATTCCAGGGGGCTGTCGTCTGCCGTGCAGGCGCGCTGGAGCGATGCGGCTTCGTAATCCAGCGTCTGCTTCATCGCGCCGCCCAGCAACTGGGCATTGATGTGCAGGCGAAAGTCTGCGCCCGTGTTCACCTGGTAGGCCTGGGCGGTCAGCATCTTGCCGCAGGCCACCGTCCATTCCTTGCGGTTCTTGCCCACCAGCTTGCTGTCCTTGATGCGGCACTGGCTGAAATGCTGCGACAGGATCATGTCGGGGTACAGAAAACCCTCCTTGTCCACCAGCTCCGGCCCAATGCAGCGGTCTTTGGTGCGCGGCGGCTTGGCCGCCTTGTTGCCGACGGCGGATTTGGTTTCGGTGACGGAAAAGGCCCCGGGCTGGGCGGCCTGCGCGGCACCGCACAGCAGCAGGGCGCTGGCGCAGCAGCCGGCAAGGTGGAAACGCAATGAATGCATGATCGAGGCTGTTTGACGTGTAAAGAATTCCATCCGTTATAGCAAGCCGGGGCTGGCATGGCGTATAGCCGGTGTAACGCTGTGTGACGGAGTGCGCGGACTTCTCATGGGTGCGGCGATGGCAGCGGCCGCTCAATCCTCGTCCTTGAGCTCCTGCAGCACCACCGCCGCGATCTCTTCAATGGATTTGTGCGTGGTGGACAGCCACTGAATGCCGGCGCGGCGCATCATCGATTCGGCCTCAGCCACCTCCATGCGGCAGTTCTGCAGGCTGGCGTACTTCGACTCGGGGCGGCGCTCGTTGCGGATCTGGCTGAGGCGCTCGGGGGCAATCGTGAGGCCGAAGATCTTCTTCTTGTACGGCAGCAGGGCGGGCGGGAGCTGCTGGCGGTCAAAATCTTCGGGGATCAGCGGGTAGTTGGCCACTTTCAGGCCGAACTGCATGGCCAGGTACAGGCTGGTGGGGGTCTTGCCGCTGCGGCTCACGCCCACCAGGATCACATCGGCGCCAGCCAGGTCGTGGTTGGTCTGCCCGTCGTCGTGTGCCAGGCTGAAATTGATCGCCTCCATGCGCTCGAAATACTCCTTGCTTTCGCTGATGTCGGTGAACCGGCCGATGCGGTGGTGCGATTTGGCACCCAACTCGTCTTCCAGTGGCTGCACAAAGGTGGAGAACATGTCCATCACCAGGCCTTTGCAGTGGTCGTGCACCACCTGCACGGTGTCCGGCTCGACCAGGGTGGTGAAGACGATGGGCTTCTTGCCTTCCTGCTCGGCGGTGTGGTTGATCTGGCGCACCGCCTGGTGGGCCTTGTCCACGGTATCGACAAAAGGCAGGCGCACGGCGCGCGTGGTGATGTCGAACTGCTTCATGATGGCGCGGCCAAAGGTCTCGGCTGTCACGCCGGTGCCATCAGAGATAAAGAAAATCGTGCGTTGGTGCATAGCGGCTGCGTGTTTTCAAGCGATAGGAAACTATTTTTGTAGCAGGCAGCGGCCCGTCTGCTGCGCCTTTGTCATTCTTGACCCTGGTGTTAACCAAGTCACAAGCAAAACGGCAGCGGCACGCCTACAATGACGCCCATTATTCACATTTCCCGCATGTACTCCGGCCTACCAGTACAAATACAAAGCCAGACGCCCGCGCCAGCCATGGCCCGGATGGAGTACCTGCGTGCGTGCCACCGCCTGATCTGCGGCCGTGGACGCCTCTGCCAGATATCACAGTTTTTAACTTCCGGAGCTCCACCATGTCCAACCTCTACAGCGCGACCGCCCTGGTCGTACCGTTTGAGAACCTGAGAATGACCGACGTCGAGGTCGTAGGCGGCAAGAACGCCTCACTCGGCGAAATGATCTCGCAACTGCCGCAAGGCGTGCGCGTACCCACTGGCTTTGCCACCACGGCCTACGGGTTCCGCGAGTTCCTGGCTTATGAAGGCCTGGCGGGCAAGATCAGCGCCAAACTGGCGGCGCTGGATGTGGACGATGTGCGCGCACTTGCGCAAGTGGGTGCGGAAATCCGCGCCATGGTCGAGCGCCAGCCTTTCCCTGCCGATCTGGAAAAAGCCATCCGCGAGGCCTTTGTGACCCTGCAGGCGGGCAATGACCAGGCATCATTTGCCGTGCGCTCCTCGGCCACGGCAGAAGACCTGCCCGACGCATCGTTCGCCGGCCAGCAGGAAACCTTCCTCAACGTGGTGGGCATCGACGATGTGCTGCACAAGATGAAGGAAGTGTTCGCGTCGCTGTACAACGACCGTGCCATCAGCTACCGCGTGCACAAGGGCTTTGCCCACGATGTGGTGGCGCTGTCCGCCGGTGTCCAGCGCATGGTGCGTTCGGACAAGGGGGCCGCAGGCGTCATGTTCACCATCGATACCGAATCGGGTTTTGACCAGGTGGTTTTCATCACCTCCAGCTATGGCCTGGGCGAGACGGTGGTGCAGGGCGCCGTCAATCCCGACGAGTTCTACGTGCACAAGCCCATGCTGCAGGCAGGCAAGCAGGCGCTCATCCGCCGCAACCTGGGCAGCAAGCTGATCCAGATGGTGTTTGCCACGCCGGAAGAAAAGGCTGCGTCGGGCAAGCTGGTCAAGACCACCGATGTGCCTGCCGAGCTGCGCAACCGCTACTCGCTCACCGACGCTGAAGTGCACGAGCTGGCGCAGTACGCGCTGGTGATCGAAAAGCACTATGCCCGCCCGATGGACATCGAATGGGGCAAGGACGGCACCGACGGCAAGCTCTACATCCTGCAGGCACGCCCTGAGACGGTGAAGAGCCAGTCCAAGGGCCAGGCCGAGCAGCGCTACAAGCTCAAGGGCAGTGGCACCGTGCTGGCCGAAGGCCGCGCCATTGGCCAGAAGATCGGCACCGGCCCCGTGCGCCTGGTGTCCGACATCTCGCAGATGGACCAGGTGCAGGCCGGCGACGTGCTGGTGACCGACATGACCGACCCCAACTGGGAGCCGGTGATGAAGAAGGCGGCGGCCATCGTCACCAACCGTGGCGGTCGTACCTGCCACGCGGCCATCATTGCGCGCGAGTTGGGCATTCCTGCCGTGGTCGGCTGCGGCAACGCCACCGAGTTGCTCAAGGACGGCACCCTGGTGACCGTCAGCTGCGCCGAAGGCGACACCGGCAAGATCTACGATGGTCTGCTCGAAACCGAGGTGACCGAGGTCAAGCGTGGCGAAATGCCGCCAATCAAGACCAAGATCATGATGAACGTGGGCAACCCCCAGCTGGCATTTGATTTTGCCCAACTGCCCAATGACGGTGTGGGTCTGGCCCGCCTGGAATTCATCATCAACAACAACATTGGCGTGCACCCCAAGGCGATCCTGGATTACCCAGCGGTCGATGCCGATCTGAAGAAGGCGGTCGAATCGGTGGCCCGTGGCCATGCATCGCCCCGCGCTTTCTACGTGGACAAGATCACCGAAGGCGTGGCCACCATTGCAGCAGCGTTCTATCCCAAGCCCGTCATCGTGCGCATGTCCGACTTCAAGTCGAACGAGTACCGCAAGCTGATCGGCGGCAGCCGCTACGAGCCCGATGAAGAAAACCCGATGCTGGGCTTCCGTGGTGCTGCACGCTACATCTCGAAGGACTTCGGCGAAGCCTTCAAGATGGAGTGCGAGGCCTTGAAGCGCGTGCGCAATGACATGGGCCTGACCAATGTGAAGATCATGATCCCGTTCGTGCGCACCCTGCAGCAGGCCAAGCGCGTGACCGAGCTGCTGGCCGCCAACGGCCTGCAGCGCGGCGACAACGGGCTGGAGCTGATCATGATGTGCGAAGTGCCATCCAACGCCATCCTGGCAGATGAGTTCCTGGAATACTTCGATGGTTTCTCCATTGGATCGAACGACCTGACCCAGCTCACCCTGGGCCTGGACCGCGACTCCGGCCTCGAGTTGCTGGCTGCTGATTTTGACGAGCGTGACCCCGCCGTCAAGAAGATGCTGGAGCGCGCCATCACCGCCTGCCGTGCGCAGAACAAGTATGTCGGTATCTGCGGGCAGGGCCCGTCGGACCATCCCGACTTTGCGCAGTGGCTGGCAGACCAGGGCATTGCCTCGATCTCGCTCAACCCCGACAGCGTGATCGATACCTGGCAGCGCCTGGCTGCCAGGTAAGCGGCCAGGCCCTGTGCCGCACACATCGCAAGAGTGAAAGATCGAAAGCCAGTCAGTTGCCTGACTGGCTTTTTTGTCGCCGCTTGCGGGGTTGAGATTGCAAAGGTGTTGCTAGCTGGCAGGAAGAATGATGCCAATCCGGGTGCCGTCCTCGTCGGACTCGGCAAACACCGAGCCGCCATGCATCTTGGCAATGGCTTGAACAATGGCCAGCCCCAGGCCATGGTTGTGGTCGGCATTGTGGCGCGATGAATCTGCGCGGTAAAAGCGTTCGAACAGGTGGCGAAGGTGTGTGGCGTCGATACCCGCACCCTCATTGCGCACGGTGATCACCGCCTCCTGGTGGTCGGCTTGCTGCCGGTTGCGAAGCTGTATCACGACCACCGAGCCCGCGCTTGCATAACGGGTTGCGTTGCTGAGCAGGTTGGAGAGGGCGCGGCGGATCAGGGGCGCATCGATGGGCGCGCTTGCATCTCCATCGACTTCGATCCGCAAGTTGGCCTCCAGTGCCACTGCCTCGTAGAAATCGGCCACCTCCGAAGCAACGGGCCCCAGGCGTGCGTATTTCTTCTCCCGCGCGCCTGCGCCCCGGTCGGCTCTGGAGAGGAAAAGCATATCGCCCACAATGCTGGCGATGCGGCGCAGGTCTTCCAGATTGGACTCCAGCACCTCCCGCATTTCTTCCACAGGGCGGGGCTTGCGCAGCACCACTTCGGAACTGCTGATCAAGGTGGCAAGCGGTGTGTTCAGCTCATGCGCCACATCGGCGTTGAAGGATTCGAGCTGGCGGTAGGCATCGGCCAGCCGGTCGAGCAAGGCATTGAACTGTGTCACCAGCGGATGCAACTCCTGGGGCAAGGCGCTGCCATCGAGGCGCTTCTCGAAATCCTTGGCAGTGATCTCGCCGATCTGGGTCACGAGCGCCTTGATCGGGTGCAGGCTTTTTTTAACCAGCAACCGGCCGAACAGGGACAGGATGAGCGAGCCAGCCACCATGGAGGCGAAGAGCGTCCAGGCCAGTGACCGGAGCAGCGCGTCATCGGGCCGCCGGTCCATCACCAGGGTGGCGTTTGCGCTCAGCAGCTGTTCGGACTGCTCCGAATAAAAGGACACCCTGAATGACCGCTCGATCGAGTGGTGCGCTGGAAAGGACGCAGTGCGGCTGTCGAACAGGGTGTTTCCGGCATCGTCCCTGATGTAGACCGCATAGTCTCCATGCCCTGCCAGAAAATCCGTGAGCATGTGCTGCAGCGACTTGGTTCGGTGCTCCTGCAGGTCATCGGCGAGCACATGGGTGAGCGAGGCCTGCTTCTGGTCCAGCATCTCCTGCTGCCGCACGGACAGCGTATGGTCAAAGACCAGATAGACCGCCAGACTGACCGCACCCAGCCCCAGCATGGTGAGTATGGCCAGCCAGCGGAAAAGGTATTTTCCAAGGTGGGGAACGGTGGCTGCAGCACTCATCCGGCGGCCCTGACCTCCAGCACATAGCCCATGCCGCGCACGGTCTGGATCAGCGGGGTGTCGAACGGATGGTCCACCTTCATGCGCAGGCGGCGCACCGCAACCTCCACCACATTGGTTTCGCTGTCGAAGTTCATGTCCCACACCTGCGATGCCAGCTCCGTGCGAGAGAGCACCTCGCCCTTGCGGCGAAGCAGCAGGGCCAGCAGGTTGAATTCCTTGGCCGTGAGGTCCAGCCGGGTGCCCGCGCGCGTAGCCTTGCGGCGGATCAGATCCAGCTCCAGATCGCCTTCGCTGAGAATGGTGGGCTCGGGTGACTGCTGGTGCATGCAGGTTCTGCGCAGCAGTACCTGAATGCGCGCCACCAACTCAGAGAACGCAAAGGGCTTGACCATATAGTCATCGGCGCCACTTTGCAGGCCACGCACCCGGTCTTCCACATCGGAGCGGGCGGTGAGCATCAGAACCGGGGTGGCTTTCGACTGCCGCAGCGCAGCGAGCACGGCAAACCCGTCAATACCGGGCAGCATGCCATCCAGAACGATGAGGTCGTATTCCAGCTCCATTGCCATGTGCAGGCCATCCACACCATTGATTGCGGTATCGACCGTATAGCCTTCCTCGGAGAGGCCCTTGCGCAGGTACTCCCCCAGCTTCGCTTCGTCTTCAATCAAAAGCAATCTCATGTGGCAGATTGTCTGGCATTTGAAACAAAAATGCAGATTACAAATTTGTAATCTGCCTGACGGCTTCGTGTCGCCGTCGGATTCATAGAGTGCCTGCAAGCGCGCATTGACCCTCGTCGACGTAGTGCACGTCACAGTGCGCATGGCTGGGAGTGCATGGCGAATGCATGAGACCGTCTGGGCGTCCGATCCGTACTTTGGTGCAGGCAGGACGCGCAAGTGCAGGGAATGTGTGCGCGAACTTCGATTTCTGGAGAAGCTCACATGGCGACCCCGCTCTATGGCCGGCTCATAGGCCCAATGCATATCAAGACGCTTTCGCTTGCCATCCTGGTAGCGTCAGCCTTCGTTCATCCCGCGCAAGCTGCACCTGGCTGGGCTTCTCCGCCTGAGGCACCTGCAAGCGCTTCCGGGGCGGCTGCCGTGGCCCGGGCTGAGACCACGCTCTCTGCAGCATGGGGCAAGGCATTGGCTGCCAACCCTGGACTGCAGGCCGCACGCCATGGCGCAGAAGCCAGCAGTGGCGCTGTGCTGCAAAGCCAGGCACGGCCCAACCCCGAACTGGCCTACAGCCAGGAAGACACCCGCTCATCGTCGCGTTCGAGCACGGTGCAGTTGAACCAACTGGTCGAGCTGGGCGGCAAGCGCGAGGCGCGCATCCAGGTGGCCGAGCGGGAAAGGGATGTTGCCAACAGCGCGGTATTGGAGGCCAAGGTGGCGCTGAGGTTTCAGCTGGTGAGCCAATTCAATGAGTTGCTGCTGGCCCAGCAGCGGGTGGATTACGCCGCCAAAACGCACGCGCTGGCGCAGCAATCGGCAGACGCTGCAGCCCGGCGGGTGGAGGCAGGCAAGGTGCCTCCGCTGGAAGCCAGCCGTGCACAGGTGGCGCAGGCCAATGCGCTGCTGGAGCTGAACCAGGCACGCTCCAATGTACTGGTGGCGCAGCAGAATCTGGCAGCGCTGTGGGGGGGGCAGGCCCGGGAGGTGGGCGTGGCGACCGGTGATTTTTCTGCGGTTGCCGAGCCACCCAACTTTGATGACATCGATGTGCTTCTGAACAACGCCCCCGGCATTGCAACGGCTCGCCTCGCGCTGGAGCAGAGCCGCGCGGCATCCAACCTGGAGCGCAGCAAGCGTGTGCAGGATCTGACTGTCAGCCTGGGGGTCAAGCGGGCCAAGGAAGTGGGGCGCAACCAGATCGTGTTCGGCGTCAGCATTCCACTGCCATTGTTCGACAGCAACGAGGGCAACCAGCTTCAGGCCTTGCGCAAGGTGGACCAGGCGGAGCAACACCTGCAGGACGTGCGGCTGCAGATACAGACCCAGGTGTTTGCGGCGCGCCAGCAATTGCTCAGCAGCAGCAGCCAGGTTCAGTTGCTTCGCAGCCAGGTGGTGCCGACGGCGCAGTCGGCGTACGAGCTGGCGGTGCGCGGCTTCAGCCTGGGCAAGTTCAGCTTTCTGGATGCCCTGGATGCGCAGCGCACTCTATTCGACAGCCAGCGCCAATTGCTGGAGCAGCTCAACGCCTCCCACAAGGCGCGCGCGGAAATCGACCGTCTTTTGGGTTCGCCCATCGTGGATCTTGCAGTCACTGGAATCTGAATATGTCCGAAAAAACCAAATTCGACGCCTCTCTCTCGTCCTCCCGGCAATGGATAGCGGTTGCCGCAATCCTTGCCACCGGCATGGTAGGGGGCGCACTCATTCTGCGGCCGGCAGCAAAATCTTCTCCGGCGCAGACGCAGGAGGCAGGGCACGCCGAATCCCACGCACATGGCGACGGGGAACACCACGGGGAGAGCACAGCACCCGAAAAAGCCCACCAGGATGCAAACCAGCACCAGGATGGAGAACACCACGAAGAAGACGCGAAAAAGGCCACGCCGGCTGCCAGTCGCAAGGCAGAACCCAAGGCGGAAGAAGCGGGCCATGGCGAAAAGGAGGAGGAAGGGCATGTCAAGCTCAGCCCCGTGCAAGCCAAGGCGGCAGGTATTGTGGTGGCACAGGCGGATGCGGCATCCATCCGCAAGGAGATGGTGCTGTCGGGCGAAATCCGTTTTGACGAGGACCGCACCGCGCACGTGGTGCCCCGGGTGCCGGGCGTGGTGGCTTCGGTGCACGCGCAGCTGGGCGAGCGGGTTGCCAAGGGGCAGTTGCTGGCGGTGGTGCAGAGCGCGGCGGTTTCAGACCAGCGCAGCGAGCTGCAGACCGCACAAAAGCGCCTGTCGCTGGCGCGAACGACCTACGACCGCGAGAAGAAGCTGTGGGAGGAGCGCATCTCTGCCGAGCAGGATTACCAGCAGGCCAGAGCATCCTTGCAGGAAGCCGAGATCGCCGTGGCCAATGCCTCCCAGAAACTGTCTTCCATCGGTGCAGGCGCAGGCGGCAGCGGTGCTGGCGGTTTCAGCCGTTATGAGTTGAGGGCGCCGCTCGCTGGTGTGGTGGTCGAGAAGCACCTCACGGTCGGTGAGTCGGTGGCGGAGAACACCGCCTCCTTCACCATCTCGGACATGAGCTCGGTGTGGGCCGAGATGAATGTCTCTGCACCGCAACTGCCTTTTGTGCGCGTGGGCTCGCCCGTCACGGTGCGTGCAACAGCATTCGACTCCAGTGCCGAGGGGCACGTGGCCTATGTGGGCGCGCTGATCGGCGAGCAGACGCGCACCGCGCCGGCTCGCATTGCGCTTGCCAATCCGCAAGGTGTGTGGCGCCCAGGCCTCTTTGTCGATGTGAAGGTGCTGGCAGAAGAATCGCAGGTGCCCATTGCGGTGGATGCCAAGGCGATCCAGCAGCCCGATGGCAAGGAAAGCGTGGTGTTTGTTCCCACCGATGACGGCTACAAGGCACAGGTGGTGCAGGTGGGGCGCTCGGATGGGCGCCTTGTCGAAATCAAATCAGGGCTGAAAGCCGGGCAGGCATATGTCAGGGACGGCAGCTTCATGCTGAAGGCAGAGATGGGCAAGGCTTCTGCCGAGCACGCGCACTGAACGGGGGAGAGCACATGTTTGAGCGCATCATCCGCTTTGCCATCGAGCAGCGCTGGCTGGTTCTTGTAGCCGCTGCAGCCATGGCCGTTCTCGGCGTATTCAGCTACCAGAAGCTGTCGATTGACGCAGTGCCTGACATCACGAATGTGCAGGTACAGATAAACACCCAGGCGCCTGGCTATTCTCCACTGGAGACCGAGCAGCGCATCACCTACCCGATAGAGACTGTGATGGCTGGCCTGCCGCAGCTGGAGCAGACCCGCTCGCTGTCGCGCTATGGATTGTCCCAGGTCACCGTCATCTTCAAGGACGGCACCGACATCTATTTCGCCCGGCAACTGGTCAACGAACGCATCCAGGAGGCCAAGGAGAAGCTGCCGGCCAACATATCGCCCAGCCTGGGACCCATCTCCACGGGGCTGGGCGAGATTTACCTGTGGACCGTGGAAGCCGAAGAGGGTGCAAAGAAGGCAGATGGCTCGCCCTATACCCCCATGGACCTGCGCGAGATTCAGGACTGGGTCATCAAGCCGCAGCTGAGAAACGTGCCCGGCGTCACCGAAATCAATTCCATCGGCGGGTTCTCGAAAGAGTATCTGGTGGCCCCATCACCGGAAAAGCTGGCGTCCTACGGCATCTCCATGGACCGGATCGTGGCCGCGCTGCAGAACAACAATACCAATGTCGGTGCGGGCTACATCGAGCGGCAGGGTGAGCAGTACCTGATCCGCGCCCCCGGCCAGGCCAAGGGAATCGATGATCTCAGGGAGATCATCGTCGGCACGGCGCAGGGCCAGGCCATACGCATTCGTGACCTGGCCGATGTGGAACTGGGGCGCGAGTTGCGCACCGGGGCCGCCACGGACAACGGGCGCGAGGTGGTGCTCGGCACGGTTTTCATGCTGATTGGCGAGAACAGCCGCGTGGTCTCCAAGGCGGTGGACGAGCGGATGCAGTCGATACGCAAGAGCCTTCCCGAAGGCGTGAAGATTGTCACGGTCTACGACCGCACCACGCTGGTGGAAAAGGCCATCGCCACGGTCAAGAAGAACCTGCTGGAAGGCGCAGCCCTGGTGGTGGTCATCCTGTTCCTGTTTCTGGGCAACATACGCGCGGCCCTGATCACGGCACTCATCATTCCACTGTCCATGCTCTTTACCTTCACCGGCATGGTGCACTACCGCATCAGCGCGAACCTGATGAGCCTGGGCGCGTTGGATTTCGGCATCATCATTGACGGGGCGGTGGTCATCGTGGAGAACTGCGTGCGGCGTCTCGCGCATGCCCAGGAGCACAAGGGGCGGCTGCTGACGCGCAACGAGCGCTTTCAGGAGGTGTTTGCAGCCGCCAAGGAATCGCGTCGGCCGCTGCTGTTTGGCCAGCTCATCATCATGGTGGTGTACCTGCCGATCTTTGCGCTGACCGGGGTGGAGGGCAAGATGTTCCACCCCATGGCGCTGACGGTGGTGCTGGCGCTGGCCGGTGCCATGGTGCTCTCCATCACCTTCATCCCCGCGGCCATTGCGCTCTTCATCGGAGCGCGGGTTGCAGAGAAGGAGAACCGCCTGATGTCGTGGGCACGCAATGCCTATGAGCCGCTACTGCAGGGCGTGATGCGCATGCCCATCGTCGTGATTGCCGGTGCCGTGGTGGCGGTGGTTCTGAGCCTGGTGCTGGCATCTCGCATGGGCAGCGAATTTGCGCCCAACCTCAACGAAGGGGATTTTGCGGTGCAGGCGCTGCGCGTGCCGGGAACGAGCCTGACCCAGTCACTCGATATGCAGATGCAGCTGGAGCGCACGCTCAAGGAGAAATTTCCGGAGATCGACCGTGTCTTTGCGCGCACTGGTACGGCCGAGATTGCGGCCGATCCCATGCCGCCCAATATTTCGGACGGCTACATCATGCTCACACCAAAAGCACAGTGGCCCGATCCCAACCGCAGCAGGGATGATCTGCTGGCTGCGATTCAGGAAGCGGTGGAAGAGATTCCCGGCAGCAACTACGAGTTTTCGCAACCCATTCAACTGCGGTTCAACGAGCTGATCTCGGGTGTGCGCAGTGATGTCGCCGTGAAGATTTTTGGTGACGACATGCAGGTGTTGGAGCGCACTGCGCAAAGCATTGCTGCCATGCTGCAGAAAGTGCCCGGCTCGTCGGAGGTGAAGGTGGAGCAGACCACCGGCCTGCCCATGCTGACCGTGCAGGTGGATCGCGAGAAGGCATCGCGCTATGGGCTGAACCTGGGCGATGTGCAGCAGACCATTGCCACGGCCGTTGGTGGCCAGGAGGCTGGAACCATCTTCGAGGGCGACCGGCGTTTCGATATCCAGGTTCGCTTGCCGGAATCCATTCGCAATGATCTGGCGGCTCTTGAGCGTCTTCCCATTGCATTGCCGCAGCAGGCGAGCAGCAGGCAGGCTTTCCTGCCGCTGTCTTCGGTGGCTACCTTCAACCTGTCTCCAGGCCCCAACCAGGTCAGCCGCGAAGACGGCAAGCGACGCATCGTTGTCAGCGCCAACGTGCGGGGGCGGGACATCGGCTCGTTCGTCGCCCAGGCGCAGCGCGAGCTGGATGCGATTGCCTTGCCTGCGGGTTACTGGACGCGGTGGGGCGGCACCTTCGAGAACATGCAGTCGGCCCAGCAGCGCCTGCAGATCGTGGTGCCCGTTGCGTTGCTCCTCGTTTTCACCTTGCTGTTTGCCATGTTCGGCAACGTGAGAGACGGGTTGGTCGTCTTCACCGGCATTCCCTTTGCGCTGACGGGCGGAATACTGGCGCTGTGGCTGAGAGACATTCCGCTGTCCATCTCTGCGGCCATCGGGTTCATCGCGCTGTCGGGGGTGGCCGTGCTCAATGGCCTGGTGATGATCTCGTCGATCCGCGCCCTGCGCGAGACGGGGCTGGGCGTTCCGCAGGCCGTGCACAGCGGCGCGCTGTCTCGCCTGCGGCCCGTGCTGATGACGGCGCTTGTGGCATCGCTGGGGTTCGTGCCGATGGCGATTGCCACCGGCACGGGGGCGGAGGTGCAGCGTCCGCTTGCCACCGTGGTGATCGGCGGGATACTTTCATCGACGATATTGACCTTGCTGGTGCTGCCGCTGCTGTACCGCATGGTGCACAAGAGTGACCCTTCGGAAGATGAACTGAAGGAGCAAGCGCAGATAGCCTGATGGCTTTGCCAAGAAAACGCCATGTCCAGCCCGGCATGGCGTTTTTTATTCCGCAACGGAAGGGGCGCAGGGGTTATCGGGAAAGCGCTGGCTGCTATGGTTTGTATATTCCTTTTGTAACACGCAGGTGGCGAGAATGTCATCTTCCGGTGGGCAATCCGTCAGGGTGTTTTTTTCAGAATGGAGCCATCTCGAATGCACTCGCTTCGAGGTGTTTACAAACCTTTGAAAGGCACTTCCTCATGCGAAAGAACCGTACTTCCCTGATCGCCACCATGTCTGTTTTCGCTACGGCGTTGCTGGCAGGCAATACAGCTTTTGCGAGCAGCTACATCCACCAGACCAACACGGAAAAGGGCTATGTCACCTATCCCGAGCATTTCAAGAGCGAAAGAACCCGGGCTGAAGTGCAGGCCGAAGCGGCTGCGTTTGTGAAGCAGGGCGGCTCTGACGCGTTCCGTGGCGGCAACTTCCCACCGCGCGATACGAGCGTGGCCTCCGGCAAGACCCGCGAGCAGGTCGTAAACGAGTTCCGCTCGCAGACTCCGCAGGAGCGCAAGGCGCTGGAAGCCCTTTACAGGGGTTGATTCCTGGGAGGCAGAACACGCCTCCAGTATGCAAGCTCTGCCCCTGTTGACGGTGTGCAGGTTGCTGAAGCCTCCATGCATTGCGCATGGGAAGCCGCCCTGGTTTTGAGACCAGGGCGGCTTTTTTCATTGGCTACCCGTGCCTGTTGGCGGAGGCCGCAGCGCGTAGGGGCTAGCGGCTGTCCAGCGGCTCGGTCTGTGGCGGTGCTGGGTTCTGGAGAGGCTTGCAAACCGGGGCAGGATCGGGCAGGGGCTTGCCCGCAGCCTGGGCTTCTTCGCGGGCTTTGATGCGACGTGCTTGCTCGGCCTGTGCAGCGGCGGACAGGGTCGGGTCACAGTAGGGCAACGGTTTGGCGTTGCCGTTGGCAGCGCGGTGCTCCGCAGTAGCTGGGGGCGCAGCTTCTGCCATGCGCTCGGTTGCCGCCGTGCCGGCGTTCATGCTGGCGTCTGCATTTGCACTGCTGGAGGATTCTGCCTCTTTCACCCGGGCGCGGCGTTCCAGCTGTGGAGGTGGGGCCATCGCCACAGGAGCCGCCGGGGCGGGCATGGCGGCTGAAGGAGGCGCGGGCGTCGCTGAAGCTGTGGCAGCGTGCCTGTCGGCCATGGTAGGGGCGCGCTCAGGGGCGTGCTGCTGCACCCTGCCTGCGGAGGCTGCAGCGCCACCGCCAGCAGAAGCCGCTACCGATGGGGTGTTTGCTGCCGAAGGCGCTACACGTTCCATCGATTTTGCTTCTGATTTGGCAGCTGACGGCGCGCTTGGAGTGGGCGCTGCTGGCGCTTTTTCTTCCAGACTGGCACTTGCCGCACTGCTTGCCATGGTGTCATTGGCCATGGGCTCTGCTGCCGGGGGAGCGGATTCGCCCAAGGAGGCCGGCGCGGGGCTGTCGAGCTGCGGCGCGCCGGGCTCGTCCAGATGATGCAGGGTGAGCCAGCCCACCAGGCCGATGGCGGCCAGACTGCCAAGCGCATGGCGTAGCCAGCGGCGGTCATTGGCGGGCTCTCCGCCAAAATTGGTGCCTGCATCTGGTGCGGGCGTGAGTGCAGGTGGCACGCTGCTGGCGGCGCGCAGGGCTGCCTGCTCGCGCGCATAGGCCAGCACGCGGGCATTGGCTTCGGGGCTGGGGCCGTGTGGGCTGCCGTCTTCTGCGCTGGCTGCATGGTAGCGCTGTACCAGGTCATCCGGCGGCGTGCCGGGCGCGGGTACGGCTGCGCTGTGGGGCGTGGTGCGGTCGTTCATGCGGGCACCTTTTGCGGTTCTTCGTCGCCCGCGCCCAGGGCCTGACGCAGCTTGGCGCGTGCGTAGCGCAGGCGGCTCTTGGCGGTCTCCTGGGTCACATGGGTGGCGGCGGCAATATCGGCCACAGCCATGTCTGCCTCGGCTTGCAGCAGAAAGGCTTCGCGCTGCTCCGGCGGCAATTGGGCCAGGGCGTGGAGCAGGGCGCGGGCGATGTCCTTGCGGCCTTGCAGGCGCTCGGGATCAAAGCCGGAATTGGCAAACAGGGTTTCAGCAAGTGCCATGCCTTCGCTGGTTTCCTCATCGAGGCTGGCTTGGGGTTTGTGGCGGCGCCAGTGGTCCACCAGCTTGTGGTGTGCAAGGGTGAAGGCCCAGGTGCTGAACTTGGCGCTGGGCTGGTAGCCGGGCGCGGCATCCACCACGGCGAACCAGGTGTCCTGGGCCAGGTCATCTGCGAGGGCTGCGTTGCCGGTGTTGCGGAAAAAATAGCGCCACAGGCGCTGGCTGTGGCGGGCGTAGAGGGGCTCAAACGCGGCGGCATGGCCGCGGGCGTAGGCCAGCATCAGCGCTTCGTCGGGTTGTTGTTCGTCCACCATCGGGCCCATTATGCAAAGCTGGATGCGCAGTGCGAGCCGATGTGGAGAAAATCGCACAGCAACCCCTGCCCAGGCTGGTGCGTGCCAGGGTGGGGCGCATGGCTGCCCGCGATCAATAGCGAGGTGGGTCGGGCACATAGCTGCGCTCGGCATCGGCGGGAAAGGCATCGGGGCGGCGCTCAGGCGCGGGACGCGGCTCGCGGATCACGCCTTTGGCCACCAGGTTGGCGTAGCTGTCGTAGCGGATCCGGACGATCTGCTCGGGCCGTTGCGTGGCGCTGTCGAAATCCACCGTGCGGGTGTGCGAGGTTTCTAGCGCGCCGTGGCCGGTGCCAAGGCTTGGTGAGCGTGGCACGGCGTTGGCGGTGGCTGAAGGCGCGCGCTTGGCGGCTCTTTCTGCAGACGAGGGTGCGGGAGAGGTCTCGGCTGCGCTTTCTGCGGCAGGTGACGAGGGCGGCGGCACGGCGGCAGGAGAGGCCTGCGGTGCGGATGGCGGCACAGGCAGCGGTGCCGTGGCCGCAGCATCGGCGGTGGATTTTTCCGATTCATTCATGCGGGCTGGCGCACGTTCTTCAGTCACGGGGCTGCGGCGCGCAATCGGTGGCGGGCGCACCGGTTCGGGCACGCGCTCGCGGAACAGGGCGACGCCGATCACGCCCACGTCCAGAGGGCGGCCTGTGCGGCTGGCGTACGACGCGTCGCTTTCCGAAAAGTAGAAGGCCGCAACCTGGGACCGGCTTTTGCGCCAGCCGGTGATGGCCCAGTTTTGCCAGGGGTTGAGGACGTAGCCGTCATCCGGTGCGCTCGATGCCGTCTTGCCGTCGAGCGCATTGACGCCATCGACGCTGATGACCGCCAGAATGCGGCTGCCGGTACGGTTGGTGATATCAACGGCATAGCTGGCGCCAGGGCGGCCCGCCACCCAGTATTCGCCCTGGTGCTGGTACAGCCGCAGGGGCTGGCCCGTCGTGCGGTCCACCAGCTTGACATCGGCCAGCCTGCCGCGCGGCGTGGATGGGCTTGCATAGGCGGTGGCCATGCCTGCTGCCAGCAGGCAAGGGGTGAGCAAGGCCGAGAAAAGTGGAGACCAACGAACCCAGCAAGAATGGGCCGAGCGAGAAGGGGCGGTGGTAGGCATGGTGCATGCTCCGACGGGTTGTGATACCTGCTGAATCGGAGCAGCCGGCCTTGCGGGGTTAACTCAGCCGACGTAATTTGTATGTTTTTGTAATTTTCAATGGCAGTGCTGCGCCTCCTGCCCCTGTGCCCATGAGAAAACCCGGCGGATGCCGGGCTTGGTCACAAAGGTTTTCTTATGTGAAATCAGGCGCTGGCATATACCCAATGCGCGCCAGATGCTCACTTTTTTGCAACAAGCGAGCAGGTGCTCTTGGACAGGGGCTGGAAGGCCTTGTCACCCGGGATGGTGTCGAGGATCTTGTAGTAATCCCAGGGGCCCTTGGATTCCTTGGGCGACTTCATCTGGGCGAGGAACATGTCATGCACCATGCGGCCGTCTTCGCGCACGTAGCCGTTTTGCGAGAACACGTCGTTGATCTTCATCTTCTTGAGCTGGTTCGTCACCGCCAAGCCTTCGTCGGTGCCCGCGGCATCGATGGCCTTGAGGTACTGGGTGACGGCGGAATAGACGCTGGCCTGGTTCATTGACGGCATTTTCTTCATGCGTGCCTGGTACTTTTGGGACCAGGCACGTGATTCGTCATTGCGGTCCCAGTAGAAGGCCGTGGCAAAGGTCAGGCCCTGGCCCAGCTCCAGGCCCATGGCGTGGGCATCGTTGATGTAGATGAGTTGCGGCACAAAGGTGATGTTCTTGGTCATGCCGAACTCACGCGCCGTCTTGATGGAGTTGACGGTGTCCTGCGTGGCATTGGCCAGCGCCACCACCTGGGCCTTGCTGGCCTGCGCCTGCATCATGAAGGAAGAGAAGTCGCTGGCATTGAACGGATGGTAGACGGTGCCCAGCACCTTGCCGCCGCTCTCCTTGACGAAGTCGGTCACCGTGGCGGCGGTCACCTTGCCGTAGGCATAGTCGACCGCCAGGATGAACCAGTCCTTCTTGCCCTGCGCCATGATGCTTTCGACCGCAGACTTGCCCAGCGAGTAGGAATCGACGGTGTAGTGCACCGTGGTGGGGGCGCAGAACTCGTTGGTCAGGCCCGTGGACAGCGCGCCTGTGCTGATGGCGACCTTGTTGCGTTCCTTGGCCAGGGTGAACACGGCGCCGGCGATGGCGGAGTTGTTCAGGTCCATGATCATGTCGACGCCTTCGGCGTCCCACCACTGGCGGGCCTTGGTGCCGCCGATGTCGGCCTTGTTCTGGTGGTCGGCAAATACCAGTTCGATCGGCTTGCCCTGCACCTTGCCACCAAAGTCTTCGATCGCCATCTTGGCCGCCTCGACCGAGCCCTTGCCGCCCGAGTCGGCATACTGGCCCGACATGTCGGTGAGCACGCCGATCTTGACCTTGTCGTCCGAAATACCGGCTGCCAGCGCTGCCAGACTGGCGCAGGCCAGCATGGCGGCAACTGCAGTGGTTGTGAGATGGGTCATGGCTGTTTGTCTCCAAAATGCTTGTTGTATGCGCAAGCGCTGCGCGACGGGTGCGGCTGGCCACCGCATGGCTTGCAGAGCCGATTCAGGCTGGATTATCAAAACCAGGCGGAGGGCGCTGCACCGTGCTTCCCCCTAGAGAGGGCGCAAACCAGTCCCATCTGCGACAAAATGGCGGGGCGGTGGCTGCGCAGAATGAAGAGCCTCGCAGAGCCAACCATCCTTCAAGGACCTTGATGACCGCCCCAGCCTCAACCTATCGCCAATGACCACCGCCAACGAAAGCACCAGCCCCGAGGCGAATTCGCCCGATCCAGCGGCCGCGTTTGATTCGATGCGCTTGAACGCAGCCCATCTGTGGGTGCTGCTCGTGCTGGTGCTCAGCACCTTTGCCTGCCTGTACTGGGCGCCGCAACTCGATGCCGTCTGGGGAGCGGGTGCGGCTTACCGCTATGCTGCCTCGGGCCTGCCGGTTCTGTACGTGGTGCTGGTGGTGGCATATCTTCTGTATCTGCGGCTGCATCCGGAAAAGGACGTGCAGTAAGCAAGCACAGCTGCCATGCAAAGAATTCACAAGCTGTTCGCACTGTATCTGCTGGGCCTGGCCTGTTTCATCGGGCTGGTGGGCTGGGCAGAGCATGCCGGTCTGTCGCGCCAATGGATCGGGCCGATCTTCCTGTTTGTGCCGGTGATGATGTACGCCACCATCGGCGTGTGGGGGCGAACGGCCGATTCGGAAGAGTATTACGTGGCGGGCCGCCGCATTCCGCCCATCTACAACGGCATGGCGACTGCGGCAGACTGGATGAGCGCCGCATCGTTTCTGAGCCTGTCGGGCGCGCTGTACTTGCAGGGCTTTGCAGGCACCAGCCAGCAGCCGGGGGGGCTTGCCTATCTGCTCGGGTGGACGGGCGGCTTCGTGCTGGTGGCGCTTTTGATTGCCCCGCAGTTGCGGGCGCTCAATCTCTATACCCTGCCGGATTTCTTTCAGCTGCGGTATGGCGGCCGCTGGCCGCGCGTGATTGCGGCGCTTGCGGCGGTGATGTGTTCGTTCTCGTATGTGGTGGCGCAGATCTATGCCGTGGGCCTGATCGCCTCGCGCCTGACCGGCGTGCAGTTCGAGATCGGCATCATGCTGGGCCTGGGTGGGGTGCTGGTCTGCTCTTTCCTGGGCGGCATGCGCGCCATCACCTGGACGCAGGTGGCGCAGTACGTGATGATTCTCCTGGCATTTTTGATTCCTGTGTCCTGGCTCGCCTACCAGCGCCTGGGCAGCCCGGTGGCAGTGGCCGTCTATACGCAGGAGCTGGACAAGATTGCAGAGTACGAGAAAACCCTGCTGAGTGATCCGGCCGAGCGCGATGTGGAGCTGGTCTACCTGCAGCGCGGCATGGTGTATGAATCGCGGCTGCGCAATATTCCTGTTGCGCTTGAAGCCGAGCGCGAGCGGCTGCGTGAACTGGTGCACCAGTTGCGCATCAGCAATGCCGACCTGGGCCAGGTGCTGGCAGCGGGGCGTGAGCTGGCGGCCCTGCCGCAGGACGAAGCCACGGCGCGCGAGCAGTGGACGGCTGCCATGCACGAAAACTATGCCCGTGCCCAGCCCCTGGGCGGGATGCCGCAGCATACGGTGCCGTACGCGGTGATTCCCGGTGTGGCAGAGGCCGCGCAGGTGCAGGAGGATGTGTCGCGGCGCAATTTTCTGGCCTTGATGTTCTGCCTGATGCTGGGCACTGCGGGCCTGCCACATCTGCTGACCCGCTACTACACCTTGCCCACGCCGGCTGCGGCGCGGCGCTCGGTGGCATGGACCTTGTTTTTTGTGGTGCTGCTCTACACCAGTGCACCCGCGCTGGCGGCGCTCGTCAAGCTGCAGGTGATGCAGACCCTGGTGGGCAGCCATTTCGATGCCCTGCCCACCTGGATTGCCCAGTGGACGCGGGTGGACGGCTCGCTGCTGTCGATCGAAGACGTGAATGGCGACGGCATTGTGCAGTGGGGCGAGATACGGCTGGGTGCCGATCTGATCATGCTGGCCACGCCGGAGCTGGGCGGGTTGCCGTTTGTGGTCTCGGGCCTGGTGGCTGCTGGCGGGCTGGCTGCGGCGCTGTCAACCGCTGATGGCCTGTTGCTGACCATCAGCAATGCCCTGGTGCGCGACTTGTACCTGGTGGAGCGGGGCAAATCCGTGACGCCGCAGCAGCGGGTGATTCTCTCCAAATTCACCTTGCTGATGGTGGCGCTGGCGGCAGCCGCTGTGGCATCGGTACGCAGCTCCGGCATTCTGGTGCTGGTGTCTGCGTCCTTTTCGATAGCCGCCTCAGCCTTCGTTCCTGCAATGCTGCTGGGGCTGTACTGGAAAGGGGCAACACGCCAGGGGGCCGTCTGGGGCATGCTCGCAGGCCTGGGCATCACCTTGTATTACATGGTCGCCAACACATCGCCTGCGCGTGCGGCGGGATGGCAATCGGCCCCGCCTTCCCATCTGTGGTGGGGTATACAGCCCACGCTGGCAGCGGTTTTCGGAGTGCCTGTGGGGGTGCTGGTGATCTGGGGGGTGAGTTGCCTCACTCGCCACAAAACCGGGGTGGCAGTGGCATCAACGGAGCGGCAGCCCTAGAAATGCCCCGGTGCCTGTTTCATTTCATGGGAGCCACACCTACGCTTTGCCGATTCGTCTGCCAGTCGCTGGCAAAGTGAAAAGAAAAACTGCACCGGGCTTGCGCGCGGTGCAGTTCTTGCCGGGGATGGCATTGAAGGAAGAAACACCTCCTGAGGCGCAGCAGCGGTTGCCTGCTATCGGGCGCCAGTCATCGGGCAGTCTTTCCCCATTGGGTTGCCCGGGGTTATACCTTCAGCAGTTCCACATCGAACTTCAGCGTGGCATTGGGAGGAATCACGCCGCCAGCGCCGCGTGCGCCATAGCCCAGTTCTGCGGGGATGATGAGGGTGCGCTTGCCGCCCACCTTCATGCCTTGCACGCCTTCGTCCCAGCCCTTGATGACCATGCCGGCGCCCAGAGGGAACACGAACGGATCGTTGCGGTCCTTGCTGGAGTCGAACTTGCTGCCCTGCTGGCCATCGGCATACAGCCAGCCGGTGTAGTGCACAGTGACCTGCTGGCCCTTGGCTGCTTCTGCGCCAGTGCCGACTTCGGTGTCTTCGTACTGCAGGCCCGATGGGGTGGTGGTGAATGCCATGGTGATCCTTTGAGAATGTTCTTGCAACAGGCAATCATACCTGTCCATAAAGCACAAAACCCGCACGGGGCGGGCTTGGCATGGTTTTGTCGGGCCTGGGGTGTTCTATTTCTTGGCTTGGCCGGCTGCTACCCAGCGGGTGGCGAAGGCTTGCACGTCCGACAGGCGCTTGAGCAGGTCCTGGCCCGAAGGGGTGACGGTGTAGCCATCGCTGTTGTGATCGAGGAAACCCGCTTCACGCAGTTCCTTGATACGGGTGTTCAAGGTATTGGGAGTGATGCCGCCTACGCTGTCCTGCAGCAGTCGGAAGGTCTGTGGATGGCCGTCACGCAGTGCCCACAGCACACGCAAAGCGTATCGGCATTCCAACCGCTCGAACAGCTGGTTGATGGCGGTATTTTCCTTGGCGCTCATGTATGGTTCTCCTTGCGCTATGTTGAGGAGCGAAAGCGGCGCTTTCGCATTCAAATCCACAATATTGGGCGCGACCATAGTCGCGAGAAATATCTGCTACAAGTTTAATAGCTCTTGATCCGCAATGTATAGGCGCAGTACCCGAATCTGGGGCGATGGCGCGATAAGTGTTGCTGATATGCTACGTTTTTTGAGTGCCTCAGGGCCATCTGTGGGGCGCTGCGGGGCAGAAAGTGGTCTTTATCAATTGGCTGTATAGGCAATGGCCCTGTCACCCCGGCACAGGCCAAAAAGGCGCATGCCAGCCTGGTTCGCGACCTCTATGGCGAGGGTGGTGGGTGCAGAAATGGTCGCCAGCACCGGCAACCCCAGGCGGGCGCATTTGCGCACCAGTTCGTAGCTGGCGCGGCTGGTCATCACCACAAAACCGGCTTGCTGGAGCAACTGCTGCTGCGCCATGCAGCCCAGCAGCTTGTCGAGCGCATTGTGACGGCCCACATCTTCCATCACCAGTTGCAACTGGCCGTCTGCGGTGGCCCAACCCGCGGCGTGGATGGCTCCGGCCTGCTGGTTCAGGGGCTGCAGTGCAGGCAACTGGCGGAAGGCGATTTGCAACTGTTCCAGCCCGATGCCGCGCGCCCACGCTGCAAGCGCCAGCGGCTCGGGCACCATGTCCAGCGCGTCCATCGAATCAATGCCGCAGATGCCGCAGCCCGTGCGCCCGGCCAGCGTCCTGCGCTTTTCCTTCAGGCGGGCAAAAGAGCGGCTGGCGATGGTGATCTCCACCTGGATGCCGGGCGACTCTATATCGCCGTCGCATGCAGGGGGGGGCGCCAGTTCGATTCCGTAACAATCCTCGGCGCTGTCGATGATGCCTTCCGACAGCGCAAAGCCGAGCGCAAAGGCCTCCAGACTCTGCGGAGTGCACATCATCACTGCGTGGGATATGCCATTGAACACGAGGGCCACCGGAACCTCGGAGGCCACGGCATCTGTGCGCTGCGTGCTCAGCGCTGGGGTAAGCACGGTGGCTGGCAGGGTCTGGACGGCAGTGGGCAGGGTGGTTTCCATAGGCGCAATTTTGAACCAAAACAGCAATTCGCGCGCACCCCTGGAGTGCGTAATGCTATTGCTTCGATAGCGGAAAGGGCCACGGAAAAAACAAACCCCGCTCGGGGCGGGGTTTGCAGGGGGCGTTGAGGCGCTTAGATGAAGCTGCGCAGCTTGTCCGAGCGGCTGGGGTGCTTGAGCTTGCGCAGCGCCTTGGCTTCGATCTGGCGGATGCGCTCGCGCGTCACGTCGAACTGCTTGCCCACTTCTTCCAGCGTGTGGTCGGTGCTCATCTCGATGCCGAAGCGCATGCGCAGCACCTTGGCTTCGCGGGGGGTCAGGCCATCGAGAATGTCCTTGACCACGTCGCGCAGGCCGGCCTGCATCGCAGCATCCACGGGCGCCGTGTTGGCGCTGTCTTCGATGAAATCGCCCAGGTGGCTGTCGTCATCATCGCCGATGGGGGTTTCCATCGAGATAGGCTCCTTGGCGATCTTCATGATCTTGCGGATCTTGTCCTCAGGAATCTCCATCTTCTCTGCCAGGATGGACGCATCGGGCTCGAAGCCGAACTCCTGCAGGTGCTGGCGCGAGATGCGGTTCATCTTGTTGATGGTCTCGATCATGTGGACCGGGATGCGGATGGTGCGGGCCTGGTCGGCGATCGAACGCGTGATGGCCTGGCGAATCCACCAGGTCGCGTAGGTCGAGAACTTGTAACCACGGCGGTATTCGAACTTGTCCACCGCCTTCATCAGGCCGATGTTGCCTTCCTGGATCAGGTCCA
>NZ_JBEBNZ010000023.1:0-55851 GCF_040396735.1 Comamonas odontotermitis
ATGTGGCGCAGCACTTCCCACTCCCAGCAGAAGTTTTCCATGAACTGGCTGGGCAACTCGACGGCATCCCACTCTACGCCGCTGATGCCTGAGACATCGCGCTCGTTCACCTGGGTGAGCATGTGGTGCAGGCCATGGCCGGTTTCGTGGAAGAGGGTGATGACATCATCGTGTGTGAGCAGCGGCGGCTTGCCATCCACGCCGGCAGCAAAATTGCATACCAGGTGGGCAATGGGCGTCTGCAACTGCCCGTTGTCAGGCCGCAGCCAGCGGGTGCGTACATCATCCATCCATGCGCCGCCGCGTTTACCGTTGCGTGCGGGCGGGTCCAGGTAGAACTGGCCTACCAGTTCGCCATTGCGCTCGATGCGGTAGAACTGCACTGCATCGTTCCACACGGGGGCCAAGTCCTGCCTGATCTGCACGCCAAAGAGGGTCTCGACGATGCGAAACAGCCCTGCCAGCACCTTGGGGGCTGGGAAGTATTGCTTCAGCTCCTGCTCGCTGAAGGCGTAGCGTGCCTCCTTCAGATGCTCGCCGATATAGCCCCAGTCCCAGGCCTGCGGGTCAGTCAGGTCCAACTCAGTACGTGCGTAGTCGCGCAAATCCTGCACATCCTTTTCGCCAAAAGGCTTGGCCTTGCTGGCCAGTTCCTGCAAGAAGTCCAGCACCTGTTGCGATGACTTGGCCATCTTGGGCGCCACGGAGAGTTCGCCAAAATTGGCGTACCCCAGCAGGTGCGCTTCTTGCTCGCGCATTTTCAGGATGTCGACCATCAGCGGCGTGTTGTCGAGCTTGGCATCGCCAAATTCGCTGGCACGGGTGGTGTAGGCGCGGTAGAGCGTCTCGCGCAGTGCGCTGCTCTTGGCAAACTGCATCACGGGCAGGTAGCTGGGAATCTTCAGGGTCAGCTTGTAGCCGTCCTTGCCGTCGGCTTCGGCAGCCGCCCGGGCTGCAGCAATCACATCCTGGGGTACACCATCCAGTTCTTCCAGCGCCGCATAGTAGGCGAATTGGTCGGTCGCATCCATGGCGTTTTCGCTGTACTTCTGGCAGGCGAGGGCGCTCTTTTCTTGCAGTGCAGCATATTCGTCGCGCGCCTTGCCCTGCAGTTCGGCGCCACCGAGCACGAAGTTGCGCATGGCGTTGTCCCAGGCCTGCTTCTGTTCTGCATTCAAGGTGGCGGGGTTGATGGCCTTGTACTTGGCGTACAGTGCCTCGTCCGAGCCCAGCTGCGTCCAGAACGCGGTGACCTTGGGCATTTCCGCGTTGTAGGCGGCGCGCAGCTCGGGCGTGTCGGCCACCGAATTGAGGTGGCCGACCATGCCCCAGGCGCGGCCGAGCTTCTCGGTCGTCACATCCAGCACCTTGGCGATTTCACTCCATTGCGCGGGAAAATCCGGCGCCGTCACCGTCTTGAGGGCCGTTTCGCTCTCGGCCAGCAACTGGTCGATGGCGGGTGCAATGTGTTCGGGTTGTACCTGGTCAAAGCGGGGCAGACCGCTGAAGTCGAGCAAAGGATTGGTCATGGTGCTGGTTAGATGGGGCGTATTGCCCTGCAATCAATGCATTATTGGCGCAATATCTGAACTACTGCTGGCGAACGGGGCATTGCCAGCCATTTGAACATGAAAAAAGCTGCTGGCGCGCAATGGGAGCACGCCAGCAGCTATCGTTTTAATAGTTTTTGACAGGCCTGTGGCGGGCTCCCGCCCGGCCCGTACGCGGGCCTCAGGCGCGCTCGGCCGACTCCAGCGTGTTGACCATGAGCATGGTGATGGTCATCGGGCCCACACCGCCGGGTACGGGGGTGATGTAGCCCGCCACTTCCTTGACGCCGTCAAAATCCACGTCGCCACACAGCTTGCCATCGGCATCGCGGTTCATTCCCACGTCGATGACCACGGCACCGGGCTTGACCATGTCGGCCGTCAGCACGCCCACCTTGCCTACGGCGGCGACCACGATGTCCGCCTGGCGTGTCATGGCCGCGAGGTCGGCCGTGCCGCTGTGGGTGATGGTCACAGTGGCATTGGCAGCCAGCAGCATCATGGCCATGGGCTTGCCCACAATGTTGGAGCGGCCGATGACCACGGCGTGCTTGCCGCGCAAGTCCTTCATGCCGATGGATTCGAGCATCTTCATGCAGCCATAGGGCGTGCAGGCCTTGAAGCCGACTTCGCCCACCATCAGCGCGCCGGCGCTGGCCACGTGAAAGCCGTCCACATCCTTCTTGGGCGAGATGGCTTCGATCACCTTGTGGTCATCAATGTGCTTGGGCAGGGGCAACTGCACCAGGATGCCGTGGATGCTTGGGTCGTTGTTGAGCGCTTCGACGCGGGCGAGCAACTCGGCCTCGGTCATGCTGGCATCGTACTTTTCCAGTACGGAGTGAAAGCCGCATTCCTCGCAGGACTTGACCTTGTTGCGCACATAGACCTGGCTGGCCTGGTTGTCGCCCACCAGGATGACGGCAAGGCCGGGCACGATCCCCCGGGCTTTGAGCTTGTCGGCGCGTGCCTTCACATCGGCACGCAGTTGTTGGGAGAGGGCCTTGCCATCGATCAGTTGAGCGGTCATGTCTGAATCCAAAATGCCAAAAGAAAATGCGCCGTACCGCAGGCGGTACAAGCGCATATAGCTATAAAAACCGTAGTTCTTTGTCCGGGCGGGAAGGCCGCTAATTTATCACGATGCCTTGGCTGGCGCTTGCGATCCCAGTGCAATCTTGAGCAGGTCGGCCACGGTATTGGCGCCCAGCTTTTCCATGATGTTGGCGCGGTGCGCCTCAACGGTCTTGATGCTGATGCCCAGGTCGTCGGCGATCTGCTTGTTCAGGCGTCCGGCCACGATGCGCTCGAGCACCTGCGATTCGCGGCTCGTCAGCTTGGCCAGCAGGGCATCGCGGCTGGCGGCCTGCTGGTGGCCTGCGAACGAATCGCGGGCCTTGTCCAGCATGCGCTCGACCAGGGAGTCCAGGTGGGCTTCGTCAAAGGGCTTCTGGATGAAGTCCATCGCGCCCTTTTTCATCGTGTCCACGGCCATCGGCACATCGCCGTGGCCGGTGATGAAGACGACTGGCAGCGGGGATTTGTTTTCGATCAGGCGATCCTGCAGTTCCAGGCCGCTCATGCCGCCCATGCGGATATCCACGATCAGACAGGCCACTTCGCGTGGGTCGTAGCGCGCCAGAAACGACTCGGCAGAGTCAAAGCAACGTACGCGGTAGTCCTTGCCCTCCAGCAGCCATTGCAGCGAATCACGAACTGCCTCGTCGTCATCCACCACGTATACCGTGCCCTTCTTCGGGATCAAGCTCATGCACAATTCCTTCTATCAGTATTGCTGTCGCGCCGGCGATTCAGCAGATTCAGCAGCACGGGCCACCGGAATCCAGAAGCTGAACTTACAACCCGTCACCTCGTTGCCATTGTAGATGTTATCGGCCTGCATCCGGCCATGGTGCGATTCCACAATCGAACGGCAAAGATTCAGGCCAATGCCCATGCCTTCGCTCTTGGTAGAGAAGAACGCCTGGAACAATCTGTCCAGAACCTCGGGTGACAGGCCGCGCCCGGTGTCTTGAACAGAAAACTCTATCACATCCGCGTCGCCAATCTTGCGGGGCACCACCCGCAATTCCACCATGCGCTGGTGCGGCGGGCGGTCTGCATTGGCAATCGACTCGGCACCGTTCTTCATCAGATTGATCAGCACCTGTTCGATCAGGATGCTGTCCACGCGGATCTGGGGCAGCCGAGCAGCCACATGGTGCGACAGGCGCACATTGTGGCGCTTGAGTTCGATGGAGCCGAGCTCTACCGCCTCGCTGACGATTTCCGCCACATCGGCGAGTTCGTGGTTGGGCTCGCTGCGCTTGACGAACGCACGGATGCGGTGGATCACCTGTCCGGCGCGCTGCGCCTGGTGGGCCGTCTTCTCCAGCGCGCCCAGCAGCGCTTCTTCGCTCAGCGTGCCGTTCTTGATGCGCGAGACCATGCCGCTGCAGTAGTTGCTGATGGCCGACAGAGGCTGGTTCAGCTCATGCGCCACGCTGGAAGCCATCTCGCCCATGGTCACCAGGCGGCTGACGGTAGCAGCTTTCTCGGCCTGGCGAGAGGCCTGTTCCTCTGCCAGGCGGCGCTGCGTGATATCGGTGGCAATCACCATCTGGGCCAGGCGCCCATCCACCCAGTTGAGGTAGCGCGAACGCACCTCCAGCCACTTGCCCAGCTCTGGAATGTAGATTTCCGCGTTGCCCGCCACGGCGGTGGTGATCTCATCGCTGGGCAGGCCCATCAGGCCGTCTTCATCGTCCAGGCTGGTGGATGCATGGTTGTTGCTGGGCAGCACACCGGCCTGCGCCACCAGTTGCAGGTGGCCCACGGTCTGCGAGCCGAACCACTGGCGGTAGAGCTTGTTGGCAAACAGCAGCTCTGCACTGCCCAGCGGCGCAACGGAGACGGATGCATCCAGCGCTTCGAGCACGATGGTGAAGCGCTCATAGGATGCGGACAGCTGTTCGCGGATACGGTTGGGCTCGGTGATGTCGGTCATCGAGGTCATCCAGCCCGTCTGGCGGCCGTGGCCGTCGATCAGCGGAGATACATAGAGCCGCGCCTCGAACATGGAGCCGTTTTTGCGCCGCACCCGCATCTGAAAACCACCAGGAAAGACCTTGCCGCTCATCTCGTCGATCAGCATGTCGTGGTAGGTGCTCTGGTCGCCTTCGGGCCAATAGGGGTAGGGCGGCATCTTGCCCACCAGCTCGCCCTCGCTCCAGCCGGTCATCTGGCAGAACGCGGCGTTCACGTAGGTGATGCGGCCCTGCAGATCGAGGGCGCGCATGCCGGTCAGCACGCTGTTTTCCATGGCGCGGCGGAAATTGGTCTCGCCCTGCAGCGCTTCCTGCGTGCGGATGCGTTTGCGTGTGTGGCGCCAGGTGGCCAGCAGCAGCCAGGCCGTCATGAAGCTGAGCACACCCACCAGCCAGAACAGGCCGTTGCTGACCAGGCCCAGCGAGGTGTGGTAGGCCTGGGCACGCAGCTTGAGGCTGTTGCCCACCGGGGCGATGGGTATCTCGTATTCGTTGGGAACGGCGCGCCAGGGCAGCAGACGCTGGGCCGCCGCGCGCGGGGCAAGCGGGGTGCCCGCAATGGTGGTGCCGTTGCCATCCTTGAGCGTGACGGCATAGCGCGCCAGTACTTCCGTGGGCGTGGCGTAGCGCAGCAGGTTGTCGATGGAAAACTCCGCCAGCAGCACACCGCCAAAACGCCCCTTCTGGCTGACGGGCACTTCCAGCAGCAGCATGGGCGAGCTACCCTTGGTAGACAGCGGCTGCGAGTACACCGGCTGCTGCAGGTCGCGCGCCATGTCGAACAGGTCGACCAGCTCCTTCTTGCTGACGACTTCATCCACGGTCAGCAGGTCTTCCGAGGCCACGCTTGGGCCGAACTGCGTGGCGCGCACCTGGCGCTTGGCGTCCAGCCAGGTCAGGGCTTGCAGTTCGGCGTACTGGCTGATCATGGTGTCGGCGCGGTCGTTGAAGCCGTTTTTGTCAATGTCCTGGTTGCCCACGTCGCGCGCCAGGCGCATCAACTGCTCCTGCCGCTCGGACAGGCGCAGGCGGATGCGCTGCTGGGCGTATTCCACGTCTCGGCGCATGGATTCGCGCTCACGCTCGAACTCTTCGATACGCAGATACCAGAAGGCCGCAACGATGGCGATAAAAAACATCACCACCGCCACCAGCGGGGCAATCGATGCATAGCGATCCTGTCGCGCGGGCGACAAACCCTTCCACCAGGTGCGCCACATCTGGACCAGGCTGGGGCGGCTGTTTTCCGTTTCGGCGACGGAACTCTCATTCGGATTCATGGCCCAGAGTGTAGACGAGGGGGAGCCAAACCACCGTCTGAAACTGGCGTATCGTGGTACATGTGCCAGCGCAAACGCCCGTCAATTGTGCGTTTGCAGCATTTTTTCATAATATAAAAACGAAGACCGCTATTTGAAATACTCAAAAAATGTGAGAAACTCTGGCACAGTCATTCGTAGTAGTTCAGTCAATAAGGAGACGCCTAGCATGTCCGAGCCATCCGAACAAAAGCCTGTCAACGGCACCACCCGAACCGACAACCTAGAAACCCGCGAGTGGATGGATGCGCTGTCCGCAGTGATCGATCGCGAAGGCGCGGAATACGCCCACTCCCTGATTGAACAACTGCTGGAACATGCACGCCAGAACAGCGTGGATCTGCCGTTTTCTGCCAATACCGGCTACGTCAATACCATCGAGCCCGAGCAGGAAGCCCGCAGCCCCGGCAATCTCGAGATCGAACAGCGCCTGCGCGCCTACATGCGCTGGAACGCGATGGCCATGGTCGTCAAGGCCAACCGCATCCACCCGCCCGAAGGCGGCGACCTGGGCGGCCACATCGGCTCCTTCGCATCGCTGGCCAGCATGTTTGGTGCCGGCTTCAACCATTTCTGGCATGCCGAGAGCGAAAACCATGGCGGCGACTGCCTCTACATCCAGGGCCACGTCTCGCCCGGCATCTATGCCCGTGCCTATCTGGAAGGCCGCATCTCCGAAGAGCAACTGCTGAACTTCCGCCAGGAAGTGGACGGCAAGGGCCTCTCCAGTTATCCGCACCCCAAGCTGATGCCTGATTTCTGGCAGTTCCCCACTGTCTCGATGGGCCTGGGCCCGCTGATGGCGATCTACCAGGCGCGTTTCCTGAAGTACCTGCACGCCCGTGGAATTGCCAACACCGAAAACCGCAAGGTCTGGGTGTTCTGCGGCGACGGCGAGATGGACGAAGTCGAATCCCTGGGCGCAATCGGCCTGGCCGCGCGTGAAAACCTGGACAACCTCGTTTTCGTCATCAACTGCAACCTGCAGCGCCTTGACGGCCCTGTGCGCGGCAACGGCAAGATCATCCAGGAGTTGGAAGGCGAATTCCGTGGCGCCGGCTGGAACGTCGTCAAGCTGATCTGGGGCAAGGGCTGGGATACCTTGCTTGCCAAGGATCACGATGGCGCGCTGCGCAAGATCATGATGGAATGCAACGACGGCGACTACCAGGCCTTCAAGGCCAACGACGGCGCTTACGTCCGCAAGAACTTCTTTGGCCGCGATCCACGCACGCTGAAGATGGTTGAACACATGAGCGATGACGAGATCTGGAACCTGCAGCGCGGCGGCCATGACTCCCAAAAGGTCTACGCGGCCTTCCACGCGGCACAGAACCACCAGGGTCAGCCCACTGTACTGCTCGTCAAGACCGTCAAGGGCTTTGGCATGGGCAAGGTTGGCGAAGGCAAGAACAATGTCCACCAGACCAAGAAGCTGGCTGACGAGGACATCAAGGCCTTCCGCGACCGTTTCAACATCCCGATTCCGGACAGCCAGATCGCCGACCTGCCGTTCTACAAGCCGGCCGATGACACGCCGGAAATGAAGTACCTGCACGAGCGCCGCAAGGCCCTGGGCGGCTACCTGCCCCAGCGCCGCGCCAAGGCCGACGAGCAGTTCACCGTGCCTTCGCTCGACACCTTCAAGGCCGTGCTGGAGCCCACGCCGGAAGGCCGCGAAATCTCGACCACGCAGGCCTATGTGCGCTTCCTCACGCAACTGCTGCGCGACAAGGAAGTCGGCCCCCGCGTGGTGCCCATTCTGGTGGACGAGGCCCGTACCTTCGGTATGGAAGGTCTGTTCCGCCAGATCGGCATCTACAACCCGCATGGCCAGCAGTACACCCCGGTCGACAAGGACCAGGTGATGTACTACAAGGAAGACACCAAGGGCCAGATCCTGCAGGAAGGCATCAACGAAGCGGGCGGCATGTCCAGCTGGATTGCAGCAGCAACCAGCTACAGCCACAGCAACCGCATCATGATTCCGTTCTACATCTATTACTCGATGTTCGGATTCCAGCGCATTGGTGACCTGGCCTGGGCGGCAGGCGATCTGCAGGCGCGCGGCTTCCTGCTGGGCGGCACCTCGGGCCGCACCACGCTGAACGGCGAAGGCCTGCAGCACGAAGACGGCCACAGCCACATCCTGGCAGGCACCATTCCCAACTGCATCAGCTACGACCCGACCTTTGCCCACGAAGTGGCCGTGATCATGCAGGATGGCCTGCGCCGCATGGTGCAGAACCAGGAAAACGTCTTCTACTACCTGACGCTGCTGAACGAAAACTACGCCATGCCAGGCCTGACGCCCGGCACCGAGGAAAAGATCCTCAAGGGCATGTACCTGTGCAAGTCGGGTGGCAAGGGCGAGCAGCGCGTGCAGCTGCTGGGCTCGGGCACCATCCTGCGTGAATCCTTCTTCGCCCAGGAACTGCTGGCGCAGGACTGGGGCATTGCCGCCGACGTGTGGAGCTGCCCATCGTTCAACGAACTCACCCGCGACGGCCAGGATGCCGAGCGCTGGAACATGCTGCACCCGACCGAAGCGCCCAAGGTGGCTTTCGTGACGGCAGAGCTGGCCGGCAGCACCGGTCCAGTGATCGCTTCGACCGACTACATGAAGTCGTACGCCGAGCAGATCCGTCCGTTTATCCCTGCTGGCCGCAGCTTCAAGGTGCTGGGCACCGACGGCTTTGGCCGCTCGGACTTCCGTCGCAAGCTGCGCGAGCATTTCGAAATCGACCGCCACTACATCGTCGTGGCAGCCCTGAAGGCGCTGGCCGATGAAGGCAAGCTGCCTGCACAGAAGGTGGCCGATGCGATTGCCAAGTACGGCATCAACGCCGACAAGATCAACCCGCTCTACGCTTAAAGCCGCCAGGAGACAACACAATGGCATTGATTGACATTCAAGTTCCCGATATTGGTGACTTTGCAGAAGTGGGCGTGATCGAGCTGCTCGTCAAGCCCGGCGACACCGTCGCCAAGGACCAGTCGCTGATCACCGTCGAGTCCGACAAGGCGTCGATGGAGATTCCGTCCAGCCACGCAGGCGTGGTCAAGGAAATCCTCGTCAAGATCGGCGACAAGGTTGCCGAAGGCTCGGTCATCATCAAGATGGAAGCAGCGGATGGCGCTGCAGCTCCTGCGCCCGCCGCGGCCGCCCCTGCGGCAGCCGCCCAGGCTCCGGCAGCGGCACCTGCGCAGGCTGCACCGGCCCCCGCACCCGCAGCAGCACCTGCCGCTTCCGGCCCCCTCAACGTCAATGTCCCCGACATTGGCGACTTCAAGGACGTGGCCGTGATCGAGCTGCTGGTGAAGGTGGGCGACACCGTCACCAAGGAGCAATCGCTCTTCACCGTGGAATCCGACAAGGCTTCGATGGAAATCCCATCGCCCGCCGCTGGCGTGGTCAAGGAGCTCAAGGTCAAGATCGGCGACAAGGTCAATGTAGGCGATCTGGTGGCCGTTCTGGAAGGAAGCGTGGCTGCTGCGCCTGCAGCATCTGCCGCGCCTGTGCAGGCAGCTCCTCAGGCCGCCGCACCGGCGCCTGCATCTGCGGCGCCTGCCAGTGCGGCTCCCGTTGCCGCCGTGCCCGCACACAACCCCACCGTGGCGCCCACCGGCAGCCTGCCGTACGCGTCGCCATCGGTGCGCAAGTTTGCGCGCGAACTGGGGGTGCCGCTGGAGGAGGTCAAGGGTTCGGGCAACAAGGGCCGCATCACGGCGGACGACGTGCAGAACTTCACCAAGCAGGTGATGACCGGTGCCGTGCAGACCAAGGCCCAGGCCGCCAAGGCGCCTGCCGGTGGCGCTGGCGTAGGCATGGACCTGCTGCCATGGCCGAAGGTGGATTTCAGCAAGTTCGGCGCCGTGGAGCGCAAGGACTTGTCGCGCATCAAGAAAATCTCGGGCGCCAACCTGCACCGCAACTGGGTCATGATCCCGCACGTCACCAACAACGACGAAGCGGACATCACCGAACTCGAAGCCTTCCGCGTCTCCACCAACAAGGAGAACGAGAAGAGCGGCGTCAAGGTCACCATGCTGGCCTTCGTCATCAAGGCGCTGGTTGCTGCACTCAAGAAATTCCCTGAGTTCAACACCAGCCTGGACGGCGATACGCTCGTCTACAAGCAGTACTTCAACATTGGCTTTGCCGCTGACACGCCCAATGGCCTGGTCGTGCCGGTGCTCAAGGATGCCGACAAGAAGGGCATCATCCAGATCAGCGCAGAAATGGGCGAGCTGGCCAAGAAGGCGCGCGACGGCAAGCTGGGCGCGGCCGACATGCAAGGCGGCTGCATCTCCATCTCGTCGCTGGGCGGCATTGGCGGCACGCACTTCACACCTATCGTGAACGCGCCGGAAGTGGCCATCCTGGGCCTGTCCAAATCGGCCATCAAGCCGGTGTGGGACGGCAAGCAGTTCGTGCCGCGCCTGATGCTGCCACTGTCGCTGTCGTACGACCACCGCGTCATCGACGGCGCCTCTGCCGCACGCTTCAATGCCTATCTGGGCCAGGTGCTGGCGGATTACCGCCGCATCATCCTGTAATCGGAGACGCACACTATGGCAATCGTAGATATCAAAGTCCCCGACATTGGTGATTTCGCTGAAGTGGGCGTGATCGAGCTGCTGGTCAAGCCTGGCGATACCATTGCCAAGGACCAGTCGCTGATCACCGTCGAGTCCGACAAGGCTTCGATGGAAATTCCGTCGAGCCATGCTGGCGTGGTCAAGGAGCTGAAAGTCAAGATCGGCGACAAGGTCGCCGAAGGCTCGGTGATCCTGTCGCTGGAAGCAGCGGAGGGTGCCGCATCGACCCCCGCTCCCAGTGCCGCGCCAGCTACTGCACCCGCAGCATCTGCATCACAACAAGCTCCAGCGCCCGCAGCGCAAGCGCCTGCTGCTCCTGCTCCAATAGCAAGCAACTACAGCGGCCAGGTCGACGAAGACTGCGACGTGGTGGTGCTGGGCGGTGGCCCTGGCGGCTACTCTGCCGCTTTCCGAGCGGCAGACCTGGGTCTGAAGGTCGTTCTGATCGAGCGCTACAAGACGCTGGGCGGCGTATGCCTGAACGTGGGCTGCATTCCTTCCAAGGCGCTCTTGCACGTGGCAGCCGTGATGGACGAAGTCAGCCACCTCGCTGCGCTGGGCATCGACTATGGCGGCGCCCCCAAGGTCAATATCGACACCTTGCGTGGTCACAAGGAAAAAGTCATCGGCAAGCTGACCGGCGGCCTCGCAGGCATGGCCAAGATGCGCAAGGTCACCATCGTGCGCGGCTATGGCAATTTCGTGAGCGCCAACCACATCGAAGTGCAGGAAACTTCGGGCGATGCCCAGGAGAAGACCGGCGCCAAGAAGGTCGTGCAGTTCAAGAAGGCCATCATCGCAGCGGGCTCCGAGGCTGTGCATCTGCCTTTCCTGCCCAAGGACGAACGCATTGTCGACTCGACTGGCGCGCTGGCCTTGAAGAGCGTGCCCAAGCGCATGCTGATTCTGGGCGGTGGCATCATCGGCCTGGAAATGGGTACCGTCTACAGCACGCTGGGCGCACGCCTGGATGTGGTGGAAATGATGGACGGCCTGATGCAGGGCGCCGACCGCGATCTGGTCAAGGTCTGGCAGAAAATGAATGCGCCGCGCTTTGACAACATCATGGTCAACACCAAGACCGTGGGTGCCGAGGCCACGCCCGAAGGCATCAAGGTCAGCTTCGAGCCCGCCAAGGACGGCGTTACCGTGCCCGAGCCCCAGGTGTACGACCTAGTGCTGCAGGCCGTGGGCCGCACACCCAATGGCAAGAAGATCGGCGCCGAAGCCGCTGGCGTGTCCGTCACTGACCGTGGTTTCATCAATGTCGACATCCAGATGCGCACCAACGTGCCCAACATCTTCGCGATCGGCGACATCGTGGGTCAGCCCATGCTGGCACACAAGGCCGTGCATGAAGCGCACGTGGCTGCCGAAGTCATCGCCGGTGAACTGCAGGGCAACAAGGAGCTGGCCTCAGCCGCCTTCAATGCCCGCGTGATCCCGAGCGTGGCCTATACCGACCCCGAAGTGGCGTGGGTGGGTCTGACCGAGGACCAGGCCAAGGCACAGGGCATCAAGGTCAAGAAGGGCCTGTTTCCCTGGGCAGCCTCGGGCCGCGCCATTGCCAATGGCCGCGACGAAGGCTTCACCAAGCTGCTGTTTGATGATTCGCCAGAGGCCCATGGCCACGGCAGGATTCTGGGCGGTGGCATCGTCGGCACGCATGCTGGCGACATGATTGGTGAAATCGCCCTGGCCATCGAAATGGGTGCAGATACCGTGGACATCGGCAAGACCATCCATCCACACCCCACGCTGGGCGAAAGCATCGGCATGGCGGCAGAAGTGGCGCACGGCACCTGCACGGACGTTCCGCCAGCCCGCAAGTAAATCTGCGGATTTGCTTTGGTGCGAGGGCAGCCTTCGGGCTGCCTTTTTTATGGCTGTTGTGGCTGAAACTGAAGGCACGGTATAGGCAACGCTGCTAGGCAGAGAGAAATCCTGTTGCCGTAGGCCTGCAGCGCGCCTTTGTGCTGCAGGCTCGCCACTGGCAACAGTCAGGCTTTGCGTGCTTTTGATAAGAGGTTACTGAGATGCGATGAGCCGCTGCCGATCGAACGGGCCGCATGGGCGCGTTTGCTATTGTTCTCAATCAAAACCACCGGATTGTCGGACAATTACGTTCAGTTTCTTATTGAAGAGTTGCCGACGCAACCTTTGGTGCTATAGGCCCCGCATTGTTGTGCTTCTGCACTTTCCATGCATCTCAGGCTTCGTATTCGACCGCAGGTCCATTTATCTGAACGTGTTAGCACCTCTGAGGTCATGCTATTGGCTTTGATTGCTTGATAGAGGTTTTAACATGCTTCCCAAAATCCAGATCAGTTCACGCTCCCGGGTTTCTCCAGGCTCCCTCACGCTGGGAAAGGGAAGTACGTTGATCGGCCGAGGCCAAAGCTGCCGAATTGTCCTGGAAGATCCCAGCGTAAGCCGTGACCATGGTGCCTTCACCTACTACCTGGGTATTCTGACGGTGGAAGACCATGACAGCGCCAATGGCACGTTTGTGAACGGCGTGCGCGTCAAGCGGCAGGTTCTGTATGCCGGTGACCGCGTTGCAGTGGGCGAGTTCAAGATCGTTGTCACCAGCGGGTCTGAGCTTGCAGGCCGCCACGACGTCCGCTCCTCTTTGATCGCCTCCTGAGGTAACAAGTCCGCTTGGCCGGGGCAGGAAAATCACAGGCCGGAAAGTTGTTGCTGAGGCACCCATTCACGGCTCATCACTGCTGCCGTAACGCTGCGGGGGTGACCTGAGTGGTGCGCAAAGAACCCATCCGGGATACAACCAGCGTCCAACACCCAAACAACAGCATTTTGCACATGGCGGAAACACGCTGCTGGTCAATTTTCGATTGATCCATCCTCTGCGGCAGACAAAGACATGGTACAGATAGGGTGCCTGTCGTTATCTAGGAGACAGGACTCTTGGGTGCGAGTGCAGAGGATCGGCGAAGATCAGGGTCGTTTCGAGCATACCGCTGCATTTCCTCTCTCTGTTGCCCAGTCATTGGGATGCGGCCTTCCTTGCCTATTGGCCACTGGAGACACGCACCATGAAAAAGCCCACCGCCTTTACGCGCCTGCGCCCCTCTGCATCCCTGCTTGCCGTTGCCATGCTGGCGACGGGCGCCTCGCCCGCATTGGCGGCCTATCCGGACAAACCGATCAAGCTCATCGTGCCGTTTCCGCCTGGCCAGGCAACCGATATCTTCGCCCGAGCCCTCGCGGAGAAGTTGGGCCAGAAGCTCGGCCAGCCGCTGGTGGTGGAAAACAAGGCCGGTGCCGGCAGCAATATCGGTACCGAGCAGGTGGTGCGCAGTGCCCCCGATGGCTACACCCTGCTGGTGGCCGGCAGCGCCATGGCGGTGAACCAGACGCTGTACAAAAAGGTGAACTTTGACCCGCGCGTCGACCTGGTCGGCATCACGCTGGTTGCCAAGGTGCCCCTGGTCTTTCTGGCCAACCCGGCCACCGGCATCAAGACCATGAATGACCTGGTGGCCAGGGCCCGTGCCGAGCCGGGCAAGCTCAGCTACGCCAGTGCCGGCATCGGGGGTACCCAGCACCTGAGCGCAGAAATGGTGAAGGCGCGCGCCAAATTGCAGCTGGAGCACATTCCCTACAAGGGCAGTGGCCCGGCGCAGGCTGATTTTCTGGGCAACCAGGTGCCGCTGATGGTGGACTCGGTCACCGCCGCGCTTGCCAATATCCAGGCAGGCAAGGCCGTGCCACTGGGGGTGACGTCGGCAACGCGGTCAAGCCAGCTGCCGGATGTGCCTACGATCGCAGAATCCGGCCTGCCCGAGTTCAAGGGTTTTGAAGCCGTGGGCTGGCTGGGCCTGATGGCCCCCAAAAGCACGCCGCAGGCCGTTGTGGACAGGCTGAATGAGGAAACCGTGGCCATCCTGCGCAGCGCCGATATGCAGAAGTTCATCCGCGACCGAGGCTCGGAGCCTGCTCCCACCACGCCCGCAGAGATGGATCGCTTTGTGGCGAGCGAGATGGTGGAGTGGGGCCGGGCGGTCAAGCAGTCGGGGGCAACGGCAGAGTAAATTTCTGATAGTTCTCAAGGTGCCAAGCCCTGGTGCACCCAAGGCGACAGCCATGCCATGCAGCCGGGCCTAAGCTGGTCCTTTGCCATGTTCACTTCATGAGGTTTGCCATGACGCTTCCAACCCCGCCTGCCGCATCCAGCCTGGACGGCGGTTGTGCCTTTGCCGAGGGTGCCTATGTACCGCTGTCCGAAGCCAAGGTTTCGCTGTTCGATTGGGGCTTTACCCGCTCGGACGTGACCTATGACGTGGTGGGCGTGTGGCAGGGCGCTTTCTTTCGCCTGGATGCGCATATTGACCGGTTCTTTGCCAGCATGCAGGCGTTGCGCATGCAGATTCCATACGACAAGGCGCAGGTGCGCGCCATCCTGCACGGCTGCGTGCGCGCCGCCGGCCTGCAAAGCGCCTATGTGGGCATGGTGTGTACGCGCGGAGTGGCGCCCAAGGGCGTGCGCGATCCGCGTCTGGCGGAAAACCGTTTCTACGCCTACGCCTTGCCGTACGTATGGATTGCCAGCCCCGAAAAGCAGAAGCAGGGTCTGGATCTGCATATCAGCCAGCGCGTGCGCATCGCCCCCGAGTCGGTAGACCCCACGGTCAAGAACTACCACTGGCTCGATCTGGTGCAGTCGCTGTTTGATGCCTACGACGGCGGGCACGACACCAGCTGCGTGGTGGATGGTGCGGGCCACATTGCCGAAGGGCCGGGCTTCAACCTTTTCATGGTCAAGAATGGGGTCGTGAGCACTCCGGCGCGCGGCGTTCTGATGGGCATATCGCGCCAGACGGCGCTGGAGCTGTGCCAGCGCCTGGGCATTACCGCGCATGCCCAGCCGGTGACGCAGGAGGCGCTGCGCACGGCAGACGAGGTGTTCATCACCTCCACGGCTGGCGGCGTCATGCCCATCTCCAAGATCGACGGGGTGGCGCTCACCGGTTTGCCCGGCCCTGGCCCCGTCACCCAGCGGCTGCAGGATGCCTACTGGGCCATGCATGACGAGGCCGCCTACCGCGACCCCGTGGACTACAGCCGCTGAGAGCGGCCCAACTGGCCCAGGCAGCCAGCAAATGACCCGCCCGGCCAGCGCAGACATGGACGGGGCAGGGAGACTACCGGGCCAGCCTACTTGTCAAACAGGGCCTGCAGCTGGGCACGCTCCTTCTGGCCTGATTGCAGGGCCAGCATCAGCAGAATGCGCGCCTTGGGCGCCTTCAGGTCACCGGCCATGATGGCGCCTGCGTCGTACGAGGTCTTGCCGCCGCCTTCAAAGCCGTAGCTGGGCATCACGCGGCCGTTGTGCACGCGGGTGGTAACAACCACAGGCACGCCCTTGCCCATGGCGTACTTGGCGGCATTCAGCATGGGCACGTTCATGTTGCCCATGCCCAGCGCGTCGATGACGATGCCTTTGACACCCCGGTCCACGGCCTGCCGCAGCGCTTCGCCATTGGCGCCGCCATACATGGGGAAGATTTCCACCTCGGGCATGGTTTGCGCCGCAATGGCAATGTGCTGGCGGCGCACGGGGGCGTTGCCATAGACCACGCGGTCGGGGTAGACCTCGCCCAGAAAGCCGTATTCTCCGGAGCGGAAAGTCTCCACATTCGCGGTGTGCGTCTTGGTCACATACCGGGCAGCGTTGATCTGGTTGTTCATGGCCAGCATGGCGCCCTTGTTCTGCGACAGCGGATCGACCGCAATGCGCACGGCGTTGAGCAGGTTGCGCGGGCCATCAAAATCAGACACCGAAGCATTGCGCTGCGCGCCGATCAGCACGATGGGCTTGGGCGACTGCACGGTCACATCCAGCCAGAAGGCGGTCTCCTCCAGCGTGTCGGTACCGTGCGAGACGATGACGCCCGCCACCTCGGGCCTGGCAAGGGCTGTCTGCACGGCGGCCGTCAATTGCACCCAGCGTGCCGGATCCATGTAGTCGGATGGCACGTTCGAGAGGTTGTTCACCTGAATCTGTGCGTATTTGCCCACGTCGGGTACGGTGGCGAGCAGGTCGTCACCCGAAATCGCGGGAACGGGCGCGTTCTTCACCGGGTCGATCTTCATCGCAATCGTGCCGCCGGTGGCGATGAACTGCACGGTGGGCTTGTCCTGCGCAAAGGCGGGGGCGGTGAGCATCTGGCCCGCCAGCGCAGCGGCCAGCAGGGAAAAGCGGAATCGGGGCATGGGCAGTCTCCTCGTATGGTGAATCACCTGCATGCACCGCACACGGTGCGCACATTGCGTGCTTTGCGCATGGGGCCGCAGGCAGGAGCATTGTGGGTGCTGCGCGCGGTTTCGCACCGCGCATGCTGTCGCACAGGCTTAGAGCCGCTAGCAAAACCCAGCAAATCGCAGATTTGCGGTTAAGACTAGGCGCCGGGCCACGTCAGGCCGGGCCGCGTCAGGCCGCGCCGCGCTAGGCCGAGCTGCGCTAGGCGAAGCCGCAGGCAGTACAGACGTACCACAAGGCTGGGCGCCCCCGGCGAAGCAACAACGTATCAAGGGTTGTGTTGGCGGCGCTTAACCGGCCCCTACAATGCGCGGCAATGCATATACAACCATCGACACGCAGGCGCTGGCTGGCATGGAGCAGCTGCATGCTCCTGTTGCCGGCGCTGGCAGCCTGCCAGAAAGAGGGCGAGGGCGCAACGCCGCTCACTCCTGCGCAAGGCGAGGGCGCCCCGGCGCCAGACCCGGCCAGCGATCAATTTTTCACCCTGCCGCGCAAGACTGCCGACGGCAGCGAGTGGGCGCCGCCTCTGTGCCTGGGTTTGCCGGTGGTGCTGGCATTGACGGCGCAGCCTGCGCTGGCCGTGGTGCCGGACTGGGGCCTCGACATGCAGGCCAGCCAGCTGCGAGACCGCCTGTGGCTCGCGGCACTGGCTTCACTGGGTGTGGCCGATCCCCAGGCACCATCGCCAGCAGCTGCTTCTGCTGCCGCCAGACTGCAGGCGCGCGCCAAGGCAGGCGAGCCCGATTGGGCCAGGGCCGTGGCACTGGTGCTGGCCACGTGGCCTGCAAGCAAGGCAGCGACGGTAGAAAACGCCCAGGCGCTGGCAGAAGCCGCATGGGGCCTGTACGGCAATGTACTGGGCGTACCGTTTCACCGGCTCAACGTCGTGGCCGAGCAGATGCCCGCCGGCATCATCCGCCCCCTTCGCGCGGGTGAGGCACCGCTGTTTACCGAGCCGCAGCTGCGCGCACAAGGCGACAGGGCGGTGGACAGCATCACGGTGGAATACAAGGACGTCCCCATCGGTCCCTTGCTGGCCGATGTGCGGCAGCGCTTTGGCCCGCCTGTGCTGCAAGAGCCGCACACCGCGGCCCACATGCAGGACCTGCCTAATACCGTGTGGCAGCGCGGCAGCGAGGCCCTGGTACTGCTACCCCGCACCGAAACCGCGGCTGACCTGCACCTGATGGACGTGCGGCAGCTGGACGAGAGAAAGTGGTTTGACAGGCCATTTGGCGATGGCGTTGGCGATCCATCCAGGTGGGAGCAGCGCATTCGCCAACTGGCGGCCTGAGTGGTGGTGTGCGTGATTGTGTGATGAGCGGCCCGAGATTCGCTATGTATCTATCAATTTGATAGCGCTACGCATAATTCAGCAAAGCGCGGAAGACTGCTTCATCAATATTCGGCCGTTCATGCGCGTTTTGCTGCATGGATACCAGGTTTTGCTAAAATACTGTTGTTATTTACAGTATTCGTATGCAAACCATCGCCAAGCTCCGCATCCTGGCAGACGCTGCCAAGTACGACGCCAGCTGCGCATCCAGCGGCGTCAAGGGGCGCGATTCGCTCGGTGGCAAGGGCATGGGGTCGGCAGAAGGCATGGGCATCTGCCACAGCTATACGCCAGATGGCCGCTGCGTGTCGCTGCTCAAGATACTGCTCACCAACTTCTGCATCTACGACTGCCGCTACTGCATCAACCGCAAAAGCTCCAATGTGCAGCGGGCGCGGTTCACAGCGGCCGAAGTGGTGGCGCTCACCCTCGATTTCTACCGCCGCAACTGCATCGAGGGGCTGTTTCTTTCCAGCGGCATCATCCAGTCGTCCAATTACACGATGGAGCAACTGGTGGAGGTGGCACGCAGCCTGCGCGAAGACCATGATTTTCGCGGCTACATCCACCTCAAGACCATTCCCGACGCAGACCCCCAATTGCTGGCGCTCGCCGGGCGCCATGCAGACCGCCTGAGCATCAATATCGAGCTGCCTACCTCGCAAGGCCTTCAGCAACTCGCCCCCGAGAAAAGCGCATCCGGCATCGCATCGGCCATGGGCGATGTCGCCAGGCACATCGACGAGGCAAGGCAGGAGAGGCAGGCGCACGCCGCCCAAAAGCCCGTGTCGCTGCCCGGCGCGCAGCGTGCGCGCCGCGCCAGGCCTGCGCGGTATGCGCCGGGCGGGCAAAGCACGCAGATGATCGTGGGGGCAGATGGCGCAAGCGATGCCGTCATACTGCGCACCAGCAGCGCGCTCTACACCGGCCATCGGCTGCGCCGCGTGTACTACTCGGCGTTCAGCCCGATACCGGATGCGTCCGCCGACCTGCCGCTGCACGCGCCGCCCCTGATCCGCGAACACCGCCTGTACCAGGCCGACTGGCTGATGCGCTTTTATGGCTTTGCGCACGAAGAGATCATCACCCCCGGCGCCGCCGGCATGCTGGATCTGGAAATCGACCCCAAGCTGGCCTGGGCGCTGGCGCACCGCCAGCATTTCCCCGTCAACCTGAACCGCGCGCCCAAGGAGTGGCTGCTGCGCGTGCCCGGCCTGGGCGGGCGCAGCGTGGAGCGTCTGCTGGCCGCGCGGCGCGTGCGCAGCCTGCGCCTGGCCGATCTGCAGCAGCTGCATGTGGCCAGCGCCAAGGTGCTGGCCTTTGTGGAGTTGGCCGATTACCACCCGCGCCCCGGAGCGCTGGAGAGCGCCCAATTGCGCGAACAGCTGATCGCGCAGATGGCGCAGGGCACCGTGCAGCGCAGGCACAGCGGCATGCACCTGGCCGCTGCGGGCCAGATGGCGCTGTTCTGAGCATGCAAGCCGCGCCATATGGAGCAGAGAGTAGGCAGATGCTGACCGTGCTGCTGGATGCGCCCGATGATTTTGCGGGCTTTCGGCAAGCGGCGCGGGCGTTGCTGGCCCTGGGCGCTGCACCTGACGACATTCACTGGCGGTGGAACGACACGCTGGCCACCCGCGCAGCAGAAGGCGACCTGTTTGCCGACGGCGCTTCCTCTTCTGCGCAAGACCGGGTGCTGACACCCGATGCGCTGGACCGCCTGGTGCCAACCCCTGGCCGGCCCGTGCATATCCGCAAGCCGCAACTGGCCGTGCTGCGCGATGCCTGCTGCCATCGCAACCCGGGGCGGTTTGCACTGTGCTACCGCTGGCTGTGGCGCGTGCAGCGCACACCCAGGCTGGCTGGTGATGCGCTGGATGCCGACTGGCGCGGTCTGGAGCATCTGGCCCATGCCGTGGGGCGCGAAATCCACAAAATGCATGCGTTTGTACGCTTTCGGCCCACGCAGGATGCGAGCGGCGAGCCGCTGCATGTGGCCTGGTTCGAGCCGGAACACTACATCGTGCGCGCAGCCTCGGGCTTTTTCATGCGGCGCTTTACCAATATGCGCTGGGCCATTCTCACCCCCGATTGCAGCGTGCTGTGGGATCTGCACACCATGCAATGGGCGCCCGGCGCCACAGCGGCCCAGGCGCCCGGGGCCGATGCGGGCGAGGCGCTCTGGCTTGCCTACTACCAGTCCACCTTCAATCCCGCGCGCCTCAAGGAGCAGGCCATGCTGCGCGAAATGCCGCGCCGCTACTGGAAGAGCCTGCCCGAAACCCAGGCGATCAGCACCCTGGTTGCCACGGCCCGCAGCCGCACGGGGCACATGCTGGCTGCGAAGGGCGATGATGAGGGCGAAAGCGAGGCGGCAGGCGCTGGCAATTATTCCTGATTTGATAGCGGCTGGCGCTTGTCAGTTGTGCACCAGAGGCACTTTTTGTACAGAATATCGGGTCCAATCAGTGCAAGGCCACATCTTCGCGCCGCACATGGTCATTGGCCGTGCCGGTGGGGCGGCTCGACCAGTAGCCGGCCAGTAGCGAGCCCGAAATGTTGTGCCACACCGAGAAAATGGCGCCCGGCAGTGCAGCCATGGGACTGAAGAACTTGGCCCCCAGGCTGGCTGCCAGGCCGGAATTCTGCATGCCCACCTCGATGGCCAGCGTGCGGCACACCGATTTGTCAAAACCCAGCAGGCGCCCGCCCCAGTAACCGCCCAGATAACCGATCAGGTTGTGGGCAATCACCCCGGCAATCACCACGCCGCCCACGGTGGCAATGCGGTCGCGGCTGAGCGCCACCACCGTCGAGAGCACCAGCAATATGGCCACCATGGACACCAGCGGCAGCAAGCGCTCAATACGTTTAATCCGCGCGTGCCAGAAATGGTTGAGCACCAGGCCCAGGCCAATGGGCAGCAGTACGATCTGCGCAATCTCCATGAGCAGCGCGCTCACTGGCACATCGATCGATGCCGAAATATAAAGGCGCGCGAGCAGCGGCGTGGCCACAATGCCTACCAGGGTAGAAAGCGCGCTGATGGTGACCGACAGCGCCACATCGCCCTTGGAGAGAAAAATCATCACATTGGATGAAGTGCCGCTTGCCACGCTGCCCACCAGCACCATCCCGGCCGTCAGCTCTGGCGGCATCTGCAAGGCCTTGGCAATCAGCCACGCGGCCAGCGGCATGATGAGATAGTGCAGAAACAGACCTGCCGCAATCGGTGCGGGCCGCTGCAGCACGCGGGTGAAATCGCTCACCCGCAGGGTCACGCCCATGGCAAACATGATCAGCATCAACAATTGGGCGATATGGGGCTTGAAGCCCAGAAATGCCGACGGTGCGGCGTAGGCAACAACAGCTATCAAGGCTGCCCACACGGGGAAAAGACGGGTCAAAAAGGCAAGCACGAGAGTATCCAGACCAAAGGCAAAGCACCCCGCGCCGCGGCACCGCCCGGAAGGGGATGGCGCAACGCAGGGTGCGGAGATGCGGAATGTAGTGATGCGAAGGAGCAGTGCGCCGCAGTGCCTGGCCATGGGTGGCGGCCAAAGGTCGGGGCGGCAATGAACGCGGGGCTACGGTTGGTAGCGGACGGGCTCTTTCGTGCTTTTGGCCAGCTGCATCGGGGCTGCCATCATAGGGTTGCGATTGCAACCGGTTTCAGGCACGGTACGGAGGCAACACAAACTGCTCGGATATTTGCGGGGGCAACAATCTATCAAAAATGATAGCAATCTGCACATGCCGGGTATGCGCTGGCGCTCAAAAGCATATGGAGGCCAACATTTTTCCCGGTAGAAGCGATATCGGTCGCTACAGAGCTTCCGCATCACGTGCCTGACTGTCCCGGGGCGGACAACGCGGCTTCCATTGCGATGCGGGCGGTGAGGTCCAGGGCGCATGCAACCCTACAATCCCAAGCTCCGCATCTGCGGCCCATGTGCCCTGCTGCGCAAGCGGGGCGGCTGCGGATTCCAAAAAACATGGAGACACAGGAAGTCGTTATGAGTGAGCCAAGCTGGCTGCTGGATGGCATGCACAACGGGGATGTATTTTTTGCCTCGCCTGCGCAGCAATTTCGTTCAACAGGGCTCGATGGCGCGGTGAGCGCCTTCACCACCGCCTCGGCGGACGCTGTGCAGCAACTGTTTGCGCGCGCCAAGGCGCAGGGCATCGCTGAACCGCTGCTGTTTGGCCTCGTGCCTTTTGACAGCGCGCGCCCGGGCAGCTTCACCATTCCACGCTCGGTGCAGCAATCTGCGACCCCTGACCGCGCTGGCCTCGCCGCCATTGCAGGCCGCAAGGCGCGCCCGGCGGTCATCGGCCGCCAGCCGGTGCCAGCACCTGAAGCGTATGGCGACATGGTGCGCGCCGCCCTCCAACTGTATGCAGAAGGCGGTGTCAGCAAGATCGTGCTCTCGCGCGCCATGGATGTGGAACTGGACGCCCCCATCGCCTACGACACCGTGCTGGCCGATCTGCTGCGGCGCAATGCGCATGGCTACACCTTCGCCGTACCTTGTTGGGAAGAAGGTAGGCACACCGAGCCCGCTGCCATCATGCTAGGCGCGAGCCCCGAGCTGCTGGTGCGCCGCGAAGGCGCGCGCGTTTTCATCAACCCGCTGGCGGGCTCCATTCCGCGCCATGCCGACCCAGAGCAAGACCAGGCCCGAAAAGACGGTTTGGCGATCTCGGAAAAAGACCTGCGCGAGCACTCCTATGTGGTGAACGACATCGTGCGAATCCTGCGTGAGCACTGCAGCACGCTGGAGGTGCCCACTGGCCCCTCGGTAATCGGTACCGATGCACTGTGGCACCTGTCCACCTTCATCACCGGCGAGCTCAAAGACCCTGCCATGACCGCGCTCGACCTGGCTTGCCAACTGCACCCGACGCCCGCGATCTGCGGCTTTCCTACTGCACAGGCCTTTGGCCACATCCGGGCGCTGGAGCCGTTTGACCGCGAGTACTTTGCCGGCCTGGTGGGCTGGCAGCGCGAATGTGGCGATGGCGAATGGGCCTTGACCCTGCGCTGCGCGCGCTACGACGGCCATCGCACCCTGCGTCTGTATGCCGGCGCAGGCACGGTTGCCGGGTCTGACCCCGCCAGCGAAATCCGTGAAACCGAAACCAAAATGGCTACCTTCATGCGAGCAATTGCATAAGATTTTCATTTGTTGCCATCTGATCCCCGTCATTTGGCAGCCATGAAGAACGGCGTCCAGGGACGCCGTTTTTCCGTTCTTGGTGTTCTCGTACTCAGTTCTCGCTCAAACCCAGGCGCTTGATCAGCGGCCACCAGCGTTGGCGTTCGTCATCCATGTATTTGGCGAATGCTTCTTGCGAGGAAGGGGCGGCTTCCATGTTCATCCCCTTGAGGCGTGTTTTCACCTCTGGGGTTTCCAGGGCTTTCACAAGCGCTGCGTTCAACTGGGCCTTGGTGGCGGGGGCAATGCCTGCGGGGGCAAAAAAGCCGATCCAGCCCGAGCCTTCCACGCCAGGGTAGCCCAGTTCGGCCACCGTGGGCAACTCCGGCAGAAACTCCAGGCGCCTGGCCGATACGGCGGCCAGCGGCCGCAAGCGGCCGTCCTGGATCATGGGTACGACGGCAACCGGCGGCAGTGCGGCAAAGCTGGTGTCGCCGCTCAGCAGCGAGGTCACGGCGTCTGGCGACGATTTGTAGGGTACGTGCACGGCCTTGCCGCCTACGCGGTCAAGCAGCAGTTCCACCGCCAGGTGCGATACCGTGCCTGCGCCGGTGCTCGGGAAGTTGAGGCGTGCATTGGGCTTTTTGGATTCGGCCACCAGGTCTGCCAGCGATCGGATGGGCGAGTTGGCGGCCACCACCAGCACGTTGTACTGGTGCACCCCCATGGTGAGCGGCGTCAGGTCCGTTTGCGGGTTGTAAGGCAGGTTTTTGTAGATGAGGGCGTTGTTGACCATGGGGCCGGTGATGGAGACGCCAAAGGTGTAGCCATCGGGCTTGGCCTTGGCGATCACATCGGTGCCCAGGTTGCCGCTTGCTCCAGGTTTGTTCTGCACGATGATGGACTGCTTGAGCGTCTTGGCCGCCTCTTCACCCACGATGCGGGCCATGATGTCGGGGCTGGAGCCCGCGCCAAAAGGCACCACCAATGTCAGCGGCTTGGCAGGCCAGGCGTCTGCCGCATGGGTGTGGATGGCGGCGCCCAGTGTCAGTACGGCGGCCATGCCAGCCAGTAGCAGTTTTTTCATGTGTGTCCCCTGTCATCTGTTGAAGGAACGCCTGCGCCGTCTGCGGCGGCCCGATGGCTCGCGGGTGTGGCTCGGGCGTTCGGTTGTCTTCGCTATTTTTTGGCTATCTTGGGCTTCAGGCCCAGCGCATTTGGCAACTGCACGGCCATGCAGACGCATAGCTGCATGCCATTGTGCAGAAAAATAGCCGCGGGCCGGGTTGCCGGTGCAGGTGGCTGTCCTGCGCACGACAGCGTCTGTTGCCGGCCGCATTGCAAAGCGCCGCTGTCTTTGCGCAATCGCGGGCGCCAACCACAGCGCATTTCGTCGCCGACTGCTTGCAACAAGGCGTGGCAAGCAGTACCAGGGAGGTGGCCGATTGCTATTGTTTATAGAGCTGAAGGCGCCCATTGAGTGCGCGTCAGCGGCATTTTTGATATTGGGCAATTTCTGGGCCGAATGTGCAGCGCTGCTGTAAGACAAAGCCCTTTCTCGAAAGGTTTTGGGCGGGTGTTTGAATCTTGCCTCTTATTATGTAAGTGAGTTTCCGGTTTGTTTCCATTTGCGGCCTGACCGCTGTGGCAAGTGCGGCACGTCTTGTGATCTGTATTGCCATGTCAGCCGCTGTCTTGCAGGTGTTGCGTCTTCTGGCTGCTGGCCGGCCATGTCTTGCGACCGAGGTCGTTCCTTTCCGCAACACTGTCTGCACCAACCCGTCTGCGGCGCTGCCTGAAGCGGCCGCAGCATCCGATACAGGAGGGCGCCTATGGCTCCGAATTCCCTACCGATCTTGCCGTCGCCGCACATCGGCAGCTGGCTGGATGCGCACGCCGGCCCGCTGATGAGTTGGTGTGTGTTGGTGGCTGCTGCTGCCATTGCAGGCCACCTGGTGTTCCGGCTCAGCGGATTTCCGCGCATGCTGGGTTATACGGTGGTAGGGCTGCTGGCAGGTTGGCTGGGCTTTGGTGATCTGCCCTGGCCGTTGCAGGGCAACACGCAGGTGCTGCTGCAGACGGCGGTAGGCACCAGCCTGTTGATGGCTGCGTCGCAGATTTCATTGTCATGGCTGCTGCGCCAGCCCTGGCTGCTGCTGCAAAGCCTTGCCGAATCGGGCGCTGCCTTGGTTTTGGTAACAGGCGTGCTGCAGTTGCTGGGCATGGGCTGGGCCGTATCGCTGGGCGTCGGCGTGGTGGCCATGGCGGCATCGCCTGCCGTGCTGCTGCGTGTGGTGGCCGATCTGCGCGCTAGCGGCGCCGTCACCGACCGCAGCCTGTTGCTGGCCACCTTGAGCGGTGTATATGCCCTGGTCCTGGGCCTGGTGATTACCGTGGCCTGGTCGCCTGCTGCAGCAGCGGGGGCAGGGGCTGAGGACGCGCTGGCCAGCCTGGTGCTGACTGCCGCTGGCCTGGGCCAGTTGTTGCTGAGCCTGGGACTGACCGTGCTGTGGGCAGTGCTGACCACGGTGGCATTGTGGCCGGTGCTGCGCTGGCAGTCCTCGCGCAGCGATTCGACCGCGCTGTACATGCTGGCGGCGCTGGTGGCGGTGAGCCTGCTGGCCACGCGCTGGGGTGGTTCGGCCGCGCTGGGCTTTTTGGTGGCGGGTCTGTTGCTGCGCAACATGAGCCCCAAGCCGCTGGTATGGCCCAGCGCCTTCATGGCAGCCAATACCATGCTGAGCCTGCTGATGTTCGTGCTGGTTGCCAGCATGGCGGGCCAGGTGGTTCCCTCGGTAGGTCTGGTGAGCGTGATTGCAGCCGCTGCGCTGGCCCGGCTGGTGGGCAAGATGGGCGGCGTACTGCTGCTGGGCCTGGGCACAGGCCTGGGGTGGCAGCGGCAGTGGCCGGTGGCCTGTGCGCAGTCGCCAAGCTCGGGCCTCGCGCTGGTGCTGGCGTCTGCCCTGGCCATGCAGTGGGCGGTGGTGAATACGGGCGTGGCAGGGGCATTGACGGCTATTGCGCTGCCGATGGTGGTGCTGTGCGAGGTGCTGGGCGTACTGCTGGCATCGCTGGCCCTGTGGCGTTGCGGCGAGGCGCATCGCGGCATTGGCCTGTCTGCCCTGAACGCCAAGGAGAAACGCCATGACGCTTGAAGCCTTTCAACAATCCGATGCATTGACGCTGGGCGTGGAGTTGGAGCTGCAGTTGGTCAACACCAACCACTACAACTTGACGCCCTATGCGCCTGATATGCTGGCCCTGCTCAAGAATGCGCAGGTACCCGGCTCGATCGTGCCTGAGGTAACCACGAGCATGATCGAGATATCGACCGGCATCTGCCGCGATGCGCAGGACGCACTGCAGCAGCTCACGACCACACGCGACGCGCTGGTCAAGGCCGCAGACCGGCTCAATATCGCGCTGGCGGGCGGCGGCACGCATCCGTTTCAGCAGTGGCACCAGCAGCGCATTTACGACAAGCCGCGCTTCAAGGAGATCACCGCGCTCTATGGCTACCTGACCAAGCAGTTCACCATTTTTGGCCAGCATGTGCATGTGGGCTGCCCGAGCGCCGACGATGCGTTACTGATGCTGCACCGGCTGTCGCGCTACATTCCGCACTTCATTGCGCTGTCGGCATCCAGCCCCTTCGTGCAAGGGCAGGACACGGCATTCGATTCGGCGCGGCTCAATTCGGTATTTGCGTTTCCGCTGTCGGGCCGTGCACCGTTTGCGCTGCACTGGGAGGATTTTGAGCGCTACTTTGACAAGATGACGGCCACTGGCGTGATCCACAGCATGAAAGATTTCTATTGGGACATCCGCCCCAAGCCCGAGTTTGGCACGGTGGAGGTGCGGGTGTTCGATACCCCGCTGTCCATTGAGCGGGCTGCTGCGCTGGCCGCCTATGTGCAGGCGCTGGGCAGCTGGTTCCTGAGCGAGAGCCCATTCGAGCCCCAGGAAGATGATTACCTAGTCTACACCTATAACCGCTTCCAGGCATGTCGTTTCGGGCTGGAAGGCACCTATGTGGACCCTGCTACCAGCGAGCAGTTTGGCCTGCGCGAGCATATTCTGCTCACGATGCAGAAAATCCAGAGCCATGTGCCCGAGGGCAGCCGCGAGGCCCTGCAGCAGTTGCGCAAGACCGTGAACGATGGCATGAACGACGCCCGTCGCCTGCGCGATGCCTACGGCGAGGCCCAGCAACTGCCGGAGGTGGTGCGGCAGTCCACGCTGCGGTTCCGGGGAACGGAATAGGGCAGAGGCTACTCAGGCCGCAGTTACGTTGCCAAGCGCGCAGTCGCCAGAGTGCGGGATGGCCAGCAGGCGCGGGCTGCGAAGCCTTTCAGGCTGCAATGACTTTGACCGTATAGCCCTTGCCAGTGGCGATCACCTCCAGCAGGCGGTCGATATTGGGGTGGGCGCCCGGGCGGGCCTTGGCGTCTTCGGTGTGCTCGGCAAACAGCTCGAGGCCTTCTTGGGCTGCTGCGACATTGATGCCGCCATGCCTGGCCGCCAGCGCGTTATAGACGGTGACCGAACCTGCCTTGCCGGGAGCGTTGGGAATGCTGGCGACCAAGTTACCGTCTGCATCGATCAATTGAATCTCGGCAACATGGGCAATGGAAGGCAGGGTCTTGAGGTTGTCGGCAAAAGCCATGGTCGTCGTCCTTGAAGAGCAGGTTGGTATCAAATCAATAGCTATTGGCGCTTGTTGGATGGGCGCCGTGGTCACTTCAGGCATTATGCAGTAGCTGCATGCCCCAGGCGGCCAGGGCTGTCAGCAGCACCACCACAACGGGCGGCACACGCAGCCACTGCAGCAGGGCAAAGGCAATGGCGGCAATGCATGCATCGCTGGGCTGGCGAATCGCGCTGCTCCACACCGGGTGGACAAAGGCGGCAAGCAGTACGCCCACCACGGCCGCATTGATGCCCGCCAGCGCGCGCTGGGCCGCATGGCTTTCTCGCAGCCGCTGCCACCAGGGCAAGGCGCCTGCCACCAGCAAGAAGGCGGGCAGGAATATGGCAGCCAGCATCAAAGCGCCACCGGCCCAACCCGCCCACGGCGCAGGCAAAGGAAGCAATGCACCCAAGTATGCCGCGAGCGTAAACAAGGGGCCCGGTACGGCCTGCGCGGCGGCATAGCCGGTCAAGAACTGCGCATCGCTCACCCAGCCCGGGGGAACAACGCTGGCCTGCAGCAGCGGCAACACCACGTGGCCACCGCCAAACACCAGTGCCCCTGCCTGGTAGAAGGCCGCAAACGCCCGCATGGCGACGCCGGGCCACAACTGTGCAGCGACGGGCAAACACAGCAGCAGCAGGCCGCACGCGAGCAAAAGGCACAGCCCTGCCTTGCGGCCCAGCGGAAGGGACAAGACGGGGCCTGCTTGTTGCGCATTGCCGGGCGTCCGGGGCAAAAGGCGCCATCCCACCAGGGCACCAACGGCCAGCACCAGCAACTGGGGCGCCGCCCCAGGCCATGCGAGCAACACGGCTGCGCCAACCACTGCGAGGCACTTGCGCAGCCAGCCTTTGCACAAATTGCGCCACATGCCCCATACCGCATGCGCCACCACCGCGACGGCGACCAGCTTGAGGCCGTGCACGATGGCGCTGTCTGCCAGGTGCGGCCAATGGTTCAGACCGGCAGCCAGGCCCAACAAGGCGATGGCGCTGGGCATGGTAAAGCCCAGCCAGGCGGCAAGGCAGCCAAGCCACCCGGCGCGCATCAGGCCCAGGGCCATGCCGACCTGGCTGCTGGCAGGCCCAGGCAGAAACTGGCACAGCGCCACCAGATCGGCATACTGCGCATCCGAAAGCCACTGGCGCCGCTCGACCAGAGCCTGGCGAAAGTAACCCAGATGCGCTACTGGCCCGCCAAACGAGGTCAGCCCCAACTGCAGAAACACCCAGAACACCTGCCAGGCGCTATGGCGTGGCGGCCTGGTATCAAGAGGTTGGGGCGAGGATGAGGCGGCGGTCATGGCCTGCAAGCATAGCTGCTGAATGTGCTGCTGCCATGAACCGAGCCTGTTGCACGGTAGAAGTTGCCTCGCGCTTTGTGCCCTATGCGTGGTGCATTCCCATGCCCGGGCTGGATAGGGAGGTCTTTGGCTGGCGGGCGTGGAAGGCGGCGATGTGCTCCAGTCTGACGGCAATGCGCTGCCATGCGCGAAGGCAGCAAGACTCAGCTGCGGCCGTCGATCAATCCCAGGATGAAATCCCAATGGCGGGCATCCACAGGCGTGATCGACAGGCGGTTGCCCTTTTGCAGCACGCGCATGTCTTCGAGCTGCGGGTACTGGCGCAACGCTGCTACAGATATGGGGCCAACCTTGCGCAGTGCCTGCACATCCAGCGTCAACCAGCGCGGCTTGTCCGGGCTGGATTTTGCGTCGAAGTAGGGGGAGGCGGGGTCAAACTGGCTGGCGTCGGTGCGTAAATTGCCTGCAATGCGGGCAACGCCATAGATGCCGGGCTCGGCACAGCTGGAATGCCAGTACAGCACACCGTCGCCCACCTGCATGTCATCGCGCATGAAGTTACGCGCCTGGTAGTTGCGCACACCGTCCCAGGGGATGGTCTGGTGGGGCGCAGCCAGTGCATGGTCAATCGAGTACTCGTCCGGCTCATTCTTCATCAGCCAGTAGCGGGGGGTGAGAGAGTTCATGGTCATTGAGCGCTGGTTGCGGGGCCAGGGGAGTCTCTGCAAGACGGTTGGCAGTAATCGGAATGCGGTCTCGGGCGATCCGCATCCATCCCGTCTGGCGAGAGTTTTGCAGATGCCCCCTAGCGCGGATTATCTACCCAGGCCAATGGATCGGCCTCGGCCGCCAGAGGGGCTGCGGGGGCTTGAGCACCGTCTGAAGAGGATGTATTGGCTGCATGTACGCCCGCACCTGCGCCCACGGCGAGGCCTCCGGCGCCCATCCCGGCCCCACCGCCTCCACCGCTACTTCCAGCGCCACGACCGCCTCCTGCACCGCCACCGTTGCCACTGTTGCGCTTGCCCGATCCACCACCCGCCGCAATGCGCTGCGGGCCCTGTTCGGGAATATGGGTGGACTCTGCGATTGCTTCCAGGTCGAGCGCCTGCCGGATGAAGTTGCGTAGCGACACCACCAGCTCGCTTGTGCGCACGGCGCGGCCCGCCACCATGTCCTGCGCAGCGCGGGCCGCCAGTGCCACCTGCGCTTCCGTGCCCAGCAAGATGATGTCGGACAGCGCCGCCTCCACGGCATCGCGCATGCGCCTGCGGCGCTCCGTCTGGGCCTTGAACGCTTCCCAATCCTGGATGGGTGCTTCGTCAGCCTCGCTGGAGGAGCGCAGCTCCTTGAGGTGGCTCGGGTCTACCGACAGCTCACCGGTGAATGAGCTGCCCAGGGTTTTGTACGCAGCAATCAGGGTCTTGAGCCTCTCGTTGATCTGGCGATTTTCCCGCTCTCGCTTGCGCTGCATGGTCTGCATGAACACGAGGCGAATTCCCAGCATCAGCAATGTGGCAAACAAGAGCCCGAGCACGGTCGACAGCAGCGATTGCCAGGAACTGAAATCAAGAGAGTTGCGCATGGGATTGGATCTGTATCGCCGCATTGCAACACAGCACAGCGGCAATGGGCTGAAAAAGCAAAGGACAACACGGAAATGCCGCGTGGCGCGCATGCATAAAAACTGCATGCATAGTACAATATAGGGCTTTGCAAACTAATGCATTTAGGAGTGCGGCAGCTTACGGCGTAGTTCCGGTGCCTGCAGACGGGTTTTCGGCAGCGCGCCGCTCCTGCTTCGCCTGCGGCCATGAATGCTTTAGACCATGCCGCGTCCGTTGCCTGCCGCGCCGCCAACCGCCCATTGCTGTGTCGAATGGTCTGGTCTGTGGAGTGTCAGCCGGTAGGCATGCAACGGAGCAGGCGCTGTACTGCACAACTAGGACAAGGATTCATCGACTTTTATGGCTAAAGAAGAACTGATCGAGATGCAAGGCTCTGTGACCGAAGTGTTGCCCGATTCGCGCTTTCGCGTGACTCTGGACAATGGCCACGAGCTGATTGCATACACCGGTGGCAAGATGCGTAAACACCACATTCGCATTCTGGCCGGTGACAAGGTGTCGCTGGAAATGTCGCCCTACGACCTGACCAAGGGTCGTATCACGTTCCGCCATCTGCCAGGCCGCGGCCCGGCTCCTACCTCCAACCGTTAATGGAGAGCTGCAGCGCTGGAAGGACTAAGGTCTTTTTGGTCTGTAGCGCAAACCAGTGCTGCAAAGCATGCTGCAAAAATTGTGGCAAGTTTTCCCAAAAGCAGTCCAGAATCTGGTTACAATCATCACATGTCGGAGCGTAGCGCAGTCTGGTAGCGCATCTGCTTTGGGAGCAGAGGGTCGCGAGTTCGAATCCCGCCGCTCCGACCACTATTGAGCACCCGCTGCAAGCAATTGCAGCGGGTTTTTCATTTGTCAAAATATTTTGAAGATGCGCCTCGATTTGGGCTTGAGGCCGCTTTGCAGCGATTAGAATAATGGCTTGTCGGAGCGTAGCGCAGTCTGGTAGCGCATCTGCTTTGGGAGCAGAGGGTCGCGAGTTCGAATCCCGCCGCTCCGACCATCATTGAATGCCCGCTGCAAGCAATTGCAGCGGGTTTTTTCATTTGCGCAAGATTGTATTGACCCAGCAGAACTTGCACAGGCCAGGCCGCTAAAGCGAATGCCGCAGCGGGTGTTCTCATGTTTAGCGCCTGGTGCGGGCGCCCGTGGTTGTAGAAGTGAATCCAGTCCCCAATCAGGCGACTGGCATGCTGCAGCGATTCGAAGCGGTGCCGATGCACGTATCGAGACCCCAACGACCAGTTCTCCTTGATCATGTTCTTGATCGGTGACACGAAGCGATCCTGCAGCTTCGGCGCAGCCTTGACCAAGTGGTAGTACAGAGTGCGCGATGGGATCTCGAACCTTGCTGATCGAGACGGTGATGCGGTCGGCCTACAGTCCCTGGCCGATCGCCTCGCTCACTTCCCATCCGCGCCCAAGGCGCCTGCAATTTTTTTTCTGGCGCGCAACTCCAGCATCGCCTCACCATCGGCCTCGCTGCTCCTTGAGCTGGCTTTCGTTCTGCTTGCGGACGCCCTGCGGGTTGGCTTTCAGGGCGTTCTCCATCCCTTTACGGCCATCTTCCACCCAGCCTTCAATCTCCGAGGGCGGCAGGTCATAAGACCGAACGGCCTCGGCCACACCGGTCTTGCCCTGTGTGATCTCCAGCACCAGTGCCATATTGCGCTTCGCGGTCCAGCGTGTGATTTCTTCTTCCATCAAGGTACTCATGGTGTCTTCCTTTCATTGATAACACCTGAGTAGGTTTTCACTGGGTCAATACAGGACTCTGCTCGCCTTTGCTAAAACTTGGAGTACCTCGGATTTCTCTACCGAAGTGTTCACTGCGACCTTATCGTCTTTTTGATCGACCTCGGTGCCTGAACAAGCTACAAGCGCAGAACGATCTATGCAGAGAAGACCAGGTTACTGCTGTGCTGAAGAGTCTGATTCATCATTTTCTATAACAATTAAATTTATACCAATAAATATATCAGCTATCGAATGAAATTGGTTGTGCTGCACGTAGGCTAGGCGGGACACGATGCCTCGATTCAGTTCGAAAGACTGACCGTCTCCCGACGAATGATCTTGATTCCGGCTATCACTTCCCCAAAGAGTCTTCACCCATTTCCATAGCAAATTCATAACCTAATTAATAATTTATGCCATTGATATTTTGAACTCATTATTCAGATGTAGAGCTTGATTCATATCAAATTGGAGGGGGCTGGAGGCACTCAGAATTGATAGGGCACAGTGGTACTTCCAATGGAAAAAAATCTAAAAGGACTCTGATATGTTTCCAGAATTTCGTGAAGAAATCTCTCGCCTCAAGACCGATGATGCCCATTTCGCCCGCATCTTTCATCGCCACAACACCTTGGATCAAGAGATAAAAAACATCGAAGCAGGTCTTCTGCCAGTGGCCCATGGCGTCATCGAAAACTTGAAGAAAGAAAAGCTAAATCTCAAAGATGAGTTGTATGTGATCCTTCGCAAGACGCGCGAGATTTGAGCCTAGGCCGCTGGAATCATGTGCCCTTTGAATGCATCGAAGCACGTTGGCCTCAGAAAAATCTTCAACACCTCAAGCTTGCTCGCATCACCTTGCAAATAGCGTACGGGCAGTGAAGGCGACGCAACAGACTCTTCAAACAATGCCGGTAGCAACCAAAGCATAAGGCCAGTTTCCATTTTTGTTGAAACGACACCATATCTCTCGTTTATGAAATCGAGAGACAGGGCTTTTTGTTTTCTGATTCAACGCCCGGTGTGCGACGCGGACTGTTCTGCGTCTGCAAGACTTCATATCTCACAGTGGAGCAACCCTCATGTACCAAAAGATATTGCTGGCGATGGATGACAGCCATGCCTCCGAATTGGCGTTATCACAGGCAATCATTCTGGCCAAGGCTACCGGCAGCGAGGTCAAGGTTCTGTTTGTCGCAAGCGACGAGACCGGCGGTTTGATGGGGCACGCAGGTATGTCGACAGGAGTTCCCGAGCTATCGGACATTGGTCAACGCACGCTCGCAGATGCCGCCAAATTGCTTGAGTGCGCAGAAATCGTCCATGCGACGCAGTTGAGTCAGCAGCGCAGCACCCCGCCTGCTCAAATCCATGAAGTGATCGTCGCGGAGGCAGATGCATGGGCCGCGGACCTTTTGGTTCTTGGCACCCATGGCCGTCGTGGCGTAAGCCGAATGATCATGGGGAGCGTGTCGGAGGGTGTAGTCAGCAAAACCACCAAGCCTGTGCTGCTGATACGCAGCGCGCTGGAAGACTGAGTCTTCGGCATTGGTCAGAAATCAAAAAAGGGGCGACAACGGTCTCCCGCAAATACAGACTTGCCGTATCAGGCAAGGCTCAGAACAATTTTTCATTGAAGAAGGTCATCATGCAACCGACCCGACTAAGCGCACTGTTCCGATACTTTGAACAGGTTGTGCCATTTCGTATTAAGCCCGCCCTTGCCACCACTGCGGTTCTCGTCACACTGCTTCTGATTCCAACTCCAGATGGCCTTACTGCCAAGGCTTGGACACTCCTGGCAATTTTTCTAACCACTATTGTTGCCATCATTCTCAAAGTCATGCCAATCGGCGTCATGGCCATGATGGCCATGACCATTGTTGCGTTGACGCAAGTGACGTCAACCTCATCCAAAGGCGCCATCAGTGACACGCTGGCCAGCCTCTCCAACCCGCTGATCTGGCTGATCGTTGTGGCTGTCCTGATCTCGAGGGGCCTGAAGAAAACGGGGCTGGGCAACCGGATTGGGTTGCTTTTTATCTCTTTGCTCGGCCGACGAACAATTGGCATCGGATATGGCATCGCGATATGCGAACTCGTTCTGGCGCCTTTCACCCCCAGCAACACCGCGCGTGGTGGAGGGATCGTTCATCCAATCATGAAGTCGATCGCCTCTGCATTCAACTCCGACCCTGCGAGTGGCACCGAGCGCAAGATGGGCACTTACCTCTCACTGGTGAACATGCATGCCAACACAATCACCTCGGGCATGTTTCTGACGGCGACGGCACCCAATCCACTGGTGGTTGATTACCTGGCCAAGGTAACGAACCAGAGCTTTCATCTCTCCTGGACTACCTGGGCTTTGTACATGCTTGTTCCAGGCCTCGCATGCCTGCTGCTCATGCCATTGGCACTGGCCGTGATAGCACCACCCGAAGTCAAGGTGACACCGCATGCAGTCGATTACGCGAAGACTGAACTCAAGCGTATGGGCAAACTGGCAGGTAGCGAAAAGGTCATGATAGGCACCTTTGTCTTGCTGCTGCTGCTCTGGGCCAATGTGCCGGCCATGATCTTTGGCCCGGCCTTTCTGCTGGACCCAACCGTTGTGGCGTTCGTTGGTCTTTTTGTCCTGATCATCACCGGTACGATTGACTGGGATGATGTGCTTTCGGAAAAGAGCGCCTGGGACACTCTGATCTGGTTCGGCGCTCTGGTGATGATGGCCGAGCAGTTGAACAAGACGGGCGTTATCACGTGGTTCTCCAATCTGCTGCGCGATAGCCTGTTGGCCTCTGGGTTGAGCTGGCAGGCGGCAGCCTCGCTTCTGGTGCTGCTTTTCGTGTTTTCCCACTATTGCTTTGCCAGTACCACAGCACATATCAGCGCCATGATGCTGGCCTTTCTCACGGTCGGTGCAGCGCTTGTTCCTCCTGCGTATCTGGTGCCGTTCCTGCTGATGATGGTGGCAGCGTCCACCATCATGATGACGCTGACGCACTATGCGACAGGTACGTCACCCATTATTTTCGGTAGCGGCTATGTGCCGCTGGGGTTGTGGTGGCGCGTTGGCTTTTTGATGTGCATTGGCGAATTGGCGATATATGCAATCCTCGGTAATTCCTGGTGGAAACTTCTCGGACTGTGGTGAGGAGGCGGCAAACATGCAAGCCAAAAAAAGCGCACCACCAGCGCAATCCAGCCCGATCGGATTGCATTTCGATGGTCATCGCATCCAGGTGAGCAGAGGTGCTTCACTGCTTGAAGCCTGGATGGCCGCAGGGCTGCCACTCACTGAAAACGTTGGCTGTTTGGGGCAGGGCGTGTGCGGCGCATGCCGTGTACTGGTCAGCCGACCCGGCATACGGCTGGCCACCACGGCATTAGCCTGCACAACGCTTGCAGAGGATGGAATGCAGGTTGCATTTATTGACCATTTTCCGGCACGTCGCCAGCATCCATATGACCTGCACGCCATGACGGACAGTTGGGAGGCCATTCGCCAGATCAACACCGCCTTCCCGGAAGCGCAGCATTGCAGGCATTGCGGCGGCTGCGACCGGGCGTGCCCGAAAGGGGTGGAGGTGCAGCGCATGGTCAATTTGGCCTGCGCGGGCCAGGCCAGCGCTGCAGGAGCGCTGTTTGAGCAATGCGTGCTGTGCAATTTGTGCGTGGCCGCTTGTCCAGAGCATATCGATCCTGCCCATCTGGGACAGTTTGTGCGGCGGATGAACGCCGCGCTCACCCTGCGCCCGTCGGACCTGATCATGCGCGTTCATGAAATTGAAGAGGGGCTTCAACCCATACACCTCGATGCAGAGGGAGCGAATCCCCCCCTGGCGAAGGAGATTGCCTCTTGAAACAGGTTGGAATTCCCATTTTGCAGGCCCTGCAAGCCTGGCGTGCAGTTTACCCGGCCGCTCCCAAGGCCCTGAATCTGCCGGTACCGGAGTTGCTGGCGCGATACCACCCCGATCATCAGGCAGGCGCCATGGAGGCTTTGCGCGTAGGTGTCAGTGCGGGAGAGCGGTGCCCTGCGGCGTTGGCTGAATTGTTGCAGGCCGATTCATTGCTGGAGGATGTAGACATCGCAGGCGCGCCCGCTTTGGACGCCGATGTGCTGATCGTCGGCGGGGGCGGGGCAGGCTGCGTGGCGGCCTTGACCGCTGCCCGCGCAGGGGCAAGGGTGTTGCTGGCGACCAAGCTACGCATCGGCGACAGCAACACGGTGATGGCCGAGGGGGGAATCCAGGCTGCAGTCGGTGCAGAAGACAGCCTGCAGCGGCATTTTGAAGACACATTGCGTACAGGGCACTTTGCTGCCGACAAGGCATTGGTTGCCGCACTGGTCTCCGAGGGGCCGGCTGCGATTCGCTGGCTGATTCAGGAAGGCATGAGCTTTGATCTGACCAAGGACAGCGCTCATATGGGGGGAACGCTTTTGCGCAAAACCCCGGGAGGGGCCACGGCGGCACGGTTGCTCTCTTATAAAGACTTCACGGGCCTGGAATTGATGCGGACGCTTCGCGAAGCAGTGCTGCTGCAAGCAGGTATCAAGGTGCTGGATCGGCATCCGGCGCTGGAACTGCTGGCCGATGACCGTGGGCGCTGCGCAGGAGCGGTTTTGCACGATCTTGCCCGGGGCCGCCCGATATTGGCGCGCGCAAGTGCCACACTCCTGGCGACAGGCGGAGCAGGTCGACTCCATCTCGGTGGGTTTCCCACGTCCAACCATTACGGTGCGATGGCCGATGGACTGGTTATGGCCTACAGGCTCGGCGCAAAGCTGCGCGAAATGGACAGCTTTCAATACCATCCAACAGGAATTGCCTGGCCCCAGCACATGGAGGGCGCCTTGGTGAGCGAGGCGGCGCGCTCGGCGGGCGCCTATCTGGTCAATGGCCTGGGCGAGCGGTTCGTAGATGAACTGCAGCCACGCGACGTTGTCGCCTCGGCCGTTCTGCGTGAACTTGCGCAAGGACGTGGCGTTGAACGCGATGGCAAACTTGGCATTTTTCTGGATACCCCCGCGCTGGAACATAGTCACCCCGGCATTCTGAAGGATAGTCTGGTGACGCTTTCTCATCTGGCGCAGCGCTGCGGCATCGACCCCGCCCGGGAGCCGCTGCTGATTCGGCCCACGCTTCATTATCAAAACGGTGGCGTTGCAATCGACGAGGCTGGTCACACCAGCGTTCCCGGTCTGCTTTGCGCCCGAGAGATGACTGGTGGACTGCACGGTCGCAATCGGATGATGGGGAATGCACTGCTGGAGTTGGTGGTTTTTGGCAGGCGCGCCGGTGCTGCCGCCGCGGCTCAGGCGCGAACCGGGCTGCCTCGCAATATCGGGCTCTTCCACTTGGCCAACTGGCGCCGTGGTCTTATCGCACATTCACTATCGCTGGAGAAAAAAGCACCGCTTCTCTTTCCGTCTTATGGCAATTTCGATGCCACCAATTGCCTAAGGGGGACAACACAATGAAGGTGCTCACCGCAAAATCTGTACAGGTCGGATCCGATCTGGCTGCCTGGTTTGACGCTGGTGGAGGCCGGGGACTGGAGCAAGCTCTGGCTGACCCGACAGGCATCATCTCCTGTCTGGAATCTGCCGGCTTGCGCGGGCTGGGAGGGGCTGGCTTTCCAACGTGGAAAAAATGGGCCGCCGTGGCGGCTCGACCACCATGCCCTGATGGTGGTGGTAAATGGCTCGTCTGCAATGGCAATGAAGATGAGCCAGGTACATTCAAGGATCGATTTCTGCTTTCCAGTACACCGCATCAGGTGATTGAGGGCGCTTTGATTGGCGCTGTGGCTGTAAAGGCCAACCAGATCGTGCTGTACGTCAATGCGCATGAGGCGAAGATGCTGCCGACGCTTCGCGCTGCCGTAGATGCGTGGCGTGAGCATCCGATTCTGGCGCGAGTGGCCCAGGTGGTGGGCGCGTCGGTGCAGTTGCAGATCTGCCCCAGCTCCGGCCTCTACGTTGGCGGAGAGGAGACAGCAGCGGTCTCAAGCGTTATGGGGAAATTTCCCTTTCCTTCTCTCAAGCCGCCATTTCCGGCAGAAAAGGGGGTGCATGGTGCTCCCACCTTGCTGAACAATGTGGAAACTTTCGCGCATGTGACGCATATTCTTCGGCATGGCCCCTCCTGGTACCAAGCGCTTGGCGTCGGCAAGGCTGTGGGAACCAAGCTTTACTCTCTGTCCGGCGATGTTCTGCGCCCGGGTTTGCATGAATTGCCCATGGGAACGACCTTGCGCGAATTGGTTTTTGACCATGGTGGCGGCATATTGGCTGGCAAGCAGTTCAAAGCTGTTTTCACCGGAGGCCCGTCCAACACCTTGCTGACGGAGCGCGAGCTTGATGTTGCTATGGACTTTGACAGCCTGTGGGCTCGTGGATCAAGGCTGGGCACCGGGGCCATGATCGTAGTTGGCACGGGAACCAGTATTTTGCGCAAGACGGCTGAATATGTCGGCTTTTTTGCTGCGAACTCCTGCGGGCAGTGCCCGTCCTGCAAGATCGGTACCTATCAAGTCTCGCGCATCCTCGAGCGTATCGAAGCCGGTGCTGGGCGACAAACTGATCTGGCAGCACTCGAGAATCTTGCACGGTTGTTGCCTGGCTCCGGGCGATGCGGCCTTGTAGACGGTGCTGCAACGGTTCTTGGAAGCTCGCTGCGGACCTTCCGCGGCGAGTACGAAATGGCATTGCGGAACTAGATGCAGAGGAGGCGGCAAAAGCCCACTCCCTTTTGGTACTTGCCGCATCCCCATCACCCCCGCCACTGCTGCCCTGGCTGCGAAGACAGGCGCTCCTGCAGCAGGTCCACAAAGGCACGCACCTTGATCGGGCGAAAGCGCGCGGCTGGAAACACGGCATGAATACCACCGGAAGGCAGCACCCAATGCGGCAGCACGTGCATCAGGTGGCCGTCCTGCAGATCCCGCTCCACCGCATAGTCGGGCAGCACCGAAAGCCCCGCACCCTGGCGCACTGCCTCGCGTACGGCCAGCGTGGCATCCAGCGATATGGCGGATTGCATGGTCACGTTCACATTCTGGCGCATCGATTCGCCGGGAGCAAAGCTCCAGTGGAGCGGATCACGCAATGCGGTGTTGGCGATGAAGGGCAGGGTGGTGATCTGCTGTGGCTGTGCGATACCTGCCAACTGCTTGCCCCAAGCAGGTGAGGCCACCAACAACTGCCGGAAAGTGCCGACCTGCTTTGCCTGCAGCTGCAGATCGGTGAGCCAGCCCACGCGGATCGCCAGTTCCACCTGGCCGCTCACCAGATCCAGGGACTGGTCGCTGAGCGCGGCATCCACCTTGCATTGCGGATAAAGACGACAGAACTCGGTAATCACCGGCACGATGGCGGTGATGCCGTAGTCTAAAGGGGCCGTCAGGCGCAGCGTGCCCGATGGCGCCTTCGCAACCTCGGCCAGTTCGTCAAAGGCTTCGCCCGCCTCCTTGAGGATCAGCGCGCAACGCTGGTAGAAGGCACGCCCTGCATCGGTGGGTGCCACCTTGCGCGTGGTACGGGTCAGCAGGCTGGTCCTGAACTCGGCCTCCAGTCGCGCCACCTGTTGGCTGACCACGGCTTTGGTGATGCCCAGGCGCTCGGCCGCGGCCGTGAAGCTGCCGGTCTCTACGACGGCAGCAAAATACGCCAGTCGCTTGAGGTTGGCAAAGTTGCCGCCTGAGGTGTCGTCTTGATTGTGTGCTATTGGCATACAGTCTATCTATTACATCGGTATTTATTTGTCAATTCATGACCCTTACCATGGATGCATTCAACAAGACATGGAATGGGCATGAGAGATTTGTATTACATCTTCGATCCGCTGTGCGGCTGGTGTTACGGCGCCGGGCCGGCGGTCACGGCATTGGCAGCGCACGCCGACGTGCAGTTGCACCTGTTGCCCAGTGGGCTGTTCGCTGGTGAGGGCGCGCGACCCATGAATGCAGAATTTGCAGCCTATGCGTGGAGCAATGACCAGCGAATCGAGCGCCTGACCGGTCAGGTCTTCAGTGAGCGCTATCGCTCAGAAGTGCTGGCCAACCACCAGCAGATGTTCGACAGCGGCCCGGCCACCTTCGCACTCACTGCTGTGGCGCTGACCGAGCCGTCGCGGGAGGTGGAGGCGCTCAAGGCCCTGCAGCAAGCCCGCTATGTGGACGGGATGGACATCTCCGACATCGACAGCCTGCAGGCCATTCTTGGCAGGCTGCGCCTCACGGATGCTGCCGCGCGTCTGGCCCGGCCGGATGCAGCGTTGGTAGAGGCCAATAACCGGCGCCTCCACCAGGCCCGTCAGTTGATGCAACAGTTCGGCGCGCGTGGCGTGCCTACCTTTATTCTGCAGATCGACGGCCAGGCTCGGTTGCTGCCTTCCAGCGCCGCATTTTCCGATCCGCACGGCTTTCTGGAACAGGTGCTGGCCGCCTGACTTTGCATGGGAGAGACGATGACGAGCAATCTGGACATCATTCGGGCGACCTACGAAGGTTCGCCTCAGGACAACAGCAGGCATCTGCTCGCGGCTTTGGCTACGGACGTACGCTGGACCGAAGCACCTGGCTTTCCCTATGCAGGCACCTATATCGGGGCGGCACAGATCGTGGCTGGCGTCTTTCAGCGCCTGGGCAGCGAATGGGAAGGTTTTGCCGCCAAGGTTCACACCTACCTGGAAGATGGCGACAAGGTGGCTGCCTTTGGAACCTATTCGGGCACCTATCGGCAAACCGGCAAGCACATGACCGCCGCCTTTTCGCATCTCTATGAACTCAGGAATGGCCAGATCATCCGCATGGACCAGGTGGTGGACAGCCACCTCGTGCAGCAGGCCATGAAGGATTGACGCGCCATGCAGCAAGCCCTTGAACCACAGCAACTGTTGGACCTGCTGACGCAGTTGCAGGCTGGCAACTGGCAGGCTGCACACGACGGCGTGCAGCGCCACGAGGGCCTGCTTGCAGCCTGGTTGCACGGTCTCGTGCACCTGCAGGAAGGTGATCTGGAAGACGCCGAAAACTGGTATGACCGCGCGGGCAGGCGTTTTCGCCAGCGCGGAAGTTTTGACGAGGAATTGGCCCTGCTGCGGGCCGCGTTGCAAGCACAAGCAGCGCAGAGCCCCTGACGCAAGGCAACCGGCCTGCAATTTTCACCTTTGGAAGGAAAGAACATGAAACCATCGATCTACACCTTGTCGGCCATTGCCCTCGCGGCCGCTGCCATGCTGGCTGGTTGCGACAAGGCGGGCAATGCAACCGCCCCCGCAGCAGCGCCAGCGACCGCCCCGGCGGCTGCGTCACCGTCTGAGCCTGCGCAGCAGGCGGCGCTGACCACTGAAGTCTTCAACCCTGGCGAGCAGGCGATCTTTGCCGTCTCTTCGGTGCTGGTACACGGCAAGAGCGAGGTGGTGCTGATCGATGCGCAGTTCTCGGCCGAACAGGCCCGCAAGCTGGCTGACAAGGTCAAGGCCACCGGCAAGCGCCTCACCACCATCTACATCAGCCATGGTGATCCCGATTTCTATTTTGGTCTGGAGAGCCTCCACGCGGCCTTCCCCGATGCCAGGATTGTGGCCACAGCGCAAACCATTGCGCACATCGAAGCCACCAAGGACGAAAAGCTCAAGGTCTGGGGGCCGCAGTTGGGAGCGAATGCGCCCAAGCAGATCATCGTGCCCCAGCCTTTGCAGGGCGACACGCTGACGGTCGACGGGCAGGAGCTGAAGCTGATCGGGCTCGACGGGCCTACGCCAGACCGCACCGTGGTGTGGATTCCATCGATCAAGACCGTGGCGGGCGGCATTCCCGTGCTGGCTGGCGAGCATGTCTGGATGGCAGACACCCAGACTGCGCAGTCCCATGCCGATTGGCTGGCCATGCTCGAGCGCATCAAGGCCCTGGCCCCGGCAGTCGTCATTCCAGGCCATTTTGCGGGCCCAATGCCGCAGGGCATCGCAGCCGTGGACTTTACCGCCGACTACATCCGCGCCTTTGATGAAGAGGCTGCCAAGGCCAAGAACTCTGCCGAACTGATTGCGGCCATGCAAAAACGCTTCCCAGGTCTGGGCGGGCTCGAAGGTCTTGCCCTGAGCGCCAAGGTTGCCAAGGGCGAGATGAAGTGGGGCTGATGCTCTGCGCCGTTGAATGCATTCAAACAGCCCAACGGCCTCGCTTCAAGCAGCCCGGCCCATGCACTCGGCGACCCAGTCGATGAACACCCCGGTTCTTGGTGAGAAACATTGCATGTGCGGGCAGAGCATCTGCACAGACCTGTGCCATGACCTGCACCAGGGTTTTGCAGGGAGCAAAAGCAAGACGGTGTCTAGGCCGCGTTGTATCGCCGGTAGGGCCGACAATCAATGCATCCTGCCGCCAGGGTATTTTTCGAGAATGTGCAATCCACTTGAAAACACCGAAAAAACCTGGCTATAATGCTGGCTTGTCGGAGCGTAGCGCAGTCTGGTAGCGCATCTGCTTTGGGAGCAGAGGGTCGCGAGTTCGAATCCCGCCGCTCCGACCACCATTGAACACCCGCTGCAAGCAATTGCAGCGGGTTTTTCTTTGGCTGTGTGCGGCCCGCTCATGGTTAACCAGTCGCTGATCGGGTGCTGCGGGGCCGCTATAGTGCGGCATTGCCTGCCCCCCATCCATTTTCTGCATGAGCCGAGCCCCAAAAACTGCCGCAGCCTCCCCCACCTCCGGTCGCCTGGACCGGTTGGATGCATTGCGTGGCCTCGCCATGGTGTGGATGACGGCATTTCACTTCTGCTTCGACCTGAGCTATCTGGGCATCTGGGCCCAGGATTTCTACCGCGCCCCATTCTGGGTCTGGCAGCGCACCGCCATCGTGAGCCTGTTCCTGTTCTGCGCGGGCCTCGCGCAGGCCGTAGCCCTGGCGCAGGACGTACCCTGGGGGCGCTTTTTGCGCCGTTGGGGCGTGGTGGCGGCCTGCGCACTCGCAGTCAGCTTGGGCTCGTACCTGATGTTTCCGCACAGCTATATCTATTTCGGGGTACTGCACGGCATGGCCGCCATGCTGCTGATGGTGCGTGCATGGCGCGGTGCGCCTGCGTGGCTTTTGCTGGGAGTGGCTGTCATCGCCATTGCACTGCCTCTGGCCTATCGGCACATGGCAGACGGCCTGCCGCCGGAGTGGATGCAGTGGCTCAACGGCAGGGCGGGCAGCGTGCTGGGCCTTATCACCACCAAGCCACGCACCGAAGACTATGTGCCGCTGCTGCCCTGGCTGGGCATCATGCTGCTGGGTTTTGTGGCGGGCCGGCAATGGTTTGCGCAGGCAAGCGGCAGCGCGCGCGCCTGGTGGTCGCGTCCGGCCACGGCAGGTGCCATGCGCCTGCTGGCCTGGCTGGGGCGGCACAGCCTGCCTTACTACATGCTGCACCAGTTGGTGCTGCTGGGCGGCCTGACGGCGGTGATGCGGCTATTGCAGTTGCTCTAGGTGCCGTCTTTCATTGCTCTTGCGTGCCGGGGTCTTCCAGCAGGCGCGCCGCCTTGTTGGCCAGCGGTGCTTCGGCGCGGAAGTAACCCAGGACAGTGGAGGCGCTCTGGTGGCCTGTCATGGCCATCGTGTCGACCAAGGCCATGTTCTGGCGTCCTGCTTCGGTCACAAAGCCCGAGCGCAACGAATGCGCCGAGAAATTGCCCTCAATGCCTGCCAGTGCGCAGCGCTCCTTGACGATGTTGTTCACGGACAGTGGCGTCAGCGCTGTGTCGCCCACCCGTCCATTCCTGAAAATTCGCCGAAAGATGGGCCCCTCGCTGATACCTGCGGCCTGCAGCCACTGCGCCAGCGCCACGCCGGCAGGGCCTACAACAGGCTTCAAATTTTCTGGACGATCCACCCCTGATTGATTCGTCTTGGACAGGCGCAGGTCATACAGGTACTGCTGCGGCCCCATGGGCTGCAGCCACTCCATGCGCGCCTCGGCCACCTCCGAGCGACGCCGGCCGCCGCTCGCCCAGGCAAACAGCAGCAGTGCGCGGTCGCGCCGGCCTTTGAGGCTGTCGTCGCAGGTGGCCAGCAACTGCTCCAGCGGAAGCCGCGTCAGCGCGGCCTTTTTCTGCGCCAGCGCCCCTCGCCGTGCATAGGCCTTGCGCAAGTGGGAGAGGGCTTCGCGCACCTCGGCATCGCGGCACGGATTGGCGAGCGCCTTGCGGCTGTGCGCCTTGGAGAGCACTGCAATCCGGTGCACCAGCGTGGAATGCGCCAGAGCCCCCGTTTTCCCCTTGAAGCCCGCCTGCACCAGTTGCGCGTCGATGGATACGGGCAGGTCGCAGGCCAGCCCGTCTTTCGCGACGCGTTCGCCGTGGTCTGCAATGAATTGCAGCACCGCAGCAACAGGCAAGGGCAGGGCAATGGCCTGCCGGTAGCGCAGCCAGTACCACGCAGCCCAGTAGCGCAGGGCGCTTTGGTAGCTGTGCGTGGTATTGGCCGATTCGGCCTCCAGCCGCAAGGCATCCAAAGCCGTGCGAGCTGCCTGCGACAGGGCGTCGGCCTGCAGTGGCTGTACATCGGTGGTGGACAGGGTTGCCAAAAGGGGTTGCAAATCGCCACGGCGTGGATTGTTGGATTTCATATTGAATAAATATTACATATAATGTATGATGTATTACATTAGATGTCAATGAAAGTATCGATAAATACCTCTTATCGATAGTAAAACAGAAAAGCAGGTGAACCATGGAAAATTTGCGTAGCCAGCGCGCCATTCAGCGCGACGATGTCTGGGCCGCGGCCGACGCGCTGCTGCTGGAGGGCAAGCGCCCCACGATCGAGCGGGTGCGGCAAAAGATTGGTCGCGGCTCGCCCAACACCGTTAGCCCCATGCTGGAGGAGTGGTTTGCCACCTTGGGGCCGCGCATGGCGCAACTCAAGGGCAGCGGCAACGGGCTGGTCGCAGAGGAGGGCAGGGGCACATCGGCACCAGCGCCGGTTCTGCAAGCTGCGCAGGCCTTATGGGAGGCGGCGATGCGCCAGGCGGTGGATGAAGCGCAGGTGCAACTGGCGCAAGAACGCGAAGAGTTGCAGGCCGCCCGGCAGACGCTGGACGTCGAACGGAATGCGCTTGTGCAGGAGCAGGCCACCATGGCGCAGCAACGGGCATCGCTGGAGCAATCGCTGGCCGTGGCCCATGCGCAGATCAAGATGCAGGGCGCGCGCCTGGCCGAGCTGGAGCAGGGTGCCCGCCAGAAGGACCAGTTTGCGGCGCAACAACAGCAGCGCCTGCAGGCGCTGGAGCAGGAGCTGTTTGCCAGCCGCAAGGCACGCGACGAAGCAGACAGGGCCCACGCGGAACATCTGCGAGAGCAGCATGCAGCCGCCCAGGCGCAGCAGCACCGCGCACTGCAGGACATTGACCGCGCCCGGCAAGAGGCCAAGCAGTGGATGGCCGCGCAGCGGGCCGAGCAGGAAAAGCTGGCCAAGCTGGAGGTGGACTGGCACGCCGAGCGCAAGGCCTTGCAGTTGCAGGCGGCGGAGGTGGAGGCGCAATGGAGCCAGTCACAAATCCGCGCCCAGCAATTGCAGCAGGACCTGCAGGCCACGATGAGCCAGCATGCGCACCAGATTGCGCTGATGGACCAGCAGTTCCATGCACAGAAAAGCCAGTTGCAGCGGGACATCGAGCGCCTGCAGGCGGATGCGTCCAAGGGGCGCGAAGACGCGGCGGGTAGTGCACAGAACGCTGGATCTGGCACAGTGCAAGAACGTGGGCCAGGGCGCGCACACGGTTCGCGCAGCCTTGCCCAATCTGCCCGGGCAGCGCGCCTAGGCAGCAAACCCCGAGGGAGCGCATCCCGCATCAGGCGCTAAGTCGATGATGGACACACGCGCTGGCGCTACCTGTCTTTGAAGCCTGTGATCTGTTCGCAGTCACCCCTGGCCAAACTATCCGCCACAGTATTCCTGTGCCTGGGAATCCACTGAACCTGCACACGGTCGAACCCCGCCAGCAGGGCGCGCGCCTTGTCATAGATATCGGCCAGCCGCGCGATAGGCTTGGCAGGGGCGCGCGCCAGTTGTTCGGCAAGAATGCTGTTGTCGGTATAGAGCAGTACCTCACGCGCGCCCAGTTGCTGCAACCAGTGCAGCGCATGGATGGCGGCACGCGCTTCGGCTTCGTTGTTGCAACCTGTGCCGGGCAGGGCCACACTGAAACTGTGGCTTTGCCCGTCCGGTGCCACGGCAGCAACGCCAATGCGCATGCGCCCGGGATTGGGGAGGGCGCTGCCGTCGACATGGACGGTCCAGAGTGGGGATTGCATGGCTGCAGCATAGCAGTCGGCCATGCGTGACGTATGTTGCATATCCTTTCCCCAGGCCATTGCCCCATGGCGGCAACGCGGCAATACGTCACAAAAGCTTCATCGATATGCCATGCCGAGGTCACAGAACATTCAGATACTTCCTGCCGATCCATCCCATACAACGCAGGAAAGTTCGGAATGCAAAACTGGAAGAAGCTCGTGGCGGCCGCAGCCGCATTGGTGGCCGCAGGTGCGGCATATGCCCAAAAGACCGAGCTGACGGTCTATACCGCGCTGGAAATCGACCAGCTCAAGGCCTACGAAACGGCCTTCACCAAGAGCAACCCCGATATCGCCATCAAGTGGGTGCGCGATTCGACGGGTGTCATCACCGCCAAGCTGCTCGCCGAAAAGGCCAACCCCAAGGCGGACGTGATCATGGGCGTGGCTGCATCGAGCCTGGCCATTTTCGACAAGAACGACATGCTGCAAGGCTACGCGCCCAAGGGCCTGGAAGCCATTACCGCCAAGTACCGCGACAGCAAGAACCCACCGCACTGGGTTGGCATGGACGTGTTCGGCGCCACCATCTGCTTCAACACGGTCGAAGCGAAAAAGCGCAATATTCCTGTGCCCACCAGCTGGCAAGACCTGACCAAGCCCGAGTTCAAGGGACAGGTCGTAATGCCCAACCCCGCATCGAGCGGTACCGGCTACTTCGACGTGGCCGCCTGGCTGCAGCTCTTTGGTGACGACAATGGCAAGGGCGGCGGCTGGAAGTACATGGACGCACTGCACGAGAACATCGCCCAGTACACACACTCGGGCTCCAAGCCCTGCAACCTGGCAGCCCAGGGCGAGTATGTTGCCGGCATCTCGTTCGAATACCGCGGCCACGCCAACAAGGCCAAGGGCGCGCCGATCGACCTCGTCTTCCCCAAGGAAGGCCTGGGCTGGGATCTGGAAGGCATCAGCATCTACAAGGGCACCAAGCACGAGCAGGCCGCCCAGAAGCTGGTGGACTGGGCCGTGAGCAAGGATGCCATGGAACTGTATGGCAAGAACTTTGCTGTCACCGCCATGCCCGGCGTGGCGCCCAAGCTGGCCAATATTCCTGCCGACTACGAATCGCGCCTGATTCCGCTCGATTTCGGCAAGATGGCCGATAGCCGCGAACGCGTGCTGGCCGAGTGGACCAAGCGTTACGACGCCAAGAGCGAAGCCAAGAAGTGAGCGAGCGGGAAACAGCGTCCATGAATGCAGAACTGACCGGACAGAGCGCCGCCGCAACGGCTCCCCTGCCGTTGCGTGACACGTCGTACGCATTTGAGCCCCTGGGCGCGCCGGCGGCGCGCCCGCAGGATACGGGTGTTCCGTACCTTGACATTCGTCATCTGCACAAGCGCTACGGCAGCTTTACCGCGCTGCAATCGGTCAGCCTGCAGATCCAGCGCGGCGAGCTGGTGTGCTTTCTGGGGCCTTCGGGCTGCGGCAAGACCACTTTGCTGCGGGCGATTGCAGGGCTGGAAGCGCAGACCAGCGGCGAGGTGTGGCAGGACGGCAAGAACATCTCCGAGCTGCCTGCCGCTCAGCGCGACTACGGCATCGTGTTCCAGTCGTATGCGCTGTTTCCCAATCTGACCGTGGCGGACAACGTGGCCTACGGCCTGGTGAGCCAACGCCAGCCCAGAAGCCTGGTTGCACAGAAGGTGCATGCCTTGCTGGAGACGGTCGGCCTGTCGGGCAGTGGCCCCAAATACCCGGCGCAACTCTCGGGCGGACAGCAGCAGCGCGTGGCATTGGCCCGGGCGCTGGCCATGTCGCCCGGCATGCTGCTGCTGGACGAACCCCTGTCTGCGCTCGACGCCACGGTGCGCGTGCACCTGCGCAATGAAATCCGGGCGCTGCAGCAGCGCCTGTACGTGACGACCATCATGGTTACGCACGACCAGGAAGAGGCCATGGCCATTGCCGACCGGGTGGTGGTGATGAACCATGGCGTGGTGGAGCAGGTGGGCACGCCGATGGAGATCTACCAACGGCCCGCCACCCCCTTTGTGGCCGAATTCATCGGCAAGGCCAACAAACTCCAGGCCATTGCGGCCGGAGACGGCGGCATCACCCTGGGTGGGCACAAGCTGTTCTGCCCGCAGACGCCGCAGCTCGCCAAAGGCCAGGCACTCGATGTGTACCTGCGCCCTGAAGATTGCAGCGTGCACAACTGCACGGCAATGCCGCCTGCCGCCAGCGTTCCGCCCGCAACGGGCGCGCCCGTGTGGACGGGCCGTGTCGAACACATGGAATTTCTGGGCGCCACCTGCATCGTGCACGCCGAAGTGCCGCGCCTGCCCGAGCAGCGCATCCAACTGCAACTGTCGCTCGCGCAGTGGACCCAGCTCGATGTGCAGCCCGGCCGCTGGCTGCAGTTCTCGGTCAACGCCACACAGTTGAAGATTTTTGCGCAGAAATATTGATAGCTGCCAGCGCTTGATGGACGGGCGCTATCGCCCGATTTCACCAAACATTGCCCAGCGGCCATTCCAATCTGTGCCAGGGCGACCGGACAAGCGGACCATCACGCGGCAGCGGGCTTTCGGAGCTTTATGACTTCTTCCACCACCACCCTGAACAGCGGCAGGGCCCCATCGGGCTTGCGCAGCGCGGGTATTCGCACAGCCCCCGCTGATCGCATGGCGCACGCCGGGCTGCTTCTTCTCACCGCGCTGCTGGTCGTCGGGCTGCTGGCTCCGCTGGCGGCCTTGCTCAGCCACGCGTTTGCCCCCGGGCAGAACGGAGAGGGCGCGGGCTTTGCCCGGTTCATCCAGTACTTTCAGTCGCCAGCCTTGCTCCGCAGCCTGTGGAATAGCATCTGGGTGTCGCTGCTGGTGACCGTGTTCGTGGTGCCTCTGGCTTTTGGGTTTGCGTATGCCATCACGCGCTCAGGCATCCGTGGCAAGGGCGTGCTGCGCAGCATCAGCCTGCTGCCGCTGCTTGCGCCATCGCTTTTGTCGGCCATCTCGCTCATCTACTGGTTTGGCAACCAGGGAGTCTTCAAGGGCACGGTACAGGCTCTCGGCTTTGACAGCATCTACGGCGCGCCCGGCATCGTGCTCGCCCAGTGCTTTGCCACCTTTCCCCATGCCCTGATGATCATGGTGACCGCGCTGGCCGTGGGCGACCAGCGCCTCTACGAAGCCGCCACCGCCCTGGGGGCGAGCCGCACACGTCAGTTTCTCACCGTCACCCTGCCTGCCGCGCGCTATGGCGTGGTGTCGGCGGCGCTGGTGGTATTCACCCTGGTGATCACCGATTTTGGAATTCCGAAGGTGATTGGCGGCAATTTCAACATGCTGGCCACCGATGTCTTCAAGCTCGTGATCGGCCAGCAGGATTTCCAGCGCGGTGCCGTAGTCGCCTTGCTGCTGCTGCTGCCTGCCGTCATCACCTACCTGATTGACCGCCAGGTGCAGAAGAAGCAGACCTCGGTGCTGACGGCGCGCGCCGTGGTGCTGCAGCCCACCAGGCACGCGGCCACCGACCGCACCTGCGCAGTGCTCGCCTGGGGCATGGCGGCGCTGATGCTGGCCATGTTCGGCATGGCGATCTTTGCATCGCTCGTGCAGTTCTGGCCGTACCAGTTGGGCCTGACCTTGTCGCACTACACCAGCGGCCTGGTGGATGCCGGTGTCGATACCGCCATCTTCAACAGCCTCACCATGGCGGTGAGCGCCGCGATTGCTGGCCCCGTGGTCGTGTTCACCGGCGCCTACCTGCTGGAAAAGACCAAGGGCATGAACGCCGTTCGCCCAGTGCTGCGCCTTCTGGCCATGGTGCCCATGGCAGTGCCCGGGCTGGTGCTGGGCCTGGGCTATATCTTTTTCTTCAATGCGCCGGGCAATCCGCTCAATTTTCTGTACCAGACCATGCCGCTCATGGTGCTGTGCACGGTGATGCATTACTACACCACCGGCCACATGACCCTGGTGACTGCACTCAAGGCCATCGATGGCGAGTTCGAAGCCGTGAGTGCGTCGCTGAAGGTGCCTTTCTACCGCACCTTGTTCAAGGTGACCTTGCCCATGTGCCTGCCTGCGCTCCTGGAAGTGTCGCGCTACTTTTTCGTTGCGGCGATGACGACGATCTCGGCTGTCGTGTTTCTGTATTCGCCGGACACGCGCCTGGGCGCCGTCGCCATCCTGAACCTGGACGAAGCGGGCGACATGGCCGCCGCCGCCGCCATGGCCGTGATGATTGCCGCCATCAGCTGCGTGGTGACCGTGCTCTACCAGGTGGCAGGCTGGTGGCTGACGCAGAGAACCCAGGCATGGCGCAAACGCTAGTTGTCAATAAAACAGTGCGCTAGCGAAATGTGAATGCGCGTAGTGCTATCAAATTTAATAGCATGCAGCCGGTGACATGTTGGACAAAAGGGAAAACAGTGAGCAGTTTTGATGTGATCGTGGTGGGCGCGGGCATTGTGGGCCTGGCGCATGCGTATGAGGCCGCCGGCAAGGGCCTGAAGGTGTGTGTGGTGGAGCGTGACGCCGCTTGCGTGAGCGCATCCATCCGCAATTTCGGCTTTGTGACCGTGACCGGGCAGGGCGCAGGCGACACCTGGCGGCGCGCCCGCTACGCCCGCGACGTGTGGGCCGCTATCGCGCCGCAAGCGGGCATTCAGGTGGTGCACCAGGGCCTGAATGTGGTGGCCACCCGTGACAAAGCCGTGGATGTGTTGGAGGCCTTTATGGCGACCGACATGGCCCAGAGCGTGGGCTGCGAGCTGTGGAGCCCCGAGCAGGCTGCACGGCACGCGCCTGAACTGAAGCTGAGCAACGCTCGGGCTGTGCTGCACAGCCCCATCGACCTGCGCGTGGAGTCGCGCCAGGCCATTGGCCAGCTCACGCACTGGCTGGCCGAGCAGCACAAGGTCACCTTTCGCTTTGGCGAAGCAGTTCTGGAAGTGGCGACGCCCAAGGTGGTAACCGCCAAGGCAACCCTGCACGCAGAGCGCGTGGTGGTCTGCACCAATGCCGACATCCATGGCCTCTACAGCCAGCTGTTTACCAAGCACCAGGTGCGACTGTGCCAGTTGCAGATGCTGCGCGTGCGGCCGCACGCGGGCTTCAAGCTGACAGCCTCCGTCATGGGCGATTTGAGCCTGGTGCGCTACCACGGCTACAGCAAACTGCCGCAGGCCCAGGCGCTGCTGGCCGAACTGCAGCAGGAAGAGGGCGAGAGCCTCGCGCACGGCATCCATCTGATTACCGTGCAAAGCGCCGACGGCAGCCTGGTGGTCGGAGATTCGCACCACTACGGCGCGTCGGTTGCGCCTTTTGCGATGGACGAGGTGGACGAGCTGATGCTGCGCCACATGCACGAGGCGCTCCATCTGAGCGACTACCTGGTGACCGAGCGCTGGGTGGGCATTTATCCGTCCGCGCCCGACACCGATTGCTTCATCGAGGCGCCGGACGACGCCACCCGCGTTGCCGTGGTCACCAGCGGCACCGGGGCCAGCACCGGTTTTGGCGTGGCGCATGACACCTTCGAGAACTGGTAGGCCACCGTGCTTCCATGGCGCGGCCTCTGCCTTGCCCCCGCAACCTTGACACCATTGGATATCCGAAATGACGAACTTTCACCATACCGACCGCGTTCAGGCCGTCGTCTTTGACTGGGCCGGCACGATTGTCGACTTTGGCTCGCGTGCCCCCATGGGTGCCTTTGTCCAGCTGTTCAAGGACTTTGGCATCGACATCACCATCGCGCAGGCACGCGGCCCCATGGGCTCTGCCAAGTGGGACCACATCCATGCGCTGTGCAGCCTGCCGGAGGTCGCCTCCCAGTGGGAGCGCAAATATGGCAAGCCCGTGGCCATCAGCGATATCGATCACCTGTACGAAGTGTTCACCCCGATGAACGCCCGCGTGGTCGGCGATTTTGCCGATTTCATTCCCGGCGCGCTCGATGTGGTGGCCCGGCTGCGCGCCGACGGCGTCAGGATCGGCAGCACCACTGGCTACAACCGCCCGATCATGGACGTGTTGCAGCCCATTGCCGCCAAGGCAGGCTACGCGCCAGACAACATCGTCTGCGCCGGCGACCTGGCCGCGGGCCGCCCCAGCCCCTTGATGATGTACCGCTGCTTTGCCGACCTGGGCGTGTGGCCCGCATCCACCGTGGTGAAGGTGGATGATACCGGCGTCGGCATTGCCGAAGGCCTGAACGCAGGCTGCTGGACGGTGGGCGTCGCCATCAGCGGCAACGCCAACGGCCTGTCCCTGCCCGAGTGGCAGGCACTGCCACCGCCCGAGCAAGCGGCAGTGCGCGCATCCGCCACCCGGCAACTGCAGGAGGCGGGGGCACATTTTGTGATCGACAGCGTGGCAGACCTGCTGCCGGTGATTGCGCAGATCAACGAGCACCTTCAAAAACAGGAGCTGCCAGCACGCGCTGCGTAAGCACCGGAAGCCGTTTTCGTCTAAAAAAAGCCGCTGCAGATCATGTCTGCAGCGGCTTTTATGGTTAACAGATTGGTTTGGGCTTAAGGCTTAGGGCTGGACTTTGTAGGTATCACCCAGAACCACACCCTCGCGACGCGGATCAGCGCCGCCAGTCAGGCGTGCTTCGCCCGCGCTGGAGGTGGTGCGGATCACCGTGCCCACGCCGCTCGACTGTGCATTGACCGACACGGTGTGCCCCATGGCACGCAGCGCCTGCACCAGCGGATCAGCATCGCCATTGTTGGCCGCCACGATATTGGGGTGCTCGCCGCCCAGATTGGTTGTCTTGCTGTTGGCCGCGCCAAAGTTCACCAGATTGGTGGCTTGCTGGGCGTCCAGGCCCCAGTCCAGTGCGCCTACCAAGGTCTTGGTGACAAACTGGATGATGGTGCTGCCGCCAGGCGAGCCCGTGGCCATCTTGAAGGCGCCGGGCGTGCCGTCTGCATTGGCATCGAACACCAGGGTCGGCGCCATCGAGCTGCGGGGACGCTTGCCGGCTTCAAGCTTGTTGGCAATCGGCAGGCCGTCTGCCGAAGTGGGCGTGGCCGAGAAATCGGTCAACTGGTTGTTCAGCACAAAACCTTGGGTGACGTGGTAGGAGCCCATCCCGGCTTCCACTGTCGTCGTCATGCTGACGACGTTGCCCTTGGCGTCGACAATGGTCATGTGGGTGGTGCCGTTTTCAGCCACCTTGCTCACACCCAGACGGGTATTGCCGAACTGGCCTGCCGTGGCAGTGCCCATGCTCTGCTTGGTGGAGATGAGCGCTGCGCGGCTCTTGAGGTAATTCTTGTCGAGCAGGGTAGAGCCCACAGGGCCGGGCAGGGGGGTGAAGTCGGTATCGGCCACGTACACGTCGCGGTCGGCGTAGGCCAGGCGCTCGGCTTCGCTGACCAGGTGCACGCCCATGGCTGTGGGCTTGCCACCCTCCAGATCCAGAGCGGTCGGCTTGTGCGGCGCCAGATCAAAATTCTCCAGCACGCCCATGGCCTGCGCCACCGCAATGCCGCCGGACGATGGGGGTGGCATGCCGCAGATCACGTACTTGGCGCGGTAGGTTGTGCAGACCGCATCGCGCTTCTTGGCCTGGTAGCCCGCCAGATCGGCCATGGTGGTGACGCCCGGGGTGATGGGCGTGCCTGTGGTCACGTTCTGCGTCACGCCAATCTTGTTCACGATGCCTTGCGCCACGGCGCCGGTATAGAACGCATCGGCGCCACCCGTGGCAATCTTGGTCAAGGTTGCTGCGTAGGCGGGGTTGGTAAACGTCTGGCCCAGACTCTTGGTGGATCCGTCTGCATTGAAATACAGCGCAATCGCATCGGCATCGGCCTGTAGCGCCGTCTTGGCGCCCGCCAGCGCATCCGACATGCGGCCGCTGATCTTGAAGCCATTGGTGGCCAGATCGATACCGGGCTGGATCAGGTCCTTCCAGGGCTTGCTGCCGTGGTCCTTGTGTGCAAGGTCTAGCATGCGCACAGCACCTGGCGTGCCCACGGCGCGGCCACTGGCACGGGCGCTGGGCTGCGGCACAGTCTTGTCGCCGTCGCTGATGTAGCGCAGGTAATCCGGAGTGGCTGCCGCGGGCGCCGTTTCACGGCCATCATAGGCCGTCACTTTCTTGCTGGCCGCATCGTAATACAGCATGAAAGCGCCGCCACCAATGCCGCTCGATTGTGGCTCCACCAGCCCCAGCACCATCTGCACGGCAACCGCCGCATCAACCGCAGAGCCACCGGATTTGAGCACCTCGCAACCTGCCTTGGACGCCAGTGGATTGGCAGTGACCACCATGTACTTGTTGCCTTCAACCGCCTTTTTACCGGTCCGATAGCCGGAGGCAAGCTCGGGGAAGGACGGATCGCCCGGCAGACCAGAACCCACCACCACCGAGCCGTCGTTGGTCGACGCCTCACAGGCCGTGCTGACCAGCTTGTCGTCATTGCCGCCAGAGCTGCCACAGCCCGCCAGAGACAACAACACGATCGACGCCAGCGCCACAAGGCTGTAGCGTGGTGACACGGAAGACGCAGGATGGGATGGGATTTGCATTGGGTAATTTCTCCTTGGATGGGCCAGGAGGAAATTGTGGATGCAAAGCTTCTTCACGGAACACAAAATTACCCAGCGTTAACCCTGAATGGAGCGAGAATCGAAAAGAGGTGTTGATCGGGGCTCAGCGCCGGGAGGATGCGTGCCATGGGGTTGCCATCGGCTATCGTGCATTGATCTGACTTAACATAATATACATCGTATCAACTTTAGAACGAACGTACACAGGCTCGTTACGAGCCCCCCTGGGCATCCGCGCCCTCAACCTTATCTCCTATCCAGGTGATGGGTAACGAGGCAATTGACCTTGACTTGGAAAATTCGCTATGCGTCCCTGGATTGCCCAGATGTGCCGA
>NZ_JBEBNZ010000024.1:0-54894 GCF_040396735.1 Comamonas odontotermitis
CAAACTGCTCGGTATTGCGCGCAATCTTGTCTTTCTGAACATCAATGTTCTGCAAGTCACTCAATTGCATCGCCCCCACGTGGCGCACCGGCTCCAGCACACCGCAGCCGTTGGCGCGCTTGCGGTAGCGCCAGGCAATCGCGTCATTCCAGTCGGCCGGAGCCTGGAGCGCCTGCGGCAGTACCGCCTCGATACGCTGCATCAGTTGCTCGGCACGCACCACCAGGCGTTCCAATGGAGAAAAAGAGGAATCCAAGGACATGGTATCTGTCTCCGATTTACTATATTTTCAATAGCTACCAGCGCTTGACGGGCAGGCACCAGAACGCAATAACGCTTAAAAATACCACAATACAAAGCACAAAGGGCCCGTAGGCCCTTGGTGGTATATCGCAAGCTGCGGAGGCTGCCTTTCCCACTGCAGAGGGGCGGCAGGGCCGGGAGCCGCAGATGCCGGCTGCACTGCTCAGGAGCGGTAGTCGGCGTTGATGCTGACGTAGTCGTGGCTCAGGTCGCAGGTCCACACGGTGGTATTGGCCGTGCCACGGCCCAACTGCACACGCACCACGATTTCCTGCTGCTTCATCACGCGCTGACCATCGGCTTCTTCGTAGGACGGGTTGCGACCGCCATGGGTGGCCACATGCACATCGTCCAGGTACAACTCGATCTTGGTCTGGTCCAGGTCTTCAATGCCGGCATAGCCCACAGCGGCCAGAATGCGGCCCAGGTTGGGGTCGCTGGCGAAGAAGGCGGTTTTGACCAGCGGCGAATGGGCAATCGCATAGGCCACCTGGCGGCATTCCTCCTCGGTACGGCCCTGCTCCACCTCGATCTGGATGAACTTGGTAGCCCCTTCACCATCGCGCACGATGGCCTGCGCCAACTTCTGCGCAACATCACGCAACGCAGCCATCAAGGCCTGCCCGTCGGCGCTGCTCCAGTCGGTCACCACCGCGTTACCTGCCTGGTTGGTGGCAACCACCACAAACGAGTCATTGGTCGAAGTGTCGCCGTCAATCGTAATGCGGTTGAAGGACTGGTCTGCCAGTTGTTTGGCCAGCGCGGGCAGCAGTGCCGCATCAATGGCGGCATCCGTTGCCAGGAAGCTCAGCATGGTTGCCATGTTGGGGCGGATCATGCCAGCCCCCTTGCTGATGCCAGTGACATGCACCGTCTTCCCGCCCACCACGGCCTTGGCAGAAAACGCCTTGGCAATGGTGTCGGTCGTCATGATGCCTTCGGCCGCCTTGGCCCAGTTGCCAGCCTGCGCGTCTGCGATGGCGGCGGGCAGACCAGCCGTGATGCGGTCCACCGGCAGCGGCTCCATGATGACGCCGGTCGAGAACGGCAGCACCTGCTTGGCATCGATTTTCAGCAAGCCCGCCAATGCGTCGCAAGTGGCATTGGCACGGGCCAGGCCATCGGCACCGGTGCCCGCATTGGCGTTGCCGGTATTGATGACCATGGCGCGAATGCCGCCATCTGCCTTGCCCTGGACAGCCAGGTGCTCGCGGCAGATCTGCACGGGTGCAGCGCAGAAGCGGTTTTTGGTGAACACCCCGGCCACGTGGCTGCCTTCATCAAGCAGGAATACGGTCAGGTCCTTGCGGTTGGCCTTGCGCACACCGGCCTCCGTCACACCAATGCGAACACCGGCGATCGGTGCCAGATCCTGCGCCACAGGGGCTTTCAAATTGACGGGCATGTCAGTCTTTCAAAAATGAATGAGAAAGAAGGGAAAAAACCAAGAAAAAAAACGGGCTCTGCACCTGTCAAAGCCCGTCTTCTACAGCATTACAGTGTCAAGCGAGTTTACCGTGGCAGAGCTTGAAACGTTTGCCGCTGCCGCATGGGCAGGGATCGTTGCGGCCCACGCGCATGCCTTCGGGCAGCTCCAGCGGCTCCATGGCGGCAGCCTCTTCCGCTGAAGGCTCCTCCGCACCGCTGTAGTGGACGCTGGTGCGGGCATTGCTTTGCTCCAGCTGTTCGGTGGCTTCGTCGAGCTGCTCGGGTGAGCGGATCTGCACCTGCATCATCACACGGGTGACCTGGTTCTTGACGTGGTCGATCAGCTGGCGGAACAACTCGAATGCTTCGCGCTTGTATTCCTGCTTGGGCTGCTTTTGCGCATAGCCGCGCAGATGGATGCCCTGGCGCAGATAGTCCAGTGCAGCCAAGTGATCACGCCACGAGGAGTCCAGCGTCTGCAGCAGCACGGCACGCATGAACTGCATGAAGTTTTCCTTGCCCGCCTGCTCCAGCTTGCTGCTGAAAATGCGCGCGCCTTCGGCGACGACCTTTTCCTCGATCTCTTCGTCGGTCAGCGATTCGGAGCCATCGAGCAGTTGCGCCAGTGGCAGGTCGATCTGCATTTCCTCGCGCAGCGCCTTCTCCAGGCCCGGCAGGTCCCATTGCTCTTCCATCGACTGCTCGGGCACATACTGGCGAACGATGTCGGCCAGGGTGCTGTCGCGCATGCCGTCGATCATGGGCGACAGATCGGCGGAGTCCAGAATTTCATTGCGCTGCTGGTAGATGACCTTGCGCTGGTCATTGGCCACGTCATCATATTCCAGCAGTTGCTTGCGCATGTCGAAGTTGCGCGCTTCCACCTTGCGCTGTGCGCTTTCGATGGAGCGGGTCACGATACCCGCTTCAATGGCTTCGCCATCGGGCATCTTCAAGCGCTCCATGATGGCCTTGACGCGGTCACCCGCGAAGATGCGCATCAGTTGGTCGTCCAACGACAGATAGAAACGCGAGGAGCCCTTGTCGCCCTGGCGGCCTGCACGGCCACGCAACTGGTTGTCGATGCGGCGCGATTCGTGGCGCTCGGTCGCAATGATGCGCAAGCCACCCAGCTCGGTCACCTTGTCATGCTCCAGCTTCCATTCGGCGCGCAAGGCTTCCACCTTGTTCTTGCGCTCCGACTCGGACAACGACTCGTCGGACTCGATGGCGGCAATCTGCTTTTCGATGTTGCCACCCAGCACGATGTCGGTACCACGGCCGGCCATGTTGGTGGCGATGGTGATCATGCCGGGGCGGCCTGCCTGGGCAATGATGTCGGCCTCGCGCTCGTGCTGCTTGGCGTTGAGCACCTGGTGCGGCAGGTTTTCCTTCTTCAGAAGCTCGTCGATGATTTCCGAGTTCTCAATCGAAGTGGTTCCCACCAGCACTGGCTGGCCGCGCTCGTAGCATTCGCGGATATCTGCAATCGCGGCCATGTATTTCTCGGGCGTGGTCTTGTAGACCCGGTCGAGCTGGTCATCGCGCTTGCTGGGGCGGTTCGGCGGAATCACCACAGTCTCAAGGCCGTAGATTTCCTGGAACTCGTAGGCTTCCGTATCGGCCGTCCCCGTCATGCCGCCCAGCTTGGCGTACAGGCGGAAGTAATTCTGGAACGTGATCGAAGCCAGCGTCTGGTTTTCGGCCTGGATCTCCACACCTTCCTTGGCCTCCACGGCCTGGTGCAGGCCTTCGCTCCAGCGGCGGCCCGACATCAGACGTCCGGTGAACTCGTCCACGATCACCACTTCGCCGTTCTGCACCACATAGTGCTGGTCGCGATGGTAGAGGTGCTCGGCGCGCAGCGCCGCAAACAACTGGTGCACCAGGGTGATGTTGGTAGGGTCGTACAGCGAAGCGCCTTCGGCAATCAGACCCTTCTCGGCCAGGATGCGCTCGGCAGCCTCGTACCCCGCTTCGGTCAGGTTGATCTGGTGGCCCTTTTCATCGACCGTGAAATCGCCCGGCTTGGTGACGCCTTCACCCGTGCGCGGGTCAGCTTCGCCTTCCTGGCGGGTGAGCAGCGGCACCACGGTGCGCATGGCCAGATAGGCGGCCGTATGGTCTTCAGCCTGGCCGGAAATGATCAGCGGAGTGCGCGCCTCATCGATCAGGATCGAGTCCACCTCGTCAACGATGGCGAAATTCAGATGGCGCTGTACGCGCTCCGTCTTGTCCTGCACCATGTTGTCACGCAGGTAGTCGAAGCCGTATTCGTTGTTCGTGCCGTAGGTGATGTCTGCGTTGTAGGCAGCCTGCTTTTCATGCTTGGGCAGTTGCGACAGGTTGATGCCCACCGACAGCCCCAGAAAGTTGTAGAGGCGGCCCATCCAGGTCGCATCGCGCGTGGCCAGATAATCGTTCACGGTCACCACATGCACGCCATTGCCCGCCAGCGCATTCAGGTACACCGGCAAGGTACCGGTCAGCGTCTTGCCCTCGCCTGTGCGCATTTCAGCAATCTTGCCGTAGTGCAGCGCCATGCCGCCCAGCATCTGCACATCGAAGTGGCGCATCTTCATCACGCGCTTGGAACCCTCGCGGACCACGGCAAACGCTTCCGGCAGGATGTTATCCAGCGATTCGCCCCCGGCAATGCGGTCCTTGAATTCCTGGGTTTTCTGGCGCAATTGCTCGTCGCTCAGCTTTTCGTACTCTGGCTCCATCGCATTGATGCGCGCCACGACCTTGCGGTATTGCTTGAGCAGGCGATCATTGCGACTGCCAAAAATTTTGGTGAAGAAATTGGTTGCCATGCGAACAAAACCACGCGGCGCAAATCAGCACTGGTGCCAATTCCGCCGCGCGACCGGAATTCCTAGTGATTAGTGTTGTGTCAGATGGAGACTATGCACCCGGATTCAATACCGGCTGCACCACCTGCTAAATAAAACATTCTACAACCCTGACTAGAATACGTCGTGGCAGGTTCACCAATCCATGGTCATCCGCCAGCGCACAGCCTATGACACCCTCCAACCGCAGGCATTACGCCATCACCGTCGAACAAGCCGCCAGCGAGGCGCCAACGCTCGCAAGCCTGGCCGCGCTGACACGCGAATCCACCACCCGGTACAAGCTGGTGGAGTTCCTGGTGCCTCCGATGCTGCGCCCTGCCATCAAGCCCGGCCCCATTGACGGAGATCAATGGTGCCTGCTGGTGGCCAACAATGCCTGCGCCGCCAAGCTCAAGCAACTGCTCCCCGCCATGGCCGCACACTTGCGCGTCAAAGGCTATCCAACGGCCGACATCCGGCTGAAAGTGCTGGGCCAGGGGACAAATCGCCCCTCCACTCACTATTAAATCAATAGCGGTCAGCACGCTCCTATCAATCACCCAAGACTTGTTTTGGCAATAAAAAAGGCCTGCATCGCAATGCAGGCCCCGGGGATTGGGATGGTGCCGATTATCGGAATCGAACTGATGACCTACCGCTTACAAGGCGGTTGCTCTACCAACTGAGCTAAATCGGCAACATGCGGCATTCTATACGCGAAAGCGCGCAAAAAAGCCGAATTCTGCCTATTTCACCAGCTTGAGCGAAGGTTTGCCAGCCTTGGGGGGCTTGCTTGGTCCATCGCCCTCGGGCGGAGCCGTGTCGTCACTGGACGATACGACCTGCATCACCGGCGGCGATGAAGCCGAAGCATCGAAGGCATCCTCCTCATCGGCCGGACCTTGCAATGCCTGCATTGCAATACCTGCGTCGTCATCCAACAGGTCCTCGGGTGGCGGAAAGCCCATGCCCTGGCCGGTTTCACGCGCAAAAATGGCAATGACGCGGGTGACTGGCACCATGATTTCACGCGGCACACCGCCAAAACGGGCAGTGAACTCAATGTAGTCATTGCCCAGCTTGAGCGCATTGGTGGCGTCGTAGCTGATGTTCAGCACAATTTCACCATCTTTGACAAATTCGCGCGGCACCTGCACGGTCTTGTCCACGCGTACGCTCAGATAAGGCGTGAGCCCGTTGTCGTTGCACCACTCCACCCAGGCGCGGATCAGATAGGGCTGGGTGGAGGTTGTCTGGATTTCACTCATTCGGCACTTTCTGCTTGTCACCCAGGCTGCCGCACAGGGCCAGCCCGGGGAGCCCGGCCGCCAAGCCGGGCCAGGCGGTCATCACTTGCGCATCACCTTTTCCGAAGGCGTCAGTGCCTCAATGTAGGCAGGGCGCGAGAAAATACGCTCGGCGTACTTGAGCAGAGGCGCAGCATTCTTCGACAGTTCAATGCCGTAGTAGTCCAGGCGCCACAGCAGCGGAGCAATGGCCACATCCAGCATGGAGAAGTTCTCGCCCAGAATGAACTTGTTCTTCAGGAACACTGGCGCCATCTGGGTCAGGCGGTCACGGATTTGCGAACGCGCCTTTTCCAGCGCCTTTTCATTGCCCTTGGCCGCACGCTCTTCCAGGGTGTGCACGTGGGTGAACAGCTCTTTTTCGAAGTTGAGCAGGAACAGGCGCACGCGGGCACGCTCCACAGGGTCACCAGGCATCAACTGGGGATGCGGGAAGCGCTCGTCAATGTACTCGTTGATGATGTTCGATTCGTACAGGATCAGATCGCGTTCCACCAGAATGGGCACTTGCCCATAGGGATTCATCACGCTGATGTCTTCGGGCTTGTTGAACAGGTCCACATCACGGATTTCGAAGTCCATTCCCTTCTCAAACAGCACAAAGCGGCAGCGGTGGGAGAAAGGGCAGGTCGTTCCCGAATAAAGCACCATCATGGTGGAAGGCTCCTAAAATCAAAAAGAGTGGGTAGCAGTCAATGCCGCCCACTCTACACAAATCGGCAACCAGAATTCAAGCCCTGAAAACAGGGCGGGGCCTGGCTGCTCGCAAAAACAGTGATTACTTCACATCTTTCCAGAACGCTGCATTCAGGCGCCAGGTGATGAGAATCAGACCCAGCAAGAAGATCAGCACCCAAACACCCACGCGAATGCGGGTGTTTTGGCTGGGGTCACCCATCCATTGTAGATAGTTCACCAAATCACCCACATTCTTATCGAATTCGGCCGAACTCATCTTGCCGGGGGTCACTTGATTCCAGCCCTTGAACAGCTGCACCTTGTGGCCGTGTTCGTCCACTTCCTCATACACCGGTGTGCGCACCCCCTGCAGCTCCCACAGCACATGCGGCATACCTACAGACGGGAAGGCCATGTTGTTCCAGCCTGTGGCTTTGGTGTCGTCCTTGTAGAAAGTTCGCAGGAAGGTGTAGAGGTAGTCCGCGCCCGTGCCCTGGCTGCCGGCACGCGAGCGCGCCACCAGGGTCAGATCGGGCGGATTGGCTCCGAACCACTCCTTGGCCTGCCTGGGATCAATGGCCGCCTTCATGGTCTCGCCCACCTTGTCGGTGGTCAGAAGCAGGTTGTCCTTGATCTGCTGCTCGGTCAGGCCAATATCCTTGAGGCGGTTGTAGCGCACGAACGAGGCGGAGTGGCAGCTCAGGCAGTAATTGACAAACAGCTTGGCGCCATTTTGCAAGGACGCCGTATCGTTGGTGCTGGTCTTGAACTTGTCCCAGGCAACACCGCCTTCAGAGGCCTGCACCGGGGCTGCCCCCATCCAGACACCAACGGCCAGCAAGGTGGAAAGAATTATTTTTTTCATCGTGATGCTCTCCCGGGCTCAGTGCGCATGAAAGGTGACCCGATCAGGCACCGGTTTAGGTGTTCCCTTGCGGCTCCACCAAGGCATCAGCAGGAAGAAACCAAAATAGAACAAGGTACCTACCTGCGATACTTTTTCGCCAATGGGCGACGGCGGTTGCACACCCAGGTATGCCAGCACGATGAAATTGACCACGAACACCGCGTACACATATTTGTGCCAGTGCGGACGGTAGCGGATCGACTTGACCGGGCTGTGATCGAGCCAGGGCAGGAAGAACAGGATGATGACCGCCAGACCCATCACCACCACGCCCCAGAACTTGGCATCAATCCCCGACAGCGCCTTGATGCCCGTGAAGGCAAAGGCACCAAACATTGCCAGCACCACGACAGCCACCGCAATCAGCAGGCCCTTGAGGGCGCCTGCCATGCGCGTTTTCACGCAGACAAAGGCAACGGCAATGATAAGGATGGCCGAGAGCGCAACCATCATTTCGCTGGTGATGGCACGCAGCATCGAATAGAACGGCGTGAAGTACCACACAGGTGCAATGTGGTTCGGCGTCTTCAATGGATCAGCCGGGATGAAGTTGTTGTATTCGAGGAAATAGCCCCCCATCTCCGGCGCAAAGAACACGATGGCCGAGAAGATGAACAGGAAAACAGCCACACCGAAGATGTCGTGCACCGTGTAGTACGGGTGGAAGGGCACGCCATCGAGCGGGTTGCCCTTGGCATCCTTGGGCGCCTTGGGGCCCTTGATCTCGATGCCATCCGGGTTGTTCGATCCCACATCATGCAAAGCCAGCAAGTGGGCCACCACCAGGCCGAGCAACACCAGCGGCACGGCAATCACGTGGAAGCTGAAGAAGCGATTCAGCGTGGCATCGCCGACCACATAGTCACCACGGATCAGCAGCGCCAGATCAGGGCCGATGAAGGGAATGGCCGAGAACAGGTTCACGATCACCTGCGCGCCCCAATACGACATCTGGCCCCAGGGCAGCAGGTAGCCCATGAATGCCTCTGCCATCAGGCACAGGAAGATGGCGCAGCCAAAGATCCAGACCAGCTCGCGCGGCTTGCGGTAGCTGCCGTACAGGAGGCCACGGAACATGTGCAGATACACCACCACAAAGAAGGCCGAGGCGCCCGTGGAATGCATGGTTCGGATCAGCCAGCCCCAGGGAACGTCTCGCATGATGTATTCAACTGAGGCAAAAGCCGCAGCTGGCGCCCCAATCACGCCACCCACCGGATTGGCGTCTGGCTTGTAGTGCATCACGAGGAAGATGCCGGTGACGATCTGGATCACCAGCACCAGAAGCGCCAGGGAGCCAAAGATGTACCAAAAATTGAAGTTTTTCGGAGCGTAGTACTCCGACATGTGAACGCGATAGGCATCAAAAGCCGTGGGAAAACGGTTTTCCAGCCAGTTGCTCGCCTTGGCCCCAATGGAGGCATTGGGCGATATGTCCTTGAATTCGTGTGCCATGCCGCCTCCTTATGCCTTTTTGTCTTCGCCGATCAGCAGCCTGGTATCCGAGAGATACATGTGCGCTGGCACTTCGAGGTTGTCGGGTGCGGGCTTGTTCTTGAAGACGCGGCCAGCGAGGTCGAATGTCGAGCCGTGGCAGGGACACAGAAAGCCGCCCTTCCAGTCATCGGGCAGCGAAGGCTGCGGGCCGGGTGCCAGCTTGTCGGTCGGCGAGCAGCCCAGATGGGTGCAGATACCAATCACCACCAGTACATCGGGCTTGATGGAGCGGGTTTCGTTCTTGGCGTAGTCCGGCGTGGGATACGCCGTACGCTCTGATTTGGGATCGGCCAGCTGGCCGTCTAGCTTGGGCAATTCGGCCAGTTGCTCCGGGGTGCGACGCATGATCCAGATGGGCTTGCCGCGCCACTCTGCAGTGATCTTCTCGCCGGGCTTGAGCTCCGAGATATCCACCTCGACCGCTGCACCGGCGGCCTTGGCCTTTTCCGAAGGCTGGAAAGAACTGACAAAGGGAACGGCAGTGGCGACTCCACCTACTGCACCTGCACATCCTGACGCTATCAGCCACGTCCGCTTACTGGAGTCGATGGAAGAATCACTCATGGGGCTCCTTGATCAACAATTGTGTCTCGGTTTTCGCGGATTGTACGGATGGAGCTGGCAGTCATGCAATGCGGCAAAACCTGAGCGATACTGTAGCCCATGTTTATTTTTTGACAGGAGCCAACAATGAGCTTCATGAAGGAATTCCGTGAGTTCGCGGTCAAGGGCAACGTGATGGATCTGGCCGTCGGCGTGATCATCGGCGGTGCATTCGGCAAGATTGTCGATTCGGTCGTGAACGATTTGATCATGCCGCTGGTGGGCATGATCTTTGGAAAGCTGGATTTTTCCAATCTTTTCGTGGTGCTGGGCACTATCCCCGACGGCGTGCCACGCACGCTCGATGCCCTGAAGAAGGCTGGCATCCCGGTCTTTGCCTATGGCAACTTCATCACGGTCGCGGTCAACTTCCTGATCCTGGCTTTCATCATCTTCATGATGGTCAAGCAGATCAATCGCCTCAAGCGCGAAGCACCTGCAGAAGCACCCGCTGCGCCTGCAGAAGACATCGTGCTGCTGCGTGAAATTCGCGACAGTCTGCAGCAGAAACGTTGATCTTTCGCAACGATGTGTGTTGCATAAAATCCTGAAAAAGAAGCAGCCGCCTGGCTGCTTTCTTTTTTACGGCTTGGGCTGCCTGCGGCCAAGAGATGGTTTCTCCGGCCCATCCCGCTCCTCAGAAGGAGCTTCGCGAACTGAACTCGCTCAGGCAGCCACCAAGCGCCGCGCCACCTGCACCGCTTCTATCAAACTTGCTGCATCAGCCACACCCTGCCCGGCAATGTTGAAAGCCGTGCCATGATCCGGACTGGTGCGCACCAATGACAGACCCAGGGTCACGTTCACCCCCTGATCCAGGCCCAGGTACTTCACCGGAATCAGGCCCTGGTCGTGGTACATCGCCACCACCACATCAAACTCTCCGGTCTTGCCCGGCACACTGCGGGCACGCATGAATACGGTATCCGGGGCTTCCGGGCCTGCCACATCCATGCCCAGCGCTCGTGCCTGTGCAATGGCCGGGGCGATCTGCTCGATCTCTTCGCGCCCCATGTGTCCAGCCTCGCCTGCATGCGGGTTCAGCCCTGCGACCGCAATGCGCGGCGCGCGGCCGAGTGATCGGGAAAGCGCAGCATGCGTGATGCGCAGTGTTTCCAGCACATTGGCACTGGTCACTGCATCAATCGCGTCGCGCAGAGAGACATGGATGCTCACCAGCACGGTACGCAGCGATTCATTGGCCAGCATCATGCGCACCGGCATCTGTGCAATGGGCACACCGGCATGGATGGCAGCTTCCGCCTGCAAAAGCTCCGTATGTCCGGGGAAATCCACTCCCGCCAGATGCAGTGCCTCCTTGTGCAGGGGGGCTGTCACCAGACCATCGATCTCTCCGCGCAAGGCCGCGCGTGCCGCCCACTGCACACAGGCAGCAGCAGCGCGCCCCGCCTCTGCCTGCACCTGCCCAAAGGGCAGCGGGCCGGGCAAACCGGGCAGCGGCAGCACCGGCATACAACGCTGCGGTACCTGCAGCGCATCTTGCGCAGTTGCAATCACCGCGACGGGCAAGGCACACCGACCGGGCCCTTGCAGCACCTGCGCGGCGCGGCGCAAGGTGGCTACGTCGCCCACAACAAAACAGCCGCGCATGCACTCAGGCGCATCACGAAAGCCCTTGGCAATGATTTCGGGGCCAATACCTGCGGGATCGCCCTGGGTGATAGCCAGAAGTGGGATGCGGCTCACAACACAAACCTTTGAGAGAAAACAAGCTACAGCGCGCAACCATTGAGCGCTTTAAGCTATTAAATATATAGCTAAATCAAGCTGGGTTATCAATGTCGATGAACTCGTGCGCAATGCCCAGTTGCTGCGCGACCAGCGATGCCGCAGCGGGCGCACCATAGCGCTCCGTGGCATGGTGACCACCGGCAAAAAAACTCACCCCTGTCTCGCGTGCCAGATGCGCCTGCGGTTCCGAGATTTCGCCCGTCAAAAAGCCATCGGCACCGGCCGCGATGGCGGCCTCAAAAAAGCTTTGCGCCCCTCCGGTACACCAGGCCATGCGACAGATGGGGCGAGGGTTTTCGCTTGTCGCCAGCGTGACGGAGCGACCCAGGGCCTGTTGTATCTGCGCCGCAATCTGCTGTGCAGGCGCTTCCGGGATACTGCCGATAAAGCCGAGATCCTGCTCCCCGAAGCGTCCGTCTGCCTGCCAACCCAGGCGCACGCCCAGTTGCGCGTTGTTCCCCAGCTCGGGATGGGCGTCGAGCGGCAGGTGGTAGGCAAACAGGTTGATATCGTTCTTGATCAGGCGCTCGATGCGCTGCTTCATCCAGCCGGTGATGCGCCCGTCATACCCACGCCAGAACAGGCCATGGTGCACAAAGATGGCATCTGCACCGGCAGCAATGGCCGCATCGATGAGCGCACGCGATGCGGTCACGCCGCTCACCAGCTTGCGGATCTCGGTCTTGCCCTCGATCTGCAGGCCATTGGGGCCGTAGTCCTTGAATCGTTCGGGTTGCAGCAGGGTATTGAAGGCCTGCAGCATGTCTTGGCGGGTGGTCGTCATGGCGCGATTGTCTCAGAAGGGAATTTCTCTTATGCCTGAAACACGCGATAACCACCGCAGAGTGGCCATTACACTGGCGCGCCCTCCTCCTGTCCCTCCACCTGATTTCCCCATGCTTGGCGTTGCACTTCTTTTCATCGGCGCAGTTCTGATCGTCAATGGCCTGTCGCTGGCAGGCCGCATCGAGCCCAAGGACACGGTGATGCTCAACTTGCTGGTGGGGCTGCTGGCGCTGTTCACCAACCTGCTGGGGCTGGTGCGCGCAGACGGCACGCCGGATTACCTTGCAAGCGCGGGCGGCCTGCTGTTCGCCTTCACCTACCTGTATGCGGCGGCCACCCACTGGTTTGGCCTCAAGGGTGAGGGCCTGGGCTGGTACAGCGGCTTCGTGGCTGTCAGCGCCCTGGCTTTTGCTGCAGTGCAACAGGACTGGCGCATGGCGACACTCTGGTTGCTGTGGGCCAGCCTGTGGCTGCTGTTCTTCGTATCCATGGGCCTGGGCCGCCGCCTGCGCCTCCTGCCACACTACACCGTTGCCTGCGGCGTAGGCACTTGCTGGGCGCCGGGGCTGCTCATGCTCACCGGCCGCTGGTAGACCCCGGTTGCCAGCCCTTGCTGGCCAGGGGCCAAAAACCCAGCACCGCGCCCAGAATGCCCATGGCTGCCACGTAGTGGGCGGGCGCCATCACATCGGTCTGCTGCCAGACGGAAACCAGCATGGGCGTGAGCCCGCCAAACACCGCATAAGCCATGTTGTAGGCAAAGGACAGTCCGGTGAACCGCACCGGCGCCGGGAAGGCGCGAACCCCCACCACCGGCAGCAGCGAGATACTGCCCACAAAGAAACCCACCAGCGCATACGACCACAGCAGCGACGCATCGGTGCCCGGCAGGCCCAGGTAGAAGATATAGGCGGTAGCACTCATGCCCAGCCAGCCCACCACCATCACCACGCGGGTGCCCAGGCGGTCCGACAGCCAGCCCCAGAACACGCAGCCCAGCGTCAGGGTGACCGTGGCGAGCGCATTGGCCTTCATGGCCGAGGCCGGAGCAATGTGGAACACCTTCTGCAGATAGGCGGGGGTGAACAGCACGACAACCACGATGGCGGTGGAGAGCACCCAGGTCATCAGCGCCACCAGCACACAGGCCGCGCGGTGCTCGCGCAGAATGGTCTTGATCGGCAACTCGCGCCCGGCCTCCTTGCGTGCCTGCAATTCTTGAAAGACCGGCGTCTCGTGCAGAAAGCGGCGCAGGTACACGGACACCAGGCCGAAGACACCGCCCAGAATGAACGGAATGCGCCATGCCCAGTCGTGGATCTCGGTGGCGCTGTAGCTGCTGTTGAGCCATACGCCAATGATGGAGCCCAGGAAAATGCCGCCGGTAATGCCTGAGGTGAGCGCGCCGATGGCAAAGCCGTAGTGCCGCGTCGGTGCGTGCTCGGCCACAAACACCCAGGCGCCAGGCATCTCGCCGCCAATGGCTGCGCCCTGCAGCACGCGCATCAGCAAGAGCAGCAAGGGCGCGGCAATGCCGATGGAGGCATAGGTGGGCAGCAGGCCGATCACCAGCGTGGGCACCGCCATCAAAAAGATGGACAGCGTGAACATCTTCTTGCGGCCCAGGATATCGCCAAAGTGCGCAATCAGTATGCCGCCCAGCGGCCGTGCGAGGTAGCCGGCAGCAAAAATGCCCAGCGTCTGCAGCTGGCGCAGCCAGTCCGGCATTTCGGCTGGAAAGAACAGCGAGCCAATCACGTTGGCAAAAAAGACGAACACCACGAAGTCATAGAACTCCAAGGTGCCGCCCAGGGCGGACAGGCCCAGAGTCTTGTAGTCGCCGCGCGTCAACGCGCGGGCAGGCGCTGCAGCGGCAGCGCCTTGGGGGAAGGTTTGCGAAGTCATGTGTCCTCTAGCGTTCAGAAGACAGCGCGGTGCAATGCGGCGCAGTTATGAGCGCAATCACCGGGTTCGGGATCGCCGGGGTACGGGATCGTGGCAGGCAAGCCTGGAGGATGGCCAGTTCGCGAGGAACCGCAATGTGCAGGAAAGGCGCAGTCAAAACGACGATTTTAGGTATAAACCCTGGCAGCAATCGCCGCCCAAGCACCCACCAGCCATCGCCATCAGCGATGCCCGCAGCCTCCGTGCGCGATACAAAGGGGTGGCGCGGCCGCAAAAGCAGAGGCGTCCGGACACGAATGACATAATCACCCCATGCGGGGCCGCCACCGGTGCGCTCCAGATCCATGGCTTCCTCATCCCTCTCGCCTCTATGAAACGCCTCTGGCTTCTGTTTACCCAGGTGGTCACCGTACTGCTTGGCATCTATTTCGTCGTGGCTACGCTGCAGCCCAGCTGGCTGCAGCGCAATAAAAATGTGCGCAGCAATGCGGGCATCGCCCTGATTGAAGCGCCCAAGGACGACAGCACCCATGCCGCAGTCGCCACCAGCAGTTTCAGCCCAGCGGCCAAGAAGGCCGCCCCCGCCGTGGTCAGCATCAATACCAGCACCGAGGTCCGCCATCCGCGTGCCAACGATCCGTGGTTTCAGTTCTTCTTTGGCGACCAGGGCGTACAGAACCAGGCAGGCCTGGGCAGCGGCGTCATCATCAGCCCCGATGGCTATGTGCTGACCAACAACCATGTGGTGGAAGCAGCCGACGACATCGAAGTAACCCTGACCGATGGCCGCAAATCCAAGGCACAAGTGATTGGCACCGACCCGGAAACCGATCTGGCCATTCTCAAGATCACGCTGGACAAGCTGCCCGTGATCGTTCTGGGCAATTCGGAATCGGTCGAAGTCGGTGACCAGGTGCTGGCCATCGGCAACCCCTTCGGCGTAGGCCAGACGGTTACCAGCGGCATCATCAGCGCACTGGGCAGGAGCGAGCTGGGCATCAACACCTTCGAGAACTTCATCCAGACCGATGCCGCCATCAACCCCGGCAACTCCGGCGGCGCGCTGGTCGATGTGAATGGCAACCTCGTGGGCATCAACACCGCCATCTATTCACGCTCGGGCGGCAGCATGGGTATCGGCTTTGCCATCCCCGTGGCCATTGCCAAGAATGTGCTCGACAGCATCGTGCGCGACGGCAAGGTAACGCGCGGCTGGATCGGTGTGGAACCCAACGACCTGACGCCCGAGCTGGCCGAAACCTTCGGCGTGAAAGCCGACGAAGGCGTCATCATCACCGGTGTGCTGCAAAATGGCCCGGCAGCCCTGGCCGGCATCCGCCCTGGCGACGTAATCACTCAGGTGGGCGAAAAGCCCGTACGCCATGTGCAGGAGCTTTTGACCGCCGTGGCCGGCCTGATGCCGGGCACCGAAGCGCAGATGCAGATTCGCCGTAACGAAAGCAGCCTGACCATCCGCATCACGCCGGATACCCGCCCCGCCAGCGGGCGCGCCGTGCCGCAGATGCCTCAGGGGCGACGCTGAACCGCTGTCCATAGGAACCGGCCTCCAGGCCCTGGCAGAGTACATTCCCGGCATTTCAGCTGACACCGCTTGCTGCAATGCCGCTGCCAACGCCAAGGGAAATCGCTGAAATTCTATAGCCTCAAGCACAAGAAACTCTGCTTTTTGTAGCAATCTTCAACCGAGAGGCCCCCCGCAGCGAGTATCGGCAAAAACAAAGAACAAAGCCCCGTGCTCGCAAGCATCCGGGGCTTTTTTTTGCTCTTGAGACCCGTAACGGGCCATCGCATCTGCAGCCGCTCAGGCTGCGCTGTTGGAATCCGCCTCTTCGTCTTTCTTTGGCGCGTTGCGCGAGAACCAAGTTGCACCCCAGATGCCAATCTCGTACAGAATGCACATGGGCACCGCCAGCGAGATCTGCGAGAGCACATCGGGCGGCGTCACCACTGCGGCAATGATGAAGGCCAGCACGATGAAGTACCCGCGAAAGGACTTGAGCTTGTCAATTTCGACAATGCCCAGACGCACCAGCAGGATCACCACGATCGGCACCTGAAACGCCAGGCCGAAAGCCAGATACAGCGACAGAATGGCTTCGACATAAGAGGCGATATCCGGCGTTGCCGCCACGCTCGACGGCGTGAAATGCTGGATGAAGCCGAACATGCGGTCCAGCACGAACAATTGCACAAAGGCAATGCCCGCGTAGGCCAGCAGGCTGCCAAAAAAGATCAGTGGCAGTGCAAAGCGCTTTTCATGGCTGTAGAGCCCGGGAGCCACAAAGGCCCACAGCTGGTACATGATCCAGGGCAGGGCCAGCAGCACCGCCGCCATCCCCAGCACCTTGAGCGGAACGATGAAGGGCGAGAACACGCCAACGGCAATCAGCTTGGCGTCAGGCGGCATGTGTGCCTTGATGGGGTGGGCGATGAAGTTCATCAGCCCATCGGGGCCCGGCCAGATGGCCAGCAGGATCAAGGCCACGACAATGCCGCCAATGCTGTAGACCAGGCGGTTGCGCAGCTCCATCAGGTGCTGCACGAAGGGCTGCTCGGTGCCGGCCAGTTCGTCTTCTTGGGAGGGAGTTTCGGACATGGAAAAATTCTTGTGAACAGGTGCCTGCCGTCAGTTGCGGGCGCACGCGAAGCCGCTACCCTGCATTTTCCGCATCACGCCTTGGGTCCGCGTGACTTGGGCCGGAAACGGGCGACCCGGGCTGCCCCCGATTGCACGTGGGTACGCACGCCTGCGCGGTGCTTGTACCACTGGGGGGTCGCGCCGCGTTTGACACGCCAGTTCTTGCGCGGGTGCTGGTACACCGGAGAGACGGACGAAGCCGTGCTGCCATAGCTCTCGGCATAAGGGTCTGCGGTGTAGAAGCTGTCTTCGCCCGCCGACGACTCCCCCGACAGTGCGCCCTTGACGCCATGCGCCTCGTCGTTCAGGTTCTTTTCGAAATCGGAGGCATTGGTGCGGATCGTGCTTTCCACATCGCGCGCTGCCGATTCGACGCTGTCCTTCATCTTGCGCAGCTCGTCGAGCTCCATCGAACGATTGACCTCGGCCTTCACGTCATTGACATAGCGCTGCGCCTTGCCCAGCAAGGTGCCAACCGTGCGGGCCACGCGCGGCAGTTTTTCAGGGCCGATCACGATCAGTGCCACCGCACCGATCAAGGCCATTTTGGAGATACCGAGATCAAACATTCCAGTCCCAACGATGGCAGGCCAGCGACTGCGGCCGCACGGGCATGGCCAGCACGGTCGTCACGAGCATGCAGCGCATCAGCCCTTGTTCTTGGCTTCGACGTCGATCGTGGTCTTGTCCGCCACGGGAGTCTGGCCCACCTGCTGCTGAGCCGTAGTGGTAGATGTTGGGGCAGCGGCGCTTTCGTTGCCGTCCTTGATGCCATCCTTGAAGCCCTTGACGGCACCGCCCAGGTCCGAGCCGATGTTCTTGAGCTTTTTGGTGCCAAACACCAGCACCACGATGGCCAGAACGATCAGCCAATGCCAAATAGAAAAGGAACCCATGAATTTCTCCTTGCGAATGCAAACATTTTAGACGCCCCGGGCGCCTGCAAGTTTCGTAATACTGTCACGCAGCGCGGTATTACCTGAGCGATGGCTGCAATCAGCCCTTGCGCCAGGGGCGCGCGCCTCCCAGGATGTGGATGTGCAGGTGGTGCACTTCCTGGCCGCCCTCTTCGCCCGTATTCACCATCAGGCGAAAACCGCCTTCGGGATAAGGGTTGCAGCCATTGGCCCGGGCCAGTTCGGGCGCCTTGACCAGCATGCGACCCAGAAGGGGGGCATCGTCGGCGCTCACCTGGGCCATCGACGGGATGTGGCCCTTGGGCACCATCAGCAAATGCACGGGTGCGGACGGGTGGATGTCCTTGAAGACCAGCATGTCCTCGTCTTCATACACCTTGCTCGAAGGGATATCGCCCGCAATGATTTTGCAGAAAATGCAGTTTGGATCGTGCATAAGATTCATGAGTAAAAAGATGCCTTGGCGCGCATCCACTGTGCGCATGCAGCTATACCAAGCATAGCGCAATCTATCTCCTGCACCCGCAGCACGGGCGACAGCGACGTCACACCTTGAAGCCTGAGCGCACGCCGACATCGGCGCGGTGGCGCTTGAGCCACGCAAGGCCCGATTCGCGCCCCTTGTCCATCAACTCGCGCACAAAGGCCATGTCGGAGCGGTTTTTGCTCGATGCCCCATAGGCCTTGAGCACCTTGCCGCCATCCACATGGTGCATCAGCATGTATTTGTAGCGCTCGGAGTCGAGCTTGCCCTCTTCCAGCAGACGACGCACAAAGCCCATGGCACGCAACTCGGCCAGCAGGCTGGCGTTGAATGTGATCTCGTTGACGCGGTCCATGATTTCCTGCGCGTTGGACGGCACCTCGTCATACTCGATGGGGTTGAGCTGCACCAGCAATACATCGCTGTTGCCCGTCTGGTAAATCAGCGGATAGAGCAGCGGATTGCCGGAATAGCCACCGTCCCAGTAGAACTGGTCACCCACCTCGACTGCCTTGTACAGCATGGGCAGGCAGGCGGACGCCATCACTGCGTCTGCCGAGAGCCGCTTGCCGCTGAAGACTTCGCCCTTGCCGGTGCGGACATTGGTGGCGCAGACGAAGACGCGCGGTGCGCTCTTGCCCTGCTCCTGCTGCAGAAAGTCAAAATCCACCACGCGTTCCAATAGGCGGCGCAGCGGATTGATATCGAGCGGGTTGGTCTGGTAGGGCGAGAACCACTGACTCATCATGTCCATGATGGCCTTGCCCGCCGCAGGCACGCCCGCCATCAGGCTGCCCATGGTGCCCACGCCTTCCCAGAACTGGCGCAGGCTGGCCCGGGCGGCTTCACAGCCCGCTTCATGGGCTTCGCGCCGGTCCTTGATTTCGACGGCCGCGCGGCCATAGCCATAGGCCATCACCACGGCGTTCATGGCCCCGGCACTGGTGCCGCTGACACCTTCAAACCACAGGCTGCGCTCTTCCAACAGGGCGTCCAGCACCCCCCAGGTGAAAGCGCCGTGCGAACCGCCGCCCTGCAGCGCCAGGCTGATGGGCGGCGTATTCTCGTCAACGCCCTTGGACCGTGCAAGCCGTGTGCGCTGCGGCGCAGTTCCGCCCGCCTCGGCTGCCTGCGGGGACAGCGCGCCGTCTGCCGGCTCGATGTGGTTAGCCATGGATGGCTTGGTCCTTGTTCATGGCGACCATGCCGCGCACGATGCGGTAGAGAAACCAGATCGAGATAATGGTCCAGGCGATCCAGCCCGGCACCAGAAAGAATATCCACAGCGGTGCCGTCACCACATACAGGATGCCCGCCCAGATCACACTGCGGATGCGCCAGGAAAAATGGCTCTCCTGCCAGGTTCCCCTGGCATCGCCACGCTTGACCAGATCAATCACCAACGCCACGACAAGCAGAAATACGCTGACCTGCGCGCTCGGCACCACCGCAGCCACTGCCACGATCAGGTGCAGAAAATAGCTCACCCAACCCCAGGTTTTCAGGCTTTCCATTTCGGCCGCATCCACGGCTTTGACTTCGATCACATCACTCATGGAACACTCCCTTCTTCGGCTTCACGACTCTTGACCTTGCGCATGGCCTTTTCTTCCAGGCCGCTCAAGCCTTCACGGCGCACCAGTTCATTGACCACATCCTGCGGGCTGAGGCCATAGTGGGCCAGCGCCACCATGGTATGAAACCACAGATCGGCCACTTCGTACACCAGCTTGGCTGCGGGCGCGCCGTGGTCGACATCCTTGGCAGCCATCACGACTTCGGTAGCCTCTTCGCCCACTTTCTTCAGAAATGCATCCGGCCCCTTGTGCAGCAGGCGGGCCACGTAGCTGGACTCTGGATCGCCACCATTGGCGGGCTTGCGCGACTCCAGCAGCTCCGCCAGGCGCATCAGCGCATCGGTTGCAGGCAGGGCAGAAGAAGAATTCTTTTCGGTCATAACAACAATGTATTTCGCCCTGCCCTTATGGCGAAGGCTTCGGGCCAGGGCTTTGGGCCATGGCAATTATTTATAGATGGATTCGGGATCTTTCAAGACCGGATCGACCGGTTGCCACTGGCCTTCGCGCAGCACGCTGTAGAAACAGCTGTGGCGGCCCGTGTGGCAGGCAATGCCCGGCTCATGGCCGGTTTGCGTCACGGTCAGGAGGATCACATCATTGTCGCAGTCGATGCGGATCTCGTGCACCTGCTGCACGTGGCCGGATTCCTCGCCCTTGAACCACAGCTTGCCACGCGAGCGGCTGAAGTACACCGCCCGCTGCAGCTCTGCCGTCTTCTGCAGCGCCTCGCGGTTCATCCAGGCAAACATCAGGACGTCGCCCGAGCCTTTTTCCTGCGCAATCACGGGCACCAGACCCTGCGCATCCCACTTTATGTCGTCTAGCCAAGTCATGTGGCGATTGTCGGCGATCTGCGATACCCCCTGAACCCGCCAAACGATGTCCCGGGCATTGATTTTTCTTCGTAAAAAAGTGAGCAAAGTGCGCTTATCCAGCAATAGATTTCACATTTTCAGTAGCTGTATCGCATATCCATAAAGCGCAGACAGCTCATTCTTTTATAGCAATCAGTAATTCCGGGTTGACAAGGAAAAGAAATAAAAAAGGCTGGCGCTCCGCACGCCAGCCTTCCACCGTCAGTTCAACGCCTATCGCGCCCTATCGCCTGCCGCTCCTGCTCTGCCAGCCTGCAGCCAGCATCAGCAGTACGGCCAGCAGCAACAGCATCGTGCGCGAATCCACCGGCACGGGCGCAGGCACTGCGGGCGGTTTCGGGCCCGGCGTGTAGGTGGCGGCAGCCGAAAGGCTCGCCGTACAGGCATTGATGCCTGCCGGATCATTCTGCGTGTCCCAACAGGCCTGCGCCGTATTGGTGACAGGGGCGGGAGTGGCCACGAACTGCGCCTCAAACACCACCTCGACCCGGTTTGCACCTGTGGCAGTTCCGTTGTCCGGTGCCAGCGTGGCATCCACGACAAGGCGGTTGTTGGCCTGATCGTAGTAGCAGCCCGCAGGCGGCGCCACTACCGTGGAGGCGCCATTGGCCGCGCAGCTCACGCTGCCGCTGACAAACGTCATGCCATCGGGCATCGGGTCACGCATCTGCACCACCATCGCCGCAGGATTGGGATTGTCCAGCACGATGCTCCACTTCACATGTCCGTCACTGCCCAGTGCGGCAGCCTTGGTGATGAAAGGCGGGTCGACGACCACCGGCGGCACCGGCTCGATCGGATCGCTGTCAGTGGCGGTACAGCTCGCTGGCGTGCTGGGCTCAGTGCCAACACCGGCTACGCAGCCGCCGCCCACCACGTTGGCCGTGTTCACGGCCCGCGCCCCAGGTGCTGCTGCCCCGACGGTGCCAGTCACGGTGTAACTGACTGAGCCACCATTGGCCGCCACCGTGATACCCGTGCAAGCCAGGCCTGCGCAGGTGCCAAGATCAGACCCGGCCGAAGCAGCCCCCGGGGCAATGCTGGTGATGCCCGACAGGCCGCTGACCACCGCGTCGCGCCACTCCACCCCGTTTGCCACCGTGCCGCCGGTATTGGTGATGGTCACCGTGTACGTGGTCTGGGTGCCCGCCGTCAGCTGGTTCACGCCATTGGTCTTGCTCACGAGGAGCGCCGCTGGCATGTTCACCGGTACATCCTCCGTGCTGGGGTTGCAGGCCAGCGGGTTGCCATCGAGTTTGCAGGCTGGGTCGCCTCCGCCGCTCAGGTGCGCTGTGTTGGTGCCCGCTGTCGTCCCCACGGTGGCATCACTCGTGTCGATGGGGATCGTGATGATGTAGGTGCCCAGGCTCAGAGCCACGCTTGTAGTGCCACTGAGTACGCAGTTCGCTCCCAGGCTGGTGTCTCCCGCTGCACCGCAGGCTTCCAGCTTGGGCACGCTCGCTCCCGTGCCCGCCTCTACCGTCGGCGCACCCGACAGCTTGATGCCGCTGGGCAGTGCATCGGCAATCGTGATCACGTCTGTGGTCGGCGCACCGGCCACCGTCACGGTGATCACGTATTTCTGGCCCGACGCTCCCTTGATCAGCGCAGCAGGCTCTGCCACCTTGGTGGCCGAGACCTGCGGCAAGCCGCTGTTCTTGTAGGTACACAGCAACTCAGGCGCACCGGCTGGCACCGTCAGATCCTTGCCCGCCAGGCTGCCAGCACTGCACGACACCGTCTTGGTGTACTTTGCTGCGTTGTCAGGATTGGAGAACACTTCTTCGGGCAGCGTCAGCACGTCGCCCGCATACACGGTAGCCGCGTTGGTGCCGGTATCGGTCTTGTCCGAGTCCGTGGCGGTCGAGATGATGGAGGCCGTGGTGCCGTTGTAGGCCGCCGTGATGTTGACCGTCTCACCGCTGGTGCCGTTGATCCACTGCTTGGCCAGCTTGAGCTGCGCGCTCTTGCGCGTGTTGGTGACCGTGCAGGTGACTGCCGCATTGGGCATGGCAAAGCTGGTGACAGCGCCAATGCCGTTGTCGCAGCTGTAGGCCACGTCATAGTTGGCACTGTTGCCTGCCGTCCAGCCTTCTGCAATCGCCACGGTGCTACCCACGATGGCCGTCGCCGTGGCATCCACCACTGCGCCGCCCACGGCCGAGCTGCCGCCCACCGCACCGGTCACGCCGGAGCCAGTGATGGCCAGGCTCACCGCATCACCGCTCTTGCCGTTACTCCATGCCTTCTTGAGCGTGATTCCAGCTGTGGCCTGCCCTGTCAGGTCGCCGCAGGCATTGGCACTTGCAGCCGTTGTACCCGTAATGCTGGCGGTATTGAAGGCGCCATTGCCGGCACTGCCGTTGCAGGCCAACGCCGTGCCCCCCACCATCGTGTAATCAATGGTGACCGTATAGGTGTGCGTTGCACCGGCTGCGATGGGCAGGCTGGATGCGCCAATCTGCTGCTCGGCTCCGTTGGCTGGGTTGCTGCGCGGAAAGGCACTGCCTCCCAGCACACCGCCGCCAGCTGGCTGGGCATTGATGCTGGTCAAGGTGGCACTGCCGGCAAAGCCAGGGGTGTCAGAGAGCGTGTAGCTGCCCTCCGAGCCGCCCGTGTTCCTCACCGTCAGCTGGTAGCTTGCCGTGTACTGGTTAAGACCTGCGGCGGCATTGATCGCAGGTGCAGACTTCTCCACCGTCAGCGCAGCTGGCGTATTCACCGGTACATCCTCCGTGCTGGGGTTGCAGGCCAGCGGGTTGCCATCGAGTTTGCAGGCTGGGTCGCCTCCGCCGCTCAGGTGCGCTGTGTTGGTGCCCGCTGTCGTCCCCACGGTGGCATCACTCGTGTCGATGGGGATCGTGATGATGTAGGTGCCCAGGCTCAGAGCCACGCTTGTAGTGCCACTGAGTACGCAGTTCGCTCCCAGGCTGGTGTCTCCCGCTGCACCGCAGGCTTCCAGCTTGGGCACGCTCGCTCCCGTGCCCGCCTCTACCGTCGGCGCACCCGACAGCTTGATGCCGCTGGGCAGTGCATCGGCAATCGTGATCACGTCTGTGGTCGGCGCACCGGCCACCGTCACGGTGATCACGTATTTCTGGCCCGACGCTCCCTTGATCAGCGCAGCAGGCTCTGCCACCTTGGTGGCCGAGACCTGCGGCAAGCCGCTGTTCTTGTAGGTACACAGCAACTCAGGCGCACCGGCTGGCACCGTCAGATCCTTGCCCGCCAGGCTGCCAGCACTGCACGACACCGTCTTGGTGTACTTTGCTGCGTTGTCAGGATTGGAGAACACTTCTTCGGGCAGCGTCAGCACGTCGCCCGCATACACGGTAGCCGCGTTGGTGCCGGTATCGGTCTTGTCCGAGTCCGTGGCGGTCGAGATGATGGAGGCCGTGGTGCCGTTGTAGGCCGCCGTGATGTTGACCGTCTCACCGCTGGTGCCGTTGATCCACTGCTTGGCCAGCTTGAGCTGCGCGCTCTTGCGCGTGTTGGTGACCGTGCAGGTGACTGCCGCATTGGGCATGGCAAAGCTGGTGACAGCGCCAATGCCGTTGTCGCAGCTGTAGGCCACGTCATAGTTGGCACTGTTGCCTGCCGTCCAGCCTTCTGCAATCGCCACGGTGCTACCCACGATGGCCGTCGCCGTGGCATCCACCACTGCGCCGCCCACGGCCGAGCTGCCGCCCACCGCACCGGTCACGCCGGAGCCAGTGATGGCCAGGCTCACCGCATCACCGCTCTTGCCGTTACTCCATGCCTTCTTGAGCGTGATTCCAGCTGTGGCCTGCCCTGTCAGGTCGCCGCAGGCATTGGCACTTGCAGCCGTTGTACCCGTAATGCTGGCGGTATTGAAGGCGCCATTGCCGGCACTGCCGTTGCAGGCCAACGCCGTGCCCCCCACCATCGTGTAATCAATGGTGACCGTATAGGTGTGCGTTGCACCGGCTGCGATGGGCAGGCTGGATGCGCCAATCTGCTGCTCGGCTCCGTTGGCTGGGTTGCTGCGCGGAAAGGCACTGCCTCCCAGCACACCGCCGCCAGCTGGCTGGGCATTGATGCTGGTCAAGGTGGCACTGCCGGCAAAGCCAGGGGTGTCAGAGAGCGTGTAGCTGCCCTCCGAGCCGCCCGTGTTCCTCACCGTCAGCTGGTAGCTTGCCGTGTACTGGTTAAGACCTGCGGCGGCATTGATCGCAGGTGCAGACTTCTCCACCGTCAGCGCCGCTGGCGTGTTCACATCGGTGGACCAGTTGGCGCAGCTGGTCGTTGTCGCATCGCAGGCGGCGCCTGGCGGGCTTGGCGGATTGCCGCTGCCGCTGGGGTGGGTTGCTGCGTAGTTGGTCAAGGCCCCCGCCGTGGCCGGTGCCTTGACCGTCACGGTGAAGGTTGCCGAAGGCGTGGCGCCGCCGGCCTCGGTCAAGGGGCCAGGCACGGCGCAGGTCAGCAAGGTCTGTTTGTCGCTGGCAGCGCCAGTACAGATGTCGCCCTGGGCCGACACGAACTCCATGCCTTCAGGCAGCAGATCCTGCACGGTCAGGACCGGTCCCGTCGGCAGCTCGCCAGTGTTGGTCAGCGTCAATGTGTAGTTGAACTGCTCACCGGTCAGTACGACACGTGGACCCGTCTTTTGCAGGGTGACCTTGGCATTGGTCTTGAGCGGGTTGACGATGCTGCCCACGGCACCAGTGGCGATGGCGCCCGCTGGCGGGGTCGTGCTTTCCGCAGCCCAGCTGTAGTTCGCAGGCGGTGTGGCCTTGCCGGTTTCATTCAGGGCGGAACATGTGGCTCCTTTCGGCACCTGCACCGTGGTGCTGCCGGAGACGCCATTGGCCGCAATGCCCACCGCGCCGGTGTAGGTGCCGGTATCGCAGACCAGCGAGAAACCATAGTTGCCTGGCGCACCAGTGGCTGGCGCGCCCGTCACCGTCTTGTTGATGGTGACGCTCACCTGATCGCGTGTCAGGGAGTTGGCGATCGTAGCTGCCAGCGTGCCGCCCGCTGCCATGGGGCCACCAGGATTCGTGATCTGCTCTGTTCCCCAGGTGTAATTGGCTACCGGCGGCTTGGCCCCTTCAGTCACCGTGCAGCTGGAGCCGGCTGGGATATTGCCAACCGATGCCGAGGACCCTACAGACACACTACCGCTCGCGGAGAAGCCGCCAGCGGGTGCTGCACCACCGGTGCAACTCACGCTGAAAGGAAAGCTCAGGGCAGGCAGCGGGCTGGGGCCGCCTGTCACGGTCTTGCTCACCGTCAAGGTGCCTGGATTGGCACTGAGAGAATTGGCAATGCCTGCCGCCAATGCGCCACCGGGAGCCATGGCCCCCGAAGGGTTCGTGATTTGCTCTGCCCCCCAGGTATAGCCAGGCACGGCAGGCTTGCTGCCTTCGGTCACGCTGCAGGTGGAGCCTGCGGGAATGCCGGTCACCTGCGCCGAACTACCGGCGGACACACTGCTGCTGGTACTGAATGGAGCCGAGCCCCCTGTGCAATTCACGGTGAAAGGGAAGCTCAGCGCGGGAAGCGGGCTGGGGCCACCAGACACAGTCTTGCTGACCGTCAAGGTACCCGGCAGTGGCGAGAAATTGGCCACCACGGCCATGTCGGCGTTCGTGGGCGTCAAGGTGCAGTTGTTTGTGTTCTGGCCCTGACTGCAGGCGGCGCCCGTCCAGCCTGTGAAGCTCCAACCCGGTGTGATGGTGGTGACCTGGCAGGTGCTGGAGACGCCGCTCGCTACCGGTGATGGCGTGCAACTGGCGCTGCCGCCATTGACAACGCCCCCGCCCACCGGGTTGACCGTGGCCGTGACGTTATAGGTGATGGGGGCGTTGGTGATGGTGCAGACGATGTTGTCACCGGCTACGGGGTTGAACTCGGGCCATTGCAATTGCGTGCCCTGCGCGGTTCCCGGGCCGCTGGGCGCTGCTGCCGTGGAGCCCGTGCAACTGATGCTGGATGTGTACGCGCTGGGCAACTGGTCTGCACCCGTGCCATTGGCCTTGAGGGCCTCAAAGAACTGCAGCGTCTTGCCTGCCTGGAGCACCTGCAGGCCAGTGGTTGCAGTGGCGGGTACGGTAGTGCCAGTCGTGGTTGCGCTGGATGCCGGAATGCCTCCGGAAGACATGCGGATCTGGAACTGATCGGTTGACGCGATACGGCCCGTCAGGCTCTTGTTGAGCGTAACCCACACCGGGGTGGGCGTGTTCTGGCAGGCAGCGGCGCTGCTGCTGCCCGCACCCGAGCCTGTGACATTGGCCGTGACACTGTTGAACAAGCCCTTGCCGGCGGTGCCGTCACAAATGTCAGCCCCCACCTTGCCCGGCTTGATCGTGAAGCGCACAACCATCGAATAAGTTTCGGTCTCCCCGCTCGCGAGGACATGGGATCCCCTCAATGCCCATGGGCCTGCGCTGTTGACAGGCAAGGTCGGGCCATTGCCACCGCAATTGGCATTGTTCCCTCCAGAACGAACACAAGTCAGGGACTGCAGGCTGTTGATGGTCACATCGCCATCAAAGCCCGGCGTGTCGGTCAGCGTGTAGTTTCTGGAGCTCACCGCGTCATTCGTTACCACGACGGTGTAGCCAATATCGAACTGATCGGGTTTGCCAGACACCGGTACAGGAGCCGATGCCACAGTCTTGGTCACGTTCAAGGGGCCATCGTCATCCACAATGGTGTAGACCGCAGGCGCGGCATCCTGGCCGCACACGTCATTGGAGCTGCGCGCATACTGGGCTGCTGGCTGAATTGCCATGCCGATGGTCCTGTTGGACTCCGCCACGGTATTGCCGGCGATGTAGATCGGCAGCTGGAACATGCTGGCAGACGATATGCCGTCGTAGATGCCGGCTGGCACAACGATCGTCAAGGTATCGCTGGTACCGTTGCTGGTGTTCGTGTAGTAATCGGTACCTCGCACCGCACTTCCGCCGGTAATCTTGACGGTGACGGTCATGCCTCCCGCAGGAACCACGCCATTCACCCGAAAGGTGGGTCGGTCAGTTCCCAGCTGGGCGGCCCCGTCACCTTCCAGGGTGGAATAGCTGGTCTTGGAGAAATCGACAAACGGAGTCAGGTTCAACTGGACGTTGTCCAGAAAATTGCCCACCGAATTGTCTCCACCCGCAGAGCTGATGGACTCAAATCCAAAGTTGGTGCCGCCAGTCGCTCCGGTGTAGGGAAAGGAGCCGCTGTAGTCCCGCCAGCCACCATTCGGGCTCGGTGGCGTATTGATTGACCCCAGTATGGCCTGAGGAGTATCCATACTGCCATTCGATGTTGTCCCCACCCGTGCCACCGCCGTGGCGGCACCGATCTTGACCTCGGCGACATCTCTGGTTGTGGTGCTCGAACGCCCCCGGTGGCTGAACTGCCAGCCCACCGTCTCACCTTGGACCAGGCATATTCTCTGGTAGAGGCGGGAAGCCTGGTTGGCATTCAACTCCACAAAATTCCGGCCATCTCTTGCATTGACGGAGCTGAAGCCTGTGCTCCACATCTCGATCAGCCCGCCTGTCGTCAACAGGCCAGTCATGCTGCAGGTGCCACTGGTGGCGCCGGCTGGATGGGTCGTTTCCCAGCCCGGGACATTGTCACTGGGGATCAGCCTGTAACAGCCATTCGGAAGTGTCGGTGTCTCAAAACTCGGGTTGAGAAAAATACGCTGAACCTGCGCCTGCGCCGGTGCTGTAACGGCCGCAGCCATGGCCAGAACTCCCCCCATCACCCCGAGACGCCAGCGCGAGACATGCGTCGTTCTGAGGGCATCTGAGACCAAGGAAGACTGTGCCTGGGTGGGTGCCGGGTTCCGATGCGTTTTTTTCATGGTCATCATTGCTCTTCATCCAACAAAGCGCACCAGCAAATGCAAAGCGGCGGAGTGTGGGAGTGCGAGGACATATCCTCGACACCCCACCCTCCGCCGCTTTGCGTGCTGATACAGGCTCTTAAATATCAAATAGATCTAAGATCTGCTATTGTTTATTAATATTTGTAACTATTGTACAAATAAATCAACTTATAAGTTTTAATCGAATTGTTAATAATTCTATGCAAAAGCTTTTCTCCCTATGAAAAGGGCCGGAAATCCGGCGTGTGCTTGGGTCACAGCACACTCCTGCACGCAGGCAGCATTGGTCAGAATTTACAAAAAAACTGGTTAGATATATTTTAAAAATAATGACAAAGGCGTCTTCCCTGCTGACATGCCGAAGCGCAAAGAGACCCAGCAGCAGGGTGGAGATCAAAAATGAGACGACAAAAAAAGAGCTGCCAGCGCCCTGAAGCCAGGCGTTGGCAGCTCTTTTTTAGCGCGTCTGGCCCGCAAGGCCAGGAAGTGTCTACTGCCGCACAGGAATGCCCCGCTGCGCCATCAGTGCCTTGGCCTGCCCCACGGTGTATTCGCCGTAATGGAAGATGCTGGCGGCCAGCACCGCGTCCGCCCCCCCCACAGTGACGCCATCGGCCAGGTGCTCCAGATTGCCAACACCACCCGATGCGATCACGGGCACGCCAACGGCATCAGCCACGGCGCGCGTCAGTTGCAGGTCAAAGCCGCTCTTGGTGCCATCGCGGTCCATGCTGGTCAGCAGAATCTCCCCGGCCCCACGGGTGGCCATTTCAGAGGCCCATCGCACGGCATCCATGCCTGTGTTCTGGCGGCCGCCATGGCTGTACACATCCCACCCTGCGCCTACGGGCTGGCCATTGGCACCGATGCGTTGCTCGTCCTGCGCGCTGCGGCGCTTGGCATCAATGGCCACCACGATGCATTGCGCACCGTACTTGTCGCTGGCGGCGTTGATGACTTCCGGATTGGCAATGGCTGCCGAGTTGAAGCTGGTCTTGTCCGCACCGGCATTGAGCAGTCGGCGCACGTCTTCGACCGTACGCACGCCGCCGCCGACGGTCAGAGGGATGAACACCTGGCTGGCCACGGCCTCGATGATGGGCAGGATCAGGTCACGCCCATCGCTGGTGGCGGTGATGTCCAGGAAAGTCAGCTCGTCCGCACCCTGCGCGTTGTAGCGCGCCGCGATTTCCACCGGGTCGCCAGCATCACGCAGTTCGACAAAATTGACACCTTTGACGACACGGCCGCCCGTGACGTCCAGGCAGGGGATGATGCGTTTGGCAAGCATGGAGACTCTCGTGAAAGATGGAAGAAGGCAGGCGAATTTTCTACAGGGCAAAACCATACCACGCCAGGCCTTGGCGGTAGCCATTCGCCGGTGAAAAGCCCCTGCCCTCTTCACCTGTGCGTCACCGCAGCCACAGGGCACCCACACAAAGCTGCAGGAACCCTCTGCCAAGGTCTGACAATGAAAAACCGCCGCGAAATCAGCGATTTCTGCGGCGGTTTTCCGGAAGGGACCCACAGGATCAATGCACACTGCGGCCCATGCCGATCTGCCAGCGCCAGACGTCTTCCATCATGCGATCGAGCCCCAGCTGCGGCTGCCAGCCCAGCAGCGCACGCGCCTGGCTGATATCAGCCCAGCAGTGGGCCGCATCGCCATTGCGGCGCGGCCCGACACGGAAAGGCACGGCGCGGCCATTGGCATGTTCGAACGCGCGCACCAGCCCGAGCACCGATGTCGGCTGGCCCGACCCGATATTGAGCTTGAGCAGTCCCGCGTGGCCCCGCAGATAGTGCAAGGTGGCGACATAGGCACGCGCCAGATCGGTCACGTGCAGGTAGTCGCGCACCGGCGAGCCGTCCGGGGTGGCATAGTCGTTGCCGAAGATGCGCAGGCAGTCGCGCTTGCCCGCTGCCACCTGGGCCAGGTAAGGCGCCACATGGGTGGACATGCGTGGCGGGTCTTCGGCGATCAGGCCGCTTTCGTGGCAACCCACGGCATTGAAGCTGCGCAGCAACGCCATGCGCCAGCGCTTGGGGGAGGCCTCATCCAGGCTGGAGAGCACCTGCTCAACCATCAGGGCCGTCTGCCCATAGGGCGTGCTCGCGCAGACCTGCGCATCCTCGCGCACCGGCATGGCAGGCGTGTCGCCATAGACGATGGCCGACGACGAGACAATCAGATTGCGGATGCCAGCGGTCTGCATCGCACGCAACAGGCCCACGGTGCCAGAGACATTGTTGTCGTAATAACGCAGCGGCTCGCGCGCGGCGTCCGCTGATGATGTGAGAAAGGCGTTGTGGATCACCGCATCGAAATGCTGCTCGTCAAACAACTGCTCAAGCATGGCGGTGTCGCGCACGTCAGCATCGATACACGGAGGCGCGAAACCCAAGATCTTCTCCAGCCGCTGCAACACCGAGCGGCGCGCATTGCTGAAGTTATCCAGGATCAAAAAAGGCAGCCCTGCTTCTGCGAGGGCAACACAGAGGTGAGAGCCGATATAGCCGGCTCCGCCAGTCACGAGTATCACGGGGTGCTTTCTAACAGTCTGCGGAATGCGTGTCCAGCATCTGCTATGGATTCTGACATTTCGCGCGAGGCCTATTGTCCGATACGCCGGGAAATTGCGGCGAATTTGGCCCATATCATATGTGCCACGCGGTAACAACTGGCATTTGTTGACATTTATCAATGTTCAACCAGGATTCGCCAGTACGACAACGCGCCAGCATCGCCTTTCCACCGCTGCGGCTGGCATTTTTCAGACAGCCCCCTGACACACACGCCAACGGTTTGTTGCAATAGAAAAAGCCGCACAGCGTGCGGCTTGGCAAGCGGAGCAGCTGGCTTCAGCCTTCGCTCAACTCATCGGCGCGGCTCTGCGCCGCTTCGAAATCGAGGTCGCCGGTGTAGATGGCGCGGCCACAGATCACGCCTTCCACGCCTTCGGATTCGACCGCGCAGAGCGCCTCGATATCGGCCATGCCCGACAGGCCGCCCGATGCGATCACCGGAATGCGGATGGCCTGTGCCAGCTTGACCGTGGCATCTACATTGATGCCAGTCAACATGCCATCGCGGCCGATGTCCGTATAGATGATCGACTCCACACCCCAGTCCTCGAAGCGCTTGGCCGTTTCGATGACCGAGTGGTTGGTGATCTTGCTCCAGCCATCAGTGGCCACCATACCGTCCTTGGCATCGAGGCCCACGATGATGTGACCGGCAAATGCAGTGCAGGCATCCTGCAGAAAACCGGGGTTCTTGATGGCTGCGGTGCCAATGATGACGTACTGCATGCCGGCATCGATATAGCGCTCGATGGTGTCCAGGTCGCGGATGCCGCCGCCCAATTGCACCGGCAGTTCATCGCCGAACTCCTGGAGGATCGCCTTGATGACATGCAGGTTCTTGGGCTGACCGGCAAATGCGCCATTCAAATCCACCAGATGCAGGCGGCGCGCGCCCGCATCAAACCAACGGCGCGCAACCTCGACAGGGTCTTCGCCGAACGTGGTGGATTGATCCATATCGCCCTGTTTCAGGCGTACGCAGTGACCGTCCTTCAGATCAATGGCAGGAATGAGCAGCATGGTGGTGGTTGGCTGACGTTGAAAACAAAAAGGATTGAGAAAAAGACTTAGGGATTCCAGTGCAGGAAGTTACGGTACAGCGCCAGGCCCTGGTCCGCACTCTTTTCTGGGTGGAATTGTGTCGCAAAAATATTATCGCGGCCAATCGCACATGCAAAGCGCTCGCCATACTCGGCCGTGCCGTGGCATTGGCTGGCCTCTGCGGGCTCGGCATAGAAGCTGTGCACGAAGTAGAAATACGATTCGTCCGGCACCCCTTGCCAGACCGGATGCGGCTTGCCCGCCGGGGTCGCCTGGCGCACCTGGTTCCAGCCCATCTGCGGCACCTTGAACCGGCTGCCGTCTGCCTGCAAGCGGCCCGCCAGCTGAAATTTTCTCACCTGTCCGGCAATCAGGCCCAGGCCCGGGGTATCACCTTCTTCGCTGTGGTCGAGCAGCATCTGCATGCCCACGCACACGCCAAACAGCGGTTTGGTGGCCGCAGCTTCGAGCACGCTCTCCTGTAGGCCGGAGGCCCTGAGTTCGGCCATGCAATCGCGGATGGCGCCCTGGCCGGGCAGCACGATGCGGGTGGCAGCGCGCACCACATCCGGGTCCGAGGTGACCACGACCTGCACCGCCGAGCCGGCTGCGGCGGCCTGCACCGCCTGCGATACCGAACGCAGGTTGCCCATGCCGTAATCAACCACCGCCACGGTGTTGTCCTTCAAATTCATAGCAGCTACCGCTTTTTGATAGGGGATTTCAGAATGAATTCACATTAAAAACTATATGCAGCAATTGCTACACGCTCTTATTTAGAGAGCACCCTTGGTGGAAGGGATGACGCCCGCCATGCGCTCATCATGCTCCAGCGCAAAGCGTAGCGCACGTGCAAAGGCCTTGAAGATGGTTTCACATTGGTGGTGGGCGTTGAACCCCTTGAGGTTGTCGATGTGCAGGGTAACGCCCGCATGGTTCACAAACCCCTGGAAGAACTCATACACCAGCTGCGTGTCGAACTGGCCGATGCTACCTGCGGTGAACTTGACTTCCATGTGCAGGCCGGGGCGGCCCGAGAAGTCGATCACCACGCGCGAGAGCGCTTCGTCCAGCGGCACATAGGCGTGGCCGTAGCGGCGGATGCCTTTCTTGTCGCCCACGGCCTTGGCAAAGGCCTGGCCCAGGGTGATGCCGATGTCTTCGACTGTGTGATGCCCGTCAATGTGCAAGTCGCCTGCGCATTCGATGTCCAGATCGATCAGGCCGTGGCGGGCGATCTGGTCGAGCATGTGGTCGAGAAACCCGATGCCGGAGTGAAGGCGCGCCTTGCCGGTGCCGTCGAGGTTGACGCGCACGGCGATGCGGGTTTCCGCCGTGTTGCGCTGCACCTCGGCGATGCGGGGCAGTGGTTGGGCTGCAGAGGGGATGATATTGCTCATAGGCTTTCTTTCAATGCCGCCAGCATCTGGGCGTTTTCTTCGCGGGTGCCCACGGTCAGGCGCAGGCAGTTGTTCAACAGGGGGTGCATGGCAGAGACGTTCTTCACCAGTACACCGCGCGCCTTCATCTCGGCCTGCACCCGGCCTGCATCGCGCACGCGCAGCAGCACCATGTTCGCCTCGGACGGCCAGACTTTCTCGACACCGGCAATGGCCACCAGCGCGTCGATCAGCGGCTGGCGTTCAGCGCGGATGGCCGCGGCCTGCTCCGCGTAGAGCGCTTCGTGCTCCAGCGCAAAGATAGCAGCTTCGCAATTGAGCACGCTCACGTTGTAGGGCGGCCGCACCTTGTCCAGCTCATTGACGATGGCCGCAGGCCCGATCAGGTAGCCCAGGCGCGCGCCCGCAAGGCCAAACTTGGAGAGCGTGCGCATCAAAAGCACATGCGCGTTGCGCTGCGGCTCTGCCTGCATGCGGGTGATCCAGCTGCGGCAGGCAAAGGGCTGGTAGGCCTCGTCCATCACCACCAGGCCTCCCACCTGCGCTACCGCATCGATGACGGCCTGCACCTTGTCTTCATCCCACAGCGTGGCCGTGGGGTTGTTGGGATAGGCGAGGTAGGTGATGGCAGGCTGGCGGGTGGCTATCGCCGCCTGCATGGCGGGCACGTCCAGGTCAAAATCGGCCGTCAGATCGACACCGATGAAGTCCAGCCCCTGCAGCTTGGCCGACAGCGGGTACATGACAAAGCCGGGCATCGGCGCGAGCATGGTGGCGCGGCCGCCCTGGGCAGGCTGCGCAGTAGCCAGCGCCAGCAGAGTGATGAGTTCGTCCGAACCATTGCCCAGCAGCACGACCGAGCCCGCCGGCGCGCCTGCATAGCTGGCCAGCATGTTTTTCAGGACTTCCTGGCGCTCGCCCGGGTAGCGGTTGATTTCGAGGGCTCCCAGCCGCTCGCCCAGCTGCTTTTGCAGCTCGGAAGGCAGGCGGTACGGGTTCTCCATCGTGTCCATCTTCAGCAGGCCTTGCGAGGCCTGCACATGGTAGCCCTGCATGGCGCGCACATCGGCGCGGATGCGTTGCAGGGCTTTGGACTGGGTGTCTGGAACGGTCATGGGGTGGAGTCTTTCACACAGGGCACGGGTTGACCAATTGGGACGGCGCTTAGAACGTGTTTACGATCTCTACGCAGCACGAGGAGATCGTAAACACGTTCTTACGCCTTCTCTTCTTGGGGAGCGGACTGCAGCAGCGGGTGCAGCACGGTCACGCCGCCAAACTCTGCACCATGGGGCAGGTGCAGGCTCAGCATGTGGCGGCAGCCGCTGTGCTGGGCGCAGGCCACAGCCAGACAGTCGCCAAAATCCAAGGCATGGCGGGCCTGCACGGCCCATGCGGTCTCCAGCGTGGCGGCATCGGTTTTCCATGGCGTCCAGGTCTGGTAACGGCGGATGGCAGCCCGGGCATCGCCCTGGGGCATGGGGTTGGCGGCAGTGGTGACCTGATCGTAGAACTCGGTGAGGGCCTGGCTGCCGGTGCGGCCCGTGCGTGTGCGCCAGAGCCAGTCGAGCCAGCCCAGGGTGGCCTCGTACAGCGCGCCGTCCGATACGTTTTCGGATGCGATCAGGACCGAGGTGTCCACAAACACCGTGCTCATGCCTGCTCCTTCTTGTCGCTGGGGTTATTTTTGCCATTTTGGCCACCAGCGCGCACCAATTGTGCACTGCGCGCTTCCTTTTCAGCAGCGCCAACGCCGCCCTGCCAGGTGCGCTCGTCGGTACGCCAGGCGAGATAGGCCCGCTCGTAGGTGTCTTCGCGCTGCTTCATCTCGGCCATGAAGTCGCCTACCATGCGCGAAACACTGGTACCCCGGCGGGCCGCCTCTACGCGCGCCCACTCCAGCACACTGTCGTCCACGGTGATGGTCAAATTCTTCATGGATCGAAGTTTACACGAATTTCGTGCCACACGAAATTCGTGCTTCAAAACACAGCCCCGCCGACCCATTCACCCTGGCTTTCGGCCCATGCCATGATGGCGGCCATCTCTAGTGCCACCCATGTCGATCACCTCTTCCTCGCCCTCCTCCTGCACGCTGCAGGATCTGACCGCCGTGCTGACCCGCCACCACCCCTGGACGGTGCTCACCGGTGCCGGCATCAGCACCGGCAGCGGAATTCCCGACTACCGCGACGAGCACGGTGCATGGAAGCGCCCCGCCCCGGTCAATTTCCAGGACTTCATGGCACATGCCACCACGCGCCAGCGCTACTGGGCGCGCAGCCTGGCAGGCTGGCCCGTTTTTTCACAGGCGCGGCCCAATCTTGCACACCAGGCGCTCGCGCAGCTGGAGCACGCAGGCTTGGTGCAAGCCGTCATCACGCAGAATGTTGACGGCCTGCACCAGCAGGCAGGCAGCCGCAATGTGGTGGATCTGCACGGCCGCCTCGACGAGGTCATCTGCATGGGCTGCGGCACCATCAGCCCACGTGCCGCTTTTCAACATGCGCTGGTGGCCGCCAACCCGCATTGGCACCACCACAATGCACCTGCCGCACCGGATGGCGATGCCGACCTGAGCGGCGTGGATTTTTCAGCCTTTTCGGTACCTGCGTGCCCGGTGTGCGGCGGCATTCTGAAGCCCCATGTGGTGTTTTACGGCGAGAATGTGCCGCTTGCCCGCAAGCAATATGCGATGGAGCAGCTCGGTGCCAGCCGCGCCCTGCTGGTGGTCGGCAGCTCGCTCATGGTCTATTCCGGCCTGCGCTTCGTGCATGCGGCCAAGCAGCAGGGATTGCCAGTGGCAGCCATCAACCTGGGCGCCACGCGAGCCGATGCCGAGCTGGATTTCAAACTGCGCGCGCCCTGTGACGAGGCCCTGGCCCAGCTGTCTGCCGTGCTGAAAGCGCCTGCGGGCAACCCCAGCCCGTAGCCACACCGCCAGCAACCGCTGTCGATCCAGGCCACCAGTGCGGCCCGGAGCGTTTACAGTGTGCCCCTGCATCGCCCGTTCATCCGCCATTTGATTTTGCTCAACCTCTCATGACCAGCGCCTCTCTGCCGTCAACACCCCTGCCGCGTGCCCTTTTCTGGATCGCAGCCATTTATGCGCTGGCCTGGTCGCTCGTACCGCCCTTTCTTGCACCCAGCTTTCCACTGGACGTTGTGGAGAGCCTGGGCTGGGGCCGGGAGTGGCAATGGGGTACCTACAAGCACCCACCGCTACCCCCTATTGCGCTGCATGTGTTCTGGGTGGCGTTTGGCCGCTTTGGACCCTTCATTCTGAGCCAGCTGTGCGTTGGCCTGACGCTGTGGCTGGTGTGGCTCACGGCCTGCCGCCTCGTCTCGCGCGACCGCGCACTGATCGGCACGGTGTTGACCATGGGCGTGGTCTTCTACACCCGGCCTGCGCTGGAGTTCAACCACAACATCGCGCAGATGCCTTTCTGGGCGGGCATCTGCTACTTCTATCTGGCCGCCTGGCAAGACGGAAAACTGCGCCAGTGGCTGGCCCTGGGCCTGTTGGCGGGCGTGGGGCTGCTGTGCAAGTATTCCATCGGCCTGCTGCTGGCATGCCTGGCGCTTTTCACCGTGCTGACACCGGCGCGCAGCGTGTTGCGCCAGCCCGGCCCGTGGCTGTCCATTGGGGCCATGGCGCTCGTCTTTGCCCCGCACGCTCTCTGGCTGCAGCAGAACGACTGGCTGCCTTTTGCCTATGCGCAGGGGCGCGCCGCCAAGGTCGGCTCCTCGCCGCAGATGGGGGCCCTGTCCTTTCTGCTGACCCAGATGCTCAACCACCTGCCGCTCCTGCTGGTGGTGCTGTTCGCCTGGGCGCGAACCCGATTCACCAAGCAGCTGCCACCTGTGCAACCCGGCTGGCACATCCACAGCAGCCAGCCGCGTTACCTGCTGCTGATCGCTCTGGCCCCGGGCCTGCTGCTGGTACTGGTGGGCCTGCTGGCCGGAGTGCGCCTGCGTGACATGTGGGGCGTTCCCATCTGGCCCTTCACCGGCTTGCTGGTAGCCAGTCTGCTGCCTACGGCGTGGCTTGCCAGCATGCGGCCCTACCTGCTGCGCGGCATCACCGTATGGCTGGTGCTGATTTCGCTGCTCTCAGGCTCGTACCTGGCCTACGTGCACGACTGGCGCAAGCGCCCCGTGCGCTCCGACTGGCCCGCCGCAGCCCTGGCCCAGCAGGCCAACCAGACCTGGAACCAGCTCTCCACCTGCCCGCTGAACACCGTGGCCGGCGATGCCTGGACCGCTGGCTTGATTGCCATCCACACGCCCAGCCAGCCATCGGTACTGCTTTTTGGCGACCCGCGCTTTACCCCGTGGGTGACGGCCGAGCGCGTGCAGCGCCACGGCGCGCTCTGGGCATGGAGACCGGAAGACGCCGAGGACGGAGAGCCAGCGCCGGTGGCCGTTCTGCAAGACCTGGGCAGCCGCCCCGATATGCGGATGCAGGAAGGCACCTGGAGCATTCCCTGGCCACGCGCACAAAAGCAGCAGCCGCTGGTGGTGCAATGGCGGGCATATGTGCCTGCGGCCTGCGAGCGGCGTTGAACCAGTCGCCCGGCACAGCTGCTGGCGTGCCGGGTGGTTCAGGACACCGTACGGGCCAAGAGCCTTAACGCTTCAGCCGCATTTCCGCCGCGCGGGCATGGCCCTGCAGGCCTTCGCCATAGGCGAGCACGGAAGCTGTTTTGCCCAAAATCTGCGCACCGGCTTCGCTCACTTCGATGAGGCTGGAGCGCTTCTGGAAATCGTACACACCCAGGGGTGACGAAAAGCGCGCCGTACCGCTGGTGGGCAGCACGTGGTTGGGGCCAGCGCAGTAGTCGCCCAGGCTTTCGCTGGTGTAGGCGCCCAGGAAGATCGCGCCTGCATGGCGCAGCAATGGCTCCCAACGGTGCGGGTCGCTGCTGGAGACTTCCAGATGCTCAGGAGCAATGCGGTTGGAGATGGCGCAGGCCTCTTCCATATCGCGCGTCAGGATCAGCGCGCCACGGTCGGTCAGGCTCTTGGCGATGATGGCCATGCGCGGCATCTCGGGCAGCAGTCGGTCAATTTCGCGCTGCACGGCCTCGATGTAGGCGGCATCGGGGCACAGCAGAATGGACTGCGCCAACTCGTCATGCTCGGCCTGGCTGAACAGGTCCATCGCCACCCACTCGGGGGGCGTCGTGCCGTCGGCCAGCACCAGAATCTCGGAGGGCCCGGCAATCATGTCGATGCCCACGATGCCGAACACGCGCTTCTTGGCGCTGGCCACATAGGCGTTGCCGGGGCCGGTGATCTTGTCCACCTTGGGAATGGTGGCCGTGCCGTAGGCCAGGGCCGCTACGGCCTGCGCGCCGCCGATGGTGAAGGCCCGGTGTACACCCGCCACATAGGCGGCAGCCAGCACCAGCGCATTCTTTTCGCCTTTGGGCGTTGGCACGACCATGATGATGTCCTGCACACCTGCCACATGGGCGGGGATTGCGTTCATCAGCACGCTGGAGGGATAGGCCGCCTTGCCGCCCGGCACGTAGATGCCCACGCGGTCCAGCGGCGTGACCTTCTGGCCCAGCAGCGTGCCGTCTTCGTCGCGGTAGCTCCAGCTTTCGCCATTGGCCTTCTTCTGCGCCTCATGGTAGCTGCGCACGCGGCGTGCGGCCGATTCCAGGGCCTCGCGCTGCTCGGAGGGCAGGCCCTCGAAGGCCGCCTTGAGTTCGTCCTGTTTGAGCTCCAGCGCAGCCATGCCCTCGGCCTGCAGACCATCGAAGCGTGCGGTGTACTCCAGCACAGCCGCATCGCCGCGCTTTTGCACATCGGCCAGGATGTCTGCCACGCGCTGCTCGATGGCTGCATCCGTATCGGCCGACCAATGCAGGCGCTGCGCAAAATCATGCTCAAAAGTGGCACTAGCAGTTGACAGTCGGGCGGGAGCAGCTACGAATTCCATAGTGATTACCAGGGTGTGAAGTCCATCATTTTCCATGTCTTGGCCATCAGGATCCCGTGAGGAAGGCAATCGACCGGGTGGCCAAGAAAGGGATCAGTTGTTTTTGGCAATGCCTGCCGCAAACACATCAATGATATGGCGCAGGCGCTGCTGCTTGAGCTTGAGCGCGGCCTGGTTGACCACCAGGTGCGAGCTGATATCGATGATGTGCTCGACCTCCTTGAGGTTGTTGGCCTTGAGCGTGTTGCCGGTGCTCACCAGATCGACAATGGCATCGGCCAGGCCTGTGAGCGGCGCCAGCTCCATGCTGCCGTAGAGCTTGATCAGGTCGACGTGTACGCCCTTGTTGGCAAAGAACTCGCGCGCGATCTCGGTGTACTTGGTGGCCACGCGCAGGCGGGCACCACGCTTGACGGCCTGCTCATAGTCAAAATCGTTGCGCACTGCCACGCTCACGCGGCACTTGGCAATCTGCAGATCCAGTGGCTGGAACAAGCCGCTGCCGCCATGCTCCAGCAAGGTGTCCTTGCCGGTCACACCGGCATCGGCGCCGCCATACTGCACATAGGTGGGAACATCGGTGGCACGCACCAGCACCACCTGCACATCGGGCTGGGTGGTGGGGAAAATCAGCTTGCGCGACTTTTCCGGGTCTTCCAGCACCTCGATGCCGGCAGCGGCCAGCAGTGGCAGGGTTTCGTCAAAGATGCGGCCCTTGGAGAGGGCCAGGGTGATCATGGTGTTCTTGTCCATGGAAGCACTTTCGCTGCTGATTTTGAATGAAACCAGCCATCAGCGCATGGTGGATGCGCGCCAGCAGCTATCAAAACAATAGTATCAAACCGATTGCGCCGCCCACTCGGCGGGCGTGAGGGTCTTCATCGACAGGGCATGCACCTCGTCGGTGTGCATTTTCTGGCCCAGCGTGGCGTAGACCAACTGGTGCCGCTGAATCAGGCGCTTGCCTTCAAATGCGGGCGAGACGATGGTGGCAAACCAGTGGCGGCCATCGCCTTCCAGCGAGATATGGTCGCAGGCGAGGCCCGCGGCAATGATGTTTTGAAGTTCGTCAGCAGTCATTTCAGTTTCTGATTTTGTAGCCGGTGCGCAGCAGATGCACGGCCAGTGCGCTCACCAACAGCCATGCCACGCCCACAATGCCCAGGCTCAGCCAGGGCGAGGTATCGCTCTGGCCGAAAAAGCCGTAGCGGAAGCCGTCGATCATGTAGAAGAACGGGTTGAGGTGGCTGACCTTCTGCCAGAACGGCGGCAGCGACTGGATGGAATAGAACACGCCCGAGAGGAATGTCATTGGCACGATGACGAAGTTCTGGAACGCAGCCATCTGGTCGAACTTGTCGGCCCACAGCCCGGCAATCAGGCCCAGAGTGCCCATGAGCGCAGCGCCCAATACCGCAAACATCAGGGCCCAGGGCAGCGACGCGAAATGGGGCGGCGCAAAGAACAAGGTGACCACGTACACGCCCACGCCCACCGCCAGGCCGCGCACCACGGCCGCGCCCACAAAGGCAAAGAACCAGCCCCAGTGCGACAGCGGCGTGAGCAGCACGAACACCAGGCTGCCCATGATCTTGCTTTGCACGAGGCTCGATGAGCTGTTGGCAAATGCGTTCTGCAGCAGGCTCATCATCACGAGGCCGGGCACCAGGAATGCGGTGTAGCTGACGTCGTTGAACACCGTCACCCGGCCTTGCAGCACATGGCCAAAGATCAACAGGTACAGCACGGCGGTCAGCACCGGTGCCGCAATGGTCTGGAAGCTCACCTTCCAAAAGCGCAGCACCTCTTTGTAGAACAGGGTTTGCCAGCCGTTCATCGCGCCACCCCCTGGCCCAGCTGGGCAGTGGCGTGGGGGGATGCGGCATCGCGGGACATCACTTGCAAGAACACATCCTCCAGGTCCGCGCGGCGGATCTCCAGATCTTCCACGGGAACGCCCACGCTGCGCAACTGCGCCAGAATGCGCTCCACATCGACCGCGCTGGCAGCGGGCAGCTGTACGATGCGGCCGGTGATGCGGGCCTGCGCAGCCAGGTCGGCAGGCAACAGCGCATCGGTCTTGAACTGCAGCACGTTGGACGAGCCGCCCTGCAGCAGCTCGGCCATGGTGGAGAGCGCAACGATATGGCCCGAGCGCAGCATTGCGATGCGGTTGCACAGGGCTTCGGCCTCCTCCAGGTAATGGGTGGTGAGCAGCACCGTATGGCCCTGCTTGTTGAGCTTGCTGACAAACTGCCACAGCGTCTGGCGCAATTCCACGTCCACGCCTGCCGTAGGCTCGTCGAGCACGATGATGGGTGGTTTGTGCACCAGCGCCTGCGCCACCAGCACGCGGCGCTTCATGCCGCCCGAGAGCTGGCGCATGTTGGCGTTGGCCTTGTCGGCCAGGCCCAGGCTCTCCAGCAATTCGTCAATCCAGGCATCGTTGTTTTTGACCCCGAAGTAGCCAGACTGGATGCGCAGCGACTCGCGCACGTTGAAGAAGGGATCGAACACCAGCTCCTGCGGCACGATGCCCAGCTTGCGGCGCGCATTGGCATAGTCCTCCCGCACGTCGCTGCCGAGCACCTTGACGGAGCCGCCGCTGGCGCGGGCCAGGCCCGCCAGAATGCTGATCATGGTCGTCTTGCCAGCACCATTGGGGCCGAGCAGGCCAAAGAATTCGCCTTCCTCGATGTCGAGGTTGACGTTATTCAATGCCTGGAAAGAACCCTTGGCAGTCTGGTAGACCTTGGAGACGGATTGGAAGGCGATGGCGGACATGAGCCAGCCATTGTAGGCGCAGCGCGCGCGGGCTGCTGAACTGGGGAGAAAGATGCAACAGGGGTGCTTTAAGCGTAGCCTGCAGCAGGGTTATGCCACCTGCAGCATGCCATCGACGCCATAGAGGCGCGCCAGCGATGCAACGGCCGCCGGCAGGCCCGCCACCTGAAAAGTCTGGCCTGCGGCCAGCGCCGTGCGCCGGCATTCCAGCAATACGGCTAGCGCCGCAGAATCGAAGACCGCCAGCGCGCTGGCATCCACCACCGCTGCGCTGCCTGCTGGCAACTGCGCCAAGCCCGCCTGCAATTGCTGCAGGCAGGCGGTGGCCTGGGCGTTGGTGAGAGTGGATGGCAGGCGCAGCGCGGTCATGGCTTACTTGCCTGCGTTGGCCTTGTTGCGGGCCACGATGGAGTCGATCAGCGTCTGGGGACTGCCACCGGGCTTGTTCAGCTCCTGCTGGAACTGGTTGCGGTAGGTCTCCACCATCCAGATGCCCATCACGTTCAGGTTGTAGATCTTCCAGCCCATGCCTTGGCCAGGCGTCTTCTCCAGGCGGTAGTCGAGCTGAATCGGATCGCCACGGCCCAGGATCTCGGAGCGCACCACCACTTCCTTGTCGCCTTCCTGCATGCGCACGGGCTTGACGCTGATGGTCTGGTCGCTCACCTGGTGCAGGGCGCCCGCATAGGTGTTGACCATCAGCTTCTTGAACTCGTCCTGCAGCTGTTGCTGCTGGGCCGCCGTGGCAGTGCGCCACTTGGGGCCGACGGCAGACGCCATCATGCGACGGAAATCCACATTGGGCATCACCACGCTGTCGACGTAGGAGGTGATCTTGCTCACATCGCCTGCGCGGATGCTCTGGTCGGTCTTCAGGGTGTTCAGCACCTGTTCAGACAGTTGCTTGATCATGGCGTCGGGAGCCATGTCGGCAGCGCTCGCTGCCAGCGGCGCTCCCGCGAGGCATGCCACTGCAGCCCACGCGGCAGAGTATTGCACCCATGCGCGACGATTCATCATGTCCATTCCTTTCAAGCAGCCTTCTGCAAGTGCAGATGACTGCATTTTTGACGCGAACGCCGACGGAGAAGTTCAATCCGGCGTGTGTCTGGTGTAAATCTTTATGTCTTACTTCTTGAACACCTTGCCCATCGGGGCGGGCTCGGCAGCGGATTCGTTCATCCACTGGGTCTCGTCCTCCACCTCGTCAGGCGTTGCAGCACGGTGGCGCAGCTGCAGGTAGGCGTCGCGGGTGAAGCTGTACTTGTCGAGCGCTGCAGCCTCCACCAGCGAGGTGGTGCCCAGCAGGTTGGCGCGGGTGTTGACTACGCGCAACGCATAGATGGAGTTGCGCGCGCCTATGTCGTTGACGTAGCCAACGGGATCGCCTTGCCAGTCCACGACAAAGCCCACCGAGTCACGCACCGACGAAGGGCCGAGCAGCGGCCAGACAATATAGGCGCCAGCAGGCATGCCGTAATGCGCCATGGTCAGGCCAAAATCCTGCTTGCGGCGCTCGATGTCCATGTCCGAGGCGATGTCGATCAGGCCGCCGAGACCGAACACCGTGTTGGTGGTAAAACGCACCACGCTGTTGTAGGTGCCCTCGCCCTTGAGCTGCAAGGCGTTGTTGACGACAGACCACAGATCGCCCAAGTTGGAAAAGAAATTGGTCACAGCCGTGCGCACGGGCTTGGGCGTGATGTCCTTGTAGCCGGTGGCCACAGGCTCCAGCACCGCGTTGTCCAGCGCGTCATTGAACTTGAACACCGCACGGTTGTAGGGCTCCAGCGGGTCGCGGGGGTCGGCATTGGGGCCGGTGGCACAGCCGGCCATCAGGGCACTGGCACCCAGCGCCCCGGCCATCATCCAGCTGCGGCGCGCGCCAAATCGGGGTTGCGTCTTGGTCATCGTTGTTCTCTTGTTATATCTAGGATTATTCTTGCGGCTTGGCGCTCGCGCCTTCCGAAGCCTTGCCATACAGGAACTGGCCAATCAGATTTTCCAGCACCACGGCCGACTGGGTGTTGGTGATGGTGTCACCGGCAGCAAGGGTTTTCTCGTCATAGCCTGGCTCGACGCCCACATACTGGTCGCCCAGCAGGCCGCTGGTCAGGATCTTGAACGAGCTGTCCTTGGGAAAGGCATAGCCGTTGTTCAACTCCAGGTGCACATCGGCCTGGAAGGTCTTGTCATTGAACGTAATGTTCTTGACCTTGCCCACCTTGACGCCAGCGCTGCGCACCGCCGCCTGCGGCTTGAGGCCGCCAATGTTATCGAAGCGGGCAGTGACCTCATAGCCCTTGCTGAAATCCAGGGTCAGCAGGTTGCCCGCCTTGAGCGCCAGAAACACCAGCGCGGCAGCTCCCAGCATCACGAACAGGCCGACCCAAAAATCGGTTTTAGAGGGTTGCATATGCAAATCCGTTTCTTGTCACTCTATTTTCTATAGCATCAAATACTGAACATGGTTGCGGTGAGCAGGAAATCCAGCGCCAGCACCGCCAGCGATGCCATCACCACCGTGCGCGTGGTGGCGCGCGACACGCCCTCAGGCGTGGGCTTGGCCACGTAGCCCTGCAGCAGCGCCACAAAGGTCACCGTCACACCGAACACGAAGCTCTTGATGACGCCATTGCCCAGATCGGTCAGCACATCGACGCCATTCTGCATCTGGCCCCAGAAGGCGCCGCCGTCGATATTGAGCATCAGCACGCCCACGATCCAGCCGCCGACCACGCCCACTGCGCTGAACACGGCCGCCAGCAAAGGCATGGTGATGAGGCCCGCCCAAAAGCGCGGTGCCAGGATGCGCTCCACGGGATCGACCGCCATCATCTCCATGGCAGACAGTTGCTCGCCGGCTTTCATCAGGCCGATTTCGGCCGTGAGTGCCGTGCCGGCACGCCCGGCAAACAGCAAGGCGGTCACCACGGGCCCGAGTTCGCGCAGCAGGGTCAGTGCCACCATCATGCCCACGGCTTCGGTCGAGCCGTAGCGCTGCAGGATGTAGTAGCCCTGCAGGCCCAGCACAAAGCCCACGAACAGGCCCGACACGCCGATGATGGCGAGCGAATAATTGCCCAGAAAGTGAATCTGGTCGCGCAGCAGCGCCGGGCGCTTGAGTACGTAGCCCAGTGCGCCCACCAAGCGCAGCAGCAACCGCGTAGCCTGGCCTACGCCCACCGCCTTGCTGCGCAATGCAAAACCAATGTCGGAAGGGTGCCACCAACGCATCAGCGGCCTCCTTTCCTGGCAGCCGCGCCTGGGCCGGCTGCAACTGAGCCGGCCACGCCTGAGCCGCCCGCTCCGAAGTCTTCTTCCATGCTGGGCCCTGGAACATGAAAAGGCACAGGGCCCTGTGGCAGTGCTCCCACAAACTGGTGCACCAGTGGGTCGGTGCTGGCCTTCACCTCTTCGGGCGAACCTTGTGCGGCCACCACGCCCGGGCCCAGAATGATCACCTGATCGGCCAGCTTGAATGTTTCTTCAACATCGTGCGAGACGATGATGGTCGTCAGTCCCATGGCGTCGTTGAGCTCACGGATCAGCTGCGCCGAGGTGCCCAGCGAAATCGGGTCCAGCCCGGCAAAGGGCTCGTCATACATGATGAATTCGGGATCAAGCGCAATCGCCCGCGCCAGCGCCACGCGCCGCGCCATGCCGCCCGATATCTGCGAGGGCATCAGATCGCGCGCGCCACGCAGACCCACGGCCTGCAGCTTCATCAGCACAATGTCGCGGATCAGCGGTTCTGCCAGATCGGTGTGCTCGCGCAGCGGAAACGCCACGTTCTCGAACACGCTCATGTCAGTGAACAGCGCGCCAAACTGGAACAGCATGCCCATGCGGCGCCGTGCTGCATACAGCTGGGCCTGGCTCATCGCACCCACATCCTGCCCGCCCACCAGCACTTCGCCAGCCTGGGCGCGCACCTGGCCGCCAATCAGCCGCAGGATCGTGGTTTTTCCGCCGCCGGACGCCCCCATCAGCGCCGTTACCTTGCCGCGCGGAATCGTCAGCGACACATCGCGCAGGATGGTGCGGTCGCCATATCCAAAGGTGACGTTGCGTAGCTCTGCGAGTGGTGTGGAAGCGGTAGATGGCATAGAAAAACCGGATGGAACCGGCTTGATCATCATACGTGATCGCCGTCATCCTCATTGTCGTCAATTGGTGAACGCAGCGACCTTCTGGCAGCAACATTTGCAACAAACATTCACGCATGTATTTATAGCATCACATCGCCACTTTGCCAGCGGGAGGCCCCTTGCCGCCGCAGGCTATTGGCGCGGCGGTTGCACGATTTGCTGCAGTGCGGCAGCCCTGCGCCATCGACCCACGGCGCTGCTATGAAAAATTCTTTTTCAATAGCAAAAAGCGCCCGGCAGACGGGCGCTTGAGGTCAATATGGCCACTCCGGCAGCATCTTTCTGCGCGCTGGAGCTTTCCCTTTCGCTCGCTCAGAGCATGTTTTCCAGAAACGACCGGATGCGCGGGTGGCTGCATTCCTCAAAAAAGGCCCTCGCCTGCTTGGCCTCGATCAGCTCACCCTGGTCCATGAACACAACGGTATTGGCCACTTCCCGGGCAAAGCCCATTTCGTGCGTGACCACCAGCATGGTCATGTGCTCTTCGGCCAGCTCGCGCATGGTGCGCAGCACTTCGCCGGTCAGCTCCGGGTCCAGCGCGGAGGTCGGCTCGTCAAACAGCATGATGTCCGGCTCCATGGCCAGTGCGCGCGCAATGGCCACGCGCTGCTTCTGGCCGCCCGACAGGCGGGCGGGGTAGGCATCGGCCTTTTCCGACAGGCCCACCTTGCGCAGCAGCGCCTGCGCCTTGGGCATGATCTGGTCGCGCGTCATGCCCTTGACGATCATCGGTGCCTCGATGATGTTTTCCAGCACCGTCAGGTGCGGGAAGAGGTTGAACGACTGAAACACCATGCCCATGCGGCGCAGAATGGTGCGCAGTTCGGCGTCGGGCACATACTGCGCCACGCCCTGGGCATTGTTCTGCACCAGGGTGGCGCCGCCCACCACGACGGAGCCGGAATCGATTACCTCCAGGTGGTTCAGGCAGCGCAGGAATGTGCTCTTGCCCGAGCCCGACGGTCCGATCACTGCCACGACCTCGCCCTTGTGGATATCGAGCGACACGCCCTTGAGCACCTCGGCACCGCCGAAGGCCTTGTGGATGCCGCGGGCCTGCACCATGACGCCCGCCTGGGTGAAATCAAGCGTCGTACTTGGCATAGCGTTTCTCCAAACGGTTGAAGCCCCAGGTCAGCACCAGGGTCATGATGAGATAGAAGGCCGCAGCCACCACGAAAGGCGTGGTGGTGAAATCGCGCTGAACGATCCCACGCGCGGCGCGCAGCAGGTCGTTCAGTGCCAGCACGTAGATCAGCGAGGTGTCCTTGACCAGGGTGATGGTTTCGTTGCTGACCGGCGGCAGGATGGTGCGGATCATCTGCGGCAGCACGATGCGGCGCATGGTCTGGCCATACGACAGGCCCAGCACTTTGGCGCCTTCGTACTGGCCACGGTCCACGCTCTGGATGCCGGCACGGAAGATTTCGGCAAAGTAGGCGGCGTAGTTGAGCGCAAACGCCACCACGGCCGCAGGAAAATCAGGCAGGCGAACGCCGACCACTGGCACGAACGGCAGCGCAAAGTAGATGAACAGCAACTGCAGCATCAAGGGCGTGCCGCGCATCAGCCAGATGTAGCCCTCGACCAGGCGCGAGAGCCATTTGAAGGGCGAGATACGCGCCAGCGCCAATGCCAGGCCCAACGGCACCGACAGCACCAGAGTGATGACAAACAGCTTGAGAGTCACCAGGGCGCCATTGGAGAGCGGCCCCAGAAGTGAAATTACATAATCCATCGCATGCCCTCAGGTGGCGCCCTGCCTCGCGCGCCGTATGCCTGACGGTGTGCGGCGCATCTCGCCGCCACACACTTCTATCAAAAAGAGAGCTGGTGGCGCTCATCCACATTGAACTTCAATGGCTTTCATGCCAAAGAGTCAATATGGCTGCGCGCTACCAGCTATGTTTTTTGCAGATTTCTTGCACCAGCAGGGCGCGGTGTGCACCCTGCAATCCGCTATCAGTGCTTGATCACGTCCGCGCCAAACCACTTCTTGGCGATCTCTTCGGCCTTGCCATCCTTCTTCATTTCGCCCAGCACGTCGTTGATCTTGTTGCGGGTGGCCTCGTCGTCCTTGCGGAAGCCCACGCCATAGTCTTCGGTGCCGAAGTCGTCTGCGAGCACCACATAGTTGTCAGGCTTCTTGTTGACCAGGTAGCGGCCCACCACTTCGTCCACCACCACCACATCCAGGCGGCCGGCTTCCACGTCCATCAGCGCAGCAATGTTGTCGCCAAACAGCTTGGTTTCCTTGAACTTGGACGACAGTTCCTTGTCCTTTTCCATCGCCGTCACGGCACTGGAGCCTTCCTGAGCGCCTACCACCTTGCCAGCCATGTCGGCCTTGGTCTTGATGGGCGAGCCAGCCTTCACGATGATGATCTGCTTGTTGACCATGTACGGATCGGTGAACAGGATCTTTTCCTTGCGCTCTTCCAGAATCGTCAGGCCGTTCCACAGCGCATCCACGCGCTTGCCCAGCAACTCGGCTTCCTTGGCGTTCCAGTCGATGGGCTTGAATTCCACTTCGATGCCCGCGCGTTTGGCCGCTTCGCGGGCCATGTCGATGTCAAAACCCACGATTTCGTTCTTCTCGTCACGGAAACCCATGGGCGGGAAGTTGTCGTCCAGGCCCACCACCAGCTTGGAAGCCACAGCAGCGACCGGTGCAGGCGCTGGCGCCGGCGTTTCTGCCGCAGGCTTGGGAGCTTCATTCTTGCTGCAAGCGGCAAGCAGGGCAGACAGCGCCAGGGTGGCAACGAAGGAACGTTTTTTCATGGTGTCCAACAACGCAAAGAGAAAGACAAAATAAGAGCACCTGGCTTGTTCGGGACAAGATACCAAGTGCGGGCGAAGCGGGTATTGTCTCCGATCACACGAATTTCGTGTCGCCTTTATGGAAAACTCTGCCGGGCTAGTCGGACGTCGGCAAGCCGCTACGATGGCGACCCTGGCTGGCACAGGCTGGCCCCTGCCGTGATTTTCAATGGAATATGCCGCCAGCGCTTACCCAAAAAGCGCTGGCAGCTATCAAACTATGACCACCCTCTCGCCCGCACTGCGCAAGGCCTTTGAAGAAACCCAGTACCACGTGCTGCACCAAGCACCCTTTGGCTTGCAGGTGGGCCAGCCCCAGCCCGTGCTCACGGCTCTCTACCAGCAGCACCAGACCGATTGCGCCTGCCTCATCACCGCCTTCAACCCCATGGGCGAATTGCTGGACAAGGACGAAAACATCGAGCGCCATGCCCAGTTGGGCCGCGCCCTGGGCGCCGCCGGCTACGCGGCACTGCCCACCGTGGCCCAGCACCCTGCCAACGGCTGGCCCGCCGAACCGGGCTTTCTCGTCATCGGCATGGGCCGCGAAGATGCCCAGCGCTGGGCCGCCGAATGGGAACAGCTGGCGGTGCTGTGGACCGCAGCCGATACTGTGCCCCAGTTGCTGGAAACCCGGGTGCCAGGCTGGATGCGCTGACCGCCAGAATCGGCCCGGCTGAGGGGCGCGAATGCGGATCTCGATGGCGCCCCCCGCCCCTTGCCTGCTTGGCTTGCATCCATGAAAGGAAAACACATGCTGTTGATTGTTGGTACCGTCCGCCTGCCTGCCGCCAACCTGGAGCGCGCCAGACCTGCGATGCGTGCGATGGTGCAGGCCTCGCGCGCCGAGGCCGGGTGCCTGGAGTACAGCTATGGCGAAGACGTGCTGGAGCCGGGCCTGATCCATGTGAAGGAGTTGTGGAGTGACCAGACCGCGCTGGACGCGCATTTCGCATCCAGCCACATCCAAACCTGGCGCGCCGCATGGCCTGCGCTGGAGATGGGTGACAGAAACCTGCGCGTCTATGATGTAGGATCGCCGCGCAGCACCTGATGTGCGGCTTGCCCTCCAACCTTGCGGAAAAGTATTGACGATGCCTGATTTCAACAACTGGCTGGCCTTTGCCCTCATCTCGCTGGGCATGGTGCTGACACCAGGGCCCAACATGGTCTACCTGATCTCGCGCTCCATCTGCCAGGGGCGCACCGCAGGTCTGATCTCCCTGGGCGGTGTGGCACTGGGCTTTGTGTTCTACATGGTGTGCGCGGCTCTGGGCATCACCGCCATCGTGATGGCCATCCCATTTGCCTATGATGCGCTGCGCATTGGCGGCGCGCTGTATCTGCTGTACCTGGCGTGGCAAGCCGTCAAACCCGGGGGGCGCTCACCGTTCGAAGTGCGGCAACTGCCGCAGGACAGCCCGCGAAAACTGTTTGCCATGGGCTTTCTCACCAACCTGCTCAATCCCAAGATTGCCGTGATGTACCTGTCGCTGCTGCCCCAGTTCATCACCCCCGCGCATGGCAGCGTCTTTTCGCAGTCCATCGCATTGGGCTTGACGCAGATCGTGATCAGCGTCAGCGTGAATGCCGCCATCGCAATGCTGGCAGGCTCCATCGCCGTGTTTTTGGCGCAGCGCCCCAGCTGGATACAGGTTCAGCGCTGGTTGATGGGCACCGTACTGGCGGGTCTTGCCCTGCGGATGCTGACCGAGGCGCGCAAGTAGCCCGGCCGCAGCAGGTCGGGAGCGCGCACAAGCCTACAACTGGCGCGCGTGAAAGCGCAGGTGCTCATCCATGAAGGTCTGGATGAAGTAGTAGCCGTGGTCGTAGCCCGCATGGCGGCGCAGCGTGAGCGGCTGGCCTGCCTTGGCGCAGGCAGCCTCGAAGGCTTCGGGCAGCAGTTGCTTTTCGAGCAGAAACTTGTCGGCCAGCCCCTGGTCGATCAGGATGCCTGCCGGGTATGGCGCCTGCGACTGCGCGGTCATCAGCTCGGTGGCATCATGCTGCGCCCACGCTGCCTGGTTGTCGCCCAGGTAGCCGGAAAAGGCTTTCTGGCCCCAAGGGCAGTGAATGGGGTTGGCAATGGGTGCAAAGGCCGATACCGATTTGAACACCCCGGGATGGCGCAGCGCCAGGGTCAGCGCCCCATGGCCGCCCATGCTGTGACCCAAAATACCCAGGCGCTGCAGATCGACGGGCAGCCTGGCGCCCACCAGCGGTAGCAGGTCATGGAGGATGTAGCTTTCCATGCGCCAATGCAGCGCCCAGGGCTTGGCGGTGGCATCGAGGTAAAAACCGGCCCCCACGCCAAAATCCCAGCTCTCCGATTCACCTTGCAGGCCCGCGCCGCGCGGGCTGGTGTCACACGTCAGCAGAGCCACATTCAGCTCGGCAGCCAGGCGCTGCGCTGCAGCCTTGACCATGAAAGTCTCTTCGGTGCAGGTGAGCCCTGCCAGGTACATCAGCACAGGCACCTTTTCACCCTCAACTGCCTTGGGCGGCAGATAGATGGAGAACTTCATCACCAGACCCGTCTCGCTGGAGAAGTGCTCGTAGAAGCGCTGCGCACCGCCAAAAGAGGCATGGGCGGCGTTGAGCTTGAGGGTAGAGGTGGCGTCAACCATGGAAATCCTTTTTTAATTCACTGCGTCGTCTTGCCAGGGCGGGCCGCAGGCATGCCTGCCTGTTGTGCTGCCGCGCGCAGTTTGTCTTTCTTGCTCATGCGCTTGCCCTTGATGCCGCCGTTGTTTCCGTCTTCCTGCGGCTGGAGCGTGGGCTCGGGCTCGGTCACCGGATAGGAGGGCAACTGCTCCAGCTCCACAGCAAGCGCATTGCGTTTGGCAATCAGCTTCCAGTGCGCCAGGCTTGCGGGCGTGACGAGGCTGATGGCCAGGCCGCTCAGCCCTGCGCGGCCTGTGCGGCCAATGCGGTGGGTGTAATCGGTCGGCGAGCGCGGCAGGTCGTAGTTGACGACCAGCGGCAGCGCATCGACATGGATGCCACGCGCTGCCAGATCGGTAGTGATCAGCACCTGCCACTGGCTGCTGCGAAACTCCTGCAGCACCTGCTGGCGTGCGCCCTGGCTCAGCTCGCCATGGAAGGCCGTGGCGTTGATGCCCCGGTCGTACAGCTTGTTGGCCACGTGCTCCGCGCTGTAGCGGCTGGCCACGAACACCAGCATGCGCTGGCCCTTGTACTGCTCGATCAGATCGCGCAGCACCGGCGTGCGCTTGGCGGCATCCACGTACAGCGCGCGCTGCTCGATGGTGGCGTCTTCCAGGTGGGTGGATGCGATCTCGACCCGCGCATGGCCGTCGCACAGCAGCTGGGGCACCAGGGCCTGCACGGCGGGGGCAAACGTGGCAGACAGCAGCAGGGTCTGGCGCTGCGCCTTGGCGGGCACCAGGGCCAGCACGCGGTTCAGCTCGTCGGCAAAACCCAGGTCCATCAGGCGGTCGGCCTCGTCCAGCACCAGGGTGCGAATGGTGTCCAGCCGCAGTTTGCTGTGGTCCACCACATCCAGCAGACGCCCGGGGGTGGCAATCACCATGTCCACGCCCCCGCGCAGGGCCAGCAGTTGCGGATTGATGGATACACCGCCCGTGAGCACCGCCACCTTGGGGCGGCGGCCCAGTGCCTCGCCCACAAAATAGACCAGCTCTGCCACCTGCGTGGCCAGCTCACGCGTGGGCACCAGAACCAGGGCCTGGGTTTCACGCGTCCCGGGCCTGTCGCCCGCGTCGCTCAGCATCCAGGCCTGCAACAGCGGCAGCACGTAGGCGGCAGTCTTGCCCGAGCCTGTGGGCGCGCAAGCCAGCAGGTCACCACCGTCCAGAATGGCGGGGATGGCTTGCTGCTGGATGGCCGTGGGCGCAATCAGCCCCTGCGATTGGGCGGCATGGGCGAGCGATGGCGCAAGGCCGAGTGTGGAGAAGGACATGGAGACAAGGGCGCGGCTGCTGCCGCAATAAAGCATTCAGCCCGCCATTGTCGGGCCTGCGGGCCGATTGCGTGCGGCGAGGTTTTATTCGGCGTAATTGACGACCGAGCGGATCGACTTGCCTTCATGCATCAGGTCGAATGCCTCGTTGATCTGCGCCAGACCCATGGTGTGGGTGACGAACGGTGCCAGCTGGATCTTGCCCGCCATCGCGTCTTCCACCATGCCAGGCAGTTGCGAGCGGCCCTTGACGCCGCCAAAGGCCGTGCCCATCCACTTGCGGCCGGTCACCAGCTGGAAGGGGCGGGTCGAAATCTCCTGCCCGCTGCCTGCCACACCGATGATGACGCTCTGGCCCCAGCCACGGTGCGCGCATTCGAGCGCGGCCCGCATGACGTGGACGTTGCCAATGCATTCAAAGCTGTGGTCCACACCCCAGCCGGTCATCTCGACGATCACCTGCTGGATCGGCTTGTCATGGTCCTTGGGGTTGACGCAGTCAGTGGCGCCAAAGGTGCGGGCCAGCTCGAACTTGCCAGGGTTGGTATCGACGGCGATGATGCGGCCGGCCTTGGCCAGCTTGGCGCCCTGAATGACTGCCAGGCCAATCCCACCCAGGCCGAACACGGCCACCGTGTCGCCTTCCTGCACCTTGGCGGTGTTCTTGACGGCGCCCAGGCCCGTGGTTACGCCGCAGCCCAGCAGGCAGACCTGCTCGGGGTTCGCATCGGGGTTGATCTTGGCCAGCGACACGGCGGCCACCACCGTGTATTCGCTGAACGTGGAGCATCCCATGTAGTGGTAGATGGGCTCGCCGTTGTACGAGAAGCGCGTGGTTCCGTCGGGCATCACGCCCTTGCCCTGGGTGGCGCGCACGGCGGTGCACAGATTGGTCTTGCCGCTTTTGCAGAACAGGCATTCACCGCATTCGGCGGTGTAGAGCGGAATCACATGGTCACCAGGCTTGACGCTGGTCACGCCCTCGCCCACTTCCACCACAATGCCTGCGCCTTCATGGCCCAGCACGGCGGGGAAGAGGCCTTCGGGATCATCGCCACTCAGCGTGAAGGCATCGGTGTGGCACACGCCAGTATGGGTGATCTTGACCAGCACCTCGCCCGCCTGGGGCGGCGCGACGTCGATCTCGACGATCTGCAGGGGCTCTCCGGCTTTGAAGGCAACAGCGGCGCGGGATTTCATGGGTGGACTCCTTGGGTCAAAAACGGGTGGAACGGTCAAACGCTGCCAGGGCAGCGCGCCTATTTGAGGTACGAGCGCAGCAGCGCCAGCATCTCTTCGATATCAGTCTGCGAGGGCGCGGGCTGCCTGGCCATGGTCTCGCGCAGATGGCTGTCGAGCAGATCAGCCATCAGGCCATGCACGGCGCCGCGCATCGCAGCCAGCTGCTGCAGGATGGGCGCGCAGTCGGTGCCCGCCTCCACCGCGCGCGCCAGCGCATCAGCCTGCCCACGAATGCGGTTCAGGCGCGTAATGGCACGGCGTTTGTCTTCGACCGAATGGGGCATGATGCAGGTTTTTGCAGATACTGGTAGACAGTATAAAAGATAAGCGCACAGCCAGTAATCTCAAAATCCAGAAAATTCACCATTACTCAGGGGGAGTACACCACCTTACGGGCCCAACCGTTCACCAGTTGCCAACAAAAAAGCCGCACACCTTCCGGTATGCGGCTTGGTTTTGCGGCGGTGAGTCAAAGGCAACCGTTCAGCTTGCCGTTTCACGAGACCCAAAGGGCGACCGGGAAGGCCGCCCCACCCTGTCAACGTGGCAGGTCGCTCTCCCCCATCAGGAACTCATCCACCGCGCGCGCTGCCTGGCGGCCTTCCCG
>NZ_JBEBNZ010000025.1:0-51807 GCF_040396735.1 Comamonas odontotermitis
GATTCGCCGCCTTCCAGCGAGAAGCGCTTCTGGCCCACATACTTGGTATGCAGGAAACGCTCCAGGCCTTCGGCCGCCGTCAGGCGGTCGAGAATGCGCTTTTTCTGGTCGGCATTGAATGCAGGCTTGCTGCGAATGGCTTCCAGGCGTTGCTGCCACCAGCGTTTCTGGTTCTGGTCGGTGGCATACATGTATTCGGCGCCCAGGGTGCCGCAATAGGTTTCGCGCAGTGCGTTGAGCAGATCGCGCAGAGTCATCGACTCCTTGCCAAAGAACGTGTTGCTCGTGTTGAACACGGTTTCCTGGTCGGCGTCGGTGAAGCCGTAGAACGCTGGATCAAGCTCGGGGATCTCGGGGCGCTCCTGGCGCTTGAGCGGATCGAGATCGGCCCAGCGGGTGCCCACATTGCGGTAGGCAGCAATCAGCTGCTGCACGGCGGTGCGCTTGCGGCCCAGTTCCGAATCGGCACCGGAGGCAACGACCACCTTGGTGCCACCTTGTTTGGCACGTTCGGCAAAGGCGTTGATGACAGGGAGATGAGGAACGTCTTTGTGGTTGCTGCCGTCCGTTGCGGGGACATTTTGCAGTGCGTCAAAGTATGCACGCCACGTATCGGGTACGCTGCCTGGATTGGCCAGGTAGTTTTCGTACATCTCTTCTACGTAGGGGGCATTGCCACCGAAAAGATAGGTATTGCCTTGGTAGGCTTGATACACAGAATTTGTATCGCTCATTTTCTCCGCTGACCTCCGCTTTCCTCTGGAAAGCATTAGCTGGTGCATATAAACAACCTTCCGCGACACGGCTGAACCGGTTGGCGGATGCGACTGTGGCTGGGAAGGGCCGAACGGGGGCTATTGTGCCACTTTCGGCCCATATCGTCCGGCCAGGGGTCTGGCGCGCCAAACGTCTGTTTTGGATGACGCTACAGACCCGCCAAGTCAGATACATTTGCGCTATCTAATTTTGGCTGAATGGCAATGCTCAACACCCGATCTCTTCACGACAAAGCATTTATCTTGCTGTTAATTGCCGTCACCATTGCGTTTTTTGCAGTGTTGTTCCCGTTTCAGGGCGCCGTATTCTGGGGTGTGATCTTTGCCGTGGTGTTTACACCTTTACACAAAAAGATCAGTAGCAAATTCCCCAAATACCCGACTGTTGCGGCCCTGATTACGCTGTCGCTGTGTCTGGTGCTGGTGATCCTGCCATTGATTTTGCTGTCCATCTCGCTGGCCAAGGAGTCCGCCGCGATCTATGAGCGCGTGCATACCGGCCAGATGAATTTTGGCCAGTACTTTCAGCAAATCTACACCGCCCTGCCCCAGTGGCTGATCGACCTGTTGGCCCGCTTCAACCTCAATGACCCCAAGGTCATCCAGGAAAAGATCTCGGGCATTTCGGTGCAGGCCAGCCAGTACGTGGCCACCAAGGTGCTCGCCATCGGCCAGAACACCATGGGTTTCCTGGTGAGCTTCTGCATCATGCTGTACCTGCTGTTCTTCTTCCTGCGCGATGGCAAGGTGCTGGTGCGCAAGATCTATGCCGCTGTACCGCTGGACGATTCGCACAAGCAAAAGCTGGGCGCAAAGTTCATCACTGTGGTGCGCGCCACGGTAAAGGGCAATCTGGCCGTTGCGGCAACCCAGGGCGCACTGGGCGGCATCATCTTCTGGATTCTCGGCATTGACGGCGCCCTGCTGTGGGGCGTGGTGATGGCCTTCCTGTCGCTGCTTCCTGCAGTCGGTGCGGCCATCGTATGGGCACCGGTCGCCATTTACTTTCTGGCAACGGGTGCCACCTGGCAAGGTATCGTGCTGACCGCGTATGGCGCCGGTGTCATGGGCATGGTGGACAATATCCTGCGTCCCCTGCTGGTGGGCAAGGACACCAAGATGCCCGATTACCTGATCCTGATCTCGACGCTGGGCGGCCTGTCCCTCTTTGGCCTGACCGGATTTGTCATCGGCCCGCTGATTGCAGCCCTGTTCATCGCAGTGTGGGATCTGTTTGCGCCACAGGCACAGATTGGCGTGCCCGCAGACAGCCTACCCCCCGACAACCAGAACTGATACGCCGCCTGAAAGCCTGGCATGCCATTTCACGATTTTGAACTTCGCAAACAAGAGTTCCTGGCGGAATACGCCCAGCGCCTGCCCACCCTCAAGGCCGCAGCAGCCTCCTTCAACGCCCTGATCGAGGCGATTCTTCAGGGCCTGCCCGGCGTCAACATCGCCAAGATCGAGTGCCGCGTCAAGAACCCTGAAGAAGCGGTGCGCAAGTTCAAGCGCAAGTACCGCAATGCGCTGGAGGATCGCACCGAAAGCTATGCCATCGGCGACTACATCACCGACCTGATCGGTGTGCGCGTGGTGTGCCTGTACGAGGACGAGCCGCCGGCCATCATGGCCAAGGTGCGCGAGTATTTCGATGTGATCGAGATCACCGACAAGACGGCCCCGATGGAGGATTCCGAATCCGACTTCGGCTACAAGGGCATCCACATGGATCTGCGCTTCAACAACGAGCAGGCGCAGCTCTCGGAGCACATGGCGTATGCCCAGCAGGCATTCGAATTGCAGATTCGCACCATCATCCAGGATTCATGGAGCGAGTTGGACCACAAGATCAAATACAAGAAGTCGATCCCCACCAACCTCAAGCGGCGCATCAACATCCTGTCGGCCCTGTTCGAGCTGGCCGATCGCGAGTTCTTGCAGATCCGCAACGAGACCAACCAGGCGTTGGCCCTGTCGCGCGTCGATACGGACGATGAAGCCGATGCTGCGCCGCAGCCCTATGCGGATGACAGCGAGCCACTGGACGCCTTTGGATTTGTGGCCTTTGGGCAACGCCACTTCCCTGGCTACGATTTCGATCCGCAAAAGGTGGAGTTCTTCATTGACGAACTGGTCAATGATTTTGGCGTGCGCCAGGCGTCCTGGCTGTTTGCCGTGGTGCAAAAGCACATTTCCACAGCCCGCCACTACAAGGCCGATTTTCAGCACCGCTACCCCAGCAGCAGCTTCAATCCATTCACGGTGATGCGCCACTGCCTCTACCTGGAGGACAGGCAGCGCTTCCGCCGCAGCCTGCGCAATTCCGCCCGGGAAGCGTTTGAGGAATGGCTCGAGAACCACCAGCCCGCGCGGCGCACTGCCGTCTGAAAGCACGAGGTCGAATGCCATCCTGGCGCCCCAGGGTTGGCACCTACTCTCGTGCCGCTCCTTAGCGGGTAACAACATTTGTTTACACAAGAAGCGCCGCCCCACCCGTGTTTACGCTGAGAAATTTTGATTCTCGGCGTAACACGGTGCTGTTATATTGCAATGCAACATTAACGGAGTTTTGATGCTGTACCAACTCTACGAAACCCAGCGCGCCCTGATGGAGCCGTTTGCCGAATACGCGCACGCCACATCCAAGATGTTGAGCAATCCACTGTGGCCTGTCAGTCAGACCACCGCTGTCCAGCGCGCTTCGGCGGGCTTCGACCTGCTCTACCGCCTGGGCAAGGATTACGAGAAACCCGCATTCAATATCAACACTATCACCGCTGGCGACCACGACATTGCCGTGCACGAGCGTGTGGAGCTGACCAAGGCCTTTTGCGAACTGCGCCGTTTCAAGCGCTTTTCGGACGATCCGGCCACCCTCACCGCCATGAAGGGGCAGCCTGCCGTACTGATCGTGGCGCCGCTGTCCGGCCACTACGCCACCTTGCTGCGCGAGACCGTGCGCACCATGCTCGAAGGCCACAAGGTCTACATCACCGACTGGACCAATGCCCGGCTGGTGCCCCAGTCGTCTGGAGAGTTCCATCTGGATGACTATGTGAACTATGTGCAGGATTTCATCCGCCATATTCAGGAAATCTATGGCGCTTGCCACGTGGTGAGCGTCTGCCAGCCCACGGTGCCCGTGCTGGCCGCCGTATCGCTGATGGCCAGCCGCGGAGAGCAGACACCGTTGTCGATGACGATGATGGGCGGCCCGATCGATGCGCGCCGCTCCCCCACGGCCGTTAACAACCTCGCAACCACGCACGATATCCAGTGGTTCGAAAACAATGTGATCTACCCGGTGCCAGCCAACTTCCCCGGTGCCGGCCGCAAGGTCTACCCCGGTTTCCTGCAGCATATGGGCTTTGTCAGCATGAACCCGGACCGCCATGCGATGAGCCACTACGACTACTTCAAGGACCTGCTCAAGGGCGATGAGGAAAGTGCAGAACACCACCGCCAGTTCTATGACGAGTACAACGCCGTGCTCGACATGGATGCCGCCTACTACCTGGAAACGCTCAAGACAGTGTTCCAGGACTTTGCACTCGTCAAGGGCACCTGGCAGGTACGCTCGCCCGAAGGTGTGGCAGAACTGGTGCGGCCCCAGGATATCCAGCACACCGCCCTGCTGACGGTGGAAGGTGAACTGGACGATATCTCCGGCTCCGGCCAGACCCAGGCTGCGCACGATCTGTGCACCGGCCTCAAGGGATCGGGAAACCGCCACTTCGAAGTCAAGGGTGCCGGGCACTATGGCATCTTCAGCGGCAAGCGCTGGCGCAACATGGTCTACCCCGTGCTCAAGGACTTCATCCTGGCCCACAGCGAGCTCCCCGCCAAGGCCAGCACGGTAAAATCCACGGTTTCCAAGCAGAGCAACTTGCAAACGGTGTGACCCATCCCCTTTCCTCCGAGCAGCAGCCAGCCTCAGCGCTGGCTGTTTTCATTGATGCCATTGATGAGGCGCTGCCTCAGACCCAATGCACGCGCTGCGGCTACCCTGACTGCCGAGGCTACGCCGAGGCCGTGGCGACGGGCGCAGCAGCCATCAACCAATGCCCTCCCGGCGGAGAGGAAGGCATCGCGCGCCTGGCTGCCATTACAAGCCGCGCCACGCTGCCGTTGAATCCGGACCATGGCGTAGAAGCTCCACGCGTGCTCGCCCGCATCGATGAAAACTGGTGCATCGGCTGCACACTTTGCATCAAGGTCTGCCCCACGGATGCCATTCTGGGCGCCAACAAGCGCATGCACACCATCATTGCCGAGGCCTGTACGGGCTGCGAGTTGTGCCTGCCCGTGTGCCCGGTGGACTGCATCGAACTGGACAATGCCAGCGGAGAGGCCACCGGCTGGGAGGCATGGAGCCAGGAACAGGCTGTCCAGGCACGCAGTCGCTATCAAAAGCATAGTAACAGGCGCGCATCCAGCATGCGCAGACCCGCAAAAGGCCATCAAGCCACACCGGCTGCAGACGAAGACCGCTTGGCCGCCAGCAGTCTGCCCGCCGCCTTGGACACCAGCGCGGCAAGCAGCACATCGGCTGCAATCCCTATGCCGAGCAAGGTTACGAATGGGGACACAACACCAGCAACGACGGCCGCGCCTTCCGACAAAAAGGCGATGATTGCCGCCATTCTGGCCAAGGCCAGGCAACAGCGCGGCGGCTCGAACCAGGCATAGCGGCCAAACGTCGCACAGGCGGCACACAAAGCGACCCAGGCTTGCCCACGTCCTGCGCCAAAGCCATTGCGGCTGCGTGATAATGGTTCGCTTATGAACCCCTTGCTCCAGAAACTGCAGCCCTATCCGTTCGAGCGGCTGCGTCAGCTGTTTGCCAGTGTCACTCCGCCGGCTGACATTCCCCCCATCAGCCTGGGTATCGGCGAGCCGCGCCATCCCACGCCAGCCTTTATCAAGCAAGCCCTGGCCGACAATCTGGCCGGGCTGGCGAGCTACCCCGCCACCGCTGGCACCCCTGCGCTGCGCGACGCGTTCGCGGCCTGGCTGAACACCCGTTACGGACTGCAGGTGGACGGCCAGAAGCACACCCTGCCAGTCAACGGCAGCCGCGAGGCCCTGTTTGCGTTCACCCAGACCGTGGTGGATGCAAGCCAGCCCGATCCCACCGTGCTGTGCCCCAATCCGTTCTACCAGATCTATGAAGGCGCCGCCCTGCTTGCGGGTGCCACGCCCTACTATGTGCCCAGCATTGCCGCCAAAAACTTTGCGGTGGATTGGGACAGCGTGCCCGAAGCCATCTGGCAGCGCACGCAATTGATCTTTGTCTGCTCTCCGGGCAACCCCACCGGTGCGGTGATGCCACTGGAGGAATGGAAGAAGCTGTTCGCGCTGTCGGACCGCTACGGTTTCGTGATTGCGTCGGACGAGTGCTACAGCGAAATCTACTTCCGTGACGAGCCACCGCTGGGCGGCATGGAGGCAGCAGCCAAGCTGGGCCGCACAGACTTCAAGCGGCTGATGTCGTTCACCAGCCTCTCCAAGCGCAGCAATGTGCCCGGCCTGCGCAGCGGCTTTGTCGCAGGCGACGCCGATTTGATCAAGTCTTTTGCGCTGTACCGCACCTACCAGGGCGGCGCCATGTGCCCATCGGTGCAGGCAGCCAGCATTGCGGCCTGGAGCGATGAATCCCATGTGCGGGACAACCGCGAGCAATACCGCAGAAAGTTTGCCGAGGTGACGCCGCTGCTGTCCAGCGTGATGGATGTGCAGCTGCCCGACGCCAGCTTCTACCTGTGGGCTGGCGTGCCCGCGCACATGGGCCTGTCGGATACCGAGTTCGCCCGCGAGCTGTATGCTCAATACAATGTGACGGTTCTGCCGGGCAGCTATCTGGCCCGCGACTTCAACGGTACCAACCCTGGTGCAGGGCGTGTGCGCATGGCATTGGTGGCAGAAACCGCCGAATGCCTGCAGGCAGCCCAGCGCATCGTGCAATTCATTCAATCCTGGAAACAACGTTAAACCATGACGCAACAACTGCAAACCATCATCGAATCCGCCTGGGAAAACCGTACCACCTTGTCGTCCGCCTCGGCCCCCAAGGAAATCGTGGACGCCGTCGAGTACGTCATCAACGCCCTCGACAAGGGTGAGTTGCGCGTGGCCACGCGTGAAGGCGTGGGCCAGTGGACCGTGCACCAGTGGATCAAGAAGGCCGTGCTGCTGTCCTTCCGCCTGAACGACAACGTGCTGATGCAGGCAGGCGCCCTGAACTTCTACGACAAGGTGCCCACCAAGTTCGCCAACATGAATGACATGGACATCGCCGCCACCGGCGTGCGCGTGGTGCCGCCTGCAGTGGCGCGTCGCGGCAGCTTCGTGGCCAAGGGCGCCATCCTGATGCCTTCGTATGTGAACATTGGCGCCTACGTGGGCGAAGGCACCATGGTGGACACCTGGGCGACCGTGGGCTCCTGCGCACAAGTGGGCAAGAACGTCCACCTCTCCGGCGGCGTGGGCCTGGGCGGCGTGCTCGAACCCCTGCAGGCCAACCCCACGATCATTGAGGACAACTGCTTCATCGGCGCCCGCTCCGAAATCGTGGAAGGCGTGATCGTCGAGGAGAACTCCGTGGTGTCGATGGGCGTGTATATCAGCCAATCCACCAAGATCTACAACCGCATGACTGGCGAAGTCACCTACGGCCGCATCCCTTCGGGCTCGGTGGTGGTGAGCGGCTCCATGCCATCGAAGGACGGCAGCCACAGCCTGTACTGCGCCGTGATCGTCAAGCAGGTGACGGCCGAGACCCGCGCCAAGACCAGCATCAACGATCTGCTGCGCGACTGACAGCCCCCTGCCCCCGTATCTCCCAAGCCCTGCCCTGCAGGGCTTTTTCATGGCTGCTGTCAGCGCGCGAGCCATCTCGCAGGCGCAGTCAGGATCGGGATGCGGCATGCGCGCCACATTGGGTCATCTTGGAACAAGCCGTTACCGCTGCAACGCCTACAATCGGGCCGATAAACACCGGAGGGAACAGATATGGGAACCATGGAGCGAATCTTGCGTCTGATGGCTGAAAACAAGGCATCGGACGTCTACCTGTCTGCCAATGCGCCAGCGCTGGTCAAGATCCAGGGCGACTGCATTCCCCTCAACAACCAGATCCTCACACCTGATGCGCCGCGCACCCTGCTGGCCGAGATCGTGCCGCCCGAGCGCATCGAGGAGCTGGACGAGACGGGCGAGTTGAACATGGGCGTGCCGCTCGAAGGCGTGGGACGCTTCCGCGTCAGCGCCATGCACCAGCGCGGCACCTGCGCCGTGGTGATCCGCTATGTACCCAAGGACATTCCCACGCTCGAAGAGCTGGAGCTGCCGGACATCTTTCAGGACCTGATCATGGCCAAGCGCGGCCTGGTGCTGTTCGTGGGTGCCACAGGCTCGGGCAAGAGCACGTCGCTCGCCTCCATGATCGACCATCGCAATGCCAAGCAGACCGGCCATATCCTGACCGTGGAAGACCCGGTCGAATACCTGTTCTCCAACCAGCGCTCCATCATCAACCAGCGAGAAGTCGGCAGCGACACCGCGTCGCTGCAGACCGCGCTCAAGAATGCGCTGCGCCAGGCGCCCGATGTGATCATGATCGGCGAAATCCGTGACCGTGAAACCATGTCGGCCGCCATTGCCTACGCACAGTCGGGCCACCTGTGCCTAGCCACCCTGCACGGCAACAACAGCTACCATGCACTCAACCGGATTCTGAGCTTCTACCCCGTGGAGGTACGCCCCACCATGTTGGGCGACCTGGCATCCGCCTTGCGCGCCGTCATCTCGCAGCGCCTCGTCAAGGCGGTCTCCGGCAAGCGCACTGCAGCCATCGAGGTGATGCTCAACACCCAGCTGGTAAGCGAGATGATCGAGCAAGGCGATTTCTCCGGCGTGCGCGAGGCCATGGAAAAATCGATGGCCGAAGGCTCGGTCACCTTCGAAGGCGCGCTGGCGACCCTCATCAACAGCGGCAAGATCAGCCGCGAAGAAGGCCTGGCCAACTCCGACTCGCCCACCAACCTGATGTGGCGCCTGCAGAACGACTTCCAGATGGCCGCCAATGCAGCCAAGGCACAGGTAGCGGCGCAGCAGGAGCCCGATGACTCTGCCTCGTTCACCGAAATCGTGCTGGATGTGAACCAAGAGTAAGATAGCGACCGCTGGCAGCCCTGGGCATGCCGGCGCCGCTCCCCATCTCTGACCATGCGGCCTGCGGGCCGCATTGTTTTATCCTTCTCCGCCCTGCTGCATTGCACTTTCCGATATGTCCCGTACCCTGCAATTGACCGAGCAACTGATCGCCCGCCCCTCGGTAACGCCCCAAGACGAAGGCTGCCTGGAAATGATCGCCAGCCTGCTATCGCCGCTTGGCTTTGTGTGCGAGCGCCTGGACAGCGGCCCTGCCGACTTCCGCGTGAGCAACCTCTGGGCCTTGCGCAACAGCAGCGTGGTGGGTGCCAGGACGGTGGTCCTCGTGGGCCATACCGATGTGGTGCCAACAGGCCCGATGGAGCAGTGGAACTCGCACCCCTTCACCCCTTCGCACCGGGACGGCAAGCTGTATGGCCGAGGCGCCAGCGATATGAAAACCTCTGTTGCCGCCTTTGTGGTGGCTGCCGAGGAGTTCGTCGCACAACACCCCGATGCACCGCTGAACATCGCCATTTTGCTCACCAGCGATGAAGAAGGCCCCAGCGTGGACGGCACCGCCATCGTGGTGGAAGCGCTCAAGAAGCGTGGCCAGAAGCTCGATTACTGCGTGGTGGGCGAGCCCACGGCGGTCAGCAGGCTGGGCGACATGATCAAGAACGGCCGCCGTGGCAGCCTGACAGGCAAGCTCACGGTGCATGGCGTCCAGGGCCATATCGCCTACCCACAACTGGCGCGCAACCCCATCCACCAGGCGCTGGCCGCGCTCGACGAGCTGGCCAAAACGGTATGGGACGAGGGCAATGCCTTCTTCCCACCCACGAGCTTTCAGATGAGCAATATCCACGCCGGCACCGGCGCGGGCAACGTCATTCCTGGCCAGATGGTGGTAGATTTCAATTTCCGCTTCTGCACCGAATCCACGGCCGAAAGCCTCAAGGCGCGCGTCAAATCCACCCTGGAGCGCCATGCCCTCGAATACGACCTGAAGTGGACGTTGGGCGGCAAACCTTTCCTGACCACACCCGGCCCCTTGGTGGCTGCTGTGCAGCAGGCGGTGCGCGACGAAGTCGGCATTGAGACCGAACTCTCGACCACCGGCGGCACCAGTGATGGCCGCTTCATCGCCGAAATCTGCCCCGAAATCATCGAAATCGGCCCGCCCAATGCATCCATCCACAAGATCGATGAGCATGTGGCGCTGGCAGACATTGAGCCCCTCAAGAACATCTACCGCCGCATTCTGGAAAATCTGGGCAAGTAAATCGTTTTGCCGCATGAACAGATCGTGGCCGATAGCTGCAGCTTGCCGTCGGCTGGCCCTGCCGCGCCTACAATCGCCTTTACATTTGTTCACCCCGTTTCTGCCATGACCACCATCCGCACCTTGATCGACGACAGCGCAGCTGCACTCACCGCCGCCGTGGTGCACTTTGGCCATGGCACCACCAACGCCCAGGATGAAGCCGCCTGGCTGGTGCTGTGGGCCCTGGGCCTGCCGATGGATGTGGACAGCAGCACGGAAGGCGAAGATGCCGTGGGCGCCCGCCCGGTCAGCGACGCCGACCGCGCCCGGGTGCAAGCCCTCGTAGAGCAGCGCATCACCACGCGCAAACCCGCCGCCTACCTGACGCAGCAGGCCTGGCTGCAAGGCGTGCCCTTCTATATTGACGAGCGCTCCATCGTGCCGCGTAGCCTGATTGCCGAGCTGCTGGCCGACGGCAGCATTGACGAATGGCTGAGCACCACCACCCACCAGGTGCTCGATCTGTGCACCGGCAATGGCAGCCTGGCCTGCCTGGCGGCCATGGCCTACCCCGACGTGGCCGTGACCGGCGCCGACCTCTCCCCCGATGCGCTGGCGGTTGCCCGCATCAATGTCGAAAAGCACGGCCTGCAGGACCGCGTCACGCTCGTGCAGTCCAACGGCATGGCACAGGCGCGCGGCCCCTGGGATCTGATTCTGTGCAACCCGCCCTATGTGAACGCCGACAGCATGGCGCGCCTGCCCCTGGAATACCGTGCCGAGCCTGTAATGGCGCTGGCTGGCGGCAAGGACGGCATGGATTTTGTGCGCCTGCTGGTGCGCGACCTGCCCCAGCGCCTGACCGAAGATGGCGTGCTGGTGCTGGAGATCGGCAATGAGCGCGAGCATTTTGAAGCCGCCTTCCGCGGCCTGCCCGTGTTCTGGATGAATACCAGCGCCGGCGACGACCAGGTGCTGCTGCTGACGCGCGACGCACTCGTGCACTGGATGCATGAGCAGCCGACACAGTTCTGAAACAGTTCTGAGGACGCCGCCCCGTCAAATTGCTATATATTAAATAGCATATAGCGCTTACCCATTAAGCACCAAAGGTTCTTTTCATCCAAATTCACCAGCGCATCCAGCGCAACGGATGGGCGGCTAGTACGCCATCACCTTGCACGCCAGCTTGCTGATGGGCCCGTGCAGATAGCCTTCCAGCCTGGGCGGCAGCAGCAAGGGCTTGAGCAACATGCGTACCGCCATATCGGCTGGCAGGCCGGTGCTCACCAGGTGGTAGATGCGCTGGGCCACGTCCTCGAACCGACGCTCCGGCGTGCAGAAAAGCGGCCCCTTGTGCGCAAACACGTGGCGCAGTGCCACATCCGAGTCACTCTCGCGCAATTCCTTCAAGCGGCTGTACAGGGCCCCGGCAATGCGGGTGCGGCCAATCGGCGCTTCCTGCTGCAGCTTCTTGAAGTAGGCCAGAAAGTGCTTGAAATGTCCCACCTCATCGTTGCGGATGTGGCCCAGCAGTTGCGTCAGCACCGGCTCGTGGCTGAGCTCGCGCAGGGTATGGTAGTAGGCCGTGGTGCCTGTTTCCACCACGCAGCGCGCCACCATCTCCAGCCGCCGGTCGCTGAACAGCTCTTCCACGGTGCACAGTTGCGAATATTCGGCAAAAAAACTGTCGTAGGCCTGCTGCCACGGAAAGCCGGGCCACACGGTTTCCACATAGCGGCGCAGCGATGCGCCGTGCTGCAGTTCCTCATGCTCCCACTCCTGCACCAGCCAGTCGCTGATCTGCGGGTACTGCGCGTAGTGCTCGCCCAGGTTGGCGGCATAGGTGTCCGAGCCCGTCTCCACAAATGAAGCACTCATCAGCAGATAGAACAGATCCTCGTCGCCTTCGATGGCGGCGCGGTCTATGCGGTGGTAGGGAATATCGTCGATCTTCCAGTGACCGCGCGGCTGCGCAGTGTCGGGCCCGGTGTTGCCTTGCGGAACCCGGTTTTGCGATGTTGTCGCTGTCATGGCGCTTTCCTTGTCTTGACCCAGGGCTGCAGTCCCTGTCTGTCAAGCCACAGCCCGTGTGTGACTGCAGTATGACCAGTGCGTGTCCATTGAATGACGGCAATGCTGTGAATCATCTTAACGATTGCATCTCCACGCAACAATCCATCTGCCACTCGATGGCGGCAATGGCCTACAAATTCAGCGGCCTGCATGCCGCTCGCAGGCCCACTCCACCCAACATGCACTTGCAGCCGTAGCGATTTGCCACAGATGGGGCGATGCAGGCCTGCGCCTTCATAGAGCCCCCGCAACCTGCTGGAGAGGGCCTCGCGGCGATAATCCCCCCAGTCATGATTACGCTGAAAAACATTACGCTGCGCCGCGGCACCAAGGTTCTGCTCGACCAGGTGAACGCCACCATCAACCCCGGAGAGTCTGTCGGACTTGTGGGCCGCAACGGAGCGGGCAAATCCACCCTGTTTGCGCTGCTGAACGGTTCGCTGTCCGAAGACGGAGGCGATTTCTACATTCCTGCGCAATGGCGCATGGCCCAGGTGGCCCAGCACATGCCCGAGACCACCGAATCGGCCACCCAGTTCGTGCTGGACGGTGATACGCGCCTGGTAGAGGTGAATGCGCAGCTGCTGGCCGCCGAAGAAACGGGCGACGGCATGGCCATCGCCCAGGCCCATGCCGATCTGCACGATGCCGGGGCGCATGACGCCACGGCCCGCGCACAGGCCCTGATCCTGGGCCTGGGTTTCAAGGTGTCGGAGCTGGACCAGCCCGTCAACAGCTTCTCGGGCGGCTGGCGCATGCGCCTGCAGCTGGCCCGCGCGCTGATGTGCCCCAGCGACCTGCTGCTGCTTGACGAACCCACCAACCACCTGGACCTGGACGCCCTCGTCTGGCTGGAAGCCTGGCTCAAGCGCTATCCCGGCACGCTGATCACCATCAGCCACGACCGCGAGTTTCTCGACGCCATCACCAATGTCACCCTGCATATCGAAAATGCGCGGCTGACCCGCTACGGGGGCAACTACAGCAAGTTCGAAGAACTGCAGGCCCAGCAGTTGGAGCTGCAGCAATCATCGTTCGAGCGCCAGCAGGACAAGATTGCCCACCTGCAGAAGTTCATCGACCGCTTCAAGGCCAAGGCCAGCAAGGCCAAGCAGGCACAAAGCCGCATGAAGCAGATCGAGCGCATGGAAAAAGTGGCTCCGGTGCTGGCCGCCGCAGAATTCACCTTCGAATTCAAGGAGCCCGCCAACCTGCCCAACCCCATGCTGGCCATCACCGATGCTGCTTTCGGCTATACCGACGAGCAGGATCAGGAAACCGTGATCCTGCGGGACGTGAGCCGCTCCGTGCTCGCAGGCCAGCGCATCGGCATCCTGGGTGCCAATGGCCAGGGTAAATCCACCCTGGTCAAGACCATCGCCCGGGAAATGAAGGCGCTCGCCGGCAAGGTGACCGAGGGCAAGGGACTGAACATCGGCTACTTTGCCCAGCAGGAGCTGGACGTGCTGCGCCCGGAAGAAAACCCGCTCGAGCACATGATCCGCCTGGCCAAGGAAATCGGCGCAGCAGGCAACAGTGCGCGCGAGCAGGACCTGCGCAGCTACCTGGGCACCTTCAATTTCAGCGGCGACATGGTCAAGCAGGCTGTGGGCAGCATGAGCGGCGGAGAAAAAGCCCGCCTCGTGCTGGCCATGATCGTGTGGCAACGCCCCAACCTGCTGCTGCTCGACGAGCCGACCAACCACCTGGATCTGGCAACCCGCGAAGCCCTGGCCATGGCCATCAACGATTTCGATGGCACCGTCATGCTCGTCTCCCACGACCGGCACCTGCTGCGTGCCGTCTGCGAAGACTTCTGGCTGGTGGGCCGTGGCAAGGTCGGCCCGTTTGACGGCGATCTGGACGACTACCAGCGCTACCTGCTCGACGAATCCAAGCGCCTGCGCGAAGAGGCCCGGCAGGCAGAGCAGGACGCACGCGGCCAGAATGCGGAGGGAAATCAGCCTCTCACGCCCACGCAGCAAGCACCAGATGCTCCTGAATTAGTAGTATCAGAACCTGCCGCGCCTAAGCAGGCCGCGCCTAAGACAGAAGCCGCATTCGATCCCAAGGAAGCCCGCCGCCAGGCCGCAGCCGCGCGCCAGCAACTGGCCGACAAGACCAAGCCCTTCAAGAAAGAGCTGGAACAGATCGACAAGAAGCTCCCGCAGCTTGCCACTGAGCGCAGCGCGCTGGAAGAAAAGCTGGCCACGCCCGGCCTGTCCGGCCCCGACGTGGTGGAAGCCGGCAAGCAGCTTGCTGCCGTCAACAACAGCATCGAGCAACTGGAAGAGCGCTGGCTGGAGCTGTCCGAGCAGATCGAAGCGATTGCCCAGGAGCTGGGCGCGACGGCCTGATTGCCAGCACCACCGCCCAAAGCGTCAACCCGCCCCCAGGACCACCGCATGCAACGCACGATTCGCAGCAAGGAATTCACCGCCGAGCGCGCCTGGGGCGCGCTGGACATCGCCCACCTGGGCGGCACCAGCGTGCGCCTGCACTGGACGGACCAGCCCTATATCTGGCACGTCAACGATGGCGAGGAAGTTTTTGCAGTCATGGACGGCACGGTGGTCATGCACTACCGCGAAGCCGGTGTTGAAAAACATGTCACCTTGCACAGCGGCGACATTTTCCATGCCGGTATCGGCTGCGAGCATGTGGCGCACCCGCAGGGCGCAGCGCGAATTCTGGTGTTCGAGAAGGCGGGCAGCGTCTAGGCCCGCAACGCCACCTCAAGCCAAAACAGGCCCAAGCGCGCACCCTGCTTGCACCTACCGCTCCTTTTCCTGCAGCAAACGCCACATCACCTTGCCGCTGCCACTCTTGGGCAGCTGATCGACCAGCTGCACAATGCGCGGCGCCTTGTACACCGCCATGTGTTCGTGGCACCAGGCGATGATGTCCTGCTCGCTCACCTGCCCCTGGTGTGAAGGGCGCAGCACCACCACGGCCTTCACCGTCTCGCCCCGGTACGGGTCGCTGGCGGAGATCACACAGGCCTCCAGAATGGCGGGGTGGCGGTACATCAGGCTCTCCACCTCGGCAGGCCATACCTTGTAGCCGCTGGCGTTGATCATGCGCTTCAAGCGGTCGGTCAGGAAAAAGTAGCCATCCTCATCGCGGTACCCCAGGTCTCCGGTGCGAAAAAAGCGCTCACCGCCCACCTGCACAAAACTGGTCTGCGTTGCGCCGGGCTGCTTCCAGTAGCCTTGCAGCACCTGCGGGCCACGCACCACAATCTCGCCCACCTCACCGGCTGGCAGTTCCTGTAGCGTGTCAGGGTCGATCACCTTGGACTGCATGCCGATGTGCGGCACGCCCAGGCATTGCTGCTTGGGATGCTCGTAAGGATTGGCGTGCGAGGCCCCGCAGGTCTCGGTCATGCCATAGCCTTCGATGTAATCGAGCCCCCACAGATCCTTGATGCGCTGGGCCACGGGCTGCGGCATGGCGGCACCGCCACCACCGATGTAGACAAGGCTGCGCATATCCACCTGCGCCAACTGGGGGCTGGCCAGCAGATCCACCACCATGGTCGGAATATTGGCCCAGTGCGTCACACGCCAGCGCAGCATCAGGCCCGCAGCCAGGTTGCGATCCCAGCGCGGCATGATGACCAGGGTTGCCCCCGCGCCAATCAGCACATGCATGACCGAGACCATGCCGGTGATGTGGAACATGGGCGCCACCACCAGATTGACGCTTTCGCTGCTTTGCCGCCCCCACAGCAGGCCCGCCTGCACCGCGTGCTGGATGTGGCTGTGCGCATGGATGCACCCCTTGGGCTTGCCCGTGGTGCCGCTGGTATAGGGCAGGATTGCCATGTCGGCAGCGCCCACGCTGTGGGGTGGCGGGGCCTTGGTGCACTGCAACGCCTGCTGCCACGATGCCACCGAAGCTCCGGGCATCAGGCTGGCATCCGGCAACGCATGCTCACCCAGCAGCCAGGCCGCCCAGGCCTGCGGAAAATCGGCCTGCTGCTGCACCTGGGGCGGCATGGCATCGGCAAAGCGGGTGACGAGCAGGTGGCGCAGCGGCTCCGCCCCAGGCATCTGGCTCACCTGGTGGTTGGCCTGTGCCAGTGCGCCCGCCAGATCGGCAGTGGTGATGGCCACACGCGCATCCGCATCGGTGATGTAGTGCGCCAGCTCATCGGCCGTGTTCATGGGATTGACGGGCACCACCACCGCATTGGCGCGCAGAATGGCATAGTGCGCCAGCACCAGTTGCGGGCAGTTCTGCATCAGCAGGATCACGCGGTCGCCCCGCTGCACACCCTGTGCATGCAAGTGCGCCGCCAGCCGCTCAGTGATGTGTTCCATCTGCCGGTAGGTGATGACCTGCTCGAAGAACACCAGGGCCGCATGATCGGGGTAGCGCCGCGCATTGACCGCCAGGTTGTCCCATACCGAAGTCTGCGGCACCGTCAGCCGCATGGGCACGCGCCCTGGCCAGTAGCGCGTGGGCACGGGCGGCGGCGAAGCAGGTGCAGGGGACGGGGCGGCGAAGGAAGCAGTCATGGCGCGATCCGGTGCAATCAATATATCTGCGCCAGTATCGCCAACCGCCCTGCCCGGCAGGGGTCGCGTACGGGACGGCTGCGTGCCGCCACCCCTGCCAGGTCAAAACCCGATGGCTCCAGCCTGTGACCGCACCCAGTGCAGCACGGGCTGCCATTGCTGCGCCGCGCATTGCAGCGCAGCAAACTGCGGATGGCTGTCGTCCGCCTCGCGGTATGCCCGGTCAGCCATCACCGCGTCCTGCCACATCTGCGCCTGCTGCTCCACCTGTGCTTGCTGAAACTGCGCCAGCAAACTCCCGGATGATTCGCACAGGGTGTAGTGGTAAGGATTGCTTCCATGGCGCCAAAAACGCCATTGCAGCCGCAGCGCATCGCGCGTCACCGCCCGGCCCTGCAGCCGCTGCCAATGGTGAAAGGCCTCGTGCATCAACCAGCCGGTGATCATCGGATGGTTCAGCCGCAAGGGCTGGCGTGGATCGTCGCCCGCAAAGCAATACCTCGGAAACGACAGAAAGCCGCCATTGAAGGACAAGGCGCGCCGCGTATCACCCAGCCGCCGCAAATGCACGCGCATGCGGCGCCAGCGGGGATCGGCCGGCTCGCCAAAATATTGCGCGAGCAAAGCCCATTCCGCCGCGCACAGAGGGCGCGACCAGAACAGCGCCCGGCGGCAGCCCGCCACGAGAGATGTCATCTTCACGCCGGTGATTGTGGCATCGCCAGCGGCCTTGCAATGCCTTCTGCCCGCAGATACACGCCGCGTGCCTGACCCCATCGGCCGCCGCAACGCTGGCCAGCGCCGCGTCATGGTGCACGGCAGCACTTCATCGCTCTGCCCTGGTGCATGTTCTTGCTGGTTAACACCGATTTCGTTTGCTTCAATAAATTGGATACTGAATACATAAATAACAAAACATCTATTTACACATCCGCTATTCAGGCACGATATTTGCGTATTACCAGCCAGTTATTCCTTCCGCATCCCAATATTTGTATACAAGGAGTGTGACATGAGCTTGAGTTCCCCCCGCCGCCGCTTTCACAAAAAGCTGCTTGCGGCCACGCTGGCCGCCTGCAGTCTGCTCCAGCTGAGCGCGGCACAAGCGCAAACCGTGCACAAGGTGCGCTACGAGGAAGTGGTGCGATCCGTTCTGTATGTACCCATGTATGCCGGTCTGAAAAAAGGCATGTTCAAGGACGAGGGGATCGAGCTGACAATGAAAACCTCGCAAGGCACCGACAAAGGCATGGCGGCCCTGCTCTCGGGCAGCGCCGATATCGTCCTGATCGGGCCCGAGGCCTCCATCTATGTCGCCAACAGCGAATCGCCGGTCAAGCCTGTGGTGTTTGCGGGGCTCACGGCCACCGACGGCTTCCTGCTGATGGGCCGCAAGCCCGATCCAGCCTTTGACTGGAACAAGCTCAAGGGCAGCAAGATCATGTCCTTCCGTCCCGGCTCCAATCCCGACATCTTTCTGGAAGCCGCGTTGCGCAAGAAAGGGCTCGATCCGAAAAAGGACGTGAAGCTCGTCAACAACATCGGCCCCGCTGCCCGCACGGGCGCCTGGCTCGCCGGGCAGAATGACTACGCCACCTTTCTGGAGCCCGAGGCCAGCACGCTGGAGAAAGAAGGCAAGGCCTTCCCGCTTGGGTCCGTTGGCAAGGAAGCCGGCATGGTCGACTACACGGTCTTCACCACCACCGATGCCTACCTGAAGAAGAACCGCGCCGCCGTTCAGGCCTGGACCCAGGCCGTGGCCAAGGCGCAAAAATTTACCGCCGCCGCACCGGCTGCCGAACTGGCCGATCTGGTGGGCGAGTACTTCACCGGCGTGAGCAAGCCCGAGCTGACCAGCGCCATCGAGCGCTACCAGACGCTGAACCTCTGGAAGAAGACGCCTCTCGTTGAAAAGGAAGCCATGGACAAGCTGCAGGACATGCTGGTGCAAGGCGGCGTGCTGGAGGCGTCGAAGAAAGTCGACTACGCCCGGTTCGTGGACATGAGCCTGGTGCAGAAGTGAGGACGGCGCCATGAACAGCCCTTACCGCATCCATGTCGACAATGTGTCGCTGCGCTACTTCACCCTGCAGGGCGAAACGCAGGCGCTGCAGAACATCAACCTCTCGGTCAAACCGGGGGAATTCATCAGCCTGATCGGCCAATCGGGCTGCGGCAAGAGCACGCTGCTGTCCATTCTGGCGGGCATTCTGCCCCCATCCAGCGGCAACGTGTTCGTCGATGGCAGCGCCATCGTCGGCCCCAACCCGCGCATCGGCTACATGCTGCAGCAGGATTACCTGTTTGAATGGCGCACCATCCTGGAAAACACCTTGCTGGGCGCGCAGATCCAGAACCAGGACATGGCTGCTGCAGAAAAACGCGCCATCGCCCTGCTGCAGAAGTGCGGCATGGGCGACTACCTGCACCACTACCCGCGCCAGCTCTCGGGCGGCATGCGCCAGCGCGTGGCCCTGGCGCGCACCCTGGTCACCAACCCGGATGTGGTGCTGCTGGACGAGCCGTTTTCCGCACTCGACTCGCAGACCCGCCTGTCGATTGCCGACGAGGTGGTGGATGTGCTGCGCGACGAGGGCAAGTCCGTGATTCTGGTCACCCACGACATTGGCGAGGCCATCGCGATGACCGACCGCGTCATCGTTCTGTCGCGCCGCCCCGGCCGCATCAAATCGGTGCACCACATGGATTTTCCGTCGACCGGCGGCAAGCGCCCGACCCCATTCGAGGCACGCGGCTGCCCCGAGTTCAACGATTACTTCAACGTACTGTGGGATGAAATCGACGCCCACGTGGAAGGCTGAACATGAGCACCGTGATGAACACCACCAACACACAGGCCGCAAGCCCGCCCGATGCCCGCAGCCCCGAATATGTGCAGTGGCTCGCACAGATCCAGCGCCGCAAGCTGCTAATCACGGCCAGCCGCATCGGCGTGCTGGCCGTCTTTCTGGCTGTGTGGGAGATTCTGGCGCGCACCCAGGTCATCAACCCCATGCTGACCAGCTACCCCTCGGCCGTGCTTCCCACGCTAGTCGAACTGTTCAAGACCGGCGACCTGACAGGGCATACCTGGATCACCTTCAAGGCCACCATCATCGGCTTTGCCGTCAGCATGGTGCTGGGTGTGCTGATCGCAGCCCTGCTGTGGTGGAGCGGCTTTCTGAAAAAGGTGCTCGACCCTTTCCTCGTGATTGCCAACGCCATGCCCAAGATCGCCTTCGTGCCCATCTTCTACATCTGGCTGGGCTCCGAATACTCGGTGTACGGCATGGCCGTCGCCATCTCGCTCTTCATCACCATCATGGTGGTGTATGAAGGCTTCCAGGCTATCGACCCCAACAAGATCAAGCTGGCCACCACCCTGGGCGCCAGCAAGATGCAAGTGATGCGCTATGTCGTCTTCCCCGGCAGCGTGCCTGCCGTGATTGCGGCCATCAAGATGAACATCGGCCTGTCCCTGATCGGTGTGATCGTGGGCGAATTCCAGTCCTCCAGCGCCGGCCTGGGCTTTCTCATCGTCAACGGCAGCCAGGTGTTCAAGCTCAACATCGTGATGGCCGCCATCGTGGTGCTGGCCATGCTGTCCGCCGTCATGTACCTGGCCGTCACCCGCCTGGAAAAGGCCGTGCAGCACCGCTACGCATAAAGACACAGAAACCGCGAGGACCTATGCAATTTGAACCATGGATCGTGGAGCGCGTAAAGGCACGCCAGGGCGTGCTCCATCCCTACGACACGCTCGATGCCGCCACCACCGCCTTTGTCGTGGTCGACCTGCAGAAATACTATACGCAGCCCGGCTTTCAGGGCGAATGCGCGCCGGCGCGCGGCATTTTTGACAACGTCAACCAACTGGCCGCCGCCATGCGCGCACACGGCGGCAAGGTGGTGTGGATCAAGACCAATGCAGATGGCGCCGACCAGTTCTGGTCGCACCACCACAGGCACATGCTCACCCCCGAGCGCAGCGCCCGCCGCCTGCTGGAGCTGAGTGCCAGCCACGAAGGCTTCGAGATGCCGGACACGCTGGATGTGCAGGAAAACGACCTCACCGTCGTCAAGCGCTGCTACAGCGCACTGGCACCGGGGGCCTCGGAGCTGGACGCGGTGCTCAAGGCCCATGGCATCCGCACCGTGCTGATTGGCGGCACCGTCACCAACGTGTGCTGCGAATCCACCGCGCGCGATGCCATGATGCTCGACTACGCCACCATCATGGTCGATGATGCGCTGGCCGCCGTCACCCCGTATGAGCACGAGCACTCGCTCAACAACTGGATGCTCTTCTTTGGCGATGTGCTCACCGTGGACGAAGTGGTAGAGCGACTGCGTTGATCCCTGGGGGTATGCGCCTGGGCGACCAAAATCAGTCCGTTTTCCGGCCTTCCGATTCCGGCTCCAGCCCCCTGCCCTGCAACACGGGCACCTGGGCGAGCCGCTCGCGCGCAAACGCCACGAAGGCCCGCACCTTGGCAGGGGCGCGGCGCCCGGCGGGGTAGACGATGTGCACCGGCACTGGCGGCGGCTCATGCGCAGCCAGCACAATGCGCAGGCGGCCCGCCTGCAGACCGGCCGCCGCTTGGTAGGCCAGGCAGCGCGTGAGGCCCAGGCCCGCCTCGGCCGCGGCAATATCCACCTCGTTGCTGTTGCTGATCCAGCAGATCTGCGGCTGGGCGCTCACGCCATCCTTGAACGCCCAAGGCGCCACGGCCCGCGCATCGCGCGAAATGCCGATGGCCCGGTGGCTGGACAGCTCACCCGGATGGCGCGGCTCCCCGTACCGCGCCAGATAGGCGGGCGACGCCACCATCAGCCTGCGCAGCGCCCCAACAGGTAGCGCCGTGAGCCCCGAATCGGGCAGATGGGCGATACGCACGGCCACGTCCATGCCTTCATCGAGCAGGTTGACCAGCCAGTTGACGAACAACGTACGTGCCTGAACACGCGGATGCGCCGCCAGAAAATCTTGCACGATGGGTGCCACATGGCAGATACCAAACATCTGCGGCGCGGTGATGGACAGTTGCCCCTGCACCTGGGCCTGCGCACCACGCGCTGCCTGCTCGGCTTCGTGCAGATCGGCCAGAACCGGGCGGCAATCGCCCAGGAAGCGCTCGCCCGCCTCGGTCAGCCGTACCACCCGCGTGCTGCGCTGCAACAGCAGCACGCCCAGCCGTGCCTCCAGCGCGGCAATGGCCCGCGTGATGGCCGCAGGCGAGCGCCCCAGGCTGCGCGCAGCAGGCGCAAAGCCCCCGGCCTCGGCAACGGCCACGAAGCAACGCAGGGTATCGAGGTGATCCATTATTTCGCCATTTGCAATTTTGAAGTTCTCAATATCTCCATTTACGCCAATTCATGCAATAGCTAAGGTGAAGACCTTGTCCATCCCCTCAGGAAAGAAGCTTTGCCATGGCACCCACCCAGCCCTTCAAACTCTATCGCCTCGCCCTGTCGGGCCATTGCCACCGCGTGGAACTGCTGCTGTCCATGCTGGGCCTGCCCTATGAAACGCTGAACGTCGATCTGCTCCAGCGCGAGAACCGGAGCCCCGGTTTTCTGGCACTCAATCCACTCGGGCAGGTACCCGTGCTGGTGGATGGTGAGCTTGTGCTGTCCGACAGCAATGCCATCCTGGTTTACCTGGCGCAGCGCTATGCCCCCGGCAGCCACTGGATGCCGCAAGACCCGTCGGGCCAGGCGAGGTTGCAGCGCTGGTTCAGTCTGGCGGCAGGCATGCTCGGCCCGGGCATTGCCGGGCCACGGTTTGCAGCCATCACCGGCAAGCCGGTGAGCGAAGCGGCGCAGACCACCGGACGGCGACTGCTGGATTTTATGGAGGGCGAATTGCAGGGCCGCGACTGGCTGCTGGGCGGCGCCGAGCCCAGCCTCGCAGACCTTGCCCTGGTGGGTTACACCTCGCAGGCCGCCATCGGCGGGCTGCCGCTCACCACCTACCCGCGCATTACCGCCTGGGTGGCCCGCGTGCAGGCCTTGCGCGGCTATGTGCCGCTGTCCGACCGGCTTGCGGAGGCCGCATGACTGCAGCCACCCAGCCCCTGGACATGGCCCCTGATGCCTTTCACGCGGGCGAGCAGGCCTTGCAGGCCCGTGTGGGTGTGCGCGAGCGCATGGCGGCTGCTGGCCCCATGCTGCTGCGCGACCACATGCCCGACCAGCACCGCGAGCTGTTCGAGAAACTGCCCACGCTGCTGCTGGCAGCGCTCGATGCCACGGGCCAGCCCTGGGCCACGATGGTGGCCGGTGCGCCCGGCTTGGTACAGACCCCTGACATGCGCCGCATGCAGGTCAGCGTCCAGCCTGACGCCGCCGATCCGGTGCTCGCGCGTCTGGCCCCAGGCAGCCCGGTGGGCGTGCTAGGACTGGAGCCGCACACACGCAGACGCAATCGGATGAATGGCCGGGTTGCGGCGTTCAACAACGAAGGGCTCGCCATCGACGTGGTGCAAAGCTTTGGCAACTGCCCCAAGTACATCCAGGCCCGCGAGCCGCTTGCGCTTGCGCCATCGCAAGCACTGCCACCGCACCCTTCCGCACCACAGCCCCTGGGCCCCGCGCTTGACGCTGCCACCCTGGCACTGCTGGCACGCAGCGACACCTTGTTCATCGCCAGCGCCTCGGCCGCCCAGCCCGGCCTCGCGCGCTCCGACGGCGTAGACATGTCGCACCGCGGGGGCGAGCCCGGCTTTGTGCAGGTAGCGCAAACCGAACAGGGCATCACACTCAGCATGCCGGACTACCCTGGCAACCAGTTCTTCAACACCCTGGGCAACCTCGCACAGCACCCGCTGGCGGGCCTGCTGTTTGTGGACTATGACAGCGGCGGCCTGCTGCATGTGGCGGCCGAGGCAGAGCTGCTGTGGGATGCTGCCGCCTGTGCGCCCTGGCCTGGCGCCCTGCGGGCGCTCCGCTTCAAGGTGTTGGAGGGGCTGTGGCGCCCGCATGCCCTGCCCCTGCGCTGGACGGCACCGGTAGCCGCGCCCCAGTTTCGGGTGATGCGCGAGCGGACTGCCGTGACTGCGCTCTAACGACCGGCCTGGAAAAAGTAAAAACAAAGCCTGAGAGCAGAACACTCCCAGGCTTTTACATTCGGCAGCCAGCAATTGGCGGCGAACTAGGGTAGGGTCAATTACATGCGGTCAGCTGCGGGCGGTTAGCTACATGCGGTTAGCTACGGGCGGTCAGCTGTGGGCAGCAAGCTGCGCGCCGCTCTCCCAGCCCCCGCCCAGCGCGCGGATGAGCGCCACCGTGGCGGTGTACTGGGCAGTGCGCACCTGCAGCGCCTGGCGCCGGTTGCGCAGCTCGTTACGGCGCGCATCCAGCAGCTCCAGCTGGCTCACCAGGCCATTGCGGTAGCGCACATCCGACAGATGCGTGGCCCGCTCGGACGATTGCACGGCCTGCCCCAGCACCTGTGATTGGCCAGCAAGCAGGCGCAACGCACTGAGCTGGTCCTCCACCTCCCGGAAAGCGGCAAGCACCTGTCCGCGCTGGGCAGCCACCGCAGCCTCCAGCCGCGCACGGGCACCCTCTTCCTGCGCAGCGCGCTGGCCGCCATCGAAAATGGGCAGCGAAAGCAAGGCGCCAATGCCCCATGACCGTGCCGACCACTTGAACAGATCGCCCAGTTCTGGCGATGCGTAACCGCCGTTGCCCGTGAGCGTGATGGCCGGGAACCATGCCGCCTGCGCCACCCCCACCCGCGCCTGTGCCGCCAGCACCGATGCCTGGGCTGCCGATACGTCAGGGCGGCGTGCCAGCACCGTGGCGGGCACACCCGCCGGAATCACCGGCAGTGTCGCTTCACCCTGCTGCGATGCCAGCGTGAAGCCCGTGGCCACATCGCCCACCAGCACGGCCAGTGCATGCGTCAGCGTGGCCTGCTGGCGCTCCAGTGCCAACGTTTCGGCCTCGGTGGCAGAAACTTCGGTCTTCATGCGCGCCACATCCAGTTCGGCCGCATCGCCCGCTCGAAAGCGCCGCTCGATCAGGTTCAGCGTCTCGCGGTAGGCTGTCAGGCTCTGTTCCACCAACTGGCGCTCGCTCTGCAGCGAACGCAGTTGCAGATAGGTCTGCGCCACATCGGCCTGCACCATGAGGCGCGTGCTCTGCAGCAGCGCCTCGCGCGCAGTGGCATCTGCGCGTGCTGCATCGCTTGCGCCCGAGAGGCGGCCAAACAGATCAGCTTCATACGAGAAGTTCAACCCGGCAGTGACCAGCGTGGCAGGCTGCATGCCATTGGCAGTGTTGGCGCCGGCCTGGCGCACCGCGCCGCCCGATGCGCCCACCTGGGGCTGGCGCTGCGCATCGGCCGAGCGCAACAGTGCGCGGGCCTCCGCCAGGCGGGCCGCTGCAGTCTGCACATCGGTGTTGGCCTCGCCTGCGCGCTCCACCAGGGCGCTGAGTGCGGGGTCGGCAAACGCCAGCCACCATGCGCCGCGCGGTTGTGCCTCTGCCGGTGCAGCCGTCGTCCAGCCTGCTGCGGCAGCGCTTTTCTGCTCGCTGAAGCTGGCGGGCACAGCCACGCCAGCGTGCTCTGCCACGGTGGGAGGCACACTTGCGCAGCCCGCCAGCACGAGGGCTACCATCAACGCGCTCATGGGCACAGCCAGGGATCGGATGCGTTGCATTGATTTCATATCGTTATCCATTCGTCAATTGCGTTCATTCGTCATGACCACGCGCTGCGGCAAGCACGGGCAGCGCCGATGCGCCGTGGCCGGGTTCGCTGATCGGCGCCACATGGCTGCCGTGCTGCTGCAGTGGCCGGTTGCCCGCGAGGCGACGCAACACCACGTAGAACACGGGAGTCAGAAACAGACCGAACGCGGTCACGCCAATCATTCCGCTGAACACGGCAATGCCCATGGCGCTGCGCATTTCAGAACCGGCGCCGGTGGACAGCACCAGGGGCAACACACCCATGATGAACGCCATCGAGGTCATCAGGATCGGCCGCAAGCGCAGGCGGCTCGCCTCAATGGCGGCCTGCACCGGCGTGCGCCCTGAAAACTCCAGCTCCCGGGCGAACTCGACGATCAGGATCGCGTTCTTGGCAGACAGCCCCACCAGCACGATGAGCCCGATCTGCGTGAACACGTTGTTGTCGCCATGCGAGAGCCATACGCCGGTCATTGCCGCCAGCAGCCCCATGGGCACGATGAGAATGATGGCAATCGGCAGCGTCAGGCTTTCGTACTGCGCAGCCAGCACCAGGAACACCAGCAAAATGGCGATCGGGAACACCAGCACCGCCGAATTGCCTGCCAGGATTTCCTGGTAGGTCAGCTCCGTCCACTCAAAGCCGATGCCTGGCGGCAGCGTCTCGGCGGCCACCCGCTCGACCGCCGCACGCGCCTGCCCCGACGAGAAGCCCGGCGCAGGCCCGCCATTCACATCGGCGGCCAGAAAGCCGTTGTAGCGCATGGTGCGCTCGGGGCCGAAGCTGGCGTCCAGCTTCATCAGTGCCGACAACGGCACCATCTCGCCCGTCATCGAACGCACCTTGAGCTGGCCCACGTCTTCAGGCCGCGCGCGGAATGCCGCATCGGCCTGCACGCGCACGCTGTAGGTGCGGCCAAACTCGTTGAAATCGTTCGCATACAGGCTGCCCAGGTAAATCTGCAGCGTCTCGAAAATGTCCGTCACCGGCACGCCCAGTTGGCGCGCCTTGGTGCGGTCGATATCAGCGTAGAGCTGGGGCACGTTGACCTGCCAGCTGGTGAAAAGGCCTGCCAGTTCCGGCGTCTGGTACGCCTTGGCCATGAAGGCCTTCACGGCGGCATCCATGCCTGCGTAGCCCAGCGAGCCACGGTCTTCGATCTGCAGCTTGAAGCCCCCCGTGGTGCCCAGGCCCGCAACTGGTGGCGGCGGGAACATGGCAATGAAGGCGTCCTGAATCTCGCCAAAGGCCTGGTTGAGCTGCCCCGCGACTGCGCCGCCGCTCTGGTCAGCGCGCGTGCGCTCGGCAAAGGGCTTGAGCGTCACGAACACGATGCCTGCGTTGGAGCTGTTGGTGAAGCCGTTGATCGACAGGCCCGGGAAGGCAATCGCGTCCTCCACGTTCGGGTTCTTCTTGACGATCTCGCCCATGCGGCGGATCACGTTGTCGGTGCGGTCCAGCGTCGCGCCATCGGGCAACTGCGCAAAGCCGACGAGGTACTGCTTGTCCTGCATCGGCACGAAGCCGCCGGGCACCAGATGGAACAGGCCCCAGGTCGCGCCCACCAGCGCCAGGTACACGGCCAGCATGCCAGCCTTGTGCCCGATCACGCGGCGCACGCCGCCACTGTAGGCTTCCGAGCCCCGGTGGAACACCGCGTTGAAGCGCTTGAAGAAGCCGCCCAGCACACGGTCCATGCCGCGCGTGAGTGCATCCTTGGGCTCATGGTGGCCCTTGAGCAGCAATGCACTCAGCGCGGGCGACAGCGTCAGCGAGTTGATGGCAGAGATCACCGTGGAGATGGCGATGGTGACCGCAAACTGGCGGTAGAACTGCCCCGTGAGGCCGCTGATGAAGGCAAGCGGCACAAACACCGCCACCAGCACCAGCGCAATGGCGATGATGGGGCCCGACACCTCGCGCATGGCGCGGTAGGTGGCTTCGCGCGGCGTCAGCCCCGCTTCGATGTTGCGCTCCACGTTTTCCACCACCACGATGGCGTCATCCACCACGATACCGATGGCCAGCACGAGGCCGAACAGCGAGAGTGCATTGATCGAGAATCCCAGCAGGTGCAACACGGCAAATGTGCCCACCACCGACACTGGCACTGCCAGCAACGGAATGATGGAGGCGCGCCAGGTCTGCAGGAACAGGATCACCACGATCACCACGAGCGCAATCGCTTCGAGCAGCGTATGAATCACTGACTCGATGGATGCACGCACGAACTGCGTCGGGTCATACGCAATGCGGTACTCCACGCCCTCGGGCATGAGCTGGGCCAGCTCGGCCATGGTCTTGCGCACGTTGTCCGAGATTTCCAGCGCGTTCGATCCGGGCGCCTGGAACACACCCATGCCCACGGCTGGGTCGTTGTTGAGCAGCGAGCGCAGCGAGTAGTCGGCAGCCCCCAGCTCCAGCCGGGCGATATCGCGCAGCCGCGTCACAGCGCCGTCCGCACCGGTCTTGACGATGATGTCGCCGAACTCTTCGGGGCTGGAGAGGCGCCCCTGCGCGTTGATCGACATCTGCGTGTCCACGCCCGGCAGCCCGGGCGATGCGCCCACCACACCAGCGGCTGCCTGCACGTTCTGCTTGCGGATGGCCGCCACCACATCGCTGGCGGACAGGCCGCGCTGCGCCACCTTCTGCGGGTCGAGCCAGGCGCGCATCGAGTAATCGCCGCCGCCAAAGATCTGCACCTGTCCCACGCCGGGAATGCGGGCCAGCCGATCCTTCACATTGAGCACTGCGTAATTGCGCAGATAGTCAATGTCGTAGCGGCCATTGGGCGAGACCATGTGCACCACCATGGTGAGATCAGGTGCGCTCTTGACCGTGGTCACGCCCAGGCGGCGCACTTCCTCGGGCAGGCGCGGCTCGGCCTGCGAGACGCGGTTCTGCACCAGTTGCTGGGCCTTGTCGGGGTCGGTGCCGAGCTTGAAGGTAACAGTGAGCGTCATCACACCGTCGGTCGTGGCCTGGCTGCCCATGTAGAGCATGCCTTCCACGCCGTTGATGGATTCTTCCAGTGGCGTGGCCACGGTTTCGGCGATCACCTTGGGGCTGGCACCCGGGTACTGCGCGCGCACCACCACGGACGGCGGCGCGACTTCAGGGTACTCCGAGATCGGCAGCGTTCGCATGGCGATGAGGCCCGCGAGAAAGATGAGCACCGACAGCACGCCCGCAAAGATCGGGCGGTCGATGAAAAATCGGGAAAGGTTCATGATGTCGGGGGATCTAGGGGTTCTCAGGCCGCGGGCTGCTTCGCAGGGCGGCTGTCAGCCAGTTCGGCCTTGGCGTCCATGGGCACGTCCTGCGGCGCGACGACAACGCCCGGGCGCACGCGCTGCAGGCCGTTGACGACGATGCGCTCACCCGACTTGAGGCCGGTGGTGACCACGCGCAGGCCATCGACCGGCGCGCCCAGTTGCACTTCGCGGTACTCGGCCTTGTTGCCGTCGCCGATCACCAGCACGAACTTCTTGCTTTGGTCCGTGCCCACGGCGCGCTCGTTGATGAGCACGGCCTGGGTGCTTTGCGGCTGGCCCATGCGGATGCGGGCAAACTGCCCGGCCATCAAAGTGCCATCGGCATTGCCGAACACGGCGCGCACGCGCACCGTGCCGCTTTTCGCATCGACCTGGTTGTCAATCAGCTGCAGGTGGCCGGCATAGGGTGTGGCGCCGTTCACGCCCACGCCCATCTGCACGGGAATGGTCTCGATCATCGCGCGGGCACTGCGGCCCTTGCGGGTGTCTTCCAGGCCCTGCAGGGCATTGGCCACGATCTGCTCATCCACATCGAAGCTGGCATACATCGGATCCACCGACACCAGGGTGGTCAGCACCGGCGCTCCGGCACCCGAGCTCACGAGGTTGCCGACGGTGATCTCGATGCGGCCCACCCGCCCGCTGACGGGTGCCTTGACCTGCGTGTAGCCCAGGTTCAGCCTGGCCGTCTGCAGCGCTGCCTGGGCAGCGCGCAGGTTCGCATCGGCTTCGCGCTGGGCATTCACGCGTTCGTCGTATTCCTTCTGCGCAATGGCGCGCTCATCCCACAGGCGCGTGGCCCGCTCTGATTCGCTTTGTGTATAGGCCATGCGCGCCCTGGCGGCAACGACCTGCGCCTCGGCGCGGTCAACTTCGGCCGCATAGGGCGCAGGGTCGACGGTGAAGAGCAGATCGCCCGTCTTTACCAGCGCGCCTTCCTTGAAGTGCACGGCCTGCACGGCGCCGGAGACGCGCGGGCGCACATCGACGCGCTGCACCGCTTCAAGGCGGCCGGAAAATTCATTCCACAGCGTCACATCCTGCTGCAGAACCTGCGCCACCGAAACCGGCACGGCTGGCGGCGCTGCCTGTTGCGCGGGCGCCTCTGCGTGCGATGGCTGCAGGCCCAGGACGGCACCAGCCGTTGCGGCAATGGCTGCGGCAACGCCAGCAGCGGCCCACCAGCGGCGGCGGAGGGAGGGTTGGGAGTTGTCGTTCATGGCAGTGTCTTCAGGTTTGATGAATGGATGCAGGAAAAAACCTTCCTGCGGCAGGCAAAACTCACCCCTTCCAGCGCTCGGGCCAGGAATCGAATGAGGACCAAAAAAACGAAAAAAGCGCGCTTTTGCTTGCTCCGGCCTATGGATACAGGGGCCGGATCAAGGCAGCGGTCTCAGCAAGGCACGGTCAGCTCACAGCCGACATCGTGTTGTCTCGAAGAACTTGTGCAACTGCTCCTGCATCTGCACTGCGCAGGGGCATGGCTCGGGCGGCGGCTCCACCAGGGCATCGGGCCATTGGCCGGCGCCTTCGAACACATGCTGGAAAACGGTCAATCCGGCAGCTTCCAGGCGCTGGGCGTACCCCAGGGCCTCATCACGCATCGGGTCATCCCCGCCCACCAGAATCAACGAAGGTGGCAGCCCCGCCAGCCGATGCGCCCTGGCAGGCACGGCATAGGGATGCTCGGCATCGTGCGAGCCGCCCAGGTACTGGCACCACCCCGAGGCCCACTTGCATTTGACGGAATCACCCTGTGCAGCACGCTGCGAAGGCGTGGCAGCACAGGGGTCGAGCATGGGCGAGATGAGAATCTGGCCCGCCAGTGGCGGGTGCAACTGGTCGCGCGCCATCATGCAGACGCCGGCGGCCAGGTTGGCGCCGGCCTCCTCGCCCGCCAGATAGAGCGGCGCCCCCTTGCCAGCCAGCCTGGCACGCTGTTTGTGGGCCCACTGAAGCACTGCGTACCCCAGCTCCAGCGGGCGGGGAAACGGATGCTCCGGCGCCAGCGGGTAGGCCACCGACACCACGCAGGCCCCGGCAGCCGCCAGGGCATTGCCCACGGTGCAGCCGTTGTCCAGGTCACCCGTCACAAAAGCGCCACCATGAAAATGCACCACCAGCGGAGAGACCTCTCCCCGCTTCTTGCTGCCATACATGCGCACGCTGGCCTGCATGCCGCCTGCCACCTCAATGGTGGTGTCGGTATGGGAGTTGGTGGTTGGTGCAGGTTTTTTGGTGTTCAACATGGGGTTTCCGGACGGGTCCGGCCGATGAGATGAGAATGTAGCGTTACGCATTGGCGGCATAAACCCCGCAAACGCGGCCACACTGTTTCCAATTCTTGAATAATGACAGGCCAAGCTGTGTGTGAGAATCCCGAATCCTCGGCGAGCCCGAGATTTCGCGAGGACAAGGAGATCCCATGGATCAGATTCAGGCCATGCGTATTTTCGCGCGGGTTGTGGAAGCCGGCACATTCACGCGGGCAGCCGATTCGCTGCAGGTGCCCAAAGCCAGCGTGACCAAGAACGTTCAGGCGCTGGAAGAGCGCCTGCGCGTGAAACTGCTCAACCGTACCACGCGCCGCGTCACCGTCACGGCCGATGGCGCGGCTTACTATGACCGCGCGGTGCGCCTGCTGGCCGACTTCGACGACCTGGAGGCCAGCGTGAGCCAGGCCCGCACCACGCCGCGCGGCCGCCTGCGCGTAGATGTGGGAACTTCGGTAGCACGCCTGCTCATCATTCCGCACCTGGCCGAGTTCCAGTTGCGCTATCCCGAAATACAGATAGACCTGGGCGTGAGCGATCGCACGGTGGACCTCATCAGCGACAGCGTGGACTGCGTGATCCGCGGCGGAGAACTGGCCGACCAATCGCTTGTGGCGCGCCGTATCGGCAACCTGGATTTCATCACCGTTGCCGCCCCCCAATACCTGGAGCGCCACGGCATTCCCCGGCACCCCCGAGACCTGGAGACCGGCCATCGCAACGTGATCTATTTCTCGCCAGTGTCTGCGCGGCGCTATCCGCTGGAGTTTCACAAGAACGGCGAAGTGATCGAGATCGCAGGTCCCGCGCACTTGTGTGTCAACGAAAGCAATGCCTATATCTTCTCGCTGCTGGCGGGCCAGGGCATCGGCCAGGCGAGCCGTTTCCAGATCAACGAACACCTGAAAAACGGCCAGCTGCAGCAGGTGCTGGGAGACTGGAAGCATCCGCTCTTGCCGGTCTACGTGGTCTACCCGCCCAATTCCCACCTCAGCGCCAAGGTACGCGCCTTTGTGGACTGGGTGGTCGATCTGTTTGCAAGAAACCCGCTGCTGCAGGGCCAGAGCAGCGTTTAGAACGTATTTGCCAACCATCCAGGGCCGCGGCCGCAGCTGGAGCCCGCCATGCCACAGGTGGCGCGGCGTTGCCCCATCATTGCTGCAACTGTGCCCACACCTTGTCCAGCCGCTTGGTGCTGACCGGGTACGGTGTGCGCAGTTCCTGCGCGAAGAAGCTCACGCGCAACTCCTCCAGCATCCAGCGGTATTCCTGCATGCGCGCATCCACCTGCCCCTTGCGCTCGGCCACCAGGCGCCAGTAGCGCTGCTCCAGTGGCTGCAACTCCTTTTGCCTGGCGGCGTCGCGGGCTGGGTCTGCGCGGTACTTATCGAGGCGCGCGGTGATCGCCTTGAGGTAGCGCGCATAGTGGCCCAGTTGCGCCCAGGGCGCCACGGCAATGAAGTTCTTGGGCATCAGTTTCTGCAACTGCTGCTGCGCGTCCTGCGTGGCGTCCGGCGCATTCTTGGTGTCCTTGATCTTGCGCACCGCAGCCATGTATTCCTGCAGAATGCCAGCGGCCATGCGCGCCACCTCGTTGGCGATCAGGGTCAGGCGCCCCCGGCCGTCCTGCACGCGCTGCTTGAACTGCTCGGCATTCATCGGCAGCGGCTCCTGCAGGAAGGCGCGGTCGATGGCCACGTTGATGATCTGCTCGCGCAGCTCTTCCTGGGTGCCCAGCGGCATGTAGGCCACGGCCATCTTCTGCAGATCCGGAATGTTCTTTTCCAGGTACTTGAGCGCATCCTTGATCTGCAGCGCAAACAGGCGCCGCAGGCCGAGTGCATGGCGGCTCGCGGCCACCTCGGGCTCGTCGAACACCTCGATGCCGACGGCGCTGCCATGGTCGATCAGCGCAGGGAAACCGATCAGGGTCTGGCTGCCCTTCTTGATCTCCATCAACTCAGGCAGCTCTCCAAAGCTCCAGTCCGTGTGGCGCGCCTCCGCAGGCATGCTGGGGGCTTGCTGCGCTTTGCGCGATTGGGTCGCTTCCTTTTCAGGAGCTGGTTGCGGTTTCTTCACGCTCGATTCAGCTGGTTTTTCATCTGAACCCGCCAACTCACCGGCGCTGCCCGCTATCTTCAATGAAGCCAGTGCCTGGAAGGCGCCACGCGCCTTGGCACCCCACTGGGCCTTCAATGCACCCAGGTTGCGGCCCTGGCCCAACTGGCGGCCGTGCTCGTCGGTGATGCGGAAGTTCATGAACAAATGCGGACTGAGCATGTCGAGCTTGAAGTCCGCCCGCTTGATGTCGAGCGAGGTCTCATCGCGCGCCTGCTTGAGCAGCACCTCCGTCAAACTTCCGTCGCCAAAGCGCTCGCCCGCGCCCAGCAGCTCGGCCAGGCGCTGCGCATTTTCGGCCAGCGGCACAAAACGGCTGCGCGGGCGTTGCGGCAGGCTCTTGAGCAGGGCCTGGATCTTGTCCTTGAGCATGCCCGGCACCAGCCACTCGGCACGCTCTTCGCTCACCTGGTTCAGCACAAAAAGCGGTACGGTCACCGTCACGCCATCGCGCGGATCGCCCGGCTGGTGCAGGTAGCTGGCCGTGCAATCGACGCCGCCCAGCTTGATGGTCTTGGGAAAGGATGCCGTGGTGATGCCCGCAGCCTCGTGGCGCATCAACTCATCGCGCGAGAGGCGCAGCAGATCCGGGTTCTGCGCGCTCGCGTCCTTGAACCAGCGCTCCAGCGCGCGGCCGGTGCACACGTCCTGCGGAATCTGCTGGTCGTAAAAGGCGTAGATCAACTGGTCGTCCACCAGCACGTCCTGGCGGCGGCTCTTGTGCTCCAGCTCCTCGACCTTGGCAATCATCTTCTGGTTCGCGGCGAGGAACGGCAGGCGCGTTTCCCAATCGCCTTCCACCAGGGCCTGGCGGATGAAGATGTCGCGCGCGCCCTGCGGATCAATCTTGCCATAGCTGATGCGGCGCTGGCTGTACACCACCAGGCCGTACAGCGTGGCGCGCTCGTAGGCAGCCACCTCGCCCTGCTTCTTCTCCCAATGCGGATCGAGTAATTGCTTTCGCAGCAGGTGCGCGCCCACCTGCTCCAGCCATTGCGGCTCGATGGCGGCAATGCCACGGCCGTACAGGCGCGAGGTCTCGACCAGCTCTGCCGCCACGATCCAGCGCCCCGGCTTTTTGGACAAATGCGCCCCCGGGTGCGGGTGGAAGCGGATGCCGCGCGCACCCAGGTAGCCATCGCCCTCGTCGGTCTTGAAGCCGATGTTGCCCAGCAGGCCCGAGAGCATGGACAGGTGCACGGCCTCGTAGCCCGCTGCGTCCTGGTTCACCGGCCAGCGCTGCTCGTTCACCACCGTGAGCAGCTGCGAATGGATATCGCGCCACTCGCGCACACGGCGGATGTTGATGAAATTCTGGCGCAGCAACTGCTCCCACTGGCGGTTGCTGAGCTTGTGCGTGGCTTCGTCGGCCACGGCATCCTGCGGGGTGAAGGCCGCCAGCGGCGCCTGCTGGGTTTGCGCCACGGCAGCAGCGCCCGAGCTGCGCTGGGCCACCGGCAAAAAGGCGGCATTGCGCAGGTTGGCCAGGCCCTTGACGGGCGCAGCCTGCGCAGCCATTTCCTTGCGGGTCTTGGCCACCACCTTGCCGCCGCGTGCATCCGCCAGCCATTTCCACAGCCGCAGGTAGCCGCTGAATTCGCTTTTCTCGTCGTCGAACTTGGCGTGCTGCTGGTCGGCCTGCTGCTGCGCCTCCAGCGGGCGGTCGCGCACATCCTGCACGCTCAATGCGGCCGCAATCACCAGCACCTCGGCCAGCGCACCGCGCTCGCGCGCCTCCACGATCATGCGCGCCACGCGCGGGTCCAGCGGCAGGCGCGACAGCTCCTTGCCCATGGGCAGCAGCTCGCCCTGGTCGTCCACCGCGCCCAGCTCCTGCAGCAGCTGGTAGCCATCGGCAATGGCGCGGCCCGAAGGCGCCTCCAGAAACGGGAAATGCACCACATCGCCCAGGCGCAGCGCTTTCATGCGCAAAATGACGCCGGCGAGCGACGAGCGCAGGATTTCCGGATCGGTAAAGCGCGCGCGGCTGTTGAAATCCGCCTCGTCATACAGACGAATGCAGATGCCGTTGGCTACGCGGCCACAACGCCCCGCCCGCTGGTTGGCCGCCGCCTGGCTGATGGGCTCGACCAGCAGCTGCTCCACTTTGCTACGGAATGAATAGCGCTTGACACGCGCCGTTCCTGCATCGATCACATAGCGGATGCCCGGCACCGTGAGCGAGGTCTCGGCCACATTGGTGGCCAGCACGATGCGCCGGCCGGTGTGGCCTTCAAAAATGCGGTCCTGCTCGGCCTGCGACAGACGCGAGAACAACGGCAACACTTCGGCGTTGCGCAATACCGGCGAGTGCTGCAGGTGCTTGCGCAGGTGATCGGCCGCTTCGCGGATTTCGCGCTCGCCGGGCAGAAAGATCAGGATGTCGCCCCCACTACCGCCCTGCCACAGCTCATCGACACCATCTGCGATGGCGTCGTTCAGGTCGTAGTCCTTGGCGTCTTCAAACGGGCGGTAGCGCATCTCCACCGGGTAGGTGCGGCCGGACACCATGATGACCGGCGCGGGCCCGCTCTTGGACTCGAAGTGCTTGGCAAAGCGGTCCGCATCGATGGTGGCGGAGGTCACCACCACTTTCAGATCCGGGCGCTTGGGCAGGATCTGGCGGATGTAGCCCAGCAGAAAATCGATGTTCAGGCTGCGCTCATGCGCCTCGTCGATGATCAGCGTGTCGTACTGCCTGAGCAGCGGATCGGTTTGTGTCTCGGCGAGCAGGATGCCGTCGGTCATCAGCTTGACGGAGGCATCCTTGGACAGACGGTCCTGAAAGCGCACCTTGTAGCCCACCACTTCGCCCAGCGGCGTGTTCAGCTCTTCGGCAATGCGCTTGGCCACGCTGCTGGCGGCAATGCGGCGCGGCTGCGTGTGGCCGATCAGGTGGCCGCGCACTTCACCTTTTCCTTCGCCGGGCCGCCCCAAGACGGAAGGCGCGCCCTCGGGGGGCAGCGAATCACGCGCAGCGGAGGAGCGTGGGGGCCATTTATCACTAGGCGTTGCATTGAGCTTTCCCCGCCCCAGCGCCAGCGCAATCTTGGGCAGCTGTGTGGTCTTGCCCGACCCCGTTTCGCCGCAAACAATGATGACCTGGTGGCGCTCCATGGCCTCCATGATTTCTTCACGGCGGGCGGAGACGGGGAGCGATTCGGGAAACGTGATCTGCAAAGACATAAGCGGCGTATTATCCGCGCCCGCGGCCCAGCCCGCAGGCGCGTGCAGCCAACGCCCTGCGGCGGGCAGGCGTCTTGCGCCCGGAGCACCAACTCGTCAAGCCGTGATTGCTATGAAATTTGATAGCCATGCGCGCGCAGGACGTACACTGCAGGCCGATTTTTTGCAGAACTAGCGCGGATAGAAGCCCAGCTGCGCCGACAGGCGCGCTGCGCGCTCGCGCAGCCAGTCAGCAGCCCGAGCGTTGCCCGCACGCTGGGCATAGGCCTGCCAGCGTGCGTGCGGGCCGATCACCGCAATGCACACCACCGGCTGGCCCAGGCCGTTGTACACCGGCACGCCCAGCGCGGTCACCCCTTCGATCAGCACATCGCGCACCTCGGCAACGCCCGCCTTTCGCACGGCCTGCAAGGTTTGCGCCAATGCCGCGCTGCGCCACTGCCGCAGCAGGCCCTGGTGCCTGACTACGGCCTCCACCTCCGCCGCTGGCAGCAAGGCCGAGAACACCTGGCCCGTGGCCGTCTCGAACAGCGCCGCAGTCATGCCCAGCCGCATGGTCACATTCACCTGCTGCGGCCCCTGCACACTGTGCACGATGATGGGCCCCTGGCTGCTCCAAACCGCCACCGATGCCGAACAACCGAACTGCTGCGCAATCTCGGGCAACGCGCTGCTCGCCACCTGCACCGGATCGGCCTGCTGCAGTGCAATCGCTCCCATCTGCAACGCGAGCGGCCCCAGGCCGTACAGACCCGCAGCGTCCTGCACCACAAGGCCCAGTTGCCCAAAGCTGACCAGATACGGATGCGCCTTGGCAGGCGTCATGCCGGCCTGCGCCGCCAGATCCTTGAGCGCCAGGCTGCTCCCCGCACGCACCAGCGCCAGCAGCAGTTGGCCGCCCACTTCGACGCTCTGAATGCCCCGTTGCCGGCTGGCAGGCAGGGGCGCGGAGTGTGTGGACGGATTTTGAAGGGACATCGCAGTCGTCAAGAAGAGGGAAGAGAAGAGTAAGGATGGGCAGCAGCGCAGATTGTGCAGCAATGCAGTGCACCAACGCCCATGCCAGCGTCCTGTGTCAGAGCGTGCCAAGGCAACACCGACCGCGCACTAGGTATTAACCATTATCAAATGCATTACACAAAAACAAATATTTGATCGACAATTTATTCAACTAAACCAAATTAATTTGTCAAAAGCAAATTTATCACCCACCATGAACACCAAAACCTTTGCCTCCCATGCCGACACCGAAGTGAAGAAGGTGACGTTCGAGCAACTGTCCGAGCATGGCTGGGCCTACACCGCCGAAGGCGATCCGAACACCGGCATCGTCATCGGTGATGACGCGGTGATGGTGATCGACACCCAGGCCACGCCCGTGATGGCACAGGACGTGATCCGCCGCATCCGCGAGGTGACCGACAAGCCCATCCGCTACGTGACACTGAGCCACTACCATGCGGTGCGCGTGCTGGGGGCATCGGCCTATGGCGCCGAGCACATCATTGCCAGCCAGGACACCTACGACCTCATCGTGGAACGTGGCGAGCAGGACAAGGCCAGCGAGATCGGCCGCTTTCCGCGCTTGTTCCAGAACGTCGAGAGCGTGCCCGCAGGCATGACCTGGCCCACCATCACCTTCACCGGCAAGATGACCCTTTGGCTGGGCAAGCTGGAAGTGCAGATCCTGCAACTGGGCCGTGGCCACACCAAGGGCGACACCGTCGTCTGGCTGCCGGGCGAACGCACGCTCTTCAGCGGCGACTTGGTGGAGTTTGACGCCACGCCGTATGCGGGCGACGCCTACTTCAAGGACTGGCCGCACACGCTGGACGCGATTGCTGCGCTGCAGCCCGCCAACCTGGTGCCCGGGCGCGGCGCGGCACTCAAGACCCCCGAGCAGGTGGCCGCAGGCCTCGCAGGCACGCGCAGCTTCATCCAGGACCTGTACCAGAGCATTGCCGCCAGCGCCCAGGCCGGCAAAGACCTGAAGCTGGCCTACAAGGAAGCCTATGCCGCGCTGCAGCCCAAGTACGGCCAATGGGTGATCTTTGACCATTGCATGCCGTTTGACGTGACCCGCGCCTACGACGAGGCCACCCAGTACCCGGACCCGCGTATCTGGACTGCCGAGCGTGACCAGGCCATGTGGCAGGCACTGGAAGGCTGATTCCCCATCCACCGCCAGGAGCCGCCATGCCAGATGCCGCTGTCCGCCAATCCCTGCTCGATCGACTGCAGCACGCCGACGGCGATGCCCTGCAGGCGCTGGAGTTTCCGTACCTGCGCAGCCCTGATCAGGATGCAGCAGCGCCCACCCAGCACCCGGTCGTCATCGTAGGGGCAGGCCCGGTTGGCCTGAGCCTTGCGATTGATCTGGCCCAGCGCGGCCAGCCCGTGGTGGTACTGGACAATGACAGGCACCTGTCCACCGGATCGCGCGCGCTGTGCTTTGCCAAGCGCACGCTGGAAATCTGGGACCGCCTGGGCGTGGGAGAGCGGGCCGTGCAAAAAGGCGTGGCCTGGAAGGTGGGCAAGGTCTTTGAAGGCGCTGCCGCCGATCCCGTCTACCAGTTTGACCTGCTGCCCGAAGCCGGCCACGAGCGCCCGGCCTTCATCAACCTGCAGCAGTACTATGCAGAGGCCTTTCTGGTGGAGCGCGCGCTGCAGTTGCCGTTGATCGACATTCGTTGGCAGCACAAGGTGGAACAGGTGCAGCACACGGCGGGTGGCGCGGCCATTGGCGTATCGACCCCCGAGGGCAGCTACCACCTGCAGGCGCAGTGGCTGGTGGCCTGTGACGGATCGCGCTCCACCGTGCGGCGCGCGCTGGGGCTGGAGACGCACGGCCAGGTCTTCAAGGATCGCTTTCTGATTGCCGATGTGCGCCTGAGCGCACCCTTCCCCTGCGAGCGCTGGTTCTGGTTCAACCCGCCCTTCCACCCGGGCCAGAGCGTGCTGCTGCACATGCAGCCCGATGGCGTGTGGCGCATCGATTTCCAACTGGGCTGGGATGCCGACCCCGAGGTGGAAAAGCAGCCCGCGCGCATCATTCCGCGCATCGAGGCCATGCTCGGGCCCGATGTGGAGGTAGAGCTGGTCTGGGCCAGCGTCTACACCTTTGCCTGCCAGCGCATGGACCGCTTCGTGCATGGCCGCGTGGTGTTTGCCGGCGACAGCGCCCATGGCGTGTCACCCTTTGGCGCACGCGGCGCCAACAGCGGCGTGCAGGATGCCGACAACCTGGGCTGGAAGCTCGACGCCGTATTGCGCGGCGACGCACCGGCCCGCCTGATCGACACCTATGGCAGCGAGCGCGAATACGCGGCCGACGAGAACATTCTGAACTCGACCCGGTCGACCGATTTCATCACCCCCAAGAGCGCCATCAGCCACCTCTTTCGCAAGGCCGTGCTGCAACTGGCCCAGCACCATGGATTTGCGCGCCGCATGGTCAACAGCGGGCGGCTGTCCGTGCCCGCAGTGCTGCAGCACAGCCCGCTGCACCAGCCGGGCAATGCAACGCCCGGCTTTGCCAGCGCCGCACCACTGGGCGCCGTGCTGCCGGACGCTCCCGTACAGTGCGCACGCAGCGGCCGCCACAGCTTCATCCTGCGCGAGCTGGGGCCGGATTTCAACCTGCTGTGCTTTGGGCCCCCGCCCGCTTGGGCTGCAGGCATCGCCAGCCTGCAAACCATCAGCATCTGCGACCAACCGAGCACCCAGACACACCAGGCAAGCCATGCGCTGCACGACACCCAGGGCCTGCTGGCGCAGCGCCTGGGTGCCCAGGCTGGCACCCTGTACCTGCTGCGGCCGGACCAGCATATCTGCGCCCGCTGGCACAGCGCCGACGCCCAAGCCATCACCGCCGCCATGGCCCGGGCGCTGGGCCGCAACCTCTGCGATACGCCAACAGCCGCAGCGCAGGCCTGCGCGGCATGAAGGAAAAGCCCATGTTTGATACCCAGACGCCCTGGCCGGGCAGCGATGACTTCTACCAATCCCTGCTGGAAGCCCACCAGGGCCTCACCGAAGAAGACAGCCACGCCTTCAACGCCCGCCTCATCCTGCTGCTGGCCCAGCATGTACGCGACAGCGGGGTGCTGCAAGCAGCCCTCGCAGCCGCACGGCTGCCCCAGGGCGCTACGCGCTGAAGATCCGCATCAGTCGCTGCCGCCACCGCCGCAGCCGCTGCCACCACAGCTGCTGCCACTGCAACTGGAGCTGTTGCTGCTGCTGTCACAGGAGCCAGCGCTGGAGCCACTGCTACTGCCGCCATCATCACCGCCCGTGCTGCGCGTCCTGGCACACGACTGATCGCTGGTGTTCCAATCCGGGTTCCCACTGCTGTGACTGTCTGACTGACCCGAGCCCGTACTGCCGCCTGATGCGTCTGCATTGCCAGCAGATGCCATCCTTGCATACTGCACCGCCCAGTAGCGCAGATCGGCTTCGGCAAAGCGCTGCCCTCCTTCAATGCCGCTGTGGACATCCAGTGCAAACAGAAGCGGTATGCCTCCCAGCATGGCCAGTGGCAACCAGCGCTTCGACGCCATTGCTGCATTCCAGGTGGCCTGCATGCGCTCTCGGCCCGCCTCCCCTGCGGCACCTGCCCAAGGGGGCATGTCATGCGATGGAATATGGTGAAACATCTGCCCGAACGCCTGCTGGCAGAACAGCTGGTAGCGTCGCGTATCCAGAATGAAGGTATGCCAGAGCGCATCTGCCAGATTGGAAGGCATCAGCAAGCGCTCGCCAGGTGCCAGCAGATGCATGACGAAAAACTGGCGCAGCGCATGCTCTGCGTGCTTGTAGCCCTCCGCGTCCAGCCTCGGATAGGCGACGCGCAGGGCATCGAGGTAGCGCGGCTGAAATGCATAGGCCTGCACATAGCGCAGACGCTGCTGCCGCAGGCGAGAGCGCCCGACGCGCCTGCGCCACAACACCCCAACGACCAGTGCCACCGCACCTGCCAGCCAGACCAGATACATCCCGAACACCTCTTTGAACAGGTTCTTAGCCTGTTGAAGCCCTTACGCGGGGCCTTCAGCCATCGCCATTGCCCCTGTGCAGGCTGCAATCACCGAAGCACGAAGTGAAAGACCGCTCCGCTGCCGGCATCGGGCACCAGCCGTATCTTACTGGCATGCAGTTGCAGGATGCGGTGCACGATCAACAGCCCAAAGCCCCCTGCACGTGCGCCCGGCGATGCGGCGTCCATTGCGACCGGGCGCTCGAACAAATGCTTTTTCAAGGCGGACGATACCCCCGGGCCGGTATCGCGCACCGTCACTTCAATGCCTCCGGCCGCATGCGGCTGTAGCCCGACCGTGATCTCGCCGCCGGTTGGCGTGGCACGCACCGCGTTGTCGATCAGGTTCACCAGCACGCGCTCCATCATCGCAAGATCGGCTGTCACCGGGGGCAGATCGGGTGCGATGTCGGCCATCAGGCGCTGCTGCTTGGCCTGCACGGTCAACTCGAACTTCTGGAACACATCCTGCAGCAGATCGGTGAGAAAGAACTGCTCCATGTCCGGCTTGGCCACGCCGTACTCCAGCCGCGCGAGCTCGAACATCTCCTGCGCAAGGCGCCCGACCTTGCGGCTTTGCTCCAGTGCAATGTCAAGGTAGCGGCCCTGCTCGTGCGGCGCCAGCACCTCGGATTTCATGCGCAGCGTCTCCAGATAGCCGTGCAACGACGTCAGCGGCGTGCGCAGATCATGCGACAGATTGGCAAAGAGTTCGCGGCGCTGCTCGTCCTGCTGCCTCAGTGCCTGCCATTGCTCTTCGGTGCGCTCAGCGAGCCGCTCGAAACTCTGGCTCAGCAAGGCCATCTCGCCGCCGCCACGCGCCGCGCGGTGCAACAAGGGCCTGGCCTGCGGCAGCCACGACAGGCCCTTGGCCTCCAGCCCGCGCACACCATCGGTGAGCGCGCGCAGGGGCCGCGTGATGAGGCGGAACGCCGCCAGCCCCGCGACTGTGCCGAGCAAGGCGACCAGCGCCATCGACCACAGCATGGCGTTTGCCGCGCTGCCCGCATTCACACGCGAGGCCAATGTCTCGCGGTTCTCGCCCTGCAAAATCACGTATACATAGCCTGCGTCCCGCCCCGCCAGTTGCAGCGGCGCCGCGCTGAACACCTTGTGGCCCTGGGGACTGCGTGGATCGTCACCAAACACCGGCAATGCATTGCCAGCCAGCAATCGGCGCACCGGTGCAAGATCGACCTGCTGGCGCTTGACGGCGCCTTCCGGCGCCGAATACGACTGGATGCGGCCCGCCGCATCGAGCAGATAGACTTCGACACTCGGGTTCACCGCCATGAGTTTGTCGAACAGCCCGCTCACTGCGGTGGGGTTGAAGCCCTGCGGCTCCATCAGCTCCGGATACAGCGCAATCTGAGGCGCAAGGTCCAGCGACAGGCGCTGGATGACTTCCTGCTCATGGCGCTCGCTGCCGCGCATCTGCAGGGCAACCGACGCCGCGCAGCAGGCCAGCAGCAGCACAACGAATACGAAAGACAGGCGCTGCGACAGCGACATGCGCTGCAGGCGCCGCGACAGGCTTGCAATCACAGGGCTTCCTCCGCGAGTTTGTAGCCACGGCCCCAGACCGTGAGTATTCGCCGGGGATCGGCCGGGTTCTTCTCGATCTTGGTGCGCAGGCGGTTGATATGCGTGTTCACGGTGTGCTCGTAGCCATCGTGCTGGTAACCCCAGACCTGGTTGAGCAGATCGAGCCGTGAAAACACCTTGCCAGGCTGGCGGGCAAAAAAGTACAGCAGATCAAACTCGCGCGGCGTGAGCTCGACCGCTTTGCCATCCACCCGTGCCTCGCGCGCAATCGGGTCGATGCTGAGACCACCCAGCGCCAGCACGCCGGCTTCCAGCCGCGCGTTGCGTGCCAGCGCATCGCTGCGCCGCAAGAGCGCCCGCACGCGGGCCACCAGCTCCATGACAGAAAACGGCTTGGCCAGATAGTCGTCGGCGCCCAGCTCCAGCCCCAGGATGCGATGCACCTCGCTGGAGCGCGCGCTCGTGATGATGATGGGCACGTAATAGGCCATGGCCCGCGCGCGCCGGCAGATCTCGAGGCCATCCACGCCGGGCAGCATCAGGTCCAGCACCAGCGCATGCCAGCCGCCTCGCTCGACGGCGGCCAGGCCCAGGCGGCCATCTGCCACATGCTCGACCTCGAAGCCCTCGTCGCTCAAGTGCATGCGCAGCAGCTCGGCGATGTGTTCATCGTCTTCGACGATCAGAATGCGTTTGGGGGTGTCCATCGGCCCATTCTCTCGCAGAAGGGCGCGGGCAAGTATCACGATTTTTTGAACTTTTGGTGAGGACTTCGGGAACAGGCGCGCCGAACAATGTGCCCATGCCAAAGCACATCCCATCAGCCTCACCCCCTCATCACAGGCCACTGCAGCCACTGTGGCTGCGCGTCACCCACTGGCTCAATGCCGTGGCCGTGTTGGTCATGGTGATGAGCGGATGGCGCATCTACAACGCCTCGCCCATTTTTGGTGATTTCCGCTTTCCCGCAGGCATCACCCTGGGAGGCTGGCTGGGCGGCGCGCTGCAATGGCATTTTGCCGGCATGTGGCTGCTGGCCCTCAATGGCCTCGCCTACCTGCTGCTCAACCTGCTTACCGGCCGCTGGGCGCGGCGCATGTTTCCCGTCTCGCCGCGCGGCGTGCTGCGCGATGCATGGCTTGCACTGACGGCGCGGCTGTCCCATGCGGACCTGGGTCACTACAACCAGGTGCAGCGCGCGGCCTATCTGTTTGCCGTGGCAGATCTGGTGCTGCTGGTGGTGAGCGGCCTGGTGATCTGGAAGTCGGTGCAGTTTCCGCTGCTGCGCGAGCTGCTGGGCGGCTACGAGATGGCGCGGCGCATTCACTTCATAGCCATGGCCTTGCTGGTCGGCTTCATCGCGGTGCACATCGCCATGGTCGTGCTGGTGCCGCGTTCGCTGCTCACCATGCTGCTGGGCCGCTCCACGTGGCAGCGCACGGCGCAGCAGGAGAGTGCAGCATGAGCCCATTCATCTGGCAACGTAATAACGCGAACGCCGTTGTGTCCGAGGCAGGCAAACTGATCTCCAGGCAACTGCCACAGGATGCACGCAGGCAGTTCCTCAGGCGCGGGCTCACGCTGGGCGGCCTTGCCTTGCTCAGCGGCTGCCGCATCGACGACAGCGCTACGGCCGAAGCCGCGCTCACGCGCATCTCCCGCGTCAACGATGCCGTGCAGGGCTGGCTGTTCGACGGCTCGCGCCTTGCGCCGACCTACCCCGAATCGATGATCACGCGCCCCTTCCCGTTCAACGCCTTCTATGCCGAAAGCGAGGTACCGCGCGTGGATGCGGGCAGCTACCGGCTGGAAGTTACCGGCCTCGTCGCCGACAAGCGCCGCTGGCAGTTGCACGAACTGCGCGCCCTGCCCCAGCACAGCCAGGTGACGCGCCACATCTGCGTGGAAGGCTGGAGCGCCATCGGCAAGTGGGGCGGCCCGCGTTTTGGCGATTTTCTGCGCGCCGTGGGCGCCGATCTGAGCGCGCGCTACGTTGGCTTTCAATGCGCCGACAACTACTACACCAGCATCGACATGGCCACGGCCCTGCATCCGCAGACGCTGCTGGCCTTGGACTGGGACGGACAGCCGCTGCCGCCCCGTTATGGCTTTCCGATGAAGCTGCGCATGCCGACCAAGCTGGGCTACAAGAACCCCAAGCACATCACGGCCATCTTCGTGAGCAACACCTACAACCGTGGCTACTGGGAAGACCAGGGCTACAACTGGTTCGGCGGCAGCTAATGACTGCCAGCGTTTCCGTTTCCCCACGGCACATGCCGTTTTCTCCCCACGGCTTCTGCCGTTTCCTGCAACCTCAACTTTGAAAGTTCCATCATGAAAAACGCATTCACCACCACTGCACTCTCTTTTTGCCTCGCCTTGGGCGCTGCCTCCGCCTTCGCAGCCGACCCGATGGCCAAGGACACCATGGGCATGGACAAGCCATCGGCCATGGAAAAGGATGCCAAGCACAAGGATGGCATGGGCAAGGACGCCATGAAGAAGGATGCCATGGGCAAAGACGCCATGTCCAAGGACGGCATGGGCAAGGATGCCATGGGTAAGGACGGCATGAAGAAGGACGCCATGGGCAAAGACGCCATGTCCAAGGACGGCATGAGCAAGTAACCCCGGGGCCTTGGCCAGAACGGCGCTATCGCAGCGATCCGCTCTGGCTGAACAACACCGCCGCCGCGCCTCGGCCGGGCTCAAGGCCCATCACGGCTGCGACGGCACCACCACCGCTGCGCCCGTCGCGTAGAAGTGCCCACCTGCCACGTAATGCAGGGTGCGCAGCTCGGGCGGAGCGGTCTCGAACATCCAGTGGCCGTTGGCAAACACACGGCTATCGGCCCAGGCACCCGTCACCTCGCCAATGAACAGGTCATAGGCCTGCTGGTTGTGGGGCTCGGGGAGCAGGCGGCATTCCAGCCAGGCTGCGCAACCAGCAACCAGGGGCGTGCCATGCCCAGGCGCGGCGAACAGCTGCACGCCCGATTGCGCCAGCTTGCCCAGTTGCTGCAGGGCGCTGACTGTACCCAGTTCCACCGTCATGGCAGCCTGCGGCACCGTGGGCAATTGCAGCGCAAAGCGCCCACTGCCTTCCACCAGCGCCCGGGTTCTGGTGGCCTTGTCCAGCACCACGGTCACCTTGGGCGGGCTGAAATCCAGCGCGCACGCCCAGGCGGCCGCCATCACATTGCATTCGCCCGCGTGCTGGGCAGACACCAGCACCGTCGGCCCGTGGTTGAGCAGCCGGTAGGCCTTCTCCAGCGGAACGGATTGAAAATAGGACTCAGCGCCCGACTGTTGTGCGGCACCTGCTATTGAATTCATAGTTTCACACTGCTTTCAGATCGCCCTATTGTGCAGCGCAGAACCCTCCGGCCTCACCCGGCCTGGGGGCGCCCTGGGTCAGATCTTGATATCCGCCGCCTTGACCACCTTGGCCCATTTGTCCATTTCGGACTGCAGGCGCCTGGCCATGTCCTCGGGTGAGCCGGGGTCGGCCTCGGCGCCCGCCACGTACAGGCGCTGCTTGACCTCCGGGTCCCGCATCACCTTGTTGAAATCGGTGTTGATTTTGGCAATCACGTCCTTGGGCGTGCCTGCCGGTGCAAACAGGGCGGCCCACGAGTACGCGTCGTAGCCGGGCAGGCCCTGCTCTGCAATGGTTGGCACATCGGGCAGCAGCGACGAACGCTGGGGGCTGGCCACGCCCAGCACCCGCACCTTGCCGGTCTTGATGTGGGGAATGGCAGACGGCGCGTCGCTGAACATCATCGCCACCTGGCCACCCAGTACATCGGTCATGGCAGGCGCACTGCCCTTGTACGGAACATGCAATAGCTTGGTGCCTGCGTGCATGTTGAAAAGCTCGCCCGCGAGGTGCGTGCCACCACCATTGCCGGACGAGGCAAAGCTGAGGGTGCTGTCGGGCTTTTTGGCCAGGGCTATCAGCTCTTTCACATTCTTGGCCGGCACACTGGGGTTGACGACCAGGAACACCGGGAACATGGCGGCAAAGCTGATGGGCGCAAAGTCCTTCTGAATGTCGTAGCCCAGCTTGGCATGCAGCGAAGGATTGACCGAATGGTGGATGGCGCCCACAAACAGGCCGTAACCGTCGGGCGCTTGCTTGGCGGCCACTTCGGCACCTACGATCCCGCCGCCGCCTGCGCGGTTGTCAACAAAGGTGGCCTGGCCCCACAACTGCCCCAACGGCACGGCAAACGCCCGCGCCGTGGTATCCACCGGCCCACCGGGCGGGAACGGCACGATGAATTTCACCTGCTTGCTGGGGTAATCCGCCGCGTGCGCCGCCTGCCAGGGCAGCGCAGCAGCTAGGGGCGAGGCGCCAAGGGCCAGCAGCTGGCGGCGATTGAGGATAGCCATGGTTTGTCTCCGGTTCTGGTTTTTCAAAACCGCCATCATCGGGGCAGGCCCGCGCTTTGTGTGCGCCGTGCCGTTTGCGTTTGCCAAACCTCCACTTCCGCAGGGCGAAAACGGCGTATCGCATAGGCTACAGTTTTTCCGCCATTTCAGTGGCACAAAGCGTGGCGCTTGTGCACGCGGGGCCTGGGTTTGTATAACAATAGCGGCCAACGAATGTGTTGACGAATTCCTGCAGGTTCCCGTGCAGGCCAGGTCACTTGCCACCGAGATACTCCACGCCACCCAATGTCCGCTGTATTCAATTTCACCTTCGTGCCCTGGTTCCGCTCAGTGGCACCCTATATCCACAAGTTCCGCAACCAGACCTTTGTGGTGGGGATCACCGGTGAAGCCATCGCGGCAGGCAAGCTGCAATCGATTGCGCAGGATCTGGCGCTGATCCAGGCCCTGGGGGTCAAGATCGTGCTGGTGCATGGTTTTCGCCCGCAGGTGAACGAACAACTGGCCGCCAAAGGCCATGCCCCCCGCTATTCACACGGCATACGGGTGACCGATTCCGTCGCACTGGACTGTGCCCAGGAAGCCGCAGGCCAGCTGCGATTCGAGATCGAGGCCGCTTTCAGCCAGGGCCTGCCCAATACGCCCATGGCCGGGGCCACGGTGCGCGTCATCTCCGGCAATTTTGTTACCGCGCGCCCCGTCGGCATTGTGGACGGCGTGGATTTCATGCATTCGGGCCTGGTGCGCAAGGTCGATGTCGGCGGCATCCACCGCACGCTCGACATGGGTGCCATGGTGCTGGTGTCGCCCTTTGGCTTTTCGCCTACCGGCGAGGCATTCAACCTGAGCATGGAAGAAGTCGCCACCCGCATTGCCATCGAGCTCAAGGCCGACAAGCTGATGTTCCTGACCGAGGTGCCGGGCATCCGCCTCAAGCCGCTGGAGCCTGAGGGCGAAGACAACCCGATCGATACCGAGCTGCCGCTGGACGTGGCGCAAAAGCTGCTGGCCGAACTGCCGCCTGCCACCCTGCCCACCGATGTGGGCTTTTACCTGCAGCACTGCGTCAAGGCCTGCAAGGACGGCGTGGAGCGCAGCCACATCCTGCCGTTTTCCACCGATGGCGCGCTGCTCCTGGAAGTGTATGTGCACGATGGCATCGGCACCATGATCATTGACGAGCGCCTCGAAGAGCTGCGCGAAGCCAAGCCCGACGACGTGGGCGGCATCCTGCAGCTGATCGAGCCCTTTGAAAAGGATGGCACGCTGGTCAAGCGCAGCCGCACCGAGATCGAGCGCGACATTTCCGCCTACACCATCATCGAGCACGATGGCGTGATCTTCGGCTGCGCGGCGCTCTACCCCTACCCCGAGGCACAGACGGGCGAAATGGCAGCCGTGACCGTTTCGCCGCAAAGCCAGGGCACGGGCGATGGGGAAAAGCTGCTCAAGCGCATCGAGCAGCGCGCCCGCGCCATCGGCCTCAAGAGCATTTTCGTGCTCACCACCCGCACCATGCACTGGTTCATCAAGCGCGGCTTCCAGCCGGTCGACCCCGACTGGCTGCCCGAGCAGCGCAAGGCCAAGTACAACTGGAGCCGCAAGAGCCAGGTGCTGGTCAAGTACCTGTAGACCTGCCCACGCTCCCCGGTGTCAGCCCCATTGCTGGACGATCTGCGCCGCAACGCTGGCCAGCGCCGCATCGCGGGCCGGGGGTTGTGCCTTGGTGGCGGTCAGAAAGCTGGCGACCAGTATGGGCGCGCCGCCGCCGGGTGGCCAGAGCAGGCCCACGTCATTGCGGGTGCCCGGGCCTGCGCCGGTCTTGTCGGCCACCGTCCAGCCCTTGGCGCCTGCGCGCAGGCAGTTGTCCCCGGTCTTGTTGGCCAGCATCCAGTCCACCAGCTGCTTGCGCCCGGCCACGCCCAGTGCGCGGCCCAGGGTGAGCGCACGCATGCTGGTCAGCATGGCCTCCGGGCTGGTGGTGTCGCGCACGTCGCCCGGGCGCGACTCGCTCATGGCGGGTTCAATCCGGTCGAGCCTCGTCACCGTATCGCCTAGGCTGCGCATGTAGCGGGTAAAACCCGCCGGCCCGCCCACACGGTCCAGCAGCAGGTTGGCCGCCCCGTTGTCGCTGATGGTCATCACCGCATCGCACAGTTGCGCCACCGTCATCGGCGATATGCCGGCGTGCTTTTCCGTCACCGGCGAATGCTCGACCAGGATGGAGCGGTCAAACCGCACCTCGGCGTCGAGCCGCTCGCGCCGCACATCGACTTCGGACAGCACCTGCCCTGCCAGCAGCATCTTGAAGGTGCTGCACATCGGGAACCGCTCACCCTGCCGCCAGCCCAGGGATAGACCTGAGCCCGTGTCCAGCACCGCCACGCCCAGGCGCCCACCCACGCGCTGCTCGATCGCCTGCATGGCGCTGGTGAAACTGCGTTGCGCCTCACTGACTGCCGCCTTGGGCGCCGGAGACTTTCCATGCGCTGCAGCCACCATGCCGGCACTGCCGATAGCCAAGAAAAACTTTCTTCTTTTCATGATCTTCAATCCTTAAAATCAGTCATTCGTTGTGGATGGCGTGAATTTATAAGGAATGTGCCGCTTTGACCAACGATGAAAACCAAGAAGAACCCATAGAAAAACTTATACCCAATGCACTTACCGCTGAACGCATTGCGCGCCTTCGAAGCCGCCGCCCGCCACCTCAACCTCACGCGGGCTGCGCTGGAGCTGCACGTCACCCAGGCAGCGGTGAGCCAGCACATCCGCCAGCTGGAAGAACAGCTGGGCAAGCCCCTGTTTCGCCGCCTGCCGCGCGGCCTGGCGCTGACCGACGAGGGCCTGGCCCTGGTGCCCGTGGTCAGCGGCGCATTCGGCAGCCTTGCCCGCGCACTGGAGCAGGTGCACGACAGGCGCCCGCGCGAGGTGCTGTCGGTCGGCGTGGTCGGCACCTTTGCCGTCGGCTGGCTCCTGCCCCGCCTGCGCGCTCTGCAGGAAGCCCACGCCTTCATCGACCTGCGCATCTTCACCCACAACAACCGGGTGGACCTGGCCGGTGAAGGGCTCGATTGCGCCATCCGCTTTGGCGATGGTGCCTGGCATGGCACTGCAGCCACCTTGCTGCTGCACGCCCCGCTCACGCCCATGTGCGCCCCGGCCATTGCCGCACGCCTTTCCCAACCCGCCGATCTGGCCCGCGAAACCCTGCTGCGCTCGTACCGCGCGGGCGAGTGGAACGACTGGTTCCGCCATGCCGGCATGGAATGCCCGGCACTGCGCGGCACGGTGTTCGATTCGTCGCTGACCCTGGCCGAAGCCGCTGCCCAGGGGCTGGGCGTGGCCCTGCTGCCCATGCGCCTGTTCTCCCGCGACGTGCAGGCAGGCCGCCTGATCGCCCCTTTTCCGCAGACGCTGGACACCGGCAGCTACTGGCTGACCCAGCCCAAGGCACGCACGCCGTCGCTCGCCCTGCAGACTTTCGAAACCTGGCTGCAGCAGCAATGCCTGCAGGGCAATGAATCGCATGGCACTTAAAACCTCCCCGGAAAGCGCCGCAAATTCAGTTACAGTCAGCTCAGCCCGCTCCCCTCTCCTACACGAGAGGCGGCACTCGTCAGACAGAGTGCTGCCAGCGGGTCTCCTAGGATCAAGACATAACACCCTAGCAAAAACATCCCCTGCGGGATGGCTCACATTGAGAGGATCACATGCTACCCATCCGCTACACCACTTCCCTGTCGGTCATTGCCGCCGCCCTGCTGGCTGCAGGCTGCGCCTCCACCGGCGGTATCGAAGACCTCCCCCGTCCCAAGTCCGGCCACTGGCAGGTCAGTTCGACCGACCAGACGGGTGACACCGTGACGTTCCAGGACTGCATGGACAAGGACACCTTCTACAAGACCCGCGAGCTGCAAAAGGCCAAGCACGACGTCCAGCAATGCCAGACCGGCAGCAACAAGGACAGCAATGGCTGGCAGTTCACCTCCAACTGCAAGGTCGGCCAGACCGAACAGCGCATCGAAACCAGCCGCAAGATCACCGGCGATTTCCAGACCAACTTCCATGTGCTCTCGGTCACCAAGCAGCAGATGCCCGACGGCCAGATCGTCGAGACCACGCGCAACATCAAGGGCGAATACATGGGCGCCTGCCCCGCTGGCATGAAGCCCGGCGACCGCATGTTCCCGGATGGCAACAAGATCAACTTCTACGATATCACCGGGCTGCAGGCCAAATAAGCTGCCAGTACGCACGCGCACCCAAGCCCGGCCCTGCCGGGCTTTTTCGTTGCCGTCAACTGGCAATGAAAGCCCGTTCGATGCAGCGCAAACCAGTGGCAGATAGCGCGGCAGACCGGGCGGCTTTTAAACCATGCAAACCACCCCAGCACGGCCCGGGCGCTATCATCTTGGCCCCATGTCCCAGCAATACCTTACCGCCGCGCTTTACCAGTTCATCGATTTGCCAGAGT
>NZ_JBEBNZ010000026.1:0-48940 GCF_040396735.1 Comamonas odontotermitis
CCGCTCGATGCGCTCGGCCAGCGGCATTTGCAGCGCCTGGTCAATGCTGTCGGCGGTGCTGTGGACGTCATACGGATTCACCAGCAGGGCTTCTTGCAACTGCTCGGCTGCTCCGGCAAAGCGCGAGAGCACCAGCACCCCCGGGTCGGCCGGGCGCTGGGCGGCGATGAATTCCTAGGCAACCAGGTTCATGCCATCGCGCAACGGCGTGACCAGTCCCACGGCGGCCGAGCGGCACAGCCCTGCCAAGTGCGCGCGCGTCAACACTTGATGGATGTAGCGCACAGGCATCCAGTCCAACTCGCCAAAATCGCCATTGATGGCGCCGCACAGCGACTCAAATTGACTGCGGATACCCGTATAGGCCTTCAGGTGCTCGCGGGTGGGGGAGCCGATCTGCACCAGGGTGGCGTTGCGCCGCTGGTCAGGGTGCCGCTCCAGCAGATCGCGAAAAGCGTGGATGCGCTCGGGCAGGCCCTTGGAGTAGTCAAGCCGGTCTATACCCACCACTAGTCGGCGCTGGCGGTATTCCTGCTCCATCGTGGCTTGCACTTGCTGGGCTGGGAGCGTGTCCGTCAGTGCCGCAAAGGCGCGTGCGTCGATGCCAATCGGAAACACCTCGCAGCGGGTTTGCTTGCCATGGGCGTGGTAGTGGTGGCGGTGGCTGATGCGGCCATCGGCCTGTGCCAGCGCATAGCTCTGAAAATGCTGCAAGTCTTGCCGACTTTGCAGGCCCACCAAGTCAAAGGCCATCAAGGCCTGCATCAGCGCCTTATGCTGCGGCACGGCGCTGAGAGCAATCAGCGGAGGAAAGGGGATGTGCAGAAAAAAGCCGATGCGCTGTTGGCAGCCCAGCGCGCGCAGCTCTGCTGCCAGCGCCATCAGATGGTAGTCATGCACCCAGATGAGATCGTCGTCTTGCAGCAATGGCAGCAGCTGCTGTGCAAACTGCCGGTTGACGCGCTGGTAGCCTTCATAAAAGCCGGGGTCGAACACGGCCAAGTCCAGGCGGTTGTGAAATACGGGCCAAAGCACATTGTTGCAAAAGCCGCTGTAATAGCTGTCGTGGTCACACCGCTCCAGCTCGGTCGTGGCGACTGTCACCGCGCCCCATTGGCGGACGGAGAGCTGAGGCTTGGACTGATTCGTGAGCTTGCCACCCCAGCCAAACCACAGGCCACTCTCGCGCTGCAACGCTTCTTCTAGCGCAATGGCCAAGCCGCCGGGCGCGGCATCCTGCGGATCGGCCACCCGGTTGGAGACAACGACGAGGCGGCTCACGGCCGAGCCTCCGCAGGTTGGCGCAGGCTATTCAACATGCGTAGCTGCGTGCAGGCCGCCTGCAGCCAGTGGTAGACGGCATTCACACCTTCCAGTCGATGGCTGGCACCGCTGGCACCGGAACCTACCTTGATGGCGACACCGCGCTGGGCCAGAACGGCAGCAAAGCCGCTTTCGTCGCTGATGTCATCACCGAGGAAGAAGGACGTGCGCCCGGCAAAGGGTGGCTCTTGCATGAAGGCCTGGATGGCGCGGCCCTTACTCTTGCCCAGCGGCAGGATCTCCAGCACCCGCTTGCCGCGCAGCAAGATCCACTGCGGCCTATGGGCAAGCATGGCTTGCAGGCTGCGCAGGCACAGGTCCTCCAGCGATGGGTCGCGGCGGTAGTGCAGGGCTACGCCGCTTTGCTTAGGCTCCACATGTAGCGCGGGGTGTGCCTGGGCCAGTTGTTCGCAGGCCTCGATCACTGCTGAGATATCGCCCGGCGCATCGCCGCATTGCTGGCCCCTTGCATCACGGCGCTGCGCACCATGCGCGCCTGCACATGGCAGTTGCAAGGGCTGCAGGTAGTTGTCTAGCGAGGCAATATCCCGGCCAGAGATGATCGCCACAGCGCCGCCCAGCAATGCCTGCAACTCGCGCAGCAGCGCTACCAGTTGGGCGGGAACTGCGATGCTGTCCGGCGTGGATGCTATCGGCACCAGGGTGCCATCAAAGTCCAGAAAAAGCGCCCCATCGTTGGGCAGGTGAGGGGGCAGAGGCGAGGCGGTCAACATCAGGGATTCAGCGGTTCGTGGCCGACGACGCGCTCGGACTCCAGGTCTTGCGGGACGTCGGGCTCAGTGCTGGGGGAGAATGGAGGGTCCGGAGGGGCATCGCCAAGCTCGGGCGTCAAAGGCAGCTGCTCAGGTTCACCGACCGGGTCGATGCTTTCGTCTTCCGTGTGGTCAAGGTTTTTGTTGGACTGGGTCGTACCCATGGCGTGTTCTCCTCGCTGTGATGCCTACTAGATTGGCTGCACTGAAACCGCAGGTCTGTAGGATTTCTGCGCCCGCGCATGGAGTCATCCGCCTGAGTTGGCAGGCATGGCTTGCACATGCTTACCGACTCCACAGGGATCAAGTTTTTGGGCGAAGGCGAGTGGAAAACAAAGAAGCACGGCGCCGAGCGGTGCCGTCAGTGGCGCAAGGTGCACCTTGGCATAGATGCAGAAAATATGCAGATACGAGCCATGGTGGTGACCACCAATGAAGCTGGTGATTCACCAGTAGCAGCAGGGCTACTGCGCCAAATACCAAGCCATGAAATAGTTGCCAGTTTTACAGGCGATGACGCGTACGACACAAAAGACGTGCATGAAGCCTGCCACCACCGCAAAGCCATCCCCGTCATTCCTCCTCGCAAAGGCGCAAGGTTGCGTAAAGGTCTGGCATTCGCGCATCGCAACGAAGCGGTCAAAGCGTGCAAGAAGTTGGGCCGTACTATTTGGAAGCGCTGGAGCGGCTACCACCGTCGGTCCTTGGTGGAGACGAAGATGAACTGCTTGAAGCGCCTAGGCGAGAAGGTGATGGCTAGAGCCGTGCACGGTCGGATCGCCGCTCTTGCCGCAGGCGTCATCCTCCAGGGGCGGGAAGGTCGGCTCGGCTGGCAAATCGTATTTCTGGTGATGCATGGCCTCACGCACGGGCGGATGAAAGGTCAGTGCTTGTACAACACTCGAAGGAAAGTCTGAGCTGCAAAACCATGTACCGATGGCTACACAGTGGCTACACGGAGCAGAAAAATAAAAACCTCGCTATCGTTTAAATAGCGAGGTTTTCTTTTCTGTTGTGGTGCCGGAGAGATGAATCGAACACCCGACCTTCTCATTACGAATGAGCTGCTCTACCGACTGAGCTACACCGGCGTTAGAGATAAATTATAGCGTGAATTTTTGGCTCTCGGGCCAAATTGCGGAATTTATGCTTCCACGTGGTAGCGGGTGACGCGATCCACCTCGTTCTTGGAGCCTAGCACCACGCTGACGCGTTCGTGCAGCTTGGTGGGCTGCAGATCGAGGATGCGTTCGCGGCCGTTGGTGGCTGCGCCGCCGGCCTGCTCCACCAGCCAGGCCATGGGGTTGGCCTCGTACATCAGGCGCAGTTTGCCGGGCTTGTTGGGTTCGCGCTTGTCCCAGGGGTACATGAAGATGCCCCCGCGCGTGAGAATACGGTGCACGTCAGCCACCATCGAGGCAATCCAGCGCATGTTGAAGTCCTTGTTGCGAGGGCCTTCGACGCCCGCCAGGCATTCGTCGACATAGCGCTTCACGGGTGCATCCCAGTGGCGCATATTGCTCATGTTGATGGCGAATTCCTTGGTGTCTTCGGGAATGCGCACGTTTTCCTGGGTCAGGACGAAGCTCCCCATTTCGCGGTCCAGCGTGAACATAGCCACGCCGTCGCCCACGGTCAGCACGAGCGTGGTTTGCGGGCCATAGACGCAATAGCCTGCTGCCACCTGCTGGGCGCCGGGCTGCAGAAAGTCTTCTTCGGTCACGCCAGGGTGGCCTTCGGGTTTTTTGAGCACGCTGAAGATGGTGCCGATCGACACGTTGACGTCGATGTTGGACGAACCGTCCAACGGATCGAACATGAGCAGGTATTCACCTTGGGGGTAGCGGTTGGGCACCAGATAGATGCTGTCCATTTCTTCCGAGGCCATGGCGGCGAGGTGGCCGCCCCATTCATTGGCTTCGATCAGCACTTCGTTGGCAATGATGTCGAGCTTTTTCTGCACTTCGCCTTGCACATTTTCGCTGCCAGCCGTGCCCAGCACACCACCCAGGGCGCCCTTGTTGACGGACTGGCTGATGCTTTTGCAGGCGCGAGCCACTACTTCGAGCAGCAGGCGCAACTGCGCGGGAATGAGGCCGTCGACGCGCTGCTGCTCAACGAGGTAGCGCGACAGGGATATACGTTGGTTCATAACCGTTCCTATCAATACAAATCCGGTTTACACAAATCGGGACGCAGCGAGATGTCTTTCCAGCATGAAGCAGGCGTTGCATCCTCGTCCCTGTTTGCGCAAGTCCTAAAAAACACGACCAGCCGCACATCGGCGCGGCGGGTGAGGCTTGGCGCATCAGTGGTTCATTGCCTGGGTGATGATTTCGCGCACATCATTGCTCAGCTTGGGCTTGGCGGCGACCTTGGCAATGGCGTCACCTGCAGCAGTGCGGTAGGGCTCAGCCAGCTTCTTCCAGCGGTCAAGTGCACGCGCCAGGCGGGCAGCCACCTGCGGGTTGAAGGCGTCCAGCGCGATCACTTGCTCGGCCCAGAAGGCATAACCTGCACCATCGGTGCGGTGGAAGCCGCCAGGGTTGCCGCTGCAGTAGCTGAAGATCACGCTGCGGGCGCGGTTGGGGTTCTTGATATTGAAGTCGGGCAGCTTCATCAGTGCGCGCACGGCGGGCAGGGCGCTGCCGTCCACATCCGGTGCACCTGCTTGCAGGGCGAACCATTTGTCCATCACCAGCTCGTCGTTCTTGAACATGGCATGGAAGGACTGGAGTGCATTGGCTGCCAACTCGCTGCCACTGACTACCAGGGCGCTCAGCGCGTTGTAGCGGTCCGTCATATTGCCCGCGTCCTTGAAGCGCTGCAGCGTCTTGCCGGGCCAGACTTTGTCGCCAGAGGCACGGGCTGCCACGCACAGCATCAGGAGCGCATGGCCGGCGAGGGCCCGCTTGCCGCCGCTTGCGGCGTCGGGCACATAGGCGCCCGTGTTGCTGCACTGTTCATAGACCCATGCCCAGTCGGAAGCCAGATCAGTAGCCAGTTGCTGGCGCATGGCTTCGCGCACCTGATGCACGATCTGTGGATCAACGCTGTCCAACTGTTCGGTGATATAGGCCTCGGATGGCAAGGTCAGTGCCAGGTCCTTGAAGGCGGCATCGAGCAGCGGGTCGCGCAGCACGGCTCGCATGGCTTCGACAAATGGCGCAGGCAAGATGTTTGCATCCAGCGCGCTCTCAGCACCTGCAGTACCTGCACGTGCTGCTATGTTTTGCAGAGCAATGCGCAAGCCCAGGCGCTGGCTGGCCTCCCAGCGGTTGAAGGCGTCTTCGTCGTGTGCCAGCAGGTGGCGAAGCTGGTCGTCGCTGTAGTCCATCTCCAGCACCACGGGGGCGCTGAAATTGCGCAGCAGCGATGGTGTGGGCTCCTGGGTCACGCCTTCGAACACGATGGTCTGTGTTGGCTGCGTCAGTACCACGGTGTGGCTGGTCGCGCTGTTGGCAAAGGCAGAAAGGCCTTCTGCGGCGCGGATGGCCACAGGCAACTGGCTGCCGTCGGCGCCCACCAGGCCCAGCGTGACCGGGATCACGAAGGGCTCCTTGTTGGGCTGCCCAGCCGTGGCGGGGCAGTGTTGTGACAAGGTGAGCGTGTAGGTCTGGGCCGAGGCATCGTAGGTGCCGCTGGCAGCGACACGTGGCGTGCCCGACTGGCTGTACCAGCGCTTGAACTGCGCAAGGTGCTGGGCCAGTGGAGAGCCGGGGTTGGCATCTGCCATGGCCTGGGCGAAGTCATCGCAGGTCACGGCCTGGCCGTCATGGCGCTCGAAATACAGCTTCATGCCCTTGGCAAAGCCTTCGCGGCCCACCAGCTCGGACTGCATGCGCACCACTTCGGCGCCTTTTTCGTAGATCGTGACCGTGTAGAAGTTGTTGATCTCGATATAGCTGTCGGGGCGCACGGGGTGGGCCATGGGGCCGGCATCCTCGGGGAACTGCACGGTGCGCAGCACGCGCACATCGTCAATGCGCTTGACGGCGCGGGCCGAGGCGCTGCCGGCCATGTCCATGCTGAATTCCTGGTCGCGGAAGACGGTCAGGCCTTCCTTGAGCGAGAGCTGGAACCAGTCGCGGCAGGTGACGCGGTCACCCGTCCAGTTGTGGAAGTACTCGTGGCCCACCACCGACTCGATATTGGCGTAGTCGGCATCGGTCGCGGTGGCCTGGCTGGCCAGCACGTACTTGGTGTTGAAGATGTTCAGGCCCTTGTTCTCCATCGCGCCCATGTTGAAGTCGCTGGTGGCGACGATCATGAAGCGCTCCAGGTCCAGGCTGAGGCCAAAGCGGGCTTCGTCCCAGGCGATGGAGGCCATCAGCGAGTTCATGGCGTGCTCGGTCTTTTCCAGATCGCCGGGACGCACGTAGACCTGCAGCAGGTGTTCGTTGCCAGCGCGGCTCTTGATCTTCTGCTCACGCGCAACCAGGTTGCCAGCCACCAGGGCAAACAGGTAGCTGGGCTTCTTGTGCGGGTCCACCCACTTGGCAAAGTGGCGCCCGTCGGGCAATTCGCCTTGCTCCACCAGGTTGCCGTTGGACAGCAGTACCGGGAACAGTGCCTTGCTGGCGCGCAGGGTGACGGTGTACATGGCCATCACATCGGGGCGGTCCAGAAAGTAGGTGATGCGGCGGAAGCCTTCCGCTTCGCATTGCGTAAAGAACGAGCCGTTGCTGGTGTACAGGCCCATCAGCTTGGTGTTCTTCTCGGGAATGCAGGTGGTGAAGATTTCCAGATCCACCGGATCGCTGCCTTCTGGCAGGTTCTCCAGTACCAGATCGGAGCCTTCCATCTTGAACGATGTACCTGCTCCATTGACCAGCACGCGGGCCAGGTTCAATTCGTCGCCATTGAGGTGCAGGGGTTGCGCGGGCACATCGGGGTTGCGGCGCACACGCATCTTGTTCAGGACGCGGGTTTTGGCCGGGTCCAGGTCGAAAGTCAGATCGACCGTCTCAATCCACCATGCAGGGGCCTGGTAATCGGCACGGTAGACGGTGTGTGCTTGTCCTTCACGCATCATGGAGTCTCTCCAGAAATTGCTTGTTCAGCAGGGTCGAGAAATCGGGCGCCCATGCCAGTACATGGGGGCCACCAAGGTCTTGTTCGTTGTGTGTGGTGCCGATGCCCACGGCACGCATGCCAGCGCGCCGCGCCGCTTCAATGCCGTGGGGTGCGTCCTCGAACACCACACAGGCAGCCGGCTCGACATTCAGTCGCTCGGCTGCCTTGAGGAAAATATCGGGGTGGGGCTTGCCGGGCAGCCCCTCGTCGCCGCGAGCAATGGCGTGCGCAGGAGGCTGCATCTGCAGGTTGCCCAGCACGAAATTCACATTGTCCTGGTCGCCCGCGGTGCCAATGGCCACCTTCAGTCCCATTTCATGGGCCTGGGCCGCAAAGCGCTCAAAACCGCCCACTGCGCTGAAGTTGGCTGCAAACAGTTCGCGGTAGATGCCTTCCTTTTCTGCCGTGATGCGCTCGGATTCTTCTGCGCTCACGGTGCGGCCCATCAGGGCGCAGGCGCACTCGAAGGCATTCTTGCCGGTGGTCTGCACCATGAAGGCGGGCACGTCCAGATCCATGCCATGGCGGCGTGCGTATTCAACCCAGGCTTGGGCATGCCAGGGCATGGAATCCACCATGGTTCCGTCCATGTCGAATATCAGGGCTTGGATGGGAGGCATTGCTGGCAAGGGCTTTCCGGTGGCAGTGCATGGCTGCGGGGGGCGCAGCCATGCAGGGTGAATCAACAATCTAAAGCGGAGCAGCGTGTGAACACTGCTCCGGGGGTTACACACCCTGCTTCAGGGATGCTTCAATGAACACATCCAGGTCTCCATCCAGCACCTTCTGGGTGGCCGAGACTTCGACATTGGTGCGCAGGTCCTTGATACGGCTGTTGTCCAGCACGTAGCTGCGGATCTGGTGGCCCCAGCCTACATCGGTCTTGGTGTCTTCGAGCTTTTGCTGCTCTTCCATGCGCTTGCGCATTTCAAAGTCATAGAGCTTGGAGCGCAGGCGCTGCCAGGCAACATCGCGGTTGCTGTGCTGGCTGCGGCCATCCTGGCACTGCACCACGATACCGGTGGGGATGTGCGTCAGGCGCACGGCCGAATCCGTCTTGTTGATGTGCTGGCCGCCCGCGCCGCTGGCACGGTAGGTGTCGGTGCGCACATCGGACGGATTGATCTGGATTTCGATCGAATCGTCGATCTCCGGGTAGACAAACAGCGACGAGAAGCTGGTGTGGCGGCCGCCGGACGAGTCAAACGGGCTCTTGCGCACCAGGCGGTGCACACCGGTTTCAGTACGCAGCAGGCCATAGGCGTATTCGCCCTCGACCTTGATGGTTGCGCTTTTGATACCGGCCACGTCGCCAGGCGTCTCTTCCTCAACAGTGGCCTTGAAGCCCTTGCGCTCGGCGTACTTCAGGTACTGGCGTAGCAGCATGCTGGCCCAGTCGCAGGCTTCGGTACCACCGGCGCCGGCCTGGATGTCGATGAAGCAGTTGAGTGGATCAGCCTCCTGGCTGAACATGCGGCGGAATTCCAGCTCTTCGATCAGCGGGCGCAGTTTGTCGGCTTCGGCCTCGATGGTTTCCAGCCCGGCGTCGTCGCCTTCTTCCTTGCTCATCTCGAAGAGTTCGGAATTGTCGGCCAGCTCACCTGTCAGCTTCTGCAGGGTCAGCACGACGGAATCGAGCGCCTTCTTTTCCTTGCCCAGCTCCTGGGCCTTTTTCGGGTCGTTCCAGACGGCTGGGTCTTCGAGCGAAGCGTTTACCGTGCGCAGGCGTTCGTACTTTGCATCGTAGTCAAAGATACCTCCGAAGCTCTTCTGTCCGGGTGGACAGGTCTTCGAGGGCGTTGCCAATCTGGTTGATGCGTTCTGCTTCCATGTTCTGTGTGTCCTGTTCTTGCAATCAAGCCCATTATTGTCGCATGGCGGCGGTACCGGTCCAGCCATGGTGGCTTTACATACAAGATTGATAAAAATCACCTATTGCGCTTGACAGACGTGCGCAGGCAGCTATGGTTTTGATACTGAAGCTGCCTGCGGCTACTAGCGCCACGCGAACAGGGGCTGGTCAAAATGCGCGACCCGCGTGGTGCGCCCGCACAGGCAGACTTCGCGAAACTGGTACAGAAAAGCCGCCGTGGGCGCTGCGATCCAGCTGTTGCCAATGGGCATGCGCAGAACGGGGTGTGGCGAATGGGCACTGGCATCGAGCATGGGCGAATCGCTGCGCAGCAATTCGGTCAGCGCAATGCGGTGGATGCTGGCCACCTCGTCCGGATTGGGCTGCAATTGCGCCACTGCGCCTGCCCAGACCACGACCGGTGTGATGGCAAAGCCGGAGCGGGTGGCATAGTCGTCGAGGCGGCCCAGTATCTGGGTGGGTGCAAGGCGCAGGCCAATCTCTTCCTGCACCTCGCGCAGCGCAGCCTGCTCGGGCGATTCGCCCGCTTCGATCCGCCCGCCTGGCAGCGCCCATTGCCCGGCGTGGTTGCGCAGATGCAGGGCGCGGCGGGTCAGCAGCAGGGCGGCTTCATGGCTCCAGTGCCTGGGCTCGGCCGGGTCTGACGGGGTGATCTGGTTGGGAAGCTGGGCTCCGGGGCCTTCGTCGCTGATGACCAGCGCGACCGCCGCGCGCGCGTGGCCGCCGCCGTCCGTGCCTTGCACGGCAAAGTGCTGCAGTGCGGTATGGATGCGGGTGCGAAGGGCGGCGGATAGTTCCATGGCTTGATGGAAATCAATTTTCAAGAAAATCCTCGATCAGGGACGCCAGCGCATGCGGCTGGTCGTGGTGCAGCATGTGACCTGCTTCCGAAAGGCTGGCCACCCGCACATCGGGCACCGACGCGAGGCGCTGCAAGAACTCAGCCTGCGTGAACTTGCCCTGCCAGAAGGCGGCCATGGTGTCGGGCTCGGCCTTGACCATCAGCGTGGGGCAGGCAATGGTCGCGTAGCTGGCCAGCATTTCATCGGCGCGAAACAGCTGTGCGCTGACGACCTTGTGTGCGTCGTCACCCGCAATGCGCCACAGGCCATCTGCCCCCACGGTGGCCCAATGGTGGGCCAGCCACAGCGCCTTGTCGGCAGATAGGCGGGGATTGTTCTTCTGCAGCCGCGCGGAGACTTCGGCAGCATCGGCGTAGGGCCGGGTTCCAATCTTGCCGTGGTGCAGGTCGCGGATTTCGTCCAGCCAGCGGGCGGTGCGCTGCGGAGCCTGTGCAGGCTGCGAGGCAGGCAGTCCAAAACCTTCCAGGTTGATGAGCCGACGCACCCGGGCCGGGCGCGCGGCTGCATACAGCATCGCCACATTGCCGCCCATGCTGTGGCCCAGCAGGTCAACCGGCGCATCGGGGCTGATCCCGTCAATGAGTGCATCCAGATCGCCCAGGTAGTCCACAAACGGAAAGTGGTCGGGCGCGCTGGGGCTGCGGCTTTGGCCAAAGCCGCGCCAATCGGGCGCGATGATCGTGCGGCTCTCCGTAAATGCATCGCTGAACTGGTCAACCACAAACTGGAAGGATGCGCCTACATCCATCCAACCGTGGCACAGCACCAGCGCAGGCTGGATTTGGCTACTGCCCCATTGCAGCAGGTGGTAAGGGTGGTTGCGAATGGCCAAGTGGCGACTGGTGGCGTGGCGTTGAGGCTGGTACATGGCTTGCTAGGAGAAGGCAGTGGTCTGGCATTGTCCCGCGGGGCTAGTGCAGACGCATGTACCTGGGTGACTGGCCCGCCCGGGCAAAGGACGGCATATCGTTTTATAGTGCACGCATTGCGCCGCAGCCGCGTTGCGGCGTGCTTTTTTGTATTTTAGATTTTTGCAATTCATCGACAACCATGCAAGACATCCAACTTGGCCGCAGTGATTTGAAGGTATCGCCCATCTGCCTGGGCACCATGACGTTTGGCGAGCAGGTGAACGAAGCCGACGCCCACGCCATGCTCAGCCGCGCGCTCGAGCGCGGCGTGTATTTCTGGGATACGGCCGAGATGTACTCGGTGCCGGCCCGTGCCGAGACCTTTGGCGCCACCGAAACCATCATCGGCAACTGGTTCAAGGCCAACCCCGGCAGGCGCGAGCAGGTGGTGCTGGCCAGCAAGGTGGCAGGGCCCTCGCGCGGCATGCCCTGGGTGCGCGAAGGCAAGGGCATGACGGCAGCTGACATCGTGGCGTCATGCAACGCCAGCCTGCGCCGTCTGCAGACGGATGTGATCGATCTCTACCAGATTCACTGGCCGGAGCGCCATGTGCCCGCCTTCGGCAACCTGTACTACGACCCGAAAAAGGAAACCAGCGAAACCACGATCCGCGAGCAGCTGGAAGCGCTGGCAGGCCTGGTGAAGGCGGGCAAGATTCGCCATGTAGGCCTCTCGAACGAGACGCCCTACGGCGTGCACGAGTTTGTGCGCCTTGCCGAGCAGCATGGCCTGCCGCGTGTGGCCAGCGTCCAGAACGCCTACTGCCTCATCAACCGCAGCTGGGAAAACGGCCTGGACGAAACCTGCGACCGCCTGGGTGTGTCGCTGCTGGCCTATTCCCCGCTGGCCTTCGGCCTGCTCACCGGCAAGTATGACGAAAGCGGCATCACCGGCCCCAACGCGCCCAAGGAGGCGCGCATTGCAGGCTACGAATCGGTGCGCAAGCAGCGCTGGGGCAGGCCGGAATCCTTGGTGGCCGCCAAGCGCTACAACCAGCTGGCGCGTGACCAAGGCATGACGCCTGCCGCGCTGGCATTGGCCTTCTGCTACACCAAATGGCAGGTGGCCAGCACCATCATCGGCGTGCGCACCATGGCGCAGTTGGAAGAAGACCTGAACGTATGGGGCACGCAACTCTCCGAAGACCTGCTTCGCGAAATCGACGCAATCCGTTGGGAGCTGCGCGATCCGGCGCAGTGATGCGGTCTTTGAGGAAAACGGCTTCGAGAGAGCGGCTGCACACTGTCAGCCGCTCCTTGCCCCTGGGTCAACAGCAATGGCAAAAAAAGACAAGAACGCGCATGTGAGCGAAACCCCCGCCACCCAGATGCTCAAGGCGCACAAGGTGGCGTTCACCGAGCATCCCTATGAATATGTGGAGCATGGAGGCACCAGCGAATCCGCGCGCCAGTTGGGGCTGGATGAACATGCGGTGGTCAAGACCCTGGTGATGCAGGACCAGGACGCCAAGCCGCTCATCGTGCTGATGCATGGCGATTGCAAGGTCTCCACCAAGAACCTGGCGCGCCAGATCGGTGCCAAGAGCGTGGAGCCGTGCAAGCCGGAGGTAGCCAACCGGCACAGTGGCTATCTGGTGGGCGGTACCTCGCCCTTCGGAACACGCAAGGACATGCCGGTGTATATCGAAGAAAGCATCCTGGCGCTGCCGCGCATTGCCATCAATGGCGGGCGGCGTGGTTTTTTGGTGCAGATCGACCCGCAGGCCTGCGTTCAGGTGCTGGGAGCCAAGCCTGTGCAGTGCGCGCTGGCAGAATAGCGACTTGATTCTGTCATATACATACATCCGGGTGCGCAAACCATGGGCGCGCGGGCAAGGGGAAGCGTTTTGAGCATTGTCTATTCCATCCTGGTGGCCGTTGCGGCCTATTTTGTAGGCTCGCTGTCGTTTGCCGTCATCGTCAGCCGCGTCATGGGGCTGAACGACCCGCGCACCTATGGCAGCAAGAACCCCGGGGCCACCAATGTGCTGCGCTCAGGCAGCAAGGCTGCTGCTGTTGTCACCTTGCTGCTCGACGCCGCCAAGGGCTGGTTGCCGGTGGCCCTGGTTGCCTGCTTTGGCAAACCCTACGGGTTGGAAGAGGGCGCGATGGCGCTGGCGGGCCTGGGTGCCTTTCTGGGGCATCTATGGCCGGTTTTCTTCAAGTTCGAAGGCGGCAAGGGCGTAGCCACGGCGCTGGGGGTGCTTGTGGGCTTCAGCGGCTGGCTGGGCCTGCTGGTCCTGGCGTGCTGGGTGGTGGTGGCTGCCGTCTGGCGCTATTCGTCGCTGTCGTCGCTGGTCGCGGCGGTGATGGCGCCGGTGCTGTACATCCTCTTGGGCGGTGATCTGTGGGAATTCAACAAGTGGATTCTCCTGGCCATCCTGGCGATGTCGGCCCTGCTGGTATACCGCCACAAGCTCAATATCCAGCGCTTGCTCGAAGGCAAGGAATCCAAGCTGGGTCAGAAGAAGAGCAAGTAGCGCTCAGGCGCTGTAGCGGCGCAGGCCATCAATGTCCTTGAGGCGCACGCTGCGGTAGCCCACTTCCAGAAACTGCTGTTTTTCCAGCGTCAGCAGGGCCTCGTTCAGGCGGGCGCGGGAAACCTGGCAGAAATCGGCCAGCTCGCTCTGCGTGATATTGAGCAGGCCCGCATCGGGAAACGGAAAGTTCATTGGCGTGATGAGGGAGCCCAGGCACTGTGCCACGCGGCTGGTGACTCCGGTGCATTGCTGGGCCGTCAAAAGGCGCATGAGCTGGTGCGTGCGCTCGGCAGCCAGTTCCAGCAGGAAATGGCTGAACGCGGCAGATGTCTGGCGCAAGGCATGGAAGGCATTTGTGGGGAGGGTGATCATCGTGAGGTCATGCAGCGCGATGGCATCGCAATCCATGACCGCCCCCTGGCGCAACAGGTAGGTCTCGCCAAACCAGCTGCCCGCGTAGCCACACAGCGTGATTGAGCGGCCGCTCTCGGTGGATACGCATATCTTGGCTGCCCCGCGCGACACGCCGATCCAGCCCTGGGGCGCATCGCCGGTGTGCCACAAATGCTGGCCCGCATGCACATGGCGCACCCGCAGATGGGGGTGAACCAGCTCGGCAGCCTGTTCGGGGTTCAGCGTATGGGCCCACATGCAATGGCTCCAATGGGCCAGCACCTGCTCCTTTTTGAGAAAAGCCGTCTTTGAATGCATCTGTATTGAGAATTGTTCTCAAAAGAAAAGAATTCTCATTCTCCTCGATATACGCTTCACCTTTGTAGTTGTGAGCGAATAAGAAGGTGACTTTCATGGGCGATCAGGGGCAGAAGAAAACAGATCTGGATGCAGCAGTCCGGGTGGATTGGCATGCAGGGGGCATCAAGGCTTGCCATCTGACGCCGGTGGCGTTGGCCATGGCGCTGTTGGCGTGCCAGGCGCAAGCCCAGGTTCAGGATGCTTCGGCATCTGCAACGTCTGAGCAGGCCAATGCGCAGGCAGAGACCGAGCTGGCAGTCCAGCGCGTGGTGGCAAGCGCCGCACCCGGCATCCGCAGCGAACTGGCGCAAACCACGCAGATCATTGAAAGCGATGCGCTGCTGCAGCAGGTCAATGCCGGCAAAAGCCTGGGCGAAGCGCTGGGCCAACTGGTGCCTGGCGTGGACCTGGGCGGCCAGTCGCGCAGCAACTTCGGGCAGAACCTGCGCGGGCGCACCATGCTGGTGATGCTCGATGGCGTGTCGCTCAACAGCTCGCGCGGCACGGCGCGGCAGCTCGATTCGATCGACCCGTTCAACATCGAGCGCATCGAGGTGCTCTCGGGGGCCAGTGCGCTGTATGGCGGCGGTGCCACGGGCGGCATCGTGAACATCATCACCAAGAAGGGCAGCGCAGCCGGCATGCAACTGGGCAGCGAGGTCGGGGTGACCTCGGGCTTTCAGGGTTCGCGCGATCACCAGTACCGTCTGGCGCAATCGATTGCCGGCGGCAACGACCGGGTGCAGGCGCGCCTGGGCATCGCCCTGCAGAACAACGGCAGCTTCTACGACGGCAAGGGAGCGCCGGTGCGAACCGATATCGCCCAGACGGACACGCAGAACACCAAGGGGGTGGATGTGCTGGGCAATATGCAGATCAAGATCAGCCCGCAGCAGACGCTGGGGCTGACGGGACAGTACTACCGCAACCGGTTCGATGGATCGTCGTACCTGTACGGCGGCCCCAATCTGGCAGGCATCATGGGCGGAAAACCGGAGCTGCTCGAGCAGCGCGGCGGTTTCGTGAGCGACGTGATGCCCAAGACCGAGCGCGCGATGTTCAATGCCGACTACCACGCGGCGCAGGTGTTGGGTGGGCAGGATCTGTATGTACAGGGCTTCTGGCGGCAGGAAAAGCTGGATTTCGCGCCATTTCCAAGCTCGGTGGTGACCGCATCGCGCCAGAACACCGATACCTGGGGGTTGAAGGCGGCCCTCTCCAAGACCTGGGGCGGCATCAACCTGCGCTACGGCGTCGATTGGGACCGCGAGAGCTTCGATGGAGAAGGCGCAGTGTTCGATACGGCGCAGTCCCTCGCATCCGGAGGCATGGTCAACCGTCAGATCGGCACCGTGGGGCGCTATGCTGGCTACCGGGTGAACACGGCTGCTGCCTTTGCGCAGGCGGAATGGAAGCTCGACCCGCAGTGGACGCTCAACGGCGGCCTGCGTTACCAGAAGACCGACCTCACGGTCGATGACTTCGTGGGCTACACCCAGCAGCTGTCCATGCTGCTGGGCCGGGGCACCAGTGCAGATGCCATCCCGGGCGGCAAGAACAGCTACAACGTCAGCCTGTTCAACCTGGGCGCGCGCTACAAGATCGATGCTGCGCGCAGCACCTGGCTGAACTATGCGGAAGGCTTCGAGCTGCCCGACCCTGCCAAGTACTACGGCCAGGGCAGCTATGTGGCCAAGGGCGCGCACTGGCAGCTGGTGTCTGCCATCGATCCGGAAAGCTCTCCGCTCAAGGGTATCAAGACGCGCCAGCTGGAGTGGGGCTTCAAACAGGCCAGCGGTGCGCTGCGGGCACAGACGGCGCTGTTCTATGCATGGTCGGACCAGACGCTGCAGCTCAACAACAGCAACAACAACGTGACCATCAACGTGGCCGATGAAAAACGCCGCAACTACGGATGGGAAGGCGCCCTCGACTACACGGTCGCCCGTGGCTGGGATGTGGGTGGCAATGCCTTGTGGATTCGCTCGGAGACGCGGAAAAACGGTAGCTGGGCCAAGCAGAGCATCATGACGGCAAGCCCGTCCAAGCTGTCTGCCTATGTGCAGTGGAGCCCCAACCCCGTGACGCTGCGCCTGCAGGCAACGCACATGTTTGCGCTCAAGGACGCAAGCGCGCTCAAGATCGACGGCTTCACCACGGTCGACCTGATGGGCGGCGTCAAGCTGCCGGTAGGGCGCTTGAACTTTGGTATTCAGAACCTGCTGGACAAGCAATACCTGACCACCTGGTCGCAGCGCGCCATGGCTCTGTATGGCACGGGCGCGGTCTCGCCCCAGGCCTTTGCCTTCTATGGGCGCGGCCGCACCTTTGCCCTCAACTATGCCGTGGAGTACTGATGCATGGCTGCGGTGACGCAAGGGGTTGATGTGGGCGCCACGCCCATGGCGCCCACGGTGCCCGCGAAGCGGCCATGGCACTTCTGGGCAGTGCTGGTGGCGCTGTATGTGGCGCAGGGCGTGCCCTCGTACCTGATGATCATGACCGTGCCTGCAGCCCTGCGTGCGGCGGGCATGCCCTTGCAGCAGGTCGGCATGCTGTCGATCCTGATGCTGCCGCTGGTGCTCAAGTTCATCTGGGCGCCCTGGGTGGACCGGTTGCGCCCGCTGCGCTGGGGGCACCGCCGGGGCTGGATTGTCTGCACCCAGTTGGCCACCGTGGCCAGTGTTTCGGCACTGGCCTGGGTGGGGCCGCAGGCGCCCATCGGTCTGATAGTCGGCATCGGCATGTGCATGGCGCTCAGCATTGCCACGCAAGACATCGCCACCGACGGCTATGCCACGCAGCAGTTGCGCAGCGATGAGCTGGGGCGCGGCAACGCGATCCAGGCCGCATCGGTGGCGGGTGGCGTGCTGGTGGGTGGGAGCCTTGCCATGTTTCTGGTGGAGCACTGGGGCTGGTACCCCACCATGGGCCTGATGGCACTGCTGTGCCTGCTTCCGCTGCTGGCCCTGCCCTGGATGCAGGAGCCTGGGCCGGATGCCGATGGGCTCGCCAGCGGCGAGGGTATGCAGCCGCACCGGGCCAGCATTCGCCGGTTCTTTGCCCGGCCGGGGGTATGGACCGTGCTCGGGCTGGCCGTGGTGTACCGGCTGAGCGAGGGCATGCTGCGCTCGATGGAGAGCAGCTACCTGTTGCACAGCGGGCTGAGCCTGAGCCAGGTAGGGCTGATTGCCGGCAGCGGCGCGGCCATTGCCGGGCTGGCAGGCAGCTATCTGGCCGCGCGCTGGCTGCAGCGCAGCAGCCGCACGCAGGTTCTGTTGGGCCTGAGTACCTTGCGTGTGCTGGCATTTGTGTTGTTTTTGCTGCATTCGCTGCAGTGGCTGGGCGGGGCGGTACCGCTCGCGGTGCTGGCGGTCGGCCTGAGCGTGCAGCGCTATATGGAGATGGTGGCGCTGTATGCGCTGTTCATGTCCACCGCAAGCCGCAGGCAGCCGGGTACCGATTTTTCTATCCTGGCCTGCGCAGAACTGACCAGCTACATGCTCAGTTCCATGGCGGGCGGCTTCATCGCCAAACAGTTTCAATTTAGCGGCCTCTTTGCCATTGCCAGCGTGATTGCCGTGGGTTGCTGGTTGGCTACCTACTGGCTGCTGCAGCGTCAGACGGCACAAACCGAAGATGTGCAGGCAGAAGCACCGATAGCGGTGCAGAGGGCGGAGACATGAGTACGACAGAGATGGATGCAGCGACAGAGCCGCAGGCGCTTGAGGCGCGCATCACCCTGCCCCGCGCTGCCGCGTACGTGCGATGGCTGGTGCGCCACTGGCGCGATGAGGGCGTGGATGTGGAAGAGCCAGCACCAGGCAAGGTAAGGTTGTCGCTCGCCGATGTCGGTGTGGTGGAGCTGAACGTGGCAGCCGTGCGGCAGCTCGACTGCAGGCTGGCGCCTGCCTCCGCACGCATGGGCGAGCTGATGCAGCTGTCGCTGACCGAGCATCTGGCCGAGTTTGCCGACGAAATGGCGTGGCCCGATGGCAGTTGGGAGGTGGAGTGGAGTGGGCAGGCCCCGCGCAGCCCCGGGCAGTTGCAGGTGTTGAAGGTAGGCAGCAACCGGGCGTTGACCCCGCTGATGCGCCGCCTGCGCCTGCAAGGCGATGGCGTGCGCGCTTTTGCCGACGGCCTGCATGTGCGCATGCTGCTGCCCACACCCGGCCAGACGCCTGCCTGGCCCGAGGTGCAACAGGATGGCCGCCTGCAGTGGCCGGTGGGAAAACCGCGCATGCCGCGCCGTACCTATACGATCCGCGCTATCCATCTGGAAGAGCAGTGGATGGATGTGGATGTGCTGCTGCACCCCGATGCGAAACCTGACGTACAAGCTGATGGACCAGCAGCGGCGGGCGCATCGCCCGGCGCAGGTTGGGCTTTGCAGGCTGCACCGGGCAGCACGGTGGGCGTGCTGAGCCCCGCAGGTGGCCTGGCGCCGCGCGCTGCGCGGCGTGTGCTGGTGGCCGATGCCTGCGCGCTGCCTGCAGCGGCGCGGTTGGTGCAGGCCGCACCCGATACGCCGCCTTCAGGCCTGCTGCTGTGGGTGGCGAATCCGCAGGAGTGCGCGGCCTGGGATGTGGAGGCTGCATCAGGCGTCGATCCCACCTGGATATGCGGTGGCGCGCCTGGCGCCTCACCGGTCGAGATCGACCAGATACTGCGCTGGCTGGCGTTGCAGGATTGGAGTGGCGCAGATACAGTCCTGTGGGTAGCTGGCGGCCTGCCCTTGACGCAGGCGGTGCGCAGCTGGGTGGCGGGCCAGCCGCATCTGGCGCGCGTGCGGTGCATGATCCATACCTATTGGCGTTGATGAATACAGAGATTTCTGCGGCACCCTCGGGGCCGCGAGCCATTCCCAAAAGCGTATGGGCCCTGGGCTTTGTGTCGATGTTCATGGACATTTCCTCCGAAATCGTCCATGCGTTGCTGCCGGTGTACATGGCCACCGTGCTGGGCGCTACGGCGCTGCAGGTCGGGTTGATCGAGGGCATTGCCGAGGCGACGGCATCCATTACCAAGGTGTTCTCAGGCGCCATCAGCGACCGGTTTGGCAAGCGCAAGCTGCTGGCGGGCATCGGCTATGGCCTGGGGGCGCTCACCAAACCGGTGTTTCCGCTGGCAACCGGGTTGGAATGGCTGGTGGGAGCGCGTTTTGTCGACCGCATCGGCAAGGGCATACGGGGCGCGCCACGTGATGCGCTGGTGGCCGATGTCACGCCCGCCGAGCTGCGGGGTGCCGCCTACGGCCTGCGCCAGACACTCGATACGATCGGCGCCTTTACCGGCCCATTGCTGGCGATGCTGCTGATGTGGTGGACGGCCAACAACTACCAGTTGGTCTTCTGGCTGGCGGTACTGCCCGCATTCATTGCAGTCGCCATTTTGGTGATCTTCGTCAAGGAGCCTGCGCATGCACCAACCGTCCAGGCGCGGCGCATGCCGCTCAGCCGATCCCAGATGCAACGCCTGGGCCGCAGCTACTGGTGGGTGGTTGCCATTGGGGTGGTGATGACGCTGGCGCGCTTCAGCGAGGCCTTTCTGGTATTGCGGGCGGTCGATGCCGGCCTGCCAGCCATGCTGGCGCCGCTGGTGCTGGTGGTCATGGGCGTGGCCTATTCGCTGTCGGCCTATCCGGCAGGCGTACTGTCTGACCGCCTGCCACGCCATCAGGTGCTGGCGGCGGGCATGGTGCTGCTCGTGCTGGCCGATCTGGCGCTCGCCCTGCTGCCCGGCCTCTGGGGGTTGGCGCTGGGCGCTGCGCTGTGGGGGCTGCACATGGGATGCACGCAGGGCTTGCTCAATGCCATGGTGGCCGACACCGTGCCCGCAGACCTGCGTGGCACTGCCTTTGGTGTGTTTCACCTGCTGGCAGGCGTGGCGCTTCTGCTCGCCAGCGTGATTGCTGGCGCCCTGTGGGACCGCCTGGGCCATGAAGGCACCTTTATCGCCGGGGCGGTGTTTGCCACGATGGCGATGCTGGGGTTTGTCGCCAGGCGGCAAAGGGCCTGAGAAACCTGCCTCGGAGCTTATACGAAGCACACCGCCACCGCCTGCGCGCGCTGCAGCACCGCCAAATGCGCAGTTCTATTTCGCCCGGTCCAGCGTCAGCTGCGGGCCAATGCGCGTCATGTGAAAACTGTTGAGAAAGCTGTTGCCCAGCAGCACGTAGGGCATCTCACCTGCGCCAATTACGGCGTCCACATTGCGCAGCTCCACATCGGAGATGCGCACGCTGGCCAGCTGAACGTACCAGCCTTGTGCCACGCCATTGGCCGTGCCCATGCGTACCGCGCGGCCCTTGCTGTGGTCAATGCCCAGCTTGCGCGCCTCGCTCATTCCCATGCTCACGGTCGTTGCTCCGGTATCCACGAGAAAGCGTGTGCTCTTGCCATTGATCATGCCGGATGTCAGAAAGTGGCCCTGCGGGTTGGCCATCAGCACGATGCGGCCTGTGTTGCTGGAGGGCAGGGTGCCACCTGTCACGCTGACGGGTGATTCGCCCAGGCGCAGGGTGAGGGGCTGGCCGCCAATGCGCACCTGGGCCTCGCCATCCTTCACGCTGACGACCTGCACCTTCTGGTAACTGCTGCCAGCTTCCACCGCCTTGGGGGCGCCGCCATCTACCACGAGCAGGGCCTTGTTGCCCAGAATGCCGGTTAGTGCAACAGATTTGGGGGCTTCGTCCGCCTCCTGCGCGTTGGCGGCACCGCCCGCGCAGGCCAGCGCCAAGAGTGCCTGGCAAAAGGCGGCACGGGCGGCGCGGGCAAAGCGGTGCGGAGGGTTCATGATCAAATAGCTGTTAACGCTTGTATTTATTGAATTTATAGCTATAAAATATATAGTGAAGTATCAAGAAAAAGGCAGGAGCCCTTGCCAGCTGCCTGCCTTTGCCGTGGCCAAAGGCTGTGGCTCAGTCACGGAAGTTGTTGAAGGACAGTGGCACGTCCGTCACTTCCTTCTTCAACAATGCCATGGCCGCCTGCAGATCGTCGCGCTTGGCGCCGGTCACGCGCACGGCGTCGCCCTGGATGGCAGCCTGCACCTTCATCTTGCTGTCCTTGATGGCCTTCTGGATTTTCTTGGCCAGCTCCTGCTCGATGCCGTTGCGCACCTTGATGACCTGCTTGACCTTGTCGCCGCCCACCTTCTGGACGCTGCCCTTGTCGAGGAAGCGCACGTCCACATTGCGCTTGGTCAATTTGTTGCGCAGGATGTCTTCAACCTGCACGAGCTGGAAGTCGGCGTCGCCGAACAGGGTGATTTCCTTGTCTTTGAGCTCGATGGCAGCCGATGTGCCCTTGAAGTCAAAACGGGTGCCGATTTCCTTGGCCGAATTCTCGACAGCGTTCTTCACCTCGACGAAGTCGGCTTCGCAAACCGTGTCAAACGATGGCATACATACTCTCCTTGCAGATCAGGCAAGCTTGCCTGCGTGGGTCGCTACAAGTGCGACAATCTACCGATGTTAGTCGAGAAAAATGCCCCGCTGCAGCAATACAACACCTTTGGCATCATGGCCCGCGCCATGAATCTGGTGCGCGTGCAATCCGAACAGGATATCCGTGAGTTTCTGGCCGGCCCGCCCCTGGGCGCGAGCCGCCAGGTGGTGGTGCTGGGGGGCGGAAGCAACATCGTCATCACCGGCGATGTGGAGCCGACGGTCTTCAAGATGGAAATCATGGGCAAGCGCCTGGTTGCCGAGACGGACAGGCACTACATCATCGAGGTCGGGGCAGGCGAGGTCTGGCACGACGTGGTGGCCTGGAGCCTGGAGCAGGGCTACCCCGGGCTGGAGAACCTGGCGCTGATCCCGGGCACCGCAGGTGCCGCGCCCGTGCAGAACATTGGCGCCTACGGCATCGAGCTGCAGGACCGCTTCGATTCGCTGGATGCCGTGGACCTGACCAATGGCGAGAGCTTCAGCCTGAACGCAGCCCAATGTGCTTTTGGCTACCGTGACTCGGTTTTCAAGCACGCACCTGCCGAAACCATGCCCTTGACCATGATTGCCCGCGCCACCGGCACCACGGCACCGCGCGGCATGGGCCTTGCCGGCAGGGCGGTGATCACCCGCGTGCGCCTGCGCCTGGCCAAGGACTGGAAGCCTGAGTTGAGCTACCTGGACCTCACGCGCAAACAGGCGGAAAAGGGCGTAGAGAACCCCACGGCGCAGGATATTTTCAGCTGGGTGGTCGAGATTCGCCGCGCCAAGCTGCCCGATCCGGCAACCATCGGCAATGCAGGCAGCTTTTTCAAGAATCCGCAGGTGAGCAGCGAGGTGTGCGAAGACATCATCGCCCGCGAGCCCAAAATCGTGCATTACCCGATGCTGGACGGCAGCGTCAAGCTCGCTGCAGGCTGGATGATCGATGCCTGTGGCTGGCGCGGCAAGAGCATCGGCAAGGCGGGCGTGTACGACCGGCAGGCGCTGGTGTTGGTCAATCTGGGGCAGGGCGATAACAGCGTGACGGGGGGCGAGGTGGTCACCCTGGCGCGGGCCATCCAGGCCAGCGTGTATGAGCGCTTTGGCATCCGGCTGGAGCCGGAGCCCATCGTCTGGTAAGGCCTGCATTGCCACCGCAGTGCGCAGAGCGAGTTGTCTGCGTAAAAAATCCCGAAGTTTTGAGGTGAAACAGCTGTTTGGTGCCCTTTGGTAAAGCGCCATAAGCTATTTTATTCATAGCGTTTCATGGCATTCGCGTGACTGCCGTGATCCGTACCGTCCGCAACAATGACGGCACAGCGATCACAGAGACGGAGCGGCTTTTCCATGAACGGCGCAAAAAGTTTGGTCAAGACCTTGTTGGCAGCAGGTATCGACACCTGCTTTGCCAACCCGGGCACGAGCGAGATGCATTTTGTGGCTGCGCTGGACCAGGTGCCCGGCATGCAATGCGTGCTGGGCCTGCAGGAGAACATCGTCACCGGCATGGCTGATGGCTACTACCGCATGACGCGCAAACCCGCCTGCACCTTGCTGCATTGCGGGCCCGGCCTTGCCAATGGGCTGGCCAACCTTCACAACGCGCGGCGCGCGCGCAGCGGCATCGTCAATATCGTGGGCGACCAGGCCACCTACCACCGACCGCTCGATGCACCACTGACCGCCGACACCGAGGCCCTGGCGCGTACGGTGTCGGCCTGGGTGCATACGGCTGGCACACCCGCAGATGTGGGACGCGATGCCGCGCTGGCCGTGCGCGCGGCCCGTACGTTTCCAGGCCAGATTGCCAGCCTTATCCTCCCGGCCGATACGAGTTGGGGCGAGGGCGGCGAAGTGGCCAGCGCACTGCCCATGCCCCAGCCCGCGCCGCTCGATCCCCATGCCGTGGAAGGCGCCGCCCGGGCCTTGCGCAGCGGTCAACATGCATTGCTGCTGCTGGCAGGAGATGCAGCCTTTGAAGAAGGCCAGCAGCAGGCCTGGCGCGTGGCCAGTGCCACGGGCGCAGCCCTCATGCTCGATTACGTCTGCGCCCACGTACAGCGCGGAAGAGGGCGCTTGCAGATCGAACGCGTGCCTTACGGCATGGAAGCGGCCATCGGGGCGCTGGCGCGGTTCGAGCACATCATTCTGGCGGGCGCCAAGCCGCCGGTGGGCTTTTTTGCCTACCCGGGCCTGCCATCCACCCAATACCCGGCCACGGCGCAATTGCACACCCTGGCCCGGCCGGAGCAAAGCGCCACCGAGGCATTGCGTATTCTGGCCGATGCGCTGGGCGCGCCTGCGGTGGCGATTCCCGATCCCGGCCCGCGCCCCGAGGCAGCCCGTGGCGCCCCGACGCCCGAAGGCGTGGCCCAGACTGTGGCGGCGCTGATGCCCGAAGGCACCATTGTGTCGGACGAATCCATTTCGTACGGCCGGGGCTTTTATCCGCATACCTTTGCTGCACCTGCGCACGACTGGCTGCACCTGGGCGGCGGCGCCATTGGTGACGGCATGCCGGTGGCCACCGGTGCTGCACTGGGGGCGCGCAAGCAGCGGCGCGTCATCAACCTGCAGGCAGACGGCTCGGCCATGTACAGCCTGCAGGCGCTGTGGACGCAGGCGCGCGAATGCCTGCCGGTTACCACCATCCTTCTCAATAACAGCAAGTACAACATCCTGATCGGGGAGTACAGGAACGTGGGCGCCACCCCGGGCCCCACGGCCATGGGCATGCTGGATCTGGGCAACCCGGGCATCAACTGGGTGGCGCTTGCCAACGGCATGGGGGTGGAGGCTGCCCGCGCCACCACCATGGAGGCCTGCAGCGACCTGCTGCGCGCCAGCTTTGGCAGGCCTGGCCCCTTCCTGATCGAGCTGGTGGTGTAGGTCCGGGTCGATCCGCACCGGTAGCCATTGCGCAGCTGCGAACGCCGCTTTGGGGCCAGGGAAGCGAGCGCGGAGAGGAAGGCTGTATGCGAGATGCTGCCGCTCTGTGGCATTGCCGCGTCCGCTTTTTTGGAGCTCGTGCAGTCCGATGGCGCAGCTGCTCCGAGCGCAACCTGCGCAAGGCCTTCAGAAAAGCCCTTTTCCCCGGCATTGCGTCCACATCCTCTACCTGCCACCGCAGCATGCCCAGGGGCAAGGCGGGCGATGCCTGCCTCCATTTCTGCGCATGTTTTTCACTATGGCAGTGCGATGAGAGTTTTCAACGGGCAATCGTCCAGGGCGAATCGTTTGCGTGACAGATGAGGGAAACAGGCCATACACGCGCAAGGCACAGAGCAAAAATGTATGTTTTGTGAGCAAATGCTTATCTTCTATACCTTATTGGCTAATGCATAAGCATTCAACCATGCACATTCATCAATGGTTGAGATTCAAATTTTTTCAAAATTAACAAAATCTATTCTATTGAAATCTTCATAAACGAAAGTCAATTCATCGGCATACGTACTTACTTTTATAAAAACTATCAGTACCATCGAGTGATTCAATTTTTCCTTTTCCGGAGATCGCCCGATGGCTCGCTCTTCCCGTGCTTGCACGCAAACCTTTTTCGCCGCATTGGCGGCCCTGGTGCTATGTATTGGCACGGGCGCTGCACAGGCGCAAAGCGTGCCTGCACGTGTGCAGCCTGCGGATATGGCCAAGCAGGCCACTGTGCAAAGGCACCAAGCCTTGGCCCCGGTGCCAGCAGTGGTTGATCTGGGTGCCTGGGTGGCGCCCAAGGCAGCGGCGGTGCGCAGCGATGTGGTGCAGATCGGCGCCCGCCGGGCAGCCGCCCCCACCGGCACGGCACAGGCCACGGGCGCCTTGCTCCAGTGGCAGGCGTCGGGTGATGGTGGCTTGGTGGCGGCTGTGAGCTTTGTCTCCGATGATGCGTTCGGCCTGCGCGCAGGCCTGCAGATCGGCTCTTTGCCAGACAATGCCACCATTCGTGTCTATGCCCCTGATGACCGTGACGGGGCATTCGAAATATCCGGCCAGGGCATTGCACGGGTACTGCAGAACAACAGCCAGGCGGGAGAGGTGTCGGCAGCGGCAAGCACCTGGTGGACGCCTGCGGTGGATGGCAACGAGCTGACGGTGGAAATCCAGCTGCGTGCCGGTGCAGTGCCCAGCGACGTGAAAGTGTCCATTCCAAGCCTTGTGCACATCTATGAAAACATCTTCGCCCTGATCGACGATGGCACGCAATTGCAGGCCAAGCTCAACAACGCCGCCAGTTGCACGCTGGATTCCACCTGCTACGACGCCTATGCCCGCCAGCGCGATGCCGTGGCCCGCATGCTCTATATGAACGCCGACGGCGCTTTCCTGTGCACCGGCACCTTGCTCAATGACCGCACAGGCAGCGGCACGCCATACTTCATGACGGCCAACCACTGCATCAGCTCGCAGGCCGCCGCATCGAGCCTGCAGACCTTCTGGTTCTACCGCACGCCCAGCTGCAACAGCCGATTGCTGTCCTCGGCCAGCAAGACCCTCAAGGGCGGGGCCAGGCTGCTGTACACATCGGCCACCCCCGATGCCACCTTGCTGGTATTGAACGACACCCCACCTGCCGGTGCCGTGTTCGCAGGATGGGATGCCAATGCCGTGACCAAGGGCGCTGCCGTGGTGGGCGTGCACCACCCGCGTGGCGACCTGCAGAAAATCAGCTTTGGCAGTGTGGTGGGCAGCACCGACTGCAAGCCGGGCAAGGGCGTCTTCACCTGCTATGCCAGCGATGCCATGGGCGAGAACTACTACCGCGTGCAGTGGAGCCAGGGCATGACCGAAGGCGGCAGCAGCGGCTCGGCCCTGTTTGTCAACGGCGTGCTCACCGGCATGCTCTCCAATGGCTCGGCTTCGTGCACCAATGCCGGGGGCTTCAACAACTATGCGCGCTTTGACCGGGTGTTCCCCGCCATCCAGCAATGGCTCTTTGCCGAAGTAGCGGCTTTTGCCACCGACAGCCATGGCCGCAGCGCCATCTTCCGCTTCTACAACGCCCAGACCGGCGCCCACTTCTATACGGCCAGTGTGGCGCAGCGCGACGCAGTGATCGCCGCACTCCCCGCCTTCCAGTATGAAGGCGTGGCCTTCTATGCGTACAGCCAGCAGGCGGGCGCAGGCCTCGCACCGGTCTACCGCTTCTACAACCAGCAGAACGCATCACACGTCTACACCGTGAGCACTTCCGAGCGCGACGGCATGCGGGCCAACCCCGCCGTGTTCAGTGACGAGGGCGTGGCCTGGTGGGCGCAAGCGGGCGAAAGCTCCGCAACCCAGGCCGTGTTTCGCTTCCTGAACCGGCAGACGGGCCGCTATTTCTACACTGCCAGTGCCCAGGAGCGCGATCAGGTCATCGCCACTTACCCTCAGTTCCAGTACCAGGGTGTGGCATACAGCGTGTGGGTTGGGCAGTGAACAAGGCCAGTGATGCGGCCACTTGTCGAGAGGCATTGGCAGGTGCGGGCCTGGCACAGGCAGGCTACCGCCGCCCGGCAATCCACCCATACCCGCTCACCAGCATCACCCCGGCAAGCGCAATCAGTGCACCGATTACAAAGCCGGGTTCAATGGGTTCGTGCAGGAGCCAGGCGCCGAGGATGACGCCAAAGATAGGGGTTAGAAAGGTGAGCACGCCCAGTTGTGATGCCAGGTAGGTGCGCAGTAGCCAGAACCAGGTCAGCAGGCTGGCAAAGGCCATGGGCAGGGCGTTGAAGGCCATGCTGGCCCAGAAGGCAGGTGTGGGGTTGATGCGGCCCTGCCCACTGCCGATCGCAACGGCAACCAGCACCACGCAGCCCACCACCAACTGGTAGAGCAGCGTTTGCGCTGCAGGCAAGGCAGACAGCCGCGTGGTGCGGATGGCGACCGTGGTGGCGCCCCATGCCATACCCGCCAGCAAGGCGAGCAGGTCGCCCCAGAGCATGGCGCCCATGTTGCTGCCCTGGCTTGCGCCAGTTGCACCGTTGCGCCACAGAAAGGCGACCGCGATGCCGGCAAAGGCAAGCGCGATGCCCAGCCACTGCAGCGGAGCCAGCCTTTCCTGGGGCAGCTTGATGTGCAGGCCCAGCGCGGCCCAGATGGGGGCGGTGTAGAGCAGTACCACCATGTGGGCCGCCGATGTGTGGCGCAGGCCTTCGCCCACCAGCACAAATTCCAGCGCAAACAGCGTGCCGACCCACAGGCCCGGACGCCAGCTTCCGTCGCCCCATTGGATGTGCTCGCCACGCCAGCGCATCCACAACCACACCAGAATGGCGGCAATGCCAGAGCGCAGGCCGATCTGCATCATCGGGGCCGCATCGTGCGCGGTGGCCTTGAGTACGATCTGCTGGCCGCTCCAGATGAGGCACAGCACGAGCATCAGGCCGATGGCGCGGGTATCGAGGGCTTGGCGGGTGTCCATAGGAAGGGGCTGGTTTGGGCGGAGCAGGCATTGTCGGCGCAGGTAGGCGACGGAGCTGTCGCCTGCAGTGCTGGGGCTGGTGTTTTCTACAACTGGCCAAATTCGGCCAGCACGGTCCGAACGGCGTCCACAGCCGGATTGGGCGTGCTCAACTGCCGGTGCGCCACGGCCATGGGGCGGATCAGGGGCGGGTACAGGTGGCGGATCTGCACTTCCGGGGCATGCCGCTGGTCTTCCACTTCTTCCAGCGGCAGCAGGGCGGCACTCTGGCAGGCTGCGGCGAGGCTCTTGAGGGCGCCGGGATAGCTGAGCGCCAGAAAAGGGCGAGGCCGGTAGCCCGCCTGCCCAAACCAGGAGGCAATCAGGCCATGCATCTGCGTGGGGGCCGAAAACGATGCCCAGCGCCGCTCCGACAGCCATTGCGCGGTGACCTGCTCGGGGGCATCCCACGCGGCGGGCAGCAAGGCCACCATGGGGTCGGCGCGCCAGGGTGTGAGCACGATGTCGGCCATTGCAGGCTGTGGGCTGGCGACGATGGCAATGTCAAGCGAGCCCAGTTGCAGGCGCTGCATCGATTGTGCCGAGCCAACGGCTTCCAGCCGTACCTCGACGCCAGGGTTGCGCTCGCTCAGGGCCTGCAGCACCAGCGGCAGCAGCCGGGTGCTCACCCCGGCAGATACGCCCACCCGCACCAGACCTTCCCGCCCGCTGGCACGGCGCTGCACCAGCTCGACCAGGTCTTCGCTCGCCGCCAGCAGCTTGCGGCCGCCATCGACCAGGGCGTGGCCTGCGGGAGTCAGTGCTGCCTGCCGCCGCCCGCGCACAACCAGCGTGGCTTCCAACCGTGCCTCCAGCTCCTTGATGTGCAGGCTGACGGTGGGCGGCGCCAGATGCAAGGCCTGAGAGGCTGCTGCGAACGTGCCCAGATCGGCGATGGCCACCAGGGTTTGCAGTTGGTCAAGGTTCAGGTTGCGCATGGGATTGACATCAGGATTTGTGAATTGACTGGTCAGTTAATTCAACTTTACAGATGTTAGCCCAGGCCCGAGCATCGGACAACCATGAACCATTCTTCTCTTCTTTCAGACAAGGACGCCGGGCAGGGCCTGCGCGATGGCAATGCGCCTGACGAGGCCGACCCGCGGAGCGATCTGCGGGGTGATTCGGCGGGCGACGTGCAGGACGAGGTGCCCAGTGGCTTGCCGCCGCGTGTTGGCACCGGATGGCTGCGCAGGCTGGCCCGGGTATTGGAGCGCGCCGAGCAGCGCATCACCGAGAACTTTCGTGTGCCGCCCGGTGGTGGCTGAGCCAGGGTGAGCGTCATTTGGTGCGGAAAATGGAAGCTGGCGCTTGTCTGTCAGGCGCTGGATGCTATGAAAAGTATAGAAACTGTGGCCTCGCTCAACCACCTGCCGCGTGGGCCAGGGGCTTTTGCCGCCAGGCAAGCATGGCGCCGAGCAGCAAGAATGCGGCTGATACCAGCAGGCCGCGCTGCAGGCCGCCTGCTCCATCTGCCACCCAGCCAACCACGGATGGCCCCACGATCTGGCCCAGCGCAAAAATGGTGGTGAAGGCACTGATGCCGGCGGGCCACGCCGCTTGCGGCAGGTTGTGGCGCACCAGTGCGGTGGTGGATGCCACGACTGAGAGGAACACCGCACCAAATACCATGCCCGACAGAAAGACCACGGGCGTCGCGCTGGTGAGTGCCGGCAGCACCGTCACCACGGCGAGCACCAGGCACAGAATGGCCAGCGATTCACCACCCTTGAAGCGGTCCAGCATGCGTGCCCAGATGCGTGAACTGGCCAGCACCGCCAGGCCCAGCGCGGTGTAGAAACCCGTGATCTGGGGCCCGGACATGCCTTGCTGGCGCAGCAGCGCGACGATGAATGTCATGTAGCCGATGTAGCCTGCGCCAAACATGAAGTAGCCAGAGAGCCCGAAGCCGAATTCGTGCAGCGCAAAGCCCTGGCCGGTGCCTGGCACAGCCGTTGGCAGGCCACCGGCAACGCGGCGGGCGGGCATGGCCATCACGGCAGCGGCCAGCATGCACGCGAGGCCCAGGCCGATCCAGGGCCACTGCCAGCTGTGTGGCACAGCGTGGTTGGCTGCGGCCTGCAGCGCTGCCGGTACCAGCAGCGCCGACAGCGCGATGCCGATTCCGGTGCCGCCGTAGTACAGGCCAATCAGAAAGCCTGCGCGCTTTGGAAACAGCGAACCCAGCCGCGCCGCAAGCACCCCGCCTGCAATGAACACCCAGGCACTGGCAGCACCTGCCAGCACGCGCTGCAGCATCAGTGCTGTTGTACCCGTGACCCAGCCCGATACCAGCATGAATACGGCCGCCAGCAGCGACCCGGCCATCAGCACCCGCCATGCGCCGATGCGCCGCATGAGGAACGGCGTCATCAGCGCCCCCGCAAAATAGCCCACGGCGTTGCCGGTGTTCATGGCGCCCGCCAGAAAGTACGACCAGCCCAGGTCTTCACGCATGGGCGGCAGCAGCAGGCCGTACGAGAACCGCGATATGCCCAGCGCAATCGCGGCGCCCAGCGACAGGGCGAGCGCAATGGCAACAGGGTGGCGCAGGGAGCTGTCAGGGGTGGATGTGGCAATGGAGGTCATGGTCGGGGAAGCCGCAGACGTTTTCATTTCCAGGATGCTACTGATTTGTCTAAAATGATCAATAAGAATCCAAATTAGACGAGTAATGGCCCATTTCATCATCCTAGTGGCAGATGGCACCTTGGCCGGTAGCGTAGGTGCCAGTTTGGACATCCTGGCCTTTGCCCAGCGCTGCGGTGCCCCTGCGGAGCGTGTGGCATGGCAGATTGCCAGCGCTCGGCCACAGGTCGCGCTTTCGGGCGGCATGGCCCTGGCGGCGACTCCGGTGGAGCAATTGAAGATGGCTCCCGATGCGGTATTGGTGATTCCTGGCATCGGGCTCGATGCATCTGCACCGCAAGGCATCGGCGGTGGTTTGCCCGGGGGCGCCACGATCAATGAGCGCTATGCCGAGTCGCATTTGCTCTGGCGCATGCAGGAGCCTGACGCGCAGGCGTTTGCCGGATTGGCTGCCGCCCATCATGCGGCAGGCGGCGTGGTTGCCGCGTCATGCTCGGGGGTGTTGCTGCTGGGTATGGCCGGGCTGCTGGATGGAAGGCGCGCTACCACGCATTGGCGCCTGGGAGATTTTGTACGCCGCCACTTTGGCAAGGCCTTGTTCGATGAAAACCGGATGCTGGTCGAGGACCACCGTGTCATCAGCGCCGGTGCCGCCATGGCGCAGGCGGATCTGATGCTGCATCTGGTGCAGCAGGCGGTAGGCGGCGCCGCTGGCGAGGCCGTCGTGCAGCATGTCATGCGCTACCTGCTGGTGGACAGCCGCAGTTCGCAGGCGCGCTATCGCGTATGGGAGCATTTGCATGCCAGCGAGGACGACACTGCGATGCGCTTTGAGGCGCTGATCGAAGCACGCCTGCCCCATGTTCCGACGATTGCCGAGGCCGCCGAAACCTTGGGCATGACCAGCCGCACGCTTTCGCGCCGCATCGCTGCCAGCACGGGGGCTGCTCCGCTTCAACTGGTCAATACGGTGCGCATGCGCCATGCGCAGCGCTTGCTGGCGCAGGGCGAGTTGTCTGTGGACGCCGTCGCCCGGCGCGTGGGATATGCCAACGGCACGGCTTTGCGCAAGCTCACCCTGAAGATGGCGCAACAGCCGCCCGGTGTTCTGCGGCACGGAATGGAGAGCCCGCAATAGCGGTGCGTGGCTGTTGTATCCCCGGCGGTGGCGAGCGCGGGAGAACGTGGCACCTATACTGTTCCCTGATTAAAACAACAGAGGAGACACAGTCACCATGGCAGCCCTTACATCTACTTTGCGCTCCATCGTACTGGTGTCTTGCGTGGCATTGCCGTGCGCGCCCACATGGGCGGCGCGCAACTTCACGCCGCAATCGGGAACCTGGGTCGTGAGCAGCGAGGTCGATGGCAAACCCGGGCGGGGTCTGGCGATCGATGTGCAAGGCAATACCTTTTTCATGCAGGTATTCGGGTACGAGAAAAACGGCGATGCCACGTTCCACATGGCAACCGGGCAGCTGGATGGCGACACCATTACCGCTCCGCTGATACGCTACACAGGTGGACGCAGCTTTGGCAGCTCGGCACGGGATGCGGCGGCAGAGCAATCCGTAGGGGATGTGACCGTGAGCTTTCGCAATGGCTTGAAAGGCACCGTGCAGTTTCCCGGAGAGCCTGCCGTGGCAATCGAGCGGTTTCTGATCGACAGCAACGAGGTCAGCCTGGTCAATCCGCTCGCGCAACTGGGTTATAGAACGTCGCGGGTGCTGGCGATGGATGAGGGCGGTGCGGTGGCGTATGACTGGGCCGTCACAATGACGCGCCGAGAAGATGGCGTGGCAATGGCAAGGCTGTCGCAGGCTTACCCCATGACCAGCTACCTGAGCTACAAGCCTTTTCAGGATTTTGAATGCCATCGCATCCGATCATCGGCGCAGCTCGATTGCAAGGCCATCCCCACGAAGGTGGATGAGTGGCCCGATGTGAAAACACCGCAGGTCGATGCCCTGCGCCTTTGGTTTGCCGCAGAGGAAGTGCTCGGGTCTGCGCGTGTGGGGGGCGACCAGCCCGCCAACGTGTCCTTGATGGGGCGCACGCGCGGCGCCTACTACTGGGTCTCTGCCGGTTTGGGTGGCCCTACTGGACGTCTTAGCCTGAGAGATTCATTCGAGCAGAGTTTTCAAGGGGCAAGCGCCCCGTTTGAGGCCTGCATGATCTCCTGCCAGAAAACGACGGTCTACAGCACGCTCATGCCCTATAACGGCACCTGGATGGTGGAGGATGAAATTACCGGCAAGCCCGGGCGCGGTCTGGCACTGGATATTCAGGGCGAGACCGCCATCCTGCAGGTGTTCAACTACCGGGCAGATGGGCAGCCTACCTTCCATATGGGCAGTGCCGCATACGGAACCAAAGGCGCAGACTCTCGTGCCTCGCTGGCTGTCATCCCGTTGCGTGAATACGCGGGCGGAAAAAGCATGGGAGGCCCCACCCAGCCCGCGCAGGTCAAGGCCGAAGCAGGAGATGCGCAAATTGAATTCAGCGCTGCGCCTCCTGCAACCGAGACCAGTTGGTGGGATGACGGCAAGATCAAGCTGCCAGGGGAGGCACCGGTGCGCATTCGTCGCCTGCAAATGGATACGCCCGCCAGCTTTGCCGAGCGAATGCTGGGTGAATGGTATCTGCCGTTCATTGGCAAGACGCTGAAACTGGTCAGGGTCGATGGTGATGCGGTGACGACCGCCAATGGCAAGGAGCGCTGCACACTGCGCCAGGGAAGCCAGGGAACGGATTTGAACTGTGGACAGCCGCAAGGCAACGCCTGGGTGTGGTTTCAGCGTTTGAAAATACCCACCTCGTTCAGAGACGACGATTCCATGATCCGCTTGCGTGATCGTTTTGGAAATGCTGCGGGTCTGGGAAAGATGGAGTGATATCCGGAGGAACATCCACAAGAGCCGGTAGCCCGTATGGCCTTGGTATCCGGCGCCCGGGCACCCTGCGGCCAGGTATTTTCAGGGCCTGGTCGGCGAGCCTGCAACAGCTGCACACCGGGTGGCGTGCATGACAGGCGCACCACCACCGAGGCGCAGGGCTGTTATTTGAGGTTGCCCGACAGAAAGCGAGCCAGGCGCTCGCTCTTGGGGTTGGCCAGCACTTCGCGCGGGTTGCCTTGCTCTTCGATCACGCCCTTGTGCAGGAAGACGACGTGGTTCGACACCTCGCGGGCAAAACCCATTTCGTGCGTCACGACGAGCATGGTGCGGCCTTCCTGGGCCAGCACCTGCATCACGCGCAGCACTTCGCCGACCAGTTCGGGATCAAGCGCGGAGGTGGGCTCGTCAAACAGCATCACCTCAGGCTCCACCGCCAGGGCGCGGGCAATGGCCACGCGCTGCTGCTGGCCACCGCTCATGTGGCCGGGGTAGGTGTCTTCGCGGCCTTCGAGGCCGACGAGCTGCAGGTATTTGCGGGCGCGCGCCACGGCCTCGTCCTTGCCGAGCCCCAGCACATGGACCGGCACTTCAATGATGTTCTGCAGCACCGTCATGTGTGCCCACAGGTTGAAGTGCTGGAACACCATGGCCAGCTTGGTGCGCAGGCGCTGCAGCTGCTTGGCGTCCACCGCGTTCAGGTCACCATTGCGGGCGGGCTGCAGTTTCAGCTCTTCGCCCGCCACGATGATGCGGCCCTGCTGCGGTTGCTCCAGCAGGTTGATGCAGCGCAGGAACGTGGATTTGCCGGAGCCGGAGCTGCCGATGATGCTGATCACGTCGCCAGGGCAGGCGTTGATCGAGACGCCTTTGAGCACGGCGTTGCTGCCGTAGCTCTTGTGGATGTCCAGCGCCTGCAGTTTGTAGTTGGATGCGTTCATAACAATGCTCGAATTCTATTTTCTTCTGCAAGCCTGGCTCAGGCCTTGCGCGGGGCCAGATACCCGAGGAAATGATGCTCCGCAATGCGGAAGAGGCCAATCAGGATGAAGGTGATGCACAGGTACACCACGGCTGCGGCAATATAGGCCTCAAACGGCAGGTAGTAGTCGGAATACACGCGGCTGGCGGCGCCGGTCAGATCCACCAGCGAGGGTACGGTCGATGCGAGGCTGGTCGAGTGCAGCATCATTACCACCTCGTTGCTGTAGGCGGGCAGGGTGCGGCGAATGGCGCTGGGCATGACAACGCGGCGCATCAGCTGCCAGCGGCTCATGCCCATGGCGCGGGCGGCTTCCACTTCGCCCTTGCTGGTCTCGCGGATGGAGCCGGCCAGCATTTCCGCCGTGTAGGCGGCAGTGTTCAGTGTGAAGGCGAGGAACGCGCAGAAGAACGGCTCCTTGAAGTAGGTCCAGGGCCAGACTGCATCCCAGCGGGCCTGCACCCATTCAAGCTGCGAAAAACCGTAGTAGATGAGGTACACCTGAATGAGCAGCGGCGTGCCGCGCATGAAGTAGGTGAAGGCACCTACGGTCTTGCGCAGTATCCAGGAGCGGCTCACCAGGGCCAGCGCGCCCAGCAAGGCAAGGACAGCGCCGATCGCCAGGCTGGCAATCAGCAGCTTGAGTGTGGTGATGAGGCCCTCGCCGTACAGGGCCAGGGTGTCCGGCTGAAAGATGACTTCCCAATTCATAACTGCACCTTTTCCGTTCCGAGGCTGTAGCGCGCATTGAGGCGGCGCAGCGCCCACAGAGAGGCCGAGGTGTAGATCAGGTACAAAGCGGCGGTAAAGAGGAAGAAGATGAACGGCTGGCGCGCGGCGGCGCTGGCCTGCTTGGCGAGATAGGTCATGTCCTGCAGGCCGATCAGGCTTACCAGTGCGGTCGCCTTGATGAGCACCAGCCAGTTGTTGGTGAAGCCGGGCAGGGCGTAGCGCACCATCTGCGGCAGGGTGATGCGGATGAAGGTCTTGAGCGGGCTCATGCCAAAGGCCCAGGCTGCTTCCATCTGGCCCTTGGGAATGGCCAGGATCGCACCCCGGAAGGTTTCAGTCATGTAGGCGCCGTAGATGAAGCCGATGGTAAGTGAACCGGCAATGAAGGGGTTCAGATCGACGCTCTGGTCGCTGCCCATCTTCTCCAGCAAGGTGTTGAGGCCGATGGCGCCGCCGTAGAAGATCAGCAGCATCATCACCAGCTCGGGAATGCCGCGCACGATGGAGGTATAGAGCGTGGCCAGCCACACGAGGGGCCGCTTGCCCGAGAGCTTGGCACTGGCACCCAGCAGCCCCAGGATGGTGGCGGTAAACACCGACGCCAGCGATACGGCCACTGTGAGCAGCGAGCCCATCAGGATCGATTGGAAATATTCACTCATAGTTTCTAGCCTTCAGCACGGGCGCAGCGCAAACACGCAGGCGGGGCCATGTGCCGGGTCGTCAAAGGGAAAGCGGCGCGCCCCAGTTTCGACCCGCTAACACCACCCTTGATACATCGTTGCTTCGTCGGAGGCGCCAAGCCTTGTCGTACGTTCGTACTGTCTGCGGCTCCGCGCCTCGTCTCAATCGCAAATCTGTGATTGGCTGGATGGTGTTAACGGCTCTTAGTGGTCTGGGAAAGCCGCGCCGCATGGTGTTACCCCTGACAGGAGCCGCTGCAGTGTGCTGCAGGGCCTGGCGGTGATCAGTTGCCGTAGGGATCGAAGTCGAAGTACTTCTTGGCAATGGTGTTGTAGGTGCCATTGCTGCGGATGGTCTTGATCGCTTCGTTGATCTGCTTTTTCAGGTCGCCCTGGCCCTTGCGCAGTGCGATGCCGATGCCGTCGCCGTAGTACTTGGTCTCGTACTGGTCAGGGCCCTTGTAGCCATAGTCGGCGCCTTCGGGCTTGCGCAGGAAACCGCCATTGACCTCGACCTTGTCGGCCACGGTGCCATCAAGGCGGCCAGACTTGATGTCGAGATAGACCTGGTCCTGGGCTTCATAAGGGACCACTGTGGCGCCAGCGGGCTTGAGTTCGCCCATGGCCCATTTCTCTTGCGTGGATCCTTTGAGCACGCCGATCTTCAGGCCCTTGGTGGAGGCGGGGCCGGTGTATTCAGCCGATTTCTTCAGCACCACGGCGCTGGGGGTCTTGTAGTAGCGGTCGCTGAAATCAACGACACGGCGGCGCTCGTCGGTCATCGACATCGACGACACGATCACGTCGTACTTCTTGGCTTGCAGGCCGGGGATCATGCTGTCCCACACCTGTTCCACAAACACGCACTTGCGCTTGATCTGCTCGCACACCGCCTTGGCGATGTCCACGTCAAAGCCGGTCACTTCACCCTTGGGGGTCTTGTAGGTGAACGGTTCATAGGTTGGGTCTACCGCGACTTTCAGGTCGGCAGCAAAGGCGGGGGCGGCAACGGCGGCCACAGCCAGAGCGATCAAGGTCTTGCGCATGTGAATCCTCGGATCCTAAAGGTTGATAAGGTGGCTAGCATGCTAGCGGCACCAGCAGGCGCTTTGCAATCAGGCGCATGGGTTTAACGGCCGCTTGTGGCAGCGCGATGACAGCCCTTGCCTTTTTGCCTGCAAAGCGGCGAGAGTGTACGCATTATTGGCAGCCAAAATGGCCAAGTGGTACGAAAATCAACGCGAAAGCGTCGATTTTTACGCGCCACAGGGGAAATTACCGATAGGTATTTGGTTATACCGTCAGATTGCCTGCGCGATATGACCAAATGATGCTGCAAACGCGTGGATGCGCTCCTGGCAGTGCCTTTTGCGACCACTGCGGTGCAGGCAAGGGCTTGCGCCTGAAACGCATCGTGATGCGAATGCCTTACTTTTTCCAGTAGCCAGGGCGGATCAGCAGGCTGTGGATACGGTAGGGAGCCTTGTCTTCCACGGCGATCTCCATCGGCACAAAGGCCTTGTCGCACTGCAGCAGGTAGCTGCCGGCGTAGGAGATGGGGCTGCGAACCTGGCCAGCAATGCGGCAGGCACCCACGCTCTGGTGCAACTGCTGCAATACCTGTTTGATCTGGTCGGTGGTCACTTCCTTGTTGAAGTCTTCGGTGAAGTTCTTCGCGTCGGGGACTGCTGCCTTGCCTTCGAATGCGGCATACATCGATTGGAAGCGTTGGGCCAGTGCCTTTTCTGCCGCCGGATTGGGGGCAGGCAGCGCAGGCGCGGCAGGCTGCTTTGCATCGGCCGGTGCAGAGGTGCTGGCAGCGGGCGCTGCCGCCTCGGGCGCGGGGGATGGCGTGGCGGCAGGCGTATCGTCTGCCGCGTAGGCTGCTGTCCAGGTGGCAGCGGTCAGCAGGGCGCACAGCAGCATCTGGCGGCTGGTAGAGGAGGGTTGGCGGATCATGTTTTTTCCTTGGTGTCTTTGTAAAGGCACCACTCTAGTAGCTATGTTTCAGGCGAGGGGTAACACTTCGTTTTTTGTAGCTGCTTGCGCATGCTGCGTATACCCAGGAGTGGTTTTATCCTACAAAATCCATCAAGATGAATGTCGGGTTGAGCGTCGCTCGTTGGTGTGGGATTGCTGCGCCGCATCAAAAACATGCATTCGCCTTGCCTCGCCCGGTCTCGCCAATGCTGGCAACTGTCTGGAAGCGCCAGGGCTGCCAGGAGCTGGTAAGAACACCTATGGGTTGACCTCCATTGCTGGCCTGGAATAAAGAAAGCCGCTGCGGCTGCAGCGGCTTTGACGGGCGGAAGGCGGCGGCTGCCGATTACCGATTACTTCTTGTCGCCACCCAGTTGGGGCAGGGCATGGCCGCTGCCTGCGGTCAGCAAGCCGGTCTGGGTGTAGATGGCCAGCTTGTCGCGGGTGTCCATCAGGTCCAGATTGCGCATGGTCAATTGGCCGATGCGGTCTGCCGGGCTGAACGGCGCATCTTCCACCTTTTCCATCGACAGGCGCTCGGGCGCGTAGGTCAGGTTGGGCGATTCGGTGTTCAGGATCGAGTAGTCATTGCCGCGGCGCAGCTCCAGCGTCACGGTGCCGGTCACGGCGCGGGCCACCCAGCGCTGGGCGGTTTCGCGCAGCATGATGGCCTGCGGGTCGAACCAGCGGCCCTGGTACAGCAGGCGGCCGAGCTTGAGGCCGTTCACGCGGTACTGCTCGATGGTGTCTTCGTTGTGGATGCCGGTGACCAGGCGCTCGTAGGCAATGTGCAGCAGGGCCATGCCGGGGGCTTCGTAGATGCCGCGGCTCTTGGCCTCGATGATACGGTTTTCGATCTGGTCGCTCATGCCCAGACCGTGGCGGCCACCAATGCGGTTGGCTTCCAGAAACAGCTCCACCAGGTCTTCGATGCGCTTGCCGTTGAGGGCAACGGGGCGGCCTTCTTCAAAGGTGACCGACACTTCTTCGGCCTTGACTTCGACTTCGGGCTTCCAGAACGCAACGCCCATGATGGGGTTGACGATGCGGATGCCGCTGGCGAGCTGCTCCAGATCCTTGGCTTCGTGCGTGGCTCCCAGCATGTTGCTGTCGGTGGAGTAGGCCTTTTCGACCGACATCTTGTAGCCAAAGCCTTCCTTGATCAGGAATTCCGACATTTCGGTGCGGCCACCGAGTTCGTCAATGAACTGCTGGTCCAGCCAGGGCTTGTAGATCTTCAGTTGCGGGTTGGTGAGCAGGCCGTAGCGGTAGAAACGCTCGATGTCGTTGCCCTTGAAGGTCGAGCCGTCGCCCCAGATGTTGACGTCGTCTTCCTTCATGGCGGCCACCAGCATGGTGCCGGTCACGGCGCGGCCCAACGGCGTGGTGTTGAAGTAGGTGATGCCGCCGGTGCTGATGTGGAAGGCGCCGGCCTGGATGGCGGCGATGCCTTCGCCCGCCAATTGCGCGCGGCAGTCGATCAGGCGGGCCTTTTCTGCACCGTATTCCATGGCCTTGCGGGGGATGGCGTCGTAGTCTTCTTCGTCAGGCTGGCCCAGGTTGGCGGTATAGGCATAGGGCAGGGCGCCCTTGTTCTTCATCCAGCGCAGTGCGGCCGAAGTGTCGAGGCCGCCGGAGAATGCGATGCCGACCTTCTGGCCGACGGGGACGTGTTGCAGGATGGTTTCCATGGTGCTGTTCTCTGTAAAAACGATAGCTGTCAGCGCTTTCTATTCATGCACTGGCGGCCAAAAAACCTGTTGCTGGCGCTTTGGCTCAGGCGTAGTGGCAAATGTAGTGGTACGACTCGGTCACGCGGATGTCGAACTTGCTGTTGGCTGGCACGCTGAATTTTTCGCCCGGGCCGGATTTCTTCCACTCGTCGCTGCCGTCGAGCTTGTATTCGCACGAACCGGCCACGCATTCCATGATCTCGGCGGCAGCCGTGCCAAACGTCAAGGTGGCGGGCAGCACCACGCCCACCGATTGCTTGGTTCCGTCGGCCAGTTGGTAGCTGTGGCTGACGCACTTGCCGTCAAAATAAACATTGGCCTTGGTCGTCAACGTGACGCCAGCGATGCTTGCAGTGGTCATGGAGCTTGCGCAAAAAGGAGGAAAACCCCCATTGTAGGGCAGTAGGGCGGGCTCGTGCCTGCTCTTGCCATGCGGGCGGGTCGGCGTAGCTGCGCGGGAGACATGGGCAGGCACAGGCTCTTGTGCCCCTGCAAGGCCAAAAGAAACTGCGCTGACACATTGGGAGCGTGCAGCGCAGTTGCTGGTTGGGGCGGTGCCCCATTTGATGACAGATTTAGTTCAGCGCCAATGGCGGTGCCCGCCACCCCAGTAACCCCCAATACCCAGCTGGATCACCGGCTGCACCGCCACTGGGGCCGCATAGTAGGCGGGGGCGGGAGCCATGTAGACAGGGGCGGGCGCCGGCATTACGCCCGAGCCGACTACCACGCCAGGCTCGGGCATCGCACGGTTGGGCCCGGTGTTGGCATAAGGCTGGGGGGCGTAGTTGTCGTAGGTGGCGGCTGGCTGAATTGACAGGGGAATCCATTCACCCGGCTGCGTATCGGTGCGCGTGCTGTAGCGGCGGCCTGCGTACTCGTAATCGACGGTATAGCCGTCGGGCTGGTCCTGCGTCACATACTGCGTGCCGCATTGGCGCACCGTCTGGTAGCTGGGGTAGCCGCCTTCGAGCTGGTTGCCGATGGCTGAACCTGCAACCACACCTACGCCGGTAGCCGCAGCCCGGCCAAAACCGTGGCCCACGCCATTGCCCAGCACGCCGCCAATCACTGCGCCGGCAATGGCGCCCACGCCCGAATTGCGCTGGCCGGCATAGACCTGCTGGTCATTGCAAACCTGCTGAGGAATGTTGACCTGGCGATAGTTGGGCCGCACGGAGATGACCTTGCCATAAGGCTGCTCGCCAGCAGGCAGCGGAGGCTGGGCGTTTGACACGGGCTGATCAAGAAACGGATCGGGCTGGGGATAGGACTGCGACTGGTAGCCGTCGTACCTGTCATACGCGCCGGAATTCTGGCTTTGCGCCCAGGCGCCCGCACATGCCGTGACAAGCACCAGGGCAGAGAGTGGAGGAATCAATCGGTTGGACAGGAATCGTGACATACACGCCTCCAAAATGGTTACGAACTTGCGGGCTTGGGCGATTAACGCCCCACCAGGGCGCCGCGACGACAAGCTTTACAAGCCTTTTCCAGGCCTTGGCACCCTGTGCCGCAGGCCCTATGGCTCTGTATGCTACGGCGGCAGGGTTTCCCGCGGTTCGCGCGCAGGTAAAACACAGGTAAAAGTGCCATCAATCATTATGATAGAAGCCAAACCGGCTGCCGGCGATGGATTGGAGGGTGTTGGTACTTCTATTTTGATAGCGAACACCTGCTGCCTTGCTACCTGCTAAAGGCTCATCCCGTCAGGTACCAGGCAGTTTTGTTTTAGGAGACCTTTTGGCTCCAGGCGGCCTCGTCAAACCCGACGGTGACCGAGCCATCTGCCCATTCGACGACCGGGCGCTTGATGACGCTGGGGTTGTCCAACATCAGCTGCGTGGCGCTGGCGGCATCGTTGACGCCCTGCTGCACAGCCGCATCGAGCTTGCGCCAGGTGGTGCCCTGGCGGTTGACGAGCTTTTCCCAAGTGGCCTGGGCAATCCAGGTGGGCACATGGCTCTGTGGCACGCCGGCCTTCTTGAAGTCGTGAAACTGGTAGGCAATGCCTTGCTCGTCCAGCCAGGTACGGGCCTTTTTGACGGTGCTGCAATTGGGGATGCCGTAGACGGTGATGGTGTGGTTACTCATAGGTGTAAATGATGACACAGCCCTAATTACGCGACAATCTGGCCCCATGCAAACCCGATTCGACACCCTGGATCAGTGGCTGGCCCACTGCGAGCAGATTCACCCTTCCACCATCGATATGGGCTTGACGCGTGTCAAAGCTGTGGCAGAGCGGCTGGCGCTGCGTTTTGACTGCCCGGTGATCACCGTGGCGGGCACCAATGGCAAGGGCTCGACCTGCGCCATGGCAGAGGCGATTGCCCTGGAGTCGGGCTATCGTCCGGGCGTGTTCACCTCGCCGCACCTTGTGCACTTTGAGGAGCGCTGCCGCGTGCGGGGCGAGATCGTGTCTGCCGTAGATTTGATGCCGCACTTTGAGGCGGTGGAGGCGGCACGGCTGCAGCCGCCTGAAATCTCGTTGACCTATTTCGAATTCACGACGCTGGCGATTCTGCGCCTCTTGAGCCTGGCCAAGCTGGATGTCGCCATACTGGAAGTCGGTCTCGGCGGGCGGCTCGATGCCACCAATATCATCGACACCGACTGCGCCATCATCACCAGTATCGATCTCGACCACATGGACCTGCTGGGGCCGGACCGTGAATCGATTGGTCGCGAGAAAGCCGGCATCATGCGCCCAGGCAAGCCTGCCGTGGTGAGCGACCCCATGCCACCGCAAAGCGTGATCGACCATGCCGAGTCGATTGGCGCCGATTTGTGGCGCTTTGGCCGCGATTTCAACTACGAAGGCGACAAGCAGCAGTGGAGCTGGGCCGGGCGCGGTCGCCGCTATTCAGGCATGGCCTACCCAGCGCTTCGGGGTGCCAACCAGCTGGTCAATGCGTCGGGCGTGCTGGCCGCTTATGAAGCATTGCGTAACAAATTACCGGTCACGGCCCAGGCGGTGCGCAATGGCCTGGCGATGGTCGAGCTGCCCGGGCGTTTCCAGATCGTGCCGGGACAGCCCACGCTGGTGCTGGACGTGGGGCACAACCCGCACGCCATTGCGGCGCTCACCGCCAATCTGGACGCCATGGGTTATTTCCCGGTCACGCATGCCATCTTCGGGGCCATGCACGACAAGGACCTGACCCCCATGCTGCGCAAGATCGGGCCGCTGATCGACCGCTGGTTCTTCACCGATCTGCCCACGCCGCGCGCCGAGAAGGCCGCCGATCTGCAGTCCAAATGGAATGCGGTGCAGCTGCTGTCGGACAAACGCCACGATGTAACGACCAGCTGCCATCCAGACCCCATGGCGGCTTTGCGTGCTGCTATCGAAGCTGCAGAACCCGCTGATAGAATCGTGGTTTTCGGCTCGTTCTATACGGTGGGTGGGGTGTTGAAGGATGGTGTTCCCCGGCTGGATGCCAAGCACCTGAACTGAGTGCCGCCTGACGGTGGTACCGCCCGACGCTCAACTCCAAATCGTCCATGGCAATTTTCAATCTTCGATGGCCCGGCAAAAAACAGCAGGACGCTGAAAGTGCGCGCGTGATCCGCGCGCCACGCAGCAACCCTGCCGAAAGCGCAGACGCCATGCGGCGCCGCGCGCGCCACCGCCTGATCGGCGCGACCGTCCTGGTGCTGCTGGCCATCATCGGCTTTCCGATGCTGTTCGACACCCAGCCGCGCCCGCTGCCGGTGAATGCCTCCATCGAGATTCCGGACCGCGAAAGGGTGGCTGCGCTGAGCGTGCCTCCTGCCGCCTCGGTGGGCCCGGCCCGTACCGACAACGGCCTGGTGGCCGGTGAAGAAATTGTCTCGGGCAGCAGCGCGGGCAGCCACGCATCGGGCATGGCCCAGAATGCCGCAACCGCTGCGGCAGCGGCAAGCGCAACTGCAGCGGCCGCAGCTTCGGCAAAGCCTGCAGACAAGCCTGCTGTCAGCAAGCCAGAGACTAAGCCCGAGGCCAAGCCAGAACACAAGCCCGAAGCCAAACCTGAAGCCAAGCCCAAGGACGAGCCCAAGCCAGCGCCCAAGCCTGAAACCAAACCGGAGTCCAAGCCCGAAGCCAAACCCCAGTCCAAGCCCGAAGCAAAGCCTGAGGCCAAGCCCAAGGAAGAGCCCAAGAAGGAAGAAAAGCCCAAAGAGCAGCCCAAGCCCAAGCGGGACGAGGAGGCAGACCGCGTCCGCGCCATGATGGAAGGCCGCAGCAACGCTGCTGCTGCGCCCGCTGCCAAGCCCGAAGCGGCTGCAGCGTCATCGCGCTACATCATTCAGGTGGGGGCGTTTGCCGAGGCGGAGAAGGCTTCCGAGGTGCGCGCAAAGCTGCAGATGGCAGGGGTTTCAGCCTTCACCCAAAATGTGAAGACCTCGGCAGGCAACCGCATCCGTGTGCGTGTGGGTCCCTTCAACAGCAAGGAAGAGGCTGAACGCGCTGCAGCGAAGGTCAAGGCCCAGGGCCTGCCCGCTGCGCTGGTGCCCATGTAGGCCCGGGCAGTGGTGCTTGTGATGCAGCGTGATGACCCTATCTGCTGGCCATGCACCTGGTGCGCCGGCCCGCTTGCCTGAGGCTGTTTGTGGCAGCGCTTGATTGGGTATTGCTGGTGGTGTTGCTGGGCTCGGTGCTGATCGGCGCCTGGCGTGGCCTGGTGTTCGAGGTGCTGTCCCTGGCCAGTTGGGTGCTGGCATTCTTTGCCGCACGGCTGTGGGGCGAGGCGGTCGGTGCCTGGCTGCCCATGCAGGATATGGACGAAGGCCTGCGCACCGGTGCAGGCTTCGTGATTGCCTTCATCGCCGCCCTGTTTGCATTGGGTGTGGTGATCTGGCTCATTGGCAAGGTGGTCAATATGGTCGGCCTGCGGCCCTTTGACCGCGCCCTGGGTGCCTTGTTCGGGGCTGTGCGGGGCCTGTTACTACTTGTATTGATAGCTCTGGTTTTTCTGCTGACACCGATGCGGGAATCGCAAATCTGGAACACTTCGGTATTGGCGCCCTATCTGGTGTCTGCAGTGTCGGTATTGCGGCCATGGATGCCGCAGGAAATGGGAAGACATTGGTCTTCGCTGGTGGACCAGCTCACCGAGGCTGGTTCGCGCATCGCGGCAGAGCCGCGTTAACGTTTTTGGAACGCTCAATATGTGTGGAATCGTCGGAGTCGTCAGTAGCACGCCGGTCAATCAATTGATCTATGACGCGCTGTTGCTGTTGCAACACCGTGGACAGGATGCAGCCGGCATCGCAACGCAGCAGGGACGCAAGTTCTTCATGCACAAGGCCAAGGGCATGGTCAAGGATGTGTTCCGCACACGTAACATGCGCGCCTTGCCGGGCAATGTGGGCCTGGGCCAGGTGCGCTACCCCACCGCGGGCAATGCGTACAGCGAAGAAGAGGCGCAGCCTTTCTACGTCAACGCGCCTTTTGGCATTGTGCTGGTGCACAACGGCAATCTGACCAACGCGGTCGAGCTGCGCAAGGAGCTGTTTTCTGCCGACCACCGCCATACCAACACCGAGAGCGATTCGGAAGTGCTGCTCAACGTGTTCGCCCATGAACTCGAGCGCGCAACGCGTGGTGTTCCGCTGCAGAAGGCCGATGTGTTCAACGCCGTGCGCGCGGTGCACAAGCGCATCAAGGGCTCGTATGCGGTAATTGCGCTGATTGCTGGCCACGGCGTTGTGGCTTTCCGCGACCCCAATGGCATCCGCCCGCTGTGCATTGGCAGGGGTGCGGACGGCACGGTCATGGTGGCGAGCGAATCGGTGGCGCTGGAAGGCACGATGCAGCAGCTCGATCGTGACATTGCGCCCGGCGAGGCCGTGTTCATCGACGATGACGGTACCACCACCTTCGAGCAGTGTGCCGACAACTCCACCTTGCATCCCTGCATCTTTGAATTTGTGTACTTGGCGCGCCCCGATTCGGTGCTCGATGGAATGTCGGTCTACCAGGCCCGCCTGAATCTGGGCGAGACTCTGGCCAAGCGCGTGGTCTCCATGGTGCCCCCCAATGAGATCGATGCCGTGATTCCCATCCCTGAATCGAGCCGCCCCAGCGCCATGCAACTGGCGCAGTTGCTGGGCAAGCCGTACCGTGAAGGCTTCGTCAAGAACCGCTATGTGGGCCGCACCTTCATCATGCCGGGCCAGGGCACGCGCAAGAAATCGGTGCGCCAGAAGCTCAATGCCATCAGCAGCGAGTTCAAGGGCCGCAATGTGCTGCTGGTGGATGACTCCATCGTTCGTGGCACCACGTCCAAAGAGATCGTGCAGATGGCGCGCGATGCAGGCGCCAACAAGGTGTACCTGGCCAGTGCCGCACCGCCAGTGCGTTTCCCCAACGTCTACGGCATCGACATGCCCACCGCCAAGGAGCTGGTGGCGCATGACCGCAGCCTGGAAGAAATTCGCCAGTACATTGGCTGCGATGCGCTGATCTACCAGGATGTGGACGGAATGAAGATGGCCGTGGGCAAGCTCAATGCCGATGTGCATGGCTTCGAGGCCTCCTGCTTTGACGGCGTCTACGTCACCGGCATCACCGCAGAAGGCATCTCGCGCGTCAATGAGGGCCGCGTTGCCACCGAAGAAGACGATGTGGATACCTCGCGCCTGTCGCTGCGCAATGCCGCCGATGTGGCCTGAACACGGCAGTCTGGCCGTACTGGAATCTGAATGACAAATAAAGTATTGCCGCAGGGTCTGCATCCAGACACCTTGGCGGTTCGTGAGGCGGTGGAGCGCAGCCAGTGGGGCGAGCACAGCGAGGCGCTGTACCTCGCCAGCAGCTTTGTGCAGCCCAGCGCCGAGACGGCAGCACGCCGGTTTGCAGCGCAGGAAGAAGGCTACACCTACACGCGCACCAGCAACCCCACCGTGACGAGCTTCGAGCGCAGGCTGGCCGCGATGGAGGGCACCGAATGTGCAGTGGCCACATCCACAGGCATGTCCGCGATCCTTCTGGTGGCGCTTACCGCACTGAAGACGGGCGATCACGTCATCTGCTCGCAGTCCATGTTTGGCTCCACCATCAAGCTGCTGGGCACCGAGATGGCGCGCTTCGGGGTGGAGACCACCTTCGTGTCGCAAACCGATACCGCCGCCTGGAAGGCCGCCATCCGGCCGAACACGCGCATGCTGTTTGCCGAAACGCCGACCAACCCGCTCACCGACCTGTGCGACATCGCCGCGCTGGCCGACATTGCCCATGCACACGGCGCCCTGCTGGCCGTGGACAACAGCTTTGCGACGCCCGTGCTGCAGCAGCCGGTCAAGCTCGGGGCCGACCTCGTGGTGCACTCGGGCACCAAGTTCCTCGACGGCCAGGGTCGCGTCATGGCGGGCGCCGTCTGCGGTACCGTGGCGCTGGTGGACAAGGTGATGGGCACCTTCCTGCGCAGTGGTGGCCTCAATCTCTCGCCTTTCAACGCCTGGGTCGTGATGAAGGGGCTGGAGACTCTTTCGTTGCGCGTCAAGGCAGAAAGCGCTGCTGCGCTGGAGCTGGCTGCCTGGCTGGAGGCGCACCCCAAGGTGGCGCGGGTGTACTACCCGGGCCTCAAGAGCCATCCGCAGCACGAGCTGGCCATGCGCCAGCAAAACGGCCTGGGCGGCGCCGTGCTGTCGTTCGATGTGCGTGGCCACAATGCCGAGCAATTGCGCGCCAACGCCTTCCATGTGATCGACAGCACCTTGCTGTGCAGCATCACCGCCAACCTGGGCGATGTGAAAACCACCATCACCCACCCGGCCAGCACCTCGCACGGCCGCCTGACCGAAGAGCAGCGCCAGGCCGCTGGCGTGGGCCAGGGCCTGATTCGCATTTCCGTGGGGCTGGAGCATCTGGATGACCTGAAAGCAGACCTCTCCCGCGGACTGGATACCCTCAAATGACACAAAAAGTACGTACCCGATTCGCACCTTCGCCAACCGGCTTCATCCACCTGGGCAATATCCGCTCGGCCTTGTATCCCTGGGCCTTTGCACGCGCCAACGAAGGTGATTTCATCCTGCGTATCGAAGACACCGACCTGGAGCGCTCGACGCAGGCATCGGTCGATGTGATCCTGGAAGGCATGGCCTGGCTGCAACTGACCCCCGATGAAGGCCCGTTCTACCAGATGCAGCGCATGGACCGCTACAAGGAAGTGCTGGCCACCTTGCGGGAAAAGGGTGCCGTCTACCCCTGCTACATGAGCATGGAAGAGCTGGACGCGCTGCGCGAAAAGCAGATGGCCAACAAGGAAAAGCCGCGCTATGACGGTACCTGGCGGCCAGAGCCAGGCAAGGTGCTGCCTCCGGTACCGGAAGGCGTCAAACCCGTGCTGCGTTTCAAGACGCCGTTGAGCGGCGTGGTCGGCTGGGACGACAAGTGCAAGGGCCACATCGAGTTCCAGAACTCGGAGCTGGATGACCTTGTGATCGCGCGCCCCGATGGCACGCCCACCTACAACTTCTGCGTCTGTGTGGACGACATGGACATGAACATCACCCACGTGATCCGTGGGGATGACCATGTCAACAACACGCCGCGCCAGATCCACATCTTTGAGGCGCTGGGTGCGACCGTGCCGGTGTTTGCCCATCTGCCCACCGTGCTCAACGAACTGGGCGAAAAGATGAGCAAGCGCAATGGCGCCAAGGCCGTCACCCAGTACCGCGATGAGGGCTACCTGCCCGATGCCATGGTGAACTACCTGGCACGTCTGGGCTGGAGCCACGGCGATGATGAAATCTTCTCCCGCCAGCAGTTTCTGGAGTGGTTCAACCTGGACCACCTGGGCCGCAGCGCGGGCCAGTTTGACGAGGCCAAGCTGCGCTGGGTGAATGCTCAGCACATGAAGATGACGCCCGACGATGAGCTGGCTGCCATGGTGATGCCCTTCCTGCAGAAGCTGGGGCTCGATTCCAGAGAGCTGTCCGATGGCCGCCTGCCGCGCATCTGCGGCCTCTTCAAGGACCGCTGCGACACCCTGGTCGACCTGGCCAACTGGGCCCAGGTGTTCTATCGCGATCCGCAGCCGAGTGCGGAAGACCTGGCTCAGCATGTCACGGCCGAGATCACGCCGGTGATCGATGAACTGCTGCAGGTGCTGGAGCAGGGCGACTGGAGCAAGGAATCGATCAGCGCAGGTTTCAAGCAGGTGCTCAAGAACCATGGCATCAAGATGCCCCAGCTGGCAATGCCGGTGCGGGTTTTGGCCGTGGGCACGGCCCACACGCCATCGGTGGATGCGGTGCTTGCATTGCTGGGTCGTGAAAAAATTACCGAAAGACTCCAAAAGCGATAAAATTCACCCTATAATTCAAGTCTTTGGTGAGCAGCACTTAGTAACTGAGCGCTGTTTGTCAGGATTTTGGGGGTATAGCTCAGCTGGGAGAGCGCTTGCATGGCATGCAAGAGGTCATC
>NZ_JBEBNZ010000027.1:0-48650 GCF_040396735.1 Comamonas odontotermitis
CCGTCGACCTCAACCTTGGCAAGGTTGCGCTCTACCAACTGAGCTATTCCCGCATGTATCCGTTTTATCGGAAGACAGCGATTATATACCGTCTCCGCGATGGAATGCATTGTATCGCACTTTTTTTGGCGTTTTAGCGAAACGGCCCCGTTTTATTCGCACGAGGCCGTTTCGCTTTCCCGTCAGTGCTTGACCGCCCGACTGCGACGAGCAGGCTCCGCCTTGGCAGCCGTGGCTGCCACAGCAGCGGCGGGCACGACCGGGGTATCCGCCGAAGCGTCGTCGGTCAAAGGCATGGGCTTGGCTTCCAGAGCGATGTCCAGCACCTTGTCGATCCAGCGCACGGGCACGATTTCCATGGCGCTCTTGACGTTGTCTGGAATCTCGGCTAGGTCCTTGACGTTCTCTTCGGGGATCAGCACCGTCTTGATACCGCCGCGCAATGCCGCCAGCAGCTTTTCCTTCAGGCCACCAATGGCCGTCACCTCGCCACGCAGCGTGATTTCGCCCGTCATGGCCACATCGGCGCGCACGGGAATGCCGCTGAGGGCCGACACCAGCGCCGTCGTCATCGCTGCGCCTGCGCTCGGGCCATCCTTGGGCGTGGCGCCATCGGGCACGTGGATGTGGATATCACGCTTCTCAAACACATCATCACGGATACCCAGCGAACGGGCACGGCTACGCACCACGGTGCGGGCAGCCTCCACCGATTCCTTCATCACATCGCCCAGCGAGCCGGTGCGGTTGATGACGCCCTTGCCGGGCATGGCAGCCGCTTCAATGGTCAGCAGATCGCCGCCCACTTCCGTCCAAGCCAGACCGACCACCTGGCCGACCTGGTTCTTCTGCTCGGCGTGACCATAGGTGAACTTGCGCACACCCAGATAGTCGGGCAGGTTGTCGGCGGTCACCAAGACCGGCGCCTGCACCTTGCCCAGCTGGATGTTCTTGACCACCTTGCGGCAGATCTTGGAGAGCTCGCGCTCCAGCGAACGCACACCAGCTTCGCGGGTGTAGTAACGCACGATGTCGCGCACGGCGTCTTCGCGCAGCTCCAACTCGCCATCCTTGACGCCGTTGTTCTCGATCTGCTTGGGCAGCAGGTAGCGCATGGCGATATTGGTCTTCTCGTCTTCGGTATAGCCCGAGAGACGGATCACCTCCATGCGGTCCAGCAACGCCGGCGGAATGTTCATGGAGTTGGATGTCGCCACGAACATCACATCGCTCAGATCGAAGTCAACTTCGACATAGTGGTCGCCGAACTTGCTGTTCTGCTCCGGATCCAGCACCTCGAGCAAGGCACTCGATGGGTCGCCACGGAAATCCATGCCCAGCTTGTCGATCTCGTCCAGCAGGAACAGCGGGTTGCGGGTACCCACCTTGGTCAGGCTCTGCAGCACCTTGCCCGGCATGGCGCCGATGTAGGTGCGGCGGTGGCCGCGGATTTCCGCCTCGTCACGCATGCCGCCCAGCGCCATGCGCACGTACTTGCGGCCCGTGGCCTTGGCAATCGACTGTCCCAGCGAGGTCTTGCCCACGCCAGGGGGCCCCACCAGGCACAGGATGGGCGCCTTGACCTTGTCTACGCGCTGCTGCACAGCGAGATACTCAAGAATGCGGTCCTTGACCTTCTCCAGGCCATAGTGGTCGGCATTGAGCACCTCTTCGGCGGCCACCAGGTCCTTTTTGACCTTGGTCTTCTTGCTCCAGGGCAGGTTCGTCAAGGTTTCGAGGAAGTTGCGCACCACCGAAGCCTCTGCCGACATGGGCGACATCAGCTTGAGCTTCTTCAACTCGGCCTCTGCCTTCTTGCGCGCTTCCTGCGGCATCTTGGCCAGCTGGATCTTCTTTTCCAGCTCTTCGAGATCAGCGCCGTCCTCGCCTTCGCCCAGTTCCTTCTGGATGGCCTTGACCTGCTCGTTCAGATAGAAGTCGCGCTGGCTCTTTTCCATCTGCTTTTTGACGCGCCCGCGGATCTTCTTGTCGACATTGAGGATATCGACTTCGCGTTCGAGCTGGTCATACAGGTTTTCCAGCCGGTCCTGCACGTTCTGCAGCTCCAGCACGGCCTGCTTGTTTTCCAGCTTGAGCGGCAGATGCGCCGCAATGGTATCGGCCAGGCGCCCTGCATCTTCCAGACCGGCAATCGAGGTCAGGATCTCAGAAGGAATCTTCTTGTTGAGCTTGACGTATTGGTCAAACTGCTGCATCACAGCACGGCGCAACGCTTCGATCTCGCTGGCCTTCTCGGCCGCATCACCCGGCTCCACGGGAGCGACCTTGGCGGTGAAATATTCTTCGCCTTCTGCGATTTCAACCACCTGGGCACGCTGCACACCTTCGACCAGCACCTTGACCGTGCCGTCGGGCAGCTTGAGCATCTGCAGGATCGTGGAGACGCAGCCTACATCGAACATGTCGGCGACCGAAGGATCGTCCTTGGCGGCCGTCTTCTGCGCCACCAGCATGATCTTGCGGTCGGCCTCCATGGCCGTCTCCAGCGCCTTGATGCTCTTGGGGCGGCCCACGAACAGCGGGATCACCATGTGCGGGAATACCACAACGTCCCGAAGCGGGAGCATGGGCAATTCCGGAGGGAGAGTGGTGAGGGATTGGGTATCGGACATGAAAATCCTTTTAAAACTTTTACGAAGATGCTTCGCAAAAGCAATTTTTCAACCCTGCGGCTTGCGAAAAACCACGGGTAGGGGCAGAGATCGCCTCTTACAGGCACCCACAGCCTGCCAAAGGGCAAAGCCTGCAAAAGCAGGCTCATCAAAAACAATAGCTACTGGCGGTCACCAGATATAGGCTGAGGCACTCAGGCCTTCTTGGCGGCTTCCCGATAGACCAGCAGTGGCGGCTTTCCTTCGTTAATGGTTGCCTCCTCAACAACAACCTTGGCGACATTGTCGGTCGTCGGCAGATCGAACATGGTGGTCATCAGCGATTGCTCCAGAATGGAACGCAGGCCACGGGCACCCGTCTTGCGCGCCAGCGCCTTCTTGGCAATGGCGGTCAGGGCGTCGGGGCGCACTTCCAGTTCCACCCCTTCCATGCCCAGAAGCTTGTTGTACTGCTTGACCAAGGCGTTCTTGGGCTGGGTCAGGATCTGCACCAGGGCATCTTCCGACAGCTCGGCGAGCGCCGTCACCACAGGCAGGCGCCCTACCAGCTCAGGGATGATGCCAAACTTGATCAGGTCTTCAGGCTCGATATCACGGAAGGTTTCCGAGATGGAGCGCTGTTGCTTGCTCTTGACCGTGGCACTGAAACCGATGCCCGAAGCTTCGGAGCGGTTCTCGATCACCTTTTCCAGACCTGCGAACGCACCGCCGCAGATGAACAGGATGTTGGTGGTGTCTACCTGCAGAAAATCCTGGTTCGGGTGCTTGCGGCCGCCTTGCGGAGGAATCGAAGCCATCGTGCCCTCGATCAGCTTGAGCAGCGCCTGCTGCACGCCTTCGCCAGACACGTCACGGGTGATGGATGGGTTGTCGGCCTTGCGGGTGATCTTGTCGATTTCGTCGATATAGACGATGCCGCGCTGGGCACGCTCTACATCGTAGTTGCAGCTTTGCAGCAGCTTCTGAACGATGTTTTCCACGTCCTCGCCCACATAACCGGCTTCGGTCAAGGTGGTGGCATCGGCCATCACAAACGGCACGTTCAGCTGGCGCGCCAGCGTCTGGGCCAGCAAGGTCTTGCCGGAGCCCGTCGGGCCGATCAGGAGGATGTTGCTCTTGGCCAGCTCCACCTCGTCCTTGCCAGCCTTGTCCTTGTGCAGCAGACGCTTGTAGTGGTTGTATACCGCCACGGCCAAGGTGCGCTTGGCGGGGTCCTGGCCAATCACATAGTTGTCCAGATTGGCCTTGATATCGGCTGGCGTTGGCAGGTCATTGCCCTTGAGCTTTTCCCCTTCCTTGCCTTCTGCCGCCACTTCGTCGCGCACGATGTCGTTGCACAGGTTGATGCACTCATCGCAGATGAACACGGAGGGGCCTGCAATGAGTTTCTTGACCTCATGCTGGCTTTTGCCGCAGAACGAGCAGTACAGGGTTTTTTCGCTGGATGAGCCTTTTTTCTCGGCCATGGGGGCAATGCCTTCAATCGAATCTATATGGAAACAATGATAACCAACTACAAAGCGGCCTCAACCGGGTAGGGTTGAGGCCGCCTTTACCGGTTTGGTTTGATCCTGCTTATGGGCGCTTTTCTACCACAGTATCAATCAGACCGTATTCATGCGCCTCGTTCGCCGTCATGAAATAGTCCCGTTCGGTGTCGTTCTTGACCTTCTCGTAGCTCTGGCCCGTGCGTTCGGCCAGGATGCGGTTCATCTGCTCCTTGGTACGGATGATGTCGCGGGCATGGATTTCGATATCCGTTGCCTGGCCGCGCGCGCCGCCCAGCACCTGGTGGATCATGATCTTGGAATTGGGCAGCGAATAGCGCTTGCCCTTCTCGCCCGCAGCCAGCAGGAATGCACCCATGCTGGCAGCAAAGCCCAGGCACATGGTGGAGACCTGCGGCTTGATGAACTGCATGGTGTCATAGATGGCCATGCCGGCCGTCACGCTGCCGCCTGGCGAGTTGATGTAGAGGGAAATGTCCTTATCGGGATTTTCGCTCTCCAGAAACAGCAACTGGGCCACCACCAGGTTGGCCGTCTGGTCGTTCACTTCACCGACCAGGAAAATCACGCGGTCCTTGAGCAGGCGCGAGTAAATATCAAACGAGCGCTCTCCACGGCCCGATTGCTCGATCACCATCGGGATCAAACCCAAGTTCTGAATATCTTGTGCGCTCATTGCATCTCCATTGAGGATAGGTGGAAGCTAGCTTCGAATTCTGTGTGAATCGACTAACTGTACCCCAACAAAATGGGGCCTGCGCCCAAAAGCACAAGCCCCTGCGTGGGTTGGTCGTCAAACGGAGGGTTGCCGACGCGGCAATCCCCTGTCTGCCACAGCCGATCAGGCCTGCTGGCCCATCAGTTCGTCGAACGACACCGTCTTGTCGGTGACCTTGGCCTTGCCCAGCACGAAATCCGTCACATTGTTTTCAATCACGACGGCTTCGACTTCGGCCAGACGCTGGCGGTCGCCAAAGTACCAACGCACCACATCTTCAGGCTTTTCGTAGCTCGAAGCCAGATCGTCCACATGGGCCTTGATCTGCTCGGGCGTTGCTTCCAGCTTGTTGGACTTGACCAGCTCGGCCACCACCAGGCCCAGGCGCACGCGACGCTCGGCTTGTGGCAGGAACACGTCAGCAGGGATTTCTGCCTTGTCGGCGTCCTTGATGCCGCGCTGCTTCAGCTCGGCACGGGCGCCTTCGAGCAGACGGCCGACTTCGGCATCGATGCTGGCCTTGGGCAGGTCCAGTTCGGCCTTGGACACCAGGGCTTCCATCACGGCTTGCTTGTTGCGCGACTGAACGCGGAACTTGACTTCACGCTCCAGGTTCTTCTTGATGTCGGCGCGCAGGCCTTCGACGGAGCCGTCAGCAATGCCCAGGGACTTGGCCAGCGCTTCGTTCACTTCGGGCAGGTTGGCGGCTTCCACCTTCTTGACGGTCACCAGGAAGTCGGCGGTCTTGCCAGCCACTTCCTTGCCGTGGTAGTCCTCAGGGAATGCCAGAGGGAAAGTCTTGGACTCACCCGTCTTCATGCCACGCACGGCGTCTTCGAATTCCTTGAGCATCTGGCCTTCGCCGATCAGGAACTGGAAGGCTTCAGCCTTGCCGCCAGCGAAGGGTTCGCCGTCGATCTTGCCTTCGAAGTCCACGGTCACGCGGTCGCCGTCCACAGCGGCAGCGTCAGCAGGACGCTGAGCGAACGTGCGGCGCTGCTTGCGCAGGATGTCGATGGTCTTGTCGATGGCAGCGTCATCCACATCGGCGGTCAGCTTTTCCACTTCTGCAGTGGCCAGATCACCGATCTTGACTTCGGGGAACACTTCAAACACGGCGTCGAATGCCAGTTCGCCCTCTGGAGCACCTTCCTTTTCGGTGATCTTGGGCTGGCCTGCCACACGCAGTTCTGCTTCATTGGCAGCCTTGGCAAACGCCTCGCCCACCTTTTCGTTCAGCACTTCATACTGGACGGAATAGCCATAGCGCTGTGCCACCACATTCATTGGCACCTTGCCTGGACGGAAGCCATCCATCTTCACGGTACGAGCCAGGCGCTTCAAGCGGCTGTCCACTTCGGTCTGCACCGAAGCCAGGGGCAAGCTCAGCGAGATCTTGCGCTCGAGCTTCTCAAGGGTTTCAACATTCACTGCCATGGTAATTCCTAGTTGGGCACGAACCCTGCTGGCAACAACACCGATGCAGTGCACCGGCACTGTCTCGTACCTGGGTTCCATCGAAGCGGCGCCCGAGCGGCAAATTTGCCCATCAACACGCCAAAAATCAATGGCTTATAGCGCATGCATCACAAATACCTTGGGTATGGCAATGCCTGGCGCAGTAAGCCGAAACCAGGCATTATATATAACTGCCGTCCTGTGGCCGCAATTTAAAGGAATGAGCCAGCCACGCCCATGAACCCACCGCCACCCGCTGCCAGCGGGCGGGCATGTCAGCGCATGGGGCCGGTCTGCTCCAGCACCAGCCAGGCGGCGCGAATGAACTCGTCATCCGGTGCACTGGCCTGCAGTGCCTGCAGGCGCTCGTAGCATTTCTTCCAGGTGGCCTGACTGACCTGGGAGCCATAGGCCTGGGATTTGAAGTCGGACGACAGAATCCAGGCCACCAGCAGGCGCGGGTCCGCCTGGGGGTCCAGCACGAGGGACAGCATCGCATCAGCACGCGCCGTGCCGTTCTCGGCCTGTATCCGGTTGGCCATCGCCGACAGCCACAATTGCAGGTTGCGCACCACCAGGCTCCCCAGACCCGGCTGCAAGCGCAGTACAACCCCCTGCCACTTGCCCAGAAAACCGCGAACAGCCTGAAGCTCCTCTGCATCCATCTTCTGCAAGGTGGAAGGCTTGCCCCACACCTCCACAAGCTTGATTCGGCTGGGCACCATGTCGCCTTGCAGCAGCAGCTTCATGATCTCCATCCGCCAGGGCTTGCTGGCACGCGGGTACAGCGCCGCCAGGCTGCGGTAAAACAGGGGTTCGGCCAGTTGCTTTTTACCCCAGGCAGCGACCAGGAACGGCACGTTCTCGTCGGCAGATGCCGTGCCCATCAAAACCCGAACGGCATCGGGCTTCAACACGTCCTCTCCGCTCTCGACGGTTTTCTGCATTTCGGCACGCAAGGCCAGCAGAGTGGCCGTATCGCGCAGCTCGTCCTGCAGATCCCGCATTTGCTGCAGCAGCATCAGCTTCTCTGTGACGGTGCGGGCCTGTTGGTAGCGCTCTATGAGCTCACGCGTGTTGCGTGCTGCAGCTTCCTGGCTCTCCGCGGTAGAGCTGACCGGCTCTGGTGACAGCAAGGCATCCAGCGTTTGCGCATGGATTTGCGGCGCCGCTAGCAGTAACACGCAGAACGCCGCTTGCTGGATTTTTGTCATTACAGATATCTGTGCTGCATGAATGGCTGAACCAGCGACAAATCATGCCAGCAAGTCGCCGCTTGTCAATCCAAAGACAGGCCGAAATCCTCATTTTTTGTTGGTGCAAGCCTGCGCCTGCAAATAAAAAGCCGGCTCCCAGGAGAAGCCGGCTTTCAAACAAGGCTTTGCACGCCTTCTGACAGAAGGATTGCCATTTATACGTGGTGCGCGGGGGGGGACTCGAACCCCCACAGTGTTGCCACCGTCAGGACCTAAACCTGGTGCGTCTACCAATTTCGCCACCCGCGCGGTCCGGGTCATGGCAGGGGCCATGTCCCGTTGAGGTCAATCCGCAATTCTACATGCAAGACCTGCGCCTTCTGGTCCTTTCTGTGCAAAAAGCGCTGCATCTGCCTGCATTCGGCTGCTCAGACAGCAGCAGACAGCGGGGTGTCGCTGTGCTCCTTCTTCACGCGGAACCAGGCAGCATACATGGCAGGCAGCGCCAGCAAGGTCAGCACCGTGGCCACGATCAACCCCCCCATGATGGCTACCGCCATCGGTCCCCAGAAAATGCTGCGCGAAAGTGGAATCATCGCCAGCACTGCGGCAGCTGCCGTCAGCGCGATCGGGCGCAGGCGGTGTGTAGCAGCCTCGACGATGGCATCGAAGGTGGACAGCCCCGCTGCATGGTTGGCTTCGATCTGGTCGATCAGGATGACGGAGTTGCGCTGGATCATGCCCATGAGCGCGATCACGCCCAAAAGCGCTACAAAGCCGAACGGCCGGTTCAACAGCAGCAGCGCCGCCGTCACCCCGGAAATTCCCAGGAACCCCGTGAGGTAGACGAGCAGCGAGCGGCTGAAGCTGTGCAGCTGCAGCATCAGCAGGGTAAAGACGAGGAACACCATGATCGGCATGCCTGCCATGATCGAGTCCGAACCCTTGGCGCTTTCCTCCACGGCACCGGCGATCTCGATGCGGTACTGGTTCAGCCCCTTGGCTGCCCAGCCCTCCTGCAGCTTCTGCAGATCGGGCCAGAGCTTTTGCGTGACGGTCGGGCCCTGCAGTCCGGCCACCACATCGCCCTGCACCGTGATGGAGTACTCGCGCCCCTGTCGCCACAGAATGCCCGGCTCCCACACGAAGGTGGGTTTGGCAATCTGCGACAGCGGAATCGCCCGCCCGCTGCTCGAAGCCACATAGGCATTGCCCACGTCGGTGACCGCCTTGCGCTCGTCTACGGGCTGGCGCAGCACCATGTCGATCAGCTTGTCGCCCTCGCGGTACTGGCCGATGGTGTTGCCCGACAGCTGGGTGCGCGTGGCCTGGGCAATGTCCTGGTTGCTCACGCCCAGGGCCCGGGCCTTGCTCTGATCCACCTCCAGGCGCAGCACCTTGATGGCTTCGTTCCAGTTGTCGTTCACCCCACGCATGTCCGGCGATGCTTCCAGCTTCGCGCGCACCTCGTTGGCCAGTTCACGCAGCAGCTTGGGGTCTTGCCCCATGACGCGGAACTGCACCGGATACGGCACCGGCGGCCCGCTGGGCAGCAGCTTCACGCGCGCCCGCACCTCAGGGAACTCCTGCGCCAGCATGGTTGGCAGCTGTTGCATCAACCGGTCGCGCTCGGCCAGATTGGTGGGCAGCAGTATCAACTGCGATACGTTGGACTGCGGGAAGATCTGGTCGAGCGGCAGATAAAAGCGCGGCACGCCCGATCCGATCCAGGAAGTGACCGACTCCATGCCCTGCTGCTCCTGCATGCGCTTTTCGATGCGCTGGGTCACCTCTTCATTTGCAGCCACGCTGGCGCCCTCGGGCAGCCAAACGTCCAGGAGGATTTCGGTGCGGTTCGAGTCGGGGAAGAACTGCTGCTGCACCTTTGTCATGCCGAACAGGCCCAGTGCAAACACCAGCAGGGTGGCGCCAATCGTCAGCCAGCGGTGCTCCACGCACCAGCCCACGGTGCGGCGAAATCGGTTGTAGAACGGCGTGTCAAACATTTCGTGGTGACCGGCGCCGTCGCCCTCTGGCGCATGCCTGGGCTTTTTGAGAAATACCGTTCCCAGATACGGAACAAAGTACACCGATGCCACCCAGCTGATGACCAGCGCAATCACCGTCACCGCAAAGATGGCGAAGGTGTACTCACCGGTGGTGGATTTGGCAATGCCAATGGGCATGAAGCCCGCTGCCGTGATCAGGGTGCCGGTCAGCATCGGTTTGGCCGTGATGTCATAAGCCGCCGTGGCAGCGCTCACCTTGTCGTAGCCCTCTTCGAGCTTGCGCACCATCATTTCCACGGCAATGATGGCATCATCCACCAGCAGGCCCAGCGCAATGATCAGCGAGCCCAGCGACACCTTGTGCAAGCCGATGCCCCAGTACCACATGGCCAGGAAGGTGGCTGCCAGCACCAGCGGGATGGTGATGCCCACCACCAGGCCCGGGCGCGGATCGACCGAGACACGGCGCCACAGCGGCTCCTTGCCCTTGCGGATGTGCAGGCCTAGGCTCAGAAAACTCACCGCCAGCACGATCACCACTGCCTCGATCAGGGTCTGCACAAATTCATTGACGGAGGTTGCCACGGCCTTGGGCTGGTCCTGCACATTTGCGAGGCCCATGCCAGCGGGCAGGGTAGGAGCGATTTTGTCCACGGCCGCACGCAGGTTCTTGCCCAGCGCAATCACGTCACCGCCCTTGCGCATCGAGATGCCCAGCGCCACCGTGGGCCGCCCCTGGTAATGCACCTTGGTCTTGGCCGGATCGATGTAACCGCGGTAGATATCGGCGATATCGCCCAGCTTGAGCTGCACGCCCGCCGGCCCCCGGATGGGCATGGCCTTGACGTCGTCCAGCCGCGTGAATTCGCCCGTCACCTCAACCTGTACGCGGTCGGCGCTGGCCTGCACTTCGCCACCGCTTTGCACGGCGTTCTGCTGGCCGAGCTGGCCGATGACCTGGTTCATGTCGAGGCCCAGCTGCGCCAGCTTGGTGCGCGAGATTTCGATGAACAGCTTCTCGTCCTGTACCCCGAACAGCTCCACCTTGGCCACGTCCTTGACGCGCAGCAAGCTCTGGCGCACGCTGTCGGCGTACTCCTTCAACTCGGCGTAGCTGTAGCCATCACCCTGCAGCGCGTAGATCACGCCGTACACATCGCCAAAGTCGTCATTGAAGAATGGTCCCAGCACGCCTTGCGGCAGGGTGGCCCGCATATCGCCCACCTTTTTCCGCACGGTCAGCCAGGTTTGCGGCACATCGCCCGGCTTGGTGTCTTCGCGCAGGTTCAGGATGATGAGCATCTCACCCGGCTTGGAGTAGCTGACGATCTTGTCGGCGTTGGGAACATCCTGCAGGGTGCGCTCGATCTTGTCGGTCACCTGCTCGGCCACCTGCTGCGCCGTGGCGCCCGGCCATGCTGCAGAGACCACCATGGCGCGGAAGGTGAACGGCGGGTCTTCATCCTGACCCAGCTGGAAGTAGGCGCCCAGGCCCAGGAGCAGCAGCACGATGAGCAGATAGCGCGTGAGCGGGATATGCTGCAGCGCCCAGCGCGACAGATTGAAGCCTTTGGTGTCCAGGTGCTTTTCGGGATCGCTCTGCAGCGGCGTGCCTGGTGTTGCGTTGTCTTGCATGGCCACCTCTTACTTGGCCGCCGCAGGCAGCGTCTCGCCAGAGCCACCAGACACTACAGAATTGGTAGCATCTGGCGCCTTGCTGTCTTGCGCAGGAGCGTATTTTGATTGAAAAACGGTCACCTTCTGCCCGGCATTGAGCACATGCACCCCGGCAATCACCACCTGCTGGCCCGGCTGCAGGCCGCTCTGGATGACGGCATCGTTGCCGTCCATGCGCGCCACCTTTACCGGCTGCGGCTGCACAGCCGAGGTTGCCGGGTCAAACACCCAGACGTTGCTGACACCCGCCTTGTCCCACAGCGCCGCCAACGGCAGCTTGATGACGCCTGCATCCTGCGTTGTATTCGCCTGCGCGCCCTGCGGAATGACGGTGACCGTTGCGCCCAGCTTGGGCAGCACATCGGTATCGGCCGCATCGAGCGATGCCTTGATCTGATAGGTGCGCGTGGCAGCGTCTGCACTGGCAGCCACTTCGCGGATATGTGCGCTGAGCGTCTGCCCATCGGGCCACACCAACACCTGCGCCGGCTGCCCGGCCTTGAACTGGGCAATGCGGTCCTCGGGCACGGCAAACACGGCGTCGCGTGCGCCGTCCTTGGCAATGCGCAGCACCGGGCTGCCCGCGGCCACCACCTGGCCGGGCTCCACATTGACCGCAGTCACAACGCCCGCCACATCGGCCACCAGACGCGTATAGGCGGTCTGGTTGCCCTGGGCAGCGGCATTGGCTTTGGCCTGGTCCAGCTGGGCCTGCGCCGACTTGAGCGAAGCCGCATGGCGTTCCATCTCCGCCGCGCTGATGAAATTCTTGTCGCGCAGCTCCTTGAAGCGGTGGTAATTGGCAGCCGCCAGATCGCGCTGCGTCACCGCCGCCTGCACCTGCGCCTGGGCGCCCTGCGCAGCCAGCGCGTAATCCGCGCCATCGAGCTGCGCCAGCAACTGGCCGGGTTTCACCGCCTGGCCCAGCTCCACATTGCGGCTGAGCACCTTGCCCGCCACCCGAAAACCGAGCTGCGCTTCGGTACGCGCGCGGATATCGCCGGCAAATTCGGCCTTGGCCACCAGAGGAGCCGCGCCCACCGTTTGCAGCTTGACGGCACGGATCGGCTCGGGCGGTGGTTCTTTCTTGGAGCAGGCTGCTATCAAAATGAAAGCTGCCAGCGCAGCAGTCGTGCGCATAGAACGCTTGAAAAGAACTTGAGACATGGTAGTGAGCCGGAATAAGAGAACAGACCGCCACGGCAGCCCCCATCCATCTCATGGGTCCGCCCGGCAGCCATTTAATGACCGATGGGTCATTAATCTAGGGTTTTCATCCCCTGTTGTCAATCGGCTCCCATGGCAAAACGCCTGCCGCCCCGGCAAAGCATCGCGCGTGCACCTCGGTAGCCCCTGTCCACGGGCGGCATGGCTGGCCCGTCAACCCACCCCGGCTCGGGCAACACCGCTCGTGAATCGGCTAGCATCCCGGCTGTGAACGAATCCCGACCCCCTGCCCACCGTGACGCCGCCCCAGCGGTCACTCATTACGAGAATTTTCCCGTCGCCTCGTGGCTGTGCCCGCCTGCACTGCGTCCCCCGATCGCCGCCATCTACCACTTTGCCCGTACGGCCGACGACATTGCCGACGAAGGTGACGCCACTGCCGCCCAACGCATTGCCGAGTTGCAGGCCTACCGCGACGAACTCGCCCGCATTGCCCAGGGCGAGACACCTGCAGACCGCTGGCGCGGCGTGTTTGCGCCGCTGCAGGCCACCATCGATCAGTGGCAGTTGCCGGTACCGCTGCTGGACGACCTGATCAGCGCCTTCATGCAGGACATCGGCAAGACCGAGAACGCCCTGACCTACGAAAACCGGGCCGAGCTGATGGATTACTGCCGCCGCTCGGCCAATCCGGTGGGGCGCCTGCTGCTGCATCTGTATGGCGTGCAGGACGCTACATCGCTGGTACAGAGCGACGCCATCTGCAGCGCGCTGCAGCTGATCAATTTCTGGCAGGACTTGAGCGTGGACATCCCGCGCGGGCGCTACTACCTCACCGATGCTGACCGCGCACAACACGGTGTCAGCCTGACCGCCATGCAGCAACGCCAGGACAGCCCGGCGCTGCGCCAGTTGGTCATAGAGCAGGCACACTGGGCCCGCGAGTTGATGAACAGCGGTGCTCCGCTGGTGCACCGCGTTCCCGGCCGCGCTGGCTGGGAACTGCGCCTGGTGGTGCAAGGCGGCCTGCGCATTCTGGACAAGGTCGATGCCCTCCAAGGCCGCAGCCTGTGGGAGCGGCGCACCATCGGCAAGGCAGATGTGCCGCGCATGCTCTGGCGCAGTCTGTGGATGTAGCCCCTAACAGCACTCTTTCGCCTGCTGCCCATAAAAGAGGCCGAACCCGCAGGGATTCGGCCTGAAAAGGGGTTCAAGACCCCCGAGGAGAGTGCTTACAAAATGTGGTGCGGCAAGAAGCGCTTCAGCCCAACTGTACCGGCACGAAAATCTTCTGCCCGTTGCGCTCGATCAACAAGGCCACCGATTTGTCGGATTGAGCCACCTGTTTACGCAGTTCGTCAATTCCCGTCACCGCAGCGCCATTGATGGACAGCACGACATCCCCCGGCTGTACGCCCGCCAGGGCCGCCGGGCCAGCCGCCTGCTCCACGATCAGGCCGCTCTTGCTGCCGCTGGCCTGCTTTTCCTGCGGCGTCAGCTCGCGCAGCGCCAGGCCCAGCTTGCCTTTGCCCACCTTGTCCTTGCTGGCCACCTGATCGCCCTTGTCGACATTGCCGCCCAGGGTGGCCTGCACCGTGGTCTGCTTGCCCTGGCGCCAGACCTGCAGGCTCGCTTCTGCGCCGGGCCTGGCGGTGGCAATGGCGGCGGGCAGGTCATTGGAGGAGACGATGGACTGGCCGTTGTAGCCGGTGATCACATCGCCGGGCTGCAGGCCTGCCTTCTCGGCAGGGCCGCCCTTTTCCACACTCGCCACCAGCGCGCCTTCAGGCTTGGGCAGCTTGAAGGAATCGGCAAATGCCTGGTTCACCTCCTGGATCACGACGCCCAGCCGCGCGTGGTTCACCTTGCCGTGTTCCACGATCTGGTCCTTGATGTTGACTGCCAGGTCGATCGGGATCGCAAACGACAGGCCCTGGTAGCCGCCACTCTTGCTGTAGATCTGCGAGTTGATGCCGACCACCTCGCCCCGGGTGTTCAAAAGCGGCCCCCCCGAATTTCCGGGGTTGACGGCCACATCGGTCTGGATGAAAGGAACGGCGCTGTCATCAGGCAGGGCACGCCCCTTGGCGCTGACCACACCGGCAGTCACCGAATTCTCGAAACCAAAGGGCGAGCCGATGGCCAGCACCCATTCGCCCTGCTGAACGGCCTTGGAATCACCCAGGCGGGCAACTGGCAGGTCCTTGGCATCGATCTTGATGACGGCGATATCGGTCTTGGGGTCGGTACCCAGCACCTTGGCCTTGAATTCGCGGCGGTCGGTGAGCTTGACGGTCACGGTTTTGGCGCCCTTGACCACGTGCGCATTGGTCAGAATCGTGCCATCGGGGCTGATGATGAAACCCGAGCCCTCGCCCGCCGTCGGCACTTCCTGCGGAATCTGGCGGCCGAAGCCGCGCATGCCCTGCTGCGGCACTGCAAAGCCAAACTGCTTGAAGAACTGCAGCATGGGGTCGCCAGGATTGATCTGCTGGCCGAGATTGGCAGACGGGGCGGTGTCGCCGTCGTCATCATCGTCCTCGTCGTTGCCGACCTTGCGCGTGCCACGCACGCTGATATTGACCACGGCAGGCCCCGCCTGCGCAGTGATGGCGGTGAAATTGGGCAGATTGACCGATGGCGCCATGGCGCCCGGTGCCACTGCGGCAGGCACGTTCTGCGCGTTCGCGCTCCAGTGCATGTGCTGCATGGCGGTGGCGCCAACGCCGCCCAGCACACCTGCGGTGAGCAAGGCAGCCACCAGTTTCTTGGAACCCAGTTGGAGAGAAGGGATCGACATTTTTTGAACTCCTCTGACGCATTCAGTCTGTTGATGCCGCTACTGTGCATGCGCAGACTTAGAGGAAACTTAGACGGGAGTGGGAAACCGCTGCAAACTGCCCCGCAAATGCCTGGGCAGGTCAAAGGAATATGGCAGCTTAACTATTAAATTGATAGCAATTTGCACAACCGACTGGCGCTACGGAAAGCCTTTTCCTGCGCTCCACTTGAAAAGGCATTTTCAGGACCGATTGCACCGCACCGGAAATTGCGGCGCAAGATTCGCAGCAAGCCCGGACTTCTAGCCAACGACACTGCATTTCGTCCTTTCAACGCTCTCCGCAATGCAGCAGTCTTCACCACTTCCCTCTCCCTTTCAGCGCCTGTCTCTCGCCAATCTTGCGGCGCAGTCTGCCGAGCAACTGAGCCTCGCAACCGTGCCCCTGGTCGCCGTGTTGATGCTGGGCAGCAGCGTGGGCGACATCGGCCTGCTGACAGCCATGGGAACCCTGCCGTTCCTGCTGCTCTCGCTGCCACTGGGCAGCCTGGCCGATCGTATGCCGCGCCAGCAATTGATGCTATGGGGAGAGGTGCTGCGGCTCACCGCCCTGCTGCTCATGCTGGCTGCCCTGCACAGTTCGCATTTACAAGTGGGGTGGTTGGCCGCGCTCAGCTTTGCGGGGGCCATCGGCACGGTGGCTTTCAGCGTGGCAACCCCTGGGCTGGTGTCCGATCTGGTGCCGCGCCGGGCCCTGGCTCAGGCCAATGCCCGGCTGGAAGTGGCCCGCAGCATTGCATTTGCCAGCGGCCCTGCCGTAGCGGGGAGCCTGGTGGCCTGGGCGGGCGGCCTGCCTACGATGGCACTCGCCGTTGCACTGTCTGGCTTTGCCGTTCTCGCGCTTCTCGGGCTGCGCTCTGGCGCAGCGCCCGCTCTGGCACAGCAGCTTCCACAATGCAGGCACCTGCTGCGTGAAGTGGGAGAAGGCGCGCGTTTCGTCGGTCAGCACGCCTTGCTGATGCCTTTGCTGGTGACAGGCGCGGTGTTCAATCTGGCCTGGTTCATGCTGCAGACCGCCTTCGTTCCTTATGCCGTCCGCAGCCTGGGCATGGACGCTGGGGCCATAGGCATGACCATGGCATGCTATGGCGCGGGCATGCTGGCAGGCGCACTGACCAGCCCGCGGCTGATGGCTGCCCTGCCCTTTGGCCGGGCTGTGCAACTGGGGCCGGTTGCGGGCCTGGCGGCTGCAGCATGCCTGGCTGCGACCCTGGCATGGCCTGGTTCCGCCCTGGCAGGTCTGTGCTTCTTCCTGCTCGGATCAGGCCCCATGGTATGGACCATCAGCACCACCACCTTGCGCCAGCACGTCACACCCAATGCCTTGCTGGGCCGCGTGTCCTCGGTATTTCTGATGGTGAACGCCGGTGCCCGGCCCATTGGCGCCGCCCTGGGCGGCTGGGTGGGCACGGGCTGGGGCGAAGGCACCTGCCTGCTCGTTGCCCTGGCGGGCTTTGCAGTGCAGGTGGTCGTGATTTTTGCGTCCCCATTTTCGCGACTGCAGCATATGCCCCGGATACAGGCTCAGCCATAGGCATATGGCATAGGCACAGACAAAAGTTCCGCTCGCCTATCACTGGTCTCTACTCGATCCATGGCTTCCATGGCAAGCCGATCAGGCACCAGTAATTGCAACAGGATCAAAAAACACCCGCACCCGCAACCCGCCCAGGAGCGGCGAATCGTCCAGTGCCAGGCGAGCGCCATGCTGGCGCGCCACCGCATTCACGATCGCCAGGCCCAGGCCGCTGCCATGGGCCACCGTGCCCGGCACCCGGTAGAAGCGGTCGAGCACACGTTCCCGCTCTGCGGCTGCAATACCGGCTCCGCTGTCTTCCACGCTCAGCACGGCAGGGCCTCCGGCATCATTGCTGCCATTGTCATCCCTGCCCCAACTGCAGCGCACCTGGCCTCCCTCAGGCGTATAGCGCAACGCGTTTTCCAGCAGATTGCGCAGCAGGAGCACCAGTGCATCGGGCTGGCCGGCAATGGCAGGTGACGCAGCATCGGCTGCAAACGCCAGATGCAAGCCCGCCTGCTGCGCCTGTGGCTGCAACTCTTCCACCGTGCGCTGGCACAGCACGGCCATGTCCACGGATTGCGGTGCAGCGGCCTGCATCTGTCCCGCTTCCTGCCGGGCCAGCGACAGCAGTTGCTCCACCATGCGGGTGGCCCGGTCGATACCGGCAGTGACGCGCTCACCGGCAATGCGGCGGGCTGCGTCATCCGGGGCGCGGGCGAGGCTTTGCACCTGCAGGCGCAGGGCCGCCAGGGGTGAGCGCAACTCATGCGCGGCATCCCCCACAAAGCGCTGCAGTGCATCAAATGCGGCCTGGAGACGGGCCAGCAGCAGGTTCATCTCCTGCACCAGGGGTTGCACCTCCTGCGGCAGGTCGGCGTCGGGCAGCGGCGAGAGGTCGTCGGCCCGCCGCGCAGCCAGCTGGCTGCGTGTACGCTGCAGTGGCGCCAGGGTGCGCGTCACCACCCACCACACCACCAGCATGATGAGCGGCGCAAGCAGCAGCACGGGTACGATGGAGCGGAGCGCCACATCGCCCGCCATTTTGCGGCGGGATGCCGCCTCCTGCGCCACCTGGATCACCTGCGTCGGCGTGTGCAGCGCATAGATGCGGTACGCCGTACCGTGCGCCCGGGCATCGCTGAAGCCCAGCACCGCCACCTGCGGCAGCAGGCGGGCATTGCTCGAACGGTAGAGCATGATGCCGTCGGCCCGCCAGATCTGCACGATCATGTCCTGCGCCTTGGCCTGCGGGTCGGCCAGCGCATCGGACGCCACCTCCGACGCCAGCCCTGCCGACAAGGCCAGCGCGATACGCTGCATCTGGCCATCGAACAGCGCTTCGGTCTCTGTACGCGCCGTGCGGTAGATGCTGAAGGCCTGCAGGCAAGCGGCCACCGCCACCACGGCAAGCAAGGCCCAGGTCAGCCTCGCCCGCAGCGAGAAAGGCTTGGCCGCCTGCATCTGGAGACCAGCGGACACAGCAGAAGAACGAGACTCCCCGGAAGCGTTCTGTGTCACTGCGTGCTCCCGGCGTCTGGCAGCTCTGCGGGCACCAGATAGCCCAGGCCACGCACGTTCTGAATCAGGTCCGCCCCCAATTTCTTGCGCACGCCGTGGATATAGACCTCGACGGCATTGCTGCTGATATCGTCCCGCCAGGAATACAGCTTTTCCTCCAGCTGGGGGCGGGACAGCACCCTGCCTGGGCGGGCGATCAGCGGCTCCAGCACCGCCCATTCGCGGGCCGACAGGCCCACCGGGCTGCCATCGACGAAAGCTTCGTGCGTGGCCGGTACGATGCGCACCTTGCCCCATACATACTCCGGCTCGGCCCTGCCGCTGGCACGGCGCACCAGCGCGCGGATGCGGGCGAACAGCTCGTCGAGGTCATAAGGTTTGATGATGTAGTCGTCCGCCCCGGCGTCCAGCCCGGCGACACGGTCGGCAATGGCGTCACGCGCAGTGGCAATCAGCACGGGTACGCGCATCTTTCGGGCGCGCATGCCGCGCAGCACCTGCAGGCCATCCACGCGGGGAAGGCCCAGGTCCAGCAACACCAGGTCATAGCCGCCGGTGGACAGTGCGGTTTCCGCCATGGCACCGTCCTTGACCCAGTCCACCGCCCAGGACTCGGCGCGCAGCGCGTCCAGCACCACCTCGCCAATCATCTGATCATCTTCTACCAGCAGTATGCGCATGCCAGGATTATGGCGTCCGGAAGGAAAAGGGGCTGGCGGCCCCAATGACCGCCAGCCCGATCCCGGAACAATGGGCGTAAAAAAATCAGCTGCAAACAGTGTGTCAATCACACTGCCTGCAGCTGACCGTCACGCATGGCGCTGGTTGACCAATGCCATCGGCAACATCTGCATGTTCTCACCCTCATGAGACAGATGTGCTCTCCTCTTCCCCCTCCTTGGAGAGCTTTATTGTATTGAAATTAAATTGTGGATATATATAAACTATCAAAAAAAGAAGTCTGATCTGCAAATAAATTGCAGCGTTTCGAAGCATCTTCTGCTCCAGACATAAATAGATGGAAACGCTTAGTTTTTGTTTTTCATGGGATAAATGCCGTGCTTTCCATGAAAAGCCGCCGAATTCATGCAATTGTGAACAAATTTGATAGCAGTCTCTTTCATGCGCAAGGTGGGCTCCATGGCGCTGAATAACCCAATGCCCGCGTTGGATATGCCCCAAGCCCCGGCCCGCCGACCTCCTGCGGCTTGTGCTTGCGCCATGGGACAATACGCCCCCTATGACCACGCCCCAGCAGTACGTTCAAGACAAGGCCGCCGCATCTGGCAGCAGCTTCTACTACGCCTTTCTCTTTCTTCCCAAGGACCGCAGAGCCGCCATCACGGCCTTCTATGCCTTTTGCCGCGAAGTGGATGATGTCGTCGATGAAGTGAGCGACCCGGGCGTTGCAGCGACCAAGCTGGCCTGGTGGCAGTCCGAAGTCAGAAAGAGCTTTGCGGGCCAGCCCAGCCACCCGGTGATGCAGGCGCTGATGCCCTATGCCCCACAGTTCGGGATCCAGGCCGAGCATCTGCTGGCCGTCATCGAAGGCTGCCAGATGGATCTGGAGCAGACGCGCTACCTCGATTTTGCCGGCCTGCAGCGCTACTGCCATCTGGTGGCAGGGGTGGTGGGCGAAGTTGCCGCACGCATTTTTGGCCAGACCAGCGAGCAGACCACGCAATACGCCCACAAGCTGGGGCTGGCATTTCAGCTGACCAACATCATCCGTGATGTGGGCGAAGACGCCATGCGCGGCCGTATCTACCTGCCGGTGGAGGAATTACAGCAGTTCGATGTGAAGGCACACGAGGTTCTGAACCGCAAGTACTCCGATCGCTTTGCCGCGCTGATGCGTTTTCAGGCCGAGCGGGCACACCGGCTGTACGACGAGGCCTTTGCGCTGCTACCCCCGCAGGACCGGCGCACGCAAAAACCCGGCCTGATGATGGCCAGCATCTACCGCACCCTGCTGCGCGAGATCGAGGCAGACCAGTTTCAGGTGCTGCACCAGCGCGTGAGCCTGACGCCACTGCGCAAGCTGTGGCTGGCCTGGCGCGTGCAGGCGCTAGGGCGCATGTAGGCCGGCATGGCGACGCACAAGCGCATTGCCGTCATTGGCGGCGGCTGGGCCGGCATGGCTGCTGCGGTGGAACTGGCCTTCACCACACCCCACAAAGTTACCGTGTACGAAGCCGCCGCCCAATGGGGCGGGCGTGCACGTGGCCTGGCCTTGCAACTGCCCAATGGGGAGACATGCACAGCCGACAACGGCCAGCACATCCTGATCGGCGCCTATACCGCCTGCCGCACGCTCATGGAGCGCGTGGGTATCCATGCCGAGGCGGCTTTCACCCAGGTGCCGCTGTCCATGCGCTATCCCGATGGCAGCGGCATCCAATTTCCCGATTGGCCCACGCCCTGGGACGCGCTGTGGGGCATTGCCAGCGCGCGGGGCTGGTCGCTGGCCGAGCGGGCACAACTGCTCGCCCGCGCCACGCGCTGGCGGCTTCAGGGCTTTGATTGCGCGCCGATGGCCACCGTGGCCGACCTGTGCGCGGGGTTGCCACAGCGCCTGCTGGCCGAGTTCTTTGATCCGCTGTGCATATCGGCACTGAACACGCCTATCGACCAAGCCAGCGGCCGCGTTTTCCTGCGCGTGCTGCAGGACAGCCTGTTTGCCATCCGCAAGGGCTCGCAATTCTGGCTGCCGCAGATCGATCTGGGCAATCTCTTTCCCGGCACTGCGGTGCAGTGGCTGGCTGCGCGCGGCCATAGCGGCTATACCAGCCGGCGCGTACAGCACATTGGCGCCGCGCCTCAGGGTGGCTGGCTGGTTCAGGGCATTGCGTTCGATGCCGTGGTGCTGGCCGCATCGCCCTGGGAGGCGGCGCGCCTGGCGGCGGACGCGCAGATACCCGCTGCCGACTGGCTGCAGGCGACCTGCGCGCTGGAGCACACGGCCATCGCCACCGTCTACGCCTGGAACCCGGCTGCGCCCCCATCCGGCCACAGCCTGCCTGCGCCACTGCTGGCGTTGCGCAATACCGCCGAGCACCCTGCGCAGTTCGTGTTTGACCGTGGTCAATTAGGCGGCCCCGCTGGCTTGCTGGCTTTCGTCATCAGCACCAGCGTGGGCGGCCGGGCGCAGATCGAGCAGCAAGTCCTCGCCCAGGCGCAAGCCCAGTTGGGCATGGCCCTGCAGCCACTGCAGACCGTGGTGGAAAAGCGTGCCACCTTTGCCTGCACGCCGGGCCTGGTGCGGCCAGACATGCAAGTGGCGCCCGCATTGGTGGCCTGCGGCGACTACATCGACGGCCCTTACCCCGCCACGCTGGAAGGCGCGGTACGCAGTGGTGTTGCGGCAGCACGTGCGCTAGCCCATCTTTAACGCTATCCAATCAATAGCTTCCCGCGCAATACCGGCAAGCGCTGCAAGCCAGTTTCTTCTGTTTTTAATACAGTTTATCGGTCTGCTCGCCCGAGCAACAGGCACAGCTCGGCCAGGTCGCGCACCATGGCCTGGGGCGCCTGGCTGGCAAGCGGCCACTGCAGATGGGTGGCACCTGCGGCAGCCTGGTGGTAATCCAGCTCCTGGCGTTGCACCCAGGCGGCCTGCATGCCGCAGGCCAGTGCGCCTTCCACATCCAGCGCGGCATCGTCGCCTACGTGCAGAAAAGCCGCCAGCGGCACGGCAATCGCCTGCGATGCCGCCGTGAAGATGCCCGCATGGGGCTTGGCCACGCCCACTTCATGGGCGCTGGCACAGGCGGCAAACCAGGGCGCAAGCCCCACCCAGTCCAGCCGCGCATTGCCGTTGGAGACGGCCACCAGGGGGTAGCGCGCCGACAGCCACGCCAGCGAATCCTCCACCTCGGCAAACCACGTCACCTGGTTGCGCGCCGCATAAAACTGCGCAAACGTGGGCTCGACCAGCGCCTCGTCCTCCCCGGCCTGCAGCAGCGCGCGGCGGATGAACTGCTGGCGGAAATGCGTCATGTCGTGGGCCTTGTGCACAAAATCGTCGCGCACCGACTGGCGGATGGCTGCGGCCACCGCCTTGTCCTGCAGCAAGGTGGCCGTTGCGGGCGCATGCTCGCTCAGGAAGCGGTGCTGCGCTGCTTCGGCAGCCTTGAGGGTGGGCAGCACGGGCCACAAGGTGTCATCCAGGTCAAGACTGATGGCACGGATACGGTCAAGATCAAGCATGGCCTGTATTTTGCCTACTTTGAACCAGCTATTGGCCTTCACCCCCATGGCCAAGCTGCCCAAGCTGCGACAATGGCCGCATGGTTTCAAGCCCCAGCCCTCTCTCAGGCATCGAACCCCAGAACACCACCGGCATCCTGCTGTGCAACCTGGGCACGCCCGACGCTCCCACCCCCGCCGCCACCCGCCGTTATCTGGCCGAATTTCTGAGCGACCCCCGCGTGGTCGAGATTCCGCCCCTGGTCTGGAAGCCTCTGCTGCACGGCGTGATCCTGCGTACACGCCCCGCCAAATCGGCCGCCAAGTACCAGACCGTGTGGATGACCGAAGGCTCGCCGCTCGCCGTCTGGACCGAAAAACAGGCCAAGCTGCTGCGCGGCTGGCTGGGCGAAGCCGGGCACCGCGTGCGGGTACGGCCTGCCATGCGCTATGGCAACCCTTCCATCGCGAGCCAGCTCGATGCCTTCATGGCCGAAGGCGTGAGCCGGGTTCTGGTGCTGCCGCTGTACCCGCAGTATTCGGCCACCACCACGGCGAGCGTGATCGACGCCGTGGGCGCCTGGAGCCGTAGCGTGCGTGCCCTCCCCGAGCTGCGCTTCGTGAACGATTACCACCGCCACCCCGGCTACATTGCCGCGCTGGCCGCATCGGTGCGCAAGCACTGGCAGCAGGAGGGCCGCGCCGAAAAGCTGGTACTGAGCTTTCACGGCATTCCCGAGCGCAATGTGCGCCTGGGCGATCCGTACGAGCGCCAGTCGCGGGAAACCGCCACGCTGCTGGCTGCGGCGCTGGGCCTGCGTGAGGGCGAATACATGGTCACCTTCCAGTCACGCTTTGGCAAGGCCAAGTGGCTAGAGCCATACACCGAACCCAGCCTGATCGCCCTCGCACAGCAAGGCACCCGGCACGTGCAGGTCATGTGCCCCGGCTTTGCCGCCGATTGCCTGGAAACCCTGGAAGAGATCAACCAGGAGGTGCGCAAAGCCTTCATGCACGCTGGCGGCAAGCGGTTCGACTACATTCCCTGCCTGAACGACCAGCCCACATGGATCACCGCACTGTCCGAGCTGGCCCAGCAACACCTGCAGGGCTGGCCAACCCGGGGAGCCACATGATGCAGCTTTGCCCTCTTGAAGCGGATGCCTCCTGGGAGATGCAGGTGCGCCAGCTGAGCATGCATCCGCAGCAGCAGCCATTCATCGGTGATCTGGATGCCCTCCTGCTATCGCAGGAGCCGGGAATCAGCCGCCATGTGATGGTACAAAACGGCCAGGCCGTCGGCTTTTTCCGGCTCGACACCCGGTTTTCCACCAGCCACCCGTTTGCACCGGAAAGTGCCCTGGGCCTGCGCTCCTTCTTTGTCGGCAGCAATTACCAGGGCCAGGGCCTGGCAAAGCATGCGCTGCAGGCCATGCCTGCCTACATCCGCCACCTGGGCCTGCCCGCCAGCCAGTTGTACCTGACGGTGAACTGCAAGAACGATGCGGCCTACCAGCTCTACCAACGCTGCGGATTCGTGGCAACCGGCGAGCTGTACCTGGGCGGCGGCTACGGGCCGCAACACATCATGTACCTGGCACTGGCTGCGCCAGCTCCTGCCCCAGCTTCCGCTCTCTAATGACCAAGGAATACTCCCCATTGTCTGATTCCCGCATTCCTGCCTCTCCAACTCCCGTCTGCGCCGAGCTGCTGCACGCGCGCCAGCTGCGCTTGTCCATCGACCCCGCCAGCCTGGGCTTTGCCAGCACGGCCGAGCTGGTGAACGAGCCGTTTTCCTGGATCGGCCAGCAGCGCGCCCAGGCGGCTGCTGAGTTTGGCTTGGCACTCGACCAGCCCGATTACCACCTGTTCGTGCTGGGCGAAGAAGGCAGCGGCCGCACCTCCTTGCTGCGGCAAGCCATGCAGGCCGAGGCCGCGCGCCGCCCTGCAGCGCCAGACATCGCCTTTGTTCACAACTTTGCCGTGCCGGAGCGGCCCCTGGCGGTGCGCCTGCCTGCGGGCCAGGGCCGCGTGTTGAAAAAGCGTATCGAAGGCCTGATCGACAAGCTGCCCGAGCAGCTGGACAAGGCCGTCAACGAAGCGCAGCACCGCCGCCAGATCGAGCAGCTCTACAACCAGGCGCGCCTGGCCGAAGAAGCAGGTTTTGCCAGCCTGCGCGACTGGGCGAGCAACGTGGGCCTGCGCATTCGCCGTGAGGAAGGCCAACTGGTGGTGGAATCGGCCGCCGAGAACGCCGACAGCGCCAGCCCTGCCGAGCCGGGCGCCGAGGACAGCAACGAGAATTTTGACGAAAATGAGGTTCTGGCGCAGTATGGACAAGCGCCAGCAGCTATCCATACAGAAGCATCTATTACGGAAGCAATCGGTACCGAGCCCAGCGGTGCAGCAGCCATCAGTGCCGCAGCGCCCGCCGAAAGCGCCGTGGTGGTGCAGCTCAACGTGCCGGTTGCAGGTGGCGCACCGCAGACCGCTGCAAGCGCAGAGGCACCCGCCAACCCGCCCGCGTCAGCCGAGCCTGCGTCCCCTGCCATCGATCTGGAATACCAGCTGCGGCTGCAGCTGGCCCAGTTTCGCGGCCAGTTGCGCCAGGCGCACAGCGCGCGCGATGCGGCGCTCCACCTGTTCTACCAGTCGCTCGCCACGCCGCTGTGGCAGGCTGGCGCCGCCCAGGCGCTCGACGGCCTGAGCCCCGCGCCCGAACACGCCGCCACCTTGCAGCGCTGGCTGTCGCAAATGCAGGCCGAATGGCTCAAGAACATGGCGCTGTGGGTGCCGGGCAGCATCGCGCAGGATGCCGATGCCCTGCTCGACACCACCGACAGCATTGAAGGCGAAGGCGAATCGCAGGATGCGCGCGACGACGCCCGCGCCCGCCTCGAAGCCCGGCGCCAGGCGCTGCGCTCGCTCAGCCAGCTCAACCTGGTGGTCGATCACCATGGCGAGACGCGTGCCCCGGTCATCACCGAAGACCAGCCCAGCCTGCGCAACCTGTTCGGCACCATCGACCCGCCCGAAGACGACGAGCACCGCAGCGATTTCTCGTGCATCCGCGCGGGCAGCGTGCTGCGCGCCGACGGCGGCTTTTTGCTGCTGCACCTGCGCGACATGGTGGGCGACGAAGCCTGCTGGCAGGCGCTGCGTCGCGTGCTGCGCACCCGCCAGCTGCGCATCGACGACGTGCACGCCGCCCAGGGGCCCAGCAACAGCGGCGCCATGCAGCCGGAGTTGCTGCCGCTGCACTTCAAGCTTGTGCTGGTAGGCTCGGAAGAGAGCTACTACCAGATGCAGGAACACGACCCGGACATGGCGCGGCGCTTCCGCGTCAAGGTCGATTTTGCCGAACACTTCAAGGCCACAGCTGCCACCTACCGCGCCACCGCCGCCTTGATGGCGCAGCGCTGCGCGCTCTACCAGCTGCCGCACTGCGACGCCAGCGCCGTGGCACGGCTGCTGGAGCAATCGCACCGCGAGGCCGATGACCAGCAGCGCCAGAGCGGACAGCTGAACCAGCTCGAAGCCCTGCTGATCGAGAGCGCGCAACGCGCCCGCCAATCGGGCACCGGCCGCCTGGTGCAGGCCGCCGATGTGGAAGCCGCGCTGGCCGCACGCCGCATGCGCCACAACGCGATGGAAGAAGCGCTGCACGACGCCATCGCCGAGGGTGAACACGTCATCTCGTTTGCCGGGAGTGCCGTGGGCCAGCTCAATGGCCTGTCGCAGATCGACACCGGCGACCACCGCTTCGGCCTGCCCGCCCGCATCACCGCGCGCACCTACGCGGGCCAGGAAGGAGTGCTGAACATCGAGCGCGAAGTCGCCCTCTCCGGCCCCATCCATGACAAGGGCGTGCTGATCCTGCAAAGCTACCTGACAGCGCTCTTTGGCCATCTGGCGCCGCTGGCGCTGAATGCCTCGGTGGTATTCGAGCAGGAATACAGCGGTGTCGAAGGCGATTCGGCCAGCTGCGCCGAGCTGTATGCGCTGCTGTCATCGCTGTCGGGCCTGCCGCTGCTGCAGAACATTGCCGTGACCGGGGCGCTCAACCAGCATGGCGAAGTGCTGCCCGTGGGTGGCCTGAACGAAAAGATCGAAGGCTGGTTCGACCTGTGCGCCCAGCAAGGTCTTGACGGCAGTCATGGTGTTCTCATCCCCGCGCGCAATCAGCGCCATCTGATGCTGGCCCAACGCGTGGTGGACGCCGTGCAGGCGGGGCGCTTTCATGTCCATACCGCCGAGCATGTGAGCCAGGGCATTGCGCTGATGATGGGCCAGTGCGACGTACCGGCCGATACCCATGTGGCACCGCGCCGCCTGCCCGCCGCCGTGATGCAGGGCGCAGAAGCCACCTTGCTGCAATACCGCCTGGCCTGCCAGAAGGCCGAAGTGACCCGCCCGCGCGCGCAACGCGCCCGCCAGCGCCAGATGCGCAATCTGGCGCAGCAGAACCGGTCTTGAGCGAGAACTTAGAACGGCGACTCGTCCGGCACCGGCAGGTCGCTTGAAGCCACAGCGGCCAGTTGCAGACGCAGCTGGGCGTTTTCGGTTTCCAGCTCCTGCACCCGGGCGCGCAGGTCGCTGATCTGCTGCTGCGCCTTGTCGAGTGCCGCATCCACCGCCTCGGCGCCGTGGGCGGCGCTGGGTGCGGGCTCTGCAGCGCCCTCCGGCTTGTCTTCCTTGGGCTTGCGCTTGGCTTCGCGCACGCGCTTGACCACCTGCTTGAGTTCGTCCTTGCCGCCTTGCGCGGCAGCCTGCTGCTCTTCGCGCGGCAAGGTGGCCACCACGGCGGCAGCATTGATCGAGATATCGCCTGCCTTGAGCGCCTCCACCAGCTCAGGGGCGGCGCTTTTCTGGATCTTTTCGATCTGCGCCACCTGGCTGCTGGAGAGGCGCGCAGCCTTGGCAATGGCTTCGCGTGTGGCGACTTTCTCCAGCTCGGCTGCATCCACAGGCGAGAACGCCTCATCGGCATTGGCAACCGCCGCCGCTTCGCCCTCTGGCGAAGGCGCTGCCGCCACCGGGTGGGCCTTTTCCAGCTTGCGGTGCTCCAGAATCTCGCGCTTGCGCAACGCCAGCACGCCGCGCTGGAAGTCAGACACGCTGCGGCGGCCCAGATGCTGGTCGATCATCCACAGGTAGACGTCTTCCATCGACTGAAAATGCGTGTTCTGCACGGTGTTGAACGGCAGGCCGTGCTTCTGGCAGATGCCATAACGGTTGTGGCCGTCCACCAGCACATTGCCCCACAGCACCAGCGCATCGCGGCAGCCTTCGGCCAGGATGCTGCGCTCCAGGGCGGCATGCTCGTCGGGGGTCAAGGGGTCGATGTAGGCTTTGAGTTCTTCGTTGACAACAATATCCATCACGCAATACGGCGGCTTGGCGCCGCCGTAGTCCAAATCAATAACAGGTTGCAGCAATTGTAGAAGTGCGCGACAGTAGCAGCCGCTTGACAAGGGTTTGCCAACCATGAACAAAACGCAACGACAGCAACTCATCACCACCCTGAAGGCGCGCTTTGATGCCCATCCACAGCGGCACCCGGGCATCACCTGGGCCAGCGTCGAAAGCCGCCTGGAGGCCGCGCCCGATGCGCTCTCTTCGCTGCAGCAGATGGAGGCCTCGGGCGGCGAGCCCGATGTGGTCGGCGCAGGCGCCGCAGGCGGCAGCGTGCTGTTCTGCGACTGCGCCACCGAAAGCCCAACAGGCCGGCGCAGCCTGTGCTTTGACGACGCAGCGCTTGCCGCACGCAAAGAAAACAAGCCGGCAGGGAGCGCCACCGGCATGGCCGCAGAGATGGGCGTGCAACTGCTGGATGAAGCCCAGTACCGCCATCTGCAGACCCTGGGGGAGTTCGATCTGAAGACATCGAGCTGGCTGGCCACGCCCGATGCCGTGCGCGCCCTGGGCGGCGCCCTGTTTGGCGACCGCCGCTACGACCGCGTGTTCACCTACCACAACGGCGTGCAGTCGTACTACGCCGCGCGCGGCTTTCGCGCCTGCATCGAGGTGTGATCAGGCTTGGCGCCTCGGCTGTGGTGGCGACCATGCAATTGATATTCCTGGATTGCATATAACCTTATCGCCATATATTCAATCCATAAGAATAGATTCACAGCGCCGGAGATGGCGGGACAATACCGGCTGTCAGAAAACCAAACGGTATCGCTATGAAAACCATTCGCCTGCTGAGCGTGGCCGGCGCGCTGGCAGCCACCTCGTGGCTTGCCTCCGCTGCCCATGCAGCCCAGCCCCTGCTCACCCCGGCCGAACTCTCCTCCGCCCAGCAGGCATCGCCTGCGCCGGTGGTCATCGATATCCGCGAACCCAAGCTGTACGCGCAAGGCCATATTCCCGGCGCACTCAATGCGCCGTATGGCAAGTGGCGCGGCCCGGCCACCAATCCGGGCGAGCTGCCCGACACTGCCAAGCTGACGGCACTGGTGCAATCGCTGGGCCTGACCCCGGCCAGCCACGCGGTGGTGGTGTCCACGGGCGCCGATGCCACCGATTTTGGCGCCATGGCCCGCGTGTATTGGAGCTTGAAGGTGCTGGGCCTCAAAGAGCTGTCCATCGTCAACGGCGGCATGAAGAGTTGGGTGGCCGATGGCAAGCCCGTGAGCACCGAAGTGCCGCAGGTTGCAACCAGCAACTACCAGCCCACGCTGGATGACAGCCTGGTCGCCACGCGCGACCAGGTGCGCCAGCAAGTGGACCTGAGCAATGCAGCGCTGGTCGATTCGCGCCCCGATGCCTTCTACAAGGGCGAAACGCGCGCACCTGCGGCCAAGCTCTCGGGCACCTTGCCCGGCGCGCAGCAGCTTGATTTCAATCAATGGTTCGTCAAGGGCACGGCGCAGTTCGTGGACCGCGACACGGCCCGGCAAATCGCGCAGAAGATCACCCGCCAGGACGGCCAGGACACGGTCGCCTTCTGCAATACCGGCCATTGGGCCGCCACCGACTGGTTTGGCCTGAGCGAAATGGCGGGCTTGCCGCACGTCAAGCTCTACGCGGGCTCGATGGTCGACTGGACGCAGCAACCCGATGCGCCCGCGATGCAGAACCAGCCCGGCCGCGCACAGTCGCTCGCCTACGACGCCCAGCAGTGGTGGCAGCGCAAGTTCAAATAATCCAATTCATTTTGGCTGCTGGCGCAATACCATTGCGCGCCAGCAGCTATTGTTTTTATAGTTTTACCGCGCATTGATATGAAGCGATTTCCCCTGTCGATCCTGATGGCCGCCTTCTTTGGCTGGCTGTTGTGGAGCGTTTCCGTGCGCCAGGCGGCGCTGTTCCTGGTTGGCATCGGCCTGGGCGCCATCCTGGCAGGCCAGCGCTTTGGCTTTACCACCGGCTGGCGCTTGCTGGTAGAAGAAAAAGACCCACGCGGCGTGTTCGGCCAGTTGCTGCTGCTGGCCCTGGCCGCTGCCATGGCCATGCCGCTGCTGGGCCACTACCCCGAGCTGACCGCCGCCCTGGGCCCGCCCAGCGTGAGCCTGCTGGTGGGCGCCTTCGTGTTCGGTCTGTGCATGCAGATTGCCGACGGCTGCGGCAGCGGCACGCTGTACAAGGCAGGCATGGGCATCCCCATGAACACGGCCATCCTGCCGATGTTCGCGCTGGGCAGCTTTCTCGGCTCCATGCACCTGGGCTGGTGGCTTGACCTGGGCCGCATGCCCGCCGTGGGCCTGGTCAGCACCTGGGGCTGGGTACCCGCGCTGGGAGCCACGCTGGCGGCGCTGCTGGTGATCGGCCTGGGCGTGCAAGCCTACTGCGCCAAGGCCAGTGCCGCGCAGCAACGCAGCACGCCACCGGTGTGGCAGCGCAAATGGGTCATGGGGGCCGTCGGCCTTGCCATTTTTGCCACGCTCAACCTCGTCATTGCAGGCCAGCCCTGGGGCGTGGTGTACGGTTTTGGCCTGTGGGCGGCCAAGGTGGCCAACGGTGCGGGCCTCGTCGACCTCGGCACCAACTGGTTCTGGAGCCAGCCCGGCAACGCCCAGCGTCTGCAGGAGACGGTACTGCTCGACATTACCAGCATCACCAACATCGGCATCCTGGCCGGCGCCCTGTGGATTGCCGCGGGCAAACCGGCTGCCGCCAAGGCGCTGACCGGCACGCAATGGCTGGTGGCGCTTGCTGCAGGCCTGGTGCTGGGCTACAGCTCGCGCCTGGCCTTTGGCTGCAATGTGGGCGCCATGCTCTCGGGCATCAGCACCGGCAGCATCCATGGCTGGATCTGGGTGCCGCTCGCCTTTGCCGGGACGATTTTCGGGCTGCGCATCCGCCGCCACTTTGGATTCTGAGCACGAGGAAAAACCGCCATGAACACCTCCCTTCTACGCAGCGCTTTCTGGATCGTGCTGGTCGCATTCATCGCCTGGGACTACAGCCACAGCAAGCCGGTGGACCTGCGCTTTGAGGCGCCCCTGATCGCCGCCGGCTCCGGCCAGCACGCCAGCGGCGGACACTGTTCGATGCCGGACTGACAGCCCCCGACACGCGCCTCTGCCACGGCCATCTACAACCATGTGCGGCTTTTTGCCCACATGGTTTTTTTACGCCCGGCAAGCCAGAACCCGCCACACCTCTGTCAAATCTCTGTCATATAGCGAGCGAACAATCACGCTCCATGTCTTCACCGACTCCGCCATACCAACGACATCCACCGTCACTTCAGGCAACCCTCAAAGGGCGCGCCAATTGCACAGCCGTCTGTTCTGATTGCGCCGGAGTGGACCTGTCTTGACTTCCGAGCCTATGGCGACCGCGGGGTCGCCTCCCTTCTTCACTCCTCCCGACAACAGCGGCCTCATCTGGGGCTACGCCTTCACGGGCACGGCGGCAGCCGAGCCGCTGACCACTGCACAGGCGCAGGAGTGGTTGGCCGCCCCGCAGGCCACCGACGGTTTCATCTGGCTGCATTTCAACCTGTCGAATGCCCACTGCCTGCGCTGGCTGGAGCAGTACGGCCAGCTCGATGAACAATACTTTGAAGCGTTGCGCGACGGCGTCGCCTCCACACGCATCGAGCGGCTGGACGATTCGCTGCTGGCGGTGATCAACGACATCGACTTCGATTTCAACTTCGAGTCCGGCGACATCCACACCATGTGGATCCAGGTCTCGCCACGGGTGGTGATTTCGGCGCGCGCGCACCCGCTGCGCTCGGTCGATGCGCTGCGCCAGCAGATTCGCCAGGGCGGCATCCCGGAGTCGAGCACCCAGTTGCTTGAACGCCTGCTGCGCGCCCAGGCCGATGTGCTGGTACGCATCGTGCGCAATGTGACCCAGCGCGTGGACCAGATTGAAGACCAGATGCTGGGCGGGCGCGTGCCCATGCGCCCGCGCCAGCTCGGCGCGTTGCGACGCCTGCTGGTGCGCTTCAAGCGCCTGCTGGCACCGGAGCCATCGGCACTGCTGCGCCTCCTGCAGACGCCGCCGCGCTGGATGGGCAATGACGACCGGCAGGCCCTGCGCGCCGCCAGCGAGGAGTTCTCGGTCTTCCTGCGCGACATGCAATCGCTGGAAGAGCGCATCAAACTGCTGCAGGAGGAGATTGCCGCCAGCATCAACGAAGACACCAACCGCTCGCTCTATACCTTGACGATGATCACGGTTCTCGCCCTGCCGGTGAATCTGATGGCAGGCCTGTTCGGCATGAATGTCGGCGGCATCCCCCTGAGCCAGGACCCGCTCGGGTTCTGGATTGTCATGGGCGTGGTGGTGGCGTTCTCCGTGCTGCTGGCCATCTGGGCCATCCGCAAGCGGCGTGGGCCTAGGGATATTTGAAGCTGGCCAGTTTCTTCCGTCGGATAAAATAGCGGCAGGGTGTCGTCACATGGGGTGCAGCGGCAGGTATAGCGAAGGTCGGGCCGCCTCGCGGATTGTGCAATGCTGACAGGGCTTTGCCGGTGACGCCTCGCATCCATGGGGAGTAAGCCGGATGAATCGCCCTTCTCCAGCCTTGCATGGGAACTACCTCTTCCATGCCCTCGATTGAAATTCTCGCGGCAGGCATCTTTGCCATCGCCCTCACGCACACCTTTCTCGCCAAGCAGTTTGAGCGGCTCTCGCACCGCTACCCTCGCCATGCAGGCGTCTTCCATCTGCTCGGAGAGGTAGAAATCGTCTTCGGCTTCTGGGCCATGGTGCTGATCGCCGCCATGGCCGTGGTGGCCGGCCCGCAGCAGGCCATTGGCTACGCCGAATCGCGCAACTACACCGAGCCACTGTTTGTATTTGTGGTCATGGTGTTGGCCGCCTCACGCCCCATTGTGGCAACCGTGCAGAACCTGCTGGCAGGCATTGCCAAGGCGGTACCACTGCCTACGCCGCTGGCACTGGCATGGCTTGGGCTGGCCGTGGTTCCGCTGATGGGCTCGCTCATCACCGAGCCTGCCGCCATGACGATTGCCGCTCTCACACTGGCGCCGCTGGTGTTCACTCCTGCCATGCCCTCCCACTACAAATACCTGGCGCTGGGTGTGCTGTTCGTCAATGTGTCGATTGGCGGCACGCTCACCTCGTACGCAGCCCCCCCGGTGCTGATGGTGGCCAGCGCCTGGGGCTGGGACAGCGCCTTCATGGTGCAGCATTTTGGCTGGAAGGCCGCAATTGCCGTGCTCATCAACGCCAGCCTTGCCACCTGGGTGATTCGCAAGCACCTGGTGGCGAGTACGGCGCAGCCAGACAGCGCGGCGCATGCCATTCCCTGGTCCGTCGTGGCCGTCCATCTCGTCCTGCTGGCGGCCGTGGTGATGCTGGCGCACCATGCGGTGCTGTTTCTGGGCATTTTTCTGCTGTTTCTGGGATATACGCATGCGTATGCGCGCTACCAGAGCCCGCTGATCCTGAAAGAAGCATTGCTGGTGGGATTCTTCCTGGCAGGCCTCGTGGTGCTCGGGGGCCTGCAGAGCTGGTGGCTGCAGCCGCTGGTGGCCAGCATGGACCCACTCACCCTGTTCTTTGGTGCCCTGGGCCTCACAGCCATCACCGACAATGCCGCCCTCACCTACCTGGGCTCGCAGATCAGCGGCATGAGCGATGCGGCCAAGTACATGCTGATGGCGGGCGCCGTGGCGGGCGGTGGCCTCACGGTAATTGCCAACGCCCCCAACCCTGCGGGTGTCGCGCTGCTCAAGCACGGCTTCAGCAATGCATCCATCAGCATTGGCGGCCTGCTGCTGGGCGCCTTGCTGCCCACGGCCATTGCCTCGCTATTCTTTTTGATGTTCTGACGCAAGCCTGGCAAGCGCCGGCGGCTGATTTCGGCCAATCAGGCCGAAAGCGCAGCCTGGCGCGTGCCAGCCCCATGCACGCCGTAGCCCGCATCCACCCAGGCATCGATGCCACCCAACAGCGGGCGCACCCTGGGGATGCCTGCCTTGCGCAGCAATTGGGCCACGCGGGCGGCTGAGACCTCGTTGGGACAGGCGCAGTACACCACCACCTGCGCCTGTGGATCAATCGCAGGCAGCACGGCCCCCTTGTGCAGCGGATCGTAGGAGTGCGCACCGGGAATGTGCGAGGCATCAAACGCCATGCTGGGCCGTACATCCAGAATGACGGGCTGCTCGCCGCCTTGGAGCATGTCGCTCAACTCTGCCACCGTCAGCCGTTCCATGCGCAATGAGCGGATCACCTGGCGGCGGCTCCACCAGCGCCGGGCGATGAACACGGTAAACGCCAGTGCAAGCAGCAGCAAACCCCATTGGCCCAGTTGCGCCAGCACGGCCAGCAGATCGGCCACCGTGGAGCTGAACAGCCCGCCCAGAAACACCGCAGAGCCCACCCACAGCAAGGCGCCCAGGCCATCAAACAGCACAAAGCGGCCCGGCGTGGTGCCTACCGCCCCGGCCAGGGCGCTGGCAATGGAAGCAAACCCCGGTACAAACTTGGCCACCAGCAGCGATTTGGCACCCCAGCGGCTGTACACCGTCTCGGTGTTCTGCACACAGGAGTCGGGTGAGAGCGAAATCTTGCAGATGCGCGAGAGCACGCGACGGCCATAGCGGCGGCCCAGTGCGAACCAGACATAGTCGGCCATCAGTGCCGCGAAAACCGCCACAGCCACTAGCTGCAACTGGTCTGCCAGCGCACCGCCGTGGATGGCTGCCGTCACCATCAGCACCGGGTAGGCGGGAATGGGCGCGCCCAACTGCTCAATCAGCACATTGAGAAAGACGATCCCCACGCCGTATTCGCGGATCAAAGCGATGATGAAATCCATGTGATGGGCCTTCTTCCAAACGGGAAATTCCTCGCACGCATGGCGTTGCCAGAAGCGTCATACGGCATTGCAGGCAGGTGGTGAAAAGGAATGCCCAACCCGGAACATTAATGGAACCAGGAAACCCGTGGTGTTCGAGGCATAAGCAACCGGCTGCAGCACCACAGAATCTCATGCAAAAACCATAGCTGACTATGCAAGCCTCGCTTGAATTCAAATACAAAAATCTCTGCGCTCCAATACTGGAAAGCGCCAACTGCTCTTTTTATTGAACTCCAGCCTTTTCTGTCGCAGTCTGCACCGGCAGGTCCCAAAGAAAAAAGGCAACGGGCCCGAAGACCCATTGCCTTTGCAGCGCATGCCGGCAGCCATGCTGCCAGCCGCACGGATGCTTAGACGTGCTCGCCGTAGACGGACACGTTGACTTCCACCACCACGTCGGTGTGCAGAGCCACTTCCACGGTGTTTTCGCTCACGGTCTTGATAGGACCGTTAGGCATACGCACTTGCGACTTCACAACCTGGAAACCCATCTTGTTCAGTTCGTCAGCGATGTCGTGGTTGGTCACCGAGCCGAACAGACGGCCGTCAACGCCAGCCTTCTGGGTCAGCTTCACAGTCTGGCCAGCCAGCTTCTCGCCTTGCACTTGAGCAGCGGCCAGCTTTTCAGCAGCAGCCTTTTCCAGCTCAGCGCGCTTGGCTTCGAATTCAGCCTTGGCAGCTTCGGTAGCGCGGCGTGCGCGGCCCGAAGGGATCAGGAAGTTACGTGCGTAACCGTCCTTGACCTTGACGATCTCACCCAGGTTACCCAGGTTCACAACCTTGTCGAGCAGAATGATTTGCATGTTTCGTGCTCCTTAGATCTTGTGCTGGTCAGAGTAAGGAACCATGGCCAGGAAGCGAGCGCGCTTGATGGCAGTGTTCAACTGACGTTGGTAGATGGCGCGCGTGCCGGTCAGGCGTGCGGGGATGATCTTGCCGTTTTCGGCGATGAAGTCACGCAGGGTGTCGACATCCTTGTAGTCGATTTCTTCGACGCCGGTCACGGTGAAGCGGCAGAAGCGCTTGCGCTTGAACAGCAGCGACTGGGTGTTGCGCTTGGGGCGCTTGTCTTTGTTGAATTTCTTGAACGTGGCCATTTCGGACCTCTCAATATGTATCTGGTTGAATATCCTGGATGTGCAGAACCAGCGATTTGCTGTTGCGCGGTGTGGCGAGAAACCCCTGAAATGTCCAGTTGCTTCCTACTGCCTGCCGGGCAATCCGCTCTGCCAGTGCCCCGAAGGCCACGGCTTTGAGCAGCGCGTTCACTTGTCTTGCTTGCCCGGCTTCGGTCTGGGTGGAGCGGTGCTCCAGCACAACATCGATCGCAGGCAATCCAGCCGGGGTAAATCGCAGAATCTTGATCTCTGCGAGGGCGGCTGTCACAAGTACGCGGTTCTCCACCTCCTACTGTGAATTAACGCTCGGCGGCAGCGTGCTCAGCCTGGTTGGCCTTGCGTGCTTCTTCGCGCTCCACGGTCTTCATCATGGCCGAAGGAGTGGTCTCAGCCTTCTTCTTCTGCACAGTCAGTTGGCGCAGCACGGCGTCGTTGAACTTGAACGCGTGTTCCAGTTCAGCCATCACAGCCTGGTCGGCTTCGATATTCAGGCACAGATAGTGGGCCTTGGCCAGCTTGTTGATCAGATAGGCCAATTGACGACGGCCCCAGTCTTCAACGCGGTGAATCTTACCGCCGCCGGCCGTAATCATGCCCTTGTAACGCTCCAGCATTGCTGGAACCTGTTCGCTCTGATCGGGGTGGATCAGCAGCACGATCTCATAGTGACGCATGCAAACTCCTTATGGATTGCGCCACCCGCATCTCACTCAAAATAGCATTCTTTTCAAGCGCGTCTTGTTGCGGTGTGGCAAGGGGAAACCGTGCATTATAAAAAGCCTGGGAAATCCTGTCAATGCGCGCAGGCTTCAACCCGCCACCCGGGTAAAAGCGGCCCTCGGAATCCTCTGCAAAACCTCCGTCAAACAGGATGGACGCGGAGCGCCCATAACCACGTTCAGGCCAGGGCAGGCAGTTTTGCAGAGGGCTGTGGGCATGGATGGACACCATTTTTCCAACATAGGCAGTCAACCCTCTTGAAAAAGGCCCATGCATACCCACATGAACTCCAAAGTTTTTGTTTTTAGGGAATACGAGAAAGAACAATGTCAGACAACCTCAACCCCATGGACGGTCAACCCCTGTCTCCGGAAGAGATCGAAGCGGCGGCTGCAGCCAACGCGGCCGATGCCCAGAATGATCTGCAAGCCCAATTGGCCGAACTGCAGGCCAAGAATGCCGAGTTGGCCGACCAGTACATGCGCGCCAAGGCCGATGTGGAGAACGCCCGCCGCCGGGCTGATGAAGACGTGGCCAAGGCCCGCAAGTTCGGCATCGAGGGCTTTGCAGACAGCCTGCTGCCTGTGATTGACAGCCTGGAAGCGGCCCTGGGCATCCAGAACGCCACCCCCGAGCAATTGCGCGAGGGCTCCGACGCCACCCTGCGCCAGCTCAACGCAGCGCTGGAGCGCAACAAGGTCATCGCGATCAACCCGCCTGCCGGAGAAAAGTTCGACCCCCACCACCACCAGGCCATCTCCATGGTGCCCGCCGACCAGCCCGCCAACACGGTGGTTGGCGTGCTGCAGAAGGGCTACATGATTGCCGACCGCATCCTGCGCCCTGCCCTGGTCACGGTGGCTGCACCGAAATAACGCACCTCCTGGCGTTTTTTGCAACCCGCCCCTTGAAGGGTGCAAAAAGCGCCACAGATAACAGTCAATTCGGACGGGGATACCGTCCAACGGAATAAAAGGAGTTAGAGAAATGGGAAAGATCATTGGTATTGACCTGGGAACGACCAACAGCTGCGTGGCTGTGATGGAAGGCAACAACACCCGGGTTATCGAAAACAGCGAAGGCGCACGCACCACCCCGTCCATCGTGGCCTACCAGGACGACGGCGAAATCCTCGTCGGCGCCTCGGCAAAGCGCCAGGCGGTCACCAACCCCAAGAACACGATCTACGCCGCCAAGCGCCTGATCGGCCGCAAGTTCGAAGACAAGGAAGTGCAAAAGGACATCGACCTGATGCCCTTCCAGATCATCAAGGCCGACAACGGCGACGCCTGGGTGCAGGTGCGCGACCAGAAGCTTGCCCCGCCACAGATCTCGGCAGAAGTGCTGCGCAAGATGAAGAAGACCGCCGAGGACTTCCTGGGCGAAGCCGTGACCGAGGCCGTGATCACCGTGCCCGCGTACTTCAACGACGCACAGCGCCAGGCCACCAAGGATGCAGGCCGCATTGCCGGCCTCGATGTCAAGCGCATCATCAACGAGCCTACCGCCGCAGCCCTGGCTTTTGGCCTGGACAAGGGTGGCAAGGGCGACCGCAAGATTGCTGTGTATGACCTGGGTGGCGGTACCTTCGACGTCTCGATCATCGAAATCGCCGACGTGGATGGCGAAAAGCAGTTCGAAGTGCTGTCGACCAACGGCGACACCTTCCTGGGCGGTGAAGACTTCGACCAGCGCATCATCGAATACATCATCGGCGAGTTCAAGAAAGAGCAAGGCGTCGATCTGTCCAAGGACGTGCTGGCCCTGCAGCGCCTGAAGGAAGCTGCCGAAAAGGCCAAGATCGAGCTGTCCAGCTCGGCTGCCACCGACATCAACCTGCCTTACATCACTGCAGATGCCACCGGCCCCAAGCACCTGAACATCAAGCTGACCCGCGCCAAGCTGGAATCGCTGGTGGACGACCTGATCGAGCGCACCATCGCCCCTTGCCGTACCGCCATCAAGGATGCAGGCATCTCCGTGTCCGACATCGACGACGTGATCCTGGTCGGCGGCATGAGCCGTATGCCCAAGGTGCAGGAAAAGGTCAAGGAATTCTTCGGCAAGGACCCACGCAAGGACGTGAATCCTGACGAGGCCGTGGCCGTGGGCGCTGCCGTGCAGGGCCAGGTGCTGGGCGGTGACCGCTCCGACGTACTGCTGCTGGACGTGACGCCTCTGTCGCTGGGTATCGAAACCCTGGGCGGCGTGATGACCAAGATGATCGCCAAGAACACGACCATCCCGACCAAGTTTGCACAGACCTATTCGACTGCGGAAGACAACCAGCCCGCCGTGACGATCAAGGTGTTCCAGGGTGAGCGCGAAATCGCCAGCGCCAACAAGCTGCTGGGCGAGTTCAACCTCGAAGGCATTCCTGCCGCACCCCGTGGCACGCCACAGATCGAAGTGACCTTCGACATCGACGCCAACGGCATCCTGCACGTGGGTGCCAAGGACAAGGGCACGGGCAAGGAAAACAAGATCACCATCAAGGCAAGCTCCGGCCTGTCCGAGGAAGAAATCCAGAAGATGGTGAAGGATGCCGAGCTGAACGCCGCCGACGACAAGAAGAAGCTGGAACTGGTGCAGGCCAAGAACCAGGGCGAAGCCGCTGTTCACAGCGTGAACAAGAGCCTGGGCGAACACGGCGACAAGATCGACGCAACCGACAAGACTGCCATCGAAGCTGCCGTGAAGGAACTGGAAGAGGCCTTGAAGGGCGAAGACAAGGACGCCATCGAAGCCAAGACCACGGCCCTGATGACTGTCAGCCAGAAGCTGGGCGAGAAGGTGTATGCCGACGCCCAGGCGGCTCAGGCAGGCGCAGCGGGTGCCGCAGGCGGCGCCAGCGCCGCTGCTGCTGACGACAACGTCGTGGACGCAGAAGTCAAGGAAGTGAAGAAGGACTAAGTCCTTCTCGTGACCGGGCCTCGCGCCAATCGCCAATGAACCCCATGCCGGAGTCCGCATCGCCGCACTCCGGCATGGCTTTTCTGCAGAGCCGCTATTGTTTTTATAACTGATGGCGCTTTACTGGCAGGCGTTAAGCCCAGTTTTCACCCAAGTATCCAAAGGCACACGATGACATCTTCCACAGCACCTGCGACCGACGCACTGCATGTTGCAGAGCTCAGCCGTGTCAACCAGAAGATCACCGATGGCGCGGCCGCATTGCCCGCCGTCACGCTCAAGGACGGAAGCCGGGTACAGACCGGCACCGTGGCCACCATGCTCTACAACATCGCGCTCTACAACGCCGGCGAGCGCGGCACAGTCGAAGAAGAGCTGAAGATGGCGATTCCCACGCTGTTCAAGGTGGGATTGTTTGAGCTTTTTCCCCCGCAGCAATGGATTGACGGCGACAATCCCGGCCGCAGCTTTGTGGGCATCCATGCCCGGGCGTATCTGCACGGCGCTGGCTAACCACCCACAGAATTCAAGAACACCATGTCCAAACGCGATTATTACGAAGTCCTCGGCGTCACCAAGACCTCCACGGAAGTCGAGATCAAAACGGCCTACCGCAAGCTGGCCATGAAGTACCACCCCGACCGCAACCAGGGCGAAAAGGCCAAGGAAGCGGAAGAAAAGTTCAAGGAGTGCAAAGAGGCCTACGAAATGCTCTCCGACAGCCAGAAGCGTGCTGCCTACGACCAGTATGGCCACGCTGGCGTGGACCCCAGCATGCGTGGCGGCATGGGCGGTGAAGGCTTTGGTGGCTTTGCCGAAGCGTTTGGCGACATCTTTGGCGACATGTTCGGCAGCGGCGGCGGCCGACGCGGCGGTGGCCCGCAGGTCTATCGCGGCAACGACCTGTCGTATGCGATGGACATCACGCTGGAAGAAGCGGCCAACGGCAAGAACGCACAGATCAAGATTCCCTCGTGGGACGAGTGCGACACCTGCCACGGCAGCGGCGCCAAGCCCGGCACCCAGGTCAAGACCTGCTCCACCTGCCACGGCAGCGGCACGGTGCAGATGCGCCAGGGATTCTTCGCCGTACAGCAGGCCTGCCCGCACTGCCGGGGCACCGGCAAGGTCATCCCCGAGCCTTGCCTCGCCTGCCACGGCCAGGGCCGCATCAAGTCGCAAAAGACGCTGGAAGTGAACATCCCTGCCGGTATCGACGACGGCATGCGTATCCGCTCCGCCGGCAACGGCGAGCCTGGTCAGAATGGAGGCCCGCCCGGCGACCTGTACATCGAGATCCGCGTGCGCAAGCATGAAGTGTTCGAGCGCGATGGCGACGACCTGCACTGCGAGGTACCGGTCAGCATGGTCACCGCCGCGCTGGGCGGAGAGATCGAAGTGCCCACCCTGGGCGGCAAGGCGGCCATCGACATCCCCGAAGGCACGCAGACCGGCAAGCAGTTCCGCCTGCGCGGCAAGGGCATCAAGGGCGTACGCGCCAGCTACCCGGGCGACCTGTACGTGCACATCGTGGTCGAAACCCCCGTCAAGCTGACCGAACACCAGCGCAAGCTGCTCAAGGAGCTGGACGAGTCGCTGAAAAAAGGCGGCGCCAAGCACACGCCCAATAACCAGTCGTGGACAGATCGCCTGAAGAATCTGTTCACCTGATTGCCATGGGCCTGCCTTTGTGGCAAGCCACTATGGAATCCATAGCTGCCAGTGCTTGCTTGTAAAGCGCTGGCAGCTTTTTTTACTTCAGCCCATCAAGTGATTGGGCTTCCGAATGCGTGCAACCCCGACGGCGGCGCAGGGCCAAAGCACCGAGCCCTGCCGCCATCAGGCCGAGCATGGCAACCGCCAGCGGCTGCAGACCCGGCACCTGCTCCACAGCCCGGGCGGTCACCGTCTGCACAAAGGCGCTGCTTTGTGTGGCTGGGTAATTCGCATCGCCGCTGTAGCTCGCCACGATCTGATGATCGCCAACCAGAACCAATTGCTGCGTGGTGATGGTTGCCACACCTGCATTCAGCGTGGCCGAGCCCAGCACGGTCGCGCCATCGGTGATTTCGACCGTACCCGATGGAATCGGCGCGGCCTTGGTCAGCAGGGCTGCACTCTTGGTCGCATCGAAGGCCACTGTGACGGTGAACGTCACACTCTGCCCCGGCAATGAGGGATTCGGGCTGGAGCCGATATCCACGCCCGAGCCGCCCTGCGCGACGACAATGGTTTGCGTCACACCCGTCGCATCCAGATAATTGGCATCGCCCTTCTGGCTGGCCGTGATGGTGCAGGCACCCACCGCATCAAAGCTGATGGTGTTGCCAATCCGGCTGCATGCGCCGCTGACAGCCAGGAGGAGCGGCTCGGTCGATGGGCCAGCTACAGTTGCCACCTCGTAAGTGCCACCGACACGCGGATTGGCAGGCGGTACAGAGCTGATGGAAATCGTCTGCGGCCCCTTGCCAATCAGGACATTCTGCACCACCTGCGCCGCGGCCACATGGTTCGCATCCCCCGCCTGGTTGGCCTGCACTGTACAGGTACCTGCCGAGAGCATGCTGATGAGAGAGCCGTTGGTGCCGCCAGCCGAACACACGCTGGAACTACCTGGCGCCACGCCAAAAATGACCGGCGCACTCGATCCCCCGCCGCTGGCAGATACCGTGAACGACCCGCCCTGGCTGAAGATGGGGCTTGCAGGTGAAGCTGCCATATTGGTGATCGTCTGGCTGGCCTGGAGCACGTTCAGCGTGTATGCCCTCTGCCCGGTGAACCCATTGGCGGAAGTCGCCCCAATCGTAAAATTAAAGGTACCGGCTGCACTGAGCACACCAGACAGCGCGCCCGCGGGCGACAACGCGATACTGGCTGGAAGGATCCCCGCCGAAACTGCAAAACTGTACGGCCCCACCGCGCCATTGGCACTCGATGCCGCCAAGCTCTGCGAATAGCTGGAACCGAACGTGCCCCCAGGCAAAGAGACGGGGGTCACATCAACAGCCACGGTGGTGCAGCTCACCACCACATTCGTCACGTTCGCGCTGATCGCCGACCCGCTGGCCGAGCTGGCACTGCACAGCTGCCCCGCAGGCGCACCAGAAACATTGATGGCCCAGTTGGCGCCCTGCGGCAGCAGCGTGGAGAAATTGAAGCTGGAAGCTGCCTGTCCAATCACCAGACTTTGCGTGCTGCTTGGATTGGTCGCCGAGAGCGCCAAGCTCACGGGCCCCGTCTGGCCCGAAACGGTTCCACCTACAGAAAATTCGGTAGGTGCAAAACAGATCAACGCCGCCCCATTACCCGATTGCACGCCATTGTTGAAAGCCACCGCCGTCAGCCCAGGTGCGGCAGAGCTTCCGCCAGCGCCACCACCGCCGCCGCCGTTCCAGTTCTGCAGGCAGGCGGTGGTTCCTACGCCAGCACCTCCACCACCGGCCCCCACGGTAGCACCACCGCCACCGCCGCCGCCAAAGCCCGCCCCGCTGAAGGAACCCGAAAAATTGAAGGAATCACCGCCATCACCGTTCGCAGCATTGCCTGCCGTGGCAGGAAAGTTTCCGCAGCCACCACCGCCAGCCCCTCCGGTGCCAACAGCGCCGCCACCGCCCCCAAACGGCCCCGGGCCGCCCGGCACATTGGCGCCTGCAGTGCCAGTGCCACCGCCACCCACCCCCCCATTTCCGCCGGCGATAACCTCAGTGGTACTCCACCCCGCATTTCCACCACCTCCGCCACCGCCAGCAATCGCAACACGATTGCCGATGGCGTTGCCATTGACACGCAGGTCCGTGGCACCTCCGCCAATGCCATCAACACCCTGCCCGATGCCCCCTGGGTTGACCGATTGCGAGCCTTGCCCTCCCACCCATATGGACAGTTGCGCACCGGGCGTCACCGCCAGCGTACCCCTGACCCGCCCGCCCAGGCCACCCGCACCTCCGGGCGAATTGGGGCTGCCGCCAATGGTGCCTGCCCCGCTTCTGCCCGCGCCGCCCTGCGCGCCACTGAGGTACACGGTCAACGAATGCACTCCCTGCGGCACGGTGACGGTCTGTTCACCACCGGTGAAACCGAACGACACCGATGTCTCTCCAGGCGAGCAACTCTGTGCATAAGCTGCGCTGGCCATCAGCCATGTCCCCGCCACCACCAATGCATTCATCGAACGGAACCGCCACCCGCCAGAAGGCTTGCGTGTTGACGGCGCTGGCGTCTGGGGCGATGGATCGTTGTTCATGATGGGCCTCGTGGTAAAACAATTTACGCGATAAAAGCACAAATAGAAACATATTTTGCGAGCCCATTATTTCCAGTTTCCGCCCCTTGAAGCAAGAGAGTGATTACCTACTGCAAATAGGTATTGCGTCTTCCTACAAATGTGGTCACGCGCAACGGCATCTGGTGCAAAGCCGATGTCACACAACAGGGACGCCCCTGCACAGGTCGTGAGGCATACTGCGGCACCTGCCCGACAAAAGCGCAAGATGAGGCGTATTTACCGCGCTGCTAACCCGCTGGGCGACTAGCCTGCCGCAAGGTCTGCACCAGCAGTTGCTGCAGCCCATCGACCGCCGCATTGCCGCGCGATGCCCGGCTGCGGTAGGCAGCGACCTCCATGGGCGCCAAGGGGCCCAGGCCGTGTTCGATGCCCAGCTGCTGCAGGTGGGCAGGCGCGCTGCACTGGGTGAGCGCGGCCACGGCCAAGCCGCTTTCGACGGCGGCAATCTGCCCGGCCAGGCTGGAGCTGTTGTAGACCACCTTGTAGCGCCGCCCCTGCTGCGCCAGCGCATGCATGGCGCCCCGCCGCGCCAGGCTGGCCTCCTCGTACACGGCAATGGGCAATGGATCGCGCCGCCACAGTTCAAACTGCGGCGACCCCACCCAGACCATGGGTTCGTGGAACAGCAGAATGCCGCGCCGCGCATGGTCGCGCGAGACCAGCGCCACATCCAGATCACCCTGTGCAACACGAGGAATGAGCGCCGTCGATTGCTCGCAATTGAGCTCAATCTCCACACTGCTGTGGCGCAACGCAAAGCGGCGCAGCACCGGCGTCAGGTACTTTTGCGCATAGTCATCGGGCACGCCCAGGCGCACGCGCCCGGTCAGCGGCTGGTTGTGCAGTGCCTGCTGCGCCTCGGCCTGCAGGTCGAGCATGCGGCGCGCATAGCCCAGCAGCGTCTGGCCTTCGGGCGTGAGCTGCAGCCTGCGGCTGCTGCGGTCCAGCAGGCGATGGCCCATCGCGTCTTCCAGCTTCTTGATCTGCATGCTGACCGCCGACTGCGAGCGGAACACCTCCGTCGCAGCGCTGGACAGCGCTCCCGTGTCCACCACCGCCACAAAGCATTTGAGCCAATCGAGCTGCATGTCGCGCAGGTGTTCCATGGTCCCTCGTCTATTCGATTATCGAAATATTGGATGCCAAATTATGCGCTTTTCGTTTTTTGAAGACAACGGGACACTGCGTGCATGCATACCCCATCCAGCGCCGTCATGGCGGCATCCACTCCCTCGCCCAGGCAACATGCCGTCAGCAGTGGCGCCCTGCCCTTCTTGCTGGGCTGCATGCTGCTTGGCACGGTCGGCGTGTTTGTGCAGGAAGCGCATGCCGCCCCCATCACCGCCACCTGGTTTCGTTGCGCCTTCGGCCTTTTGGGGTTGACGGCGTGGATGGCCTGGCGAAGGCAATTGCCGCTGCTGCGTCTGCCGCGCCGCACGGCGCCATGGGTGCTGGCATCGGGCGTGCTCATGATTGCCTCCTGGGCTCTCTTCTTTCAGGCCATGACCTACACCTCGGCGGGGATGGCGATTGTGCTCTTCCATGTGCAACCTCTGTGGCTGTTGCTGTTTGGCGCGCTGTGGCTGGGCGAGAGGGTAGGAAGGCAGCGCCTGGCTGCCGTGCTGGCGGCCCTGTTCGGCCTCGCTCTGGCCACCGGCGTGCTGCAGCACCTTCCGCTATTTGGAGCAGAAGACCTTCACCAGAGCGGCTACTGGCTGGGCGTTGCGCTGTGCATGGTGGGCGCGGTATGCATGGCCGGCGTCACGCTCTGCGCCAAGAAGGCGCAAACCAGTGCCAGCGCCCTGGCGTGGTGGCAATGCCTGCTTGGCGCACTGACGCTGTGGATCTGGCCCGTGCAATATGGATGGCCGGCCTGGGGAGGCGCATGGCTCTGGCTTGCCGGCCTGGGCCTCGTGCATACCGCACTGGCCTACACCCTGATCTATGCTGGCACGCTCCGCCTGCCCACATCGCGCATCGCCATCTTCCAGTTTGTCTATCCGGCCGTGGCCATCGTGATTGACTGGCTGTACTTCCGCCAGACGTTGAGCACTGCGCAACTGATCGGCATTGCGGTGCTCACCGTCGCCATCAGCGTGGCGGAGCGCCCCTCCCGCGCGCGCCCAGTCCGGCAATAGCGCAGGTGATCGGCAGGCGCATCGTGCTCATTCCACCGGGACCGGCGCATTGGCCAAAGATTTGGCAGCCGCAGCGGCAGCCCGGCGCGCAAAGCGCCTGCGCAGACCCAGCCACAGCGGCACGCCAATCACCACCAGTACCAGGAGCCAGGGAATGAGCCCCGCAACCGTGACGACCAGGCTTTGCGCACTGAAGGCGAAGGTATCCCAGCTGCGCTGCCAGGTTTGCCGCCAGGGGCTGTAGGTGCCGCTGACGATGACCCGCTGGGGCTGGAACTGCATCTGCACCAGCTGCTTGGCTGTTTCACGCTCCAAGAGGGCACGCTGGGTGGCGGCGGCATCGATTTCTGCCTGCACCTGCGACATGGTGTCGCGGATTTCGATCAGGTCCTGCAAGGTGCGCTTCACGTTTTTCTCGCGCAGCAGCTCGCGCAGGCTGTCGCGGTACTCACTGCGGTTCTTGATCTGCGCCTCCACATCGATCACCTGGCTGGTCTTGTCTTCGGTGGATGTCTGGTGGTTGAGGATTTTCGCGTTGCCGCCCAGGGTGGCCGTCAGCATGGCAAAGTCGCGCGGATTGATGCGCATCGTCAGGTACGCACTGGCAGCGGATTGCGCGGTTTCCCGTTGCAGTGCAGAACCTTCCACATAGCAGTCAAGCCGCTCGCAGGTGGATTTGACTGTCTCCCACAGGCCAGCCAGCTCGGCGGCCGGGCTTTCGATCTGCATGCGATGGCTGACGGCCAGAAAGCGCTGGCTGGGCGCTGTGCTGGCAGGCTGCGCAGCATCCATGCCTGCGCCAGCGGCCATAGGGGCCATGGGAGCCGGCGCGGGCGTCGGCGCCGACACCAGCTTGGCAGCAGCCGCCTTTCCCGGCGCGGCCTCCTCCAACATGGCACGCGGGCGAGCCCGCCTCTCCAGCGTCGCGCCATTGTCCTGTGCAGCCCCGGATGCAAATGTCGCAGGTTCTGCCACCGCACCCTGCGAATCAGAAGCACTGGTGGAGGCATCTGGCGAACAGGCTGCCACCAGGGTGGCTGCAGCCAGTGCCAAAGCCAGCAGCCGGGCAGAACGCGGTAATGCGGGCAGGCGCGGCTTGTCAGAATGAAATGGTGTGCGAAGGGTCATGGCAGCTTTCTCCGATGAAATGTCTTGGACATGCATTGAATCGGTGCCAGGCCGGCAAAGGGGTCAATCCGTTACACAAGCAAACAAATTACTCCCAGCCCGACAGGCGGACGCGTCATGCCCTGCGGGCCCAGGGACAGCCACAGCGCTGTCACCGCATCGTCAAATTTCAAACACGTAAGCCATCGCAAATGGCGATGCCAAAATGCTTTTTATTGCGTAAAATGGCCTTCGCTTTCTAAAACCACGATATCTCCCCACCATGAAAAGCTCCGAGCGCAGTTTTGCGCGCCGTATCGACCTGACCTCGCTCCAGCTGTTTGTGGCCGTGTGCGAGCTAGGCAGCATCGGCCGTGCGGCGGAGCGCGAGTTCATTGCCGCATCGGCTGTCAGCAAGCGCCTGTCAGACCTCGAAACCGCGGTCGACACCCAGCTGCTCTATCGCCACAGCCGTGGCGTGACCTTGACGCCTGCGGGCGAGAGCCTGCTGCACCATGCCCGCAATGTGTTGTTCGGGCTGGAGCGCATGCAGGGCGAGCTGTCGGAGTACGCCGATGGCGTGCGCGGCCATGTGCGCGTGCATGCCAATATCTCGGCCATCGTGCAGTTCCTGCCCGAGGACCTGGGCAGCTTTGCGCGCGAGCACAGCCAGATCAAGATCGACCTGCAGGAGCACCTGAGCGCCGACGTGGTCCAGGCCGTGCATGAAGGCACGGCAGACCTTGGCATCTGCAACCCGGACGCCGTGCAGGGCGCGGCCGAAATGGAGCTGCAGTCACGCCCCTACCGGTCTGACCACCTGATGCTGGTGGTGCCGCTCTCGCACGCGCTGGCCAAGCGCGACGCGATCAGCTTTGAAGAAGCGCTGGAATGGGACATTGTCGGCCTGCAATCGGGCAGCAGCATCAGCCAGGCCATGCGCTCGGCATCGGCCCAGTTGCGCCGCCCGCTGCGCCAGCGCATCCAGGTAACGAGCCTGGACGCGATGTGCCGCATGATCGACAACGGCCTGGGCGTCGGTCTGGTGCCCGACCGGGCCTTCACTCTGATGCACGGCGTGGGCAACCTGCGCGGGATCCAGTTGACCGACGACTGGGCGCACCGCGAGCTGCGCCTGATGGCACGCGATTTTGATGCCCTCCCCGTGACTGCGCGGCTGCTGGTCGAGCACCTGAGCCCCCGGCCTGTCGCCGACGCGCTTGCGCCCGGTGACGATGCCACCCATACAATCCGCGCCCTGCAGCCGTCCCTAGGACTTGGCGCGCTATAAATTTTGCCCCCCATTACAAACACTTGACCGAAAGAGACCACGATGACCGGACGCACCCTCTACGACAAGATTTTTGACGAGCACGCCATCCACACCGAAGAAGATGGCACCACCATCCTCTATATCGACCGCCATCTGGTGCACGAAGTGACCAGCCCGCAGGCCTTCGAAGGCCTGCGCATGGCCGGCCGCAAGCTGTGGCGCGTGAGCTCCGTGGTGGCTACTGCCGACCACAATACGCCCACCACCGGCTGGGAACGCGGCTACGACGGCATTGAAGACCCGATCAGCAAGGAGCAGATCACCACGCTGAATGACAACATCGGCGAATTCGGTGCAGCCGCGTTCTT
>NZ_JBEBNZ010000028.1:0-47178 GCF_040396735.1 Comamonas odontotermitis
ATCAATGTGACCAATACACTGCAAGCCACTACGAGTACGCTGACTGTGGTGAAGAAAGTCAGCGGTGGGCCAGCGGCTGGCTTGCCAGCAGCGATGACCTTCACCGGCGTAATCACCTGCGGTGCGCAGGCGCCGCAGAACTGGTCCGTCACCGTGGCCGCAGGAGCTACCACCGGAACCGCCCCTGCACTGCGGTTCATCGATGGTGATACCTGCAGCATCACCGAAAATACGCCGCCCACTGCGCCGGCCGGGTATACATGGTCTGGTGCGCCAAGCATCAGTCCCAACCCGACCACGGCCATCGGTCCTTCGGCGGCGCTCACCATCAATGTGACCAACACACTGCAAGCCACTACGAGTACGCTGACTGTGGTGAAGAAAGTCAGCGGTGGGCCAGCGGCTGGCTTGCCAGCAGCAATGACCTTCACCGGCGTGATCACCTGCGGTGCGCAGGCGCCGCAGAACTGGTCCGTCACCGTGGCCGCAGGAGCTACCACCGGAACCGCCCCTGCACTGCGGTTCATCGATGGTGATACCTGCAGCATCACCGAAAATACGCCGCCCACTGCGCCGGCCGGGTATACATGGTCTGGTGCGCCAAGCATCAGTCCCAACCCGACCACGGCCATCGGTCCTTCGGCGGCGCTCACCATCAATGTGACCAATACACTGCAAGCCACTACGAGTACGCTGACTGTGGTGAAGACAGTCAGCGGCGGGCCAGCGGCTGGCTTGCCAGCAGCGATGACCTTCACCGGCGTAATCACCTGCGGTGCGCAGGCGCCGCAGAACTGGTCCGTCACCGTGGCCGCAGGAGCTACCACCGGAACCGCCCCTGCACTGCGGTTCATCGATGGTGATACCTGCAGCATCACCGAAAATACGCCGCCCACTGCGCCGGCCGGGTATACATGGTCTGGTGCGCCAAGCATCAGTCCCAACCCGACCACGGCCATCGGTCCTTCGGCGGCGCTCACCATCAATGTGACCAACACACTGGTACAGCAGGATACTGGGGGGAATCCAGGTGCGCCTGCACCCGTTCCAACATTGAATCAGTGGGCGTTGATACTGTTGTCCATTGTCCTGGTGGGATTCGCGGGAGCTGATTTCCGCCGAGCCCATAAGGCCCGCTAAGCTGGAATGGGTTGGCTCGCTGCGAACAGCCAAGGAGCTGTTTGCAGATTTGAGCTCGACTCTGGATGCGATTGGGCCAATGTTGCTGCGGGACCTGGGCCAGTTGTAATGAGCCGTCAGCCGTGCAAAGCTGGCGGCTTGCCGGTGGACAGCCCCACCGTAATGCCCGATGTTGATTGCCAATGGCGATCTCGGCCTTGTCTGCTGATGCAGTTCAACAGCCGTATCGGGGAATGGCGGGCCCGTCACTGGATATCGGGCAGCCATTCTGAGCCATCATGGGAAGCTCAAGTCCAAACCGAGCATCCTCATCAGGGTGAACGTGACGAGCCCCAGGCCGAGGAGTGATAACGCGAAGACTGCTACCACCATGCTGCCTGCGCGCAGCACGGCGCGCTTGTCCTTTCCTTTTGTACCTTGGTCGTAGTGCCACTTGATGGCAAAGAACATGCATGTGCCGAACATGAGGACCTTGAAGGTGACGAAGACTATAGGGATCCAATCGATCATTTTGAGTATTTCCGGCCTGTGATCTGACACTATCTATCGTGAAGAGCACTGCTTCCCAGGTGAAAGCGGTGAAACGCCAACGACCGCCATGCAAGGATGGGGCTGCCGCACGTTCTGAGGCATATTACTTAAAAGCAATTTCCATACATGGAGACAAATTGTCCCAGCCGAAAACCATGCGAGATGAAAATTTGCCAGTCTGGTTGCCGCGATTGACCGTGCACGGCGGGCCACGTTTTTTGCAGATTGCGGATGCGCTGCAGGCGGCGCTGGTAGAGGGAACGCTGAAGCCGGGTGACCGGCTGCCTCCGCAGCGCCAGTTGGCGGCACTTCTGGAAGTGGATTTGACGACGGTCACACGCGCATACGACGAAGCCAGGCGCCGCAACCTGTTGGAGGGCCGCGGCGCTCGGGGGACCTATGTCGCGGCGCCGAAAGTCGAATTGACCTCAATCGTCGACTTGAGCATGAATACTCCACCTCCGCCAGATGGCGTAGATTTCGACGACATGTTGAAGCAAGGGTTGTCGCAAGTATTGATGCGGGCAGATACTGACTTGCTGATGACTTACCACTTGGGCGGGGGAAGCGACTCCGACCGCAAGGCTGGAGCCAAATGGCTTGAACCAATGTTGGGGCCTCTGGATTTTGGGCAGCTTGTCGTCAGCCCGGGTGCGCAAGCGGCGATCGCTGCATTGATCCTTGCCCTGACAGAACCTGGCGATGCGATCCTGGCAGAAGCTGTGAGTTATCCGGGCTTGCGGGCCGCAGTGGCTCAATTCGGCCGGCGAATCATTGCAGTGGAGGCGGATGAGCGCGGGATGATTCCCGAAATGTTGGAGCAAGCGTGCCGCCTGCACAAGCCTGGGCTGATCTACCTCAATCCGACATTGCAGAACCCGACAGCCGTTACTATTCCTGAACACCGGCGCAGGGAAATCGCCAGCATCGCAAAGCGCTGCCAGGTGCGCATCGTCGAGGACGATCCCTACTGGCTCCTTGCCGATGTTCCGCCGCCGCCCATTGCCGCCTTTGCCCCGGAGCAGGTGTACTACATCTCGACCCTGTCGAAATGCCTGACGCCCGGCTTGCGTGTGGCCTTCGTGCTGATACCTGACCTGCTCGAGCGTGAACGCTTCCTGGTCGCACTGAGGTCATTTGCGCTGATGGACGCTCCTCTGATGGCCGCACTGGCCACTCAGTGGATTCTTGATGGTTCGGCTGACAGCTTGATGGAGGGCGTGCGCAAAGAAGCGCGCCTGCGCCACCGGATGGCGCGGGATATTCTGGCAGGTCGGTACGATGGTGCCGGAGACGGCCTGCATGTATGGCTGGAGTTGCCGGGCTATTGGAGCTCAGCTCAGCTTGCACGCGTGGCTGGCAGCGAAGGTATCGCAGTCACGCCGGCGGAGGCATTCGCAATGGGGAGCGGATCCGTGAATGCAATTCGGATCTCCTTGGGTTGCATCAAGGACCGGGGACGCTTGCAGGCGGGCCTTCAACGGCTGTCTCATCTGCTTGCACGGCGGCCCGAGTCGTTCGATGCTGCCATGGTTTGACGGCGATGTTGCATTGCTCCTGCGTGCCCGTGCGGAATGCTCGGTGCATGCGCAAATCGGACAGGCGCAGGCGGGGCACTGCCGCACCACGAACCCATACGTATACAGCACTGCATTGACGGCGATCTGGCATCGGTGCAGCGCAATCAGGTGGTTAAGACGCGGAGGCGATTAGGTTGTGCCAACTGGAACGGTTGGATCGGTTACCTCCGAAGATCACTGGTGCGGATCCTCTGCATTGCTTCCAACGATCGGGTGAGACACGGGCTTGGCCGAACGCAGCTTGGTGCGTGGTCTCAACCGAATATTCGCAATTTGCTGGATTGCGTCAGTGGCTCTTGGCTAACAGTTCATAACGGATCATGAGGCTCTCGATAGCGTCAAGATGCTCTTGCTCACCTTTCCTCGGTAAGCAAGCTCACTACCTTCATATTCAGGTCGCTCTTTCCAGGTTTGGCGAGTGGGGGGCGTTTCGTTGGAGTAAGAGATTCGCTCACTGTCCAATCGTGATTTCTGGGTAACGGTTCCGGGCAGTCCCGAAGACTTAGGTTTGAGATTGGGTCTCATTTTTTGCACTCCCCAATTTGGTATTTAGCGTATTTAGATTTCTGCTCATTGCCTCTTGTGGGTTAGCAAGCAATTTGCTGCAATCTGGGCTCAATTTCAAAAAACCTGACCAATATATCTGCAGGGGTCGGAAATGCCACTGAATTTTCCTGGCGGCAGGCGAAAAGGTGCGTCGATATGGGATGGAGATGAACTGGGCCGGTGCTGAACGATTTTGGCTGTCACCGAGAGATGGGCCCCTGGCCTTGCTCCTGATCCTGCTTCTCCTTGTCTGCGAGTCGCTTTTTGTCTTGCTCTTGGGAGAAAGGGGGCGCCGACATCTTGAGCATCATTTTGGTCTTGTCCCGAAAGGAAGCAGGAGGATAGGCTGAGAATTTGAACATGTAGACCTCCGGTCTATTGCGGCGAATCAGGATGGATTGCCTGCCCCCACGGTACTCTTTTTAATAGCCTTAAACCGGATTGCACAAAGACTTACGCTTTGGGCGATTGCTGGGGGCCCGGCGCGGCGTTTTTAGTTGGGCAAGGCCATCAAGCGACAACCTATCAGGGGTATGTCCGATGCACTTGGGAATATGCAAAAAAACGCCCTCCAAGGGAGGGCGCTTGCATGTTTACCGTTTACGGAAATTCTTCGACCCGGTGGCAGGGCCTGATCGAGGTGCCAGGTGCCGGAAGGTGATCCGCCCTTTGGTTAAATCATAGGGGGACATTTCAACGGTTACATTGTCTCCGGCAATGATCTTGATGCGGTGTTTTCTCATCTTGCCGCCCGTGTAGGCAACCAGCGAATGGCCGTTGTCAAGGTTCACTCGATACCTTGCATCAGGAAGGATTTCTTCGATCTTCCCCTGCATTTCAATTAGGTCTTCTTTGCTCAATGGATATCCTTAATGATGGCCTGGGGCCTTATTTCATGAGGGCAAGATGAATGCCTTCATGCCTGGCGTGGTCGACCGCCTCCTGAGCTGTCTCAAATAGCATGGAGAAGGTGTACACGGTGTCTTGAGCGAGTGAGCCTTGGCCGGATTTCAGTGATACGGCAGACTTGAATTTGCCATCGGCTTGCTTGCAAACTCCCGGCGAGACGAAATAGCGAGATATTTTTTTGGTGTCTTTGATAAATTTAAACATGGATGCGCGCTCCACATACATCTCAGTGGAGTTCTGTGCGCCAGAAATAAAAACAGAAATACGGAAAAGCCGAACCTAGGAATTTATTATGGCTTGTAGCTTGCCTAGGACAGTGCGCGAGGAGGGTGTGAGAAACCCAGCACCGAAGGGGATCGAATCAGGGGGCAAGCATGCCCGGATCCGGAATGCAGTCTATCACAGATGTCAAATTTATGCTTTTGGAGTGCCGTTGGTCAGCGGCAGACCAATACGACTGGGTGCTCGCACACCAACCACAGGGAGTCTTGAAAGGGCTTGCAATACTTCAAGCCTTGCTCAATAATTCAATAAAAGTTGAAATATTGAACCATGAAAGAAACTGCGGTCATCCGTTCTCTTGCAGCCCTGGCCCAGGAGGCCCGCTTGCGCACCTTTCGTGCGTTGGTCGTCGCGGGTCCTGAAGGCTTGACACCCAGCGTACTGGCTGAGCAACTGGGCATTGCCGCCAACACCTTGTCGTTCCATCTCAAGGAGTTGACCAATGCCGAGCTGATTTCCCAGGAGCGCCAGGGGCGCAATCTGGTGTATCGCGCCTCGTTCGAGGCCATGAATTCCCTGCTCGGCTACCTCACAGAAAACTGCTGCCAGGGCACTGTCTGCAGCCCAGCCTCTGCCGCTTCGTGCCATTGCTGACGGACAACACGATGAAGCGCTTTCACGTTCACATGCACGTCGATGATCTGCTCCAGAATATTGCTTTCTATTCCCGACTCTTTGGTGCCGGGCCTACCCGCGTGGAAAGCGACTATGGAAGGTGGATGCTGGAAGACCCACGCGTCAATTTCGCCATCTCCACCTGTGGCCATGCCGGGGCTGGGCTCGATCACCTGGGCTTCCAGGTCGATGATGCAGCCGAACGGGATGCACTCAAGGCCCGGGCAGAAGCGGCCGACATGGCAATGCTCGAGGAAGGCGTAACCACCTGCTGTTATGCCCGCAGTGAAAAGCACTGGATCACTGATCCACAAGGCGTGGCATGGGCGCACTTCCACTCGCTGGGTAACATCCCTTTGTTCAATGAATCGGCTGCCCCCGCAGCTCCTGCAGCGGCCGCCTGCTGTTCACCTGCAATTGCCACCCCAGCCGCAGCATCCAGTTGCTGCGGGCCTCGCGCCACGGCCCACACCGCCAAGACTTGCAGCTGAACCAACATGACAAATACCGTCACTCCCCTGAATGTGCTGTTCCTCTGCACCCACAATTCGGCGCGCAGCATCCTGGCCGAGGCTTTGCTCAATGACCTGGGGCAAGGTCGCTTCAAGGCCTATTCGGCGGGCAGCAGCCCTCGCGAGAACCAGCAGCCCAACCCCCTGGCCCTGGAAGTGCTGCGGCGCGCAGGTATTGCCGTGGAGGGCCTGCGCAGCAAGAGCTGGGATGAATTCACCGGACCCGATGCGCCTCAGATGGACTTGGTGATTACCGTGTGCGACAACGCCAAGGGCGAGATGTGTCCCGTATGGCCTGGCCATCCGGCCACGGCCCATTGGGGATACGCCGATCCATCCGAAGTCGATGCGCCGCCTGAGGTAAAGAGAGAGTCCTTCCGGCAAACCATGCTCCTGATGCGAAAGCGTCTGGGGTTATTGGTGAACCTACCCGCTGAAAAGCTCCACCAGGCTGCCTTGCAGAACACGGCACGCGAACTCTCCGCACAATGAACGCCATGAACCGAACCTGTGACGCTGCCTCCCTGCAAGCGGGCAGCTCTTCGATGGGCATCTTCGAACGCTACCTCACGCTCTGGGTGTTCCTGTGCATCGTTGCCGGCGTTGCCTTGGGTCATCTGTTTCCTGGCCTGTTCCGGGGCATCGGCGCCATGGAAGTGGCGCAGGTCAATTTGCCGGTGGGTCTGCTGATCTGGGTGATGATCATCCCCATGTTGGTCAAGGTGGATTTTGGCGCACTGGACGAGGTGCGCCACCACATGAAGGGCATCGGCGTCACCCTGTTCGTGAACTGGCTGGTCAAACCATTCTCCATGGCCGTGCTGGGCTGGGTATTCATTCGCCATGTGTTTGCGCCGTGGCTTCCTCCGGAGCAGATCGACAGTTACATCGCCGGGCTGATCCTGCTGGCTGCTGCCCCATGCACGGCCATGGTATTTGTCTGGAGCCGCCTCACCGGGGGCGATCCGCTTTTCACGCTGTCACAGGTAGCCCTTAACGACGCGATCATGATCGTCGCGTTCGCGCCTCTGGTGGGTTTGCTGTTGGGCCTGTCGGCCATCATGGTGCCCTGGGCAACACTGCTGGTATCGGTGCTGCTCTACATCGTGGTGCCTGTGGTGCTTGCGCAGTGGCTGCGTTGCAGGCTGTTGGTCAAAGGTCAGGCGGCCTTTGACCGTGCGCTGGCGGCCATCAGCCCCTGGTCGATGGTGGCGCTGCTGGCCACCCTGGTGCTGCTGTTCGCCTTCCAGGGCAATGCCATCCTGCAGCAGCCGCTGGTCATTGCGCTGCTGGCCGTGCCGATCCTGATTCAGGTGTTCTTCAATTCGGCCTTGGCCTACTGGCTCAATCGCGCGGTGGGCGAAAAGCACAGCATTGCCTGCCCATCGGCCTTGATCGGTGCATCCAATTTCTTTGAGCTTGCGGTGGCCGCAGCCATCAGCCTGTTCGGTTTGCAATCGGGTGCAGCTTTGGCCACCGTTGTAGGCGTGCTCATTGAAGTTCCGGTCATGCTGCTGGTCGTGCGCGTAGTGAATCAAACACGCGGCTGGTACGAAGCATAGGTAGTGCTGGGCTCATTCTCGGGGCTTTCCGTGCCAGCCATTGCGACGGAGCATGACGCTCGGCTTGAGGCGCCGGTCTACCCTTTCTGGGCTTCAGCGGTGTGACCCCGCAAGAGCTGGCACGGGTGCCGACGGGTATCAAACCCGCGGCGGTTTGGAATTGTGTGCCCAGGCAGGAGACAACGGTGCTGACCCATACCAATGCGCCGCTACGGTTTGTATTGGCAAGAGCGATGCGATGATTGATTGCGGTCTAGCGCTACGAAATTGTGCTCAGCCAACTCGCCTGCTGCCTCTTTATACGACTCCAGCGATCACCTTCATCCCAGTGGCGAAGGGTATGCAGCCATGGCCAGTGCAGTCGATTTGGCATCTTTGCGTTGAACCGGGCTAAGCTTTCTCTCTATCCATGACTGCAGCTCGCACAGCCATGGTCTCCAGGGCAGGGTGGTTGGACCATCAAGGACGCCATTTTTCAGAAATCTGCGTTTCTTCCTGAGAGGTGCAAATTGCCTGCTATAATTTCAGCTTCGGCGCTGCGGAGAGGTGGCAGAGTGGTCGAATGTACCTGACTCGAAATCAGGCGTACGTGCAAGCGTACCGAGGGTTCGAATCCCTCCCTCTCCGCCAAGTTCTGATTGAAATCAACGACTTGCAAAAGAATTTGATTTCTGTACCACTTAAAGTACCACAAAAAACAATCCTTGATTGTTGGATGTGGATAAGAGTGAAACAGTTTCAGATGTTGATAGTGAAGTCATCTGTTTGATAGATGATGGAGCAAGAATTGCGGCTGTAGCTCAGCTGGATAGAGTACTTGGCTACGAACCAAGGGGTCGTGGGTTCGATTCCTGCCAGCCGCACCAAACGTCAAGCCTCAGGGTAGAAATGCTCTGGGGCTTTTTCGTTTTGTCTTGCAAGAAAGCTCTTTGATGATGTTTTGTGAATTTCTTCATATAAATGTCGACTATGCAGCGGTTGCTGGCGATCGCTGCCACAAGCTGAACTCACAGTCCGGGCAGCATTGCAGTCATTGAGTAACCGAGACCGAAGCGGCAGGAATGACTGATGTGGAAGGTACTGCCGACATCGTCACTTTCGGTGCTCAGTTCACTCCGTTTCGGCCGGTCTAATGACGGCTCCTCAAGACTTCGAGCTCACGCAAACGACCCAAAGCGGAAGTTCGCGTTTTGGCAAAGCAGTCATTCGCCAACTCGCGCCGTAAGCAAACAAGCCGCCCGAAGGTGGCCTAGTGATGTTTTGGTGTGCTATCCGTTAAGCCTGCAGACCTTCTTCTCCAACGCAGACCCAGTGCACCCAGCGCTGCAGCCATGAGATTCAGAAGCACCACAGCCCAAGCGCCCAGTGACGGCACCGGAGTTGCTGTGGGAGTTGCAACTGCCGCAGCCACCGTGCCAGAGAACACTTGGCTGACCGCATTTGCAGCCTTAGTGGTCATGAGCATTTGCTGGGATGTTCCGCCGCTGTCTGTCACAGTCACCGAGCTGGTGTAGGCGCCTGCTGTGGTGGGCGTTCCCGTGAGCAAGCCAGATGCAGACAGACTCAAGCCCGCAGGCAATGGTTGGGTCGCATCAGCCGCAGACCAGGTGTAGCTACCGCTTCCACCAGCGGCACTCAACTGCACGCCCGACAGGTCATGCCCCACTTGTAAATTGCCGAAACCTGCCGTCGAGATGGACAAGCCCGAAACACAACTCACAGCCACGTCGCTCACGTTGCTGGCTCCCATGGTTCCACTACCTTGGGTTACGGTGCAGGTCTGGTCTGCAGGCTGGGTCAGCACGGTCACTGCATAGCCACTCCCATTCGCAACTGGTGCAGAGAAAGCAAACGAACCGCTAGCCGACACAGACAGGTTGTCCCCGCCATTATTTTGCAAGACCACCGATTTGCCAGCTGCCAGGCCAGACACATTGCCGCCCACGCTATGGACGCTTGGGGCAATGACAAGGCTATAGGCAGTGGGAGGGCTGCTGTAGGGGCCGGTGCCTGTCGAGGCATCAGTTACAGTCACCTCAATTGGGAACGTGCCATAAGCGGTAGGCGTGCCAGATAGCACGCCGGCAGGTGACAGCGTTATGCCATTGGGCAAAGCCCCGTTAGTCACAGCAAAACTATACGGTGCAGTACCCCCTAAGGTCGTGAGCGTTTGCGAATAGCTAGCACCTTCTGTACCCGCAGGTAGTGCAGCGGGGCTCGGCGCTGCAATAGTCGCCGGGTCAACTACTAAGGCGTATTGATAACTACCCTTGAATGGGCCCGGTGATGCAGCAGAGTCAGTTGCAGTGACTGTAAAGTTAAAGCTGCCGCCAGCCGTTGGTGTGCCAGAGAGCTCACCAGCAGAAGATAGTGTCAGCCCTGTAGGTAGGCTGCCCGAAGTGATGGCATAGGCAATGTTGCCAGTTCCTCCGGTGGCTGTAATAGTCTGGGCATAGGCGAAGCCTACGGAGCCGCTATTCAAGGACGAAAAAGCCCAAGACGTGAAATTCAGCCAGATGGAGCCATTTTGGCCTGCAGTACTCCAGCCGCCTCCAGCCCCCGGTCCCGAACTGACCGTAACGAATGCGATGCCAGGCCCATAGCTGCTTCCCGAGCCGCCGCCGGTAGTGGAAAAAGCAGATGGGCTACCTTCACTACCAGCCCCACCTCCACCACCGTAACCACCGCCACCACCACCACCACCAGGCCCAAAATTACTACTGGCGGCGCCGCCACCACCGAAGGCACCCACACTAGAGATGGATATACCATTGAATCCTGTGCCCCCATTCCCCGGGCCTTGAATACTTACGCCGCCACCACCTCCACCTCCTGTCGCAATGCCTGTAGCATTTCCTCCCTGAGCAGCAGCGAGACTGCGTCCACCTGTTCCCCCATTCCCCCCCGAGCCTCCCGTACCCATGCCACCAAGTCCACCGGTGCCATCGTTGTAACCCCCGATTCCGCCTAACGGTCCACTAGAGCCGCCCCCTGCACCTGCGCCTGCGCCTGCAGAGCCGCCTGCCCAGCCACCGCCACCGCCGCCGGATACAACCAAAATGGTGCTGGTAGTACGGTTGATAATGCTGCTGCTTCCACCACCACCGTTTGAATGCCCCCCAGCTCCTGTACTGAGCAGAAGCGCATCATTAGGAGACACTGTGATGTAGCCTGTGCCCGCGGCTGCATGACTGGCCCAAGCAAAGTTATCTGTCTTGCCGTTACCACCACCACCACCACCAATCACGGTGACGGCCATCGACGTAACCCCTTGCGGCACGGTACAGTCCACCGACTGGCCGGTATAGGCATAAGCAACTCCGCTCACACAATCTACGGCTTGGGCTCCTTGACTACCAAGTAGAGCAAGCGCCAAAGCGCTGAGTGTGGGGGAAAGCCTCAAATGCCTATTTGCACGTCCCTCAGACGCCGAATGCAGGCACCGGGCAACTAATTTGTTCAATTTCATCAATAGCCCTCTTGCATCAGCGATGAAGAAGTGGCCCGATGAAGTAAAGAAACGCAGGCCACCGTTGCAGTGACCTAATTACACGCAGAAACATTTGTACTATGCAATAGTACAAATGTACTAAGGATGTTTATACAGTGGTTTGGCTAGAAAGGTCTGCTTTGAGGAAGGGGGGAATGGCTGGTTGTGGCCGATAGTGACTGTACCAGTTCGATCCTAAGGAGACATTCTCTTATCAACCGCAAAGCGGTCTGACACGCATCGAATCCAAGGTGTCAAGCAAGAAACCATTCAGTCCGTAGCTAACGGATTAAGCCTCCCTGTCAATCAGCCACGATGGCAAAGGCGTTCATTGCGAGATCGAGTAACTTCGGCCTCAGATCGATCCCTTACACTCGCAGTCTTGCGCCAATACACGGGGCAATACGGAGTCCCATGATCAGTATGAAGACACCTGAAGACGTGGTCGCTGCGTTTCAAGCAGCCTGGAATGATCACGACATGGACGCTTTCGGCCGCTTGTTTTGTCAAGATGCCACGTTTGTCAATCGCTTTGGCCACTATGTCCGAGGCATTGAACAGATAGTGGCGCTTCATGCCCCCATCCATGAGACGATCTATCGCGATTCGACGTTGCGGAACGAGCTAATAGATATTGCCTGCGTTGCGGAGGGCGTTGCTGTTATACATTTCTGGAGCCGTCTAACTGCAGGCGCAAGCCATCCGGTCGGGCCACACGTAATAGATACGGTGATCCAAGCAGTGCTCACAAGACAGGATGCGGCATGGCGCATACAAGCGCTGGAGAATACAACTCTTACCAACCCTCGGACGGGTGAGATGGTCCTGCGCGACTAAAAGACGGGGCCCTTATCTGTTTTCCAGCACCAAAGGTCATCTGAACCATATAGGTCAAGCCTTGAAGGTCTGTTCTCGACAGAGAGATGTGGCAACTTCTGGCCGACTGACAACGGCCCGTACCCGTTGGCGGCCTGTCCTCAACCGGACTCTCAAGGTGCAGCCCCGAAAGTCAGCTTTGCGGTGTTGCGCCCACTGGTAGCTAGGCCCGGCTTCGGCCAGGAGCGGTCCCAGGAGAGCTGCCTTCAGACAGATGCCTCCCTGTGCCGGGCCTGTGACTAGAGGATCTTTTTCATCGACGGTGCAGGATGAAGCACGAAATCTCGACGCTCATAGAACGCGACGGCTTCTGGTCTCGCGTCGAGAAATACGGCACTCATTTCGCGCGCGCACGCGTCCGCTTCGGCAAACTCCATCAGGGCATGCCCTGCACCGCTTCCCCGTGCCTCCGCCGCGACCACCAAATCATCGACATGCAGATACGCCCCGCGTGCCAAGGTGTGGACTGGTCGCATTCCCAAGACGCCGATAAGTTCGCTGCCCCTGAAGGCTCCGACCAATTCATACCCGGAATGGGATTGTCTGAGGGTTCGTCGGAGAAACTCGGCTTCGTCAAGCTGGCGCAATTCCGAGATAACAGGGAAGGCCTGAGGCCATTCAGTTGAGGAAAGCGTCGAATGACGATAGCGGCGCTGGCGCTCGTATTCATGGATCAGTCGAGTTTGAATAGAGACGTAATTCTTACATACACATAGTTGAATATTTTCTCTCCTGTCAGATGTTCGGCTTTGAGTGACGTCAGGTGGCCCATGAGTCGACATAAACCTGTTGCTGCGCGCGGAAGCAGTTGACTTATGCAGCCCAACCCGTCTGGCGCGAAATGCAAGCCTTTCTTCCCCAGAAGTTCCATATCGAACCGGGTCATGAGCCCGTGGAGGAATGGTGGCAGTGGCGAGGTCATCACGTCCACCTTGACACTTACCGAAACCCTCACGCGAGCGTCAAAGTGATTCTGTTCCATGGGGTAGGAACCAACGGACGCCAGATGTCCATGGTGCTTGGCGCGCCTCTGGCGAAACGTGGATACTCTGCAGTGCCTGTGGCCAGCGCTTGCGACACTCCTTTGGCAAACACCGCTGGGTTGTCGAGCGCATCCACGCGTGGCTTGCTGGATTCGGAAAGCTGCGGATCCGATTCGAAAGGAGGCTCAACATTCATCAAACCTTGCTCACGTTGAGCCGCTGCAATCATCTATCCGTTCTCGGTTCATGGATCGGTCGTTTTAGCCAGTCTTACCAACGCGGCCGAACTCCACGGCCTCTGCGCCAGTGAACTCTGCCCCTGTGATCACTACCGATGTACCGTCCGCCACCGGGCCACGGCTCCACGGGTTCGCCCTGTCGCCCAAAATGTGGATATGACAGATTGCAAACAAATGTATAAACTTATCGGCATCTGTATCCAGCAAATTTCAAAATGAGAGCTGCCACCGCAAGATCTGCCTGGGGTCATGGTCAAAAATACCTGCTCCGCCTGTGGTGGCTGGGCTGCGCCTTTGCCTGGCTGCTGACCAGCCCTGGCGTATTTGCGGCCGGGCCTGCCGCGGGGACTTTGCCTGCTGGCAACTCCATCATTACAGGAACCGCCACGGTCAATACAGTGGGAACCACGCTGACCATCAATCAAAGCAGCGCGCAAGTCGCAATCAATTTCACCTCATTCGACATTGCCTCGAATGCAACCGTCAACATCGTCCAGCCTGGCGCCAACTCCATTGCCTTGATCCGTATTGGTATCGGTTCAAGTTCGCCAACAGCCAGCCAGATTTTTGGCGCTCTCTCCTCTAACGGCCATGTGTTCCTGGTTAATCCCGCAGGCATTGTGTTTGGCCAAGGAGGTCAGGTGATTGCTGGCGGCCTGCTGGCCAGTACGCTCGATATGGATCCCACCACGCTGGGCGGCGGTGCGCAGAGTTTTCACTTTGATAATCTGTCTGCAACGGCTAGCTCCGTCATCAATCAGGGCACCATCCAAGCCGCCGCCGGTGGGACAGTGGGCTTGCTCGGGGGGAGCATCAGTAATTCCGGCACCATCGGTGCTGGCACGGGGCGCATGTTTCTGAAAGGCGCAGGGCACGCAATAGTCGACTTTGACGGCAGCAATGTGACCAATGTCTCGATCACCGGCGGCATCACCTCGGGCAGTGGCACTGCCGTGACCAATACGGGCACTCTGCTGGCAGATGCTGGCACTGTGGTGCTGGAGGCCAGTGCAACGTCGGGCCTGTTTACGCAGATGGTCAACAACAGCGGTGTCATTCAAGCCGATAAAATAAATGGAACGAGCGGTGTGGTAAGGCTTGCCGGGATGGGTGGCGACGTTGTTACTACCAATTCTGTTTCTGCCAGCAGCGGCACCGTGCAAATGGCCAGCGACCAGCGCCTCAGCTTGGCGGGCATCGTGGCCGCAGCCGGGTCTGGTGGACAGGTGGTGCTGGACTCGGGCGCAGATATTGTTGTGGGCAGCGGCAATCCGCTGTCGCTGCTGCCTGCGGGCGACGCTTCGTCGCTGATTCAAACTGGCTCTTTGCAGCTGAACGGCGTGCTGGCCACGGGCACGCAGAACCAGATCAATGTGCCCAGTGGCGGGCTGTTGTCTGGCACGGGTAAGGCCATCGATGTTGCACTGGCCAGCGGCGGCGCGATTGCTCCTGGTGCCCCTGGCGGCAGCGTGGGCACACTGCGCGCTAGCTCGCTTGCCTGGGCGGCAGGTGGCGCGATCAACATGCAGCTAGGCGCCACACCCGCTGCATCAGACTTGCTGGCGCTGACGGGCGCGTTAACGAAGTCTGGCAGCGGCAGCTTCACGTTTCACCTGAGCGATGGGGCCACGCCAGCCTCCACGTGCGGCGTGTCGTATCCGTTGATTTCTGCTGGCAGCATTGCCGGGTTCCAAGCGGCTGATTTCAGTTTTGACTACACGGGCGCGAACCCTGGGCTGATGGGCACCATTGCGATCAACGGCAATAGCGTGGTGTTTTCTACACCATCGTGCCCGCAGACGATCACCGGTTTTGCGGCAACGCCTGCCAGTCCGGTATTTGCACCGGGTGGCCAGTTCACCGTATCGGCCACGGGCGGTGCATCGTCCAATCCGGTCACGTTCTCGGTGGCACTAGCGAGCGCAAGCATCTGCAGCGCAGGTGGCGCCAATGGCTCAGCGATCAGCATGCAGGGTGCGGGTATCTGCATCGTGCTGGCCGACCAGGCGGCAGGCGGTATCTACGCGGCGGCACAGCAGCAATCGCTGGCTGTCACCATCAGCAAAGCAGCCAGCAGCACAGCGGTGTCCATCAGCCCAGCCGCCCCAGCCTATGGCCAGACGGTAACGTTGACGGCGGCGCTGACTGCGGGTGCGGGCGGCACGGTGACTTTCTATGATGGCGCCGCGCCGCTGGCAGGCTGCACGGCACTGCCCGTGGCCGCACAGCAAGCGCAGTGCACGCTGCCCAGCTTGGGCGTAGGCCCGCATTCGATCATGGCGACCTATTCGGGCGACAACAATACCAGTGGTTCCGCCAGCGGCATGCAGACGGTCACGGTGGGCAAGGCTGCGGCAGCCGTCACTCTTACGGCACCTGCTGCGCCCGTGCACGGCCAGCCGGTGGTGCTGACGGCAATGTTGACGGCGGGTACCGCAGGCACGGTCACGTTCAACGATGGCACCGCACCTCTGGCAGGCTGCACCGCGCTGCCCGTGGCCGCGCAGCAAGCGCAGTGCACGGTGCCCGGCCTGGGCGTGGGAACGCATTCGATCACAGCGGTCTATACCGGCGATACTAATACCAACGGCGCGACCAGCAACGCACAGACGGTGACAGTAGGCAAGGCCTCGACGACGGTCAGCATTACGGCACCCACATCGGTAGCGCTGGGCGGCACGGCCTCTGTCCAGGTCAAGGTGGCGGTGGTGGCGCCCGGCACGGGCACACCCGCAGGCACGGTGACGATGACCGTGGCTGGCGGGGCCAAGGCTGCGCTGGTGGCCAATCTGGATGCCACTGGCAGTGCAACCTTGACCACCGATGTACTGCCCCCGGGCGCGCAGACGCTGACGGTGAACTACAGCGGCAGCGGCGACTATGCGGCCGCCAGCGCGCAGGTAACGCTGAATGCGCCCGACGCGGCGGCGGTGCCTGCGCTCAATGCCTGGGCGCTGGCACTGCTGGGCTTGCTGGTGGCGGGGATAGGTATGCGGCGGCCACGCTTGGCACAGCGTCGCGGTTAATCAGTCCGCCCTGAATAATTCCGCTCTCAGACGCAATCGTGTCGGCTATCACCGGAAGCGACGACTAGTGCTTCCGGTGATAGCCTGCATCAACAACCTGAAGCGGGTGCATAGAAGCCGCAGCACGGCAAAGACTATACGCAGGTCGTGCCCGCACCGCACGTCACCGTGCGCAGGGCATCGCCCATCGCACCCTTGAGCGGATATTGCGGCCCAGCCGCCCATCCATCTTCATGTGCCCGATGGCAGGCTCGATGGCCCTCGCCGCTGGAACATTGCTTAGGCGTCCCGGTGATGCCCCGCCACTGGCCTGACATCAAGATGCGTACGCCCTCAATCTCCATATCGCGATAGCCCCTCACGATGGCCGTGGCGGGCATTCCGAGTATAGGCTTAGACCCGAAAGTGTAGGCCAGTTCGCCCATCTCGCGCGATCCGTATACATATCCACGAAGTGCTGCTGAAACTGGCAGCAGCAACCATCTGCGCACGCTTTGTGAACTGGTGGTGCTAGTCACTCTAAGGAGTAGCCGTCACTTCGGGAGCGGGGAAATTTTGCGGTTCTGAGCGGTTAGCGAGGCGCCGGGCTGAGCGCTCCCCAGCTTCTTGTCGTCACGCATCGGTCCATGCGTTGTAGGAGCCAAAAACCCAGACATAGCCCTCGAGATCCTTACAGGAGTAGCCGCGGCCACCGTACGGCTTGTCTTCAATGGGTATCACTACCTCCACTCCGGCATCCACCGCGTGCCGGTAGTGCGTGTCGGGATCGGGAACGTAGACGATGATTTCGACACTGCCTGCTCCACCCAGTTCGCGCGGAGACTTACACAGGTTGGGAAACGGGTAGTCCTCCGCAGAGCTAAGCATGACGCCGCCGTTGCCCAGAGTGAGATGCGCGTGCAAGATAGTGTCACCATCCCCCGGAATCACAGTGCGCTTTTGGAATCCGAACGTGTGACAAAGCCATTCAATTGCTGCAGGCGCATCGTGGTAGAGAAGCCCCGGTGTAACGGTGGGAGTTGACATATAGGCCTTTGCAATCTGGCGTCGAGGCACCAGTTCCAGCCAATAGGCTGGATCATTGTGGATAAATCAATGCGAGTTACTGTGTAAATGACAAATCGGAGCAGTCAGCGGTGCATACCGCACCATGCGCTTGTTAGAGCTGCTCAATGGCATGAGATTCCTTGCGTATCCGTAGAATGAATTTTTAAAGCAAGTGAGAGCTCAATGCAATGCCTACATCCTCAAAGCCAACTCACGATGTCCATCAAGCAGCTTCTGATGGCTACGCGATCGCCTCGAAAGCCTATGCGCGCGGCAGGCCCGACTACCCCCAGGAAATTTCCGCTTGGCTAGCCAGCTCGCTTGGTCTCAGGGACGGTAAAACGGTCATTGACCTGGGGGCCGGTACCGGCAAATTCACTCGGCGACTCATTGCTACCGGTGCAACCGTCATCGCCGTTGAGCCGGTGGCCCAAATGTTAGAAAAGCTTCGTACTGAGCTCCCTTCCGCACAGGCCCTGGAGGGCAGCGCAACGCGCATTCCTGTACCTGATAACTCTGTGGACGCCGTTGTCTGCGCCCAGTCATTTCACTGGTTCGCTACCACTCAAGCGCTTGATGAGATCCACCGTGTGCTCAAACCTGGTGGCCAACTGGGACTGGTGTGGAATCTGCGGGATGACAGGGAGGCATGGGTTCGACAACTCAATGCCATCGTAGACCAGGTGGAGGGAGATGCTCCGCGATACGCCACAGGCGCATGGCGCCGGGTCTTTCCCGCCCAAGGCTTCGGCCCGCTTCAGGAGCAGTATTTTTCGAACATGCACCGAGGGTCGGCGGAGGACGTCATACTGAACAGAGTGCGCTCAACGAGCTTTATTGCGGCTCTTCCCGAACCGATACGCAAACACATTGAAAGCCAAGTCAAGGCCTTGATCGCCACTGAACCAGCGCTGCGGGAAAAAGAAATAGTAGCGATGCCATATACAACAGCTGCCTACAACACCATGAAATCCACGTAAAAGTGCTGTGTAGCCTCGGAGTATGGGGAAGGCTCACACAGGATCGCCTGCCGGAACCTGCATCCATCAATCAGCCAAATCCATACCGCATTTGCACGCGGATCAGGAATAGTTTTTCACTCACCAATAACAAAACAATGTTTCGTTACAACGATGACTATGCGCCGGCAGGCCTGTGTCACGACTACGCCCTAACACGGAGTTGAGTCCCCAAATTGGGCAACACACAGCCGACAGGAGCATAGAAAAAGAGGCTGAAAGATGCATGTATCAACCTGGTTGATGTTCTTGGGCGTGTCACTGTTCATGGCGTTTTCGCCCGGGCCAGCCGTGCTTCTCGCAATCTCCAACTCGCTCACACTGGGGCCGCGTCGTGTTCAGCTCGCTGGGCAATGCGACAGGTATCTTCATGGTCTCCGGCGTCACCATGATGGAGCTGGGTGTGCTGCTGGTGGCTTCGGAAACGGCCTTTATGCTGCTCAAAATTGCATCGGCCCTAACACTGCGTCCTCCAAATGGGCGAGTGGCCACCAAATGCCAGGATCACCGTTTTCGTAGGAACTCAGCGTAATCTTCACGCCGCGGTAGATTTTTGTTGCCATACAGGCTCCTTAAAAAGCCTCATCGTGTGCGTCACGACGACCGCGCGACAACAAAAACGGGTGAAAAATATTCCAAAAATTATTCCGACTGGAAGGGGGTGTCAGTTTGGCGATCCCCCTGCAACTTGCGAAATTTCGCATTTTGGAAATTTCCCACTGTCGAGCCCCACTCGACGCCTCCATGATGATTTTCCCGCCTGCACTGGTGGTCAAGTAAAGCAACATCGGGCAGCTTCCGGCCAGAAGCAGACTGTCATCTTCTAGGACTCAGTTCATCAAAACCCATTGCTTAAATGGCGTAGCCTACAGCTAGCCGACTCCAGGAGTAAGTCTTTGTGTAATCAGGATTTAGGGGATTAAAGAGAGTACTGTGGGTCTAGGCAATCCATCTCGATTCGCCGCAATAGACCGGAGGTCTACATGTTCAAATTCTCAGCCTACCCTCCTGCATCCTTTTGGGACAACACCAAGATGATGCTCAAGATGACTGGCATCCCATCCCCTCAGGAGCAGGACAAAAAACCGCCCTCAGACAAGGACAAGCAGGATCAGGAGCAAGGCCAACAAGCCTCACCCTCCTTGGCATTCAAGCTTGCTTAGAGAAAGCTATCCGTTTTTAAAGCAGCCAAGTCTCAACTTGTCGAAGAGTGGATCAAGAGAGGTGGCCAGAATGAAAAATTCCCTCAGCCATCTGTCCCCACGCATCGTCAAACTCCTAGCAGCGCACGGCGCCACGACCATTGAGCAAGTGGCAGAACTGTATCCCCATAAGCTTCTAGGAATGCGGAGATTTGGCTTCAAGTCACTACGGAAAGTGGAGGCGCTGTTGCCAGACAACCCTTACTTCCCTCAGAGGGCGCCAAAAGGGCCCTCTGTATGCCAATGTCCTTACTGCCAGGATTCAAAATAGCTTCCCAACACAACCGCCTCCAGGCGGTTTTTTGTTGCCACGGTCACCAGGCAAAAGAAAACCTGCTGAGATAGACAAAGTTTGAACGGCAGCAACGGGTCGTTCTGCGACAGTCGCAGAACGCTGCACAGCGGGCATCAGCTGACGAGGCACGGATGACAACAATGGGTCGATAGCTCCAGTTCGGCAAACGCCAAAGCAGTAACTGGGTGGTTGTCACACGCCCTTGACAGCTCTGAGATGCAGAGCAGACCTTCTCGATAGTCTTGGTGTAATGACTGCGCTGAGCAATAGCAGTCATTCGAATTTCTGGGATGAACGACAGCAACCAGCCCGAAGCCGATTTCACGGTGACTGCCCCAGCCATTCGAACACTGTAGTAGATTTGTTGCATATGTTCACAAACATATATGCTGCTGTAGCAATTGAACCTTTAATCAATCTTGATAAAGCTGGTCGATTCAGCAACTGTTAACAACAAGCTATCCCAGGTCTCTTAACAGGTGCCGGTGAAGGTTGAGCATTAGCAAAGCATAAAAGCAGAGCTTGATGCTCTGCTTTTCAAGAGTTTGCAGGGTATATGGGGCCTGAAGAATCGAAATGGTCTGGGAAAGGGATTAGGCGCGAAGCAATTCGCGCCCGATAAGCATTCTGCGAATCTCGGAAGTGCCCGCGCCGATCTCATACAGCTTGGCGTCGCGCAGCAGGCGGCCGGCGTCGTAATCGTTCATGTAGCCGTTGCCGCCAAGGCACTGGATTGCGTCCAGCGCGGATTGGGTTGCCGATTCTGCCGCGATGAGGATAACGCTGGCGGCCTCTTTGCGCAGGGGAATGCCGCGGTCGGCCTTTTCCGCCATGGTGTGCAGGTAGGCGCGGCAACTGTTCAGACGCGTGAACATGTCGGCCAGCTTGGCCTGCACAAGTTGGAACTCCCCGATGGGTTGGCCGAACTGCTGCCGCTGGGCCACATACGGCAATACCAGATCCATCGCCGCCTGCATGAGGCCGACGCACGCGGATGCCGCGATCAGGCGCTCATAGTCCAGCCCCCGCATCAGCACCCTAACGCCTTCATTGGGCGCATCGAGAATATTTTCTGCCGGCACGGGCGTGTCTTCGAACACCAGCTCGCAGGTGCCAGATCCGCGCATACCTAGCTTGTCCATATGCTGGCGCACACTGAAACCGGGACTGTTGCGCTCCACTATAAAAGCCGTGATGCCATTTTTGCCTGCCGTGGGTTCGGTCTTGGCATACACAACATAGGTGTCTGCGTGCCAGCCGTTGGTGGTCCATAGCTTGCTGCCGCGCAGTTTGTAGACGCCGTCTTCCAGGCGGGCTTGCAGCTTCATTGAAACTACGTCGGAGCCAGCTCCGGCTTCGCTCATCGCGAGCGCCCCGACATGCTTGCCGCTGAGCAAGTCTGGCAGATACTTGCGCTTTTGCGCCGCATTGCCGTGGAGCTGGATCTGGTTGACACACAGATTGGAATGCGCAATGTAGGAAATGCCGACGGAGCCGGAAGCGCGAGAGATCTCTTCAGAAATGATGGTGTGGGCCAGATAGCCCAGGCCCAGCCCCCCATCCTCTTGCGAGACTGTGGGCCCGAGTATGCCCAGGGCGCCCAGCTTGGGCCACAGATCGCTGGCGAACGTGTCTTCACGATCAATCCGCTGCGCGAGTGGGACGATTTCCTTGCTCGCAAAGCGGTATACGGAGTCCTTCAAATCTTCGAACATGGAGTCATTGTCAATACGCATATCTGCATTCCTGTCTTAACTAACGGCTGCCGTATGGTGGGCTATCCAACGACCATGGCGTTGAGCTTGGCGCGCAGTTCGCGCTTGAGTGTTTTTCCCAGATAGTTTTTGGGAACTTCAGCCACCGGCATAAAGATAACTTCCTTAGGCACTTGGTAGCCGGCCAAGCGTTGGCGACAGTGGTCAAGAATGGTTTCTTCGGAAACATCGCCGTTAGTCTTGAGGCTGACAACCGCGACGACACGCTCGCCCCACTTGGGGTCTGTGACGCCGACAACGCTGACCTCGGAGACCTCGGGGTGCGCGCCGATCGCAGTTTCGATTTCCTGGCTGAACACGTTCAGGCCGCCGCTTTTGATCATGTCCTTGCCGCGGTCATGGAAGGTCAGGCAGCCATGCTCGTCCATGGCAACCAAGTCGCCCGTTTTGAGCCAACCGTCTTGGAGAACCAGGGCGGTTGCTTCTGGCTGGCCCATATAGCCGGGCATCACGTTGGGCCCTTGCACGAGCAGTTCGCCAATTTCACCCGAGGGCAGTTCACGGCCATCGTCTGCCAAGATCTTCACCTTGACATGGCGCACCGGGCGTCCCATCGACGATGGGCTCAGTTCAAACTCTTCCTGGCTTTGGCAGGTCACAATCGGCCCCGCTTCGGTCAGTCCATACTGGTAGTAGATGTTGAGCCCTGGCCGGAGGGCCTGCATTTCCTTGCGATCGCTGCTGGAAAGCAATCCCGCACCGGAAAACCATTTGTCAAAGCTGCTCCAGTCATCGCCGGGGCGCGCTGCATCCAGAATTTGGCGAATCATGGTGGGTGGGGTAAAGGTGTTGGTTACCTTGAATTTCTGCATCAGCTCGATCCAGCGGCGAGGCTCAAAATCACCCATGAAAGTGGCCGACGCACCCAGGTACAGATGCGGTAAAAGCCATGTATTCAGGGCGGCCGAGTGGTGCAGCGCCGTCGCGACCAGTGTGTTGTCGTTGGGACCTAGATGACCTGCGGCGATCTCATTGAAAATATTCCACATCAAATTTTCATGCGTCAGCACGACTGCTTTGGATGCGCCCGTTGTGCCGCCGGTGAAAAGAATGACGCCAATGGACGAGGCATCATGGGGGCGCTGCACGAGTGCCGCGAAGTCGGGCGATGTGTGCAGCACCTCTTCCAAGGGCATGAGCGGCAATTGCGTGGAGGTGGCATGGGTCTGACGTGCCTTGTCATGCAATACCAGGCGCGCATTGGCCGACTGGCATTGGTCCGAGATGCACTGCGGTGTCTCCCGATAGTTCAGCCCCGCGGGGGCAGCGCCGAGCCGTGCGATGGCCAAAAATGCCACGGCCCACTCTAGCGTTGGAGCCCCCAGCAAGCCGACAGAATCTCCCGGTTTGACACCTTGCGCCGCCAGCTTGGATGCCAGGCGGCCAATCAAGCTGTTGACCTGCTCGTAGCTCAACGTGACCCGGTTATCTTGCAATGCGACTTTGTGCGGTTGGCGGCGTGCATGCAATGCGATCCACTCGTCACTCGCAATATTGGGGGTCATAGGGGTCTCCTGGAGCAATGGGTATTGAGGTGGGCGAAAGAGTCGGCCGTTGGCCCGCGATTTCAATAAATTATGCGTACGACCGTACGATTATTAAGACAGAGTGAGGTCCAATTGTCAATGGGGTGATTCTGGGCTGCTTGCTAGTGATGGCTGTAGCGGTTGAAGGCTTTCTCAGGCCATGCACTTTATGCAAACGAGGGGAAGGTGCGCAGCCACCGGTCAGGGCGAAACCATGCCTGCTTGACCCGAACCATGGACTTTTGAAGGTGAAAGGCAGCGGGTGGCGGAACGCGCCAGATGCCAGGTGCGTGAAGGCGCAATTACCGGTGGCAGGTATGGATGTCTCTGACTATTCCTACTTTTCGGCCAGGAGCATTCGGTTGACCATGGCTTGGTACATTTTGGTGAGTCGCTCGCGCGACAATTTTCCGTCAGCGTGGTACCAGTTACTGACCCCGGTCAGCAGTGCAAGCAAGGCTTTGGTGGTCACATCGGCGTTTTCCACACTCCAGCCGTCCTGCACTTTTCCTTGCTCCAGAATGTCCTTCAGGTGCTGTTCATAGCGTTTGCGTTTGGCCGATACGCGCTGGTGCTGCTCCGGGGAGAGGCTGCGCAGCTCCATGTTGCCGATGAATACTTCCTCCTTGCGTTCGGTATGCCATTCGATGTGAAAACCTACAAACCGCTGGAGCGCCTCGCTCGGCGTGGTCACGCCTTGCATATGCTCCTCGAAATCCAGCAGCAACTCCGCCATGATCTCATCGAGCAAATTAGCCAGAAACTCCTGTTTCTGCGGGATGTAGTTGTGCAGAGATCCGCCGCGCAGGCCGACATCGGCTGCCAACACTCTGAGGCTCATGGCCTCGTAACCATGTTGATAGATGCGTTTGATTGCGGCGGAGCGAATAGCGCGCATGGTCTCTGCGCCGTTGGAGCCGATGGGCCTTGCCATATCTACCTATCCCTCATTGCTGGTCAGCCCCCGGCAGCTCGGTATTGCTCGCACCGGGGTGGTCATCAGAAGGCCTTGAATATATCCAATTCCTGAAACGCGCCAACTATTGCGGGTAGGGGCTACTCCATGCCGACGGCAGGTGTCCAGGAGGGCTGGCGTTTGGACAGAAACGCATTCAGACCCTCCGTGGCCTGCGGCTGGCTCCACGCTTGCACCAGTGCGTCTACTGATTGTTGTATGCATGTGGATGAAGGAGCGCCAGCGCTCAGGGCGCGAAACAGCGCCTTCGTCTGGTATTGTGCGTCTGGTGCACATTGCAGCAGCTCTTGCAACACTACGGCGACGGCTTCGTTCAACTTCCCGGTTTGGACAATGTGGGTCACCACCCCCCATTCTTGCGCCTGCCGGGCGTCTACTGCGGCGCCGACGAGGGCAATTCGGTTGGCGACGCGGGCGCCAGTTGCTGCGACGACATAGGGTGAGATGGCTGCAGGCACAATTCCGAGCCGAGGCTCCGTCATGCCTAGTTTTGCGGTGTTTTCCGCGACCACAAAATCAGCGCAGCACGCGAGCCCAAAGCCTCCACCGATTGCAGCGCCTTGCACCGCGACGACCAACGGTTGAGGAAGGGCATAGACGGTTGTGTACATGTTGGCAATGGCCTGGGCCTGTATCCTTTTTTCCGCAGGGGTGGTGGCGAGGATGTTGCGCATCCATTCCATATCGCCGCCTGCGCAAAAGTGAGAGCCTGTGCCCTCAAGCAGTACAACACGGGTGTAGGGGTCGTGGGCGGCAGCGTGCATTTCATGCATGATCGCCTGCGTCAGCTCCGCATTGAATGCGTTGCGCATGTGGGGCCTGTTTAGTGTCAGGCGGCGGACGCCATTGGACAAGCGCTGAACTTCAAGACTGGGCATAGATCACTTTCAGTTTGAATGAAATACGTAAAAGCAGTTTTGGCCCTGCATTCTTGGTCATGGTGCCTGGAGGTGGGTGTGTTCAGAAAACGGTACATCGGTACCGACGAGCCCCGTGAAGGGGCGGGCCGCTGCAGGAGAAGCACAAACCGGATTGCCGCAAGTTGACGTGACGTGAGTAGTCAGTGGTGCCTTCGGCACCACTGGCATGGAGCAATGCCTTACGCTTGGACGCAGAGTAAGCCGCTGTGCATGCTGTGCCCCTCCAGGCGCCGGCCGATGATTTGCTCTGCCAGCCGAGCGGCATCAATCAACAATTTCAGGTCGATTCCGGTTTCTATGCCCAGTTCGTGGCAGAGAAATACCAGGTCCTCACTGCAGATATTGCCCGCTGCACCGCCGGCTGAGTGGCCACTGAAGGGGCAGCCTCCCAGCCCGGCAACCGAGGCGTCAAACAGGTCAACGCCGGCTTGCAAGCCCGCCAGTGCATTGGCCATGCCGATGCCTCGGGTGTCATGCAAATGCAAGCCTACGCGGATGCCTGGAAACAGCTCGCGCACCAAGTCCACACGCTCGGTAACGGAGCGGGGGTTGGCCCAGCCTACCGTGTCAGCCAGGTACAGCTCTTGCAGGTGTATGCCAGCTTCCGCCTGTAAATCCACAATGCCCTGCAGCACGACGCGCAACTGCTGCAGAGAGATCGCCCCCTCGAAATTGCAGCCAAATGCAGTCATTACATAGCACTTGTGGACCGCGATGTCATGCGCGGCGTAGCGTTGCACCCAGTTCTTTTGGGCTGCGGTGTAGCTGGTGGATGAAACGCCGTTATTGCGCTGGCAGAATGTATCCGATGCGTAGAAATACAGCACGCCTTCCAGGTCGACCTCGGCGACGCTGCAGGCACGCTCAAACCCTTTTTCATTCAGCCACAGGCCGGTATAGCGCACGCCCTTGCGTTTGCGGATGGCGCGAAACAACTCCGGCGCATCGGCCATCTGCGGTACGCGTGTCGGGTTGACGAAGGACGCCACCTGGATCTGCGGCATGCCAGCCTGGGCCAGCGCCTCGACCAATGAAGCACGCTGCGAAATGCTGAACCCCGGTCGCTCGATCTGAAAGCCCTCGCGTGGTCCTTCCTCGTGGATTTCGACGCGTTGGGGTAGTGTGGTGCGCATGTCTACCTCCTTATGCAGCGGCTTCGGCGATGTGGAAAAGTTCCTGGTTGCGCTCCACTTTTTCTCCGGGGTTGCAACCCACCCACTTCACCGTGCCCGCTACCGCACTGGTAATGGCCATCTCCATCTTCATGGACTCCAGGGTGGCGAGACGGTCTCCCACCGCGACGGTTTGCCCGTTCGCCACATTCACAGCGACGATGAGGCCCATCATGGGTGCAACTGCCCTTCCTGACTGGTCTGCGCCACCGGCTCCTGAGCGGGCATACAGAGGTTGGATATCGATGGCGATCTGGGTGTCGCCAATTTCGCTCCATGCACGATCACCCGTGCAGGCTGCGGACACGTGCAAGGAGACTGAATCCAGTTGTACCAGCCAGTCCTGGCCGCTCGGCGCGAGCCGAACTAGGTAGAGCCGATCGTCCACCAATACCGGCCAGCGTCCATCGGCGCTTGTCTGGCCAAAACCCACACGCCATTTGCCATGGGCAGATGCCACCTGATAACGATACAAAATGGCATCGGTTTGCGGCTTGGCGCTGCGTTGGATGCGCCAACCATCTAGCGCAGCATCGCCCCAGGCGGCTACGCTGGGATTGCTCGGACGCTGGCTGCGCCGCCATACCGCCATGATGGCGGCAATATGGCGCGGGTTATCGACCGCATCGCCGTGGCTTTTGAGCCAATGGTCAATCGTTTCCGTATTGACCTGATTGTCGACGACTTGAGGCACAGCCAAAAGGCCCATCAAAAAGCTGCGATTGCTGACAACGCCGAGTACCGATGTGTGGAGCAGGGCATTACGCAGTGCGGCAATCGCTTGCATGCGCGTTGAGCGATGTGCAATGAGCTTGGCCAACATGGGGTCGTAGTGCGGGCTGATGTCACTACCGGCCTCAACGCCGCTGTCCACCCGTACGCCATTGCCCACATGAAATGCGCGGATCGTGCCAGTAGAGGGCATAAAGCCCTGCGCCGCATCTTCTGCGTACAGCCGGACTTGCATTGCTTGCCCACTGGGCAAAGGAATGTCCTGCTGCTGAATGGCCAGGGCCTTGTCGGCAACGGTGCTTACCTGCAGTTGAACCAGATCGAGTCCCAGAATGCCTTCAGTCACTGGGTGCTCTACCTGTAGGCGAGGGTTCACTTCTAGAAAAATCACCGCGTCGTCAGTGACTGCAAATTCCACCGTGCCCAAGCCTAGGTAATTGACCGCTGCGCCTAATGCGACAGCATGCTGCCAGAGCTGCTCGCGCAGTGAAAGGCTGATGCTGGAGACCGGGGCTTCTTCCACGACCTTCTGGTGCCTGCGCTGCAGGGAGCATTCGCGGTCGTACAAATGGACCATGTTGCCTGTGCCGTCTCCCAGAATTTGAACCTCGATATGCCGAGGCGCGCTCAGGTATTGCTCGACAATGACACGACCGTCGCCAAAAGACGAACGCCCTTCGCGAATGGCTGCTTCGATTTCCTCGCGGGCGCTTTCCTGCTTGCGGATCACACGCATCCCCTTGCCGCCGCCGCCGGCCACTGCCTTGACGATGCAGGGAAGCGGAATGGTTTGCAATGCGTCGAGCACGGCCTGTACATTGTCCGTTCCCTCCAGCATGCCGCGAGCGATAGGTATGCCCAGTTGATGGGCCATGGCCTTGGCGGCTGCCTTGTTGCCGAACAGCTCCAGGGTTTGTGCAGAGGGGCCGATGAAGGAAATGCCTTCTTGCGTACAGCGCCGCGCAAACTCCGGGTTTTCTGAGAGAAAGCCAAATCCGGGGTGGATGGCGTCGGCGCCCACCTGGCGGGCCGCAGCCAATACTGCATCGATATGGAGATAACTTTCGCGCGCCGGGCCCTCTCCAATGCAGATGGACTCCCCGATCTCCCGCACGTGAAGGGCGTTGGCGTCGGCGCTGGAATGCACGGTAGCCACGGCGATATTCATGGCCTGGAGGGTGCGAGCGATGCGGCACGCAATCTCTCCACGATTTGCAATCAGTACTTTTTTAAACATAGATAGAGTCCTACATCCGGAAAACGCCAAATTGCGTGGGCTCCGTGGGAACACGGGCTGCGAGATCGAGCAGAAGCGTCATGGTTTCGCGCGTTTCAGCGGGATCCAGAATGCCGTCTACCCATAGATGGCTTGCAAAATTGCGGGCCGCTGCAAAGCGCTCGTATTGCTGGCGTATCGGCGTTTTGAATGCTTCTTCCTCTTCAGGGCTCCATGTGATGGACTTGGCTTCTAGGTTCTGCCGTTTGACCATGGCCAGCGTGGTGGCGGCCTGCTCGGGCCCCATGATGGCTGCGCGCCCGTTAGGCCACATAAACATGGCGTTAGGCTTGAATGCACGCCCACACATGGCCAGATACCCCGCGCCATAAGACCCGCCGGTAATGATGGTGAACTTGGGAACCTTGGCCGAACTCATGGCCGTGATAAAGCGGGCGCCCGCCTTGGCAATGCCCGCTTGTTCGGCCTCCAGACCGACCATGAACCCCGCTACATCTGCCAGAAAGAGCAAAGGCACATTGCGCTTGCAGCACATGTCGATGAAGTGGCTGGCCTTGTTGGCGCTTTCGGCAAAAAGCACGCCTTCATTGGCCAGAATGCCTACCTGCCAACCACCGATACGCGCGAAGCCGGTGATGAGGGTGTGACCGAACTCACATTTGAATTCTGCGAGCTGTCCATCGTCCAACAAGCATCGGAGGACTTCGCGCGTAGGCGTAGGGATCCTGGGGTTGGCGCTGATGAGTCCGTAGATATCGTGTTCCGGCCTGGCAGGTGCACGGACCTGCATGCGGTCGCGCAGTGGTGCAGGCATTGGAGGAAGCTCTCCCACCAGTTGACGTGCGAGCACGAGTGCGTGGCCGTCGTTGTCGGCAACGTGGTCCGTCACGCCGCTGACACGGCTATGCATTTCGGCTCCGCCCAGCAGCTCCGCTTCCACCACTTCGCCGGTGGCCGCCTGCACCAACTGCGGGCCACCGAGGAACATGAAGCCCTTGCCTCGTACGATGATGATCTCGTCGCAAAGTGCAGGGATATAGGCACCGCCAGCAGTGCAGGCACCTAGTACGACTGCAATCTGCGCGATGCCTTGGGAGGACATCTCCACCTGATTTTTGAAGATACTCCCGAAGAGACCCTCATCGGGGAAAATGTTGGCTTGGTCCGGCAAAAACGCCCCGCCACTGTCCACCAAGGTAACGCAGGGGAGGCGGTGTTGGATGGCAAATTGCTGGGCACGCACATGCTTTTTGCATGTCATGCCAAAGTAGGTACCGCCTTTGACAGTCGGGTCGTTGGCAATGACCATGCAGGCGCGTTCATTGATCAACCCCACGCCCGTCACAATGCCTGCGCCGGGCGCAACGCCTTCGTACATCCCTTCGCCTGCCAACTCGCCAATCTCCAGGAAAGGTGAGCCCTCGTCCAGCAGCAGTTCAATGCGTTCTCTGACCAGCAGTCGCTGCCGGTTTTTGTGCTTTTGACGGGCGGCGTCATTGCCGCCTTGCCATGCCAGTTTGCGGGCGGCAAGCAGGCTCTCCAGCAACTCGTTGTAGGCCAGTACGTTCAATTCAGTTTGGTTGGTTTCCATTATCGATCTCCAGTTGCAGAGGCCGCTGTCAGGTCGGGCATCTTTCTGAGTGTCAGCGCCACCTTCTGCGCGCCAGGTGCCGCAAAAAATCCGTAGCTGACCATCCGCACATCCACCTTGACGGCCAGCGCATTGCGCACACGCGTTTCTACTTGTCGAGCCATTTGCGTATCCAGTTCCTCGCTTTGGCCGTTGGCGCGCTCTACCAAAAGCTTGAGATTGCTTTGTGTGGTGTGGCCTTCAAAATCGGCCACCACCCGAACCGCTCCGCCCACGGTGGGTACCATGGCGGAAACCACGTCCTGAATGGCCGAGGGGAAGATGTTCACGCCACGCACAATGAGCATGTCGTCGGTGCGTCCAAAGCAGCGGATGGCGGGTGTTGTGCGTCCCCCGGTGCCCCCCATGGCGGTGACTTGTACGTGATCGCCCGAGCGGAAGCGCAGCACCGGTGATGCCTGGCGCTGCAAGGATGTGTAGACAAGTTCGCCAGTCGCGCCCTCGCACCACGCAATTGGCTCCCCCGTCTCGGGGTCGATCAACTCCGCGATGATGTAGTCGGGCCCTACAAAGTACATGCCGCTCTGGTCGTCAGATTCGGCCCAATAGACACAGCCCAGGTCAGTGCCCCCCATGAACTCGCAGCACTTGGCGCCCCATGCGGTCTCCATGGCTTGGCGAATGGCCGGGTTGCCCCCACCGGGCTCGCCGCCAACGATGAGACGCTCGACACCGAGATCGGTCGCTGGCATGCCAATGATGTTTGGCGCGATCGAGGCCAGGTACAGCAGAAAGTTGGGTGTTCCAACGATGCAGCGAGGCCGGGCATCGCGTGCTGCAATGAGCAGTCGATCAGCGCCGCCGTCAGCGCCGATGGGGATGTCGATGGCCCCAAGATGCGCAACCCCTTGAAACATGGGAATGCCGCCTACAAACCCTTTGCTCATCGAAAACGCATGCAACACCAGATCGTGCGCGCGCACCCCACAGGCGTAGAGGCCCCGGGCAGTCATCTCGGACCAGGCCTGCCGGTCGGATCGGGTCAAACCGACATAAGCGGGACTGCCTGTTGTGCCAGAGGAGGCCTGAATTTGCACGATATCGCTTTGGCTGGCGGCCTGATGCAAACCCAGCAATGGGGCGGCGGCCAAGCTGGAGCGCAGTTCGTGCTTGTACGTGAAGGGGATTTGTGCCAAATCGCGAATGCGCTTGATGGCGGAGAGATCCACCTTGGCGTCCGCCAGCTTGGTCTTGTAGAACGCTGAATGGGCATTGAGGTACTGAAGCTGCTGTGCAAGCAAAGCTTCCTGTTTGCCCACGATGTCGTTCCAGGGTGCAATTTCTATGTCACTGAAAGAGGGTCTGCTGGGGTAAGCACTCATGGTATTTCTTTGTTCTCCTGTAAAATACGTACGACCGTACTGTTAATTGAAGCATAACGGCAAAACAGCCGTCATGGCAACAAAAGAAAGTGCCTCTTTATGGAAAACCCCATCAAGCTCAGCTATCCCGCCGCAGGCGTAGGTGTCCTGACCATTGCGCGTGCAGACAAGCTCAATGCCATTGACCCAGAAACAGATGCAGCCATGGCGAGGGCGCTGGGTGAGCTGGAATTGAACGATCAGGTTCGCTGCATTGTGATCACCGGGGAAGGTGGGCGTGCATTCTGCGCAGGCGCAGATATCCCGCATATGCTGCCTCACCTCAGAAGTAACATTGCACTTAACCAGGACGATCCGCAGTTTTGCGGCATCACGCATCGCCCCAGCACCGCAAAGCCCGTGCTTGCGGCGATCAATGGCGTGGCCTTTGGCGGTGGGTTGGAGGTGGCGCTGGCCTGTGATATGCGTATCGCCTCCAGCACGGCGCGGCTTGGGTTGCCCGAGGTCAAGGTAGGAGTGCTGGCGGGCGGGGGAGGCTGTACTAGGCTCCCACGCCACATGCCTACTGCGCTGGCGGCGCAGATGATTTTGACCGGTGAGCCAATCGATGCACAACGCGCGCTTCAAGCAGGATTGGTCAGCGAAGTTCTGGAACCGGAAAAATTGATGGCGCGTGCCATCGAGATCGCATCTCAAGTGGCGCAGCGCGCCCCGCTATCGATCAGCGCGTGCACTGCACTGCTGCGGCGCTTGCAGTATGAGGAGGTCGAAGCCGCCTTACGCGAAGAGCGCAAGGCCTTTGCCAAAGTGGTTCAGTCGCAGGATGCAACAGAAGGAATCGCAGCCTTTGCAGAGCGACGCGCACCAGCGTACCAAAACCGATAAATCAAAGCGCCCACCTGGCTCTTCTGTATCCCCAAGTCGTTGGAAGACCTGCATCCCTATTTCAATCACCAGGAGATCTCACATGCAAAAAATGCTTCAACTACTGGCCGCTGCTGCGTGCGCATTCGGACTGGTGCCTGCCTACGCGCAGGTGTCGGACGATACGGTTCGCATCGGCGTCATGAATGACCTCACAGGACCGTATTCGGAAATCTCTGGGCCCGGCTCTGTCACCGCTGCCAAGATGGCGGTGGAGGATTTTCAGAAAATGAAGCATCCAGCCTACAGGATTGAGGTAGTGGTGGCCAGCCACCAGAACAAGCCCGACGTGGGCTCAGTGGTAGCCCGCAAGTGGTATGACACCGATGGGGTTGACATGATTGTGGATGTGCCGGTGTCATCTGTGGCGCTGGCGGTGAACCAGGTTGCTAAAGAAAAGAAAAAGGTCTTTATCAATACCGGGGCTGGGAGCCCGGATCTGACGGGTACAGCGTGCACACCAACGACCGTGCACTGGTTGTTTGATACATGGATGCTGGCCAATAGCACGGGCCGCGCAGTGGTGCACAACGGTGGCGACACGTGGTTCTTTTTGACGGCCGACTATGCGTTTGGCCATGCGCTGGAGGCCGATACATCGAAAGTGGTGGTGAGCGCCGGTGGCAAGGTGTTGGGCTCGGTAAAGGTGCCCATGAACACCTCCGATTTTTCGTCCTACCTGGTGCGCGCAAAGGCCTCGGGCGCAAAGATCATCGGTTTGGCCAATGCAGGTAACGACACGACCAATGCGATCAAACAAGCTGCGGAATTTGGATTGGTACAGGGTGGACAAAAGCTTGCCGGATTGCTTGTGTTTTTGCCAGATGTGCAGGGCCTGGGCTTGAAGAAGGCGCAGGGGCTGAATATTACCGAAGCCTTCTATTGGGATTTGAACGATGAAACGCGCGCATGGTCGAAGCGCTTTGCAAAACTGCAGGGTGGCAAATACCCCAGTGCAGACCATGCTGGTGTGTATTCTGCCGTGCTGCATTACCTCAAGGCGGTCGACGCAGCGGGTACGGACGACGGCATCAAGGTGGTAGCCAAGATGAAAGAGCTGCCCACAGACGATCCCCTCTTTGGTAAGGGTGTGGTGCGTGCCGATGGTCGCAAAATTCACGCAGTGCATTTGTTCGAAGTCAAATCACCGGCAGAGTCGACGGGGCCTTATGATTTCTACAAGCGCATAGCTAGCATCGACGGCAATGAAGCCTTCCGTCCAATTAATCAAGGTGGCTGTAGTCTTCTTTCGCCCAAATAGATTACGTGCGCTTACCAAGCTGTAGTTGGATTTCGTCGTTATGGCGGGGATATCGGCCATTTTTGCGTTATCGGGCATCTGTGATGCAGGCCCAACGCCTTCTACATTTTTTGGCCGACTGCTCTCGGCCAATACCGGACATCCATCCCCCCTTGCCAAAATGCCACTACCAAACGAAATCGACTACACCGAACCGGGTGAGAGTTGCCAGCAAGCGATTACTGAGTTCAGGTCTTCGCCCTCGTCTGAGTGCAGGCTCGTTCACTATGTAGGGGTAGACAAGCCGAATGCCAAAGGCGTTGCCGCGAGTGAAGTCGAGGCAGAGGTTATTGGCTGTCGCGCGCAAGGGTTCTACGTCGACTGTCTATATAAGGACGGCCGACTGTTCATCCTAGTTCAAGAGCCGGGCTGCCCGATACCTTCTTGGCAACAGGTCATGAATGAAGAAGCCATTATGGACGTTGACTGCCTTCTGGAGGCTGCCCGTCGACGGGGCGAGCTTTGACTCGACTCGACCAGAAGCAGACTCAGCATGTGGTCCATTACCTTTGTCGCTAAATGGGTGGAAATTGAACTCCCTGCGCGATATGCAGAAGCGTGCTTGTTAGCTCAGACTTGCATTGCTCAAACGTGCCATAAGTCTTCGTGCTTGCTAGAGAAATTAAGTCGTCGATTGCGTTGAATTGAGCATACGTTTCATCGCCTAGCTCTGCATCTCGCGCAATGTACAACGCACGTTTTGCGGCTGCCTCCAGAGCATCTTCTGAATTGAGGTCTGACTTTCCAAGCAATCCGAGAAGCAATCTACCTGCAAGTTGTTTGTCCCGCTCCCCTGGTACAGCCAAAAGCGCCTCCATTGTGGAGGCTGGACTTCTACTCCAAGCGACTTCAATGATTCCATCTGCAGGTGGCGCAGCGACGGCAATTTCTGAATCCGCCCAAGCGATAGCATTCTCTGGCTGGATTAGGCCAGTTTGAATGCCTAGCCTAAAGTACTCGGCAATCGTAGCGACGGATGGGATGTGGGCCATGATGTCTAACAGCACATAGTGACTGTGCTTTTTGCTCCAAGCGATGTACATGCACTTTAACCTGCACGTTATGACAAGGATCCGCGAGTTTCTGCTTAGGGTCGAACGGCGACAGCCGCAACAGGCCCACAAGCAGTCATTCTAACGTTGGCATTCTGTGCTGATCACAACCTGTGATCATGAGCTTTGAGGCTTGCATAAAACTCAATGCAGTGCTTATTCACTAGCATTGCCCTGGCAAGAGTCTTCATCTCGAGCGACATCCGTGTATAGTTTGTCGCTAAGAGTGACGTAAATACTGCGGAGGCCTATTGAGAGAAAAGCAAATCGTGACTATTGGATGCGAACTAGCATCTGATAATGTCAATCTTGTATCGTTTCGATCGAAGTCTTCACTGCTTGACTTCGATATTGTGCTATTCAGGCCAGAAATTAGCGACTTCTTTAGCTATGGAACAGAGTATTTTCAAGGCAAGCCAAGCCTGAGCGATACGCAGTCCTTTCAATTGCGAGAATACTGTGAGCACTGGCGCCGAGAGCTCAAAGAGGCGGTCTTAGCGGGGAAGACTGCGTTCGTCTTTCTTCCGGAACTTACCTCGGTTTATATCGATACAGGTGAGAGAACCTATTCGGGAACCGGGAGAAATCAGAAGACGACTCGTCATGTCACGGAGTACAGCAACTACAGCTCAATTCCCGCAGATCTAAAACCCGTAGTCGCAAATGGCTCGGAAATGAAGTTGGCATCATCCGTAGCGCCACCACTTGCTGCATTCTGGAATGAGTTTCGTGAAATGTTCACATATCACGTCCTCCTTGCAATGGACAAGACGTCGACGGCAATTGTCACTAGAACGGGTGACAAACCTGTGGGGGGAATTCTTCGAAGCAAGGCTTCCGTAGGGAGTCTAGTGCTGCTCCCAGATATTGATTTCAGTCCTGATGATTTTTTTGCAGAGGAAAATGAAGAGCTGATATGGACAGAGAAGGCTGAAACCTTCGCCAGCCGTTTCGTCGCTGCAGTCATACAACTGGACAAAGAACTACGCGCTGAGAGTGACATCACGAACGAACCGGCATGGGCATCTAGCGACGCATACCTGATGGCGCCAGAGCGCGCCCTTCGTGCCGAGTTGATGGCGGCTGAGCTCGCTGTAGAAAGGGCTCAAAAGACAAAAGAGGAGCTCGCTGAGCAGTTGCGCGTCGAAGGCCGCCTCCGTAGCCTACTTTTCGAGAAAGGAAAGCCACTCGAGGAGGCGATTATTGAGGGACTACGGAAGCTCGGATTTACTGCGGAACCCTTTAAAGATGGCGGGTCTGAATTTGATGTTGTCTTCGAATCGCCTGAAGGTCGCTTGATCGGTGAAGCCGAGGGTAAGGACAACAAAGCGGTGAATGTGGACAAGCAGCGACAGCTACAGATGAACATACACGAGGATCTGCAGCGAGATTCAGTGGTCGCACCAGCAAAGCCAGTTCTATTTGGAAATGCGCATCGACTTTCGTCGCTGGACCAAAGAGGCGAACCGTTCACCGAAAAGTGCGTGACAGCGGCACTCACCATGAACACAGCGTTGGTGTTTACACCGGATCTTTTCCTTGCGGTGCAGAACCACGTCGAATGCCAAGATGACGATTTTGCGGCAGCCTGCCGACAAGCAATTTTGTCGACCATAGGGCGTGTTACTTTTCCTACGCCTGTTACTAGAGAGCCCACACAAACTACAGAGCGTGAGGCGAGTGACGCATAGCTAGTTGTCGAATCCAACGCCAGCAAGCAGCGCAGCTCAGCCAGTGCCTGTCTGCTTTGGGTCGATAGCCGCCTTCCCTTCACTTCAGCGGCCCGATCCAAAACGCAAGAAATCAGGCAAAAAACCCGGATAACGCAAGTCGGGTCTTTCGCGCAATGTGGCTTAGGCCAGCCAATACCGGCGAAGGGTAGGGATCTCGCCGGGGCGGAGCGGCAGTTACCTCGCATTGACGCTGTTCGAGAGTCCACATTACGAGAGTCAAAAAGAAAAAGCCACCCGAAGGTGGCTTGTGTGCTTTAGCTCTGACGCCTACGAAGTCGGCCAAAACCAAACATTGCGACTAGGGAGGTTAAGCCAATCAGCGCCCACTCATTGAGCGTCGGCACAGGAGTTGCAGAAGAACCGCCTCCGCCGCCTTGCACATTGAAGGTAAGTACGGCGTCATCGCATACCGTGCTGTTTGGAGCGGGCAGGCAGACGCGAACTGTCGCAGTATCTGTGCCAGTGTAATTTGCAGTTGGAGTGTAGGTGAATGCGCCAGTCGTTGGATCGATCGTCAACTGGCCATGTGCAGGTGGGGTCACTGTCTGGAAGGTTGAGCCGGGAGGCACTTGCCCGCCTGTGCTTGCACTGCCAGTAACTGGCGTGTTTACCTGAGTGGTAAAGCTTGCGTCGTTGATGACCGGAGGCGCTGGAGGGATAGCCGTTACGGTAATAGTTGCCGTAGCTTCCGCGCATTGAGGAACTGTTGTCTGGGTGCAGACTTGGTACTTGAACGTATCGGTGCCAGTGAAGTTTGCATTTGGCGTGTAGACGGCGTTACCTGATCCGTCAATTGTCACAGTGCCATTCGCTGGTTGGGTAGTGATAGTAGGAGTATTCAGGCTCACATATCCTGGCTGATTTGTGGTGTCGTTGGCGCGCAGATCAACTGTGACTGGCACTGAAGGAACTGTGGATCTTGTGTCGTTAACAGCAGTCACCATAGCTGCAGGAAGGCCAAAAAAGAAGAGCTCTCCGCCGCTATTGCTATTTGCGGTGCTTACGAGCCGAACAGAACATACATTGCTATCGCGGAGAATGATCCCAAACAATTCATTGGGAGAGTTGCTGTTTAGAACCGCGGTGGTTGCGCTCCAGCTAGCGCCGGGAGTAACAATAGGGTTGTTGCAGAAGGATTGGACACACGCAGCAGGTCAAAGCTGCTTGCATCGATTGCTTGACCAGAGCAGTTCAAGAATGAAACGTTCACCGATTCCTGAGCATCCAAATCCTGTACGAAGAAAGTGGTACCAACAGGAAGCGCTTGAGGGAATGTGTATTGTGTATTCCCCCTGCGAATGTTGACTGTGCTCACGCTCGTCGGAGCACTGACTCCCGCAGGCACCCCTCCTCCAAAATAGTTCCATGCCGGGCAGTTCTGCCATTGCTCAGGCACAGGAGACGCATCAGCTGTGAGCTGGAAGGTTCCTGCACCAAGCGTACCCCAAATGTGGTTGTTGCAGGAGTGTTTTCCGTTCCGCAGCCTGTACCAGGGGAGGTAGAGGTATTGAACTGCCACCCATTAAAGTAATTTGAATTCGCTGCAACTTGGATTGTTGCAGCTTGGGCCGCTAGCGTAGCACTACTAAGAACTGCGAAAGCGATACCTGTGCGAGCTAACCCTATGCAAAAAGACCCCATAATTACTCCCATTTAAAAATAGCTATGATTAATTACTGAAGAACTTTAGCGGTTTAATTGTTTGCTCTGTGAGGTTGCGAGTGCAATAAACTCTTGTTGACAGTTCATTATTGGGTCATTGGCGAATGTTAGCAATTGCAACAATTGACATGGCAAAAATGCAACATCTATTTCATTTAAGCATTATTTAAGACAAAAAGCAGGGAGCCTCCCCGGCGCCACTACGGCACTCGGGAGGCTCTTTTTTCGTTTGCGCAATCAGATTGCTGGAATCACAGCAATGGACAGCTCGGAATCCATGGCATGGAAAGCGGCGGCCAAGGTGTCAATCTTGGTCGCGTGGTGCAGATCGAGGATGCGCGTCACCTCCTGTGGCTTGATCCCCATGGCGCGCGCAATGTCTGCTGGCCGTGCATTCTTCTGGATCCGCAGATTGAGCAGTTGCACCTTTGCCCATACCGAAAGGGGGAGGGCAACAAGCTCCTCCTCGGCTTCGGGTGCAGATGGATCGGGTACAGCTCGCCCGTCCTCGAAATAGAGGTCCATAGCAGTCAGCAATGCATCTGCCGCCATCTCGCGCGCCTCCTCAAGAGTCTGGCCCTCGGTGATTGCTTCGGGGATGTCCCGGAACGTCACGGTATAGCCACCCCCTGGCGCTTCAGTAAAAAGTGCTGGGTATTTCATTCTGTCTCTCGGTAGGTGGTCGCAAAGCTCAGGAATTCTGGCAAGGCCCTTTCGGGCCTGCCTACTCTGCAATGCAACAACGGGGCGATAAGTGACTTTATTTCCCTCTGTGTTTCACCTAAGAATCGATGATTTGTTAATTATTGTCAAAAGAAAAGCAAAAGTGGTTTGAAAATGTATATTTATATCGGTTTCTACACCCACGATAAATAATCCATATGAATAAATTTCGATCCTACGAGGGGCTAAAGAGAAGATCGGTCGCCGTTCTGACTGCATTTTTAGCCTTCAGCGCTAGTCAAGTCATCGCCCAATCTGTTACCAAGACTGGCAGAGACTTAACGACCCAGAGCACCACCGATACCCAAGTCGGGCGCACAGTGCGCTATGCCGTCACACTTGGGCTACCCGCAGGGCAGACTGCTGCAACGGTGGATGTTTCTGACGCAATTCCATCAGGAATGGAATATGTGGCGGGATCGCTCAAATTGCCGTCCAATGCGGTGGGGACTTGGTCTATCAACAATGGTACGAGTTACGTTGGGGTTGAGCCGTCGCCTGCATCGGCGGTGACTGACCTTCGCGTCACCGGTAGCAATTACATGGCTGCTACTTCGGCAATGGGAACGTTGCCCACGCCGCCGGTGGCCAGTGCCAGTGGTGGCACTGGAGGAGATGGTTACCGTGCCATTCCTTATAACGGGAAGGTCTATTCGATCTATCACCATAACGGAGGTGATGCACTGTATTGTGGTGATCAAGCCACAGGCACGGCATGTCCAGGATTTCCAACTTCAGTGCCAGCAGCCTCGGGTAGTCCGTTCGTGCAAGTCGGTATGTACACTGGAAACTGGTATACGACCTTCAATGTCGTACATGATTATCTCGACCGAAATACAGGACGATTGTACTTTTATGCTGTCAACAATACAACTTCCAAGCCGGTTGTTGTCTGTGCGGACTTGGCTGCGCAAACGAGCTGTGGTTCTTATGAGTTTAGTAATGCCGCAGATTTAGGCTACTCGGGTAATTTCAGCAGCGGTGGGCAGCAAGGTAGCCGCTATTACACCAGCACAGATGATGGGCGCATGCTGTGTTTTGACACTGCGACTTTCGCACCTTGCGCGGGTACTGGTGCAGATGGAGCCTTTCCTGTTTCTGGGACGCGAACAGCCTTGGCAACGTATCAGAAAGTTGGTCAAGTGGGTTCTAAGCTATATTGGCCGCAGACTGATACATCTACTTGGCCGTATCCTCCCGGAGTACTCACTTGTTTTGACATGGCAATTAATGGCGACTGTGTGGGCTTTTCGGGAAACGCGACTAACAATCAAGTGGGGCAAATGGGCTTCTTGCCAACAGCCAACAGTGCGGGGGCGGCTGATGGTATGTGCTTCGAGGGCTATGACAGCGGCGGTATCAATCAAGCACAATGCTTTGACTTGAATGGCAATGATATTACTCCGAGTAAGGCTGCATTTACGACGAGTCTGAATTCACATGCTGCAGCCATGTATCAATACTCTTATGGACTCCTGCTGAATGGGCGTACCTACTGGCAAGATTCGTCAGCGCAATTATGCTGGGACTGGTCTTCCAACACTGCTTGTGCAGGGTATGACCCCAGCACTGGATTTTCTCCTTGGTGGTACGAAACCACTTATGATCCTGCCAATCCCACTTGCGTCTGGGCCCTTGGAGATGCTGGCAGGCTAACGGCTACAGACGCAATCAATGGAGGTCCTTGCACAGTTGAAGTTAAGGCTCAAGTGCAAGCCAGCCCTGCTGGCAACTATTGTGATGGAAAACCTCACTCGGTGACTTGGTCGCGCATTGACCTGGTGGGCCTTCAGGCAAGCGACTATGCTTCAGCGAAAGTTACTATTCGCGATGCCTCGAACAATATTCTTCCTGGCTGGAATGCTGCTACAGCCACGTTCCCTATAGATCTGAGTGCCTATCCAACCTCAGGTGCAACGGCGAGTCTCTCAGTTGAAGTAGAGCTATTGGGAATAACCAATGCTACGCCATTCAATGCTGATCCAAAACCATACATATCGGTACAGTGGAATGGCGATGCTCAGCAAATTTGTTATGACGCTAAGCTATCTTGCGGCGGTGCTCCTGTGTCGGCGCTAACCAATACCGTTTCTGGACTTATTGCTGGCACCGCAGTCACAGGCTCGCATACCTTTAGCAACATCGCTCAATCTTGCTGGGACCCCTCTGCGCCCCAGGAGATCACTGTGACGAAGACATCGAGCACACCTGGGCCTATAGCTGCCGGTGGTGCCGTGGACTATGTCGTAACAGTTACCAATGTGGGCACAATGGTTGCGCCGCAACTGCATCTCACTGATTTATTCCCATCAGGACTGCAGTCGGCTAGTTGGACATGCTCTGCCAGCGGTGGAACACCTGCCCAAACCTGCGCTATGCCTTCGGGAGCTGCGACTGTGCCCAACCCTATATTGGACCAGACCTTTGATTTGCAGCCAGGTGCGACTGTGACTTATCAAATTTCAGCTGTGGCAGGCAGTGCCGTTGTGACTAGCACCGCTAATACAGTCACTGCTACGGTGGCGGGTGGTGCAGCTTGCAGTAAAGGGGGCTTGCAACAAGCTTCGTGTAGCGCCACCACTCCTGCGGGGAAGCCAAGCAATGGAGGTGCTGCACCCGTACCGACGCTGAGCACCGGCGCGCTGGCAGCATTGTCTGCAGCCCTAGGCGCATTGGCAATTGCTGCACGCCGTCGCAAAGCGCAGGCGGCTGATCAGCGCTGAGAGAGTGCTCTGCCGCAATTGCCCGGGCCAGCCTTGTGCTGGCCTTTTTACTTTTCATGCTCCCGTGTAGACTTATTGCTGTCTAGGTGCTCTAAGCCCTGGCTTGGATGAAAGGGCTATGGAACCATTGGATTCGGCCTACACCCAGCAGCATCGCGGCGGAGAAAATAGGCACCATTCAATTCGTCCCCGAAGTGAAAAGATGATCCAGAGCCTGCACATTGAAAAAAGCGCGCCCGGTCAGTATCTGGCACGGGTCATGAATGAACACTCAGAAGCCCTGAGCTTCACATCCGGCACCATTGCTGGCTCGATCCGAGATGCAGCTCGCATGCTCCCCAAGGTGCGAGCGTTTCACATCTGGAATGAGCATGTGAGCATTGGAACAACCCCTGTCCTGCACATGCAGCACGACCCGGAGACGCTGGCCTCCAAGCTGAAGCTGCTGCATGGGCAGTTCTGGGGGTGAAGGTTGACAATACCCAGGCTAAGGTTGACGAAGTACAGCTGTTAGGTTGACAAAGCCACGTTTTAGGTTGACAAAACGCGGAACTTGCAAGATTCGTTGGTTGACAATTCGCGCTTTTAGCAAGGTTGGCCAAAACCGGCAGTTTGCACCGAATCGCAAACCGGCACTGTCGAGGACCACTCGACAGTGCATGTCGTTTTCCCGCCTAAACGGGTGGTCAAGTAAATCAACATCGGACAGCTTCCGGTCATTAGTTTTCAGGTGGGGCATTCATCTGCTTGATGTTGAGAAGTTCTCTTGTCATACAGTTGGCAAGAGCCACTGCGCAAAGGAGGCGTAATGAGCGCTGAACATGTAAGTATGAATCAGTCAACTGATCCACGTATCGGTGCGTGCGTCTACTTATTGCATGGATTGCTTCAGCGTCTTGAACGCCAACAGCCTGGACTACTCGCGGAAATGACCGAAGGTATACTCCGTGATCGTTCTGCAATGGATCCGGCGAGTTCATCTGCGGCAGCAGCGGGCTACCAAGTGGCCGATGAGGCGTTGCGTATGTTGCAACTCATGAATGCGCAGTTGATACAGGCCAGTACATCCAAGTCCACAGTCTGATGATTTTGCTGATATTTAAGCGTCCTCGTCAGACTGCTCAGTGACAGTAGCAGATCGGCCATATGCGGACATTCGGACCTTTGCACCCGAGCGAGATCAGAATTTTTAGGCCTATCTCAAAGTGGCGACTACAAATTTGCCTGTCGAACAGCAAGCTCATAAAGTAGTGCGAACTATGCATGCCTGTTGCATACCTTCCAAATCTAGTTAGGCCTCATCAACCACATGGCGCAGATCCGAGCACTCCTTAAACAAATCTTCGGAAGTGGAGCTGAGCAGGTCCCCCCTGAAGGCCCCCTCGACTACGAGAAAGTGGTTCATCTGGATGCTGAGAACTTGGCAGAACAAGGAATCAAAGCTGCCTATGACGACCTGCTCCAACAGTTGCAGCACTACGCACCAAATCCACTTGATGTGACCGAAGAGGTTAGTTCAGATGCAGGCTCGTACACGGTCATCGCAGCAGGCAATCGCTACGAAATATGGGGGCCGACTGTCGATTCAGACGATGACTGGGCAAGAGCAGCTGTAGCGTTCTTCCAGATCGTGAACGCAAACCTAGGCCAGTCATCACACAAGTTTTATGCCCTCTATGGAGGGAACGACCTTAGTGGCTTATTCCTCACTAACGAGCAATGCCTACTGGCTCAGAAAGCCATCAAAAATCCGTCCTCTAGGCCCTACATGCCAGTTATGGAGCCACCGCACTATGGCTTCCCAGCACAGGGTTCGACTTAACCTTCCATGGAGGGGACTCTCCCCGGAAAGCCGAATATGTCAGATGACAGCGAACTCTATTTTCTAGAACGCGAAACGTGTCCAGCCAGGGCGGAACTAGATGGCAACGGATCCCCATATCTGTTGTCTGAATGGCATCTTCCGATTGTTTGGCTAGCCTTGTTTCAGCCACAGGATGCACGTAAAGACCTCACTTCTATCCGAGACGGAGAGCGAGCCTACTTTGCGACATTAAGAAATGAGGCGCTTTCTAATCTAGAAAATAGAAAGGCGTGGATTCAAGCGGCGGTCCCCAATCTGGATGTGGAATGGTTAGATTCGTTTACCAAGTTCCTTACGACCTGCAAGCTTCCGTGGGTACATGTTCAGCCCCTCTCTTTTGATGAGGACGGCTCAGCTCCTAGCATCGAAGCGTTGAAAGATTTGCTGAAAATTTTTAGCTGTCCTCCAAATTCATTAGGTACAGCGTCAAGCGAAGGTTTGAACTTGTATAGCGCTCATTTCGCTAGTCAATTCGATCAAACAGAGAAAAATATCAAATTAATAAGCCTGGGATCCAGTGGTACAGAAGACCTCGCCGAATGGGATGACTAAATTGGCGAACTTCTGCTTTGGGTCGAACTGGTACAGTCACTATCGGCCAAGAACAGACATCCGAACAGTTCCCGGAAAGAGATAGATGAGCTTCATGCAGCATTCGAATCAACACAGCGCGTGGATGGTGGGTCCGGCATCATTTGAAATTGCAGCTTTCGGGTTTGATGGCGACCTACTAGGAACGGCAACGCGTTATGTCAGTACTCTTTCACAACGCTGGCTAACTGTCTGCAGCGAGCTCCTCGAAGAATGTGGCGAGGTATTTAGGCGTTCGATGGGGGCGCAGTTGAGTCACATCGAGATTCAGTTGACTTCCGCCAACGGGGCAGGTCTAGGCATGTTCTATGTGAACGGTGCGCTCGCCCTGTCCGTCGGGCTCTTTCGCAGCGACAGTGAGGAAACCGAATCGGCCGTTCTGAATGCTTTTGTGGATTCGTTGCGCAATAGCCGTGTGGTCCAGGCAGCCACGGATTCGCCTCGCCCATTCGACAATCTACTCCAACTCAAAAAAAGACCCCTGTTTGCACTGGTGGCTTGGCCACCAGACGAATTGAGTGAAACCGACGCGGACCTAGTTCGTGAGCTATCGACGCATTTCGCGGCTGCCTTCTTGTGCCGGCCTCCATCCGTCTAGCCTGGCGCCCGAGGTGACCAATTTCGAATATCCGCTTCTGGGTGGGAGTGTCTGACCGCTTCGGGTCGTACTGGTACAGTCACTATCGGCCAGAAGCTGTCCTTGACAGTTCCTCTGGCGATAATAACCAATCTACAAGCATGGATGGATTTGACCGTTCTTCTCCGGTGATGAAAACGCTGCTCTCAAATATCGATATTGGCCTTAAGCCTGGAGAAAACGCTCTTCTGGAAAGCCTTTCCATGCTGAGAAGTGAGCTGACGATCCTGCTGAAAGTCTATCCCGTTGGGTCAACTTGGAGAATTCACTTTGGCTCGGTCATTGGAGTGAAATTTCTTGACGAAAGGGATATGCCTGAGTATTGGCATGCCAATGTCGAGGTAACGCCCCCTGGCAACAGGTGCGCAGTGAGTCGAATCCTGCAAGGAGGATGGTCAGAGCAGTTGTGGAATGAGTCAAGCCGCGGTGAGCTCTTCTATGGCGAAGTGTTTGAAATTCTTGTGGGTGGAGCAGACTATTGCGCTGTCGTACTTGCTCAAGCAATGCCAAAAATTAGTGAGCTACCTAGTTCTATCTGAGTGACGGCTCCCGGTCGAAAGCGCCTGTTCATCGCTCTTGAAAGCGGTCCTTGGCCTGTGTCTGTTTGCAGCGGCGGCTCTAAGATGTAGTGCAGACCTTCAAGGATGACCCGCTGCAATGACTGCTCTGGGCGCCACCAGTCATCGAACTTGTTGAGTTGAAGGGCTGCAACCAGCCTGAAGCCGCCCCCAAGTAGCTAAGTCACCTTTGCAGCGGTTGCCGATCGTGAGCGTCGAGCATTCAATTGACTGTTTTGATGCCAAAGCTGTTATCTGCATGGCCAGCACGGCATTGTGAAATGCCTGCGCTGAAGTTGTCAGGGGGCGGCCGCGCCGGTGCACCGCTTCGAATCACTGGAGCATGCTAGTCGACTGATCGGAGACTGGATCCACTTCTACAACCACTGGCGCCCGCACCAGGTGCTGAACATGAGAACCCCCGCTGAAGCATTCGCACTAGCGGCCTGACCTGTGCACGTTCTGCTGGGTCAACCCTGACAGCTCCTTGTCGCCAGAATGCAAGCCTTATGTGGCTTGCGGAGCCCCATTCCCAGCATTGCACCAGTTGGTCAACGTGAAACTGAGAGTGTTTGCACGATGCGCCTGGGGTTAATGAGATCATGGAATTCGAAGCCATACGATGAGCTTCCATGCCGCGATGGCCGCCGACACGATGAGAACGAGGAGGGAGACAAACGTTATTATGAGCAGGATGTCTGCATAGCCGGCAAAGGGACTGTTGCACTGAAAGCCACCGAAGCCGAACGTGCAATGGCTCGTGTATATCGTGCTGGATGTAGCAAGAACGGCAGCCGAGATCACAGTCACCGCAATGCTCATTGTGGGGAATGACTTTCCACTCATCGGCGTGCGATGCAAGCGATTTTCTGTCGTCGGATCAAATTTTTCTCCCTTCGTGTATTCCCATGCCTGCGCAATGCCCGTGTTCCTCATTCACGGAAAAAGCCGAAGTCTACGACTGCAATCCGCTTCTGGAGTAACGACCGCATTGTGCGCGCGAATCGCTAGTCGCGCTCCTCAATAGCATGAATAGGCCCAGGCGGTCGCAGGGGGCGGCCCCGGAGGCAGCAGGAACGCGGAGACCAACATGCCAGCAGTGCCGGGCTAATAATACAGGGGCGCTTGACTGATCCTCAGCATCTCCGCAGCCCGGTGAATTCCTGTTTCCAGAATTGTGTCCGTTGCGTTGAGTGCTGTCAGCGGCCCGCGCTGGCATGCTGGACTTCCTGCATGGCACGATGGATGGATGGATGCGATGTTCAGTTAAGCCGAATATTGAATAGAAAACCGCCATCATCCTGTTCCAATCACGCGCATAAAACTATCCATAATGCAGGAAATAGGCCTCAACTATGACCGATTCCCTCGTCTATCTCGAATCCACCGCCCTGGGCGAATTCATCGAACTGCACGAACACGGCAACCGCCTACGCGTGCGCTGCGGCTTGGTCGGCCGGTCCTGCCTGGTGCTGCATGCCACGTTCACGACCCAGGGCAAGGCGCTAGCCAACCTGCAGAGGCTGCAGGGCGAGTGGCTGGCGCGCGGCTACCTGAACTGCGCGCCGACGGCCAAGGTGGTTGAAGGTAGCGTGGCCGATGAGCTGTTCTGCGACGAGCCCGCGTCGCACCCGTTGCTGGAGCCCTTCCTGCGCATCAGCGACGGCACTTGGCTGTCCCAGCGCGGCAAGCCCGAGCGGGTGGCACTGTTCCGCCACAGTCTGCGCTGGCAGGGCAACCTCGACCTTGAGCGCATTGCCGAGTTGGGCCTGTATGCGGGCGTGGTGGTCGACGGCGACGTCGAAGTCAGCGGCGTGTTCAGCCAGCTCACCCACACCCATCCGGGCTGTATTCTGGTGGCAGGCAACGTGCGCGCCGCCAGCTTCGGCCACGGCGACAGCCACATGCGCGTGCTGGGCGACGTGCGCGTGGACAACATCGTCTACGGCGAATACAACGACGGCAGCCTGCGCATCGGCGGCTCGGTGTACGGCCGCGCCTTCATCAGTTCTGATCATGATATGTACGCCGAGGGCAATTACCACATACTGGTGTGCAACTGGGACAGCATGGAGGACAGCTGGGTGGACTGCCTGCATCCGGACCTGTTTAAGCAGGATGACGATGTCAATGATGATAACGATGAGGATGAGGATGAGGATGAGGATGAGGATGAGGATGAGGACGAGGATGAGGATGAGGATGAGGATGAGGATGAGGATGAGGATGAGGATGAGGATGAGGATG
>NZ_JBEBNZ010000029.1:0-38600 GCF_040396735.1 Comamonas odontotermitis
TCGCGCTTTGGCAGCCCCGGCAAGGCTGTGTATGGCTACAACGTCAAGCTGATCGACGGCGAAACGGGAGCCGAGTTGACCGAGCCCATGCAAAAGGGCGTGATCGCCATCGAAGGCCCGCTGCCGCCCGGCAACCTGATGACCATCTGGCGCGACGACCAGCGCTTCGTGAACACCTACTGGAAGAGCATTCCCGGCCGCCTCGTCTACAACACCTTTGACTGGGGCGTGCGCGACAAGGACGGTTACTACTTCATCCTGGGGCGTACCGACGACGTGATCAACGTCGCAGGCCACCGCCTGGGCACCCGCGAGATCGAGGAAAGCATCTCGGGCCACGCCAGCATTGCCGAGGTGGCCGTGGTGGGCGTGGCCGACAGCCTCAAGGGCCAGGTGGCGCTGGCCTTTGCCGTGGCCCGCGACAACAACGTGGCAGGCGACGCGCAGGCCTGCGCGGCGCTGGAAAAATCAGTCTGCAACCATGTGGATGCGCAACTGGGCGCCGTGGCGCGGCCTGCACGCGTCTACTTTGTATCGATGCTGCCCAAGACCCGCAGCGGCAAACTGCTGCGCCGTGCGCTGCAGGCCGTGGCCGAAAAGCGCGAAACTGGCGACCTCTCCACCATGGAAGACCCGGCTGCGCTGCAGCAGGTGGTGGAGGCAATGACGCGCGGCTGACGGGCGCCGCCGCCACCCCTACAACACCCTGTGACCGCAGGGAGCAACGATAATCGCCGCTGCAAACAGGAAGGGCGTGTGCGCAATGGCGGTGATGGTGTCTTTGGTTCCGGTGGTGCTGCTCATTGCACTGGGTTATCTGCTGGGACGCCTGGGCTGGGTCAAGGCCCCGTCGGTGCGCGATCTGTCGAACATCGTCTTTCTGGTGCTGACGCCGGCGCTGCTGTTTCGCACCATGAGCCAGGTGCGCGTGCAGGATCTGAACCTGCAGACCATTGCGGTCTATTTCACGGCAGCAGGCCTGCTGTTTGCCGCAACCCTGCTGTGGCAGGGCTTCAGCACGCTGGGGGCCGCCCGGGCGCTGGCGCACTGCTTCAGCAACAACATCATGGTGGGGGTGCCGCTGGTAGGGGTGGTGTTTGGGCAGGAGGGACTGGTGACGCTGTTCACCATCATCTCGGTGCATGCGCTCATTCTGATGACGGCAGCCACCCTGGTCTTTGAGCTGGCCGTGATGCACCAGCAGCACGCAGCCAGCGGCGGGCCGCGCAGCTACCGCTCGATGGCCATCACGGTGGGGCGGGCGCTCAAAAACGGCATCATCCATCCCATCCCCTTGCCCATCATTTGCGGCCTGCTGTTTGCCCAGACGGGGCTGCAATTGCCCGAGCTGCTCGACAAGCCGCTGGCCATGTTGGCCCAGGCCCTGGGGCCGGTTGCGCTGATGCTGGTGGGCATCACCCTGTTCTACAGCGCCGTGGGCCGCTACGCCCGGCAGGCGAGCCGCATTGCCGCCATCAAGCTGCTGGTGCATCCTGCCCTGCTGCTGGCGGTAGGGTGGCTCTGGGGCCTGCGGGGTATGCCGCTGGTGGTGCTGACCACGGCGGCAGCCTTGCCCGTGGGGGCCAATGTGTTTCTGTTCACCCAGCGCTACGAGGTGGGGCGCGAGGAGGTGACGGCCAGCATTGCAGTATCCACCAGCCTTGCTTTGCTGACGATTCCGCTCATTCTGCTGGCCCTGGCGCCCATGCTCAAGACGGGCTGATGCGATGCACTTTACGGTGCTTTCGCATATGGTGCGGGCACGGCATGCAGCCACAATTGCATCAGATGCTCGTCATGCAGCGTGCCGTCGATGCACAGCGCGGCAGGCTCGGTGCCGTAGACGGAAAATCCGGCCGTCTGGTAGAGCCGCAACGCGGCTTGGTTGCCCGCGTTGACGCTGAGCTTGACCAGCAAGGCGCCCGGAACCGTTCTGGCAAAGGCCAGCGTCTCTGCCAGCATGGCTCGGGCGATGCCGCCGCCGCGGTGCTGCGGCGATACATACACGCCCCAGATCAGCAACTGGTGCCGCTGCTTGATGGAGGTCAATAACCGGATGCCCATGGTACCCACCAGCTCTCCGCTGACGAAGGCGCCCAGTATGCCGCGCTCCCGCGCCTGCCCCTCGGGGGAAACCAGCCGCTGCCGCACGACGTCTACGGGCTCGTCTTTCTCTTCCGCATAGCTGGAGCCAAAGGCGGTGGGCGCCTCGCGCAGGCCCGACAGGCGCAGGGCCTGGAATGCGGGCGCATCCTCCGGGCCGATCCAGCGGACCACTACGTCGCCGGACATCAAACCGGATGAGGGCGCTGCCATCACGGAGCCAGGCGCTCGCGCACCCATTCGCTGCCTTCCAGCCGGTAACGCAGGCGGTCGTGCAGGCGGCTCTTGCGGCCTTGCCAGAATTCCCAGGTATCGGGCACGAGCCGGAAACCGCCCCAGTGCGGTGGGCGCGGCGGCTTGAGCATGAACTGCGCACCGAACTTGGCGGCATTGGTGACGAGCACCGTGCGGCTCTCGATCACCTGGCTTTGCGGGCTGGCCCAGGCGCCAATGCGCGAATCGAGCGGACGGCTGTTGAAGTAGGCGTCGCTTTCCGCATCGCTCACTTTCTCGACCCGGCCTTCGATGCGCACCACGCGCTCCAGCTCCACCCAGTGGAACATCAATGCGGCAAAGGGGTTGCCTGCAATTTCGCGGCCCTTGCGGCTGTCGTAGTTGGTGTACCAGACGATGCCGCGCTCGTCATAGCCCTTGATGAGCACGATACGCGTGCTGGGCCGCGCATCGGCGCCCACGGTGGCCACGGTCATCGCATTGGGCTCGGGCAGCTGCGCGGTCACGGCCTCGTTCATCCAGCGGTCAAACTGGTCAATGGGGGCAGGGGCCGATGCGGATTCATTCAACTCTGCGCGCTCATAGCTCTTGCGCAGGTCGGCAATGGAGTGGGACAGTTCGCTCATGTCCCGATTGTGCACCGCTTTGCGGCGGGCAGAGCGCGGCGGGCCATGCCTCAAATCAAAAGCCTGCGGGCGCAATGCACGCAGGCTTTGTGATTGTGGCCATGCCGCGCAGGCATTCCGCTCAATGCGGAATGCTGCCAATGGCAATGCAAGTGGCTCAGTGGCTTACTGGATCACGCCGCAGCCGATGCGTGCGCCGGAGTTGCCGGTGGGCTGGGTGGTGAAGTCGTCCTTGTCCTTGTGCACCACCACGGCGCGCCCCTTCACATCGCTGGGCTGGCCGGTGCCGATCGAGATGTTCTTGGTTTCATAGATGAGGGTGGCAACGCCGGTGCTGTCGGCCATCAGGCTGGGCAGGTCACCCACATGCGACTGGGGGCCTGCCTTGCCGTGCTGGTGACCGGTCGGGTTGTAGTGGCCGCCTGCGCTCATGGCATCGGGCGCGGAGCAGTTGCCGTTTTCATGGATGTGAAAGCCGCGCTCGCTGTTGGGCGGCAGGCCGGTGACCTGGGCGTTCACACGCACGGTGTCCGGGCCTGCCTGGTAGAAGCGGATGTAGCCGCTGATGTTGTTGCCTGCAGTGGGTTTGATGATGGCTTCTGCCACGGGCGCGGAGCGGTCGGTGCTCGCGCAGGCGCTCAGCAGAGCGGCCAGTGCTGCAGCGCCAGCGATGGCGGCGAATCGAATGCTTGTTTGTGCCATGGTTTTCCTCCAGGTGATCGGTTCTCAAAAGGTAGTGCAGACAGAGGCTGCCTGCTGTGCCTCAACTGGTGTTTGTAACACGCCATCTGCTATCAATTTGTAGTCCTGCGGCTTTAGCTGACGCTCATTGACGTTGTGGATGTATCAACAAGTTAGCCATCCGGTCCCACACCGCCTGTGCCGCCGCAGGCAGGCTGCGCTGGCGGCGGCGCACCAGCATGATGGCGCGCTCTACCTGCGGCGTCAGATCAGCCACCAGCAGGCCCGGTAGTCCCTGCGGCGGAATGGCCAGGCGCGGCATGATGCTGATGCCGATACCTGCCTCCACCATCCGAAAGGCGGTGGTGACATGGCCCACCTCCTGCACCACGGGGCAATGCGCAGGCCCGCAGCCATGGGCCTGCAGGGCCGAATCCATGAGCCGGCGGCTGCCCGAGGCATGGTCCAGCAGCACCAGGGGCAGCCCCTGCAACTGGGCCCAGCCAAGCGCGATGGCCGCGCTGTCTGCCTGGCCCCGTACCAGCGCGTGGCTGGCGGGCAGTACGGCCACAAAGGGATCGTGCAGCAGGGTGACGTGTTCCAGGTCGCCCAGCTCGGGTGGCTCCACCACCACGCCAAAGTGCACGTCGCCATTGCGCACCTGGGCCAGCACCTCCTGCTGGAGCCTGTCCACCAGTTGCAATTGCACCTCCGGCAGATCGCGGCTGCAGGCGGCAATGCAGGCGGGCATCAGCGCAGCCGACAGGGTAGGGCTGCTGGCCACGCGCACCACACCGCGGGCGGCCTGGCCCACATCTGCCACCTCGTCCAGCGCGTCGGCCAGCTCCTGCAGCAGCGGCGCCACGCGCTGGGCGAGCAACTGGCCCGCCTGGGTGAGCAGCACTTCGCGTGTGGTGCGGTCGAGCAGCCGCACATTGAGCTGGCCTTCCAGCTCCACCATGGCGCGGCTGACGGCCGATTGCGTCAGGCCCAGGGTCTGACCCGTCTGGCTGAAGCTGTGGCTCTGTGCCAGGGCCATGAAAACCTGCAGTTGGCGGAGGGTGACATGCATGGTTCGGTGTGTGGGAATGGTTTGTTATTAATTTGATAGCAATTGACGGTTGCCAGATGAGCGCTTGCGCACAAAATGGCTTGTTTTTTTGCACCAAGAGGTGATATATGAGTAAAAATCATCAATCTATCTTATAAATTAATTTTACTTTTGGTGGCCGCTGGCGTCCAATGCGGGCATGAAATTCCGCCCCGATAACTTCACCCTGATGCTGGTGGCCGTCGTGCTGCTGGCCAGCTTTCTCCCCGCGACCGGCGATGTCGCATCCATCCTGGAGAAGGTGACCACCGCCGCCGTGGCGCTGCTGTTCTTTCTGCACGGCGCCAAGCTCTCGCGCAAGGCGGTGCTCGACGGCATCATGCACTGGCGCCTGCACCTGTTCATCGTGCTCAGCACCTTTGCCCTGTTTCCGCTGTTGGGCTGGCTGCTCAAGCCGGTGCTCACGCCCCTGGTGTCGCCGCAAATTTACGTGGGCGTGATGTTCCTGTGCGTGCTGCCATCCACGGTGCAGTCATCCATTGCCTTTGTGTCGATGGCGCGCGGCAACATTCCGGCGGCCATCTGCAGTGCCTCGGCTTCTACCTTGCTGGGCGTGTTCATCACGCCGCTGCTGGTGAGCATTTTCGTGACCGAGCACGGCGCCAGCGGCTCGTTTGTCGATGCGGTGGTCAAGATCCTGCTGCAACTCATGCTGCCCTTCGCGCTGGGCCATTTGCTGCAGCGCTGGGTGGGGCCCTTCATCAAGGCCCATGGCAAGCTCACCAAGGTGGTGGATCAGGGCTCGATCCTGCTCGTGGTCTACACCGCCTTCAGCGCAGCTGTCGTGCAAGGCATCTGGCGGCAGGTATCCGTAAGCACCCTGGTGGGGCTGCTGGTGATCTGCGCCGTCATCCTGGCTCTGGCACTGTTCTTGACCACCTTCCTCTCGCGGCGCCTGGGCTTTAACAAGGAAGACGAGATCACCGCCGTCTTCTGCGGCAGCAAGAAAAGCCTGGTGAGCGGCGTGCCCATGGCCAAGGTGCTGTTCGCCAGCAGCACCGTGGGCATGATGGTGCTGCCGCTGATGCTGTTCCACCAGATGCAGCTGATGGTGTGCGCGGTGCTCGCGGCCCGGTATGCCAGGCGGGCAGAGCTGATTGAAGGCGAAGCCGTTGCAGCGGCCGCAGGCAAATAAAGAACTCAGGTAGACAAAAAGCCCAAGGAGACCCTGGCATGACACCTTTTATCGCGCGCCGCGCACTGCTGGCCGCCGCTGTTGCCGCGCTGAGCACAGGCACCCAGGCTGCAGAGCCAGCATTCCCCTCCGGCCCCATGCGCATGGTGGTCGGCTTTGCAGCCGGTGGCGGCAACGACATCCTCGCCCGCGTGATCGCCAGGGAGTTGCAGCAGCGCCTGGGCCAGCCCGTGGTGGTGGAGAACAAGCCCGGCGCGGGAGGCCTGATCGCAGCCGATATCGTTGCCAAGGCGCCTGCCAATGGCCTGACGCTGCTGCTCGGCTCGATGGGCGCGCAAACGGTGGCCCCCAGTCTGATGGCCAAGCCGCCATACGACCCGCGCACCGGCTTGGCGGCCGTCACCCTGGTGGCCGATTCGGGGAATGTGCTGCTCGTCCACAGCAAACTGCCCTACAAGAGCGCCAAGGACGTGATCGATGCCGCCCGCAAGCAGCCGGGCAAGCTCAGCTATGGCTCCAGCGGGCAGGGCTCCACGCTGCACCTGGCGGGCGCCCTGTTTGCGCAGCAGGCCAAGGTGGACATGCTGCATGTGCCGTACAAGGGCAACTCGCAGGCCATCACCGACCTCTCGGGCGGCCAGGTCGACATGGCGTTCTCCGGCATTCCACCCGCGCTGGCCTCGGTACGCACGGGTCAGACGCGCATGCTGGCGGTCACCACCGCCAAGCGCCTCAAATCCTTGCCCGATGTGCCAACGGTGGCCGAATCGGGCTTGCCCGGCTATGCGTTTTCGTCCTGGTATGGCGTGCTGACGACGGGCGGCACTCCGGCCCCCGTCATTGAGCGGCTGGCTGCGGAAATCCACGCCATCGTGGCCAAGCCCGAGGTGCGCGAGGTGTTTGCCCAGCAGGGCGTGGAGCCCGAAACCAGTACCCCGGCTGAATTTCAGCGCATGATCGATGCCGAACTCACCCGCTGGGCCCGGGATGTGAAGACGCTGGGCATCCAGTAGGCCAGCACTACTTGAGCGCTGGCGTGAAGGTGATCTCGTATTTCTCCAGCGCAGGCCCCACATCCAGCCGCATCTGGCGGCGCTTGGCCGTCTCGGGACCACCCAGCATGTTGGCGGTGATCAGGCCACTGTGTTTCGTCTACATGCCGTAGAACTGCTGGTTGGCCTCAATGCGCTGCCTTTCGTAAGCTGGAAATTGCTGTTCAGCCAGCAGTTGGCACAAGGCCTCGCGCCCCTGCGCACGGTGGGGGGTGTAATAGGCGCTGACCGCCAGTTCATCCAGCGCGCGCCAGCGGTAGACCTCTGTGTCAACGAACAGAATGTCGGTTGGCATGGGGATGCGCGAGGCCTGTAGCGCGAACAGGGCGGCCAGTGCAAAGTCACCGCGCTCGCGGTAGTAGCGGGCCAGCATGCAAAGAGGCTCGGCGCGTTGTGGCCGGGCAGCGTAGGCGGACAAGTAGGCTTCCTGCACCGTCTGGGGTGGGGCACTAACCTTTTCCAGCTGTGTTGCGGCCTGGAACTGGGCGAACCAACGCTCTTCTTCCCAGCCGCCCATGCTAGCGCGGCGCTGGTACTGTGCCAGGCTGGCTTCGTGTTGCCTCGCATCGCGGTAACTCTGTGCCAGATAGAAAACGTAGCGGATATTATCCGGCTCGTTCTTCAGCGCCTTTTCGAGCAAGGCAGCGTCTTTGAGGTAGGTACTCGGGTCACGTGCGCGTGCGCCATCGTGCGAGACATCGATTGCCGGGCCGTGCAGCAGTTGCCAGGGCTGGGCATGTGGCGCGTCAAGGTATTCGTGCAGCACGCCCATCCAGCGCCAATCGACGTCGGTGGCAATGAGGCCGTTGCGCTGGTACTCAAGGCCATCCATCCGGCAGGTCAGGTAGTAGCCGTCTGCGGTAAGCCTAGGCCAGGTAAAGCCTGCGGGCACAGTCAACTGTTCGTCGGCATCGATGAACAGCAGATAGTCGGCTTGTGGACGGGCGAGTTGCAGTGCCTCATTGCGGTTATGGCCAAAGTCTTTCCAAGGGCGTTCGTGCAACTCGCCAGGCACGCCTTCCATGGCCTTGTGCACCAGGGCCTGTGTGCCGTCGATAGAACCCGTATCGACGATCACCCAATAATCGATCCAGGGGCGCACGCTGGCAAGACAGCGCTCAATCACGGGCGTCTCGTTCTTGACGATCATGTTCAGGCAGATACGCTGCGGTAGAGAAGCTGAGGGCACCATGGATGGCTTGAAGAAAGATAGCGCGCGGTGGCTGGCGGCGTGTGGCCCCAAATCGAACGCATGATGCGGTGCACCGAGCGCGTTGGGCAGGCTAGTCAGGACGGGTCGCCATTCAGATCTCGATTCTTACGGCGGCGCAGAAGAGGCAGGCCAAGGGCGGCAAGCAGGCCGCTCAGCATCATCAAACCGTATTCGCTCAAAGTTGGAACTTTGGTGACTCCATCACCCGTAGGTCGTGGCGCAGCCACTGTCACCGTTGCCGTGGAGGTCGCACACACTGCAGGTGTCGCCTTGTCGCACAGTTGGTAGGTAATCGTGTAAGTACCAGGGGGTACAGCAGCCGTGGTTGTCACCGCGCCGGTTGCCGGATCCAGCACCACCCCTGCATTGGATGCAGGCGTGACAACGGTCAAGGTTGAATTGCTCGGGGTCGCAGGCACGCCATCCACGATGTCATTGGCCAGCACATTGGCGATCGATGTGGAGGCCGTGCCTGCAGTCGCGTTGCCCGTATCGGGCTGAGGGCCGGCTCCGCCAGTGACTGTTACCGTTGCCGTGGAGGTTGCGCATACTGTAGGTACTGTTTTATCGCACAGCTGGTAAGTGATCGTGTAAATCCCAGGGAGCACTGCAGCCGTGGTGGTTACCGCGCCGGTTGCCGGGTCCAGCACCACCCCTGCATTGGATGCGGGCGTGACAACGGTCAAGGTCGAATTGCTTGTGGTCGCAGGGGCGCCAGTCACCACGATGTCGTTCGCCAGCACATTGGCAATCGGCGTGGAGGCGGTCCCTACCGTTCCATTGCCTGTATCTGGCGCGGCATTCACAAAGCTCAATTGAACGCTTCCGGGTTGGGCAACTCCGGACAAGCCTTGACCAAGGCGAGTCTGATACGTGGTGGAGCCGACTGGCCCAATACTCCCGCCACCGCCACCACCACCGCCGCCACTACCGGCGCCGCCCCCTCCGTAGCCACCACCGCCGCCGCCGCTGATGGTATCAGCGGTACTGTTGCCGCCGACTCCACTGCCAGAGCCAGTACCGCCAATGAAAGCAGGGCCGCCATTCCCACCGGCGCCACCTGATCCCGCACCACCGGGACCTGAACCGGCACCGCCAATACCGCCGCCACCACCACTACCGCCGGTAGCAGTCGCAACCTGAGCCTCACCACTGCTGCTGGTAATGCCAGCATTACCACCATTGCCCCGCGTGCCGCCACCGCCACCGCCACCGGCAATGATTTGATTTGGGGCCCCGGCATTTACTTGGCTGCTACCTCCACCACCGCTACCAATGCCACTCATATAGACCGTTCCTGATCCAGGCCCTCCTACAAATATCGGCAGGGTACTACCCGGGATCACAGAATAGCCCGTGACAGTCAATATGGCTGCGCTTCCTCCGAAGATGGAAAATGCGGAACCATAACCGCCGTCACCGCCCATCACCACAAGGTTCATACTGGTAACATTTGGCGGGACTGTGCAGGAGTTGTCTCCAACAGCAGTGTATGCAGTGCCACTGACACAGAGGGGCAAGGCATGTACAGCCCCTCCGCAAGCAGATACTGCAATCAATGCAGCAACCTTGTTCATCGCAAATTTCTTCATGGCAACTACCTCTCTTTTCATATAAATAATCTCTCAAAAATAAAATTTTTAGCAAATGATATTATTTATATGAAAATTAACTGCGAACTATATTTCGCCCAGCTATTGCCTGTTTCGAGGTGATGGGCGGTCTTTTTTGATCTGCTCTATCTTTGCTTAGATAAATTAAACTTTCAATTCCTTTTTAGCTATTGAATGTTAAGAATTATTCTGTTTGCTCTAAGATGAAAGTAAATATCTAATTAAATTATATTTAAATCTATTTAGAAATAATCTTAGTAATTTATTGGAGCGAACCGAGAGCGATGATGTCGCTGAACGCAACTGCTCTTCCGCGCTTTATTGGGGGAGTTGTGCAACCGCTCTGAGAGCACTGCTCGCAGTCAGTCGCAGGCGCGCTCCGCTGCGGCCCAACGTGCAGGGCTTCACGCTGCATCTTTCGTAGGCGCCTTGTTTGCACCCGCAGGCATGCTGCATGTGCCCTCCAGAAGTGAAGGATCGGATACCACCAATCCCTGGGGCGACCAGATTGGCTGGCAGGCTACGACATCCTGTCTGTATTGGCCCCGTTGTGTACAGGGCAGACGCACATGTTGGCGTCGAAGGGCTGGCTGCGGAAATCGATGCCATCGTGGCCAAGCACCGAGGTGCGCGAGGTGTTTGCCCAGCAGGGCGTGGAGCCCAAAACCAGTACCCCGGCCGAGTTTCAGCGCATGATCGATGCCGAACTCACCCGCTGGGCCCGGGGTGTGAAGACGCTGGGCATCCTGTAGGCCAGCACTACTTGAGCGCTGGCGTGAACGTGATCTCGTATTTCTCCAGCGCAGGCCCCACATCCAGCCGCATCTGGCGGCGCTTGGCCGTCTTGGGGCCGCCCAGGACATTGGCGGTGATGCGGATGCCCTTGCCCTGCGCGCTGCAGCGCAGGCTCTGCAGCGTCAAACCGGCCTTGTCGTCGTTGATTTCTGCAAACCCCAGGGTGTGGGCCGCCACTCCGCGCCAGCTGCCCGCGCCTTCGGGCTGGTTCATCCACTGCACAAACAGCACCGATTGGCCGTTCTGCTCGCCGAGCACCACACGGTAGGGCTGGGCGGACTTGCTGCTGCCGCTGTTGCGGTTGCCGCACAACTGGACGCTGACCACCGCGTCGGCCACGGCAAAGTTGTTGATCTTGGGCTCTGCCGCCTGCAAGGGCAGGCTGGCAGTGAGCGGTGACAGGCAGATGGCCGCCGTGGCGGCAAGACGGGAGAGGGTGCGGTAACGCATGAAGCAATCAATCAGGAAAGCAGCCTGCAGTCCATGGCAGGCCATCATGGCAATGGCAGCGGGACAAAGCCAGCGCCAACGCCAAAGCGGCAATCATAGGCCTCGCCGCTCTCCATGCGAGCCGGATGCCGCCCGCAAGCCGCAAATTTGCGCAAAACATCGCAAGTGATTGCAAGCGGCAGAGGCAACCGAAGATTTGCCTGGGGGAAATACGTGCAATGCCTGCAATGTGTGCAATGTGTGCGTTATGCCGCCTGCTGGCTGGCAACTGCCTCTGCCAGCCGCACCATGCTCAGCGGCGCGCAGCCCTCGGCTTCGTTGCTGATCGTCACATAGGCCTGCTGGCCCTTGCGGCAGATGCCGGCAATGGTGCGGGCCAGCACTTCCAGCGTCGCATCGTCGGGCTGCTGAATGCGGTCAAACGGCGCCAGTTTCTGCTCGGCCTCGGCGTAGCCATAGGGGCCGAACACCGGATTCACATTCCAGCGGCATACCAGCGGGCCGGGCCACAGGGCGCGCAGCATCGGCAGTTGCTCGGCAATCCTGGGCATCTTGGCGTGCAGGCCCAGGCAGTAGGTGGCGCCACTGTTGCGCAGAATCCGGGCAAACTGCGGCGCAACGTCAGGGCGCAGCCAGTCGGGGTCGCGCACCTCATAGGCAACAATGGGCCGTGCACCCTCAGGCAAACTGGCCAGTTGTGCCTGTACAGCCAGCGCTAGCTGCTCCAGTTCTGATAGCGTTTGCTGCATGCGGATGAGCCGGCCCATCGGCAGAGGGCTGAGTTGAAACAGCAGCACGCCCAGCTTGCTGCCCAGGCCTTCGCACGCAGGGCGCACATAGGTGTCCAGCGCCAGATCGGGGTTCAGGAACACCGGATTGGCCTCGCGCCCCCGGCCTTCCTCGCCGCGCACCTGCGCGTCGCACACCAGAGAAGGTGCCTTGACGACAAAGCGAAAGTCCTCCGGCACCTGGGCAGCATACACCGCGTATTCCGATGCCGCCAGTGGCCGGTAAAAGCTGCGGTCGATGCTGACCGTGCGCAGCAGCGGGTGCTGCGCGTAGGCGGTCAGGCCCCGCTGCGCCAGAATGCGCTCGCTATAGGCCTTGGCCCACACCATCCCCTGCCAGCCCGGGTACGACCACGACGAGCCGCCCAGCCGCAGCAGGGCGGGCAGGCGCTCTGCCAACCCGTCGCCCAGCAGGGGCAGGGCAGGGGCCACGGCCTGGGCGCGGCTGCGGGGGGCGGCAGGTGCTGCAGCCGCAGTTGCGGTAGCAGCACCAATGGCCTGGGCGTCTGGCGTGGCCGGGTGCGCGTCACCGTGACCGGCCGCACTTGTGTCACCAAACAAGTCGAACGTGGAATCTGTTGCGCGAGACATGGCAGAGGACGAATATGGAGAGAACGGCAGCGCAGGGCGTGTGAAACATTCAAAAATGGCTCGCCGAGTGTAGAGCCTGCCGGACAGACTGCAGCGCAGCGCGTATTCGCATTGTTTTACGATTCTGCCCAAATGGGGGCTTTGCGTACACCTGCCAAGCGCTACAAGCTACCAAAAATGTAGCGATGCGTGATAACCCCTGTGCTTATCACCAGTAGCTGCCGCAGCCTATGGCACACTCGGCGTCTTTGCCAGAAATGCATTGGAGCGAGAGTCAAGCATGCACAAGATCATTGCGCAGATTGCCGGGGAGTTGAAGGTTGCCGAATCGCAGGTGAAATCGGCGGTGGAATTGCTCGATGGCGGCGCCACCGTCCCGTTCGTCGCCCGCTACCGCAAGGAAGCCACGGGCGGCCTTGATGACACGCAATTGCGCACACTCGACGAGCGCCTGGGCTACCTGCGCGAGCTGGAAGACCGGCGCGGCACCGTGCTCAAGGCCATCGACGAGCAGGGCAAACTCACCGACGCGCTGCGTGTGGCCATTGCCAACGCCCCCACCAAGCAGGAGCTGGAAGACATCTACCTGCCGTTCAAGCAAAAGCGCCGCACCAAGGGCCAGATTGCCAGGGAATTCGGCATCGAGCCGCTGGCCGACAAGCTGTTTGCCGACCCCTCGCTCGACCCGCACAAAGAGGCCGAGGCTTTCTGCAAGCCCGCCACCACGCTGGATGACGGCAAACCCGGCCCCGATTTCTCGACCACCTTCGCCGTGCTCGACGGCGTGCGCGACATCCTCTCCGAGCGCTGGGCTGAAGACCCGGCCCTGGTGCAGAAGCTGCGCGAATGGCTGTGGGACGAAGGCCTGCTCCAGTCCAAGAAGGTGGAGGCCAAGAACGAAAACGACCCCGAGGTTGCCAAGTTCCGCGACTACTTCGAGTACGACGAGCCCATCGGCCGCGTGCCGTCGCACCGCGCGCTGGCCGTCTTCCGTGGCCGCGCGCTCGAAATCCTTGAAGCCAAGCTGGTGCTCCCCGTGGAGCCCGAACCCGGCCAACCGAGCCTTGCCGAAGGCAAGATCGCGCTGCACCTGGGCTGGAGCCACGCCAAGCGCGCGGCCGACGACCTGATCCGCAAGTGCGTGGCCTGGACCTGGCGCGTCAAGCTCAGCCTCTCGACCGAGCGCGACCTGTTCTCCCGCCTGCGCGAAGACGCTGAAAAAGTCGCCATCAAGGTCTTTGGTGACAACCTGCGCGACCTGCTGCTGGCAGCACCTGCCGGCCAGCGCGCCGTGATCGGTCTGGACCCCGGCATCCGAACCGGGGTGAAGGTGGCCGTGGTCGACAGCACCGGCAAGCTGGTGGACACCACCACCATCTACCCGCACGAGCCCCGCCGCGACTGGGAAGGCTCGCTCGCCGTGCTCGCCAAGCTGGTGGAAAAGCACAACATCAACCTGATTGCCATCGGCAACGGCACCGCGAGCCGCGAAACCGACAAGCTGGCCGCCGACCTGATCAAGATCGCCACCCAGGCCGACAAGAAGATCGACAAGGTCGTGGTGAGCGAAGCGGGCGCTTCGGTCTACTCGGCCAGCGAATTTGCCGCCCAGGAAATGCCCGACATCGACGTGAGCCTGCGGGGCGCGGCAAGCATTGCCCGCCGCCTGCAGGACCCGTTGGCCGAGCTGGTCAAGATCGACCCCAAGAGCATCGGCGTGGGCCAGTACCAGCACGATGTGAACCAGAGCGAACTCGCGCGCCAGCTCGACGCCGTGGTCGAAGACTGCGTGAACTCCGTGGGCGTGGATCTGAACACGGCCTCGGCTCCGCTGCTCTCCCGCGTCTCGGGTCTGTCGGGCTCGGTGGCCAAGTCGGTGGTGCGCTGGCGCGATGCCAACGGCAGCTTCCAGAACCGCAAGCAGCTCATGGAAGTGGCAGGCCTGGGCGCCAAGACCTTCGAGCAGGCAGCGGGCTTTCTGCGCATTCGCGGTGGCGACAACCCGCTCGATGTGACCGGCGTGCACCCCGAAACCTACCCGGTGGTCGAGCAGATCATCGTCAAGACCGGCAAGCCCATCGGCGAGATCATGGGCCGTGGCGAGGTGCTCAAGTCGCTCAAGCCCGAACAGTTTGCCGACGAAAAGTTTGGCGCCATCACCATCAAGGACATCCTGGGCGAGCTGGAAAAGCCCGGCCGCGACCCGCGCCCTGACTTCGTGGTGGCCCGCTTCAACGATGGCGTGGAAGACATCAAGGACCTGCGCGAGGGCATGACGCTCGAAGGCACGGTCAGCAACGTGGCGCAGTTCGGCGCCTTCGTCGACCTGGGCGTGCACCAGGACGGCCTCGTCCACGTCAGCCAGATGAGCCACAAGTTCATCGAAGACGCCCGCGAAGTTGTCAAGACCGGCCAGATCGTCAAGGTCAAGGTGCTGGAAGTTGATGTGGACCGCAAGCGCATCAGCCTCACCATGAAGCTCGACGCAGCCCCCGCCAGACGCGATGGCCCGCGCGACAACCGCTTTGAAAGCGCAGGCCGGGGCAACAGCTACGGCGGCAATCGCGGCGGCGGCCGGGACGGCTATGCCCAGCCCCAGCGTGGTAACCAGCCCACACAGCAGGGTGCCATGGCATCTGCATTTGCCAAACTGCAAGGCCTCAAGAAATAATCGAGGTCAGGACGCGACCAGCGCCGCAAGCTCCGCAAGGGGCTTGCGGCTTTTTTATGGTCTACAGGGTCAGATGTATCGAGGGGTTATGAGAAACAGGAACAACGAAAACAACAAAAACAAAAGCCAGGGCCGCATGGCCATGGGCATGCTGCTGGTGCTGGTGGTCGTCCTCATGGCAGGGATCAAGATGGGCTACCGGGGCTGGACCTCCCTCGGCCAGGTCAAAAACAAGGCGCAGGCCGAGCAGTCGGCTCCGCTGGTGTGGCCACCACAGGCCGCGCCGGAGTCGGAGCCGTTTTGCCACACCGTCAAACTGACCCTCCCGCAACTGGACAAAGCCAACGAAGAGGGCTTTGCCGTTGACCAGGGCCGCCGCTGCATCACCCGCGAAGCCATGCGTGCGCACGACCAATACCTGGCGCAGCGCGCCCGCAGCAAGGCCGAGCGCGATGCCAACGAAAGCCGCCGCGCGCTGGAGCAAAAGCTCCAGGCCGAACTGGAGCAGGCCGTGGCCCAGCAGGTGGCGCAGGGCGGCATCACGCTGCAGAACCTGGGGCAGGCGCGCGAAGGCAAGACCACCCAGGTCGCCCATGTGCTGCTGCCGGGCGCTGGCGGCGCTGCCAAACCGCTGCCCAAGCCACCTGCAGAGCTGTTTGTGCCCGTCACCTACCACAGTGGCGGCATGCCGCTGGCCGGTTTTGTCACCCCCAACCCCAAGGACGGTAAACGCCACCCCGTCATCATCTGGCTCACCGGCGGCGACAGCAACACCCTGGACGACTTCTGGACCGAAGGCGCGCCCGGCAACGACCAGAGTGCCAGCGCCTTCCGCAAGGCCGACATGGTCATGATGTTTCCCACCCTGCGAGGCGGCAACACCAACCCGGGCCAGCGCGAGTACTTCTGGGGTGAGGTGGACGATGTGACCGCCGCCGTGCTGTTTGCAGCCCGGCTGCCGTATGTGGACCCCACCCGCATCTACCTGGGCGGCCACAGCACCGGCGCCACACTGGCGCTGCTCGTGGCTGGCACCGGTTTGCCGGTGCAGGGCGTCTTTGCGTTCGGTCCGGTCGCCGATCCGTCCACCTACACCTCCAGCCAGTTGCCGGTGGCCTGGAAAAGGCTGGGCAGCGAAGAGCAGCGCCTGCGCGCGCCCATCCATTGGCTGCACGCCATCAAGGCGCCCACCTGGATCATCGAAGGCGCCAATCCACCGTCGAACATGGACGCGCAATCCCAGCTATGCAAGGCGCGCAAGTCAGAACACGTGCACTGTGTGCAGGTGGCGGGGCTGAACCACTTCTCGGTGCTGCAGCCGATCACCCGCCGCATTGCCGCGCAACTGGCCATGGGCGAAGATCCCAAGCTCGAATCCACAGCCCCGCTGCCATAGATAAACCACGACCGCGCACAAGCAGGCACAGGCCCAACCCGGCCAGCAGCCAGCAACGCAGCAAGACCGCCAAACGGCGCCATCCCTTTGCCGGGGTGGTGCCGTTTTTGCTTTCCGGGTATTGGCGCCGGGCGCGCCATGCCACCCCGGTACCCGAATGTCCGGGCACACGGCCCGCACAGTGTTGCCAGGCTTACACACATCCTGCGCCTGCAAGCACCTGTCACCCCGGGTGGTGTAACAGGCGCGTGTTTAATATGTTTAATATTTATCAATTCTTGGATTGAGATTGAGTTTGAATATTGATAGTATGCAAGTGTAAATACTGCAAAACGCCAATCCCAGTCCCTTTGCCCGCCTTCGCAGCGCCATGTTCCAGGCGTGCGTCCATGCATACCATCGCGTTGTCGCTGGCTGCCCGGCGGGCAGGTGGGACGAGTAAAACAATGACCCAAATATATCCAGAGCCATTGGAGGGCACAGAGGTTCTTGCTCCGCAAGATGATTACAAGGACAACGGATTCGAGATGTTCAACAATCCGCCTTCCATGTGGCCGTCCTTTCTGGTGGGACAGCGTGACAAGCCTGTCCGCACCATCGTGATCGACGATGACATCCACTTTGTCAACGTGCTGCTGCAAGAGCTTGCACTGGACGAACGCATCCAGGTGGTAGGCCGCGCACTCAATTTCAAGGACGGCAAGCGCCTGGTGCGCGCCGCCGATTTCGACGTGCTCATCGTCGATCTGAACCTCACCGATCGCTCCGGCGAGTTGCTGCTGGAACTGGCCGCTGCCCAGAAGCCGGGCAGCCAGTCCATCGTGTGTACCGCATCCGATCTGGAAGACCACATCCGCCGCGCACTGGAACTGGGCGCATCGGGGTATCTGCTCAAGCACTCGTGGTTTGGCTCCTATGCGCAGTCCATCCTGCAGGTGGCCAACGGCGGGGCCGCCATCACGCCTCACTTGGTCAAGCGCCTGTTGAATCGGCCCGAACCTGTGCGGCAGGCACCAACCAGCCTGGCAGACGTTCCCAAGACCTCGGCAAGCCAGCTGTCGGCGCGCGAACTCGATGTTTTGCGCATGGTCGCCAACGGCAATACCAGCCTGGAGATTGCGTCGCTCCTGCAGATCAGCCACATGACGGTCAACACCCACATCCGCAATACCTACCGCAAGCTCCAGGTACGCTCGCGCGCCCAGGCCGTGCAAAGCGCCATGCTGCGGGGCTTGATCTAGCGATCTGTGCAGAACACAGAACGCGTGGGCTGGCGAGGGCCGTGGTGCCGGTACGCGGTTGCATACCGCTTTGCCGTGATTTCAAAGCTGCAACCAGGGCTGATACGCGTAAAGTGCTTCTCTATCAATAGCAAGCTGCGCCAGATGCGAGACCGGCACACCTCAGGATCAGCGGGCGGATGACAGGCAGCCGCCCACAAAGCGGCTGAAATGGCATCAAAATGCCAACGCAGCCATTTGCCTGACCATGCCAGATCCACGTTCACCCCATCCGCCGCACCTGCCGCACCCGCATCCGCCGCAAAGCGCCCCATTGCCCCGGCAGGACTCTGCCGTGGAAGCGGACGCCTCTGCAACCACTTCTGTGCACAAGGAGGGCAGCATGGCACCGGCGGCACCTGCGCAGCCGCCGTTACCACCGCAGCCTTCTCACCCGCTGCAGCACCCCTTGCCACCGCTGCCTGCGCCCCCGGGCAGCGATGTCCTGGCGCCGCTCCTGTCGATCGTGCCCGGCCTGCGCCTGATGGTCGGCATGGTGATTGCCGGGGTTGTCATATTTGGCCTCTATGTGGGTCGCAACGTATTGCTGCCGCTGGCATTGGCGGCATTGCTCGGCTTTCTGCTCGATCCTGCGGTCAGCCGCCTCAAGCGCTGGGGCCTGCCCCGGCTGCTGTCCGTGATCCTCGTGGTCATGGTTGCCATTGCAGGGGTGGGCGCAGGGGCCTTGTATGTGGGCAGCCAGGCCACGGTGCTGAGCGCCGAGCTGCCGACCTACCAGAACACCATCCGCCAGAAGCTGCGCAACCTCAAGGACTACTTCAAGGGCCCCAGCGTGTTTGATGGCGCCTTCAAGGTCTTCAACACTGTCGAGACAGAAATTGCCCTGCCGGACACCGGCAAAGCCAAGCCGGCCCGCGCGCAGAAGGTCGAAATCCAGGAGCCCGCGGCCAAACCCATCCAGAAAATGCTCGATGTGGTGTCCAAGGTCGGCGAGCCGGTTGCCACGGCCGGCATCGTCCTGCTGTTCGTGATCCTGATCCTGCTCGACCGCAGCGACCTGCAGGACCGCCTGCTGCGCCTCATGGGGCGCAACGTACATATGGCAACCGACGCCCTGGACGAAGCCTCCACACGCATTGGTCAGTACCTGCGCATGCAGTTCATCGTCAACCTGAGCTACGGCATCCCCATGTGGCTGGGGCTGTGGTGGATCGGCGTGCCCGGTGCCGCCCTGTGGGGGGCGCTGGCAGCCGTCATGCGCTTCGTGCCCTACATCGGGCCCATGATCTCGGCCATCTTTCCCCTCACGCTGGCCTTTGCCGTCGATCCCGGCTGGGATCTCTTTCTGTGGACGCTGGCCCTCATTCTCGTGCTGGAGCTCATTAGCAACAACGTCATCGAGCCGTGGCTCTACGGCTCCAGCACCGGCCTGTCCACTCTGTCGATCATCCTGGCCGCCACCTTCTGGACTGCCTTGTGGGGCCCCATCGGCCTGATCCTGTCCACGCCGCTCACCGTCTGCCTGCTGGTGCTGGGGCGCTACATACCGGCCCTGCGGTTCTTCGAAATCCTGCTGGGCAGCGGGGCGGTGTTCGACCCGCCGCAAAAACTCTTCCAGCGCCTGCTGGGCGGCAATGTGGACGAGGCAGTCGACGTTGCCACCCACCGCATCGATGAAGAGCTGCCTGCCAAACCCACCGGCCAGGACACGGCCAGGGCCGTCACCCGGTTCTACGACGGCGTGGCGATTCCCGCGCTCAAACTCGCAGCGCACAACTACCTGAACCAGTCCACGGCAGAACACCGCCTGCGCCTGTCTGTGGGCACCGCAGAGCTGGTCGAAGAACTGCGGGAGCACTACCCCCCGGCAAAAAACGTGCTCGCGGGGCGTGACGTCACCGAGCGGGAAGAGAGCGGCAAGCCCACAACCGAGGCGCCCGCCCGGCCCGCCATCCTGTGCGTGGGCCTGCGCTGGGACATTGACGTACAGGCCGCAGCCATGGCCGCCCACGCCCTGCAGCTGTACGGCCTGCCGGCAGAACACGACACCGAGGCACTGCCCGTATTCCCCCGCGACGCCGACCTCAACACCTGGGCCGGGGTGCGCGCGGTCTGCATCTGCAGCTTTCACCCGCACCCGCAGACCAAGCTGCGCCAGCTGTGCAAGCGCATTCGCCTGCGCTGGCCCGAGCTGGGAATCGTCGTGGCGCTGTGGAACACCGACAACCAGCTGCTCGACCCCGATGCCATCCGCGCCATCCAGGCCGACTACGGCGTGCGCACCATCGACGAGCTTGCGCTGCGCATCCAGGTGGAATCGGGCGTTGAACAATGGGTGCAGCAAGCCGTCAAGCCCGAAATCCCGGCAGGAGAGGACAAGCGCCTCAAGGCCTTGCACAAGAGCGGCGTGCTGCACCCGGCCCACCACGACCAGTACCGCGAGGCCGCCATACAGGCCTGCAACGCCTTCCAGGTGCCCTGGGCCTATGTCGCCTGGGTCGACAAGGACCGCGTCTACATGCCGGGCGCAGTGTTTGACAGCGTAGGCAGCGAACTGTCGCAAACAGGCATGGCGCGGGCCGACGCACTGGCCTCCTTCGTGATCGCAGACGGCGCGCCCCTGGTGATCGAAGATACGCAGCGCAACCCACGCTTTGCACGCAACCCGCATGTGGACAGCCTGGGTGTGCGCTTCTACGCGGCAGCACCCCTGCGCTACAGGCGAGGGGCCGTTCTGGGGGCGCTGTGCATCCTCGATCAGGTGCCACGAGACATGAACACCGACGACCTCAAGGTCCTCGAAAACATGGCCGACGACCTGATGAAATCGCTGGAAGACAGCCATGGCATACCGTTGGCAGGCTCTCCCGGCACCGACCCCGGCCATTAGCCAGGCGCTACCCAGGCGCTAGCCAGGCGTTACCCAGGCTGAAAAGGCACGGCGCCACCATCCGCGCTCGCAACGGACCCCAAAAGCCCTAGCCCGAAAGCCCCTGTGCAAAGCCTCGCCGCACAGTGCACCACGGGATGGGCAACTGAAAAGCTGAAGGGGCAATGGCCGGGCAGGGGAGCCACAACCTGCATCTGGCGGGTACCCTGCCGGGCCCAGAGCCCAGCAAGTGCCAGCCACTACCGACAGCCATGGGCAGATGGCTACAACTACACACACCACACCCGGTGACGTCATTGCCCAGCGCAGGGCGCCTCGTCCCTGCTGGAACGCCGCTGTCTGCAGTCGTATCGCGCTGTGTCTCACCGTCTCTGGCGCAGCGGGTGCCGTGCGTCCCGTACCGGCTTGCTTTGTGGGCCCAACATGGCCGCTCTGGCCACCGACCGCCATTTGCCAGCAACGGCGCTCAATTTCGTGAAGGTATTTGATCACTACTGATCAATATGGTCATAAATGATCAAAAAACGAATCAATTTGGTATTTGCGAGAGATTAATAAATACTATACCTATATAAAAAATTTATTATTTCTAATAAGTACTCGAAAAAAAATATCTATCTTTGATTTGAATCAGTATCTGTAATGCACCGTTGTTTACCGGCCGAACTGACATAAATTTGCAATCAAAAATTCATACTCAATTTAAATTATTGAAAATGGAAATGGATAGATTTTTTTAATTCTTTATAGAAGGAGTAAATACTTCTGGTCCCGATGAATGTTTTTTCTTATCCTGCATAAATCAATAGTTTTAGTCGATTTTGATTGATTAAAAAAATCTAAATATCTTAGAAATTCATTCTGAGACAGACAGTGGAAAGATGTAGCAATATTGATGCTATGCAAAACAGCTTTAAGGAATGCAGATCATTAACTGGTATTCGAGGACTGAGGGAGGTGTGATGCGCATGACTGGATCTTTAAAAAAATTAGGGTATCCGCTGATTGGCATGCTCCTGCTAGAGCGGTGGCTGGCTTTTGCACAAGGTGCGCTGATGCTTGCTGCCTCTGGCATTGGACTGAATGCAGAAGCCGCTAGGGTACCTGCCCTATCCGAGAATATGGGTTGGATTGATTTGCGCACCGAACCATTTTTGAACTATCGACACCGGTAAATATATACACGAGAGGGGTTTTTCAAATGCTAGCAACCACCAGAGAGGAATTTTTTTTCCGAGCTGTGCAGCCATGCGCAAGAGCAACGGCGAGAGAAAATAAACTCTGAGATATCCACTGCTGCAACTATCGAAGATCGGTTTTCGATTCTCGCCATCCTGCTTTACCCCAGGAACTATGGGCGCTACAAGGCCATTCAGCGCGATACCAGCATCAATGCCATTCACTGGAACCACGTGGTATTCAACCGCCAGCGCCTCACCTCGGTCATGATTCAGGCCTTTGGCAAGCGCTGGCCCGAGCATGTGCTGTGGATGATCACCGGCCTCAAGGGCGAAGGCATGACATCCAGCCACCCGTCACAACTGATTGACCGCTACCTCGAGATGTGCGAGAAGCCCGTATTGAAACGTTTCTTTTGAGTCCTGGTACCTCTATTTTCTTTGTCATCGATGGATGCCAGATGAATGAAAAAAGGGGAGGATGTAAATTCGTTTTTAATATATTTCATCGTACGTCAAGGTAATTGGAAAATTTTACGTAGCCAATAAATGCATTTACTGATTTTATAAAATTACACTAATCATCGATGGAGGTGAATCAATGAAAGCCCCAAATGCATGGTTTTTACTCCCGCCAGGTGAATATTCCACTCCCCCTTTACGGAGCCATCAAAATACTATTTTGAAGTTGCGGGGGAAGTGGTTCTATGTATTGGGAACCATGCTGCTGGGGCTGGGCTGCATGGCACCTGCGCAAGCGCAGATCCCCATGTATCAGGAGACATTCTCGGGTGGGAACGCGCAGCCTACCGATGCCAACCCCACCCTCATCACCAGTTATGTTGGCCCGGGGCCGACGAATATGACCTATACGTCCAGTCCGACATGGACCACCAACTGCAATGGTCTGGTTGCTTCCTGGTCGAATGCGGTCAATAGCCCCACTGCGATAGCATCCTGCGGTGGTCAGATATTTTGGAATGTACAGCAGGGCATGGCATTGGCGCTGGGCGCCTACAATGCCGGCTTGCCCAATGGGCAGCCGGCGCTGAATGCTGGTACGGCGGCCACCCAGAATGAGGCATTGACTGCTTTTACACAGGTTGCGGCTCCCAATCCCAGCACGATCATTCAGAACGCGACGCCGATTGGCCTGCCGGCCATTCCCGCTGGCGGTAGTGGTCGCTTTGTATCTTTTTCGTTTACGGCGGTAGCTGTGAACTGCAATCAAGCCCATCCTCTGGTGCAATTCTGGTTGAACGGCACACAATTGGGGACAGTAGGTGGGTCGACAGATTTATGCACCGATGGGGTGAACCCTCGAACCTACTCGGTTCCTGTCAAAGGTACTGCGCCGGCGGCAAACTATACCGCTGGTACCTACTACCCAGGAGGAGCGGGTGCCCGTCTTGTCTCCGGCTCTGCCATGACCTTTGCAGTAATCAATACGCAGGCGTCTGGCGCTGGCAATGACTGGGCCTGGGACAACTTCACTGCACTCGACGTAACGCCTACGGTATCCAAGGCCGTGGACGGGCTGGACTACATAGGCCAGACCAAGCGGCTCACCTTTACCGTCACCAACACCGCAGACGACAACGACGTCAAGAACGGCTGGGCCTTTACCGATACCCTGCCTGCCGGTGTGGTGGTGGCCAGCCCGCCCAATGTGGTCGTGGGCGGTACTGCGGGCTGCACAGCCACCACTACAGGAACCGCTGCGGGCAGCAGCAACATTGTCATCACCAACGGCAACCTGCCTGCGGGCACGGCGACTGGTACGGCCACAGCCTGCACCATTGCGGTAGACGTGGTCAGCAATACACCGGGCGTCTATACCAACAACGCCAGTAACTTTACCTCGTCGGTCGGTTTGAATCTGCCAACCTCCAGCACTCCGATGGAATGGGTGCAGAACACGCTGACGGTGAGCAAAATCAGCAATGGCGGCACTGGCACCTTCGCTTTCTCGGGCAACAATGGCATCGCGAACCATAGCATTACCACCACCACGCCTGGCGCGGGCGTGGCAGGCCCGCAACAAGTCCTGACTGCTGCAAGCGCCACATCGGCTACAACGCTGTCTGAAGCGGCGCTTGCTGGTTGGCAGGTGAGCGGCATGCCAAGTTGTACCGGAGCACCGGCAGGCATGTCCTATGACGCGGCGTCTCGAACCATCAGTTTGCCTGCGCTACCTGTTGTTTCGGGTGGGTCAAACGTGCAGTGCACCTTTGTGAATCAGGGGGTTGCGCAATTAACGCTGATCAAGACAGTAAGCAACACCGGCGGCGGTACGGCCACGGCGGGCCAGTGGACACTGTCAGCCGCAGGCCCCAGCACCATCAGCGGAGCCATGGGTGCGCCGGCCATTACCAATGCATCGATTCCGATCGGGACTTACACCTTGTCGGAGACCGGTGGCCCGGCGGGCTACATCGCCACCGGCCCATGGAGTTGCGATACCGTACCAGTCAACAACAACCAGATCGACTTGGCTCTCGGTCAGGCCGCGAACTGCACGGTCAACAATGCCTTCCAGCCCGCGCCAGGCATTACGCTAAGCAAAACCGCCGGCCCGGCTTCGGTGCCGGCCGCAGGAAGTGTGGTGACCTATACCTTCCAAGCGAGCAACACCGGCAATGTACCGTTAGCCAATGTGACGGTCACCGATCCGCTGCTGCCCGGCCTGGCCTGTACGCCGACTACACTGGCGGTGGGCGCCACAGTTCCATTGGTCTGTACCGGCAATACGCATACCGTGACCCAGGTGGAAATCAACGCCCGTGGCAATGCAACCCCACCCGATGGCGTCCTCCACAACCAGGCCCAGATTGCAGGCACCCCCCCGACGGGCCCCGTAGTCTCTGCCACGGCGAGCGCCGGGGTTACGCTGCCGCCGCCGCAGCCACTGGTATCAATTAGCAAGAGTGCCGACGCACCAACTGTGATACCCGGTGGCGTGCTGCACTACACCGTGGTGGTCACCAACACGGGTACCGTGGCAGCAAACGGCACCACGGTGAGCGACCCCATCCCTGCAGGCATCGCAGCCCAGAGCTGGACTTGCGCCGCAGCGGGTGGCGCCACCTGCACCGCCAGCGGCACTGGAGCCGTCACCGACACCATTGCTACCTTCCCGGCAGGGGCGACTGCCACCTATACCATCACCGCCACGGTGAGCAATGCACCGCCCGCCACGGTCACCAATACCGCCAGCAGTACGCCGGGCGGGGCAGGGGTGTGCGCGCCGGGCAACACGGCAGCGCCTTGCACGGCAGCCGTCACCCTGGGCTCTGCCCCGATTATTGAGGTGACCAAGACCGCCGACACTGCCGCCTTGGTGCCCGGCGGCACCGTGCACTACACCGTCACTGTGAGCAACAGCGGCGCCTCGGCAGCCGATAACGTCCTCATCACCGACCCGCAAGCGGGCGGCATCACCAGCCAGAGCTGGACCTGCACGGCCAGTGGCGGCGCAGCCTGCCCACAGGCCAGCGGAGCAGGGGGCATCAACCAGACCGTTGTCCTCATGCCCTCTGGCAGTTCGGTGGTCTACACCATCACGGCAAGCATCAGCAACACCCCGCCCACGAATGTGAGCAACTCTGCGGTGGCCATGCCCAGCGAGAGCGGCACGGTCTGCGGCCCCACCAACACGCCCGGCCCCTGCAGCGCCACGGCCAGCGTGCCGCCACTGCCGCAGGTCTCCATCGTCAAGAGCGCCAATGTCACCACCGTGGTGGCTGGCGGCACCATTGTCTACACCATCGTGGTGAGCAACAGCGGTGTCATGCCTGCAAACAACACGGCAGTGAGCGACCCCATCCCTGCAGGCATCACCAGCCAGAGCTGGAGCTGCGTGGCCACTGGGGGCGCCACCTGCGCCGCCAGTGGCACGGGAGCGATCACCGACACCATAGCCACCTTCCCAGCGGGCAGCTTCGTCACCTACACCGTCACCGCCCAGGTGAGCGCCACGCCACCTGCGACCATCGGCAACACGGCCGTCGCCACCCCACCAGCGGGCACCCTGTGCACGCCGGGTAACACCGCATCGCCTTGCAGCGCCTCGGCCGCTGTCTCACCCAATCCGCAAATCTCGGTGGCCAAGAGTGTCGATGCCCCCACCATCGCCCCAGGAGGGGTGGTGCACTACACCGTCTCCGTCACCAACAACGGCTCGGTGGCCGCAGACGGCACCACCGTGAGCGACCCGGTTCCAGCGGGCATCACAGCCCAAAGCTGGACCTGCGCAGCGCAAGCGGGCGCCACCTGCACCACCAGCGGCACAGGTGCGATCAGCGACACGCTGGCTACTTTCCCGCCCAGCAGCTTTGTGACCTACACCGTCACCGCCACGGTAAGCGCCACACCACCTGCCACCATTGCCAATACGGCCAGCAGTACGCCGCCATCTGGCACCTGCGCACCGGGCAACACCGCGCCGCCTTGCACGGCCACGACCAGCAGCACGCCACTGCCGCAGGTGCAGATCAGCAAGAGCGCCAATATCGGCACGCTCATCCCGGGCGGCACGGTCACCTACACGGTCGTGGTCAAGAACACCAGCGCCGTGGCAGCAAACGGCACCACGGTGAGCGACCCCATCCCTGCAGGCATTGCAGCCCAGAGCTGGACTTGCGCCGCAGCGGGTGGCGCCACCTGCACCGCCAGCGGCACTGGAGCCGTCACCGACACCATTGCTACCTTCCCGGCAGGGGCGACTGCCACCTATACCATCACCGCCACGGTGAGCAATGCACCGCCCGCCACGGTCACCAATACCGCCAGCAGTACGCCGGGCGGGGCAGGGGTGTGCGCGCCGGGCAACACGGCAGCACCTTGCACGGCAGCCGTCACCCTGGGCTCTGCCCCGATCATCGAGGTGACCAAGACCGCCGACACTTCCGTTCTGGCTCCTGGCAGCACGGTGCACTACACAGTCACCATCAGCAACACGGGTTCTGTTGCCGCCGATGGAACCACGGTAAGCGATGCCATGCCTGTCGGTATTGCCTCGCAGAGCTGGGCTTGCTCTGCCACGGGCGGTGCCACATGCACTACCAGCGGCGGCGGGGCAATTACCGACACCCTGGCTACCTTCCCGGCAGGGGCGATTGTCACCTATACCGTGACTGCCACAGTCAGCAGTGCGCCTCCGGCCACCATCACGAACACGGTTACCGTTACCCCATCCGGGGAGGGTGTGTGCGGGGTGAACACGAAGGCTGCGGTAATGAAGGCTTTGCAAGCGAAAGCGGCGTCTTTGAAGGCTCCGCCATGCACGGCGTCCGTCACAGGCAGTTCTACCCCGCAACTGCAGGTCACCAAGACTGTGGATCTGCAGACGGTGGGGGTGGGGGGAACGGTTCAGTACAACGTCACGGTAACCAACGGCGGCAGTGTGCCGGCGGACGGTACCGTGGTGAGCGACCCACTGCCCGAAGGCATCATCAGCCAGTCGTGGACATGCACGGCCAGCGCAGGCGCTACCTGCACCAGCGCTGGCAGCGGCGCTGTCAGCGATACGATCTCGGCCCTTCCCGTCGGTGGCTCGGTGGTCTACACCATCACCGCCAAAGTGGCGCCTACGGCATCCAAGGTGATTGAGAATGTGGCGACCATCACGCCACCTGCAAGCGGAAATTGCGTGCCATGCACTGCAAGCGCTGCCACGCAGGTGCAGAGCGCTGCGCCAAGCCCGATTCCCGCACTGGGCACATGGGGCCTGGCGATAATCGCTTTGCTGATGCCGATGGTTGCCGGTTTGGTAGCACGCTGCCGCTCCACGGAGGCGCGGCGCACGCCGGGTGCAGCGGGTGCATAGGCCCTTGAGCACAAGAGCGTGCGGCCGGCCAGCCGCACGTCCATTGCAATGCCAACGCCACCGCAGCTTGCACCGGGGTGCCAGCAAGGGCCGGCGCAAAGAAATCGCCCGATTGCATTCCAACCCATGGGAAGTTTGGGGGCGCCCGGCTAGGGGCGCCTCCAAAGCCACCGTCGCGGCGCGAGGAGATCGTAAACACGTCCTAAAGCATCGGCCCGTACAATACCCGGTTTTTCAGCAAGTTGCGCAGCATGGTTTATAGCGTCAAGGAAATCTTCTACACCCTGCAAGGGGAGGGCGCCAACGCGGGGCGCCCGGCGGTCTTTTGCCGGTTTGCGGGCTGCAACCTGTGGAGCGGCCGGGAAGAGGACCGCGCTGCAGCGGCGTGCAGGTTCTGCGACACCGATTTTGTGGGCACCGACGGAGAGGGCGGCGGCAAGTACGCATCAGCTGCCGAACTTGCCGCCGCCATCGAGGCGCATTGGCCATCAAAGAATGCTGAGCGCCGTTTTGTTGTTCTCACGGGCGGTGAACCTGCCTTGCAGGCCGACGCCGCCTTGATCGAGGCGCTACACGCGAAGGGCTTTTTCATTGCGATGGAGACGAATGGCACGCTCATGCCTCCAGAGGGCATTGATTGGCTATGCGTAAGCCCGAAGGCCAATGGCGCGCTTGTCGTAGATGCGGGGCAGGAACTGAAGCTGGTGTATCCGCAAAATCACGTGGATCCCGCGCAATTCATCCATCTGAATTTCGACAGGTTCTATCTCCAGCCACTGGACGATTCCGAACAGGGCAGGAACACTGCAGCCGCCATTGCCTATTGCCTTCAGCATCCCCGCTGGAATCTGAGCCTGCAGACGCACAAAATTACAGGAATACGATGAAGTACGAACTGAGCCAGAAGTTCATTTTCGAAGCCGCGCATACACTCCACCGCACCGTGGACGCAGCCGGCAGCCGCCGGATACACGGACATACCTACCACGCTGAAATCACCTTGCGTGGCGAGCCATCGCAAGCATCGGGCATGCTGCAGGATCTAGGCGATGTGCGCCAGAAGATTGAGCGGGTTCGTGGTGAGCTTGACCACCATTTTCTCGATGAGGTTGCCAATCTCGGCCCCGCCACCCTGGAGAACCTGTGCAAATACATCTACTTCGGCCTGATCGTGGATTGCCCTGATTTGATTGCCGTTGCGGTGGAGCGGCCTGCCAGTGGCGACAAATGCGTATTGCGCATGGATCATCGGCAGAACTCAAATTCAAATTGAAACTACATTGATTTAATTAGATTTTCCCTGTCTGCTTAAGCCGATCCGGCAAGAGGGCGCTCGCCAGGCAGCTTCGGTTGAATGGCATTGCTGGTCAATTGCTGGAATGGTGAAGTCCATTCCTGTCCTCTCGTTGACTACTTCACTCAAAAACCATTAAAAATGGTTGTTAAAAGAGTGAAAAATTACCAACATCAAGCCAGCAGGGCTTGCATGAGACCATGCAAAACAGAAACGCCCGATGTGTTCCATCGGGCGTTTGCGGTTTCATCCATCAGGAGCGGGTTCAGGCCACGCAGGCTTGTGGCGCATTCAGCGGCACAAGCCTGCCTGTTCTGGCTGCGCTCAGGAAGCCAGGACCTCCACCAGATAGCGGCGCTTGCCGGTTTCATCTACCTCAACTTCGCGGCCATGGATGTCGGACTCAAAGCCGGGCACCTGGGCATCCTGCTCCTCGGCAATTTGCAGGTACTTGAAGATGGCGTCCGCCTTTTCGTTGTAGCGCTCGCCAGGCATGATGAGTGGAATGCCTGGGGGATAGGGCACCAGCATGGTGGCAGCGATGCGCCCCTTGAGCTTTTTGACTTCCACCTTCTCGACCTTGCCCTGCACCAGCAGGTTGTAGGCTTCTGCCGGAATCATGGCCATGTCCGGCTGCTCGACGTACATCTCGCGCATGACCCTGGGCACATCATGGCTCACATTGAACTGGTGCAGGCGGTCGCACAGGTCACGCAGCCCGGTGTCGGCATAGACCTGTGGGTAGCTCTCCACCAGATCGGGAAGCACCTGCGCCAGGGGCGTGTTGGCCTCGTAGTGCTGCTTGAAGCTCATCAGTTCCGCCACCAGGGTTCCCCACTTGCCCTTGGTGATGCCCATGGAGAACAGCACCAGCAGCGAATAGAGGTTGGTTTTTTCGACCACGATGCCACGCGTCCACAGGAACTTGCTGACCACGCTGGCGGGGATGCCCTGCTTGTCCATGCGCCCGTCCATGTCCAGCCCCGGCATGGTGAGCGTGACCTTGATGGGGTCGATCATGACAAAGTCGTCGCTCAGCTTGTCAAAACCGTGCCACTGGGCGTCGGGGCGCAGTTGCCAGTCCTTGGCCTGGGCAGGCGGAATGTGGGATGAAGACTTGCGCAGGTGCTTGGCCACGGGCTCGGGCTGCCAGACCTTGAACCACCAGTCCTTTTTGTCCAGGTCGGATTCGATCTGCAGCATGGCGCGGCGAAACGCGAGCGATTCGTCGTGCATTTCCTGCACCAGTGATTCACCGGCGGCGCCTTCCATCATCTTGGAGGCCACGTCGCAGGCCGCTATCACTGGGTACAGCGGGCTGGTGGATGTGTGCATCATGAAGGCTTCGTTGAAGCGCCCCATGTCGAGCTTGCGTTTGCGGCTGTCGCGCACATGCACCATGGATGCCTGCGAAAACGCCGCCAGCAGCTTGTGGGTGGAATGGGTGGTGAAGACGATGGCATCCTGCTCACGCGGCTTGCCCTTGGCCATGCCGTAGTAATGTTCGTAGAACGGATGGAAGGCGGCGTAGGCGTACCAGGCCTCATCAAAGTGCAGAAAATCGACGGCGCTGCCGATTTTCTTGGCAATCTTCTCGGCGTTGTAGCAGAGGCCGTCATAGGTGGAGTTGGTCACCACCGCAATGCGCAGCTTGGCGCCGTTTTTCATGGCTTGCGCAGCGAGCGGCACCTGTGCGATACGCGCCTGCATGGCCTTGGGCGAGAACTGGTCTTCGCTGATCGGCCCGATGATGCCGTGTGCATTTCGACTCGGCGAGAAGTACACGGGAATGGCCCCCGTCATGATCAGCGAGTGCAGCAGCGACTTGTGGCAGTTGCGGTCCACAAACACCACATCGCCGCGCGCCACTGTGCCATGCCAGACGATCTTGTTGGCGGTGGAGGTGCCGTTGGTCACGAAGAAAGTATGGTCGGATCCGAAGTTCCTGGCGGCGTCGGCCTCGGCCTGCCGTATGGGGCCGCTGTGGTCGAGGAGGGAGCCCAGTTCGGGCACCGAGATCGAGAGATCGCTGCGCAGGGTATTTTCACCATAGTACTGGTGGAAGGCACGGCCCACCGAAGACTTGGTAAAGGCCACGCCGCCCGCATGACCCGGCGTGTACCAGGAGTAGTTGGACTTGGCCGTGTGCTTGATCAGTGCCTTGAAGAAGGGCGGCAGCAGGTGCTCCATGTACTCTTCTGCTGCACGCATCACTTGCCGCGCGATGAAGCTCTTGGTGTCTTCGAACAGGTAAAAGTAGCCGCGCGCATATTTCACAAGGTTGGTTGGCACCTTTTCCACCGAGCCGCGCTCGCCATAGAAAAATACCGGCAGGTGAGGATGGCGCGCCAAGTTGTCTTCCAGCAGATTCTGGATCTTGCGGAACTGTTCCTCGGCATCCTCATGCGCGTCGATGGAGATCAACACCGCAGAGGCGGCCAGATAGGTGCGTGCAGCCACCCGCGCGTCGTCGAGCGTGAGATTGGCCATCACACGCTGGTTTGCACTCTCCAGCTCTTCGGCCAGGGCGCGGATGATGCTGCCGCGCAGGCGGGGCGAGTCGAACTCGCTGTCGATAATGACGGTTGGATAGTCCAGGGCTTTGAAAAACATCTTCAGGCTCCGTTGTGATGAATTCGAAAGGGTTCAAGGGGAAATACCCCTTGTAGGCGAGGCATGTTCGCAAGCTTTATGCAGCCATGCTGGGGCGAAGAGGGTGAAAACATGCGCTTGTGGCCTGCTTCAGGCTGCATTGCCTGTATGGCTGGTGGCGGTTGCAGCAGTGGTGCCGTCGGCATGGCCTGCAGCAGCGCGCTCCTGGTCCAGGCGCAGCATGCGGGTGCTGACAAAGCCATAGAGCGTGAAGCCCACGATGGTTGCCACGCCGCCGAGCATCAATGCTTCGGTCCCCGAGCTGTACAGGGCCAGATAGCTGTAGGCTGCAGCGACCCACGAGATGATGTTGACGAACAAGGCCTTTTTGGCGGGCACGCCTGCAACCTTCTGGATGGTCATCAAGGCCGCCATCGACAGGATGTAGGGCACGATGTTCGTCACCACCGCCAGGTTCACCAGCGTGTCGAACTGCTTGGTCAGATCGGGGCTGATGGTGAGCAGAGCGAGGCCAGTCTGGGCGGCCAGCAGGATCAGCATGGCCACGATGGGGGTACCTGCCTTGTTCACCTTGGCAAAAATCGGCAGAAAATAGCCGGTGTCCGACGAGCTTTTGAACACCTGGGCAATGGTGAACTGCCAGCCCAGCAGCGAGCCGATGCATGCCAGCACCATCAGCCCCATGATGATCTGCCCCACCAGGGGGGTGAACATGTGCGCGAACACCAGGCCAAAGGGCGCGGTGGAGGCCGCAAGTTCCGGATTGGAGACGATGCCCGCCATGACATTGGTCGAGACGATGTAGATCACGGCAGCGCCGATCGTGCCACCCAGCACGGCAATCGGCACGTTCTTTTCGGGATTCTCCACCGCGTCAGCGTTGGCGCAGGCAGACTCCATTCCTAAAAAGGCCCACAGGGTGATGGCCACGGAAGAGCTCGCTGCCTGCAGCAAAGACAGGCCATGCGGATTCCAGGCTTCTGCGTAGGTGCTGGGGCTGAACCAGAACCAGCCAAATGTGGAAACACCAACCACCGGCAGAATCACACCCCAGACGGTGACCCCACCGATCTTGCCGGTCACGCTGGCACCGCCAAAGTTGGCAATGGTGGTGATCCACAGCAATGCAATTGTCATGAGGCCCACACCCACCGGGCTCAGCTGCAGAGAAAACAGCTCGGTCAGGTAGCCCACTGCAGTGATGCCGATGGCCACGTTGGCGATCAACAGCGACGTGCCATAGGTGTAGTTCACCAGATAGTTGCCGGCCCGGCCAAACGCATATTCTGCATAGCCTCCCATGCCGCCAGACTTGCGGCTGAGCATGCCGCACTGGGCAAAGGCGTAGGCCAGTGCCAACGAGCCCGTCGCGGTCACCAGCCAGGAAAGGATGGAGATGGCCCCTACCTGTGCCAGCTTGGTGGGCAACAGAACAATGCCAGATCCAAGCATGTTGACCACGGTCAGCATGGTCAGCTGCACCACGGTCATTTTTTTGGTTTGCGCCATTCTCACTCCTTTTCCTGAATGAAGGTTTCTCTTCGCCTGGGTATTGTTGGAAAACGCAAGGGATGTGCCCTGAGACTCAACACCTGCAATGCTGGGCAGCGGTTATCCAAAATCGCGGAAATTATTTCTCTGTGGCAAGCGCTCAGATGATAAATATGCAACAGGCAAAATGCGTCGATTAAATCAATGCAAAAAATATAATGAAAAATGAATTTTGATCAGGGAATTTTATTTTGATATATGCCTATTTTTGTTGCGATCATAATTTAATGATCTTTCATCCCTGTGAAAGTGCCTCCCAAATTGACCCCAATCTCATAATAATTGATATATGTCAAGCATTGGTTCTGCAAGCACGGCAGCACACGTTGATATCTCCGGACCTTGCATCCGACTCAATATGACATTCGCGCTTCGATAGAGAAGGTGGGCGCCTTTTCATGAAGCTTCCCAGCTGAGGGCATGGCAAGGCAGCGCATGCATGGCTTCATGCTTTAGAGTCGCTAACACAAGCCGTGATATGTCGTTGCTTCGTCGGGGGCGCCCAGCCGGGGGCGCCCAGCCTTGTCGTACGTCTGTACTGCCTGCGGCTTCGCCTAGCGCGGCTCGGCCTGACGCGGCGCGGCGCCTCGTCTCAACCGCAAATCTGCGATTTGCTGGGTTGTATTAGCGGCTCTTGTTCAATGCAGTGTCGTGCAGAACGTTCCTGTGGCTCAAGCCCATACGAAATGAGCTCGGATGCGTCGCAAAATGCTGTAGGAGCGCCAGAGAACCGGGGAGGGGACCAAAACCGGCTCCCTCCTGACCCTAAACAGTTCAGTCGACTGTTATATCGAACCCAAATTCAAGTGTTTTTCGAAAGCTGGAGTCATGCCAGCCCCGCGCCTCGATTTCTGCCGTGCCTCGGTAGCTGCCAGGACGCATATCTGGGTTGTCTGCGCGCACGAAGCTGAGCTGCAAGCTGCTATACCGAGGACTACTCGCGCAAGTCGTCGCATCGTTCATACTTCGGGTGTAACACGAATTAGACCGCCCGGCACGAATGTTTGCCACGTAGGGCAGTCCCGTGGCATTGTTGATCAACGTCACTTTGATCGTGGATGGTTCACGCGGCCCATCCCAAATCAACGAACCTGGCCCCACCACCCCCATCTGAAACGGAACCACGAATGCAACGCTACCATGGCTTGCCAATGGACCTTGGTCTGACAACTGGAAAGTTTCGCCGTTGCGTACAACGCCATCGAGCGAACGTGTTTCGATATCAGCATTCAGCTCCAGCGTGCGGCGGTACCCGGAGTCATGCCAGCCTTGCGCCTCAAGTGTGAAGTTCCCCTGATAGTGCCCGGCAGGAAGGGTAGGGTTGTCGGTTTCGACATAAGTCAGAATCAAATGGCTATTGCGCGCGCTGTAACAGGTTGCGGCATCGTTCATGGCGAAAAGTCCCAACTGCGCCGCGCACGAATGATCGCGGTAGCCCCTGATTCGAACAGGACGTTTTACCCCGGTTGCGATGTCGGTGAGTTCCACTGTCAGCATGGCAGGCGTGTTGGCTCCGCTCCATGTCAAACCAGTAGGTCCCGTTACCCCAACCTGAGGGAGCACGACAAACCCTACTGAGCCATTATTTGTATCGGAGCCTAAATCCGTCAAAGGCTCAAAATCAATTCCGGCAAAGACCGTACCATCGATCACCGGAGATACCTCGTCATACATGGCTGTGGCCTTGCCAATGCGGACGTCAGTCACATGAACAGCAATTGGCGGCTCGGGCAACGCATTAGCATTCTTGCGCGAAGGTCGATAGATGCCAGTTTTGAAATAGGGCGTTCGAGGAATGGTCAGGTTATACACGTTCTGGCCACTGCGAGACCAGACCCTGACACCATCGCGCCAGACTTCGAGCAGCCCGTCGGAGCCCGTCGACCATTTTGCATGCACCACCCAATTGACCCATTCCCCGGCGACCGCTGGATCGTCCAATACCTGGGATGATCTCTGTATGGCGGCTGGCGATCCCCACGCAGTATTGATGACCCAGCGGTCATTCTTCAGTGCAATGGCCAGATTGGGGAAATTGCGGTCAACCTTCTCGTTTCCCATGACGGCATGCCATTGCATGACGATAAAGCCTTGCTGATCGGTTGGTACCTGCTGGACAGCCAGACGCTCTCCATACCAGCGCTCCTGAAGCCCTTCCTCTGCGGGCAGTGCCAGTTCTGACCGAAAGGACCCGGGAGTGCCGGGAACGGTAAATCTGGCAGCGCGCCGACCGTCGATTCCTGGGGCATTCACAAGCTGCACATGATCGGAGAAGGTAGGGCGTTGCGCCGGGTCGTAGATCGCGTCGATGGACAAGGTCCATTTGAGGAAGTTGCCTGATCGAAAATCTTCTTTGAAAATAAGAGGCACACCTGTGTTGAAGACATCCTGAGATGAGAGCTGCCGTGAAGCCTGCTGTGCCTGGGCACAGAGTACAACACAGAAAAGTGAGAGGATCACGGCAGCGATCCTTGCAAATATTTTCCTGATCGAATAATTCGAGATGTTTATGTTCTGAATGAGCATAAGAAGACCTTTTCATCAGTTTATTCATCGTGAGATGGGATGATGAGGGTGAGAAAGATCTTGAATACTATCCAGACTTCTTCAAAATGGAGCTGCAAGGCTGCATGAAATGTGCACGATTTTTGTTTATGAACAAATACTTGTTATTTTTGTCCTGCTTGCTGATTAATTTTTAATTAATCTGTTTATTTGGAAATCGTAGATTCTGTAATGAAGAATAGCTGCCGGGCCGCGCCAGGCAAAGCTATCTGCGGTACAAAGCGCACGACACGACACGACACGACACGACACGACATGACACGGCTAGGCGCGGCCGGAGAGGCGCGGCCGGCTTGGCACCTCCCGGAGGCAGCGACTATCCAGGAAGTGTTAGCGGCCCCAGCGCAGGGGGGCAGCAACACGGCCTCTCTCCACCAGTGACCAGTGGCGGCCTTGTTGCTCCACCCAGGCTCCCAACGACTTGCAGACAGCTAGACCGTAGCGCTTGCTACTGACACAAGACGCCCTCGCGCATACACCAGTCCTGCATCTCAGGCCCCCCAGATATCGGTACTGATGGCTTTGTACCAGGCGGCCCCATGGTCCGCCTCAGCCTTGCGGAACGCGGCATCCTTGTTGGCAGGACTGACCCCGCCGGAGTTGGGCACTTCCATCATCTTGCCCTCCTGAGCGCGGTAAACCCCCGCCACAGAAATGCCATAGTCCGGGCCGACGAAGCTGTAGCAGGTATTGGCAAACGAGGCGGTCGGCAGGGCGCTGCCTGCCAACTCGGCGGCAATCGCCGCTGCGGCGACCTTGCCCTGGATGTTGGCGGCAAAGCCGGACTTGGGCATGGGCGCAGCAATGGTGGCATCGCCCAGCACATGGATATGGTGCACCAACCGGGACTCGAAATTCTCCGCGTTGATCGGCACCCAGCCGCTTGCGTCCGCAACGCCGGCCCGCTCAGCAATGAACCCCGCCTTCTGCGCAGGAATCACGTTGAGCACGTCTGCCTTGTAGCGGTTGCCAAAGACGGTTTCCACCTCCAGCCGCCTGGCATCCACGCGGCCGGCCTTGCCATCGTCAGATTGCTTGATCCATTCGATCATGTCGCCATACAGCGTCTTCCAGCCCTGGATAAACAGGCCTTGCTTGGAAAACTGGTCCTTGCTGTCCAACAGCAGAATCTTGCTTCTGGGCTTGTGCGCTTTCAGATAGTGCGCAACCATGGCCGCCCGCTCGTAAGGGCCAGGCGGACAGCGGAACGGGTTGTCGGGGATGACCATCACAAAACGCCCGCCGTCGGGCATGGCCTCCAGCTGCTTTTTCAGCAACTGGGTCTGGGCACCTGCCTTCCAGGCGTGGGGGGCCCATTGGGCTGCAGCCTCGTCATACCCTTCCAGCGCATTCCAGCGCATATCAATGCCGGGCGAGAGCACCAGCTTGTCATAGCGCAGCGTATGGCCGTCGGAGAGTTTGATGCTGCGTGCCGTGCCGTCAACCGATTCCGCACTCGCCTGCACCACGGTCACACCGGCTTTACGCAAACCGTCATAACCATGGCCAATGCTGTCCCAACTGCGCAGTCCGGCCAGGTACAGGTTGGAGAACGGACAGGTATAAAAGCGCTCGGAAGGCTCTACCAAGGTGACATTGATATGCGGCGCAAACTGTCGCAGATAGCGTGCGGCGGTAGCTCCACCGAAGCCCCCGCCCACGATCACCACATGGGCCGAGGCTGCCTGGGCACGAACAATGGCAGGCATGACCAGGCTGGCCGCTCCTGCGGCTGCTCCCCCCAGAAGGTCTCTACGGCGTATTGGCATCATAGCTTCTCCTTGCTAAACCACTGGGCCAGGGCTTGAAGTTGCTCGTCGTCATAGCCTTTCGCCAGGCGATCCATCACCGTGGCGTCCTTGGCGGTTCCAGCTTTGAACGATTGCAGCCGTTGCATCAAATACTCCTGCGGCAAGCCGCGCAACGGGGTGATGCCGCCGGCGCTGCGCCCATCCGTGCCATGGCAGTTGGCGCAACTGGCCGCAAGCACTGCTACATCCTGGGGACGCAACTGAGTGGAGGGCGTATCGGAAGCGGAATGGGCGAGGGTGCCCAATAGCGTCAAGCCCAGACAGGTAGCGACGCCCAGAGGCGACCTGGACACCGCAAATCGATGGCGAGTTGATCGTGACATAGAAACTCCTGTAAAGGCCGCCATGCGGCAGTTTGTTTTCAAGCAGGCCCATTCCATTGACCATGACTTTTATAAAAGCATCGAATCAGTTTGAGACGGCCTTGACCTTCAATTTGGCCTTGATCCGGAGTCTTTACATACCACGGGCAATCAGGACGGGCATGGGAATTCTGGATGCAATACCTCGCAATCTGCCCAATAGTCGATGAATATGAAATGGTATTCTTCAGAATTTACCAAGAATTCATAGACTTTTTATTAATTCCTTCGGGAAATATTTTCTTCGCTGTCGCCGGATCCATGGATGGTTGTCAGTTTTCAGCGGCTATAGACCCTGCTTCACGCGATATGGATCGACACGGGGCCATCTTACCCTGGCAATGGTACCTGCGGCATGCAAGCACTGTGCGCGCGGATTCGGAAAATTGATGGCCGGTTTTCCTCTATTGAACAGGTTTGCGCCACATACATCCGGTATTCACGGTTGTCTCATTTTTCGAAGCAAGCCCATTTTCGGTGCTTGACTTTTCATATAAATCGCAAAAATTGATTAATTGAAATTAATTTCTTATAGGCAGCCGAACTGTTGTTGGATTGAATATGTATATTGATAATCAGCAAAAGGTCTAGCGCGAAATAGTGTAAAGCGAGAGCAACCCCATCAAGGGCGACGACCAGCGGCAAATCCACACCATCTATGGGTCCAGCAGCTTTGAGCCACCGATCCAAATCGACGGAGACAAGGCACAGCCCAAACGCACCCCCGCGCAAAAACTCCAAGCCCAGAGTCAAATCGGCACATCTGGGCAATCCAGGGACGCATAGCGAATTTTCCAAGTCAAGGTCAA
>NZ_JBEBNZ010000030.1:0-36293 GCF_040396735.1 Comamonas odontotermitis
ACGCGCCCAATCTGCTGCGCACGCACACCAGCCCCATGCAGGTGCGCCATGCCGTACAGCATGTGAAGAAGTACCGCAACCTGATCGACGCAGGCCAGACGATGCCGGAGATCCGCGTGATCGCGCCGGGCCGCACCTACCGCGTGGACAGCGATGCCACCCACTCGCCCATGTTCCACCAGTGCGAAGGCCTGTGGATCGGCGAGAACGTCAGCTTCAAGGATCTGAAGGTGGTGTTCACCGATTTCTGCAAGACGTTCTTCGAGCAGGACGATCTGGTGCTGCGCTTCCGCCCCAGTTTCTTCCCGTTCACCGAACCTTCGGCCGAGATCGACATCCAGTTCCAGAGCGGCCCGCTGGCTGGCCGCTGGCTGGAAGTGTCGGGTGCCGGACAGGTGCATCCCAATGTGGTGCGCAACATGGGCCTTGACCCCGAAAAATACATCGGCTTTGCCTTTGGCATGGGCCCCGACCGCCTGACCATGCTGCGTTATGGCGTGAATGACCTGCGCCTGTTCTTCGACGGAGACATCCGTTTCCTGTCGGAGTTTCAGTAATTGAAAAAGTGAGCGGTTTGCGCGCATCCTGCCTGGTTTTGAAGAAGAAAGCGTCTGAAGATGACAGCCAGTCAAGCGCAAACAGCTCCTGTTTTGAAAGCAAGAACGCCTTGGCCTGTTTGCAAGCACTGCCAACAAGCCTGAACGCCAAAGAGTCTGACTATGCAATTTCCTGAATCCTGGTTGCGCGAGTACTGCAACCCGCAGCTGACCACCCAAGAGCTGGCCGATACCCTGACCATGGCCGGCCTGGAAGTCGAAGAGATGGAGCCCGTGGCCCCGCCTTTCACCGGCATTGTGGTCGGTGAAATCAAGGAGGCCGTGCAGCATCCCGACGCCGACCGCCTGCGCGTCTGTCAGGTGGATGTGGGCGGCCCCGAGTTGTTGAACATCGTCTGCGGCGCACCCAATGCGCGCGTGGGCATCCGCATTCCCTGCGCCACCGTGGGCGCCGAACTGCCCCCGGGCGAAGACGGCCAGCCTTTCAAGATCAAGATCGGCAAGCTGCGCGGCGTGCAGAGCTTTGGCATGCTGTGCTCGGCCAAGGAACTGGGCATTGCCGACGACCACGGCGGCCTGCTGGAGCTGCCGCTGGACGCGCCTCTGGGCCAGAACGTGCGCGAGTACCTGAACCTGGACGACACGCTGTTCACGCTCAAGCTCACCCCCAACCTGGCGCACTGCCTGTCGGTATACGGCATTGCGCGCGAGTTGTCGGCACTGACCGGCACGCCGCTCAAGCAACTGTCCTTCCCGCAGGCGGCCGTAACCGTGCAGGATAAGCTGCCAGTGAAGATTGAAGCCACCGACCTGTGTGGTCGCTTCTCGGGCCGTGTGGTGCGCAACGTCAATACCCAGGTAAAGACGCCGCAATGGATGGTGGATCGCCTTGCACGCTGCGGCCAGCGCTCCGTGTCGCCGCTGGTGGACATCTCCAACTACGTGATGTTCGAGCTGGGCCGTCCCAGCCACATCTTCGATCTGGACAAGATCCATGGCGGCCTGAGCGTGCGCTGGGGCAAGGAGGGCGAGACGCTCAAGCTGCTCAATGGCAACACCATCAAGATCGATGACTTCATCCAGGTTGGTGTGATTGCCGACGACAAGGAAGTTGAATCCCTGGCCGGCATCATGGGCGGCGACGCCACGGCTGTGTCCGACGACACGAAGAACATCTACATCGAGGCCGCGTTCTGGTGGCCCAAGGCAGTGGCGGGCCGCTCGCGCCACTTCAATTTCTCGACCGACGCTGGCCATCGCTTCGAGCGCGGTGTGGACCCCGAGCACACGGTGGAGCATATCGAGCGCATCACCGCGCTGGTGCTGGAGATCTGCGGTACGCCCGAGACCCAGTGCGGCCCGATGGACGACCAGAAGCCTCATATGCCTGCGCCCAAGACCGTGCAGCTGCGCGTGGCGCGGGCTGCCAAGGTCATCGGTATGCCCGTCACCCAGCAGCAATGCCTGGATGCCCTGAACGGCCTGGGCCTGCCGGCTGTGGTGGCTGCCGAGGGCGTGATCAGCGTGACTGCACCCACCTTCCGCTTCGACATCAACCTGGAAGAGGATCTGATCGAGGAAGTGGCCCGCATGGTGGGCTACGAGAACCTGCCAACCTCCAAGCCGCTGGCGCCCATCTCGCCCAAGCTGCGTGCCGAGAACCAGCGCAGCCCGTTTGCCGTGCGCCGTGAACTGGCAGCCCTGGGCTACCAGGAAACCATCAACTTCAGCTTTGTCGAAGAAAAGTGGGAGCAGGAGCTGGCGGGCAACAGCAATGCCATCAAGCTGCTCAATCCGATTGCCAGCCATCTGAGCGTGATGCGTTCGTCGTTGCTGGGCTCGCTGCTGCAGGTGCTCAAGTTCAATGTGGACCGCAAGGCACAGCGCGTGCGCGTGTTCGAATTGGGGCGTGTATTCTTCAAGGATGCATCGGTCGTCGATTCAGACACCACCGTGAAGGGCTTTTACCAGCCCATGCGTGTGGCGGGCCTTGCCTATGGCGCCGCCGACCAACTGCAGTGGGGCAGCACCGAGACCAAGGTCGATTTCTACGACGTCAAGGGCGATGTGGAAGCGCTGCTGGCGCCTCTGGTGCCCGTGTTCGAGCCTGCCGAGCATCCAGCCATGCACCCTGGCCGTTGCGCTCGTGTGCTGCTCAATGGCAAGGCCATCGGCTTTGTGGGAGAGTTGCACCCCCGGTGGCGCCAGGAATGGGATCTGGCGCAGGCGCCCACCCTATTCGAGCTGGAGCTCGATGCCGTGTTGGCCCGCAACGTGGCAGTGTTCAAGCCTGTGGCCAAGCACCAGGCCGTCGAGCGTGACATTGCCGTGGTGGTCAAGGAGGCTGTCACACACGCACAGGTCATGGACGCAATCCGTGCTGCCAACAGTGGCGGTATCCTGCGCAATGCCGTACTGTTTGATGTGTTCCGCCCCAAGAAGCTCAAGGCCGGTGAAGAAGCCGCGCCAGGCAGCCTGGCGCAGGATGAAAAGAGTCTGGCAGTGCGCCTGACTCTGGGTCATGACGAGCGGGCACTGGAAGAGACCGAAATCGAGACCGCCATGCAAGCTGTGCTTGAGCAGCTAAAGCAGAGCGTTAATGCGCGTTTGCGCTGATCTATATTGCGGATATTGCTATGGAATTTACAGTAGAAAGTCTGGAGCAACCTGCGCTGACCAAGGCGCAGCTTGCCGACATGCTGTTTGACAACATCGGGTTGAACAAGCGTGAAGCCAAAGATATGGTGGATGCGTTTTTCGACCTGATCGCCGAAAGCCTGATCAAGGGCGAAGACGTGAAGCTGTCGAGCTTTGGCAATTTCCAGGTGCGTATGAAGAAAGCCCGTCCGGGCCGCAATCCGCGCACTGGCGAAGAGGTGCCTATCGAGGCGCGCCGGGTCGTCACCTTTCATGCCAGCGGCAAGCTCAAGGATTCGGTGCAGGCTCCGGCAGACTAGACTTGAAGGTGGCGATGCGCTGATGGATGGATTGAGATTGTCCATCGGCAGACATGGCCTACCGCCAGTCTGGCAGCATCGCCAGTATGCAACACGGCCGCACTAGCGGCTGTTTACAATTTGCCCATGGAAAAACAGCTTCCCTCCATCCCCGCCAAACGTTATTTCACCATCGGTGAAGTCGCGGTGCTGTGTGATGTCAAACCGCATGTGCTGCGGTATTGGGAGCAGGAATTCACACAGCTGCGTCCCGTCAAGCGCCGGGGAAACAGGCGTTATTACCAGCACCACGAGGTGTTGATGATCCGCCGCATCCGAGAGCTGCTGTATGAGCGTGGCTTCACCATCAGCGGCGCGCGCAACCAGCTGCAAACCCTGCCCCGTGGCCATGCCATGGTGGAGGCATTGGCAGATGATGCCGCTTTCGGTCTGAATGGAATGGATGGAACGGTCTTGGAGGATGGGCACCTCGGCCACTCTGCGGAACCAGTCACCTGGCAACAGGCAGCCATCGAATTGCAGGAAATTCGTCGCATTCTTTCTGGAGAGCCTGAAAACTAGGTATATAATTCAAGTCTTCGGAATGTAGCGCAGCCTGGTAGCGCACTTGCATGGGGTGCAAGGGGTCGCGAGTTCGAATCCCGCCATTCCGACCAATGACATAAACCCGTATGCTTCGGCATACGGGTTTTTTCATTTGCACGTCTTGGCGTGGGGCAGTGCATGAGCAGATCATGTATGTCGTCATTTCGCATCGACATACCCAGTGTCAGGTGCGTGGCAACCTGGTGCCCATCATCGACCGGTGCGCTTTTCAAACACGCAATTGGGACGGGTCGTCATCTGCAGGCGGGCTTCCTCCGGGCCGTGGCTTCTTTGGCGTGCTGGGTATGGGCGTCTGCTTGCTGCCCAGCGCATTTTTGCCGATGAAAGTCGGGTTCATCACGTCTCTCCAATTCTGTTGCAATCCCGAAGGGGCCTACAGATCTTCAATGGCCAGGGAGTGGTAAGCCTTGGCAAAGGAGTAGGTGCTGTTGGCAATGACGCCGCGCAATGCATTGATCTCCTGGTCATTCGCTGTGCGCACCAGCAGGCCGACATGGCCTTGCTCGGCAAGCTCCACCAAGGCGCGCGCAATGGAGCCGTCCGATCCCATCGATGGCAAAGGTTTGTTGGATGCATCCACCGTAGGTGCGATTTCCTGCAGCACGACGGTGGGCGGCACCAGAAAAATGTCTTCGATTCGGAACAGGTGGTCGGTGAGCCGACGTGCAATCTCCAGCGCCTCATCTTCCGATGGGTACATGACGAGCGAGAAACCTGTTGGATAGAATGCGCCGCCTACAAAGGCGCGCATCTTGGGGGTGACGGTCAAGGTCTGCATGGTAGCCTCCTTGTGCTCAAAGCGTTGATGGTGCACATGCTTGTTTGCACCACCAGCCTATCGTCGGCTCCTCCGAGAAGTTGCGAAGTTTGTGCTTCTCATATGCCCCGCATGGGGCTGCATTCATCCACGGACGCGGAGCCAACCGGCGTGCGTCCACGGAAAACTGTTTTCAGGTGCCTGCTCTGCAAGGAGTCCGCACCTGCGCGTAGAAATGCTTCAGCGCCGGCACATGACATAGGTGACCAATGCCCCCACCGCAAGCGCTGCACCGGCAATCCGCCATGGCTCGTCCTTCGCGTACTGGTCTGCACAGGCCGCAGCGTGCCGGGTTTGCTGCAGCACCTGCTCGGCAGAATCCTTGGCGCTCGCGAGTCCCTCGTCAATGCGCTGTCGCACGCCTCTGATTTCGGGAATGGCATCCAGTTCCTTGACGGAAAGCAAGGCTCGAACATCGTCGACCAGCTTTGCCAGATCGTCTTGCACCGCGGACAGGCTGGGCTGTTTGGATTTGAACAACATGGGACTCCTTTTGTAAATAACGAGATTGGAACTACAGTACGGCGCTTCGCGGTGGCGGGGTGTAGGAGCGTGGCCCGGATACCAAATGGAACGGATGGCGGCGACACTCCATTGCGTGCTACACGGGTTCAGGGTCTTTCACTGGTGGTGCTTTTTGAGGCTCTTCCACAGGCAAGGTGCTGTCGGGCGGGTCAATGGGCTCGGGTTTGCCCGGCTCCGGCATCGGAGGGGGGACTGGTGGCTGGGGTGGTGTGATGGGGGTTGGCATGGCAATTTCCTCCTGGCTGCCGTGGTGGTGGTGACGGTACTGAACCTCCCATGCGGGTGCCCTGGGTTTCTGGCCCCGTGGGCGCTGCAGCCAGGGCTGTCAATGGGCTGCTCTACAAGGCCGGAATCTGACTGACACGACAAGAACAGGCATCGACAGGCGCGATCAGAACGGCACCCAGATCGCGACCATCAGAAATGCGATGACGATGGCAAGCAGGATGGCGAATCGCTTGTTGGCAAATTGGCCAAAACCTGTCTTGGGGTTGGATGGTTTGCTGGGTTCGGTCATAGGGCATTTTCCAGTTATCGGGTTGATCCTGCCGTGATTCATCACGCCTTGCGGCTGGTGTATCGGCCTGTCCGCAGAGCCTGAACATCGGTCATCGACAGCCATGCGGTCATGGCACCACCGGTTCAGGTTGCACCACCCGCTCGGACTCCGGATCCTGCGGAATATCGGGCTCGCGGTCTGGCGAAAAGGGTGGATGGGCGGGGTCGTCTCCGTCTGCGGGCGTGGTTGGTTCCTGCACCGGATCGGGTTCGCCCACGGGGTCTTTATCCTCGTCTTCGGGCTGTGGCTTCGTCGCCATGAAAAGGGTGCTATTCATACTTGCTCCTTCCATCGAAACACCTGCCTGGGGAATCTAGCGAGGCTGCTTGATGACCTGGCTGCGTTGATAGGTGGGTTCATCCACGGCCGGGCTTTTGGGGTTTCGAGGGTCGTTCAGGTCTTTGGGGTTGGCGGGCTTTTTGTCCGGCTGTGCGTCGCGTTCGCTCTGCTCGTGCACCGGAGCATGAGGGGGTTGGGGCATCGCTGATCTCCTGGCTGGGTATGAATCCCAAGGGTGACGCCATGGCGTTTTGCGGGCTGTAGGACGCGCGCCTCCATGCCTGCAATCCGTGTCGCAAAAGTACGTGGTAGGGAGTGCTGCGCGGGTTGCCCACCCTCAGAATTCAAGGCGGACAAGGCAGCGCAGAAATGAAAGCCCCCGCTGGTCCGGCCAACCAGCGGGGGTGGATGCGAGCGGCGCCGAAAAGGCCTATACCGCCATGGGCGCCGTCAGCGGTGCATGGTGCTGGTAGCCTTCGAGGCTGAAGTCGCCGGGCTCCACTTTCTCCAGCCATTCCGGCTCGTAACGGCCGGTTTCGGCATAGCTTGGAATGCGGTCGGACAGCACCAGCTGTGGCGCTGGGAAGGGCTCGCGTTGGAGCTGTTCCTGCAGCATGGGCAGGTGGTTTTCGTAGATGTGGGCATCCCCAATGAAATAGGTGAACCAGCGCGGTTTGTAGCCGGTCAGGCGGCCCACCAGGTGCAGCAGCGCTGCGCCCTCCGTCAGGTTGAAAGGCGTGCCCAGACCCACATCATTGCTGCGGATGTAGAGGCACAGCGATATCTCGCCCGCCTGTTGGTTGACGAGAAACTGGTAGAGCAGGTGGCAGGGCGGCAAGGCCATTTCCTCCAGCTGCGCCCAGTTCCAGCCATGGAACAGAATGCGGCGGCTGCCGGGGTCGTTCATGATGGTGTCCAGGCACTGGCGCAACTGGTCGACGGCTTTGTAGAGCACGGCGTGCGGTACACCGCCTTCGTCGACTTCACCAATCTGGCGGTAGCCCCTGGCCACGGCATCGGCAATCTGTGCAGCGCCCTGGGGTTGTGCCAGATCAATCAGTTTGTAGGCCGGCCATTGGCGCCATTGCACGCCGTACACGGGGCCCAGGTCATCTTCCTGCAGGCGATAGGGGTTGGCCAGCCATGCCTTGTTTTCATTGGCATTCTGGTCCCAGACCTTGCAGCCAAGCGCACGAAAATCCGCAGCACTGCGGCACGCGCGCATGAAACCCACCATCTCGCCAATGGCAGATTTGAACGCCAGCTTTTTGGTGGTGACTGCGGGAAAGCCTTGCTGCAGGTCAAAACGCAGGCTGGCGCCTGGCATGCTGAGGGTGCGGATGCCGGTGCGGTTGTTCTGCCACGAACCGTGGTCCAGAATGTCCTGCACGAGTTGGAGGTATTGCTTCATTCGGTTCTCAAGAGGGTTGCCGGCCCGGGGCATGGTTTCAGCGGCTGGCCCAGGGGCCATGGCCGGGTGCTGTGCCATGCAGGCCTGGGCTCAATGCACGTACTTTACGCGATGGCCGCTTTCCCCTGCAGCTATCCGGTGCAGGAAGGCCATAGTTGGTTACAGAGACAACTAATCGTATAGTGTGCCAGTTTTCTCTGTTCGGGCTCGCTGCACGGCTGCAAGCATGCAGGTTTGGCGCCGCTTTGAGTACGAACAAGCTTTTGCTATTATTTTAATAGCTTCAAGCGCCAATTGGACAAGCGCTGGAATTCCAGAAAATTTGTGAAAAGCATTTGAAAGGTGAGGTATGTGGATGCAAGGGCACATCGGGTATAGGGCATGGAGCTTTGCGGCTGTACTGGCGTTGGCAGGCTGCCAGGGCGGGCCGGGAGGGGCGCCAACTGCCCAGGCGACCGATGGCCAGCAGGCCTACGGGCAGTTGCAGGGCCAGGTGGGCAAATACCAAAGCGATGCGCCATTTTTGCAGCGTGGCGTGATGGCGGCGCGCCTGCAACACCTGCTGGGCGCGCAGGCGCCGGTTTTCATGCGGAATCTGGAGGTGGCGGGCCCCCTGCAGAAGGAAGGGTCGGTCTACTTCATCACCGGCAATCGCAAGCATGAAGGCGGCAGCAACGCCGCCGCCGTTGCGCTGGACGCGCAGACCAATACCATGCGCATCTGGTGGCTGCAGGACGGCCAGCCGCGTGTGGTGCAGGACCCGGGTGCGTCCTTTCTCTGGCCCAAGGATGTCAACACCATGATCTCCAACGCGCTGAATACGCCTGCATCCTCGTTGTCGCATTGAAGGCGTGATCCAGGCAATCAAGCCTATGAAGGAGTAGCCCAGAAAAAGAAACGTCTCCGGCCCCATATGCCATAGCCGGGAGGTATTGTAAAGAAACGAATATTATTTCTTGCTATTGATATATGAAGCTACTTCATTTTTTGGATAGCTCTCAATATAGCTGTTGATATAATATAAATATTTATCCTTAGCCTCTTTGCTTAGTTTTTCTGGATAATTATGATTTTCGATCATAGAGTGAATTCCAAATGCCTCCCTTGGGTCTGTAATTTTGTTTAAAATGATATCATTTAAATTTTTAACAAAATCATCATCACTTTTAGAAAAAGTTCTTAAAGTTTCGATCCAGTTTTCATATCTGTAAACATCAGTCAATCCAAGATCACCGATGAATCCAGTAATTTCTGGTTTGTTGTTATATATATCGTCATGAATTTGCGATTTTGCAGATTCTGGAATGGATTCGGCCAGGAAATTATTTTTGGATAAAAGCGATATCATCACTTCAAAGCCATATTTTTCTCCTGATGCGACAATCTCTCTCACTATGGATTCTGGATTGTCAACGGATACAGAAAGCATATGCGCCAACTCTCCATAATATTATTTCTGACTAATTACTCCAGCATCCCGGGCATCTTTTAAGCGCTTTCTTGTATCCTTAAAATTTCCTTCTCTTGAATAAGCAAAGATTTCCTTTCTTTTTGCTTGGAGCACTAGATCCTCTATGAGGCCTTTCTGATTCGAGAGTGAAGAGTGTTGGGATTCGTTTGATAATGATTGACTGGAATTTATCGACCCATTTGGCTGAAGGCTTTCTGTTGCGTCCGCCCCCAATTTTGAGTCTGCCAAAGAGTTATCGCCTATTTTGTATAAGGTGAAAAATATAAAAAATATAATTAATATTATACTCGCGGTAAGAAGCTTTTTTTATTCATTAAATACCCCACCATTGACGTTTGAAATTGTCATAAACATCCCTGGGAGTTCTGATTCTAGTTGGGGAAATCAAGAAGCTGGTCTGCTTGCCCCATTTATCAATATCTGCTTGATTTTGAAAGCTGGAAACATATTGCGCCATTAATTGGTAGCCTGATTTTGTGGATGTGCTTGCCCATGCCTCTAGTGCAAATGTCTCGCACCTATATGTTCCTCGCTTTGCCTTTTCTTGAATAATTGTGGAGATACAGCTTGTGGCAAATGGGTTGCAAAGTCTTGTTGTGCTATATCTGAAGCCTTGTTTTGAAGAACTAAAAGTTGCCAATCTTGTATAGCTGGCTCCGATCAAATATTTCAGATACGCTGATTTTGCAGCCATTTCCCTTAATCCGCTGTTGGTTGCATTGGTTGTAAGATCACCGTTCGGCTGCTCGTATAGCTGGCAAAATGCTTGACCACAATAAGCGTGGCGAATATCCAATGTTTGAGGAGATACAGTTGGCCACTTTGTTGAGAGGCTGGCATAAGCAGACCAAGGTGTGGTTTTTAGAGTGTCATCTCCATTCTGAGCACCAGTTGCTTCTATAATGTTGGCACCATCCCATATTCCGATGTGGCCAAAATAATTCAAAGGGCCCGCCCATGAGTAGCTAAGATCCCTGCCAATGATATCACCAAAATTAGCTGGTCTCTCTTGTCCCGGGGCTGCGGGAAAATTAACCTGAGAGGGGTATTGTCTAGTTTTTCATGGGAGCCATCTGCGTAAATGGAATAAATTATTACTTCTCGATTGGACCCGTTTAGTAGCGTTGAAGGGATATTTAAAGAAATATCGAATCCATGGCTCTGGGATGTGCTGTTACAGGCATTTTTCACAGCAGTTTCTCGAAGAAGGTTTGCGTTCCCTGCACCAACAATTTGCCCGCTCACATAGATGTGTATGGCAACTACTTGGGAGGATCCAGGTTTGCAAGCCCAGCCAGCATAACGCTTGAAGGTTGCTACATCAACCCACCCCTTGGCGAAAGTAAGTTGTGAGAGTAGCGTAATAGCTATTGCGAAAAATGAAATTTCAGCTTTTTCATGGAGATCACTCAGATAAGAGTCATAGAAGCAGTTGACTATAAATGGTAATGCTTACGCATTAATTACATCTCAGTAGATTTTATTAATTAATTGATAAGATATTTAATTGAACTTGCTCGATTGGCTCAGACGCTCTCAGGCATTGAGCGTGCATTACCGGCCAACTCTTGTGGCTCTACGTCTCCTAGGTGGCCGTGCAGTGGAATGTTTTCATAGAAGAGAAACAGGTTTCACTCAAATTATCTATAAATTGAAAAATCAAAGTTTCATATAAAAATGAAATTTCAATATTTGGTCGATGACATGAATTAACGTGCTAAAGCCTTGAACTTCACCTCGAGCAGTATTGCCTGCGCAATCCGAGACATGTCTAACTGACGCATCCCGGATGATCATGGGCTGCTTCCTGAAAAAATGCCGGGGAGTCTCGTACCACTGTTTCATCGTGTGCATCGGTGTCTTGCCATCCAGCGCTGACGGAGGCCGTTGATGGTTGTACAGCGCCACATACCCCATCAGTGGCTGTGTCCAAGTCCTGTGCATCGTTAAATCTTTGGGTCTTCAAGATATCCGCAATGCGCCCACTAAAGCGCTCGACCATGTCGTTGGTATGCGTTGTTCTGGGTTGGGTTAAACGGTGTTCAATCCCCAACGCTTGTAGAGCAAACCAAACTCGTGCTCGCCCGTAGCAGCGCGTTCGCGGATTGCAAACAAGCGATCCGTTCGCTTTTTGCCGTTGTCGGGGAGCAGCTTGGTGATCTTCAGGGGCAGGCTTTGAGTACACCCAAGAACGCCTGGGCGCCCGCTGCCGTCTTATTGGCTTTGGTCAGCACACACACCCAGCGCGTAGCCAGGTCAATAGCGACAAACAGGTAACTGCGCTTATCCTTGTCTTGCATCTGCGGCAGGTACTTCACATCCATGTGCAGGTACCCGGGCTCGTCGCTTTTGTATGCCTTGTGTGATTGCTGAGACTCGCTGGGCATGGGTGCATCAAATTACCCACGCCGTGGCGGCGTAGGCATTTGTCCAAGCCTGAGCGGGAGACATTGTTACGTACAGATTCGCACCAACCACTTCCTGGGAAGGCAGCTGGGTCTGCAGACGGGAAGCGGTGTGAGAAAGGTCATTAAGAGCCGCTAACACAACCCTTGATACGTCGTTGCTTCGCCTTGTCGTACGCCTGTACTGCCTGCGGCTTCGCGCCTCGTCTCAACCGCAAATCTACGATTTGCTGGGTTGTGTTAGCGGCTCTAAAACCCTGGCGCGCCTTCCACTGATAGACCGTGGGCCCGGTGATCCCGTAACGCTGGGCAAACACAGCAGCCGTTTCACTACTAGCGGCAATCTCAGCACGCGTGGCAGGTGCGGTGCGTACGTTTTCTTGCAAGGATATTTGCGTCATGCGCTCCTCCAAGATTGAGCTGACTGTACAAGCTGCCGCAAATTATCGCGAGCGAAGAACAATGGGAAGCGCCTTCTTTTATCTACGCAATCCTCCGGAATGCGACACCTGGTCCACATGCCAGCGGCGCAATGCAAGACAAGGCAAGGCGATACGCCCTCGTTCCTGCTGTGCTATTTGAGGCGACTCAAACCTGCCGGGCCAGCATGCAGTTGGGGTTCATGATGCCTTGCGGGTCAAGCGCCTGCTTGATGGCGCGCATCATGGACAGCGCAACCGGCGACTGGTAATCGGGCAGGGTGGCTGCCTTCAGGGTGCCAATGCCGTGCTCGGCCGAAATGGAGCCGCCAAACTCGGCAACGGCGTCGTAGACGATGTGGTTGATCTCGTGCTCGCGCGCCTCAAGGAATGCCTTGGGGTCCATGCCCTCGGGGGCCTGCACGTTGAAGTGCAGGTTGCCGTCTCCCAGGTGGCCAAAGTTCACCAGGCGCATGCCCGGCACCTTGTGCGCCAGCACGGCGGTGGCGTGTTCCACAAAGGCTGGAATGCGTGAAATCGGCACCGAGATGTCGTGCTTGATGTTCAGGCCTTCCTCCACCTGCGCGAGCGGAATGCTCTCGCGGATGTGCCACAGGTTGTGCGCTTGGCTCAGGTTTTCGGCCACCACAGCGTCCAGCACGATTTCCTGCTCGAATGCGGCCTCCATCAGCGCCTCGAAGCGTGCGCGGGCGTGTGCCTCGGATTCGCTGTCTGAGTTTTCCAGCACCACGGCGTACGGAAAGTCAGGGTTGTCGATGAAGGGCACGCGCAGCTGCGGCATGTGCTTGTCCACCAGGGTCAGTGCAAAGCGGTTCATCACCTCGAAACCCGTGAGGCCCGCGCCCAGGTACTGGTGGGCCAGGCCCAGCAGCTGTACTGCCGCTTCAAACGACGGCAGCGCGGCCCAGGCGGTGAGCTGGCTGGCGGGCATGGGGTAGATCTTCATCGTGGCGGCCGTGATCACCCCCAGGGTGCCTTCGCTGCCGATGAAGAGGTTGCGCAGGTCATAGCCCGTGTTGTCCTTGCGCAGGCCTTTCAATCCGTTCCAGATTTCTCCCTGGGCGTTGACCACTTCCAGGCCCAGGCACAGCTCGCGCGTATTGCCGTAGCGCACCACCTGCGTGCCGCCGGCATTGGTGCCCAGATTGCCGCCAATGGTGCAACTGCCTTCGGCCGCCAGCGACAGTGGGAAGAGAAAGCCTTCCTTCTCGCAGCGCTCCTGCAGGCTTTGCAGAATGCAGCCCGCATCGACGGTGATCGTCAGGTTGTCCTTGTCCAGCGCACGCACGGTGTTCATGCGGCCCAGGTTCAGCACCACCTGCGTACCGGAGGTATCGGGGGTGGATCCGACGACCAGGCCGGTGTTGCCACCCTGCGGCACGATGGCGGTTCCATTGGCGGCGCAGGCCTTGACCACGGCCGCCACTTCTTCGGTGGAGCCGGGGCGCACCACGGCCAGGGCCTTGCCGTGCTCGCGGCGGCGCCAGTCCTGTTCGTAGGCGCTCAGGTCGCCATCAGTCAGTACATGGTTTTCGCCCACAATGCGGCGCAGGCTGGCAATCAGATCGGTCATGGCTTGGTCTCAACAAATATCCAAAACAAAATGCGTTCAGCGAGGCGATGGCCCGGCCGGTTACTCGGCAGGCCGCACGGCTTTCTGGCGGCCCTTGACATGCAGTACGCAGGCGGCAAACAGCAGCAGGCACAGCGCGATCTCGGCCATCGCGCACCAGCGGCTGGGCGGCGCATCACCAAATGCGCGCACCACACCTTCGGTAAAGTACAGCCACACCAGAAGACTGACCCAACGGTAGGTGTACATGCGGTGCTTGAGCAGCCCTGCCAACGGTATGCACAGCGGCAGCGCCTTGATGACGAGCCACGAGCCACCGGGGCGCAGCGGCGCGATCCACAGCTCCCACGCCACAGACAGGACCACGAGGCCCAGGAGCGACACCACTGCCAGTGTGCGCGACAGCTGCGCCACGCCAGGCGCTGCGGCGGGCGTTACCAAATCAGGCAGATTCGAAGGTGCGGAAGGCATGGTGCGTGGTGTGAAACTGGCATCATATCGGCATGTACGGCACAGAAGAGAAAAACACGGCATCGAGGGCGACGGATTCCACGGCCACCAGGCCAGAGCGCTGGTGGCAGGCGCTGGCTGATTTTCCGTGGGGCAATACGGTCGATACCCTGCGCAGGCGTTTTGGCGAAGACCGCCTGGGTCTGACGGCCAGCAGCCTGACCTTTACCACCACCCTGGCACTGGTGCCGTTCATGACGGTGGCGCTGGCACTGTTCACCGCGTTTCCGATGTTCTCGCAGATGGAAGCGCAACTGCAGCGCTGGCTGGTCGAGAGCCTGATCCCCAGCAGCATCGCCAGCCAGGTGCTGGGCTACATCACCCAGTTTGCCAGCAAGGCCAGCCGCCTGGGCATGGCGGGCCTGAGTTTCCTGCTGGCCACGGCGCTGGCACTGATTCTCACCATGGACCGCACGCTCAACAACATCTGGCGGGTGCGCAAGCTCCGGCCGCTGGGCCAGCGCGTGCTTATCTACTGGGCTGCCATCACGTTGGGGCCGCTGCTGCTGGCCGCCAGCCTGGCGCTGACGTCGTCGGTGATGGCCGCTTCGCGCAGTGCCATGGGCGAGCTGCCGTACCTGATTCGCCTCGCTTTCGATTCGCTGGAGTTTGTGCTTTTGGCGGCGGGGGTGACAGCCATGTTCCGCTATGTGCCCAATACCCATGTGCGCTGGCGCGACGCATTGGCTGGCGGCGTGTTTGTAGCGATCGGGATCGAGCTGGCCAAGAAGATTCTGGCTCTGTACCTGGCCAACGTGCCCACGTACTCCACGATCTACGGCACCTTCGCCACGTTGCCCATCTTGCTCATCTGGATCTATGTGGCCTGGGTGATCGTGCTGCTGGGCGCCGTGGTGGCCGCCTATCTGCCCAGCCTGCTGGCGGGCGTGGCGCGCCTGCCCACGGCACAGAGCTGGGATTTTCAGCTCGCCATCGAGTGCCTGCACGCCCTCAACCCCATGCGCTACCAGCCCGAGAAGGGGCTGTACCTGCACCAGCTGGCTGCGCAATTGAAGGTGGAGGATGTGCAACTGCACCGCGCGCTGGATGTATTGGCCCAGCTGGACTGGGTGGGCGCCGTGGTGGATGTGGAGGGCCGCGTCACCAGTGCGGAACGGCAGGGCCAGAGCAGCGACAGCGATGCCCGCTACGTGCTGCTGGTAGAGCCCGCTGCCACGCGTGCGCAGCCGCTGATGACGGCGCTGCTGCTGGACTACAACGAAGCCACCGAGCCCCTGTGGTGGCACTGCGGTCTCGATCACGTCATGCTGATCGATCTGCTGGAGCGCCGCCCCGGTGCGCTGGAGGCGCGAGAGGTGCAGGAGGCAGAACGCGCAGCAGCCTGAAATCTGCGAAAGCGGAAAAAATCAGGCGCGCAAGGATTGCGGGTAGCTGGCATCCAGCCGCTGGCGCGCAAATGCCACCATGTCGGCCGGATAGCGCGGGTGAGCCGCAAAGGCATTGTCGTTCAGGTCGTACAGCACCACCAGGGCCGCAACCTCCCAGGCCCAGTGGTGGTTGGCAATGTCGGTCCACGAGGCGGGTGACAGGGTATCCGCTGTGGCCGGATAGGCCTGCTGCAGGTAGGCCTGCAAGGGCGCGCTGCATACCTCCAGCTGCTCGAAGAACGGTGTGAGAGCCGCGTAGGGTTCGGGGCAGAACAGGGCTTCCACCGCTTCGGTCTTGTCGCAGGCGGCAGCGCTCAGGTAATCGAGCAGGCGGTCGCACTGGTTGTCCAGCAGGCGCTGCACGATGGGCGGAATCAGCTCCTGGCGCTCCAGCAGCACCGGAAAGGCCAGCAGTTGAACCGCACTGGCGTAGTCCTGGCCCGCCACCTCCAGCGTGCGGTGGTGGGCGAGGCCCTTCTCGTTCGCGCTGCGTGCCATGCTGGCAAATTCATTGCAGCAATGCAGCACGTGTTCGAACAGGGCTTCCAGGCTGGTGAGGGACAGGCCCCGGGTGTAGGCCAGCTCGGGCAGGCGCAGCGCCTGGCGCACGGCATCACGCCAATCATCCCAGGCCTGCTGCTGGCTGCCGGGGGCCAAGTCCTGCATGTCCAGTCCGTAGTAACCGTGGCTGGCGAATTCGTGCAACTGGCCCAGCGCATCCGCCCAGGCCTCGTTCCAGCGCTCGGTGTCCACGGGCTGGCGAGGCTGCAGCAGATGCCACGGCAGGGCGTGACAATGCTGCAAAAGGCTGGGAAGGGCGGTATCAAGCATGGCTGGTGGCATTCGTGCTGCGTTGTGGCATGCGCTTTGCGCCCCGATGCAGCGATAGGCCATAGGCTAGCGCATTCTGCGCGATTTGCGCGCTAAAAAATGGCCGTCCTTACCACTGCTTACCGCCGATACAGGTGTGATATCTCGCTATCAAAATTATTGCTTAGTATTGAAGGAAATCCCGAATTGCAAACAGCGTTGGATCGGGGGACTCCATCATTTGGTTGTGCCCATTGGGAATCGTTCGCACTTGCACGGACTTGCCGGCCGCCTTGGCTGCATCGATCAGGCCTTTGGCGGCCTTGGGCGGAGTCATCTGGTCTTGCTCACCCAGCACAAACAGAATGGGGCAATTGACGGCCGTCATGGCAGATTCTCCGCCGCTGTAGCTGTCACAGGCCACAAAGCCGGTATGCAGCAGGTTGGTGTCACCATTGCTGGCCAGCACGCGGCGGCCCAGCGCCGTGCCCGCGCCGAACACCCAACTGCCTGCACCATTGGGTGGCGACAGGGTGGCGCGCGAGAAGGTCTGCACCATGGCGATGGCCTGGTCCGGTGCGCTTTGCGCCAGATCCAGCAGCACGGGCGATACCTTCATGGGGGCAGCGGTGCCCACCAATACCAGGTGGCTGACCCGGGCGCCTAGCTGGGCAGCGGCCTGCATGGCAATCAGGCTGCCCCAGCTGTGGCCGATCAAGGCGGCCTTCTGCAGGCCTGCGGCGTCCATCATCTGGCCGATGAAGGTGGCGGCCTCTTCCACACTGGCGGGCGCTTTGCCGCCGCTCTTGCAGTGGCCCGGCAGGTCGATGGCCAGCACGTTCCAGCCGTGGTTGGCCAGATAGCGGCTTTGCAGGGCCCACACGCTGTGATCACACAGCACGCCATGGATGAAGATGGCGGTGGGCCTGGCGGCGTCGAACGCCTTGCCGCCGGTATAGGCATATATGTCTGCGCCCTGTACTTGGATATGCATTTCGGTCTCCAGATTCTTGTGCGGTATCTCGTGGTCAGATATCTGCAATCAGCCGCTTGCCCAGCGACACGGTCTTGTCATTGCTGTAGCCCAGGCTTTCGTAGAAGGCGATCACCGCCTCGTTGCCTTCGCGCACCTGCAGGTTCAGCTTGGGGCAGCCACGCTCGGTCAGCAACTGTTCGGCCCGCTCCATCAGGCGGCGCGCATGGCCCTGGCGCTGGCAGCCGGGGTGAACGGCCAGGTAGTTGATCCAGCCGCGATGGCCGTCATAGCCCACCATCACGCTGGCGATCAATTGCCCGGCTCCATCGGTGCCGACCAGAAAGAGATCGGGCGACACGCTGAGCTTGCGCGCAATGTCCTTGTGCGGGTCGTTCCAGGGCCGGGTCAGGCCGCAGTCGTTCCACAGGCCGATCACGGCATCGGTGTCGGAGGTGGTAAAACTGCGGATCTGCAGGGAGTGCTTGATTTCCATCAAGCAGCCTTTTCTGCGGCTTTGAGGGCGCGCTTGAGGTCGTCGATCAGGTCGTCGGCATCTTCCAGCCCGATCGACAGGCGGATCGTGCCCTGGCCGATGCCGGCCTGGGCGAGCGCTTCATCGGTCATGCGGAAATGCGTGGTGCTGGCCGGGTGGATGACCAGCGAGCGGCAGTCGCCCACGTTGGCCAGGTGGCTGAAGACTTTGAGCGTTTCGATGAATTTCTTGCCCTGGTTGCGGTTGCCGGCAATGTCGAAGCTGAACACCGAGCCCGCGCCGCGCGGCAGCAGCTTCTGCGCGAGCGCATGGGAGGGGTGCGACTCCAGCATCGGGTGGCCCACACGGCCTACCAGCGGATGGCTGGCCAGGAACTGCACCACCTTTTCGGTGTTGCGCATGTGGCGCTCCATGCGCAGCGGCAGCGTCTCGATACCCTGCAGAATCAGCCAGGCGGTGTGCGGGCTCATGCAGGCGCCGAAGTCGCGCAGGCCTTCGCGGCGCGCGCGCAGCAAGAAGGCGCCTACCGTGCTCTCTTCGGTGAACACCATGTTGTGAAAGCCGTCGTAGGGCTCGGTCAGTTCGGGAAAGCGCCCGCTCTTTTCCCAGTCGAAGCTGCCGCCATCCACGACGATGCCGCCAATCACCGTGCCATGGCCCGAGAGGAACTTGGTGGCCGAGTGGTAGACGAGGTCTGCACCATGCGCGAAGGGCTTGATGAGCCACGGCGAGGTGAGGGTGGAATCCACCAGCAGCGGCACGCCCGCCTCGTGGGCAATCTGTGCCACGGTAGGAATGTCCAGCACATCCAGCCCCGGGTTGCCCACGGTTTCGCCAAAGAAAAGCTTGGTGTTGGGGCGGATGGCGGCGCGCCAGCCGTCGATGTCGCCGGGCTTGACGAAAGTGGTTTCGATGCCAAAGCGCCGCAGCGTGTAATGCAGCAGGTTCTGCGAGCCGCCATACAGGGCGGTGCTGGCCACGATGTGGCTGCCCGCGCCCATCAGTGTGGCAATCGACAGGTGCAGCGCCGCCTGGCCGCTGGCCACGGCAATGGCTCCTACGCCGCCTTCGAGGGCCGACACGCGCTGCTCCAGCACGGCATTGGTCGGGTTGCTGATGCGGCTGTAGACATGGCCGGGCCGTTCCAGGTTGAACAGGCTGGCGGCGTGGTCGCTGGACTCGAAGACGAACGAGGTCGTCAGGTGGATGGGCACGGCACGTGCGCCGGTGGCCGGGTCGGGCTGGGCGCCTGCGTGCAGGCTCAGGGTGTCAAAACCGGGGTCTGAATAGCCGGGCATGGCGGATCTCCATCAGATTGTCATTCTGGGTGGGGATTGTCGGCTATATTTAACGAACCATTGCTGGCAGCCCTGTCGCGCAAGCGTTGGGTGGCCGCATCCACTTCCACCGAGCGCCAGCCAGGGCATGCATCTGCTGGAGATCTTGAAGGAGACGAGCATGAAAGTCAGTGACATCCTGCGCCTCAAAGGCAACACCCTCTACACCGCAAGCGTGAATGACCCGCTCTCCGACGCCATTCAGACCATGTCCGAGAAAGACATCGGTTCGCTGGTGGTGATGGAGCACGGCGACGTGGTGGGCATGCTGACTTTCCGCGAAGTGATTGTTGCCATCGTGGGCAACGGCGGCTCTGCCGGAAACACCCTGGTGCGCAGCGTGATGGACGATGCGCCGCTGACCTGCACCATGGAGACCGACATGGACGAGGTACGCCGCATGATGCTGGACCGCCATGCGCGCTACATGCCGGTGATGGACAAGAAAATGCTGATGGGCGTGATCAGCTTCTACGATGTGGCCAAGGCCGTGGTGGACAGCCAGAACTTCGAGAACAAGATGCTCAAGGCCTATATCCGCGACTGGCCGGTGGAAGGCGAAGCCGACTGACGTTGTGGCGCGGCAACAGTCCGCTCGTCCGCAGCATTCATCCAGACAGCGGCCGCAAGGCCGCTTTTTCATGCCTGTTTGCAGCCCGGCCTGCGCTCAAAAGCGGATGATGCGGCCGGGAGGGCGCTGTGCAGCATGTGTGCCGCTGCTGGGCATGGGAGGCTGGCCCACATACCGTGCCCGGGGGCGGATCAACTGGCCGCTTGCACGCTGCTCCAGCGCATGGGCAATCCAGCCGGCGGTGCGGCCCAGGGCAAACAGCACAAACGCCGCGCCCGCCGGCAGGCCCAGGCTGCGCTGAATGGCGACCAGCGCGTAATCCAGGCTGGGGTGCAGGCCGGTGTCCTCGTACACCTGGCGCAGCAACTGCTCACGTGCCGCATCGGGTGCCAAAAGCGCCAGCAGATGCAGGCTGCGCGGATCGCCCGCCGGATAGAGCGGGTGGCCAAAACCCGCGCAGTAATGCGGCGTGGTGCCCAGGCGGGTGTCTGCCAGCAATCTGCGCAGCGATGGTGCCAGCCCCTTGCGGCCTGCGCGGTGCCAGTCTTCCCAGTGGCTGGCGATCACCTCCGTCATGCCGCCATGCAGGGGACCGGACAGCGCTGCCAGGCCCGCGCCCACGCTGGCATGCAGGCTGGCGCCGGTGGATGCCACCACGCGCGTGGCAAAGCTGGAGGCATTGAGTTCATGGTCGGCGCACACCACCAGCGCCTGCCGCAGGATGTCGGCATGGGCCGGACCTGTTTGCCATACCTGCCCCAGGCGCTTATGCAGTGGGCGCAGGCGCTTTGTTTTTTGTAGCGAATGCAGCTGCTGCGCTGCGCTGGTGACAGGCTGCCCTGTCAGGATTTCGGCCATACTTTGCAGCAGGGCCAGGGGCCAGAGCGCGGCGTGCTCCATCTCGGCCTCCAGGGCCTCCGCGCCACCGTACCAGGCCGACAGCGCCATGGCAGGAGTGCGTGGGAGGTCCTTGTTTGCTATCACTTTGTGAGCTGGTGACGCTTCTTCATCCAACGCGACAGCCATTTTCTGATTCCAAAGCAGTGCCGCCACTTCCTCAAGATTCGCTTGCGCGGCCAGCGAGGCCGCCAGATGGCCCCGGTAGTACAGCTGGCCGCCTTCGACCTGGGTGATGGCGGATGCCAGTACCGGCGTTCCCCAATCCAGCGTGGACTGGGCGAGCCGCGCCGGGTTGCGTACCGATTGCCGCTGGATGGCGAGGCGCTGTACATCGGCCCGGGCATACACATGGCCGCGCTGGCCGGGCTGGGCCTGCGCGCGCAGCAGGCCACGGCTGACATAGCTGTACAGGCTGGCGCGCTGTACACCCAGCATGGCGGCGGCCTGCTGGCTGCTCAGCCAGGGGGAGTCGTCGAGAGGGGCATGAGCGGCGGGAGATGGGCGAGGCATGCGCCATGCTAGCCCACATGGATTGGCCCAATCAAGATTGACGGGGCAGGGCGCAGCGCGTGCAATGGCGGCCAGCACGACCGATTCGCGTGCGCCCTCTCGCCCATGGAGCCAGAAATGCAAATGTCCCACGCCACCCCACCTGCAGATGCGCTGCACCACCGCATTCGCCAAGCCGTGCAGCAGCAGTGGCATGCGGCAGGCCTGCCGGGGGCCCCCGCCGTCGATGCACAGGCGCTGCAGCTGGGCGGCGATGGCGGCGGTTACCTCTCCAGCTTTGCGGTGGATGTGGCGGCAGGCGCATCCGTCGCCGCAGCCACGCTGGCAGCGGCGCAGTTGGGCAGCCTGCGCAGTGGCAGTGCGCTTGCCTGCGCCAGTGTGCAGGTGCCGCATGCCCTGGCAGAAACCACGGGGTACTTCACCCTTGATGGGGTGCAGCCCGATCTGTGGTCGCCCATCTCGGGCCTGTACCCCTGTGGTGCGGCGGTGGGCAGGCCGGGTTGGGTGCGCATTCACGCCAATTTCGACCACCACCGTGATGGCGCGTTGCAACTGTTGGGCTTGCCCATTGGCAGCTTGACGCAAAAACAGGCCGTAGTGCAGGCATTGAATGCGTGGGATGCTATTGATTTTGAAACCCAAGCCGCCGAGCGCGGTCTGGTGGTGGCGGCTGCCCGCACTCCGCAGGAATGGGCTGCCCATCCGCAGAGCGCTGCAGTGGCCGCGCAGCCGTTGGTTCAGATCACGCGGCTGGATGCCGGGCAGCCAGCGTCGCCGCGTGCCTGGCCTGCTTTGCAGAATGAGAATGCAGGGCCTCTTTCGGGCATTCGGGTGCTGGACCTGACGCGCATCCTCTCAGGCCCGGTAGCGGCGCGAACGCTGGCTGCGCATGGCGCCGATGTGCTGATGATCAACGGCCCGGGTCTGCCCAACATCGGTGCCATTGCCGATCTGAGCCGGGGCAAGCGCTCGGCCTTGCTCGATTTGAAGTCCCCCACTGGCAAGGCCCAGTTTGCCAGCCTGCTGGACGGCGCACACGTGCTGCTGCAGGGCTACCATCCCGGCAGCCTGGATGCGCTGGGCTTTGGCCCGCCGCAGGCGGCGCAGTTGCGGCCCGGCATTGTGTACGCCAGCCTGTCGGCCTATGGGCGCCGCGGGCCTTGGGCAGACCGGCGCGGGTTTGATTCGCTGGTGCAGACGGCCAGCGGCATCAACTGGGCGGAAGGTCAGGCCTTTGAGGGCATTGCAGGCGGTAACGCCGGTGCTGGCAGCAGCGGCCTGCGTGCGCTGCCGATGCAGATTCTGGATTACGCGGCAGGCTTCTGGTTGGCCTTCGGCATCCAGGCCGCGCTGTACCGCCAGGCCACGCAAGGGGGGAGCTGGCATGTGCAGGTATCGCTGGCGCGCACGGCCCAGTGGCTCCGGGAACTGGGACAGCGACCCGTGCTGCCGCAAGGGCTTGGCGATACGGCCGAGGCAGGGCTCGCAGCCAGAGTGGCGCCTTACCTCGAAACGCTGACCAGCGGTTTCGGCACACTGACTGCAGTGCGCCACAGCGGCGTGCTGGGTGGTGTGGCCATGCCGTGGCGCTACCCGTCCATGCCGCCGGGCAGCGCAGCGCCACAGTGGCCTTGATCTGTGCGCAGTGAACGCTATGGTTTTTGATGCTCTGCTGTGCATTGGCAGGGCGCGAAAGGCTTATTCCATGCAAAAAACCTGCGTTTGAAGGGCTTGGATGGCGCGGCATGCAGGCAAGTTGCGTTGGTGGCTTGCCCGGTCTCTCTGGTGGGCGCTGCTTTCACCGCATAATGGCGGGCTATGAGCGGCAATACCTTCGGCACCTTATTCACTGTCACCAACTTCGGCGAATCCCACGGCCCGGCCATTGGCTGTGTGATTGATGGTTGCCCCCCGGGCATGGCGCTGTGCGAAGCAGACATCCAGCATGATCTGGACCGCCGCCGCCCCGGTACCAGCAAGTACGTGACGCAGCGCAACGAGCCTGACCAGGTCGAGATTCTCTCGGGCGTCTACGAAGGCAAGACCACCGGCACGCCGATCTCGCTGCTGATCCGCAACACCGACCAGCGCAGCAAGGATTACTCCAATATTGCGCAGAGCTTTCGCCCCGGCCATGCCGACTATGCCTACTGGCACAAGTACGGTATCCGCGATCCGCGTGGCGGCGGCCGCTCGTCTGCACGCTTGACCGCGCCCACGGTGGCGGCAGGCGCTGTAGCCAAGAAGTGGCTCAAGGAGAAGTTTGGCACCGAGTTTCGCGCCTGTATGCTGCAGGTGGGCGAGGTGGCCCTGCCGTTCGAGAGCTGGGAGCATGTGCCTGGCAACCCGTTCTTTGCCCCGGTGGCCGATGTGACGCGCTACGAGGAATACATGGATGCGCTGCGCAAATCGGGCGATTCCTGCGGCGCGTTGATTCGCGTCAACGCCAGCGGCGTGCCTGTGGGTCTGGGCGAGCCGCTGTATGACAAGCTCGATGCGGACATCGCCTACGCCATGATGGGGCTCAATGCCGTCAAGGCCGTGGAGATTGGCGCAGGCTTTGACAGCGTGGCACAGCGGGGCACCATCCATGGTGATTCGCTCAGCCCCCAGGGTTTTCGCAGCAACAACGCGGGTGGCATTCTGGGTGGCATCAGCACCGGGCAGGACATCGAGATCCGTATCGCAATCAAGCCCACCAGCTCGATCATCAGCCCGCGCGAATCGATCGATGTCGATGGCAACAGCACCGAAGTCATCACCAAGGGCCGCCATGACCCCTGCGTGGGCATCCGCGCTGCACCCATTGCCGAGGCCTTGCTGGCCATGGTGCTGATGGACCATGCCCTGCGCCACCGTGCGCAGAATGCTGATGTGGTGGTGGGCTTTGGGCCGATTGCCGCGCAGGCTCCTGGGGTTTGATGGAAAAGAGCCCTGAAAGCCCACCAGTGGCGCGCCTGCTGCTATGAAAAAAGCGAACCAAAGGGTTCGCTTTTTTATTGGAAGGTTGAAAGCAGGGGGCTCAGGGCTTTTTCCTGCCCGTGTCCTTCTTGCCCGCCGCTGGCTTGGTCACCTCATCGACGATGGACTTGAACTGGTCGATATCCTCGAAGCTGCGGTAGACGCTGGCATAGCGGATGTAGGCCACCTTGTCGAGCTTTTGCAGCTCGGTCATCACCAGCTCGCCAATCAGATGGGTCTGCACCTCGCGGGCGCCCAGGCTGCGCAGCTTGTCTTCGACGTGTTCGAGCGCCATGTCCACCTTGTCGATGCTGACCGGACGCTTGCGCAGCGCCAGGCTGAACGAGCCGCGCAGCTTGCTGCGGTCATAGTCGATGCGGCGGCCATCCTTCTTGACGATGGCGGGGAAGCTCACTTCCGGCCGCTCATAGGTGGTAAAGCGCTTCTCGCAGTTGCCACACTGGCGCCTGCGCCGGATGAAGCCGCCGTCTTCTGCCACACGGGTTTCGACCACCTGGGTGTCGGGATGGTTGCAGAACGGGCATTTCATAGGCGCTGGCGGTGCGTCAATCAGCGATACACAGGGAAGCGGGCGGTCAGCTCGTTCACCTTGGCACGCACGGCGGCGATGTTGGCTTCATCGCGTGGGTTGTCCAGCACGTCGGCGATCAGGTTGGCCGTGAGGCGTGCTTCCTCGTCCTTGAAGCCACGGGTCGTCATCGCGGGGGTGCCGATGCGCACGCCGCTGGTCACCATCGGCTTTTCAGGGTCGTTGGGGATGGAGTTCTTGTTGATCGTCATGTGGGCGGCGCCCAGCACGGCTTCTGCTTCCTTGCCGGTGATGCCCTTGGCGCGCAGGTCGACCAGCATCACATGGCTTTGCGTGCCGCCGGAGACGATGCGCAGGCCACGCTGGGTCAGCGTTTCAGCCACGATGCGGGCATTGGTCTTGACTTGCTGGGCGTACTGCTTGAACTCGGGCTGCAGCGCTTCCTTGAAGGCCACGGCCTTGGCCGCGATCACGTGCATCAGCGGGCCGCCCTGCAGGCCGGGGAACACGGCGCTGTTGATGGCCTTTTCGTGCTCGGCCTTCATCAGGATCACGCCGCCACGGGGGCCGCGCAGGCTCTTGTGGGTGGTGGTGGTCACTACATCGGCGTGGGGCACGGGGTTGGGGTACTCGCCAGCGGCAATCAGGCCGGCGTAGTGGGCCATGTCCACCATGAAGATGGCGCCCACATCCTTGGCGACCTTGGCAAAGCGGGCGAAGTCGATGGACAGCGAGTAGGCCGAAGCGCCGGCAATGATCAGCTTGGGCTTGGTCTCGTGCGCCTTCTTTTCCATGGCGTCGTAGTCCAGCTCTTCCTTCTCATTGAGGCCATAGGAGACCACGTTGAACCACTTGCCCGAGATATTGAGAGGCATGCCGTGCGTCAGGTGGCCGCCTTCGGCCAGGCTCATGCCCATGATGGTGTCGCCGGGCTTGAGGAAGGCAAGGAACACGGCCTCATTGGCCGAGGCGCCGCAATGGGGCTGCACGTTGGCGGCTTCTGCGCCAAACAGTTCCTTGACGCGGTCAATGGCCAGCTTCTCGGCAATGTCCACATACTCGCAGCCGCCGTAGTAGCGCTTGCCGGGATAGCCTTCTGCGTACTTGTTGGTCAGTTGGGTGCCCTGGGCCCACATCACGGCAGGCGAAGCATAGTTTTCGCTGGCGATCAGCTCGATGTGCTGCTCCTGGCGCTGGTTTTCGGCCTGGATGGCCGCAAAGAGTTCGGCGTCGGTCTGTTCGACAAGAATGTTACGGTGGTACATGACGGTCGGTTGAGTCAGAAGTAACCCCCTGCCCGCCAGAAGCTGGCGATAGAAAGCAAGGGCTGCCCAGGCGCACGGCTAACACGTGGCAAGACACAGGCGGTGATCGTGGCACCGTAGTCCCTCGCACGGTACGCTCCCCGGTGGTTGCTGCAGGGCGGGCCTGCGTTCCACGTCAACAATCTGGTTGCTCAGATGTCTATCGCCAGTCGCGTACCCGGCTAGTGTAGCCGAGGCTTGGCAGACTGTTACTTCTACTGGGCTAAATGCCCGGGCAAAGAAAAAGCACCCCGCAGGGTGCTTGTCTGGTAGCCAGGCAGGTTGACCGCCGCTCGGCGGATCAGGAGCCCATGGCCACGGTCGTGGACTCGGTCTTGACGGGCTGCGCGGTTGCAGAGCTGGTCTTGTCTACCAATGCTACAGTTGCAGTAGCGCTGTCTGCTGGTGCCGCAGGCGCTGGGGCCTTGTTTTGCACTGCAGGCATGGTGGCGGCCGGTACAGTGGCCTTGGCGGACAGCGATGGCTTGGCTGCGGGCTCGGCAGGGTTGCTGCGGCCATTGGCCACCTGCTTGATGCGGAAGTGCTCGGCCATCACCTTGGCAGCGTAGCCGCCATCGTCGGGCAGGTTGGCTGCGCCCACATAGTATTTCAGCCCACCTTCGAGCGAGCCGGCACGCTGGATGCATTCCTGCAGCACCTTTACGCCCACGCGCAGGTTGGTCACCGGGTCGAATGCGGCAAAGTGACCACCAAAGTGTTCGTACTTGTCGGTGTGGATCTTGGTCATCACCTGCATCAGGCCCTGGGCACCTACCGAGCTTTGCGCGAAGGGGTTGAAGCTCGACTCCACCGCCATGATGGCCAGGATCAGGGTCGGGTCGAGCTTGGTTTCCTTGCCGACCTGGAAGGCTTCAGAGACCAGCACTGCCAGTGGCTCGGGCGCCACGCGGTACTTTTTGGCCAGCCAGTAGGCCACGGCTGCCTGGTTCTTGGGCAGTTGCTGTGGGTTGGTGGCCGTGGCGCGGTCCACCGCAGCAATGATGTTGGCATCCGTGCTGCCAGTGCTGTCGGCCACGGTATCGGCCGCGCTTTCCTGGCGCGCCTGCAACCAGGTGCGCAGGTAGTCTTCCCCTGCGTTGCGCAGATCTGCGCGCGAAAACAGGGTGAGCGCACAGAATGCCACCAACAAACCAACCAATGCCAAACTGTTGTGGGCCATGGCCACAATGCCATGGGCTAAGGTGCTGCCCAAAGAGCGCGCACCGGCAGCCACTTTCGCGGAAGCCGTCATACCAATGATTCCTTTCTATGTCCTGCCGTCCCGATCACCGCCGTGGTGGGGCTGAAGACTGGCAGGTGGCGCAACACCGTCCTGTGTGGCACCAATCAGGTTGCCCGCTGCTTTGCAGGCGACCCTTGTCGTTTCATGCACGCTGCTTGCGTGTCAGGGGCTACGATCAAAACACCAAGTGGGTGTGACTAAAAATTCAGCAAAAAATGCAATGGGACGAATTCTAGAAGCTCGCTTAATAAGCAGTCAACACTATAGAATTCAAAATTAAGACAAAAAAGTAGTAAAAAAACGTGTATAGCGGCTTGTTGCAGCGGACCCATGTGCACGGCGGGATAGGGTGGAATGGGCCTCGCACAGCTTGGTAAAAACCCGCATGTGCGGTCGCAATCGTTGTGTGCAGCTTTGGGCGTGTCATAGTAATAACACATAAGATTGTTTATGTTTCATCAATATAAGCAATCATTTGGAACTTCGATATTCCATATAAAACATCTTGGTGAGATGCTATGAAGTTATGAGTGCATGGAAGCTCGGGTCTGCATGGCCGGCGCGCCGGCGTACTCCGGAACCGGTGTAGGAAAAGCGGCATGTTTGCCTGGCGGCATCGGGTTGGGGTCTTGTGCGCGGTCCGTAGCCGGAGAGCGGACCTTGCTGCGCCTTCCATGACGATTGCAAACCATGTTGGGCAGGCGCAGATTTGTCATAAATCATGGGTAAAAATACCCAATAACCTGTTGCCTTCTCGGGTCTATATCTTATTTCACCAGGGTAAATTCAATATTTGAACGCATGAAGACGGGCTTTGGGGGCGGTGGATGGCGGCCATTTGCCCAAAAAATGGCTTGTGCGAGGCTGTTCATCACCAAAAAAACGGGCAGAAGATGCGATGGGCGTGCCACTGATGTAACAGTGGTAAATGGTTGGTAGTGGTTCGGCGGGAAATCTGGGAGCCCGCGAGAGCCGTGTGGCGCATGGCGGGGCCCTGTTCTTTCCCAAGGAATTTGTCCACCCCTCTATATATAGGAGTGAATAGCTTTCTCCTGGGAGAGGCGAGGATGGGCCCTGATGCTTTGAACGATTGTGAAAAGGTGGCCCGCGCTGGCGTTGATTCACTGTGCTGCTATCTATTTAGATGGTTCTTTGGGCACAATGCGGGTGTCGACCCTGATTGAGGACTTTCGCCGTGAGCGAACAACAAAAATCCCAAAAGAAAACGGGCGCAGGCCTGCGCTGGCTGCGCCGCCTCGCGTGGTGTGTGGTGGCGCTTCTGGCGCTGTGGGCGCTGTCATGGCTGGCGATGCCGTGGCTGCTGCGCACGCAGGGCGAAAAGATCGCCTCCGAAAAGCTGGGCCGCGCCGTGCATATCGGTGCGGTGGAGTTCAAACCCTGGTCTCTGGAGCTGACGGTGCGCGACCTGCAGATTGCAGGGCCCGCCCCGGGTAGCGAACCCCAGTTCGCCGTGGACCGCGTGTATGTTGATGCCGATATCCAGTCGGTCTTCCGTCTGGCGCCCGTACTCGATGCCATCCAGATCGACAAGCCTGTGGTGCGTGTGGCGCAGACCGCGCCCGGCAAGTTCGACTTTGACGACATCGTTGCCAGGCTGAAGGACCCGAATCCGCCCCCCGACGATGGCAAGACCGCGCACTTTGCGCTCTACAACATCGAGCTCAAGGACGGGCAGGTGCTGTTCCGCGATGACACCGTGGGCCAGACCCATGACCTGAGCAGCCTGCATCTGGGCATTCCGTTCATCAGCAACCTGGAATCCAAGCGCGAGATCAAGGTGGTGCCGCAGCTCTCGTTTGGCCTCAATGGCAGCCAGTTTGCCAGCCAGGCCGAATCGACGCCGTTTACCGACGATCGCAAGACCGACGCGAGCTTTGCGATCAAGGACCTCGATCTCAAGCCGTATCTGGGCTACATCCCGGCTTCCGTTCCGGTCAAGCTGGTAGCCGGCGTGCTCAATGCCAATCTGAAAGTGGCTTTTGAGCAGACGGACAAGGCTGCCGTCAAGCTGAGTGGCGACGTGCATGCCTCCGGTGTGCAGGTGCATGACGCCAGCAACGATGAGTTGCTGGCCTGGAAGCAACTGGATGTGCAACTGGCCGATGTGCAGCCGCTGGCCGGGCAGGTACATATCGCCCAGGTGGCGCTGGATGGCGCGCAGCTCTCGCTCAAGCGCGGCAAGGATGGCAAGCTTCACCTGCTGGATGCGCAAGGCGAGCCGCTGCAGGCCAAGGCTACAACGGCGAATGAGCCCAAGAATGCTGCGGAAAAAATAGCTGATAGCGCAGAACCAACGGGCGAAAATGCCATAAAAGATGCCAAGAATGCGACCGAGACGCCGGTTGGCCCCGAAGCAGCTCCAGCCAGCCCGTCTGCTGCAGAGCCCGCAGCGCAGGCCAGTTCTGCAGGCGAAGCTGCCAGCCCGGCGAAGACTGCCAAGGTAGCCAAGGCTGCCGCATCCCCGGGTGGCGCAGGCAAGCCCGCATGGAATGTGGTGGTGGACGAGGTCCAGCTCAAGCATGTGCAAGGCCTGTGGGTGGACGAGAGCGTGCCTGTGCCGGCGCGCGTCCAGCTCAATGATTTTGCAATGACGGCCAGCAAGATTGCCTGGCCCTTCAAGGAGCCGTTTGCCTTCCAGGGCGAATCGGGCCTGTCGGGCGACAAGGGTGTTCCGTCATCGGGGCACATTGCCTTCAGCGGCAAGGCCACCGACCAGACCGCCGAGGTGGAGGTGAAGACCACCGCACTGCCGCTGCAGCTGGGCGCGTCCTACCTGACCGGCGTGATCGAGCCGGGCCTGCTGGGCAGTATCGACAGTGAAATGCAGCTGCACTGGCTGGGCGAGGCTGTGCAGGTGAAGCTGGCGCAACTCACCGTGTCGGACGTTGCGGTGCAATGCAACAGCAAGCTCAACTGCGCAGCGCCCCACGGCCCCGCTGTGGGCCTCAAGGGCAAGGACAACCTGCTGGAGCTACAGCAGCTTCTGGTCAAGGACGCCACGCTCGATACCGCCAGGCAGCAGGTCGTGGTGGGCTCGGTGGAGCTGCTCAAGCCCGCGCTGGGCGTGTCGCGTGACAGGGGCGGCCGCATGATGTTCGAAGACTGGCTGCCAGCCACCAAGGCGGCCAAGGCAGAAAAATCAGAAAAACTGGAAAAGGACGCGAAAAAGCCCGTCGCCAAGGACGCTGCAGTAGACAAGCCGTGGGATGTACAGCTCTCGCGTATTGCGGTAAAGGGCGCCAGTGTTGCCTACCAGGACGAATCCACACCGCGCAAGGTGGCGGTGCGGCTGGCGGATTTTGATCTGGAACTGCGGGATTACGCACCGCTGGCGGTCAAGGCCAAGCCATCGCCGTTGAAGGTATCGGGCCGCATTGCGACTGGCCGCGCCGAGCCGGGACGGCTGGTGTGGGATGGCAGCCTGGGCATGAGCCCGCTGTCGGCTGCAGGGCGCCTGAACCTGAGCCAGTTGCCGGTGCATGCCTTTGTCTCCTACGCGGAGGCGGCGCTGCCGGTGCGATTGATGCGGGCGGATGCCAGCTTCAAGGGCAACATCGACTTCGTGCAATCGCCCAAGGGGCCGGCTCTCAGTGTCAAGGGAGATGCTGGGCTGGATGACGTGCGCGTGCGGCCGTTGGCGGCTGCCAGAACGCTGAAAGCAGGCGATGATGCTATCGAAAAAGAAGCGGAGAGCGCAGATGTATCGGGCGCCAAGGCCTTGAAAACCTCTGGAAAATCAACGGGCGCAGTGGCGCGTGGCGGTCTGGGCTCCGGCCTGATCGGCGCCAGCGACGATCTGCTCAACTGGAAGGTGCTGAGCCTGCGCGGCCTGGATGTGCAGATGGCCCCGGGCCAGCGCATCAAGGTCAAGGTAGGTGAGACGGCCTTGTCCGATTTCTATGCCCGTCTGATTGTGCAGGAAAACGGCAAGCTCAATCTGCAGGATCTGGGTGGCAGCGAAGGCGCGCCTGCAGGCGCCGCCACCGATGGCAGCAAGGACGGCAAGGAGCCTGTTGCAGCCAAGGCGGCTACGTCAACGACTCCGGCACCGGCTACGGCGGCGGCTCCCGCTGCGGGTGCTGCTTCTTCGGCGACCGGCCCCATCATCGACATGGGCCCCATTACGCTGGCAGGGGGCACGGTCAAGTTCAGTGACCATTTCATCAAGCCCAACTATTCGGCCGATCTGTCGGAACTGGCGGGCCGCATGAGCGCCTTCTCGTCCGAGCCGGCGGCTCCTGGTTCACCACCGCAACTCGCCGATCTGGAGCTGCGCGGCAAGGCCGAAGGCACGGCGTCGCTCGACATCACCGGCAAGCTCAACCCGCTGGTCAAGCCGCTGGCGCTCAATATCCATGGCAAGGTGCGCGATCTGGAGCTGTCGCCGCTCTCGCCCTACAGCATCAAATATGCGGGCCACGGCATCGAGCGCGGCAAGATGAGTGTGGACGTGCAGTACGACGTGCAGCCTGACGGCCAGCTTACCGCCACGAACAAGCTGGTGCTGAACCAGCTGCAGTTTGGTGACGCGGTGCAGGGCGCACCGGCGAGCCTGCCCGTCAAGCTGGCAGTGGCCCTGCTGGCGGATCGCAATGGCGTGATCGACTTGGACCTGCCGATCAGCGGCTCGCTCAATGATCCGCAGTTCAAGCTCGCACCCATCATCTTCAAGGTGATCGGCAACCTGATCATGAAGGCGGTTACCTCGCCCTTTGCGCTGCTGTCGGGCGCCTTTGGCGGCGGGGCAGAAGCCAGCCAGGTTGCATTTGCGCCCGGCAGCGCCGTGCTGGACGATGCAAGCAAGGCCAATCTGGACAAGATTGCCAAGGCTCTGCAGGATCGCCCGGCACTGCAGATGACGGTGACCGGCCAGTCCGACCTGGCCCAGGAGAAGGTCGGCTGGCGCAAGGCCCGCATCGACGACATGGTACTGGCGCAGAAGCGCCGCGCTGCCATCCGCGCCGGTGGCAAGGCCGACGATGTGACCGCGGTCAGTGCAGCTGAGTACCCGGCGCTGCTCAAGGACGTCTACAAGCGCGCCGACATCAAGAAGCCGCGCAACATGATTGGCTTGGCCTCGGACATCCCTCAGGCCGAGATGGAAACCCTGCTCATCACGAGCGTGGATGTGCCTGACAGCGCCATGCGTGAGCTGGCGCTGGCGCGCGGGGTGGCGGTGCGCGATTATCTGGCCGGGCAGGGCGTCAAGCTCGACCGCCTGTTCCTGGGCAACGTCAAGACCGAGGGCCAGGACAAGGACTGGACGCCGCGTGCAGAACTGAGCCTGGCACCCCGGTAAGCGGATGGATTGTTGAAACCAGCGAATCGAGGGCGGGAATGGCATCCCGCCCTTCTTTTTTGGCTGGGTCAGCAAAGGTAAAAGCGGTTTCTGCCTCCTGCTTGCTTGGAGACCTTGCCAAACCCGGTCAAAATAGAACCCTGGCAGCGGGCGGAATGCCGCCGGCGCCTTTTTTATTTTGTGCCAATGGCTGCACTGTCCAGGCTTGCAAAGCGCACCGGGGGCAGTGCAGGCCGTATTTACACTGAGCTGAGCCATGTTTCCCTCCTTCCTCTCGCGCAACAAGACGCCTGAAACTCCCGAGCCTACCCCCGCACCGGCCAAGGCGGCGGCTGCACCGCATCCGCTTGACGGCCTGACGGGTGGCGCCTTTTCGGCTGCGACATCGGGCGAGCGCGCGGCCAAAGTGCGCGAATGGCTGGCCACCAACCCGGGCGCCGAGCAGCTGCAAGAGGTCTTCAAGGAGCTGTCGGCCCGCGACAAGGGTGCTGCCAAGGCCATCCGCGAGCGCATTGAAGAGCTGCGCCGTGCCAAGGGCCAGGAGGCCATTGCCGCCGAATGGGCTGACAAGGCAGGCAAGCTTCTGGCCGCATCCAAACTGAACATTGCCGACGCACTGGCCTGGCAGCGAGATGCCGCCAAGGCGGGGGCACCTCTGTCCAGGGAGCCACTGGCGTCGCTCAAGACCCAGCTGGCCGAACGCGTCAAGACCATTGAAGACCTGCAGCATCGTGTGCAGGTGCAGCGCGAGGCCGCCGTGTTGCTGGCGCAGCGCGTCGAAGTGCTGTCCACCAAGTCGTACAAGGACGCACAGGCCGCCGACAGCGCCCTGGCAGCCGATGTGCAGCACTGGCAGGACCAGGCCGCCGCCCTGGAGAGCGATGCCAGCTGGAGCAGTGTGGAGGCGCGCTATCCCACGATGCTCGACACGTCCAAGAGCCAGTTGCTCGTGGTATGGGAGGCCTTCCAGTCCGCGCTGCAGCAAACGCTCAAGGCGGCCGAAGACACGCAGGCGCCATTGCCAGCTGTCCCCGTGTGGGCAGACGAGCTGCGTGCTGCCCGAGGACTGCCTACCGAGGCGGAACAGGCCGCAGCCCGTGCCGCTGCCAAGCCGGCAGGCAAGCCGGCTGCCGACCCGCAGGAGGCCAAGCGCGCCAAGCAGGCAGTGCAGGAGGCATTGAAAAAGCTGCAGGAAGAGACTGCCGAAGGCCATGGCAAGGGTGCATCGGGCGCCGCGCAACAGCTGCGTGCCGTGCTCAAGCAACATGGCAAGCAGATCGATGCCGAACTGGAATCGCAAGTCAACGCAGCACTGATTGCTGCAGGCGAGCTGGAAGGCTGGCAGCGCTGGAGTGCCGACAAGGTGCGCGAGGAATTGCTGGCCAAGGCCCAGGGTCTGCTCGCGCGTCCCGAAGGGCAGGAACTGGGCGGCCGAAAACTGCAGGAAACCCTGCGCCAGCTGCGCGAAGACTGGAAAAAGGCCGACCAGAGCGGGCCGACCAACCATGCGCTGTGGAAGAAGTTCGACGACGCATGCAATGCGGCCTACAAGCATGTCGAGGTATGGCTCGGCAAGGTGCGCGAAGAGGGCGCCAAGCACCGCGCCGAGCGCGAGGCGCTGATTGCCGAGCTCAAGGCGTGGACGCAAGCCCACAAGGCCTCGACCGAGTGGAAGGCCATGCAGCGCGATCTATTCCAGTTTGGCGATCGCTGGCGCGCCAGTGGCCATGTGGGCGAAAAGGCCTATGCCGAGCTGCAGGCGGCCTGGAAGGCTGCGCACCACGAAGCCACTGCGCCTTTGCACACTGCGCAAAAGACCAGCATCGCCCGCCGCGAAGCCATGATTGCCCAGGCCACCGAGCTGGCTGCTGCGCCGCACCTGAACATTGACGCCGTGCGTGAGCTGCAGCGCCAATGGCAGACGGAAGCGCAGGGCGTGCCCATGGACCGCCGCCATGAACAGAAGCTCTGGGATGCCTTCCGCAAGCCGCTTGACGAAGCCTTTGCACGCAAGACCCAGCAACGCGAGCGCGTGGCTCAGCAACTGAGTGCCCGTGACCAGGCTGTTCTGGATGCCTCCAAGGCACTGGAAGCCGCCAACCACAGCGGCGACGCGCAGCAGATCCAGAGCGCCATTGAAGCTCTGCAGCAGGCGCTCAAGGCCCAGCGCGAACAGGCACAGGTTGCTCCAGAGGCCGTATCGGCTCCTGCAGCCGCACCCGCGGAGGTGTCTGTAGGCACTCCTGCACCAGTTGACGCCGAAGCAGCTCCAGAAACGGAGGCTGCGGCGGCAGAGGACGGTGCCGATGCTGCAGAAGCACCAGCCCCGGCGCCTGCCGCACCGGCTCCCAAGCCGGTGATCGCCCAGCGCAGCGGCGATGACCGCCCAGGCATGAAGCGCGATGCGCCCGTGGTTGCGGGTCGTGGCGGCAAGCCGGGTGACCGGCGCGACGGACGTGATGGGCGCGACAGCCGTGCCCCGCGTGGTGATCGCAATGAGCGCCGTGGTGACGACCGCTTTGGTCGTGGCGACCGTTTTGACCGTGCGCCGCGAGAAGATCGTGGCCCACGCTTGGGAGATGCCGCTTTCCGTGCGCAGCGCGATGCGCTCGACCACGCACAGGCTGCATTGCGCAAGCTGGCAAGCCAGGCCCATGGCCAGGCATTGACGCAGATGATGGATGCCTGGAGCAAGCGCGATGCTGCCTTGCTGCCGGCTGCGCAGGAGTTGGGTCGTATGCCCGGCACCGTGCGCGCCACCTGGGGCCAGGCTATCGCTGCGCCAGCTGCGGGTGATGCACGCGAAGCGCTGCTGCGCCTGGAAATGGCCGCCGAAGTGCCCACTCCGGCTGACCACATCGATGCGCGCCGCGCGCTGCAATTGCAGTTGCTCACTCGCCGCAACGACCCGTCGCCGCAGGAGACCTGGCAGCAGGACGTAGCCAAGGTGCTGCAGTCAGGCAGCGACGAGGCATCTGCCCGCCGCCTGCAGAATGCGCTGAAGTCGCTCCTGAAAAAGTAAGCCTCTCTGCGCCCGAGCGCACAAACGCCCCGCGTCAATGGCCGGGGCGTTTTTCTTTGCCATGGGCGGCGCTGGTTGCAAAGAGGGGCGAGGTGAGGGGGAGGCGGGCCGCTGAGGTGCTTGACATCAATGTAGTGCATGCTTTCCCGTCGATGCTATTTCCTCCCGCCGTGCATCGCGCAAACAAAAAGCCGCTGCACTTTCGTGCAACGGCTTGTGTTTTGGTGCCCAGGAGAAGACTCGAACTTCCACGATGTTACTCGCTAGTACCTGAAACTAGTGCGTCTACCAATTCCGCCACCTGGGCTTTCAGGATGCATGAATTATAGCGGTGCGCCGAAGGCGGTTTTGGACAAAATCCCAATTATTTTTCAAAAAAGATAGCTGGTGGCGCTTGCTGGCTGTGCGCCACTGGTCAAAAGGAGCAGTGCCACAAGCAGAAAAGCCGCTGCACGGTGTGTGCAGCGGCTTGCTGTTTGGTGCCCAGGAGAAGACTCGAACTTCCACGATGTTACTCGCTAGTACCTGAAACTAGTGCGTCTACCAATTCCGCCACCTGGGCTTTCAGGAAGGCTGAATTATAGAGTGAATTTTTGGCGCCGCAGCAAAAAATCCGGAAATTATGCGGGCGGGCAGCTGGCGCTTGCACAAGGGCGTGGCCCCGGGTGCGGGTGCACAAAGAAAAAGCCGCTGCACTTGCGTGCAACGGCTTGTATGTTGGTGCCCAAGAGAAGACTCGAACTTCCACGGAGTTACCCGCTAGTACCTGAAACTAGTGCGTCTACCAATTCCGCCACC
>NZ_JBEBNZ010000031.1:0-33257 GCF_040396735.1 Comamonas odontotermitis
ACCTACGGATTAACAGTCCGGCGCTCTACCAACTGAGCTATTGAGGAACAAGACCGCAATTATAGAACGAATTTCAGACTTCAAAAAGTGAAGCAGTCATTTTTTGGGATTTCGGGCCTGGGCTTCGTCGCTGGCCGGTTCCGGCCGGCACCACAGCCACGCAAGAACGCAGGCCATGCAGCCGATGGACAAGGCCTTGGCCCACACCGGTGCGGGCACCGCCAGCATGATGAGGGCGCAGACCGCCATGGTGGCCGTGGCGCTCCATTTGGCCCGGCGGCTCACAAAGCCGCCTGCAGCCCAGTTGCGCAGCATGCCGCCAAACAGTCTGTGCCGCCACAGCCAGCCATGCAGGCGTTCCGAGCTGCGCGCCGCGCAGGCCCCGGCAATCAGAATGAATACGGTCGTGGGCAGCCCGGGAACAAAGATGCCCACAATGCCCATGCACAGGCTGGCCACCGCGCCAAGCAGCAGCAGCCATCGCAGCAGCGGGCTGCGGATGGGGCAGTACGCAGGAGGCGTATTGCCATGCAGGGGCGGGACGGACGCACGGGGCTCGGGCATGGCGCCATTGTGCATCTGCCGGCAAGACAATGTACAGGTGCCGGGCAAGCGGGTTCGGGGGGTGAAGACGTAGCCATGGACTGGTGCGTACTGCGCTACCATGCCGGCATGGCAATTCATCCAATCTTGAAAATGGGCGACGCGCGGCTCCTGCGCACGGCGCAGCCCGTGACTGCATTCGACACCGACGCGCTGCACCAGCTGGTGCAGGACCTGCTCGATACCATGCGCGCCGCGCAGGGGGCGGGGTTGGCCGCGCCGCAGATTGGGGTGGACCAGCAGGTGGTGTTTTTTGGCTCCGGCGAGCGCAATCCGCGCTACCCGGATCGACCCCTGGTGCCGCCGACGGTCTTGATCAATCCGGTCATCACGCCCTTGTCGGATGAGGAGGCCAACGATTGGGAGGGCTGCCTGTCCGTGCCCGGCATGCGGGGGCTGGTGCCGCGCTGGCAGAAGATCCGCTATACCGGTTTCGACCAGTATGGCGACCCAATCGATCGCGTGGCCGAGGGCTTTCATGCCCGCGTGGTGCAGCATGAGTGCGATCACCTGTGGGGCAAGCTCTATCCCATGCGGATGCGTGACTTCACGCAGTTCGGTTTTACCGAGGTGCTGTTTCCCGATATCAGCGCGGCCGAAGACGATTGATCAAAAATAATAGCGTTCGGCGCTTGATGGGAAAGCGCAGGAGCTGGTTTTTTGTAGCCAATAACTGCTTCTGCTGCTTATGCCGGAGCCGCCAGCGCCCACAGCAGTTCGGTTTCGATGGCAATCTGGCTCACATTGTTCTGCAACTCCGGGCCTTGCAGCAGAAAGCTGTCTTCCACACGTTCCCCCAGGGTGCTGATCTTGGCCAGCTCCACGCTCAGCTGGTGGCGTGCCAGGACGCGTGCCACGGTGTACAAAAGGCCTGCACGGTCGGCGGCGGAAATGGACAGCAGCCAGCGCTGGCCCTTGTCGTCGGGCCGCAGCAGCACGCGCGGCGCGACCGGAAAGCTCTTGACGCGGCGTGAAACGCGGCGCTGCACCGGCTCGGGCAGCGGCTTGGCTTCCGCCAGCGTGCGGCTCAGTTCGCTCTCCACCAGATTGATCAGCTCGCGGTAGCTTTGCGGTGCATTGGTGGCGATCACCTGAAAGGTGTCGAGCGCATAGCGGTTGAGCGCCGTGTGCACCCGGGCATCCAGGATCGAGAAGCCGGCGCGGTCGAAGTAGCCGCAGATGCGGGCAAACAGGTCGGGCTGGTCGGGCGCATACACCATGACCTGCAGGCCTTCGCCTGCGAGCGATTGGCGGGCGCGCACGATGGGCGTGCTGCTTCCCACATGGCGCGAGAGGTGGCGGGTGTGCCAGGCAATGTCGGCTGCTTCCTGCCGCATGAAGTAATCCACCCCCAGGGTGTCCCACAGGGCCTTGTGCGACTCGTGCGGCTGGGCCGAGAGCGCGAGCATCACCAGGGCTTCGCGCTTGCGGATTTCGGCTTGCGCTGCCAGGTCGGGCGCTCGCCCGCCCAGCATGCGCAGGGTGGCGCGGTACAAGTCTTCCAGCAGCTTGCCCTTCCAGCCGTTCCACACCTTGGGGCTGGTGCCGCGGATGTCGGCCACGGTCAGCAGGTAGAGGGCCGTGAGGTAGCGTTCGTTGTGCACGCGCCTGGCAAAGGCTGCAATCACCTCGGGATCGGACGTATCCTGCTTTTGCGCCACCTGGCTCATGGTGAGGTGCTCGCGCACCAGAAATTCCACCAGCAGGGCGTCTTCCCTGGCAACCCGGTGGTCGCGGCAGAAGCGCTTGACTTCGGCGGCGCCAATTTCCGAATGGTCGCCGCCGCGCCCTTTGCCGATGTCGTGAAAGAGTGCTGCCAGGTACAGAATCCATGGCTTGTCCCAGCCCGCAGCCAGTTGTGAGCAATAAGGGTACTCATGGGCATGCTCGGCCATGAAGAAGCGCCGTACATTGCGCAGCACCATCAGAATGTGCTGGTCGACCGTGTAGACATGGAACAGGTCGTGCTGCATTTGCCCCACGATGCGGCGGAAGGGCCACAGGTAGCGGCCGAGCACCGAGGTCTGGTTCATCAGACGCATGGCATGGGTGATGCCCTGCGGCTGCTGCAGGATCTGCATGAAGGTGGCGCGGTTGACGGGGTCCTGGCGGAAACCGGCTGTCATCACCCGGCGTGCATGGTAGAGCGCGCGGAAGGTGCGAGCCGACAGATCGGTGAGGCCCGGCTCTGTTTCATACAGCAGGAAAGTGCGCAGGATGGCGTGCGGGTTGCGCAGATACACCTCGTCGTCGGCGACTTCAATGAGGCCGGCCTTCTCGTAAAACTCGTCATCGATACGGCGCAGCGTGTGGCTGCCCGGGTGCAGGCGCTCGTCGATGTTGAGCAGCAGAATCTGCGTGAGTTGTGCCACTGCCTTGGCGGCCCAGTAGTAGCGCTTCATCAGCTCTTCGCTGGCGCGCTTGGGAAAGCGATGTCCGGCCGGTGTTTCCGTCTTGAAGCCGAAGGATTCGGCCACCGGAGTCTGCAGGTCGAACACCAGTCGGTCTTCGCGTCGCCGGGCCACGATGTGCAACCGCGCGCGGATGAGGCAGATCAGGTCTTCATTGCGCTGCAGGTTGCGCACTTCGTAGATGGTGGCCAGGCCCTTGTCAGCGAGCGCCTTCCAGCTGTCGCCCAGGTTCGTGGCGCGGCCCAGCCAGATGATGGTCTGCAGATCGCGCAGGCCGCCGGGTGATTCCTTGCAGTTGGGCTCCAGGGAATAGGCGGTGTTCTCGTACTTGTTGTGGCGCTGCTGCATCTCCAGCACCTTGGCCACCACAAAGGCATCCGGGCTGATGGCCTGGTCCAGCGCGCTCTGGAACTGTCTGTACAGCGGCGCAGAGCCGGTGATGCGGCGCGACTCCAGCATCGCCGTCTGCACGGTGACGTCGGCCCTGGCTTCCGTGATGCACTGCACCACGGTGCGTACGCTGGAGCCGATTTCCAGTCCCGCGTCCCAGCATGACCCGATGAAATGCTCGATTCTGGTGCGCAAGAGGGCCTCATGCTCCAGATCGGTGCCATCGGGCAGCAGCACCAGCACATCGATATCGGAATGCGGAAACAGCTTGCCCCGGCCAAAGCCGCCTACGGCGACGAGACTGAGGTGGTCAGGCAGGCCAGCCAGATGCCACAGGTCGCGCAGCAGGTCATCGGCCAGGTTCGACAGCTTGCGCAGTTGCGTCTGGATGCCGCGCGTGCTGCTGCCTCCGGCCATGATGGCCTCGAACAGGGTGGCGCGCCGGGCCTGGTACTGCTCACGCAGCTGCGGAATGCGGGGATCGTTCATGGGTGCAAGTCAAAGCGGTCCATGGCAGTGTGCCATAGCGTAAAACCAGTGATTCCCATAAGCATGTGCTGTGCCAGCCTTCATCTGCTGCCGCCAGAGCCCGATGGCAAAGAAAAAGGCGGCATGCTGTGCGCAGTGCCGCCTGGGTGAGAGCGCAGGGTTAACCGCTCAGCACTTGGTCGTCTTGACGAAGTCGGGCAGGGCGGGGGAGCCATCGGACAGGGTCAGCACCTCGTAGCCGGTGTCGGTCACCAGCACTTCCACTTCCCACTGGGCAGAGAGGCTGTGGTCCTTGGTGATCACGGTCCAGCCGTCGTTGCCCAGGTCCTTGATGTCCTTCTTGCCGAGGTTGAGCATGGGCTCGATCGTGAAGATCATGCCGGTCTTCAGCTCCACGCCCGTACCTGGGCGGCCATAGTGCAGCACCTGGGGCTCGTCGTGGAAGACCTTGCCGATGCCGTGGCCGCAGTATTCGCGCACCACCGACAGGCCGTGGCCTTCGGCAAACTTCTGGATCGCGTGGCCGACATCGCCCAGATGCGCGCCATTCCTGACCTGCACGATACCGTGCCACATGGCTTCGAAGGTGAGCTGGCACAGGCGTTTGCCGGCGATGGTGCCCTCGCCGATGATGAACATGCGGCTGTTGTCGCCAAAGTAGCCCTCTGGGGTGATGATGGTCACGTCCACATTGACGATATCGCCCTTCTTGAGGGGCTTGTCATTGGGAATGCCGTGGCATACCACATGGTTGACCGAGGTGCAGACGTAGGCGGGGTAGGGCGTCATGCCGGGGGGCTGGTAGCCCAGGCAGGCAGATTTGGTGCCCTGCTTTTCCATGGCTTCGGCGCACAGCAGGTCGATCTGCTTGGTGGTGATGCCTGGCTGGATGTGGGGGGTGATGTAGTCCAAAACCTCCGAGGCCAGGCGGCCTGCGATGCGCATCTGCGCAATGTCTTCTTCGGTATTGATTTTGATGGTCATAGCCCATGATTATCCCACTGCACCCATTGGCCTGTTGACCATGCGGCTACGTACCCTGTCAACGCACAGTAAAATCCCGGGTTAACCCCGCCCTTGCATCCGTTGCTGCAGCCAGCCTGCGGTGCGAGCAAGGCGCATGTGTGCTTTCCTCCATCCTCCTAGTCCCACATAGGCTGCCACGTGACACTGCACCTGACCCAGCTAGCCGGCGGTAACGCCCTGAGCTCCTTCCGCGCCCAACAACTGCTGACCGCATTGACGGCGATCCATCCAAAAATAACGGGCATTGCTGCCCGTTTTGTACATCTGGTGGCCACCAATCAGCCCTTGGCGGGTGCAGATGCACAGCGCGTGGCGGCCCTGCTGACCTATGGCGACCCCTATGCAGGCAATGACGAGGGCTTGGCCTTTGTCGTTACGCCGCGCCTGGGCACGATCTCGCCCTGGGCGTCGAAGGCGACCGATATCGCGCGCAACTGCGGTCTGGACGTGTTCCGCGTGGAGCGCATCACCGAATACCGGGTGAGCCTCAAATCCGGCCTGCTGGGTGGCACGCCTGAGCTGAGCGCAGAGCAATCCGCCCAGATCGCCGCGCTGCTGCATGACCGCATGACCGAATCGGTCTTTGCCACCCGCGCCGAGGCCGAGCAGCTGTTTTCTGAGCTGCAGGCGCAACCCATGGAGTTTGTGGATGTGCTGGCCGGCGGCGCTGCCGCGCTGGAGGCTGCCAACAAGCAATGGGGCCTGGCCTTGGCCGATGACGAGATCGAATATCTGGTCAATGCCTTCACCGGCCTCGGGCGCAACCCTACCGATGTGGAACTGATGATGTTCGCCCAGGCGAACTCCGAGCACTGCCGCCACAAGATCTTCAACGCCAGCTTCACCATCGATGGCGTGGCGCAGGAGAAATCGCTCTTTGGCATGATCCGCAACACCGAGCAGGTCTCGCCCCAGCACACCATCGTGGCCTATGCCGACAATGCCTCCATCATGGAAGGCCACGCTGTCGAGCGTTTTGTAGCGAAATTCGATGCAGGCGCTGGAGCAGAAAGCGCACCTAGCTATCAAAAAAATAGCGTCGTCAACCATGTGCTGATGAAGGTGGAAACACACAACCACCCGACGGCCATCTCTCCCTTCCCTGGTGCTTCGACCGGTGCAGGCGGCGAGATCCGCGACGAAGGCGCCACCGGCCGGGGCTCCAAGCCCAAGGCGGGCCTGACCGGTTTTACCGTCTCCAAGCTCTGGGGCAGCGAAGTGGGCAAGCCCGAGCACATTGCCAGCCCGCTGCAGATCATGATCGAAGGCCCGCTGGGTGGCGCCGCGTTCAACAACGAGTTCGGTCGCCCCAACCTGACGGGTTATTTCCGCGAGTACGAGCAGCAGGTGGGTGACATCACCCGTGGCTACCACAAGCCCATCATGATCGCGGGCGGACTGGGCATCATTGATTCCGAGCTGACCAAGAAGATCGAATTTCCTGCAGGCACGCTGCTGATCCAGCTGGGCGGCCCCGGCATGCGCATCGGCATGGGCGGCGGCGCAGCCAGCTCCATGGCCAGTGGCACGAATGCTGCCGAGCTGGATTTTGATTCGGTGCAGCGTGGCAACCCGGAGATCGAGCGCCGTGCGCAGGAGGTCATCAACCATTGCTGGCAGCAAGGCGCGGGCAACCCGATCCTGGCGATCCACGACGTGGGCGCTGGCGGCCTCTCCAATGCCTTCCCCGAGCTGACCAACGATGCTGGCCGTGGCGCGCGCTTTGACTTGCGTGCCGTCAAACTGGAGGAGTCTGGTCTCGCGCCCAAGGAAATCTGGTCCAACGAGAGCCAGGAGCGCTACGTGCTGGCCATCGCGCCCGAGTCGCTGGCGCAGTTCACAGCCTTCTGCGAGCGCGAGCGCTGCCCGTTTGCCGTGATCGGCACCGCCACCGGTGAGCGCCAACTGGTGCTGGAAGACACGGCTGTTGCATCGGGAGACCAGAAGTTCCCCGTGGACATGCCCATGGATGTGTTGCTGGGCAAGCCGCCCAAGATGCACAAGGATGTGACCACCGTCACGCGTGAGCTGCCTGCCATCGACCTGACCGGCGTGCCGCTGGAGAAGGCGGTAATCGATGTGCTGGCCCACCCCACCGTGGCTTCCAAGCGCTTCCTGATCACCATCGGTGATCGCACAGTGGGCGGCCTCACCCACCGCGACCAGATGGTCGGCCCCTGGCAGGTGCCCGTGGCCGATGTGGCCGTGACCCTGGCAGACTTCAAGGGCTTTGCCGGTGAGGCCATGGCCATGGGCGAGCGCACGCCGCTGGCGGCCATCAACGCCCCGGCCTCGGGCCGCATGGCTGTGGCAGAAGCCATCACCAACATGCTGGCAGCGCCCATTGCACTCTCCAAGGTCAAGATGTCGGCCAACTGGATGGCGGCCTGCGGCGAAGCAGGTGAGGACGCTGCGCTGTATGCAACGGTCAAGGCCGTGGGCATGGAGCTGTGCCCGCAGCTGAACATCTCCATTCCCGTGGGCAAGGATTCGCTGTCCATGCGCACCCAGTGGAGCGAGGGTGGCGCGGTGAAGAAAGTCACCTCGCCGGTGAGCCTGATCATCACCGGCTTTGCGTCGATCGACGATGTGCGCGGCACGCTCACGCCGCAGCTCGACGCCAAGGAGGACGACAGCACGCTGGTGCTGGTGGACCTGGGCCGGGGCAAGATGCGCATGGGTGGTTCCATCCTGGGCCAGGTGCTGGGGCAAAGCGGCAATGAGACCCCCGATCTCGACGATGCCAAGGACCTGATTGCGCTGGTGGACGCCGTGAATGCGCTGCGTGCCAAGGGCCAGATCCTGGCCTACCACGACAAGGGCGACGGTGGCCTGCTGGCGACCGTGGCCGAGATGGCCTTTGCCGGCCATGTGGGTGTGGCGCTGAACGTGGACATGCTGGTCACCGAAGGTGATGGCATCTCCGACAGCCGCATGGACAGCGGTGAAGGCAAGAACTGGGGCGCCCAGGTGTCGGGTCGCCGCGAAGACCTGACCTTGCGTGCGCTCTTCAACGAGGAGCTGGGCGCCGTGCTCCAGATTCGCACCGGTGACCGCAACGAGGTTCTGCAGATTCTGCGCGAACACGGCTTGGCTACCTGCAGCCACATCATCGGTAAGACCCGGCCCGAGTCGTCCACCATGGATATGGGCAAGGGCGAACTGCAGGTCTGGCGTGATGCCAAGAAGGTGTTTGGCGCAACGCTCTCCGATCTGCACCAGGTCTGGGATGCCGTGAGCTGGAAGATCGTCCAGCAGCGTGACAACCCCGCCAGCGCCGACAGCGAACACGCTGCAGCCGGTGAACCTGCCGACCCAGGCATGCATGTTCAGCTTTCGTTCGATCCGCAGGACAACGTGGCCGCACCTTTCCTCAGCGTGGCGGCCAAGCCGCGGGTGGCGGTGCTGCGCGAGCAGGGCGTGAACTCGCATGTGGAAATGGCCTATGCATTTGCCGAGGCAGGCTTTGATGCGGTGGATGTGCACATGACGGACCTGCAGACGGGCCGTGCCCAGCTCAAGGATTTTGCGGGCGTGGTGGCCTGCGGCGGCTTCAGCTACGGCGACACCCTGGGTGCCGGTATCGGCTGGGCGCGCTCCATCACCTTCAACGACCGCCTGTCCGAGCAATTCCAGCAGTTCTTTGGACGCACGGATACCTTCGGTCTGGGTGTCTGCAACGGCTGCCAGATGTTCGCCGAGTTGGCAGACATCATTCCCGGCGCGCAGGACTGGCCGCGCTTCACGCAGAACCAGAGCAACCGCTTTGAGGCACGCCTGTCCATGGTCGAGGTGCTGGAGTCGCCCTCCATCTTCCTGCAAGGCATGGCTGGCAGCCGTCTGCCGATTGCCGTGGCGCACGGCGAGGGCTATGCCAACTTCAGGTTCCGCGGCAATGAAGCGCAGGTGGTCAAGGCCATGCGTTTCGTGGACAACCATGGACTGCCCACCGAGCAGTACCCGTTCAACCCGAATGGCTCGGCCGGCGGCCTGACTGCCGTTACCACGGCCGATGGACGCTTCACGGCGATGATGCCGCACCCCGAGCGCGTCTTCCGCAATGTGCAGATGAGCTGGGTGGACTACGAGAAGGTGGGCGGCAAGTCCGATTTCAGCCCCTGGATGCGCGTCTGGCGCAATGCGCGCAAGTGGCTGGGTTGATGGCCCTAGGCTGGTTCAGCAATCGGTACCGCAGTGCCTATGCAGCGGCCCGATTGCTGTCAATTTTCCGGCCAGAGGCCCGCTCTGGCCACCAGTTTTTGTACGCACCGGTGATTCCACGACACTTCAAGTGCGGTGGATGAAGCGAAAGCCCGGGTCGGTGCGCGCCCGGCACACTTCCTCACATCCAACCACTGTTAGTCGCCGTTGTTCCCCGGGGAATCGCCTCCCTCATGGGCAGGCGGGCAATTGCTGCATCCGCCTTGAAGCAATGTGCGAGCCTGAGGTGTCGCTCCCCCAGGCCTGTTCTTTCCTGAGGGAAAATCAGCCCTTCGCTTCTGTTTCCGTCCCTGTCCCCGTTTTCCCGTGTGTTCTTGAGCTGATATCAGCCGTGCCGAATACCACTTCACGTGCTTTTGAGCATTGGACGAAGGTGCTCCGGGTATCTCGCAGGCCGACACCGTTTCCGCTCTGTTTAAACGAGGCGGCAATGCGCTGCGATGCCGCGCTGATGAAGGCGTAGAGGGGAAATTTAGGTATCCACATCACCTGCAACGCGGTGTCACCGCCGTCATTGCCAGCGCCTCAAAAGGCTTGAATGTGGTATCGATACCAAAAATTACCTTTTTTAAAATTCTTCATAAATTGCATGCCCGATAGTGTATATATATGTATCAAATCGCGCTATAAATTCACATATTCGGTGAAGAGATGCATGAAGGCGGTGATGCGCTGCTGTAGTCGGCTCGCGGCTTTTTCACTGTTTTCCAGGAGTTGATGCATGCACGAAGATTTTCCGGAAATCCCTTCAGGCCTGCTGGATCGATGGCATGGGCTGTTGCGGAACTATGCCGATCTGCTGCACCTGTCCGTAGCACGGGTACTGCGCCTGCAGCATGGGGTCTGGCATCTGATGTCGGCTGCGGGCCCGGCAGCCGATCGCCTCGAGAACGGTCCGGTGGTCACGCAGGCGCCGCCGTTCGCGGGCGAGTTGGTGGTCGCCCAGAGGCTGGTATGTCGGGAATCATTGAGCGATGTTACTTTCATCTTGAAACATCAAGATCGGGAGCGCATAGCGCAGAGCTATGTTGGCATACCGATCTACTGGCCTAGCGGCAGTCTGTTCGGTGTTCTGGATGCGCTCAACGATGCTCCCAGGGTGTTCACCGATGCCGAACGCCGGCTGTTGGTGCAGATCCGCGATGACATCGAGGATCACCTCGTGCTGCTGCATGGCAACCGCGCAGATCTGGTGACCAACCACGTGACGCGCGAGCGCCTGCAGGCCAGTGAGGAGCGTTTTCGCCTGTTGGTGGAAAACGCAGGCGACGATTATTTTCTGCATGATGACCAGGGCCGTTTCATCGACGTGAATGAGCGCGCCTGCCGCAGCCTGGGCTATTCACAGGCTGAACTGCTCACCATGGAGGTGGGTGATGTGGCCTTCGGCGTGACGGCGGATCAGCGGCACCAGCTGTTCCGGGACGCCTCGCCGGGCAGCTCCCGGGTGGTCAAAAGCCACCATCGCCGCAAGGACGGCAGCATGTTTCCCGTTGAAGTGGTGATCACTTGCGTGGAAATCGATGGGCGCAAGCTGTTCATGGGGCTGGCGCGCGATATCACTGAGCGCGAGCGGGCAGAGCAGATGGTGCGCGAGGTCAACGCCGATCTGGAGCGGCGCGTTGCCTTGCGCACCGCCGAGCTGCAGGATCTCTCGGGCAAGCTGCAAGGGGTGTTGAACAGCGCAGCGGACATCATCTTTGTGAAGGACCCGGGCGGGCGTTACCTGCTGTTCAACCCAGCGGGCGAGCGCTTCCTGGGGCGCAGTGCAGACGAAGTGATTGGCCGGACCGATTCGGATTTGTTTCCACCAGAAATGGCGGCGGTCTTCATGCGTGCAACCCAGCAGGTGCTGCAGGCGCAGGACAGTCTGACTTTGGAAGAAAAGGTGCTTTCGGCGCAGGGCGTGCGCACCATGCTGACAACCCGCAGCCCATTGCGCGACGAGCATGGCCGTATCCACGCGGTGATGGGAGTGGCCCATGACATTACCGAGCGAAAGCAGGTGGAGCTGGAGCTGCAGTTGCAGCGCCAGCGCATGGCCCTGGCGATCGACGTGGGGGCTCTGGGGGTACTGGACGTCAACCTGGATACCGATGCGGTGCACTGCAATGCGCAGGGATTGGAGATTCTTGGCCTGCAGGGGGGCGATGGGTTGGCGCTGGGGCTTGTGAACCGGCTCATTCACTTGCAGGACCGGGCTGCATGGGACAACCACCTGAATGAGGTTCGCTCGGGTGCGGGGCCGCAGCGGGTGCAACTGCGTATCATCCAACCGGATGGCGCCAGGCGCTGGGTGTCCGCTGCCGCGCGCTTTGTGGCTGGCCAGGGGCAGGTTCCTGATCGATTGGTGTGCGTCATGGTGGATGTGACGGAAAGCCACCAGGCCGAACGCAAACTCAAGAACAGCTTCGAGAGCCTGCAGCAGGCCGAGCGTCTGTCGCGCATGGGCTCGTGGACCCTGGACATTCAACGGCAGGTTTTTGCGGTCTCCGACATGCTGCGGGAGATCGTGGGATTTTCCTGCAATGAAGAGGTAACGCTCAGCCGCCTCACATCGGTGATGTCGGAGGAGAACTACCAGAAAGTCAAGGCCGGGCTGGAAGATTGTGTTGCCCACGGCAGTGCGTTCACCATGGCCTTCGAGCACTACCGTACCGACGGCAGCACCTTTGCCGCAGAAGTGCGGGCCCAGGGCATCCGGGACGACAGCGGCCAGGTGGTCAGTGTGACGGGCACCGTGCAGGATGTGAGCGAGCGCGAAGAGGCGCGTGCACAACTGGCTTCGCTGGCGGACCGCCTGCCCAGTGGTGCGCTCTACCAGTTGAGCTATGTCAACCCCGAGGTGGGTCTGGATGGCCCGGTGGACGGTGGAGATCTGCATCTCAATTACATCAGCGGTGGCATCGAAGCACTGATTGGCGTCTCGGCGCAACAGCTTCAGGAGAACCCGGGCCTGCTGTTCAATGCAGTGCATGAGGAGGATCAGGCGCCTTTTTTGAGAGCCTCACGCGACGCCAGTGCGGCGCATAGCCTGTTCGAGTGCGACTTTCGCCTGCGCCGGCCTGATGGCTCGCTGATCTGGCTGCGTATCCGCTCGGCGCCGCGCAAGGTCAAGGGTGGCTGGATCTGGGACGGCATCATCCTCGATATCACGCGCCAGCATGAAGTGGAGTCGGCGTTGCGCCAGGCCAAGGAGGCGGCCGAGCGCGCCGAGCGGGCCAAGGCAGACTTTCTGGCCAACATGAGCCATGAAATCCGCACGCCGATGAATTCGGTGCTGGGCATGACGCGGCTGGCGCTGCAGACCGACCTGTCACCGCGCCAGAAGAACTATCTCGAGAAGATCGACATTTCCACCCGCGCGCTGTTGGCCATCATCAACGACATCCTGGATTTTTCGAAGATCGAAGCTGGCGGATTCGAGCTTGATGACACGGACTTTGCGCTGGAGCAGGTGCTCGAGGCGGTCTCGAACGCCACCTCGCTGCGTGCTGACGAGAAGGGGTTGGAGGTTGTCTATGCAATAGCGCCGGACGTACCACGCGCCTTCCGTGGCGATCCGCTGCGCCTGTCGCAGGTGCTGATCAACCTGGTGGGAAATGCCGTCAAGTTCACCGATACCGGGGAGGTGGTGGTGTCCGCCAATGTGCTGGAGTCGCGCGAAGACGGCAGCGATCTGGTGCAGTTCAGTGTGCGCGATACCGGTATTGGCTTGAGCCAGGAGCAACTGGGTCGCCTCTTCGTGCCTTTTCACCAGGCAGATGGAGGAATCTCGCGCCGCTATGGCGGAACGGGCCTGGGCCTGACCATCTGCAAGCAGCTGGTGGAGAAGATGAACGGAGGCATCCGCGCGGAAAGCGAGCCAGGGCGAGGCAGCCTGTTCTCGTTCACGGTGATCCTGGGGCCGCCGTCGAGTGACATGGCGCTGCGTGCCAAGTCGCTGCATGGCTATCGTGTGCTGGTGGTGGATGACAACGCCACATCGCGCGAAAGCCTGGGAGGCATGATCAGCAGTTTCGGCATGCAGGCCGACTGTGTCGATTCCGGGCTGCATGCGCTGGCGCGCATTGAAGCGGTGGCGCATGAAGGCAAATCCTATGACCTCGTGCTGATGGACTGGCAGATGCCCGAGATGGACGGCATTGAAGCCACGCGCCGCATACGGCAGGAAAGCGGGCAGGAGCACGTGCCTGCGGTGCTGATGGTCACGGCGTATGGACGCGACGAAATACTGAGCCGGGTCACATCGGCTGATTTGCAAGGAATTCTGGTCAAGCCGGTGACTGAATCTGTCATGTTCGATACCGTGCAGGATGTGTTGGCGGGCCCGCGCATGCATGCCCAGCATTTCAGTGCTTCAAGGCAGGTGCGCAGCGTGCTCACGCCATCGATGCGCCGCATGCTCAATGGCAAACAGGTGCTGGTGGTGGACGACAATGCGCTCAATCTCGAAGTGGCGACCGATTTCCTCGTATTGGCCGGCGTTCAGGTGGACACGGCTGTCAATGGCCTGCAGGCCATCCGTCGGCTGGAGATGAAGGCCTATGACGCCGTGCTGATGGACATGCATATGCCGGAGATGGATGGCGTGACCGCCACGCGCGAAATCCGCCGCAATCCTGCGTGGCAGGCGTTGCCCATCATCGCGCTGACAGCGCAGGCACGCACCGAAGACCGTGAGGCGACGATTCGCGCGGGCATGACTTCGCACCTGTCCAAGCCGATCGAGGAGCATCTGCTCTACCAGACCTTGATCGATATTTTCTCGGGTGATCACTCCCCCATTGGCAAGCCAGCGCGCTCGCCAGGAACGGGCGGAGATGTTGCGTCTGTCCGCCATGCGCTGTCGCAGCAAGGGCCCGTGGATTTTGACGCAGCACTGCACCGGATGGGTGACAACCCCGAACGCATGCAGCGCCTGTTGCATGGCTTTGTGCGTGACTTTGCAGAGGTGCCGCAGCGGCTCGATGCTGCGGTGGCTGCGCAGGACCACAAAAACCTGGAGGCGCTGGCCCATTTGGTCAAGGGCGCTGCAGGCTATGTGCAGGCCAAGGCGCTGACCCATTCAGCAGACGCGTTGGAGCGGCAGGCCGGCCGTGGAGATGCCGCTGCCATGGAGCGCCTGGCTTTTACCTTCCGCGCCGACCTGACTGCAGTGCTCGAAGCCATCAGTGATCGCCTCAGGCGGCTGGCCAATGCGGCTGCCAAGCAGTTCCAGCCAGTAGAGGGCACCGATGCTCGGAAGGCACTGGTCCTGATCGACAAGGCCGAGCCTTTGATGCGCAGAGGCGACTACGCCGCCACAGCGCTGTTGACCGATCTGGCCCATGAACTGCAAGGCCACCCCGCATCCGCCAAGCTCGAAGAGGCGCGGGTGCTGTACGAGGATATTGAATTGATCGATGCATTGACGGCCATGGGACAGTTGCGCCAGTTATTGGGCGTCGCGAAAGATGCTGCGGTGGAGGATCAGGGATGAGTCCGGCCAACCTTCCCACGGTGTTGATCGTGGATGACGAGCGCATCAATCGCACGGCGCTCGCCGAGCTGCTCAAGGACGAATGCCGGGTGGTATTGGCCAAGGACGGCGTATCCGCGCTGCAGCGCGTGGCTGAGGAGCAGGTCAGCCTGATCCTGCTCGATGCCTCGATGCCTGATATGGACGGATACGAGGTATTGCGACGTCTCAAGTCGAATGAAAAGACCGCCAACATCGGTGTGATCTTCGTGACCGGCCAGATCGAGGAGGCGCACGAGGAGCGCGGCCTGCTGCTGGGGGCCGTGGATTACATCGCAAAGCCTGTGCGGCCGCTCCTGGTCAAGGCGCGTGTGCGCAACCATCTGGAGCTGGCCCGCCAACGCGAAGAGCTGGAGCGCCTGTCCTTGCAGGACGCGCTGACGGGCATCAGCAACCGCCGTGCATTCAACCAGGCTTTCATGCGGGCCTGCGGCAATACGGTGCGCAATGGCACGCCGCTGGGTCTGGCGATGATCGACGTGGACTATTTCAAGCGTTTCAACGACCTCTATGGCCATGGGGCCGGTGACGACGTGCTGCGCCGTGTGGCGCAGACCCTGGGCAAGGCGGCGCAGCGACCCTACGACATGATTGCGCGCTACGGCGGGGAGGAGTTCGTGCTGATGCTGCCTTCCAGCATTGCGCTGCAGTTGGTGCTGAACCGGCTGTGTGAGGCCGTGCAGGCGCTGGCCATTCCCCATGAACAGTCGGAGGTCAGCTCCATGCTCACCATCAGTTGCGGCGGGGTGGTGGCCGGGCATGACAGCGCCAGGCGGCCCGAGCAACTGCTTGAACGCTGCGATGAAATCCTCTATCAGGCCAAGAATGCGGGCCGCAACCGAGCCATTGTCCACGATCTCCATTGATCGATGCTTGGCAATCTGCTCTGTTGCAAGGCTTGAAAACCAGTAAGTAGTTTCACGTTATTGGTGTTTCACCTAGCCTGTGGGCCTTGTCGGTTGGAGGCACTGTCGTTAGTGTTGCGGGGCTGGTGTGCATCGCCACATACGCGGTACATCGGCGGCCTACAACAAACAAGAGGAGACGACATGAACCGAACAAGGTGCGCGGGCGCATTGCGCCGCAGCATGCGCTGGACAATGACTGCATTGGCGGGCGCGGCGCTGGCAGCCTGTGGTGGAGGCGGTGGTTCATCGGCCAGAAATGAATTGCCGCAGGGCATTACGGAAATCAGCCAGACAAGCTATCCGGCCACCACGGCAGGGGCCGGCAGCACCGCAGCGACACAGGACCTGCTGACGGGTGGCATCGGCAAGACCGGCCTGGGGGCGGCTGCTGCGCCCGCATATGCCGACCCGGCCAACCCGTCGGTGGCGGAGCTGCGGCGCAATGCGCTGTTCTCCAACTACCGGGGAATTCTGGACTACACCGCAGGCGGTGGCTATGGCACCTTGTATGGCCCCAACATTACCGCAGACGGTGCGGTGACGACCGGTGAAGGTCTGATCCCCGGCAGTGAATACCTGGCGGTGCTGGACAACGGAACGGGCCGCAAGCAGACCGTGATTGCGGTGATGGTGCCTGACAGTTTCAGTGCAGCCCGGCCCTGCCTGGTGTTGGGCCCTTCGTCTGGTTCGCGCGGCGTCTATGGCGCCATTGGCACGGCCGGTGAATGGGGTTTGAAGAAGGGCTGCGCCGTAGCGCTGACCGATGCAGGCAAGGGCGTGGGACTGCACAATCTGGCTGACGACACGGTGAACAAGGTCGATGGCTCGCGCGCTGCGCGCAAGGATGCCGGTGCCTTGTCCTTTTTTGCGGCCAACCTGACCGATGCCGCGCGTGCCGCATACAACGCGGCCTTTCCCAACCGCATTGCCATCAAGCATGCGCATTCGCAGCAGAACCCCGAGAAGGACTGGGGAGGCGATACGCTGGTGGCTGGCCATTACGCGATGTATGTGCTCAATGCCAAGTACGGCACCAAGGATGATCCTGTGCCTTTCGACAGGAACAACACGGTGGTGATTGCAGGCTCCGCATCCAATGGTGGCGCAGCAGTGCTGAGGGCGGCCGAGCTGGATGGCGACGGTTTTGTGGACGGAGTCGTTGCAAGCGAGCCGGTGACCCAGATCCCGGCAGGAAAGCCCATCTCTGTGAGGCAAGGCACGGAGAGCGACAACGTCACGTCATACAACATGGGCGGAACCGCGCTGGCCGAGTACACCACCTGGGGCAATATCTATCAGCCTTGCGCCGCTCTGGCCGACGCCGCAGCACTCACGGAGACATCGATCTTCAACTACATCGGCCTTGCGGCAATGAAGACGCGGGCGCAAGCGCGCTGTGAAGGCCTGGCTGCCAAAGGCCTGGTGACAGGCACAACCACGGCAGAACGCGCGGCAGACGCCTTGAGCAAACTGCACGCCAAGGGCTGGACCAAAGAGCATGACCAGATGCACAACGCCCACTATGGCCTGGGCAATGGTCCGATTCTTTCTGCCATGTACACCATGGCGTATGGGCGCTTTGGTGCAGATGCCAACCTGTGCAACACCAGCTTTGCAGCTGCGAGCGCAACTGGCGAGGTGATGGCTGCCACGCCTACGGCCCTGGCGCAGAGCGCGGCGGTGGCCAATGGCACTGCCAATGGCTCGCCTGCGACCGTGGTGTACAACGACTCGGTCGGGGGGGCTCGTTCATGGCTGATGGCGGTGTCGCCGTCGACCGGCAAGGCGGACCTGGGGCTGGACAATGCGCTGTGTCAATATGCCTTGGCATCGGGGCAGGATCCGGTGACAGGCAAGTCCCTGTCTGCCGCGAGTGTGCCCACTCAAGCCCAAAGCGATGCGGTGCGTGCAGGCATGCAGGAAGTGAAAGTAACCGGCAATTTGCACGGCAAGCCTACCATCATCGTGGCAGGGCGCAGCGATGCGTTGATTCCGGTGAATGTGAATGCGCGCGCCTACACGGCATTGAACGGTGGCGCTGAAGGGGCACAGAGCAAGTTGCGCTACATCGAAGTGACGAATGCCCAGCACTTTGATGCCTTCCTGCCGTTTGCGGGGTTTGATACGCGGTTTGTGCCACTGCATACCTACTTCAACCAGGCCATGGATGCCGTGTGGGCCAACGTGACCAAGGGTACCGCTTTGCCAGCCAGCCAGGTGGTGCGTACCACGCCGCGGGGTGGTACACCTGGTGCAGCCAATCCGATTGCAGCAAGCAATGTGCCGCCGCTCAAGGCCACGCCGGGGGCGGGGGACGCGATCACGGTCACGGGATCGATCCCCATGGTGACCTTGCCGAATTGAACTGGCGTCTCGACTGGACAGTGGTGAAGCACAAAGGGTTCTGAACCGCCAGTCCGTAGTCATCTGCACACGGACTGAACGCCAAAAACAAAGTCCCGCCAGCTTGAGCTGCGGGACTTGTTTTTGATAAGAGCCGCTAACACAACCCTTGATACGTCGTTGCTTCGCCTTGACGTACGTCTGTACTGCCTGCGGCTTCGCGCCTCGTCTCAATCGCAAATCTGCGATTTGCTGGGTTGTGTTAGCGGCTCTAAGTGTGATGGCTTTGCGGTGGATCGGAGCTAAATGGCTCTAAGACGAATTCTCACCTGCCAGCCACACACATGGAAAAATCAGAAACGGGCAGGGGCACGCTTGCGGTCACGTTCATCTTCAGGCCATACAGCAAACACGGTATTCATTTCACTTCCTTTCACCTGATTGGTGGAGATGAGTGTTCAACGGGTGGGCAGGCATGTTGGTTGACGGGGCTTGTATAAAGTTTTGTGAATAGTGTTCAACAAAACGTACAGAGCTGCGGGATTTGTGAATGCAGCGATGGCCGAAATGGCTATGATTTGCCACCTTTTCATACAGGGAGTCCCGAATGGCTGGTGCTGGACTATTGATGCTGCTGGACGATATCGCCACTCTGCTGGACGACGTCGCCTTGATGACGAAAACGGCAGCGGGCAAGAGCACGGCCATCCTCGATGACGTGGCCACGCAGACCAAGGTAGCCGTGCAGAAAACGGCGGGTGTGTTGGGGGACGATCTGGCGCTCAATGCCGAGCAGGTGACCGGCGTCAAGGCAAACCGCGAACTGCCCGTGGTGTGGGCCGTAGCCAAGGGTTCCCTGTGGAACAAGGCCATTCTGGTGCCGGCAGCCTTGCTGATCAGCGCCTTTGCGCCATGGCTGATCACGCCGCTCTTGATGGTCGGCGGGGCTTTTCTGTGCTTTGAAGGTGTCGAGAAGATTCTGGACATCTTCCACAAGCAGAAGAAACACGATGTGAAGACGGTGCTGGCCGATTCTGCCGAGGCGCAGAAGACCGGTGTTGCACCTTCGTCCGTGCGCGCTGCGCACGAAAAGCAGATGGACCCGCTGGAGTATGAGAAGCAGAAGGTCAAGGGCGCGGTCCGCACTGACTTCATTCTGTCTGCAGAGATCATGGCCATCGCATTGGGCACGGTTTCGACCAAACCCATCTGGGAGCAGGCTGCCGTATTGGTCACCGTGGCGATTGCCATCACCGTGTTTGTCTATGGCCTGGTGGCCGGCATCGTGCGGATGGACGATGTGGGCAGCTGGCTGATGGCCAAGAAGAGCGCTGCAGCGCAGGCCTTTGGCCGCAGCATGATCGCGTTCACGCCGTGGCTGATGCGCGGGCTGTCCATTGTCGGCACGGCTGCCATGTTCATGGTGGGGGGCAGCCTGCTGGTGCACGGTATCGGCCCGATCGAGCATTGGATCAAGGACAGCATCGAACCATTGGGCGGGGTCGCCGCAATTGTCGGCCCTACCTTGGTGCATGTGGTGGTGGGCGCCATCATTGGCGGCATGGTGGTGCTGTGCCTGGAAGGGTGGCACAAGCTGCGCGGTCACTGACGCGAGCGCGAACCCAAGTTTCACGATGACGGCCGGGATTTCCCGGCCGTTTTTGATGGTGCCGGGCATGAGGCCTGATCTGTGTCAAAACAGACAATGCCAGAACCGGTGATCATCTATTGCCATGGAAACGCCCCATTTCGGCAGCGGACTTTTACTCCGGGGTGCTGCCTGTGCATGGGGCTTCCAGTCAATTCTCAATCCATGCGGCAGAAGTCGCAGCGAAGGCAATGATGATGAAGAAAGCAATGATGGCAGCGGTGGCTGTTTGTGCGCTGACAGCCGGCACGGCCATGGCACAGCAGGCTGAAGGGCCCTGGATGGTGCGCGTGCGCGCCGTCAATCTGGACAGCGCCAACAAGGACTCCACCGGGCTTGGCCTGTCGATCAATGACAAGACCATTCCCGAGTTGGATGTGTCCTACTTCTTCACTCCCAATATCGCAGCAGAGCTGGTGCTGACGTACCCACAGAAGCATGATCTGCGCTCCAATGGCGCAAAGATCGGTTCGCTCAAGCATCTGCCTCCTACACTGCTGGCGCAGTACCACTTCACCGGCATGGGCGCATTCAAGCCCTATGTGGGCGCGGGTATCAACTACACGCGCTTTTCGAATGTGCGCTTTGACCCCGCCGTACAGGCGGCACTTGATCCGTCGATCAAGAAGAACAGCTTTGGCCCGGCCATGCAGGTGGGCTTTGACTACATGCTCGACAAGAACTGGTCGATCAACTTTGATGTGAAAAAGGTCTACATCAAGACCGATGTCAGCTCGGCTGGCAAAAAAGTCGGCTCGTTCAAGGTGGATCCCTGGCTCGTGGGTGTGGGCGTAGGCTATCGCTTCTGACCACAATTTTCGTTTCCACGCAAAAAGGCATGCCAACATTGGCATGCCTTTTTACTATGGAAAATATAGCTGGATGCGCCCTGCAGTTAAGCGCTACAAGTTTCCTTGAGTCTTAGACTTGGGTGAGCGCCTGCTGCAGATCAGCCAGCAGGTCGTCGATATGTTCGATGCCGACCGACAGGCGCACCATGCCTTCGGTCACACCAGCCTTTGCCAGCTCAGCGGCGTCAAGCTGTCGGTGGGTCGTGGATGCCGGGTGCGTGGCCAGCGATTTGGCATCGCCAATGTTCACGAGGCGGGTGAACAGTTGCAGCGCATCGAGAAAGCGCGCACCGGCGGCTCGTCCCTCGTCGCCCTTGAGGCTGAATGACAGAATGCCCGAGGCGCGACCACCCGATTGCTTCTGCACAATGGCGTGGTCTGGATGGTCTTTCAGGCCCGCGTAGCGTACCCATTCCACCTTGGGATGGTTTTGCAGGGTCTCGGCAATTTTCTGGGTGTTCTCGCAGATGCGGTCCATGCGCAGGGCCAGGGTTTCGATGCCCTGCAGGATCTGAAAGGCATTCTGCGGCGAGATGGCTGCCCCCATGTTGCGCAGCGGCACCACGCGGGCGCGGCCGATGAAGGCAGCAGGGCCCAAAGCCTCGGTATAGACCACGCCGTGGTAGCTCACGTCTGGCTCGTTCAAGCGCTTGAAGCGGGCCTTGTGCTCTGCCCAGGGGAACTTGCCACTGTCCACGATGGCGCCGCCCACGCTGGTGCCATGGCCGCCGAGGTACTTGGTGAGCGAGTGCACGACGATGTCCGCGCCAAACTCAAACGGGCGCAGCAGATAGGGGGAGGGTACGGTGTTGTCCACGATCAGCGGTACGCCGTGCTTGTGGGCCACATCGGCCAGAGCGCGAATGTCGGTCACATTGCCCAGCGGGTTGCCGATGGATTCGATGAAGACGGCCTTGGTCTTGTCGTCGATCAATTTGTCAAAGCTGGCGGGATCGCGCGGATCGGCAAAGCGCACTTCAATGCCCTGTTGTGGGAACGTGTGGGCGAACAGGTTGTAGGTGCCGCCATAGAGTGTGCTGGCGCTGATGATGTTGTCGCCCGCCTCGGCCAGGGTCTGTATGGCGGCGGTGATGGCCGCCATGCCCGATGCCACGGCCAGTGCGGCAATGCCGCCTTCCAGGGCCGCCACGCGCTTTTCCAGCACGTCGGTGGTCGGGTTCATGATGCGGGTGTAGATATTGCCTGGAACCTTCAGGTCGAACAGGTCGGCACCATGCTGCGCACTGTCGAACGCGTAGGCCACCGTCTGGTAGATGGGCACGGCCACAGCCTTGGTCGTGGGATCGGGCGAATAACCGGCGTGGACGGCAAGGGTTTCAATGCGCATGGCAGGTGGCTCCAGAATCGTTTTGGCAAAAACAATGGTTGTAGCAGCTTTGCCCAGGCGGGCAAATACATTGTTCGCATTTGCTTATGAAGCCATTGGTTCCATCATTGGTTCCATGGATGCATGGAGCGACGCCGCGGCTGCATGAAGCATGGGTGCTACAGCCAACTGTTGAGTGCCAGACCCGCGCCCACCAGCCAGGCAAACAGGATGAGGGCCAGCAGCAATGGCTTGACTCCCGCCGCCTTGACGGAGCGCACATGCGTGGTGAGTCCCAGAGCCGCCATGGCCATCGTGAGCAGAATGTTGTCCAGCTGAACACCTGCGGTGAGAGCAGCCTGCGGGATGATGCCCAGCGAATGGATTCCTGCAACCGCTATGAATCCCAGAGCAAACCAGGGAATGGTGATGCGCGCCAGCAATGGTTTTTTCTCGGTATCTGCAGTGCGGTCGATGTTTGGCTTGCTTGGTGCTGCTGGCGCTACCGACCCCTGCCGGGCCAGCCAGGCAGACAGGATGATGAGAAACGGTGCCAGCATCATCACCCGTACCATCTTGGCCACCACGGCCATGTCGGCAGCGCTGCTGCTGATGGCTTCGCCCGCAGCCACCACCTGCGCAACCTCGTGTACCGTGGAGCCTACCCACAGGCCATAGGTGGATTCGGGCAATGGCAGCCATTGCGCCGCCAGGTTCCACTGGTAAAAGGCAGGGTAGAGAAAGGTGCCGATGGTGCCGAACACCACCACGGTGGCAACGGCAACCGCCACATCGTCGGCACGCGCCTTGGCCACGGGGGCCGTGGCCAGAACGGCAGCAGCGCCACAGATTGAGCTGCCTGCGCCCACGAGTATGGCAGTGCGTGAATCCAATCCCAGCCAGCGCTTGCCCAGCCATTGGGCCAGAACAAAGGTGCTGGTCAGCACGATGGCGTCGATGAACACGCCATGGATGCCCAGCGCGCCAATGTCCTGAAATGTCAGCCGCAGCCCATAGAGGATGATGCCCAGGCGCAGCAGCTTCTGTTTGGAAAGACCAACGCCAGCATCGGCGGGCGCCTGCACCCAGCCATAGATGGTGTTGCCGATCAGCATGCCGATCACGATGGCGATCGTGAGTGCGGACAGGCCTTTGCTGCTGAACCAGGGCAGGGCTGCGAGGTCGCTGGCAACCCAGGTGATGGCTCCACATAGCAGCAGGCCAGGAACCAGTTGTTTGCCAGCCGCCAACCACGAATGGCTGCTGGATGGGGTGAGGGAGGAGGTGGCTTGTGACATGAAATGGGGGAGGCCGGTGCTGTCTCATCCGGATGACCCGAGCAGGCACCGCCAGAGCTGGAATGTCGCCACTATAGAAATTTTTCTTATATTCGTATAACTAATTGTTTATGTATCATTTACCTATAAAATAGGTTGGTTTCATAAAAATCAGTAGTTGCTTCGGTTCATTGTGGTGCTGCGCAACGGTGTCTGATCCCTGTTCACCTGCGAGGAATCCATGCTCCACCTCAGCCTGCGCCAATGGGAAGTGTTTTGCGCCATTGCCCAAAGCGGCAGCACAGTGGCCGCGGCGAATGCCGTGGGGCTCTCGCAATCGGCAGTCAGTGCGGCCTTGCAGCAGCTCGAAGCCGGCATGGGCACCCAGCTGTTTGCGCGTACGGGCAAGCGCCTCGTCCTGAACGATCTGGGCCGCAGTCTGTGGCCTGAGGCACAGGCGCTGCTGGAGCAGGCCCAGTTGCTGGAACAGGCGACGCGGGCCACGGCCCCAGCCGCCCCTGTGCAGTTACGGCTGGCGGCCAGCACCACCATTGCCAACCATGTGCTGCCGCCCATCCTGGCAGGCTTCATGCAGCGCTATGAGCAGGTGCGGTTTGATGTGGTGATCGGCAATACGCGCGAGGTGGCGCAGTCGGTGACGGATGCGCGGGTGGACCTGGGCTTCATCGAGGGGGCCAGTCACTGGACCGAGCTGGAAGTGCAGCCCTGGCGCGACGACGAGCTGGTACTGATTGCCGCTGCGGGCGATGCCCTGGTGCAACATGCCCGGCAGGCGCCCCTGACAGTGCAAGAGCTGCGCGCATGCCGCTGGCTGCTGCGCGAGGAGGGCTCTGGCACGCGCGAGGCGGTGGAATTTGCCGTGCTGTCGCACCTGCATGAATGGCCGGTGGTGGCAGTGCTGGGCAGCTCAGAGGCGATTTGCACGGCCGTGGCGCGCGGTGCAGGCATCAGCTGCCTATCGCGGGTGATTGCGCAACCCTGGGTGGACCGGGGAGAGTTGGCGATACTGGCTACCGAGCTGCCTGCCATGCAGCGGCCGTTTTCCCTGCTGCAGCGCCGTGGCAAGAAGCGCTCGCCCATGCTGCAGGCTCTGGTGCAAGCCTGCATGGATGCCGCGTGATGCGATGAATAGCCGAGCGGCTGGCACTTTTCATTGCTTGGTTTTATGAGGTTTTGTATCTAAAGCCCAATAGCAGAAAGCGCAATCTGCTATGGTATTTGATATAAACCTACAGCACTGTGACGCTACCGCACATGCTGCTTTTCCAGCTTGCGTGCCAGCGTGCGCCGGTGCATGCCCAGGCGCCGTGCGGTTTCCGAGATGTTGAAGCCGGTCTCGGCGAGGGTTTCATGGATTTTTTCCCACTCCAGCGTCTTGATCGACGTAGTTGCCTGGGGCAGATCGACCTCGGTCGTACCCTCAATGCGGCCAAATGCGGCTTCGATATCGTCGGTGTTCGACGGCTTGGCCAGGTAGTGACAGGCGCCCAGCTTGATGGCTTCCACCGCCGTGGCAATACTGGCATAGCCGGTCAGCACCACGATCAATGCATCGGGATTTTGCGCATGCAGCAATTGCACGCACGACAGGCCCGACGAATTGCCGGCCAGCTTCAGATCCATCACCGCATACTGGGGCTGCTCGGTCTGCAGCAGGGCCTGCACCTCATCGGCGCTGCTGGCGTGCAGCACGCGGTAGCCGCGGCGCTCAAACGAGCGGCGCAGGGTGCGGGCAAAAGCTGCATCGTCTTCAACCAGCAGTAACAGGCGTTCTTGCGTTTGCGTCATGGTGTTGTTCGTCATGCAGGGCAATGGCGGCCAGCGGCAGGCGGATGCGTACCAGGGCGCCGCCGCCCAGATGCTGCTCCCGGTTGCGGGCTTCGATATGGCCGCCCAGCGAGCGGGCAACATTCATCACCAGGAACAGGCCCAGTCCGCTGCCGGGCCGCCCCTTGGTGGATTGGTATGGCTTGCCCAACTGGGCAAGGATGTCGCTGCGAAAACCCGGGCCACTGTCGGTCACCACCAGCTCCAGCAGGGCGTGGCCGTCCTCGTCGTCCGATCCATCTGCCGGGCAGGTGGCCCACAGTTGCACAAAGCCGGGTGATGCCTCCAGCGCATTGTCCAGCACATTGAAAATCATCTGTTGCAGCGCGGTATCCGAGATGATGGGCACATCGCGCGCCAGCTGCTTGCGGAACTCGAAATTGGCGGGCTGGCGGTGGCTGCGCCACTGTTCCACCACCCGGTCCAGAAAGCGCACGAGGCTGGTTGTCTGTGGCGCATCGCCCCGCGTCTCGCCGGCAGACATCAACACCCCGGTGACGATGGATTTGCAGCGCTGCACCTGGTGCTCCATCTCGTGCAGGTCGTCCATCAACTCGCCATCCTGGGAAATGGCCGGCATGCGCTGCCAGTCGCCCAGAATGACGGCCAGCGTGGACAGCGGCGTGCCCAGCTCATGCGCGGCGCCGCTCGCCAGCAGGCCCATGCGCACGATGTGTTCCTCTTCGGCGGCGCGCTGGCGCAGGTCGGCCAGGCGCGCATCGCGCAATTGCAGATTGGTCATGATGCGGTTGATGAACGCCACCAGCAAAGTGGCATTGAGCCCGAAGCTGATCAGCAGGCCAATCAGGTACAGCGTGTGCATGGAGCCGCCCCGGTTCGACATGATCTGCAACGGCAGGGAGAAGAACGCCAGCGCCACTGCACAGCAGGCCGTGACCCCGACAATCGCCCAGGCATAGAAGGGCTTGAGCAGCACGGCCCCCAAGGTGACCTGCAGCAGGAACAGCGTAATGAAGGGATTGTTGGCGCCGCCACTCAGGTACAGCTGCATGCTGAGCGCGGATACATCGGCCAGCAGCGCCACAAACAGGTCTGTCGAAGATATATCATGCTGGCGCCAGCGCAGCCACCAGATGCAGGCGAGGTTGATGATGACCAGCCCCGCCAGAACGGAGAGCATCTCGGTGAGCGGCAAATGGATATCCAGGCCCCAGTGCACCAGCGATATGGTGACCACCTGGCCCACCACGGCCAGCCAGCGCAGCTGTATGAGCAACTGCATGTTCTGGCGGTCGGTGGTATGGGTGACGCGGAAAAGGGAGTCTGCGGGAAATGACACCCGTCAATTGTGCCTGAGCCCCGGTGTCACAGCTGCCGCCCAGGTGGCCACACCATGAAACGCCGCTGCATTGCGCCCCGGTGAAATAAAAAAGAGAGCGGCTGGCGCTCTCTTTGGTGGATTGTCGATGCTTTTATGCCCGAAATGTAGCAAGCTGCAGCGTGGCATGCTATGAATTTTTAATCCACGCCTCCATGGCCGCTGTCAGCACGCCGCTGGTGGCGCACCACCAGCCACGCGGCACCCGCCACCATCAGGGCCAGGCCATACCAGGTCAGGGCATAGACAAGGTGGTTGTTGGTAAAGCGGATCTGCGTGAGCCCGGCCTGCGGCCATTGCTGGCTTTGCAGATCTGCGTTACTGTTGCGTTTGGCCTCGCCCACCACGGTGGGGCCGTCGTCCGGCAGGCCTGCATCGACAAAGAACGGGGCCGCCTGCGCCAGTCCGCGCGCCTGTGCAATCGCCTGCACGTCGCGTGAGTACCAGCGGTTGCCTGCCGGATCATTGCTGCGCAGAAATCCCCCTTTGGGCTCGGTGGCGCGCAAAAGGCCGGTGACGGTGACGTTGCCAGTCGGTGTTGCTGCTGCCAGCTGCGCCGCATCGCTCCAGCTGCTGCGCAGGCCGTCAGGCACGAAACCGCGGTTGACGAGCACCTGGGAGCCGTCAGGCTGTTGCAGCGGTGTCATCACCCAAAAACCTGCACCCAGTGCGGTGGTGGCCTGCGTCAGCACGGTCTGTGCGGGCAGCCATTGGCCATGCAGGGTGGTGGGCTGGTACTCCTGCGCTTTGGCATCCAGTCGGGGCCAGCTGGATGGCGCAGGAGGGGGCTGGGGCGCGCTATGGACGCGGCGCTCCACCCGGTCGATCAGATCGAGCTTCCATTGCAGGCGGTATACCTGCCAGGTGCCCAATGCGCAAAAGCCTAAAAACAAGGCGATGCCTACACATGCAAGCATCGCCTGGAAGAGGGCGGAACGCGGGGGCTTTACATCCGCATTCCGTTGCGTTTCGTTGGTCAAAACAGCTCAGTGGTTGGTGTGGTCCTGTGCAGGTTGCGTGGCAGCTGCAGGCGCCGTGTGCTTGTGGCCAGGCATCATGTTGGCATTCATGTGGTACATGACCCACAAGGTGCCAGCCAGCGTCACTGCCACGAACACGATGGTGAAGATGGTGGACATCAAGGTCCAGCCGCCTTCGATCTTGCCATTCATGTGCAGGAAATAGACCATGTGAACGATGATCTGCACGACAGCGAAGAAGGCAATCACCACCACGGTGGTGGTGCGGTTCTCGAACACGTCGCCCATCACCACGGCAAAGGGGATGGCGGTGAGGATGATCGAGAGGAAGAAACCGATCATGTAGCCCGAGAAGGTGCTGTGCGGGCCATCGTCATGACCGTGGTCATCGTGGCCGTGTGCGGCGTGATTGTGTTGTGCGCTCATTTACAGCACTCCCATCAAATATACGAAGGAGAAGACGCCGATCCAGACCACGTCCAGAAAGTGCCAGAACATCGACAGGCACATCAGGCGGCGGTTGTTTTCATGGGTCAGGCCATGCTTGCCGATCTGCAGCAGCAGCACCACCAGCCACACCAGGCCGAAAGTCACGTGCAGACCGTGGGTGCCCACCAGTGCAAAGAAGGCCGACATGGCAGCGCTGCTTTGCGGGCCGGCGCCCACATGGATCAGGTGGTGGAATTCATAGAGTTCCACGCCCAGGAAGCCTGCACCGAAGAGGGCGGTGATGATCAGCCAGGTGATCGTGCCCTTGACCGAGCCCTTTTGCTTGGCCAGCATGGCGAAGCCGAAGGTGATGGACGACAGCAGCAGCAAGGCTGTGTTGATCGCCACCAGGGTCAGGTCAAACAGCTCGGCGCCGCCAGGGCCGCCTGCATAGTTGCGGCCCAGGGCGCCATAGGTGGCAAACAGGGCTGCAAAGATCAGGCAGTCGCTCATCAGGTAGAGCCAGAAGCCCAGAGCAGTGCCGTTTTCGACGTGCGGCTCTTCCTTGAGGAAGTAGTCGCGGGTACCGGTCGCGCCGGCGAGGGTATTGTGATTAGACATGGCGGGCCAACAGTTGGGTACGGGCTTCTTCGGTGACTTCCACCTGCGCAGCAGGGATGTAGTAGTCACGCTTGTAGTTGAAGGTGTGGATGATCGAGGCCAGCACGATACCGGCAAAGCTCAGGCCAGCCAGCCACCACATGTGCCAGATCATGGCAAAGCCAAAGACCAGGGCGATCATCGAGATCACGAAGCCGGCACCGGTGTTCTTGGGCATGTGGATTTCCACGAAGCCGTCGAGCTTGCGCTTGAAACCGTGCTTCTTCATATCCCACCAGGCATCGCTGTCGTGCACGGCTGGCGTGAAGGCGAAGTTGTACTGGGGAGGAGGCGAGGAAGTAGCCCATTCCAGGGTACGGCCGTTCCAGCAGTCACCGGTCACATCACGCAGCTGGTCGCGCTTGAGGTAGCTGACGAACAACTGGATGAAGAAGCAGGCGATGCCCAGTGCGATCAGCACGGCGCCGAACGCAGCGATGATGAACCAGATCTGCAGCGAAGTGTCTTCGTAGTGGTTGACGCGGCGGGTCACACCCATCAGGCCCAGGACATAGAGCGGCGTGAAGGCAACCCAGAAGCCGACGAACCAGAACCAGAACGATGCCTTGCCCCAGAACTCGTCGAGGCGATAGCCGAACGCCTTGGGATACCAGTAGTTGATGCCGGCGAACACGGCAAACACCACGCCGCCAATGATCACGTTGTGGAAGTGGGCGATCAGGAACAGCGAGTTGTGCAGCACGAAGTCAGCCGGAGGAACGGCCAGCAGCACGCCGGTCATGCCGCCGATGGTGAAGGTCAGCATGAAGCCCACGGTCCACAGCATGGGAACGGTGAACTTGATGCGGCCACGGTACATGGTGAACAGCCAGTTGAAGATCTTCGCCCCGGTGGGGATCGAGATGATCATCGTGGTGATGCCGAAGAACGAGTTCACGCTCGCACCCGAGCCCATGGTGAAGAAGTGGTGCAGCCACACCAGCCAGGACAGGATGGTGATACACACGGTCGCATACACCATCGAGGTGTAGCCGAACAGGCGCTTGCGCGAGAAGGTGGCGACGATTTCGGAGAACACGCCGAACGCAGGCAGGATCAGGATGTAGACCTCAGGGTGGCCCCAGATCCAGATCAGGTTCACGTACAGCATGGGGTTGCCGCCCAGCTCGTTGGTGAAGAAGTTGGTGCCGACATAGCGGTCCAGGGTCATCAGGACCAGCACGGCGGTCAGGATCGGGAACGAAGCCACGATCAGGGCGTTGGTGCACAGTGAGGTCCAGGTGAAGATGGGCATCTTCATCAGGTTCATGCCCGGGGCGCGCATCTTGATGATGGTCACGATCAGGTTGATACCCGAAAGCGTGGTGCCCACACCGGCAATCTGCAGTGCCCAGATGTAGTAATCCAGACCCACGCCAGGGTGGTATTCACCCAGGCCCGACAGTGCCAGCCAGCCCAGTGTAGAGAACTCACCCACGAACAGCGAAGCCATCACCAGCACGGCGCCCGAGGTGGTCATCCAGAAGCTGAAGTTGTTCAGGAACGGGAAGGCCACGTCGCGCGCACCGATCTGCAGCGGCACCAGATAGTTCATCAGGCCCGTCACGAAAGGCATGGCCACGAAGAAGATCATGATCACGCCGTGGGCGGTGAAGATCTGGTCGTAGTGGTGCGGGGGCAGGTAGCCCATGGCGTCACCAGCGGCCAGGGCCTGCTGGCCGCGCATCATGACGGCGTCGGCAAAGCCGCGCAGGAACATGACGAGGCCCAGGATCATGTACATGATGCCGATGTTCTTGTGGTCGATGGAGCAGATCCAGTTCTTCCACAGCGGACCCCAGAGCTTGAACTTGGTGATACCGGCAACGACGACGAGGCCGCCCAGGACCACGGCGATAAAGGTCCACAACACGATGGGCTCATGCACCATCGGTATGTCATTCCATGTCAGCCGCCCGAGAAGCGGGTCATGGCTTGCGTTAGTAGCTACGGACATATTGAGTCTCTTTGAAAATTCGCGATGGGTTATTGCGCCACGGTGGGGGCGGTCTCGTCCACACGCAGGGCGGCCACCACTTGCGTGGCATTGGCGGCCGTGCACACGTCATCCTGCGGCAGCAGCGAAACGCTCTTGCCAGCCTTGGTGCGGGCATTGATATTGGCCATGGCGTCCTTGGCCATCATGTCGTCCATGCACATCTTGCCCGCTTCCACGCAGCGGTTGACGATGGCGTGGTAGAGGGTGCTGTCCACATTGCCGAACAGGCGGACGGGATCGCGCTCGCTGGGCTTTTCCAGCTTCACGTACTCGGCGCGGTCGAGAGTGGCGCCTTCGGTCTTGGCCTTCTGTACCCAGGCGTTGAAGTCGCCGTCGGCGAGACCGTGGAACTTGAAGGTCATGCCGGCAAAGCCTGCACCGCTGTAGTGCGAGCTCATGCCCTTGTACACGCCAGGCTTGTTGATCACTGCGTTGAGCTGCGTCTGCATCGAAGGCATGGCGTAGATCATGCCGGCCAGATCAGGCACATAGAACGCGTTCATCGTGGTCGTGGCGGTCAGCTTGAAGCGGATCGGACGGTCCACGGGAGCCGCCAGCTCGTTGATGGTGGCGATGCCTTGCTCGGGGTAGATGAACAGCCACTTCCAGTCCATGGCGACCACTTCCACCTCCAGCGGCTTGACATCGGCCGGAACGGGGCGGTTGGCGTCCACGCGGTCCAGCGGACGGTAGGGGTCGAGCTTGTGGGTGTAGATCCAGGTGATGGAGCCCAGCGCGATGATGATCAAGAGCGGCACCGACCAGATCACCAGCTCCAGGGTCGTGGAGTGGTGCCATTCGGGGTCGTAGTCAGCGGGCTCGTTCGATTCGCGGTACTTGAAGGCAAACAGCAGGATCAGCACCATGACCGGAACGATGATGATCAGCATCAGCAAGGTGGCGATGATCACCAGATTGCCGGACTGCGCAGCAACATCCCCGGCGGGGTTGAGCACAACGGTATTGCAGCCCGCAAGGCTGGCGGCGGCTAGTAACGCCGCGACGAGCCGCGAGGGCCCGCGAAGTTTTTTGAGATCAGGCATGCGAAAAGGCACGGCAAGCGCGCTTAGGTAGAAACATGGATTGCAAAATCCCGCCAAATGTAAATGCTAGAGGCAGGCCTGTCGATTGGACATTTTGTCCTACGTCCTCTCAAAAAGTACCCTGCTAGGCTCCTGAATGGGTACGGTCGTAACAGGCCTGTTACAGCTTGAGGAAGGAGCTTTTGTATGAGTAGTCTCGGTTACGCAGCATCTCCTGTCGGCAGCAATCACAGCGCTGATCAACATACACGGTCCGCTGTGCATGATGACGTCACACCTGGCGAAATTGCGGTCGGCGTTATTATCGGCCGTTCGTCGGAGTATTTCGACTTTTTCGTATTTGGCATAGCGTCGGTATTGGTCTTTCCGACCGTCTTCTTTCCTCACTTTTCCAGGCTGAATGGCACGCTGCTGTCGTTTGCTATATTTGCTATAGCATTTCTCGCCCGTCCCGTGGGGACTGCCATCTCGATGGCCATCCAGCGTCGCTGGGGGCGTGCCGCCAAGATGACCATCGCCCTGTTTCTGTTGGGCGTTGCAACGGTCGGTATCGCATTTTTACCCGGGTATGAATCGATAGGCCGAACAGCCATCGTGCTGCTGGCCCTGTTCCGCTTTGCGCAGGGCCTGGCACTGGGTGGTTCGTGGGATGGCCTGCCATCGCTGCTGGCCATGACCGCGCCCACTGACAAGCGCGGCTGGTACGCGATGATCGGCCAGTTGGGAGCGCCGTTGGGCTTTGTGATCGCGGCAGGCCTCTTTGCCTACCTGTACGGCACCCTGAGCGAGAGCGAGTTCCTCAGCTGGGGCTGGCGCTATCCCTTCTTTGTGGCGTTTGCACTGAACGTGGTGGCACTGTTTGCCCGCCTGCAGCTGGTGCTGGGCCGCACCTACACCCAGGCTATGCAGGAGCGCGAGTTGGAGCCTGTGAGCGTCACCCGCCTGATTGATGAAGAGGGTGGCCACGTTGCCATCGGCGCCTTTGCCGCCTTGGCCAGCTTTGCGCTGTTCCATCTGGTGACGGTGTTCCCGCTGTCGTGGATTTTGCTGTACTCCGACCAGTCGATCACCGAGGTGCTGCTGGTGCAGATGGTGGGCGCTGTATGTGCCGCGTTCGCCATCGTGGCTTCGGGCAAGCTGGCCGACCGTTTTGGCCGTCGCAATACCCTGGGCGCCATGGCCGTGCTGATTGGCCTGTTCAGCCTTGCAACGCCGATGCTGCTGTCGAGCGGCGTCATTGGCCATGACATCTTCATCATTGTCGGCTTCATTCTGCTGGGCCTGTCCTACGGCCAGTCCTCCGGTACCGTGACTGCCAACTTCTCGCCCCAGTACCGCTACACGGGTGCAGCCTTGTCGACCGACATGGCGTGGCTGGTAGGGGCTGCTTTTGCGCCTGTGGTGGCGCTGGGGCTCTCTGCCAAGTTCGGTTTGATCGCGGTGAGCCTGTATCTGCTGTCTGGCGCCGTCTGCACGCTGGTAGCCCTGGGCATCAACCGTGCGCTGGAGTCGAGGGAATCCACCAGCGCAGATTGAACGCCGATCCGGCGATCCGGCGATCCGGCGATCCGACGATCCGGTTTTATCAGGGAATGGTCTATTGAAGACTGGAGCCGTGGATTGACCTGACGGCCTCCGCCTTGGTAGAAAAAGAGCTGCTTGAAGGCAGCTCTTTCTTTTCATGGATGGGGCAGGGGCTTCAGCTCTGTGCCGCTGCGGGCCGCGAGCGGTAGAACTGCATCGGAAACTCCTGCATTTCCTTGAAGTGCTGGTTCATCACCGATTTCTTCATCTTGCCCACCACATGCATCTCACAGGGCTTGCAGTCAAAACGCAGCGTGAGCTTTTCCTTGCCGTTGATGAGCTGCAGCGGCTCGGCCTTGATGGTTCCCTTGACGCCGATCACGCCCTTGGCCTGCTTGGGGCACAGGCTCATCGAGAAGC
>NZ_JBEBNZ010000032.1:0-33053 GCF_040396735.1 Comamonas odontotermitis
TACCAATTCCGCCACCTGGGCTTTCAGGGAAGCCGCAATTATAGGGGTGATTTTTCGCAGCTTTCGAGCAAATGCGAAAAATTTTTCAGAAGCTCTGGTTGGGGGTGTGCGGTGCTGACAAGGAGCGGGAAGCCGGAGTGCTGTATGAGGAAGCCCGTGGCCTTTGCCGGTGCTGCGCACGCAGCGCTTGGCTCCGATGGCGGGGAGAGATGCCGTCGCAGCGCGTGTGGTTGGAGGGTGCTATGCGCCGACGGTGTGGGCAGGTGGATGGAGCGCTGGCGCTCAACAGCCGCCTTTGCCGGTGGACCAGGAGGCATTGGGCGCTGTGCGCAGGGCGGGGTGCATTGGAGTGCCGTGCAGGCAAAGAAAAAGCCGCTGCACAAAAAGTGCAGCGGCTTATGTCTGGTGCCCAGGAGAGGACTCGAACCTCCACGGAGTTACCCGCTAGTACCTGAAACTAGTGCGTCTACCAATTCCGCCACCTGGGCTTGTGATTCAGAGCCAGGCTCTTCGTCAACTTTCCTGAAACCGCTGTTTGTTTGGTAAGTGAAGACCGATATTTCACCGTTTTCACAAAACAAGTAATTACTTGTCGTTAAACTTGGTGCCCAGGAGAGGACTCGAACCTCCACGGAGTTACCCGCTAGTACCTGAAACTAGTGCGTCTACCAATTCCGCCACCTGGGCATTTCAGGAAAGAATGCGATTGTATATCAAAAAAACGGCTGCCAACACAGGAGCAGATAATTTGTCAGAAGAAATTGAAGGTGTAGTCCAAGGCCACCGTGAAGGCCACGGCTTCGTGATCCGGGATGACAACGAAAGCGACATCTACATACCGGCCAACGAAATGCGCGCAGTACTGCACCGCGACAGGGTCCGCGCCCGCATCGTGCGCACCGATCGCAAAGGCCGTCCGGAAGGCCGCATTGTAGAAATCATCGAGCGTCCCCCGCACCCCATCATTGGCCGTCTGCTGCAGGAAAGCGGTGTGTGGCTGGTTGCCCCCGAAGACAAGCGCTACGGGCAGGACATTCTCATTCCCGGCGGTGCCATCGGTGCAGCCAAGACCGGCCAGGTCGTGGTGGTCGAGTTGACCGAGCCGCCTGCGCTGTTTGGCCAGCCCGTGGGACGCGTGGTCGAGGTGCTGGGCGAGATCGACGACCCCGGTATGGAAATCGAAATTGCCGTGCGCAAGTATGGCGTGCCGCATGAGTTTTCGGACGAGTGCCTGGCTCTTGCCAAGAAGCTGCCCGACAAGGTGCGCGCGGCGGACCGCAAGGACCGGGTCGACCTGACTGATATTCCGCTGGTGACCATCGATGGTGAGGACGCGCGCGATTTTGACGATGCCGTCTATTGCGAGCCGATGCGCATCGGCCGCACCAAGGGGTGGCGCCTTCTGGTGGCGATTGCCGATGTCAGCCACTATGTGCAGACCGGCAATGCCATCGATGTGGACGCCTACGACCGCGCTACCAGCGTGTATTTCCCGCGCCGCGTGATTCCGATGCTGCCCGAGAAGCTCAGCAACGGGCTGTGCTCGCTCAATCCAGATGTGGAGCGCCTGTGCATGGTGGCCGACATGGTGGTCACTGCCGGCGGTGATATCCATGCCTACCAGTTCTACCCGGCGGTGATGCATAGTCATGCACGCTTTACCTATACCGAGGTGGCGGCCATCCTGGCCAACACGCGCGGACAGGAAGCCATGAAGCGCCAGGAGCGCGTACCGGATCTGTTGAACCTGCACGACGTGTACAAGGCCTTGCTCGCTGCGCGCGGACGCCGTGGTGCCGTGGATTTCGAGACGACGGAAACCCAGATCGTCTGCGATGAGAACGGACGTATCGAAAAAATCGTGCCGCGCACGCGCACCGAGGCGCACCGCCTGATCGAAGAGGCCATGCTCGCGGCCAATGTCTGCGCGGCCGATTTCATTCAGGAAAGCGGCCAGCCGGGATTGTTCCGCGTGCACGAAGGCCCGACTCCGGAGAAGCAGGACATTCTGCGCGGCTACCTCAAGGCCATGGGTGTGGGCATGTCGATCAGCGATGATCCGCAGCCTGCCGAATTCCAGGCCATTGCGCAGGCCACCAAGGACCGCCCGGACGCGCAACAGATCCACACCATGCTGCTGCGCTCCATGCAGCAGGCGATCTATACGCCGATCAACAGCGGCCACTTTGGCCTGGGGTACGAGGCGTACACGCATTTCACCAGTCCGATCCGGCGCTACCCGGATCTGCTGGTGCACCGCGTCATCAAATCCATCCTGGCGGGCAAGCGCTACCAGTTGCCGGCGCTGCCGACGCCGGGCGAGGCCGAAGCCAAGCTGGCCAAGCGCCTGGCCTCGCGGGTGGCCGCTCCCACCAAGCAGCTGGCACAGCGCACGCAGCGCGTTTCGCGCGAAACGCAGGCCTGGGAGGCGGCCGGCCTGCACTGCAGCGCCAACGAGCGTCGTGCCGATGAGGCGAGCCGTGATGTGGAAGCCTGGCTCAAGTGCAAATACATGCGCGAGCATCTGGGCGAGGAATACAGCGGCGTCGTCTCGGCGGTCACCACATTCGGCCTGTTCGTCACGCTGGACCAGCTGTATGTGGAGGGCCTGATCCACATCAGCGAACTGGGCGGTGATTACTTCCGCTTCGACGAAATGCGCCAGGAACTGCGCGGCGAGCGTACCGGCATCCGTTACACCATCGGAACGCGCCTGCAGATCCAGGTCAGTCGTGTGGATCTGGATGCGCGCAAGATCGACTTCCGCCTCGTGCATGAGGGTGAAGACGTAGCGGCAGCCTCGCCGCGGTCCGCCAAGTCCACCAAATCTGCCAAGGCACGCCAGCGCGATGCTGCTGCCGAAGGGCAGCCAAGCCGTGGCCCGCGCAGCGGCAGCGATGAGGCCTATGCGGCCCAGCGCGCCGGGGTCAAGCGATCCAAGGCGGCCTCGCGCGAAGCGGGCAACGCGCGCCGTCAGGATCAGCGCAATGCTGGCGCCAAGCAGGCTGCCAAGAAAGCGGCTCGCAAGGGTCGGCGTTGATGCGCTGAGCGCCGTGTGTGCGCCACTATGATGCGAGCCAGGTTACCAGCAGGAGGTGATCTGGCTTTTTTCTTTTATTGAATAGACAACAACAAGGAGTACAAGACCATGACCAACCCAACCCGCAAGATTGCCGTGGTAACCGGTGCAGGCACCGGTATTGGCCGCGCTGCCGCATTGGCCTTGATGAACGATGGCTGGGCCGTGGTGCTGGCGGGCCGCCGCCCCGAGCCGCTGCAAGAGGTAGCCAGCCACGCCAAGGATGCCGAGCAGGTGCTGGTGGTACCGACCGATGTGGCGGACCCGGTGGCGGTGAAGGCGCTGTTCGATGCCGCGGTGGCGCGTTTTGGCCGGGTGGACATGCTGTTCAACAACGCTGGCCGGGGCGCACCGGCCGTGCCCATTGACGAGCTGCCCGTCGAGACCTGGAACGATGTGGTGAATGTGAACCTGAACGGCATGTTCTACTGCCTGCAGCAGGCCTTCCGCGTGATGCGCCACCAGTCGCCCATGGGAGGGCGCATCATCAACAACGGCTCCATCTCGGCGCACACGCCACGCCCCATGTCGATTGCCTATACATCGACCAAGCATGCGGTGGCGGGGCTGACCAAGACTGCATCACTCGACGGCCGCAGGTACGACATCGCCGTGGGCCAGATCGATGTGGGAAATGCAGGCACCGAACTGGCCATGCGCATGACCCAAGGCGTGATGCAGGCCTACGGCGAAATTGCGCCTGAGCCTTTGATGGATGTGGATGTGGTGGGGCAGTCCGTGCTGTACATGGCCAATCTGCCGCTGGAATGCAATGTGCTCTTCCACACGGTGATGGCAACCAAGATGCCCTTCGTGGGGCGTGGTTGAGTGGTGACTGGTGGAGAGTCTTAGGTTGGATATCGAAAACAGGAGCGGTTGGCGCTTTCTGGCATTGGGATTCAGTGCGTTTTACCTCTGAAACCTTTGAAGGAAAGTCGCTGGTAGCTATGTTTTTTCAGGTTCTCAATAGCGCTTGATTTAACTCAAGATCCAGACTGGCGGGGCAGTGCCTCTGCCAAGCGAGAAGCGGTCAGCGTGGGTTGTGTGGGGAGGTGCAGATCCCAGGTGTCTGCCACATGGCCGTGCAGCCACACCGCATTCAGAACCCGTTGCCAGGCGTGCTGCCACGCAGGGCCATGGGTCTTGCGGGCTTCGCTTTTCAGACCGGCAAGCTGTGCGGCGATGCACCCGGCCAGTACGTCACCGGTGCCGCCGATGGCCAGCCGTGCGTTGCCGCTATGGTTGATGGCGTAGCTTCCGTCCGGCGCGGCAATCACCGTGCCGCTGCCCTTGAGCACCACAATGCATTGCCATTGCTGTGCGGCCCGACGCGCAGCGCTGATCCGGTCCGCCTGGATGGCGGCAGTCGTGCAGGCCAGCAGCCGTGCCAATTCCAGTGGGTGGGGTGTCAGCACGGTGACGCCATGGGCTGTGCGCGCGGCCAGTGCCTGCTGTAGCGGGGGAGAGGCTGCGACGACGTTGAGCGCGTCGGCATCCAGCACCACAGGCCCGCTGCGCGCCAGAACCTGTGGCAGCACCGCTGCAATGGCCGTGCCGCCGCCGCAGCCGCAGGCCAGGGCGCCGCGCTGGGCCAGCAGTCCATCCAGAGTGCGCACCATGATGTCGGGAGCCAGAGTGCTCGGGCGGGCGCCCGTGCTGCCAATGAGGTGCAGCATCACGCGACCGGCTCCGCTGTGCAGGGCAGCACTTGCAGCCAGCAGGGCGGCGCCTTCCATGCCTGGGGCACCCCCCAGCACGCCCACATCGCCAAACTGGCCTTTGTGGGTGTTCTGGGCCTGCGGGTTTTGCCGGTGGTGGGTTACCAGGTAAGCGGAAGGGGTGCTGCATGCCAAATCGGCTGCCGACGTAAATCTGTCGGGCACAGTGCTGTCAATTTTTATAGCACTGCTGTCATCCCGTAAAGGCGCGACCCACACTTCGCCTGCCCAATCCCGGCCCTGGTGGGTGAACAGACCTGGTTTGAGCCCGAGCATGCTGAGCGTATAGCGCCGCCCCCGTGGTGCAGACGGTGCAAGCGCCGCAAATGCGGGAGCCAGCGCGCCGGTATCGCACAGCAGGCCGGATGGCGTGTCCACACTCAGCACATCGCTTTCGGTGTGCAACAGGGCATGCACGCAGCGCGCGGCAGTCGAGCCGGGCTGCAGCACCATGCCACTGCGCAGCCCGATGCCCCAGAGGGCATCGATTGCCAGGTCGTAGTGGGGCGGCGGCTCACTGCTGATGGCCAGCCCGGCTGCGCGGGCGCGTTGTAAGGCGTGTGTGGCGCCTTCTGGCGGGGCCTTGTCTTCTGCCTGCAACATGGTGACGTGAATGGTCTTGCCTGCGGCAGCCAGATGCACTGCGGCTTCCAGTCCGTCACCGCCGTTGTTGCCAGGGCCGCAGGCGAGCCAGATGGCTCGGGCGTGCGGGGCCAGGGCCAGCGCGAGGCGGGCAGTGGCTTCGCCCGCGCGTCGCATCAAGGTGTGAGGTGGTAGATGCGCTGCCAGGGCTTGCTCGGCAAAGCGAGTTTGCTCCGCATTCAGCAGTGCTGGATAGCTGCCGTCAAGGGACGCAGGGGCGGCTTGTGTGGTGGAGGCCATGCACTATCGTAGCTCGGCACCGGTCGGCGGGGGGTGAACCGCTCCAGGCTTCAGTCGAAACGGCCCAGTGCAAAGGCTGCGGCATCGACCGAGGTTGCTTGCCCCATGACGAGCTGGCGCACATGGTGGGCGCAGCCCATGGACAGGCCCCAGCCATAGCCGCCATGTGCCGCGTTGATCCAGACGCCGGGCGCGCCTGCGGCACCCATCACCGGCAGGCCATCAGGCACGGTCATGCGCGCGCCGCGCCAAGTCTGCAGCACCGACTGGCTGCGCTGGATGCTGCCGGGAAACCATTCAAGCAGCACGCTGATAAGCTGGTGACGAGCTTCCTCGGTGCGCTCCGGACTGCCTTGCCAGCCCAGCTCGGCACCACCGCTGATGCGCAGGCGAGTGCCTTGGCGGGTCAACACCATGCTGTTTTCGAGATCGATGATCGAGCCGCGCGGTGCCAGCGACTGCTCGGCAATCTGGATGCTGGCGCTGTAGCCGTGGATGGGCGCGGCTGGCAGGCGGACACCAACGGCCTGCAGCAACTGCGTGGTGTGCTCGCCCGCGCACAGAACCACGGCGTCGTGGTCGTGCTCGCCAGCGCTGGTGGTCAGGCGCACGCCTTGGTTCTGCGGCTGGATGCGGGTGATGGCATGCTGCGTGAGCAGCTGCAGTCCATGGCCTTGCAGCGCCTGCAGAAGGCCTTGGGAGAACAGCCGCCCGTTGCCGGCCCAGGCCTGGGGCAGGTGCAGGGCACCGGCCATGCGGATCTCGGTGGCGAGCCCGGGCTCCAGCGCACGGGCTTCGGCCTCGGTGCACTGCTGGTAGTCCACATGCGCGGCCGACAGGCGCCGTGTCAACTCATAGAGTGCGGCTGCATTGGGCTCCTTGCGCAGTGGCAGCAGCAAGCCGGCATTGAACTGGGCTTCGATATCGAACAATTCCTGCGCATGCTGCAGGCGCTGCATGGACAGCAGCTCCAGCGTCTGTAGGGCATCGATGGATTCGGTGTTGCTGTGTTTCTTTGCGATGGACTGGTATTTGCGTGCCCAACGGCGGCTCGCGGACAGCAGATTGCCGTGGACGTCCAGCTCGGCAAATGCGGGCCGGTGCAGCCCCAGGCGCAGGACGTGCTGGAAGGCGGTGGCGCCCCAAGGGTTGATCACGCAGGGCCACATGAGGCCGGACGGGGCGAAGCTCGCTTCTTCGCCAGCAGTACGGTGCTGCTCGTAGATGCAGACCTCGTTTCCGGCTTCCATCAGCTCAAAAGCGGTGGCAATACCCGCTATGCCTGCACCAACGACTGCAATTTTCATAGATGCCAATAGACCGGCCGGTTCGATTTTTTTGGGAGCGTGCCTACGTTCTCAGAATGCGTGTTGGCTGCAAGAAATTGCAACATTGGTGCATTCCACTGCCAGATTGTGCCCAGATTTTTGGTCATTCAAATCAAGCGGGGATGGATTGTTCATTGAAATTCACAATCGAGGGGGTGGGCGTGGGACGGGCTTTTCGACGCATCCTCGGAATATGCTAGAATCCTAGGGTTTTGCCGAATGCCGCGCACATGGTGTGCCTGTGTTGTGTGCAGAACAAATCGCAAACCCGTCCGCCAAGGTGTTGCTAAGCCGCTTGCGGTGCATGCAATTGTTGGACGGGATTTTAGACCTAACCTTCGGAGAAGACTATGTCCGTTACGATGCGCGAGATGCTGGAAGCCGGCGTCCACTTTGGCCACCAAACCCGTTTCTGGAACCCCAAGATGGGCCAGTACATTTTTGGTAGCCGCAACAAGATTCACATCATCAACCTGGAAAAGAGCCTGCCCCTGTTCCAGGACGCCCAGAAGTTCGTCAAGCAACTGTCGGCAAACCGTGGCACCATCCTGATGGTTGGCACCAAGCGCCAAGCCCGCGAAACCCTGGCTGCTGAAGCTCAGCGCGCAGGCGTTCCTTATGTCGACCAGCGCTGGCTGGGCGGCATGCTGACCAACTTCAAGACCGTGAAGACCTCGATCAAGCGTCTGAAGGACATGAAGGCTCAGCAGGAAGCCGGTCTGGAATCGATGAGCAAGAAGGAACAGCTGATGTTCTCGCGCGAACTGGAGAAGCTCGAGAAGGACATCGGCGGCATCCAGGACATGAACGCTCTGCCTGATGCCATCTTCGTGATCGACGTGGGCTACCACAAGATTGCAATCGCCGAAGCCAAGAAGCTGGGCATTCCTCTGATCGGTGTGGTGGATACCAACCACAACCCAGAAGGCATCGACTATGTGATCCCTGGTAACGATGACTCTGCCAAGGCTGTGGAACTGTACGCCCGCGGTATCGCTGACGCGATCCTGGAAGGCCGTGCGAACGCCGTGACCGAAGTGGTCAAGGCTGTTTCCGGCGAAGAAGGCGACGAGTTTGTGGAAGTGGAAAATTCCGCTGCTTGATCCACAGGGCTGCCCTCAGGGTCGCGAATGAAAAGCGGGGCTCCTCACTGGCCCCCTTTTTTTTACCTACGTTTCCAATCATCCAATTGAACTGAATACGGAGAATCAAAATGGCAATTACCGCAAGCATGGTGGCAGAACTGCGCGCTAAGACCGACGCGCCCATGATGGAATGCAAGAAGGCACTGACCGAGGCTGATGGCGATATGGCCAAGGCTGAAGAGTTGCTGCGCGTCAAGCTGGGCACCAAGGCTGGCAAGGCTGCTTCGCGTATTGCTGCAGAAGGCGTGATCGCCGCTTTCGTGAATGGCAACGAAGGCGCCATGATCGAAGTCAACAGCGAAACCGACTTCGTGTCCAAGAACGACAGCTTCATCTCCATGGCCAACGCAGCGGCCAAGCTGGTGACGGAAAAGAATCCCGCTGACGTGGAAGCACTGGGCGCCCTGGCTTACGAGCAGGACACCTTTGGCCCTACGCTGGAAGACGTGCGCAAGGGCCTGATCGGCAAGATCGGTGAGAACATGTCCTTCCGTCGCTTCAAGCGTTTCTCGGGCAGCAACCTGGCTGTGTACCTGCACGGCACCCGTATCGGCGTGATGGTCGAATACGAAGGTGACGCCCAGGCTGCCAAGGATGTGGCCATGCACGTGGCTGCGATGAAGCCAGTGGCTTTGAGCTCGGACGACGTGCCTGCCGACCTGATCGAAAAAGAGCGCAGCGTGGCGCTGGCCAAGGCCCAGGAATCGGGCAAGCCAGCCGATATCGCTGCCAAGATGGTTGAAGGCTCGGTGCAGAAGTACCTCAAGGAAGTCTCGCTGTACAACCAGGTGTTTGTGAAGGCCGCTGACGGCAAGCAAACCGTGGAACAGATGCTCAAGGCTGCCAACACCAAGATCAGCTCGTTCACGCTGTACGTGGTGGGTGAAGGCATTGAGAAGAAGGTTGATGACTTCGCCGCTGAAGTGGCCGCACAGGTTGCGGCTGCCAAGGGCCAGTAATCATCCTGACAAAGGGGCTTAGGCCCCTTTGTTTCACCTGTCGTTTTTGCATACCACCACCTTCCGGAGCTTTCACCATGTCCAACAGCCCAGCCCACAAGCGCATTCTTCTCAAACTCTCTGGTGAAGCCCTGATGGGTGATGACGCGTTCGGTATCAACCGCGCCACCATCGTCCGCATGGTTGAAGAGATCGCGGAAGTCACGCGCCTGGGCGTGGAGGTGGCGGTAGTGATCGGTGGTGGCAATATCTTCCGTGGTGTTGCAGGTGGCTCCGTCGGCATGGATCGTGCAACCGCCGACTACATGGGCATGCTGGCCACGGTGATGAACGCGCTGGCACTGGCCGATGCCATGGACAAGCAGGGCTTGACGGCACGGGTGATGTCGGCCATTGGCATCGAGCAGGTGGTGGAGCCCTATGTGCGCCCCAAGGCCCTGCAGTATCTGGAAGAAGGCAAGGTGGTGGTGTTTGCTGCGGGTACCGGCAACCCGTTTTTCACCACCGATACCGCAGCGGCATTGCGTGGTGCTGAAATTGGCGCAGAATTGGTGCTCAAGGCCACCAAGGTCGATGGTGTGTACACCGCAGATCCGATGAAGGATCCAACGGCCACTCGCTATACCCAACTGACGTTTGACGAGGCCATGGGCCGCAATCTGGGCATCATGGATGCGACTGCTTTTGCATTGTGCCGCGACCAGAAACTGCCGATCCGCGTCTTCTCAATCGTCAAGAGCGGCGCGCTCAAGCGCGTGGTCATGGGTGAGGATGAGGGTACGCTCGTTTACGCGTAATGGATGTACGCTGTTCTGAACATGCGCGGTATTGAGGAGTAGACAATGACAATCGCTGAAATCAAGAAGAATCTCGAAGGCAAGATGGACCAGTCGATCGCGGCCTTCAAAAACAACCTGACCAAGATCCGTACTGGCCGCGCCAATCCTGCGCTGCTCGACACCATCCATGTCGATTACTACGGCTCGATGGTGCCCCTGTCGCAGGTCGCGAATGTGGCCTTGATCGACAGCCGCACCATCAGCGTCACGCCGTGGGAAAAGAACATGGCGGCGAAGATTGAAAAGGCCATCCGTGAAAGCGAATTGGGCCTCAACCCTGCTGCCATGGGTGACCTGATCCGCGTTCCCATGCCTCCGATGAGCGAAGAGCGCCGCAAGGAAATGACCAAGCTGGTCAAGGCCGAAGGCGAAAACGCCAAGATTGCCGTGCGCAACCTGCGCCGTGATGCCAATGAAGGCGTCAAGAAGCTGGTCAAGGACAAGGAAGCGTCGGAAGACGATCAAAAGCGCTCGGAAGCCGATGTGCAGAAGATCACCGACAAGCACATTGTGCTGATCGACCAGTTGGTCGTGGAAAAAGAAAAAGACATCATGGCGGTCTAAGCCTTGGTGCGTATCGCATGAAGTCTGCTGTCATTCCGCACCATATTGCCATCGTCATGGATGGCAATGGGCGATGGGCCAAGCGCCGGTTTCTGCCACGTCTGGCTGGCCACAAGCAAGGGGTGGAGTCGCTGCGCCGCTGCGCCAAGGCATGCGCAGAGCGTGGCGTCAAGGTGCTCACGGTCTTTGCCTTTTCGTCAGAAAACTGGAACCGGCCTACCGATGAGGTCGATGGCCTGATGCAGTTGCTGGCCGGTGCACTGGCAAAGGAAGTCCCCTCGCTGGCGCGCGATGGCATCCGCCTGTTTTTTGTGGGGGAGCGAGCCTCGCTTTCCGCCAAGGTGCAAGCGGGCCTCGTTCAGGCAGAAGCGGCCACGGCCAGCAATGACCGCATGGTGCTCAACGTCTGCTTCAACTATGGCGGACGTTGGGATATTGCGCAGGCTGCAGCCAAGCTGCAGGCGGCAGGCGCTGCGATCACCGAGGCATCCATGGCGCAGGCCATGGCGCTGGCCCATGTGCCTGATCCGGATCTGCTGATACGTACCGGCGCAGAGATGCGCATCAGCAATTTCCTGCTGTGGCAGGCGGCCTACTCGGAACTGATTTTCAGTGACAAGTGGTGGCCTGATTTTGATGAACAGGCCCTGGATGCATCGATTGCCGAGTTCAACCAGCGTGAACGCCGGTTCGGCAAGACTTCCGAACAAGTCTCCCCGGTGCAGGCAGTGTGACAGTGTGATCGTGAGCGGTGGGTTGCCACCGCTTTTTTACTGGAGAAGCCATTTGCTCAAGCAACGCGTCATCACCGCCATCGTCCTCTTGCTGGTATTGATTCCGGCCATTTTTGCAGGCAGCCCTTTGCCATTTGCGGCCCTGATGCTGCTGGTCATGGGGGCTGCAGCCTGGGAATGGGCGCGCTTGAATGGTTTGAAGGGGGTAGCGAGCTATGTGGTGGCCGCAGCTTGCCTGGCTTTGTGCGGTATTGCTTGGCAGCAGGGCTGGACGCAGGCTGCTTTGCCTGCGCTGTGGCTGGCCGTCGGCGCGGTGTGGGTGCTGATGGCCGCCTATCTGCTCAAGGCGGGCGTGGCTGGTTGGCCCCATATTGCGCGCTCCGTCCGCATTGTCGTCGGCGTGCTGGCCCTGTGGGCCGCATGGCTTGCGGTGGCGCAGGCCAAGTGGATCGGCGTCAACTTCCTCCTGTCGGTCTTTGCGCTGGTGTGGGTGGCTGATATTGGCGCCTATTTTGCAGGCCGCGCTTTCGGGCTGCGCTTTACCCGGAACAAGCTGGCTCCGGCCATCAGCCCCGGTAAAAGCTGGGAAGGTGTGTGGGGCGGAGCGCTTGGCGTGCTGGTTCTGGCAGGGCTGTGGTGCGTGGCGGATCGTCATTTTGGTGCCGCAGTACCGAGCCTGTATTCGCGCCTGTGGGCATTCTCGCCCTGGCTGATGGTGGTGGCCTGCGTGTTTCTGGCTGGAATGAGCGTGGCGGGCGATCTGGTGGAGTCCCTGGTCAAGCGCAGCGCTGGCATGAAGGACAGCAGCAATCTGCTGCCCGGCCATGGCGGCGTGCTGGACCGCATCGATGCTCTGCTGCCTACGCTGCCGCTGGCAATGATGCTGCTGCAATTTTTGGATAAGTGAATTCCGCAATGACCATGCAAGTAACCGTCCTCGGATCGACGGGCTCGATTGGAACCAATACCCTGGATGTGGTTGCGCGCCATCCGGATCGCTATCAGGTGTTTGCGCTCAGCGCGCATTCCCAGGTGGATTTGCTGCTGGCGCAGTGCCTGCAGTTCAAGCCGCGTTTTGCGGTGATGACCAGCGCGCTCCATGCCCGGGATCTTCGTGATCGGCTGGCCCAGGCAGGCTGCCGGACCGAGGTGCTGGACGGGATCGATGCCCTGGAGCAGATTGCCTCTCATCCCGATGTCGATGCCGTGATGGCTGCCATTGTGGGTGCGGCTGGCCTGCGGCCTGCAGTGGCTGCGGCCCGGGCGGGCAAACGGCTGTTGCTGGCCAACAAGGAGGCTCTGGTCGTTGGCGGCCAGGTTTTCATGGACGCGGTGGCTCAGGGTGGCGCAACGTTGCTGCCGATCGACAGCGAGCATTCGGCCATCTTTCAGTGCCTGCCCGAAGACGCCACTGCGTGGCCGCAGCGCGTGGATCACATCATTCTCACCGCATCGGGCGGACCGTTTCGCACCCGTGAGCCTTCCAGCCTGCGAGATGTGACGCCGCAGCAGGCATGCAACCACCCCAATTTCTCGATGGGCAGGAAGATTTCCATCGATTCGGCCACGATGATGAACAAGGCGCTGGAGGTGATTGAGGCGCGCTGGCTGTTCAACATGCGGCCCGAGCAGATCAAGGTGGTGATCCATCCGCAGCAGATCGTGCATTCGATGGTGCAGTTCAATGACGCGTCGATCCTGGCGCAACTGGGGACGCCCGACATGCGTGTCCCCATTGCCTGCGGCCTGGCATGGCCCGAACGCGTGGAGAGCGGCGCTGCGCCGCTGGATTTCTCGAAGCTGGCTGCGCTCACCTTTGAGGAGGCAGATGCGCAGCGGTTCCCGGGGCTGCACCTGTCATGGCAGGCCTTGCGGGCTCCCGGGGGAACGACCACCGTATTGAATGCTGCCAATGAAGTGGCGGTTGCTGCATTTCTGGATGGGCGCATGCGTTTCGACCAGATCTACCACGTCAACGCGCAGGTGCTGGAAGGCATGCAGCCGCAGTCACCCGATTGCGTGGAGAGTCTGCTGGCACTCGATGCGGAAGTGCGCTCCTACGCCGAAGGTGTCATCACCGCTTGCGCGGCATGAGCGAGAATGCCGGGCGAGACTGAAATCACTTCTATAAAAAAGAGAGCAGCTTGCGCTTGATATCTCCAGGTTTCAATATGTTTTAAGCCTGGAATGGAGTGAAGGGGTGCGCAGCAAGCTATGATTTTTATACTTTGACAGCAAGGACTTGAGCAATGTTGACCGTTGTTGCATTTGTCGTTGCACTGGCCATTCTGATTGCCGTGCATGAGTACGGCCACTACCGGGTGGCAGTCGCCTGCGGCGTGAAGGTGCTGCGCTTTTCCATCGGCTTTGGCAGGCCTTTGCTGCGCTGGCAGAAGAAGGGCGCTGATACCGAATTTGTCATTGGTGCCATTCCCCTGGGTGGCTATGTGCGGATGCTGGATGAGCGCGAAGCGCCTGTGGCCACCGAAGAGCGTCACCTCGCTTTCAGCACGCAGCCGCTGCGCTCGCGTGCCGCCATTGTTGCCGCAGGGCCTCTGGCCAACCTGCTGCTGGCCGTCGTTTTGTATGCATGTGTCAACTGGATGGGAGTGCGCGAGCCGGCCGCCATCGTTGGCGCACCACCGCCTGCCAGCTTGCTGGCACAGGCAGGCGTGCAAGGTGGCGAAAAGGTTGTGGCGATGGCTCTGGATGGTGAAGAGCAGCAGCCTGTGCGATCGCTGGAAGACCTGCGCTGGTTTGTGGCCCAGGCGGCGCTGAACGGCAAGGACGTGGTGCTGGGCATGGTGCCGGTTATGGGGTCGGGTGTTGCGCCACGCGCTGGTGGTGCGCAGCGGGAGTACCGACTGCCCCTGTCTCGCCTGGATGCTGCGGACGCGGACGCCAAACTGCTGGAAAAAATTGGTTTGACCCATCCGTGGACCGAGGCGGTGCTGGGCGATCTGGAGTCCGGCAGCGCCGCAGAGAAATCGCAGCTGCGCAAGGGTGACAAGGTGTTGGCGATTGATGGGGCGGCCGTTGGAGATGGTGGTCAGCTGCGCAGCATGATTCGTGCCTCGGGCAAGGAGCAGGTGCCCGCCTTGCAGGACTGGTTGGTCTTGCGTGATGGTGCGCAGATTCATGTACCGGTGCAACTGGTTCAGAGTGAAGACAGCGGCTCCCGGATTGGTCGCCTGGGCGCCTACATCGGAGCGCCTGTCGCCATGGTGAATGTGCGCTATGGGCCGTGGGAAGGTTTTGCCAAAGGCGTGCAGAAAACCTGGGAGGTTTCTGCGCTCACCGTCAAGATGATGGGCAAGATGGTCATCGGGCAGGCATCGCTGCAGAACATCAGCGGCCCGCTGACGATTGCCGAATACGCAGGCAAGTCTGCGCAGATCGGCTTGACGCAATACATTGCCTTTCTGGCGCTGATCAGTGTCAGCCTGGGTGTGCTGAACCTGCTGCCGTTGCCCGTTCTGGATGGCGGACACCTGATGTATTATCTTTGGGAAGCCATCACCGGCAAGCCACCTACTGCGCAATGGCTGGAGCGCTTGCAAAAAGGCGGTGTCGCTGTCCTGCTGCTCATGATGTGCATTGCGTTCTTTAACGATTTGTCTCGGCTATTGGGCTGAAATTCGCGGCTCTACTGCATAATGGGCGGCTCTTGTTGCTATCACAAATGACATATTCCATTCCTACATCGCTTCTTCGCAAGACCACTGCCGCGGCTGCGCTGATGCTGATTGCCAAGCTGTCTTGGGCGCTGGACCCGTTCACCATTCAGGATATTCGCGTCGAAGGCCTGCAACGTGTGGAGCCTGGAACCATTTTCGCCTCCATGCCCCTGCATGTGGGAGATGACTACAACGACGAAAAAGGCTCCGCAGCCATTCGTTCGCTGTTTGCGCTCGGCCTTTTCAAGGATGTGCGCCTGGAAGCCAACGGCAGCGTTCTCGTGGTCGTGGTGGAAGAGCGTCCCACGATTGCGAACGTCGATTTCTTGGGCACCAAGGAATTTGACAAGGACGCGATGAAAAAGGCCATGCGTGATGTGGGCCTGACGGAAGGGCGCCCGTACGACAAGGCCTTGACCGACCGTGCCGAGCAGGAACTCAAGCGCCAGTACATCAACAAGAGCATGTACGCCGCCGATGTGGTGACCACGGTGACGCCGATCGAGCGCAACCGCGTCAATCTGACATTCACGGTGACTGAGGGCGAAGCTGCCAAGATCAAGGAAATCCACATCTCGGGCAACCGTGATTTCAAGGAGTCGACGCTCACGGACCTGTTCGACCAGGATACCGGTGGTTGGCTCAGTTGGTACACCAAGAGCGACCGCTATTCCAGCTCCAAGTTCAACGCCGATCTGGAGACGCTGAAGTCGTTCTACCTGTCGCGCGGCTACCTGGAGTTCCGCATCGACTCGACCGAAGTGTCGATCTCGCCGGACAAGGAGCGCATCTCGATCAACCTGCAAGTGCATGAAGGCCCCAAGTTCGTGGTCTCCGGCGTCAAGCTGGAAGGCAATTACCTGGACCGCGATGATGAGTTCAAGTCCCTCGTGTCCATCAAGCCCGGCGAGCCCTACAACGCCGACCGCGTGACCGAGACCACCAAGCGTTTCACCGACCACTTTGGTAGCTTTGGCTACGCGTTTGCACGTGTCGAGGCGGTGCCGGAAATCGATCGCGAAAACAACCGCGTCGAGTTGGTGCTGAAGGCAGAACCATCGCGCCGTGCCTATGTGCGCCGCGTGAACATTGCAGGCAACAACCGCACCCGCGATGAAGTGGTGCGCCGCGAAATCCGCCAGTACGAAGCATCTTGGTACGACTCGGACAAGATCAAGCTCTCGCGTGACCGCGTGGACCGCCTGGGTTTCTTCAACGATGTCTCGGTCGACACCCAGGAAGTGCCCGGCGCGCCGGACCAGGTGGACGTGAACATGACCGTGCAGGAAAAGCCGACCGGCTCGCTGCAGTTGGGTGCTGGCTACTCCAGCGCCGAAAAGGTCTCGCTCACCTTCGGTATCAAGCAGGAAAACGTGTTTGGTTCGGGTAATTACCTGGGTGTGGACGTCAATACCAGCAAGTTCCACCGAACCCTGGTGGTGAGCACCACCGATCCGTACTTCACCAAGGACGGCATCTCGCGTACCTACGATCTGTACTACCGCACCGACCGCCCGTATGACGAGCAGGGCGGCAATTACCAGATCGTGACGACGGGTGGCAGCGTGCGTTTTGGTATTCCTTTCAGCGAATCCGACACGGTATACGTGGGTGGCGGTCTGGAACACACCAAGATCAAGCTGGGCACCAACATGCCCGCTGCCTACCTGGATTACGCCATGCGCTATGGCAATACCAGCCTGAACTTTCCGCTGACGGTGGGGTGGTCACGCGATAGCCGTGACAGCGCCCTGGCGCCAAACTCGGGACGTTTCCAGAAGCTCAATTCCGAATGGTCGCTGTTCGGTGATGCTCGCTATCTCAAGGCCAATTACCAGATCCAGCAGTACCTGCCTCTGAACAAGCGCTACACGATTGCGCTCAATGGCGAGGTGGGCTGGGGCAAGGGCATGGGCGGCAAGGCGTTCCCTGTGTTCAAGAACTACTTCTCCGGTGGCCTGGGCTCGGTGCGCGGCTTTGAGCAAAATACGCTGGGTCCGCGTGACGTGACGGGCGCCACCTTGGGTGGTCCGAAGAAGGTCACCTTGAATGCGGAGTTCATCGGCCCCATGCCCGGTACCGGCAATGACCGCACCTTCCGCTGGTTCGCATTCGTGGACGCCGGCAACGTCTGGGGTGATGAACAAGATCTGAAACTGAATGAAATGCGTGCATCTGCTGGTATCGGATTGAGCTGGATTTCCCCACTGGGGCCGCTGCGATTGGCGTATGCTCAGCCAGTGCGTAAATTTACCGGCGATAAAATCCAGAAATTGCAATTCCAAATCGGAACATCCTTCTAATGAAAACCCTTTCTCGTCCCTTTCCGTTGGTCGTGTTGGCAGCTGCCCTGTCATTTGGCGCTGCAGCACAGGCCCAAGAGTTCAAAGCTGGTTTTGTGAATACGGACCGCATCTTCCGCGAAGCCAATGCCGCAAAGGCAGCACAGACCAAGCTGGAAGCCGAATTCTCCAAGCGTGAAAAAGAACTGCTCGATCAAGGCAACTCCCTCAAGGCTGCCGGTGAGAAGTTCGAGCGCGAAGCGCCCACCATGTCCGAGAGCCAGCGCGTAACGCGCCAGCGCCAACTGGTGGATCAGGACCGTGAATTCCAGCGCAAGCGCCGCGAGTTCCAGGAAGACCTGGGTGCCCGCAAGAGCGAAGAGCTGGCTGCCGTGCTGGAACGTGCCAATAAGGTGGTCAAGCAGGTTGCCGAGCAGGAAAAGTACGATGTGGTGCTGCAAGAGGCGGTCTACATCAATCCCAAGTACGACATCACCGAAAAGGTTCTCAAGGCCTTGAACGGCGCTCCTGCTGCCAAGTAAGCAGGGGGCGGTGTGAGCTTGCAGCTGGGACAGATTGTTGATGCCCTGGGCGGACGCCTGGAAAATGGCGACCGGCATCTGCAAATCGATGCCATTGCCTCACTGGAAGATGCAGGCCCGCAGGACATCAGTTTTCTGAGCAGCCCTAAGCTGCACCTGCAAATGCAGGCATCGCAGGCAGGCTGCGTGGCAGTTGGTCCGCGCATGGAAGAAGAGGCGCGCAAGCGCTCCGGTGCCTATCTGGTGGTGGATGATCCCTACCTGTTCTTTGCCCGGCTGACCCAGTTGTGGCGCAGGCTTCACCAGCTCAGGCCTGCACCCGCTGGCGTGCATCCCTCTGCTGTGGTGGAAGACGGTGCCCAGGTTCACCCCACAGCGTCCATCGGGCCGCTGTGCCATGTGGCCAGTGGTGCCGTGATCGGCGAAGAGACAGTATTAACATCCCGTGTGACTGTGGGCGCTGGCTGCGTGCTGGGCAGCCGTGTGCTGGTGCAGCCCGGTGCTGTCATCGGCGGCGATGGCTTTGGCTTTGCCAACGACAAGGGGCGCTGGGTCAAGATCGAACAGCTGGGCGGTGTGCGAATCGGCGACGATGTGGAAATCGGTGCCAACACCTGCATTGACCGTGGTGCGTTGCAAGACACGGTGATTGCGAACGGTGTGAAGATCGACAACCAGGTGCAGATAGGCCATAACGTCGAGATTGGCGAGAATTCGGCCATGGCGGGCTGCGTCGGCATTGCAGGAAGCGCCAAGATCGGGCGCCAATGCACGATCGGAGGGGCTGGAATGATCCTGGGCCACCTCGAAATCGCAGACAATGTGCATATTTCGGCGGCGACCGTGGTCAGCCGCTCAATCAAGCAGCCAGGGCACTACACCGGTTTCTTCCCTATCGACGACAATGGCCGCTGGGAAAAGAACGCCGCCACCTTAAAACATCTCCATGCATTGAGAGACCGCATCAAGGCCTTGGAGCAAACACAGAAAAACGGCTAAGCCGAGTTCACTATGATGGATATTCAAGGAATTCTCAAGCAACTGCCCCACCGCTACCCATTTTTGCTGGTGGATCGCGTGCAGGAGCTGGAGCGCAACACCCGCATCAGGGCGATCAAGAACGTCACGTTCAACGAGCCGTTCTTCACTGGCCATTTTCCTGGCCGCCCTGTCATGCCTGGTGTGCTGATCCTCGAAGCCCTGGCACAGGCCGCGGGCCTGCTGGCGTTCGACGCCATGGGGCAGGTTCCTGATGAGAACAATATCTACTACTTTGTCGGTATCGACTCAGCGCGTTTCAAGCGGCCGGTTGTGCCTGGGGACCAGCTCGTGCTGGAAATCACGATCGACCGCGTACGCGGCGGTATCTGGAAGTTCAAGGGCGTCGCCAGCGTGGACGGCGAAGTGGCTGCCGAAGCCGAGCTGATGTGCACCATGCGTCACGTGGAATGACCGTCGATGACGGCTGTCAGTTCCATTCATCCCACCGCGATTGTTGACTCTGCGGCCCAGCTTCACCCTACGGTGACGGTTGGGCCGTATGCTGTTATCGGCCCGCAGGTGCGTATCGGCGCCCACACCAGCATTGGCGCCCATTGCGTGATCGATGGCATCACCACCATCGGTGAGTCGAACCAGGTCCATTCGCACGCAGCCCTGGGCGGCGCGCCGCAGGACAAGAAGTATGCGGGGGAGCCCACCCGCCTGGAAATCGGCAATCGCAATACCATCCGAGAGTTCTGCACCTTCAATACGGGCACCATGCAGGACCAGGGTGTGACCCGCATCGGCGACGACAACTGGATCATGGCCTACGTGCATATTGCCCATGATTGCCAGGTGGGGAACAACACGATCCTTGCCAACAATGCAACACTGGCAGGCCATGTGCAGGTGGCAGACTGGGCCATCATTGGCGGGCTGACCGGTGTGCACCAGTTCAGCAAGGTCGGCGCCCATGTGATGGCGGGCTTTGCCAGCCACATCAGCCAGGACGTGCCGCCGTTCACCATGGTGGATGGTCATCCGCTGGCTGTGCGCGGGCTGAATCTGGAAGGACTGCGCCGCCGTGGTTTCAGTGCCGAGCGCCTGGCCGTCATCAAGCAGGTCTATCGGGTGTTGTACCGCAGCGGCCTGACCTTGCAGGCCGCCGTGGACGCATTGCAGAACCTGCATGGCAGTTGCGAGCCCGAGGCGCAGGCCGATGTGCAACTGATGCTCGACTTTCTGGCGCAATCGACGCGCGGCATTGTGCGCTAGGGCGCAAGGCTGCCATGCAAGCTCCGTCTCATCCATTTCTGGCCATGGTCGCCGGGGAAACCTCTGGTGACCTGCTGGCGAGCCTGGTGCTCCAGGGCCTGCAGGCCGATTTTCCCGATCTCCATGCCGCTGGTATCGGCGGTCCGCGAATGGCGGCACATGGCTTTGATGCCTGGTGGCCGAGTGAGCGCCTTGCCGTGCATGGCTATAGCGCCGAATTGGTCAGGCGCATCTGGGGCATCCTGCGTATCCGCAAGCAACTGGTGCAGCGCCTGACGGCCCGAAAGCCGCAGCTGTTCATGGGAATTGACGCGCCCGACTTCAACCTGGGCGTAGAAGAGCGCTTGCGCGCGAATGGTATCAAGACGGTGCACTTTGTCTGTCCTTCCATTTGGGCCTGGCGGCCTGAGCGCGTAGAGAAGATCCGCCGCGCAGCAGATCACGTGCTGTGCATCTTTCCATTCGAGCCGGCCTTGCTCGCACAGCACGGTATTGCGGCAACCTATGTGGGGCATCCGCTGGCCAATGTGATTCCGGTTGAGCCTGATCGCGGTGCGGCCCGTCGCAAGCTCGGGCTTGCCGAAGAGGGCGAAGTTCTGGCCGTGCTGCCAGGCAGCCGGGCATCGGAAGTCGGCTACATCGCCAAGCCATTTTTCCAGGCGGCGGCTATGCTTTTGCGAGCACGCCCTTCGCTTACAATCCTGGTCCCTGCTGTTCCGGCTTTGCGTGCGCGTATCGATGCACTGGCTGCTGAGTGCGGGATATTGGATCGCATCAAGATTCTTGATGGACAGTCGCACCTGGCGCTGGAAGCTTGTAACTGCACCCTGATAGCCAGCGGCACTGCCACCTTGGAAGCGGCGCTGTTCAAGCGCCCAATGGTCATCAGCTACCACATGCACCCCATCAGCTGGCGGCTGATGAAGCGCAAGCAATTGCAGCCCTGGGTGGGCTTGCCCAATATTCTGTGCCAAGATTTCGTGGTGCCCGAGTTGCTGCAAGATGCCGCGACGCCGCAGGCGCTGGCCGATGCGGTTGCGCAGTGGCTGGATGCGCCTGTGCGCGATCCGTCACGACTCGCTTTGCTGGAGCAGCGTTTTTACGACCTGCACCTAGAATTGCGCAGGGATACACCGAAGCTTGCCACCGATGCCATCCAGAAAATACTTGCTGCCTGACCAGGCTCCTTTGCCATGGCATCCGCCAGGCCTGGTTGCGGGGGTGGATGAAGCCGGGCGAGGACCGCTTGCCGGACCGGTGGTGGCTGCCGCAGTCATTTTGGACGAACGCGCACCGATTGAGGGGTTGGCAGATTCCAAGAAATTGACAGCACTCAAGCGCGAAAAGCTCTACGACGAAATCCGCGCCAAGGCTCTGTGCTGCTCGATTGCACTGGCCACGGTGGAGGAGGTGGACACCCTCAACATCCTGCAGGCCACCATGCTGGCCATGCAGCGCGCGGTTCTTGGTTTGCGGCTCAAGCCCGTGTGCGTTCTGGTGGATGGCAACCGGCTGCCGCAGCTCGATGTTCCGGCAGAGGCCATCGTCAAAGGCGATGCACTGGTACCTGCGATTTCGGCTGCATCCATCCTGGCGAAGGTGCATCGTGACCGCTGGTGCGAAGAGATCGACCGCACCCATCCGCAATATGGCTTTGCCGCGCACAAGGGCTATGGCACAGCTTTGCATCTGGCTGCCTTGCATGCCTATGGTGCATGCCCCGAGCACCGCCGCACCTTTGCGCCGGTAGCTCAGGTATTGGCCATGAAACAAGGTGCCAGCGGTCTGGCCAAATGAATACGTGTCTGAGCGAGCCTGCCGGCTTGCCTGGCCAAAGGAAGAGCTGTGCATACTGACAAACAGGCAACTTACATCCAGTCCCGCGACAATGCGCTCGTCAAGGAACTGCGCCGCTTGATGGAAGACGGTGCAGCCTATCGCAAGCAGGGCAGGGTCTGGATTGAGGGCGATCATTTGTGCCGTGCGGCGCTGGCACGCGGCAAGCGGCCCTCCGTGGCAGTCTTTTCCGAGAAATTCTGGCAGACAGCGCCTGTTGAATATACGCGAACTGCTCCTAAGAACATAGTCATCGAAGACGCCTTGTATGCAGGCCTGTCGCCGCTGCCATCGCCTGCACCCTTTGGGTTTCTGATGGATTTGCCGGCAGAGGCTGCTTCTGCTGTGCATGGCAAGGCAGCCGTCGTGCTTGATAGGGTGCAGGATGCGGGCAATGTGGGCTCCATCCTGCGCAGTGCTTCGGCCTTTGGCTTTGGTCAGGTGATTGCCATCAAGGGCAGTGCGGCGCTCTGGGGTGCCAAGGTGCTGCGCGCGGGCATGGGGGCGCATTTTGCGCTGCACCTGGTGGAAAACGCTTCCGTCGAGGATGTGCTGGCGCTGCAGCAGCCGTTGCTGGTGACCAGTTCACACCAGGGTGATTGGCTGCACAAGGCTGCCTTGCCCTGGCCGTGCACCTGGGTGATGGGGCATGAAGGGCAGGGAGTGTCTGCCGTGCTGCAGGACGGCGCCCATCAGCACATCCGCATCACGCAGCCTGGAGGCGAAGAGTCGCTGAATGTGGGCGCAGCCGCAGCCATTTGCCTGCATGCCAGTGCAGCGGCACGCGCAAAGTAATACCTAGAGTGTTCGATATGCGCTTTGCGTTTCAAAATAACGATATATACGCAATGTGTAGGGTGAAAACTGCGCAGAGTGTGTAATTTTTGCCTGAAAACCCCTGCAATCGGCACCTCTGCTGACTCAGGATGCAGCTTCCACGCTACAATGGGTGGCTTTCAAGTAATCACGTCGCCCGGCTGCACTCAAAGCAATCTCTCATAAGCACAGTCTTCACTGGCAGATCAAAAGATCCGCCGAAGGCTCCGGGCGACCCGTAACCATCCGGAGAACCCAGTGTTTTTGTCTCAACAGGGCGCGTTTCCCCCCGCCATCCTGGCGCTCGCAGACGGCACGGTCTTTATTGGCAACTCGATTGGTGCGCAAGGCACCACGACCGGCGAGGTGGTGTTCAACACCGCCATGACCGGCTACCAGGAAATCCTTACCGACCCCAGTTACTGCCAGCAGATCGTGACGCTCACGTATCCGCATATCGGCAACTATGGGATCAACGCCGAGGATATTGAGTCCGACAAAGTCTATGCTGCAGGCTTGATCATCAAGAATCTGCCACTCCTGGCCAGCAACTTCCGCAGCACCGAAACGCTGTCTGCCTACCTCAAGCGCACCAAGACCGTTTCCATCGCCAACATCGACACGCGCAAGCTCACCCGCCTGCTGCGCGACAAGGGTGCGCAGAACGGGGCCATTGTGGGGCTGGCAGAGGGCGAATCTGTATCGCAGGCACATATTGACGAAGCCATCGCCGCAGCCAAGGCAGCCCCCAGCATGAAGGGCCTGGATCTGGCCAAGGTGGTGAGCGTGACCGAGGCCTACGAATGGACGCAGACCGAATGGCAACTGGCCCGTGCCGATGGCACGCCGGGGTACGGCAAGCTGCAGAACCATGAATTCCATGTGGTGGCCTACGACTATGGCGTCAAGAGCAACATCCTGCGCATGCTGGCCGAGCGCGGCTGCCGTGTGACCGTGGTGCCTGCCCAGACCTCTGCCGCCGACGTGCTCAAATACCAGCCCGACGGTGTCTTCCTGTCCAACGGCCCTGGTGATCCAGAGCCCTGCGATTACGCCATTGTGGCCGCGCGCGAGATCATGGACAGTGGCGTGCCCACGTTCGGCATCTGCCTGGGCCACCAGATCATGGCCCTGGCGGTGGGGGCCAAGACTTTCAAGATGCAGAACAGCCACCATGGCGCCAACCATCCGGTCAAGGACCTGGACAGTGGCCGGGTCTGCATCACCAGCCAGAACCACGGCTTTGCGGTGGATGTAGCCAGCTTGCCCGCCAACGCCCGCGCCACGCATGTCAGCCTGTTTGACGGCACCTTGCAGGGCATGGAGCGTACCGACAAGCCTGCCTTCTGCTTCCAGGGCCACCCAGAAGCATCTCCGGGGCCGCATGATGTGTCGTACCTGTTCGACCGTTTTGTGAACCTCATGCGCAAGCACAAAAAGGCGTAAGCACAGGCAAAAAAGGCAATCAGCCAGGCCTGATTATTTTGATGAAGAGAGGGATTTTGCTGCCATGAAACTGTTTTCTTTTCCAGTCGCCACGCTAGAAAAAGCCATCAGCAAGCGCATCATGACGCTATCGCCAGACCACAAGGAATGGTTCATGGCGCGCTGGCAGCAAAAGCCCTACAAGAAATCCTTCCTCGACAACAAGGCCTTGCCCCTGGTCACCGTCGTGGCCAAGTGCAAGACCATGGAAGACGAGGAATTCAACCAGGTGATGGCGGAGTGGGATGCCAAGTTCTACGAAGCCGAAGCTGAAGTGCTGCGCCCCATGGTGCAGGGCGATGGCCTGCTGCAGTTGATGCAGAAGAACCTGCCCGAAGCCCGCGTGCAAGCCATTTTGAATAAATTAGATACCGACCGCGTGTGAATAAAGCGCTGGTAGCTATACAAAATATAGCGCTCCAGCGTACGCGATTGCAAGGCGAGCCCTATGTCTAAACGCACAGACCTTAAAAGCATTCTTATCATTGGCGCTGGCCCGATCATCATCGGCCAGGCCTGCGAGTTCGACTATTCCGGCGTCCAGGCCTGCAAGGCACTGCGCGAAGAGGGCTACAAAGTCATCCTGATCAACAGCAATCCTGCAACGATCATGACCGACCCGGCCACCGCCGACGTCACCTACATCGAGCCCATCACCTGGCAGACGGTCGAGAAGATCATCGCCAAGGAGCGCCCCGATGCGATCCTGCCCACCATGGGTGGCCAGACCGCGCTGAACTGCGCGCTGGACCTGTGGAAGAATGGCGTGCTCGACAAGTACAAGGTCGAGTTGATCGGCGCCAAGCCCGAAGCCATCGACAAGGCCGAAGACCGCCTGAAGTTCAAGGACGCGATGACCAAGATCGGTCTGGGCTCGGCGCGCTCTGGCATCGCTCACAGCATGGAAGAGGCCTGGGAAGTGCAGAAGAACGTGGGTTTCCCCACCGTGATTCGCCCCAGCTTCACCCTGGGCGGCACCGGCGGCGGCATCGCCTACAACCCGGAAGAGTTTGAAACCATCTGCAAGCGCGGCCTGGAAGCTTCGCCCACCAATGAGTTGCTGATCGAGGAATCGCTGCTCGGCTGGAAAGAGTACGAGATGGAAGTGGTGCGCGACACCGCGGACAACTGCATCATCGTCTGCTCAATCGAGAACCTCGATCCCATGGGCGTGCATACTGGCGACTCGATCACCGTGGCGCCCGCGCAGACGCTGACCGACAAGGAATACCAGATCATGCGCAACGCCTCGCTGGCGGTGCTGCGCGAGATCGGCGTGGACACGGGCGGCTCCAACGTGCAGTTCTCGGTGAATCCGAAGGACGGCCGCATGATCGTCATCGAGATGAACCCGCGCGTGTCGCGTTCGTCGGCGCTGGCCTCCAAGGCCACGGGCTTCCCGATTGCCAAGATCGCTGCCAAGCTGGCCGTGGGTTACACCCTGGATGAACTGAAGAACGACATCACCGGCGGCAAGACGCCTGCATCGTTCGAGCCCACCATCGACTACGTGGTCACCAAGATTCCACGTTTCGCGTTCGAAAAGTTCCCTGCTGCCGACAACCGCCTGACCACGCAGATGAAGTCTGTGGGCGAGGTGATGGCCATTGGCCGCACCTTCCAGGAATCCTTCCAGAAAGCCCTGCGTGGCCTGGAAGTGGGCGTGGACGGCATGAACGAGAAGACCCAGGACCGCGAGATTCTGGAAAAGGAGCTGGGAGAGCCCGGCCCCGACCGTATCTGGTACGTGGGCGATGCCTTCGCTGCCGGCTGGTCGCTCGACGAGGTGCACAGCATCACCAAGATCGACAAGTGGTTCCTGGTGCAGATTGAAGAAATCGTCAAGCTGGAACTGGCGCTGGATAAGCACACCGAAGCGCAAGGCGACAAGGCGCTGTCGTCGCTGACGGCGCAAGACCTGCGTGGCCTCAAGCAAAAGGGCTTCTCGGATCGTCGCCTCGCCAAGCTGCTGCACACCACCGACAAGGCCGTGCGCGAAGCGCGCAAGGCTCTGAACGTGCGCCCCGTGTTCAAGCGCGTGGACACCTGCGCAGCCGAGTTCGCCACCAACACCGCGTACATGTACTCGACGTATGACGAGGAGTGCGAAGCGCAACCGAGCCACAAGAAGAAGATCATGGTGCTGGGTGGCGGCCCCAACCGTATCGGTCAGGGCATCGAGTTCGACTACTGCTGCGTGCACGCAGCCCTGGCCATGCGCGAAGATGGTTACGAAACCATCATGGTCAACTGCAACCCCGAGACTGTCTCGACCGATTACGACACCAGCGACCGCCTGTACTTCGAGCCCGTGACCCTGGAAGACGTGCTGGAGATCGTTGCTGTCGAAAAGCCCGCTGGCGTGATCGTGCAGTACGGTGGCCAGACGCCTTTGAAGCTGGCTCTGGCGCTGGAGGCCGAAGGCGTGCCAATCGTCGGCACCTCGCCGGACATGATCGACGCGGCGGAAGACCGCGAACGTTTCCAGCAACTGCTGCAATCGCTGAGCCTGCGCCAGCCTCCCAATGCCACGGCACGCACCGAAGCGCAGGCCATGGAGCACGCACGCGAGCTGGGCTACCCGCTGGTGGTGCGCCCCAGCTATGTGCTGGGTGGCCGCGCGATGGAAATCGTGCATGAGGAACGCGACCTCGAGCGCTACATGCGCGAAGCCGTGAAGGTGAGCAACGACTCGCCGGTGCTGCTGGACCACTTCCTCTCGAACGCCATCGAATGCGATGTGGACTGCGTGCGTGACCGCACTGGCAAGGTCTTCATTGGCGGCGTGATGGAACACATCGAGCAGGCTGGCGTGCACTCGGGCGACTCGGCCTGTTCGCTGCCACCGTACTATCTGTCCAAGGCGACGGTCGATGAAATCAAGCGCCAGACCGCAGCGATGGCCGAAGGCCTGAACGTGGTCGGCCTGATGAATGTGCAGTTCGCCATTCAGGAGAGCGACGGCAAGGACATCATCTACGTGTTGGAAGTGAACCCGCGCGCGTCGCGTACGGTGCCATTCGTCTCCAAGGCTACGGGCATTCAGCTGGCCAAGGTGGCTGCACGCTGCATGGTGGGCGACACGCTGGAAGAGCAAGGCATCACCCAGGAAGTGACGCCGCCTTACTTCAGCGTGAAGGAGGCCGTGTTCCCGTTTGTCAAATTCCCTGGTGTGGACACCATCCTCGGCCCCGAGATGAAATCCACAGGCGAAGTGATGGGCGTGGGCAAGACCTTTGGCGAGGCCTTCGTGAAGAGCCAGCTGGGTGCAGGCACCAAGCTGCCGCGCACGGGCAAGGTGTTCCTGACTGTCAAGAATACTGACAAGGCGCGCGCCGTGCAAATTGCCAAGGAACTGGCTGCCATGGGCTTTACCCTGTGTGCCACCCGTGGCACGGCGGCGGCGATTGCCGAGGCTGGCGTCGAAGTGCAGACGGTGAACAAGGTCACCGAAGGTCGCCCCCACATCGTGGACATGATCAAGAACAATGAAATTGCGATGGTCATCAACACTGTGGAAGAGCGCCGCAACGCGATTGCCGATTCGCGCGCCATCCGTACCAGCGCCTTGCTGGCCCGGGTGACGACCTTCACCACTATTTTCGGTGCCGAAGCTGCCGTGGAAGGCCTGCGCAACATGGACAACCTCGACGTCCATTCCGTGCAGGAGCTGCATGCCAGCCTGAAGTCCTGATTCCTGCTACCAGCCTGTGCGCCGATTTTGTGCCGGAGCACAAAAATCGGCATAATAGGGACTGACTCGCAACCGCCGCGCTCCCAGCGCGGCGGTTTGCTTTTGAACCATCCGCCGCCGTGCGGGGCGTATGTATGCCACATGCCAGCAAATGCTGGCATTGAACATGTTTGTGGAGACCGAAATGGCCACTATTCCGATTACCAAGCGCGGAGCAGAAAAGCTCAAGGAAGAGCTGCAGCGCCTCAAAACCGTAGAGCGCCCGGGCGTGATCGCGGCGATTGCCGAAGCGCGCTCGCACGGCGACCTGAGCGAAAACGCCGAATACGACGCCGCCAAGGACCGCCAGGGCTTCATCGAAGGCCGTATCCAGGAGGTGGAGGCCAAGCTGTCGGCCGCGCAGATCATCGACCCCAGCCAGCTCGATGCTGGCGGCAAGGTCGTGTTTGGCGCGACCGTGGATCTGGAAGACGAAGAGAGCGGTGACCCTGTGACCTACCAGATCGTGGGCGAAGATGAGGCTGACCTGAAGCAGGGTCTGATCAATGTATCGAGCCCGATTGCCCGCGCGCTGATCGGCAAGGAAGAAGGCGACACCGCAGAAGTGCAGGCCCCGGGTGGCGTGCGCCGCTACGAAGTGGTGGGCGTGCGCTACCTCTGAGCCAGAGCAGACTATGCCCATGATTGCCAGCCTGAAAGAGCGTCTGCCGATTTTTGCCGCCGCACTGTGGTGGGGCAGCCTGTCGGTCATTGGATTCATGGCAGTGCCCATGCTGTTTGCCAGCTTGCCACTGGTTGCGATGGCTGGCTTCATGGCCGCCAAACTGTTTGCGGCGCAGACCTGGGTGTCGGTCGCCTGCACCTTGCTGCTTCTGGTGATGGCCAAGGACAAGCAGGCCAATGCGCTTTATCCGTGGGCGCGGGCTGCCATCGGTTTCGTTCTGGCCGGCATGCTGCTGGCCTTGGTGGTCCAGTATGGCATCTCGCCCAAAATCGTGGCGCGCCAGAACCTCAAGCTCTGGCACAGCCTGGGCACGCTCATGTACGCACTGCAATGGCTGTGTGCTGCCATCGTGCTGTGGCGCCTGTCCGGCCGCGTGCAGAGGCACGGCTCCCATTGACCGAATGGCTTGACCTGCGGCAAAACAGCAGCAGGTAGCCGGGGTACACTGGAGCGGCCATGCAATCTCAAATCCTCAAAATCGACGCAACGGACTGGAGCCAGGTCCATGGTTGCGATGAATGGACGGCGGCTGTCGAAGCCGGCAAGGTTCTGTATTTCCCCCAACTGCGCTTTGCACTGTCCGATCAGGAAAAGACGCTGCTGCGCCCGGATGTCCGCGATCCCAAGACGCGCAACATCAGCTTGAACGTGAATGGCTCCATCAAAGGCGTTGCCGGTGACGCCGCCACGCAGGCTGCGGTTGCCGCCATGGTGGCGCGCTTTCGCGAGCAGGCCACGGCGTTGATTGCCGGGCTTTTTCCAGAGTACATGCCTGTGGTGCGAATGGCGCCCACCAGCTACCGCCCATCTCAGGTGGAAACACGTGCCCAGTCCTGGCGCGCAGACGACAAGCGCATGCATGTCGATGCTTTTCCCTCGCGCCCCAATTACGGCGAGCGCATTCTGCGCGTGTTCACCAATGTGAACCCCGATGGCCAGCCGCGCGTATGGCGGGTAGGGGAGCCGTTTGAAGACGTGGCAAGGAAATTCCTGCCCCGCGCCAAGCCCTACAGTGCCTGGCAGGCCAAGGCGCTGGAGCTGCTGCACGTCACCAAGTCCTACCGCAGCGAATACGACCACCTGATGCTTCAATTGCACGATGGCATGAAGGGCGACCTGGATTACCAGAAGAATGCGCCGCAGGAAACCGTGCCTTTTGCCGCAGGCTCCACCTGGGTGTGCTTTTCGGACCAGGCGGTGCATGCCGTGATGTCCGGCCAGTACATGCTGGAGCAGACCCTGTTCCTGCCGCCTGGCAGCGAGTACGACCCTGCGGCCAGCCCGCTGTCAATATTGACGCGCATGAAGGGCCGCCCGCTGGTAGATGTAGCGCAGCGTTAGCAGGCGCATGAGAGGCGCGTGACCAAGCGCATATCTGCTGCAGATTGGCATGAAAAAAAGGAGTTGATCGAGAGATCAACTCCTTTGTCTTTGTGTCTACACTTTTAACACGTTCTGCTGTTCAACCCCAGGCCTTCTCGATCCATTTTGCCGGTTGAATATGGTGAAAGCGCTTGTTACGACGGCCTTCCAAGGCATCGGGCGGATTCACTTCGCCGTGGAAGATGACGATCCGCGCATCGGAGGGCGGCAAGGGCTCCTTCCAGTAATTGCTGGGCCAGGCAGGAATGCAGTAGTACTTGAAACTGGGGCACCATGGTGCGGGCCAGTACTGCAGCTTGCCTTGCTGGTGCAGAAAGTGCGAGAGGTATTCCTGCTCGTTGCGGTACTGGGCACGCAGCTGGTCGGTATTGCTGCGAAAGTGTTCCAGCACATCGGCGTGCGCGCCCAGGGTGAACCGGTAGACTGACGAGTTGCCGACAATGCGCTCGCCAAAACGCCAGAAGCGCGGATAGTCGCGGATGATGCGGAATTCGCCGGGCAGGGTGAAAAAATCATCCAGGCTGCCCACAACCACTACATCCAGATCCAGAAACAGGGCTTGGCCCTGCAGGCCGTGGAGATCGCGCTCGAAGGTGGTGAGCTTCTTCCAGGCGCCATCCCGCTGGCCGGGGGCCAGATGGATGTTCAGGTCGGGGATGGGAAAGCACTCCACCTCGCTGCGGATGCCTTGGGTGTCGTCCGTCAGGCACACAAAACGAAAATCGCCACGAAGGTGGCGACGGACCATCGCATAAAGCCGGTTGACGTACTCGGGGCCGTATTTGGTACCCCATTTCATGCAAAGGATGTGGCGATCGGTCACACTATCAGCCCTGCTGTTTTTTGACGGACTTCTGTTTGGGCTTGGCACGCTTGATCTGGCCGCCGGAGGTCAGACGCTGGTTGCCGAGGATGCGAATCTGCTTGACCTCGGGCTTTTGCCAGCTGTTCTTGCTGAACTTGAGCACCTTGACTTCGCGTGGGCCGGGCTTGCGGTCTTCATCGTGCTGCTTTTCCTTGGCAGCCTTGGGGCGCCACAGCACCAGCAGCTTGCCAATGTGCTGGATGGGGGCGGCGTTCAGCTCGTCGGCCAGCTTCGCATAAATGGCTTCACGGGCTGCACGGTCGTCGGAGAACACGCGGATCTTGATCAGGCCATGCGCATTGAGGGCCAGATCGACCTCTTTCTGAACGGCTTCGGTCAGGCCGTCGCCGCCAATCAACACCACAGGGTCAAGATGGTGGGCTTCGGCGCGGTGTTCGCGTCGTTGGGCGGGGGTGAGTTGTATTTGGGGCATACCCGTATTATCAGGGTTCCTTGGAGTAAACATGAAATTAGGTACTAAAAGCAAGAAGATCAACAAGGCGTGGCTGAACCAGCACGTCAATGATCCCTATGTGCGCGCAGCGCAAAAAGACGGCTACCGCGCCCGCGCGGTCTACAAGCTCAAGGAAATCGATGAGCATTTCAAGCTCATTCGCCCCGGTGACGTCGTGGTCGATCTGGGGTCGACTCCGGGTGCCTGGAGCCAGTATGTGCGCCGCCGCCTCTCGCCGGATGGCGCGGCTGTGGGGGAACTCAATGGCGCCATCATTGGTCTTGACATGCTGCCGATGGAGCCGATCGAGGGCGTGGACTTCATTCTGGGCGATTTCCGGGAAGAAGAGGTGCTGGTGCAGTTGGAGGAAATTCTGGGCAACCGCCAGGTGGATGTGGTCATCTCCGATATGGCGCCTAATTTATCCGGGGTAGAAAATGTGGATGCCGCACGCATTTCGCACCTGATCGAGTTGGCCGTCGATTTCACCATCAAGCACATGAAGCCCGAAGGCACGCTGGTGGTCAAGCTATTCCACGGCAGCGGTTATTCGCAACTGGTGGATTTGTTCAAGCAGACTTTCGAGGTGGTCAAACCCTACAAGCCCAAGGCTTCGCGCGATAAATCGTCAGAAACCTATTTGCTTGGCATGCGTCTGAAGAAATAGGCTTTCGCTGTCAGCCACGGCCCCATTTCCGGGATTCCGCCCTGGAGCCAAGGGGCAAACAGGGGATTGGGCCCTTGAAAGTCCTAAAATAGCGCATACATGACACAACAGTTTCCTGTGTCTTTCCCGCAGGGCTTATGCAAACGAGGATGCACACAGGATATTTGCCCCGGGCAAATATCCTGGCTGAATCGGATTTGCGCAAGCCATGCCCTGATTTCCTACTACTGGAGCCCCCTTGAACAATCAGTGGTTTTCTAAGATTGCCGTTTGGCTGGTCATCGCCATGGTGCTTTTCACGGTGTTCAAGCAATTTGACAACCGTGCAGGCGCAGGCGCGACCAAGGTGCCGTATTCCGAGTTCCTGCAGGACGTGCGCAATGGCCGCGTCAAATCCGCCACCTTGCAGGAAAGTCCTTCGGGAACGGTGATTCTGGCCACAACGGGTGACGACCGCAAACTGCAGACCACCGCCACCTTCATGGATCGCGGCCTGATTGGCGACCTGATCAACAACAACGTCAAGTTCGACGTGAAGGAACGCGAAGAAGGTTCGCTGCTGATGAGCCTGCTGATCAGCTGGGGCCCGATGCTGCTCCTGATCGGGGTGTGGGTGTACTTCATGCGGCAGATGCAGGGCGGTGGCAAGGGCGGCGCCTTCAGCTTTGGCAAGTCCAAGGCGCGCATGCTCGATGAGAACAACAACACCGTCACGTTTGCCGATGTGGCAGGTTGCGACGAGGCCAAGGAAGAAGTCAAGGAAGTCGTGGACTTCCTGAAGGACCCCAACAAGTTCCAGAAGCTCGGCGGCCGCATTCCGCGTGGTCTGCTGCTGGTCGGTCCTCCCGGTACGGGCAAGACCTTGCTGGCCAAGTCGATTGCCGGCGAGGCCAAGGTGCCTTTCTTCAGCATCTCTGGCTCTGATTTCGTGGAAATGTTTGTTGGCGTAGGTGCGGCCCGCGTGCGCGACATGTTCGAAAACGCCAAGAAGAATGCACCTTGCATCATCTTCATTGACGAAATCGACGCAGTCGGCCGCCAGCGCGGTGCCGGCATGGGTGGCGGCAATGACGAGCGCGAGCAGACCCTGAACCAGATGCTGGTCGAGATGGATGGTTTTG
>NZ_JBEBNZ010000033.1:0-32593 GCF_040396735.1 Comamonas odontotermitis
GAAGTGCTGGAAGCCCTGACCGAGCCGCTCAACCAGATCGTCTCCGCGGTGAAGAACGCGCTGGAGCAGACCCCGCCCGAGTTGGGCGCCGACATTGCCGAGCGCGGCATGATGCTGACCGGCGGCGGCGCGCTGCTGCGTGACCTGGACCGCCTGCTGGCCGAGGAAACCGGCCTGCCCGTGCTGGTGGCCGAAGAACCGCTCACCTGCGTGGTGCGTGGTTGCGGCATGGCACTCGAAACACTGGACCGCAAGGGCGTCACCATCTTCACCAGCGAATAACAGTGCCCCATGCTTGCCCACCGCGCATGGCCGCTTCCCGCCTGGGGAACGATCAGTGCCCGGAGGCGGCCCGGCGGCGATAAATACGTCCACATACCGGTTTGCGTAATAATGGCGAGCGCCAGCTACTATGTTTAGCATAGCAAGCTGCATGCTCGCCATTGGCGTCTGGGCCGATGGCGGGCGCTTTTTGATCCGGTTTCAGCATGTCCAGCAACTCCTTCGATAGCGGCGTACCGACGTTCCGCCCACAAGGCCCCAGCCCCAATGTGCGCCTGGCCTTGTGCGTGGCGCTGGCCGTTTTCCTGATGGTGGCGGACGTGCGCTTCAAGCTGACCGAGCCGCTGCGCAAGGCGGTGGCCACGGTGCTCTACCCGCTGCAGTGGGTGATGCTGCAGCCAGTGCAACTGGTGCACCAGGGCGCCACCTACTTTGAAGACCTGCACACCGCGCAGACAACGGCTGCCGACGCCGAGAAGAAATCGGTGCAGATGGCCCAGCGCGCCACTCTGGTGGAGACGCTGGACCATGAAAACCAACGCTTGCGCCAACTGCTGAACCTGTTGCCGCGCCTGAGCACCAAGGGGACGGCTGCGCAGGTGGTGTATGAAACCGCCGATGCCTATACCCGCCGCGTGGTGATCGACAAGGGCGAGCTGGCCAACATCCAGCGCGGCTCGCCGGTGATGGACGAGATGGGCGTGCTGGGCCAGGTGACGCGGGTGTTTCCGATGTCGGCCGAAGTGACCCTGCTGACCGACCGCGACCAGGCGATCCCCGTGCTCAACCCACGCACCGGCGCGCGCGCCGTCGCCTATGGCGATCCGACCACGGCCTACGGCGGCGGCATCGAGCTGCGCTTCATGCCAAGCAATGCCGATATCCAGGAAGGCGACCTGCTCACCACCAGTGGCGTGGACGGCGTGTACCCGCCAGGCCTGCCGATTGCGCGCATCATCAAGATCGAGCGCCGTGCCGATTCGCCGTTCTCGCGCGTGTACTGCGAGCCGCTGGCGCAGATGTATGGCACGCAGTTCGTGATGGTGATCGACCCGCTGCCCGAAGACGCACTGCCGCCGCGCCCCGCGCCGGATGTGAAGAAGCAGGAAGGCCCGTCCTCCACCCCGCGAAAGGGCAAGCGCGGATGAAGCACCGTCACCATCACCAGCCAGGAGCGCCGCGATGATCATGCCGCGTGGGCAGCCGCTGCTGCTTCCCGTCAACCCCTGGTTCATTGCGCTTTCCATTCTGCTGGCGCTGATGATCAACCTGCTGCCGCTGGGCCGCGGCATATGGATGCCCGATGTGCTGCTGCTGGTGCTGGTGTTCTGGGGTGTGCACGAGCCGCGCAAGGTGGGCATGGCCTGGGCGTTTGTGCTGGGCCTGTGCATGGATGTGCACCAGTCGTCGCTGCTGGGCCAGCATGCGATGGTCTATTCGGCCGTGATGTATGGCGTGGCCATGCTGCGCCGACGCATTACCTGGCTGAGCGTGCTGGCGCAGGCGGTGCAGGTGCTGCCCCTTTTCATGGCGGCCGATGTGGTGCAGATGCTGATGCGCATGCTGCTGCGTGGCGGTTTTCCGGGGTGGGGCTTCATCACGCCGGGCCTGTGGTGTGTGCTGTTGTGGCCGGTGGTGAGCTGGCTGCTGCTGCTGCCCCAGCGCCAGCCACCCGGCGATGACGAAAACCGGCCGCTCTAGTGCCGCATAGCGCAGCCCCTGCACGATGACCGAAATCCACAATTCTGAACGCGACCTCAGCCAGTTCAAGCTGCGGGTGGTGGTGATCGGCCTGGTGGTGCTGCTGTGCTTTTCGCTCCTCGTCACGCGCCTGTATGTACTGCAGGTGGAGCGCCACGATGACCTGCTGGCCCAGGCCGAGAGCAACCGCACGGCGGTGGTGCCCATCGTGCCCAACCGCGGACAGATCTACGACCGCAATGGCGTGCTGCTGGCCACCAACTACTCGGCCTACACGCTGGAGATCACGCCCTACAAGGTGGCAGACATCGACGAGACCATCGATGCGCTGTCCGAGATCATCGACATCACGCCGCGCGATCGGCGCCGCTTCAAGCGCCTGCGCGAGGATTCGCGCAATTTCGATTCGCTGCCGATCCGCTCGCGCCTGACGGACCAGGAGGTGGCCAAGTTCACCGCCCAGCGCTACCGCTTCCCGGGCGTGGATGTGAAGGCGCGCCTGTTCCGCAACTACCCGATGGGTGAGGTGGGCGCGCACATCATCGGCTACATCGGCCGCATCAACCAGCGCGAGAAGGAGCGCATCGACGATTCGGAAGATGCTGCCAACTACCGCGGCACCGAATACATTGGCAAGACCGGCGTGGAAGCGAGCTACGAGAAGGAATTGCACGGCCAGACCGGCGTGGAGCGCATGGAGACATCGGCCGGCGGCCACGCCGTGCGCAAGCTGGGCAGCGCACCGGCCACACCGGGCGAGAGCGTGGTGTTGTCCGTCGACATCAAGCTGCAGAAGATGGTGGAAGACCTGTATGGCGAGCGCCGTGGCGTGGCGGTTGCCATCGACCCGCGCTCCGGCGAGCTGCTGGCCATGGTGAGCAAGCCGACCTACGACCCGAACCTGTTCGTGGAAGGCATCGACCAGGAAAGCTGGAAGGCGCTGAACGAATCCATTGACCGGCCCCTGCTCAACCGCGCACTGCGCGGTACCTACCCCACCGGTTCCACCTACAAGCCCTTCATGGGGCTGGCCGGTCTGGAAACGGGCAGGCGCACGCCTTCCACCATCATCCAGGACGGCGGCAGCTGGACTTTTGGCGGCCATACCTTCCGCTCGGGCCATGCCCTGGGGCCGGTGGACCTGAACCGCGCCATCCAGCACTCCAGCAACGTGTATTTCTACACTCTGGCCAATGAAATGGGGGTGGACGCGATCCATGATTTCATGAAGCCGCTGGGGTTTGGCCAGATCACCGGCATCGACCTGCCCGGCGAGGTGCGCGGCGTGCTGCCCAGCACCGCGTGGAAGCGCGAAACCTACAAGCGCCCCGAACAGAAGAAGTGGTTTGCGGGCGAGACCATTTCGCTGGGCATCGGCCAGGGTTACAACAACTTCACCATCCTGCAGCTGACGCACGCGCTGGCCACCCTGGTAGACAATGGCAACAGCCGCGTGCCGCATGTGGGCCGGGCCCTGATCGACCCGGTGACCAATACGCGCCACCCGATCGAGCAACCCGAGCCGGTCAACCTGGGCTACAAGCAGAGCAATGTCGATGCCGTCAAGCGGGGCATGGTGTCGGTGGTTACGGGCGGCACGGGGCGTGGATCGTTTGGCAGCGCGCGCTACAGCGCTGGCGGCAAGACCGGTACGGCGCAGGCCATCACCATCGGCCAGAAAGAGAAATACAACGCAGCCAAGCTGGCCGAGCGCCAGCGCGACCATGCGCTGTATGTGGCATTTGCCCCGGCGGACAACCCCAAGATTGCCGTGGGCGTGATTGTCGAGAACGCCGGTTTTGGCGCAGGCAGTGCAGCGCCCATTGCTCGCCGGATCATCGATTACTGGCTGCTGGGCGATTACCCCAGCGATGCCGACATGGCCGCCATGCAGCGCGGGCAGGCCACAGCACCGATCGGCACGCCGCGCCGCGTGGAAGAAGTGAGCATTCAGCCGCAGGCCGAAACGCTACGCTGAAGCGGCGTACTATTCACTATCAAAACAATAGCTGATGGCGCATACTAATTGTGCGCTGCCAGCCTTTGGGTCTAGACGGGCTTGCACCTGCCCGTCAGCTGCGGTTGACGGCCTTGAGCAACGCGTCCTGCGCCGCATTGACGGCCTGGCCCTTGCTGTTCAGGTCATTGAGCAGGGCTTGCAGTTCTGCCTGCAGCTTGGGGTCGCTCACTTCCAGCATGGCGCCGGAGACCTTGATCTGGTCGCGGTGGGCGTCGAGGTAAGTCACCACCTTGCCGACGCTGCCGAACATGGCATCGATGGCGGGGAACGTGTCCTTGAATGCATTGGCAGGTACGGTCACGGTCTTGGCGTAGGCCTTGTCGAACACGGCCTTGAGGTCTTCGGGTTGCTTCATGGCTGCGTGCGCCGCATCGGCCCTGGCCAGATTTTCGTCCAAGGCCTTGCGCAATTGCTGCACGCCGTCCTGCATGGTTTTGATGTCTTCGCGGCGTTTCATGATGTCGCCCACGGAATGAAAGCTGCCTTTGCTCAGCAGCGCACGCGCAGGTTTGCTGACCGAGTCGTTGAGCGCTTCGTGGAAGGTCTGGATCACGGCGTACTGGCTGGCGTAGTCTTCGCCCAGCTGCTCTCTGTCTTCCTTGCCCAGGAGCGGAATCGTGGCGCCAGGGCGATCCAGGATGCGGGTCTGCAGGAAGCTGATGAAGGCGGCGCGCTGCTTGGGCTCCTGCGAGCATCCCGCCAGCAGGGCGGCTGCCAGCCAGACCAGCGCCAGCAGGCGGAGCAGGGAGTGTCGGTGAGAGAGGGGTGGACGCATGGCCGCTCCGGTAGCTGCAATGCTGCCATCGTAACGGCACAGGCTGACAGCAGGCCAGCAGCGCGATTGCAGGGCGCTCAGCGCACAAAGGCGTCGTAGCCGGTCTTCAGGATGAGGGCGCTGACGACCACAATGAACATGCCGCGAACAAAGCCAGAGCCTTTTTTCAGCGCCATCCAGGTGCCCAGCATGCTGCCCACCACGTTGGCAACGGCCAGCGGAATCGCAAAGTGCCACCACACATGGCCTTTGGCGGTAAAGAGGATCAGCGCCGCGATATTGGTGGCCAGATTCAGGATCTTGGCGCTGGCCGAGGCGTTCAGGAAGTCGTAGCCCAGCCAGCGCACGAACAGAAAGACGAAGAAACTGCCTGCGCCGGGGCCGAAGAACCCGTCATAAAAGCCGATGCAGATGCCGATTGCGCAGGCCACCCAGGCCTCGGCGCGGCCACTGTAGCGCGGCTCATGCGTCTGCCCCAGCTGCTTTTTGTACAAGGTGTAGGCCAGCACGGCCACCAGAATCAGTGGCAGGGCCTTTCGCAGCATGCTCGGATCGACCACGGTGACCGTCCACGCCCCGAGCAGCGACGCCGCAAAGCCGGCAATTGCTGCGGGCGCGATGGCGGCCCAGCGCATGTCCACGCGCCGGCTGAACTGGCGTGCTGCAATCAAGGTGCCCCAGACGCTGGCACTTTTGTTGGTGCCCAGCAGGGTTGCCGGCGGTGCGGCAGGAAATGCGCCAAAGAGCGCAGGCACCAAAATGAGGCCACCGCCCCCCACCACTGCATCCACAAACCCCGCGAACATCGACGCCAGGGTGACAAAAATCCATTCCATGGCGGGGATTGTCGCACTGCAACAGGGCAGCGCGCACCGGATCACAGCGGGTAAATGCGCTGCCGCATACAGAACAGTGTTGCGGGGTGGAGACGGCGGGGGAAAAACAAAAAAGCGCCCGTAGGCGCTTTGGAAGGGGCATCTCTTTTTGTGATGCTTTATAAGATATTCGAGTTATCGAGATGTCTCCTCGGTCCTCTCGCAGAGCACTGTTTGAGTGCCTCGAGTGCCTCTACTATAGGGGATCGCACCGCCATGGTGCATCAGGATTTACCCCCACTGGCGCCGCAAGGATGTAAAGTCGGCCGCCGCCTCATTTGGGGCGGCGGCCTGTCTTACAGTGGTGCATGTGCAGGGCCACTCACAGGCGGCTTGGTCACGGCCGGTGGCTGGCCAGGATCCATTCCGCCGCGCGTTCGGCAATCATGAGCGTGGGGGAGTTGGTGTTGCCGCTGGTGATGGTGGGCATGGCACCGGCGTCCACCACCCGCAGCCCGCGCACGCCGCGCACCCGCAATTCGCTGTCGAGTACGGCCATGGGGTCGCTGTCGGCCCCCATCTTGGTGGTGCCCACCGGGTGGAAGATGGTGGTGGCAATGTCGCCTGCAAGGCGGGCAAGCTCTTCATCGCTTTGGTATTGCGCGCCGGGCTTCCATTCCACGGGCCGGTATTTGGCCAGCGCGGGCTGGGCCGCGATGGTGCGGGTGATGCGCAGGCTGTCGGCCGCCACCTTGCGGTCTTCTTCGGTCGACAGGTAATGCGGCGCAATGGCGGGCGCGGCTCTGAAATCGGCGTTCTTGATCTGCACCGTGCCCCGGCTGGTGGGGTTGAGATTGCACACGCTGGCGGTGAAGGCAGGAAAGGTGTGGAGCGGGTCGCCAAAGGCATCGAGCGACAGCGGCTGCACGTGGTACTGGATATTGGGATAGGTGTGGTCTGCGCTGCTGCGGGTAAAGGCGCCCAGTTGCGAGGGAGCCATGCTCATCGGGCCGCTGCGCTTGGCCAGGTACTCCAGCCCGATCTTGGCCTTGCCCCACAGGCTGCCTGCCATCATGTTGAGCGTGGGCGCGCCATCAATCTTGAACACGGCGCGGATCTGCAGGTGGTCCTGCAGGTTGGCGCCCACACCCGGCAGATCGTGCTGCACGCCGATGCCATGTTGCTGGAGCAGCTCGCCCGGGCCGATGCCCGAGAGCTGCAGAATCTGCGGCGAGTTGACGGCGCCGGCGCTCAGGATGACTTCCTTGCTGGCGCGTGCCGTCACCATCTCGGCTCCGGTCCAGACTTCGGCGCCGGTGCAGGCCAGTTGCCCGTCTGCCTGGCGCTCGAGTAGCAGGCGGCTGACGTGGGCGTTGTTCCAGATCTCGACATTGGGGCGGCCGTAGCAGGTGGGGCGCAAAAAGGCCTTGGCCGTGTTCCAGCGCCAGCCGGCTTTCTGGTTGACTTCGAAGTAGCCAACGCCTTCGTTGGTGCCTCGGTTGAAGTCATCGGTGGCGGGGATGCCAGCTTGCTGCGCAGCCTGGGCAAAGGCGTCCAGAATGCCCCAGCGCAGGCGCTGCTTCTCGACGCGCCACTCACCGCTGCTGCCGGTGCGGCGGTTGCCGTGCAGTTGCGCAAAGCTGGGGCTGGCATCGCCTTCGTGGTCCAGCCGCCAATGGTCTTCATGGCGCTTGAAGTAGCCCAGGGTTTCATTCCAGCGCCACCGGGCGTCGCCGGTCAGCTCGGCCCAATGGTCGTAATCGCGCGATTGGCCGCGCATGTAGATCATGCCGTTGATGCTGGAGCAGCCGCCCAGGGTCTTGCCGCGCGGGTACAGCAGGCTGCGGCCGTTGAGGCCGGGTTCCGGCTCGGTCTTGTAGAGCCAGTCGGTGCGCGGGTTGCCAATGCAGTACAGATAGCCCACGGGGATGTGGATCCAATGGTAGTCGTCGCGCCTGCCCGCTTCGATCAACAGCACGCGGTTGCGCGGATTGGCCGAGAGGCGGTTGCACAGCAGCGCGCCCGCCGTACCTGCGCCGATCACGATATAGTCGAAGGAAGTGTTGTCTCCGGGTGTCGTCATGCTTTTGGGGGTTTGGTGACTCGGGCCGCGAATGCTGCCCATATCTGGTAAAAACAGCCTGCAGTGTGCAAACAGTGTGCCGCGTTGCCAACAGGGAATCAACCGATGGAGGCCGCGCCGCTGTGTTCAACGCCACCGTGCCGGCCGTGTAGGCACTGCATGCGCCTGGGTGACACTCAGGCTATAGTGCGTAATCCGTATTCGTATTGCGCACGCAACAAGAACCAGCTCGCTTTTTCCATTCATGGCGGATTCCTCTCCTCACATCACCGAAGCCAACGATGGCGGTCAGCGCTGGGCACAGTTGCGCGGTCGCTGGGGTGCAGCAGAGCTGGGGGACCGGAGCATCTGGAAATCCGTGCGCGAGCAGTTGCGCAGGCACCCGCCCGGCGAGGGCCAGGCCTGGGATCTGACTGCTGCAGACTGGCTGGACCATGTGGGCGCCCAACTGCTGTGGGACCACTGGCGCCAGCAGCGACCGCAGCAATTGCGCATGACGGACATGCAGCGCCAGATGATGGAGCGCGTGGCCTCGCTCACGATCGCCTGTCCGCCCGAAAAGCAGGTCAACTGGTGGGGCTGGCTGATTCAACTGGGCATGGTGCTGCTGGGCTTTCTGGCCCATGCGCGGGCCATGATCGAGATGGTGGGCCAGTTGCTCATCGATGTGCTGCGCCTGCTGCGCAACCCGGCGCGCGGGCCATGGCGCGATTTTTCCGGCAACCTGTACTCGGTCGGAGCCACGGCCTTGCCGATCACGGCACTGGTGGGATTTCTGATTGGCGTGGTGCTGGCCTACCTGATGTCGTTGCAACTGCGCCAGTTCGGCGCCGATGCCTTCATCGTCAACATCCTCGGTATCTCTCTGGTGCGCGAGCTGGGGCCGCTTCTGGGGGCCATTCTGGTGGCGGGCCGCTCGGGTTCGGCCATTACGGCGCAGATTGGCGTGATGCGGGTTAACGAAGAACTGGACGCCATGCAGGTGATGGGTATTTCGCACGGTTTTCGCCTGGTGATGCCGCGTGCGCTGGCACTAGCCACGGCCATGCCGTTGGTGGCGATCTGGACCACCATGTGCGCGCTGGTCGGCGGCATGCTGGCAGCCGACGCTGCCATGGGCGTATCACCCGCCTATTTCGTGCAGGCCATGCCCGGCGCCGTGGATATTGCCAACCTGTTTCTCGCGCTGGCCAAATCGGTCACTTTCGGCGTGGCCATTGCGCTGATTGCGTGTCACTTCGGGCTGCAGGTGGAGCCCAATACGCAGAGCCTGGGGCGCGGTACCACTTCTTCGGTCGTGATCTCGATCACGGCGGTCATCGTGCTGGATGCCATCTTTGCGATTGCATTCCGCAACGTCGGGTTCTAGCCATGGCAGTGACAGCCCCCAGTACAACAAACGCCCAAGCCGCTGACCAGCCGGTGGTGCAGATCCGCAAGCTGTGGACGGTGTTCGGCCGCGGGGACCATGCATTCGCCATCCATCAGGATCTGGACCTGGATGTGCGCCGTGGTGAAATCCTGACCCTGGTGGGCGGCTCGGGAACGGGCAAATCCGTGCTGCTGCGGCAGATTCTCGGCCTGCTGCACCCCGCCAAGGGCGAGGTGTTGATTGAGGGCAAGCCCGTGGATGAGCTCAGCCGCCAGGGCGCAGCCTCGCGCATCGGCATGCTGTTTCAGCAAGGCGCGCTGTTCTCGGCCTTCAATGTGCTGGAGAACATCGCCTTTCCATTGAACGAGCAGGGCACGATGCCCAAGTCCGTGGTGCGCGATGCGGCCATGGTCAAGCTGCAGATGGTGGGCCTCAAGCCCGAACATGCCACCCGCATGCCCTCCGACCTGTCGGGCGGCATGATCAAGCGCGTGGCACTGGCGCGCTCGCTCATCATGGACCCGCCCTTGCTGCTGCTCGACGAGCCCACGGCAGGGCTGGACCCGAACAGCTCCGACGAGTTCTGCGATCTGCTCAAGGACCTGCACGGAGCGCTGGGCCTGACGGTGGTGATGGTCACGCACGATCTGGACACGCTGTTTGCCCTGTCCACCCGTGTGGCGGTGCTGGCCGAGAAAAAAGTGATCGTGACGGGAGCACCGCAAGAGGTGGTGCATTTCCCGCATCCGTTTATCGAACATTTCTTCCTGGGTGAGCGGGGGCGGCGCGCGTTGGCGCCGGTCAGCGCGGCGGCCCCTGGAGGAGCGCTCGCTGGAGCAAAGGAGTAGCTATGGAAAACAAATCGCATGCATTGGCGGCGGGCTTGTTTGTGGTGGTGCTCACGGCCCTGGTCATCGGCATCAGCCTGTGGCTCGGCAGGGACAACACCACCTATACCAAGTACGAGCTGGCAACGGCCGAGAGCGTGAGCGGCCTGCAGCTGCAGGCGCCGGTGCGCTACAAGGGGGTGCCGGTCGGCAAGGTGCGCTCGATTGAATTCGATCCCGAGAAGAACGGCAATGTGCTGATCGTGATTGCCGTCAACGCCGAAGCTCCGGTCACGCAGACCACCTATGCCATGCTCGGTTTCCAGGGCGTCACGGGCCTCGCGCACATCCAGCTCGATGATGACAACATGAACACGACGCCACTGCCAGCCGGGCCGGACGGCCTGCCGCGCCTGCCGATGCGTCCATCGCCCTTTGGCCAGATTGCCGAGCAGGGCCCGATCATCATGCAGCAGGTGGAAGATGCCACCCGCAAGGTGAACGACCTGCTCAGCACCGACAACCAGCGGGCGCTGATGGCGTCGGTGCAGAGCATGGGCCAGGCCGCGCAGAGCCTGGATGCATTGAGCAAGCGATTGCAGGTGACGGTGGATACCAGGCTCGACCCGGCACTGGCTTCGCTGCCCGCAGTCGCGCAGGATGCGCGCAAGACGCTGGCGGGCATCGACAAGACCTCGCGCGATGTGAGCAAAGCTGTGTCGGGCCTGTCGTCGAAAGACGGCGTGGTGGGCCAGATGGCGACGGCGGTCGACCAGGTCACCAATGCGGCAGACAACTTCAACCGTGGCACCCTGCCCAATCTGGGTCGCACCATGAGCGATGTGGGCTCGGCTGCGCGCCGCATGGGCGATACCGCCGATGCGTTCAAGAACAATCCGCAATCATTGATCTATGGCACGTCCAACGCCTTGCCAGGCCCGGGCGAACAGGGCTTTGTCGCGCCCGCTGCCGCAGGTGCATCGCGATAGAAAGGCTGAGTCCACCATGTCCACACTGAATCCGCATGCACTGATGGGCCATGCACGGCGCGCGCTGATGGCCGTTAGCGTACTGGCGCTGCTCGCAGGCTGCTCGGCGTTGCCCCAGAAACCGGCCCCCGTAGCCCGCTATGATTTTGGACTGCAGGCACCGCAGACGGCAGGCGCTGCGGCGCCAAAGACTTCTGCCCAGGCGCCGTTGGTATTGGCCAAGGTTCGGGCTTCGGGCATGCCGGAGGCAAGCGCCTCCATTCTGTACCGACTGGCCTATGCCAATGACCGTGAACTGAGGCCCTACACCCAGGCCCGCTGGACGGCGCCTGCCGAGCAACTGATCCAGCAGCGGGTGCGCGATACCCTGGCCCAGCAGCGCGCCGTGCTGCTCGACGATGACGGCGCCACCCAGGCCCTGCAACTGCCAGCGCTCCCAGCCATGCTGCGGCTGGAGGTGGAGGAGTTCAGCCAGGTGTTTGATTCCAGCACCAGCAGCCGGGGCGTGCTGCGCATGCGTGCCACCTTGACCGAAGTCACGCCACGCGGCGAAAAATGGCTGGGCCAGCAGGTGTTCAGCCTGAGCCAGCCTGCGGCTTCTGCCGACGCTGCTGGCGGTACCGCTGCGCTTGCCACGGCCGTCACCGAGGCGGCCCGGCAGTTGGACGCCTGGCTGCGCCAGCAGGGTCGCTGAGTGCCTTCCATGTCCATCGCTGTGCACGACGCCGCGCGCAACCGGTTGCTGGCAGTCGCCTTGGGTGCTGCATGTAGCATGGGGTTGGTGCATGCTGCCGAGCAGCGCATGTCGCGCGAAGCCTATGCAGCGGCCAAGGATGTGGTTGCCGAGCGCCACAGCAAGGCATTGGCCCACTGCAAGACGGTGGATGGCGGCGCGCAGAGCCGCTGCCGCATGCAGGCCGACGGGCGGGAGAAAATCGACCTGGCCACGCTGGAACTGCGCTGGCACCCCAGCGCCAACAACAGCTTCAAGGCCAGCATGGCCGAGGTCGATCTGGCCTACGCCTTGGCCATGGACCAGTGCAAGAAACAGCACACCGGCAGCGACAAGGAATCCAAGGCCGCGCTCAAATCCTGCAGCGACAAGGCCAAGGGCAAGCGCGTGGCGGGCGAGCAGGCTGCACACCAGCAGGCGGCACTGCAGGCTTCGGTAGGCGCGCCGCCCAAGAGTGAGGCAGAGCGCCAGCGCGAGGCCGATCTGGACACCGCCATCCGCAAGTGCGACAGCCTGCTCGGCGATGCCAATCTGCAATGCATGAACGCGCTGTCGCCCCAGGCACGCCAGCGCGCTGCCGACCGCAGCAGCGGAGCCGCGCGCCAGGATTGACGCAGGGCCTGCTCTTTGGGTATGAACCGGCCCTGAAAACACGACTCAGAACCTGCGTTCGCGCAGCAGCAGGGAGCAGCGCAGCCGCAGCCACTGCAGGCGCCGTGCATTGGCGGGCAGGGGCAGGCCTTCGCCGCGTTCGAGCCAGCTGTGGCGCAGTTCGCGCAATTGCTGGCGGGTCAGTTGCTGCGTGGCCTGGCGCCACTGCTGGCGCTGGCGGGTGATGGTGTCAGGTTTCACGGGTGTCTCCTGTTCGTGGTGGGCGGTGGCGCGGCTCATGCAGGCTCCTTGGGCAGAGGCCATGGCTGAGCAGGGGCCATGGGGGCGGGCGGGACAGGCGCACTGTCATCGCCCTTGCCAAAGGCATACCAGTCAACCTTGCGGGTTGCGACCATCACGATGGTGAGCACGGCAAACAGGGCCAGCGAGCCGACGACCAGCGCGGTCTGCTCCAGTTGCAGCAGCACGAACAGCAGGCCATACATCACGGCAATCAGCGCGGCAAACGGCAGGCCGCGCCGTACGCTGCCCAGGATGTGACTGGCGTAGTAACCCAGCAGCAGCACACAGGCCGCAGCACCAATGGCGTAGGCCTTCTCAAAGCCCAGGTGTTCCGACAGGCTGATCAGCAGCAGGAAGAAGCTGCACAGCGCCGAGCCCACCAGCAGGTACTGCACCGGGTGTACGCGCAGCTTTTTCAGCACCTCGAACATGCCCACGGCCACAAAGGTCAGCACAACGAAGAGCAGGCCATATTTGGTGGCGCGGTCGCTCAAGGTGTAAGGGTTCACGGGGTCGATGAAATGCGTGCCGAACTGCTCCAGGCACTGGCTGCTTTCCTGCTCGAATCCGGCGTCCGGGTCGGCGGGCGAGCACAGGGGTTTGCCGGAGAGAAAGCCCTGGCGGGCAGATGAGGCAAGGGCCGAGATGTTCCAGGTGGCGTCAAAACTCGCATCCGTGATGTCGCGGCGCGACGGCAGGAAGTTGCCGCCAAACGAGGGGTGCGGCCAGTTGGCCTGCATGCTGATCTGGTTGGTGCCGCCCAGTGGCACAAAGCCCACGCGCTCGGTGCCCACCAGCTCCAGCGCCAGCTTCACATCCATGGGGGCGTTGGCGTCTGCCGCTGCGGCAAGGGGCTTCGATTGCAGGCCGCGTGTGTACGTAGGATGGCCAGTGCCGGGTTCCAGCGCGACTTCCTGGTTGTTGATGCGCAGGCTGGCGGTGCGGATGCCGCGCGGGTCGCTCACCGGCAGCATCAGGCGCGGTGCGTCGCAGTGGCGCACATTGCTGGCTTCGGGCTTGCCCTGCAGCTGGTTGCCAGGGGCAAAGCGGGCGGTGAGCTGGTCGGCCAGCACAAAGGTGTTGACCTGGTAGAGCCCGCGTGTGCGCGGCTGCATCTGCGCGCTGGCGCTGTGCTGGAGGCTGTCGGGCAGCGCGTAGCGCTGAAAGCTCACGAGCCGGGTTTCTGCGCGGCCTTCGCTGTCCTTGGCGATGGCTTCGCGCGTGCATTGCTGCACCAGCACCGGCCCGAAGACGGTCTGCGATCCGGCCGTGCTGTTGACCACGCTCTGCACAGCGCGGTCGCGGTTGTAGATGCGGTCGCGCACCACGTCGCTGATCAGCATCAGCCCCACCATCAGCACGGCCACGGTGATGGCCAGGGTGATGGCCTTTTGTACCAGTCTGTTCTTCATGCACACCTCGTTGTTGGATTCAGGTGTGTGCAGTGTTCAAGCGCCTGGTGTGGCTGGCATGAAGTGTGTGAAGGCAGTGTGAAGTGTGTACATCCGGCGGGGCAGGCAGAAAGCCTGCCGGGCGCTCAATGCGACACCGGAAAATCCAGGCTTGCGCGCAGGCCCGGGTGCGTATTGGCAAAGTGCAGCTGGCCGCCGTGCAGCTGCATGATGCGAAGCACGATCGACAGGCCCAGCCCCGTGCCGCTGCGCTCGCCATTGGGCCTGGGTGTGGTGAAGAAGCGTTCGCCCAGTTTGTGCATCAGTCCATCGGGCACGCCGGGGCCGCTGTCCTGCACCGTGATGCGGTGTGGCGCCAGTTGCACCACCACCTGGCTGCCGTTGGGCGAAAAATCCAGCGCATTGGCGACCAGATTGCTGATGGCCAGCTGCACCAGCTGCGCATCCCAGGCGCCTGCGCTGTCGTTGCCCTGCAGCGCCAGATGAATGCCTTTCTGCGCGGCCGTGGCCTGCAACTGGCCCAGCGCCAGCTCGGCGCAGCCGCGCAGGCTGGTGGTCGGGCGCAGGGCGGCCAGTGGCGGGCGCTGCTCCAGTTGGGTCAGCTGCATCAGCTGGTCCACCAGGTTCTGCAGGCGCTGGCTCTGGTCCATCACCTGCTGGGCAAACAGCTGGCGGTCGGCAGAAGGCAGCTCGTCCTGCAGCAGCTCGCCAGCCCCGCGAATGGCGGCGACCGGGCTTTTGAGTTCATGGGTGAGCGCGCGCACATAGCCTTCGATGTAGTCCCGCCCTTCCAGGCGCCTGCGCATCGAGTCCATGGCGAGGGCCAGATCGCCCAGCTCGCCCGGCACCTCGGGTACCGGCGGCGCGGCAGGCGCGGGCTGGCTGCCATCGCTTTCGTGCAGGGTAGGGCCCTGCACGTGCTGTGCATAGCTGCGCAGCTTGCGCACCTGCGCCACCAGCCACCAGGTAATGGCGAAACCCACGCCAGCCGAGAGCAGCAGAAAGAGCACACCGCCGCGCAGCATTTTCTGCTCGCTGCTGTCGATGATGTTCTGCACGGCACGCGCCGCCTTCGAGACGGTCAGCACGCCCACCACCTGCCCGCCTGCCACGATGGGGGCAGAGACATACATCACGCTGGTGGCGTCGTCTTCGGCCACATCGCGCGTGGTGCGGGCGCCATACTCGCCGCGCAAGGTGCGCGATATGTTGCGCCAGCGTGAATAGTCGGCCCCCACGTCCTGGCCTGCCGAGTCGAACAGCACGCGGCCCTGCGCATTGGTGACGGTCACGCGCAGGTCCAGCGCTGCCTTGCGCGCGTCCCAGATCCAGATCTGCACCGGCTGCTCTGCCACTGCCTGCACATGCTGGGCGAAGCGACTGGTGGAGGGCGATGCGGCAAGGCTTCCGTTGGCCATGTCATCGCTGGCAAACGCTGCCAGCAGGTAGGCGGTTTCCACCAGCGTGTCTTCGGTCACCTTGCGCACGCTGGGTTTGATCTCGACCATGAACACGCGCAGCACGAAGAAGGCCGCCAGGCCATTGATCAGGAAGAAGGCGAACAGCAGCCGCAGCCCCAGGCGCATGGCTCAGCCCCTTGCGGCTGCACCGGGCAGGCGCAGGCTGTAGCCCATGCCGCGGTGGGTGGTGATGAAGTCGCTGTCAGGCGCTGCAGCGCGCAGCTTGGCGCGCAGGGTCTTGATATGGGTATCCACCGTGCGGTCGGAGCTGTCGCTGTCGATGCCCCACACGGCATTGAGCAGATGGTCGCGGCTCAGAATGCGGCCTGTGGCGGCGAGCAAGGTGCAGAGCAACTGGTACTCGCGCCGCGTCAAATCCAGCAAGGCGCCTTGCAGGCGAATGCTCTGGCCTGCTTCATCCACTATGAAAACAGGAGCTATCGGTGCTTGCTCAGTGGGCGGTAAGGCTGGATTTTGCTTGAAAAACTCCTGCGAACGGCGCAGCAGCGCACGGGTGCGCGCCACCAGTTCGCGCGGGCTGAAGGGTTTGGTCAGGTAGTCGTCGGCGCCCAGCTCCAGGCCCAGCACACGGTCCATTTCTTCGCCGCGGGCGCTCAGCACCAGCATGGGCGCGGTCGATCCGCTGGCCCGCAGTTGGCGGCACCAGTCCAGACCATTGCCGTCGGGCAGGCCTACATCCAACAGCAGTGCGTTGAACCGCTGGCTGGCCCATTGCTGGCGTGCGTCGGCAATCAGGAGGCTGTGCGTGCAGCGGATACCATCGCGCTCCAGTGCATAGCACACGGTGCGGGCAATGGCCGGGTCGTCTTCCAGCAGCAGCACGTGGGGAGCGGAGTGCATGGCCTAGCGCCCACCCGATACGTCGATGATCGCGCCGGTCGAGTAGCTGCTTTTGTCCGACATCAGCCAGCAGATGGCTTCGGCCACCTCCTCGGCCGTTCCACCCCGGCCCATGGGCACGCCGGGTGCCAGGCGCGCAATGCGGTCGGGCTGGCCACCACTGGCGTGGATATCGGTTTCGATCAGGCCGGGCCGCACGGCGTTGACGCGGATGCCCTGGCTGGCCACTTCGTGTGCCAGGCCCAGGGTCATGGTGTCGATGGCAGCCTTGGCGGCGGCATAGTCCACGTACTGGTTGGCAGAACCCAGGCAGGCGGCTCTGCTGGAGACGTTGACGATGCTGCCGCCCGCGCCGCCTTCTGCCGTGCTCATGCGGCGCACGGCTTCGCGGGCGCAGAGGAAGCTGCCGATCACGTTGATGTCGAACATGCGGCGCCAGCGCGCCAGGTTCATGTCCTGCAGGCGCTGGGCACGGTCCACCACGCCCGCGTTGTTCACCAGGGCGGTGATGCGCCCCAGTTCGGCATCGACACGTGCGAACATGGCCAGCACCTGCACTTCGTCGGCCACATCGGCCTGCACGGCAATGGCACGGCGGCCCAGGGCCTGCACGGCCTGCACCACCTCGCGGGCGGCGCCTTCATTGGCGCTGTAATTCACGGCGACATCCCAGCCCTGGCGGGCAGCGAGCAGGGCGGTGGCGGCACCGATGCCACGGCTGGCTCCGGTGATGAGTGCGATGGAAGTCATGGTGGGCGAGGGGGCTGAGGAGGCCGGGTGTGGTTGGAGACCTTATCTTATTAGGGTTTGCTCAAAACAGCACAGCACGGCGAGGCCGGTTCAAGGCGCGGGCAGCAGGGCCAGCTGGTCCAGTGCCTGTGCATCGGCTTCCCCCACGGGCAGGTAGACCACCATGCGCATGCCGCTGCGCGGTGCAGACCACCAGTAGGTCTGGCGCAGGTGAATGAGGCCGAGTACGGGGTGGTCGAAGGTCTTTTCCTGGTTCTCGGGGCTGCGCACCTGGTAACGCTCCCAGGCATTGCGGAAGGCGGGCGAGTGGGTGAGAAAGTAGTCCAGCCGCTCGGCAATGGCGCGGTCGCCGCTTTGCTGGGTGGATGCGGCCCGGAACATGGCGACCATGCGCTCGATGGTTTGCGGCTCATGGCGCACCACGCGCTGCCAGCGCGCATCGAACAGGCTCATGTGCAGGCAGTTGCGCTGCAGTGCGGGCAGGCTCTGCAGCGAGATGCCCATCAGGCGCTCGTAGGCGGTGTTGGCTGCGAGCAGGTCAAAGGCGGCGCTCTGCATCTGGGCCGGGTAGGGCAACAGCTTGTCGAGCAGTTGCATGTGCAGGCAGCCCGGCTCGTCGGCAGCGGAGAGCGGGGGCTGGTCGAGTTTGATGCCCGCCAGCACCAGCAGGTGGCGCACCTCGTCGTCGTTGCACTGCAGCGCCCGGGCGATGGACTCGATGGCCTGGCGCGAAGGCTGGACCTCGCGGCCCTGTTCCAGCTTGGTGTACCAGGTCACGCCGATGCCGGCGAGCTGTGCCACTTCCTCACGCCGAAGGCCGGGTGTGCGCACACGACCATAACGGGCCAGCCCCATTCCCGTGGCAGACAGGCTTTCGCGGCGCGCGCGCAGAAAGCGGCCCAGCTCCTGCGGCTGGGCAGAGGCCGCAACAGCAGGCGGGGCATGGGGCAGAGGCGGTGCAGGCAAGGTCATGGGGCAGTACCTTAGCGGGATTGGTGCAGTGCAGTATAGGCCTTCCAAGCCTAGGCTACGCAGAATCTTGTACCAGTCTAAAAAACACAACACACTGGCGCCCTGTTCATTTCTGGCGCAGACCTCCATGCGAAGAATCACTGCTGACAACGCCTCGTTTGGCGTTTTCCTGGCCTTTTTGCTGATCCCGCTCTCGGGCATCGGCACCGACATCTACCTGCCCTCCATGCCGGCCATGGCCCAGAGCCTGGGCGGCACGGCAGCGCAGATCCAGCTCACGCTGACCTTGTTCATCGCTGGCTACGGGCTGGGGCAACTGGTGGTGGGCGTGCTGCTCGACCGCTTTGGCCGCTGGCGGCCCATGCTGGTGGCGCTGGCATTGTTTGCGCTGTCGAGCGCGGCCATTGCCGCCAGCGACGATATCTGGCTCATCTGCGCGCTACGCCTGCTGCAGGGCGTGCTGGGCGCCGTGGCCGTGGTGAGCAAGCGCACCTTCTTTGTGGATGTGTTCCGTGGGGCTGCGCTGCAGCGGTATCTCACCTGGATGACCGTGGTGTGGTCGCTCGGCCCCATCTGCGCGCCCTTCATCGGCGGCTTTGTGCAGACGCACTGGGGCTGGCGCGCCAATTTCGTCGTGCTGGCGGCGTTTTCGGTGCTGGCGCTGGTGCTGGAATGCCTGGGCGGCGGCGAGACGCTGGCCAAGCCGCAACCGATCCGTCCGCGCGAAGTGGCTGCGCGGGCCTGGGAGATCGTGCGGCACCGCGCATTTGCGCGCGGCGTGCTGTGCGTGAGCGCGGCCTACGCCATGGTGATGGGCTGGAGCATGGCTTCGCCCTTCATCGTCGAGACGGTGTACCACCGTCCCCCTACCACCACCGGTGCGCTGGCGCTGCTGATGGGGCTGGCCTGGATGGGCGGAGGCCTGATTGCGCGCGCCGCCATGGCCCGTTCGCTGGCGGCCAAGCACCAGGCGGCGGTGGTGGCCATGGCCTGCTTCATTGCACTCCTGGCGCTTACGGCGTGGTTGCCGGCCTCGTGGCCTTCGCTGGAGGTGATGGCTGCCGTCGCCTTTTGCATCCACGTGGCGGCGGGGCTGGTGTTCAATATCCACTTTGCCAATGTGCTGTCCATGTTCCCGCAGAGCGCTGCGCTCTCGGGCGGGCTGGCAGGGGGGCTTGCCTTCTTGCTGACATCGCTCTTCTCGTTGCTGGGCATCCATCTGGTGAATCCGCACTCGGCGCTGGGCATGGCGGTGGTGTATGGTGGGCTGGCCGTGGTTCTTGCGGCGGCCTGGCTTTCCATGGTGACGCGCCGGGCACCGGCCGTGCCGTGCACGGCGCCATAATCGGAAAGAACACTGTCCCCCGAATCTGGAATCTGTTTAGCAAGGAGTGATCGCTATGGGTAATTTTGTGGATCTGAAGTCTGCCGACGGCCAGGTGTTTCCGGCCTACATTGCCGAGCCGGCGGGCAAGCCGCGTGGTGCCATCGTGGTGGTGCAGGAAATCTTCGGCGTCAACTCACACATCCGCTCGGTGGCAGACCGGGTGGCGCAAAGCGGCTACCTGGCGATTGCCCCGGCTACCTTTACGCGCGTCAAGGCGGGCGTGGAACTGGGCTATACCGATGCCGACATGCAGGCGGGCTCTGCGCTGAAGGCGGCAGCCGAGCAGTTGCCGCCCCCTGGCGTGCTGCTGGACCTGCAGGCCGCCATTGATGAAGGTGCCCGCCGCACCGGTGGCAAGGTGGGTATCACCGGCTTCTGCTGGGGCGGCCTGCTGGCCTGGCGCGCGGCCTGCGAGCTGAACGGCCTGGCCGCTGCCGTGCCGTACTACGGCGGCGGCATGACGACGGCTGCCGAAATGGCACGCAAGCCCAACTGCCCGGTGATGGCCCACTTTGGCGACAAGGACCACTGGATTTCACTCGAATCGGTCGAGGCCTTCAAGACCGCGCACCCCGAGGTGGAGGTGTATGTCTATGCTGCCGACCATGGCTTCAACTGCGACCAGCGCGGCTCCTACGACGCGGCAGCGTCGGCGGCAGCGCGGGCCCGTACGCAGGCGTTCTTTGCCAAGCATGTAGGCTGACCGCCTGCTGTTTCAACGCACAAAGCCTTCCCGGCGCCATGCCTGCAAGGCTTTGTTGCATCTTGCATGGCGGCTTGTAACACCCCCGTCATCGCTGCTGCGGATGATGCGCGCATCGCTTACTTTCAACCATAGCAATGATGCGACTCTCCTCTTTTGGCGCTGGCCGCCCGCAGGCTGCGCCCCGCTCTCGCCAGGCCCTGGCCGTTCTGGCAGCACTGGCCGCTGCGGCCATGCTCACCGCCTGTGGCGGCGGATCGGGTGGTGACAAATCGGCCACTGCAACACTGACCGTGCTGGAAACCACCGATCTGCACTTCAACATTCGCAGCTACGACTACTTCAAGCTGGCGGACGATCCCTCGTACGGCTTTGAACGCACCGCCACCCTGATCCGCAAGGCACGCAGCGAGTTTGCCAATACCTTGCTGGTAGACAACGGCGACACCATCCAGGGCACGGCGCTGGCCGACTATGAGGCGCAGGTGGCGCCGATTGCCTGCGAGCAGCAACTGTCCATGTACAAGGCCATGGGTGTGCTGCAGTTCGATGCGGGCACGCTCGGCAACCACGAATTCAACTACGGCCTGCCGTTCCTCAACCAGGTGTTGGGCGGCGGCCTGAAGGTGGACGGCGTGGACGCGAGCAAGAAATGCGCGGGCGCGGGCTTCCCGATGGCGCTGGCCAATGTCATCAGCACCCAGACCAATGCACCGCTGGTGGCGCCATATGTGGTGCTGAACCGCGAAATCACCGGCGTAGACAGTGACGGAAAGGCCACCAGGCTGCCGATCAAGATCGGCGTGATCGGCTTTACCACGCCCGGCATCATGGGCTGGGACAAACGCCATCTGGAAGGCAAGGTGCGGGTGACCGGCGCCGTCGAGGCGGCGCAGAAATACGTGCCCGAGCTGCGCAGCAAGGGCGCAGACATCGTGGTGGCGCTGCTGCACGGCGGGTTGGATGCCTCGGAATACCGCGCCGACATGGAAAACCCCGGCCTGTACCTGAGCAAGGTGGCGGGCATCGACGCGATGGTGATGGGCCACCAGCACAGCGTGTTCCCTGATACGGCGGACAAGCCTGCCTTCAGCATGGCGGGTGTGGACAACAAGGCGGGCACCATCAACGGCGTGCCTGCGGTAATGGCCAGCTCCTGGGGCAAGGCCCTGGGTGTGGTGGCACTGTCGCTGCGCTGGGATGGCAAGGCCTGGAGCGTGGACAAGACCAAGAGCAAGTCGGAGCTGCGCAACACGGCAACCGGCAAGGATGCAGCAGGCAAGGCCACCTATGTGGCAGTCGATGGCAGCATCGCGCCGGTGGTGGAGGGCCAGCACCAGGCTGCCATCCGATATGTGAAGACGCCGGTGGGCCAGACCGACTTCCGCATGGGCACGCAGTTTGCCGATGTGGGCGATCCGGGGGCGATCCAGATCGTCAACCAGGCGCAGCAGGACTATGTGCAGCGCTATGTGGCAGCCAATCTGCCGCAGTATGCGCAGCTGCCGGTGCTGTCGGTGAGCGCGCCGTTCAAATCGGGTTTCCAGGGCGGTGCGGACTACACCGACGTGGCCGCCGGGCCGCTGGCCATCTCCAGCGCCGCCGATCTGTACCTGTATCCCAACACCGTGTATGCGGTGAAGGTGACGGGAGCGCAGGTCAAGAGCTGGCTGGAAGCGGCGGCCCAGCGCTTCAACCGCATCGATCCGGCAGCCACTGCAGACCAGTGGCTGATCAGCAGCTTTCCGGGCTACAACTTCGACATGTTCACCACGGCTGACGTGCAGTACCAGATCGACGTGACCCAGCCGGTGGGCAGCCGCATTGTCGGCCTGCAGTACAAGGGCCAGCCGATCAACACCGCGCAGGAGTTTGTGATTGCCACCAACAATTACCGCGCCACCAGCGGCAAGGGCTTTCTGCCGGAGCTCGATGGCCGCTCCACCATCTACGCATCGCCCGATGCGAACCGCGATGTGGTGATTGCCTATGTCAAGGCGCACCCGCAGATCACGCGCGCGGCCAACGGCGCGGCGCAGAGCTGGCGCTTTGCCAAGACGCCGACTGCCGGCAAGGTGCTGTTCACCTCGGCGGCCAACGCCCTGCCGGTGGCGCAGGCGGCGGGCCTGGCTAATATCAGTGTGGAAAAGGCAGACGACGGTACGGGCACGCAGCGCGCGGTCTACCGCATCGATCTGGGGCAGTGAGCGGCGCCCCCGAAGGAGAGCAGCTGGCCCGCCAGCCGCTTTCTCTTTGATGAGCCTGGGTTTATTTCCCTGTGCGCGTCAGGTAGCGCTTGTACGAGAAAAAGCCAATCAGCGTCACCGTGATCAGCGCCATCACGCCCATGGCCCACCAGAAGCCGTCTTCCTTGTGGATCAGCGGAATGAACTCGAAATTCATGCCGAAGATGGCGGCGATCAGGTTCAGCGGCAGGAAGATGGCGGTGATGGTGGTGAGCGTGCGCATGATGTCGTTGGCGCGGTTGCTCTGCACGCTGAAATGCATCTGCACGGCGGTTTCGGTGCTTTGCTCGAGCCGGCGCACATGGTGCACCACGCGCTCGATGTGTTCCAGCACGTCGCGGCTGCGAACCTTGAGCGCTTCCAGCTCGCGCTGCGCGCCTGCCGATTCGGGCAGGGGCCAGGTTTCGACGGCATCCACCCAGTCTTGGACGGCGGCGCGCTGGTCTTCGCAGATCTCGTCGAGCTGGTGCAGGGTCAGGCGTGCCTCAAGCAGGGCCTGCCAGTTGGCAATGCGCTTTCGCGGGGCCAGCAGCGCGCTTTGCCACTGGTCCAGATGGCGCGACAGCTCGCGGCGCAGGTCCAGGTAGTTGTCCACGATGATGTTGACGGTGCGCATCATCAGGTCGGCGGGCGATGTGGGCAGGCGAACCGGCTGCACTCCGCCTGTACCCGCAGTGGGCGCGGCCGCCGGCGCGCGGTAGGCCTTGTCTTCGCGCGCGAGCCGCTCCTGCGTGGCGTTGGAGAGCGGATCGGGCTCGGCAGACGCGCTGCCGCTCGCGTCCGTCCGCGCAAACTGCAGGAGGCGCCGGGCATAGGCATCGCGCACGGTGCAATCTTCCGGGTGCACCGACAGCAGCACCCGTTCCCAGGCGGCAAAGCCGACCGGCGTGGTGCTGATGTGGGGCGCGTCATCCGTGGGCTTGGCCGCTGCGGTGCGGCGCGCGGCGGCCAGGGCGGCAGAGCCGGTCTTGGAGGGTGTGGATGCCAGGCGGCGGATCACCAGCAGGTCGTACTGCGATGTGTAGTCATAGTGCGACGGCAACTGGGGGTTGAGCAGGTCGGACACATGCAGGTCCACCAGCGGCGCGCCCGAGAGCTTTTGCAGTGCGAGCTGCAGGCTGCCCAGCTGTTCGCTGAAATAGCTGCGCGTGCAGGCCAGCCACAGAAAGCCCTTGTCGGGCAACTGGTAGGGCACGGCGGCCAGCTCGGTCGCTTCGTTGCCTGCGATATGGAAGATGCGGATGCTGCTGGGGTTACTCACCATCAATTCCTGGATAGACTTCGCCCGCCAGCATGGCAAAAAAAAAGGGCCTGTGCAAGCTGCGCAGGCCCTGTTTGTGCGGAGTGCTATTGTTTTTATGCCTTGAGCAGGCGTGCAGCGTCCAGCGAGAAATAGGTGAGGATGCCATCGGCTCCCGCGCGCTTGAAGGCCAGCAGGGACTCCATCATCACCTTGTCGTGGTCGAGCCAGCCGTTTTGGGCTGCAGCCTTGAGCATGGCGTACTCGCCCGATACCTGGTAGGCAAAGGTCGGCACCTTGAACTCGTCCTTGACGCGGCGCACCACATCCAGGTACGGCATGCCGGGCTTGACCATCACCATGTCCGCGCCTTCGGCCAGGTCCAGCGCCACCTCGCGCAGGGCTTCGTCGGTGTTGCCGGGGTCCATCTGGTAGACGTTCTTGTCGGCCTTGCCCAGGGCGCCGCGGGTGCCCACGGCATCGCGGAAGGGGCCGTAGAAGGCGCTGGCGTACTTGGCGCTGTAGGCCATGATGCGGGTGTAGATGTGGCCCTGTGCCTCGAAAGCCTCGCGGATCGCGCCGATGCGGCCATCCATCATGTCGCTGGGCGCGACGATGTCGACACCGGCTTCGGCGTGGTTGAGTGCCTGGCCGATCAGGATTTCCACCGTCTCGTCGTTCAGGATGTAGCCGGTCTCGTCCAGCACGCCATCCTGGCCGTGGCTGGTGTAAGGGTCGAGCGCCACGTCGGTCATCACGCCCAGATCGGGGAACTCCTTCTTCAGCGTGCGCACCACGCGCGGAATCAGGCCATCGGGGTTCAGCGCTTCCTTGCCGTCGGGGGTCTTGAGTGCCGCGTCGATTTGCGGGAACAGCGCCAGCACCGGAATGCCCAGCTTCACGCATTCCTCGGCCACGGGCAGCAGCAGGTCCAGGCTGAGGCGATCTACGCCGGGCATGGAGCTGACGGCTTCGCGCTTGCCCTGTCCTTCATGCACGAACACCGGGTAGATGAAATCATGCGGCGTGAGCACATTCTCACGCACCAGGTTGCGGGTGAACGCATCACGGCGCAGGCGGCGCGGACGGTTGTGTGGAAAAGGTGTAGGACTGGACAGATGCATGCGCCGATTGTGCGCCAGATTGCCCGGGGCGGCTGTCGCGCGCTGCCAAAACTGCGTTGGCAACTGCAATTTGATATGCATCAAGATTGATGGCGCATTCTTCTTCGATAACTCTCATGGCGCCAGCTACTACACTTGGGGGATGCTGTGGATCAAAGCCTTTCATATCGTGTTCGTGGCCAGCTGGTTTGCCGGCCTGTTCTACCTGCCGCGCATTTTTGTCAATCTGGCCATGGTTCCGGCCGATTCGCAGGCCGAACGTGAGCGCCTGCTGCTGATGGCGCGCAAGCTGCTGCGCTTCATGACGATGATTGCCGTGCTGGCGCTGGGCTTTGGCCTGTGGCTGTGGCTGGGCTGGTGGCGCGGTGCGGGGGGCTGGCTGCATGCCAAGCTGCTGATCGTGGCGCTCATCATCGGCTACCACCACGCCTGCGCGGTGCTGCTGCGCAAGATTGCCAATGGCACGGACAGGCATTCGCATGTCTGGTACCGCTGGTTCAACGAGGTACCGGTGCTGCTGCTGATTGCCGCCGTCATCCTGGTGGTGGTCAAGCCCTTTTGATTTTTGACATGCGTCATTTCTGAAATGCAAGACCAGCCTGCTGCGCAGCAACCCGCAGACAACCACCGAACCATTGCCTGGCCGCTGGTGCTGGTGTATGCGGTGCTGATCGTCTTTGCCAGCCTGTTTCCGTTTGAGGGCTGGCGCACGCAGGGCATTTCGCCTGCGGAGTTTTTGCTGGCGCGGATTCCACCACCGTACTGGACCTGGTTTGACGTGCTCGTCAACGTGGCGGGCTATGCGCCGCTGGGCTTTTTGCTCAGCCTGGGGTTCTGGCGCCATGGCTGGCGCAGATCGGGCTGGCTGTGGGCGCTGCTGTTGGGCGGCACGCTCTCGCTCGCCATGGAGTTTCTGCAGATCTTTCTGCCCCAGCGGGTGTCGAGCAACATGGACTGGCTGCTCAACAGCATGGGCACGCTGGCGGGGGCATTGCTGGTGCCGCTGTTTGTATGGGTGGGTATTTTGCGGCGCTGGAGCGATGTGCGCGACCGCTGGTTCATGCCCGATTCGCGCGGCGCCATCGTGCTGCTGCTGCTGTGGCCGCTGGCGCTGCTCTTTCCGCCGTCGCAGCCCTTTGGCCTGGGCCAGGTGTTCGATCGGCTGGAGAGCTGGCTGGTCGATATTCTGGTGAATACCGCGTTTGAAGAATGGATGCCGAACTTCATGCAGGCCAACGAGCCCTTGTCGCCCATCGGCCAGCTGGTGGTGGTGATGCTGGGGCTGCTGATACCGTGCTGGCTGGCGTTCAGCGTGATGACGCACCTCACGCGCCGCATGGTGATGGTGGGGCTCATTGTGGTGGTGGGGATTGCGGTTTCAGCGCTGTCGTCGGCGCTCAGCTACGGTCCGGCATTCGCCTGGGACTGGCTGGACCATACCGCGCGTCTGGGCATTGCGCTGGCACTGGCGCTGGCGCTGCTGCAGGTCGGCCTGCCGCGGCGCTATTGCGTGCTGCTGCTGTTGATGGGCGTCATGATCGATGTGAACCTGCTCAACCAGGCGCCGCCCAGCCCGTACTACGCCACGGCGCTGCAATCGTGGGAGCAGGGCCGGTTCATCCGCTTTTTCGGGCTGGGCCAGTGGCTGGGCTGGCTGTGGCCGTTTGCGGTGATCGTGTATGTGCTGCTGCTTTTGGGGCGTGTGCCGCGCGATGTGGTGGCGCGCCGCCGCAGGCAAAGCGCCGGGCAGTGAAGCGCAACCGCGCTGCCGTCATGGGTGCTGGCGGCCTGCCAAGCTGCCACAATAGCGCCATTGCATTTGACGAGAGCGAGCCATGAGTGAGCAGAACCCCGGCAACAACGGCCAGTATTACCAACACCATGTGTTCTTCTGCCTGAACGACCGTGCCAATGGCGAAGACAGTTGCGCCCACCACGGCGCCCAGGCCATGTTTGACCACTGCAAGGCACGCGTCAAGGCCGAGGGCCTGAACGGCCCTGGCAAGGTGCGCGTCAACAAGGCAGGCTGCATGGACCGCTGCGCAGGCGGCCCCATCATGGCTGTGTACCCCGAAGGGGTCTGGTACACCTATATCGACACCGACGATATCGATGAAATCATCGAGTCGCACCTGAAAAACGGCCAGGTGGTCGAGCGCCTCGTGACGCCGCCCGATGTAGGGCGTTGATTCTTTAAATAAATTGCCTCTGGTGCTTATTTGATAAGCATCGGTAGCTATGGAGTTGATAGCGTCATGAATGCGCAGACAGAACGATTCACCATCCACGGCCCGGCCGGAATCCTGGAGGTGGCCCGCGACGCGGCCGCTGCCCCCGACGGCGCGGTGCGCGGCACTGTCGTCATCGGCCATCCGCACCCGTTATTCGCAGGCACCATGGACAACAAGGTGGTGCAGACCCTGGCGCGCGCCTTTGTCGGCAGTGGCTGGAATGCACTGCGCTTCAATTTTCGCGGCGTAGGCCAGTCGGCCGGCACTTACGACGAGGGCCGGGGCGAGCGCGAGGATTTTCTGGCGGTGGTGGAGCAATTGGCACCGCACGGGGCGCTGGCGCTGGCGGGCTTTTCGTTTGGCTCGTTCGTGATGAGCCACGCGCTGGCGGAACTTTGGCCCCGGCGCCAGATCGAGAAAGTGGTGTTTGTGGGTACGGCCGCGTCGCGTTTCACCGTGGCCGCGGTACCGCCCGAGGCGCACGAGCGCACCCTGGTCATCCATGGGGAGGTGGACGACACCGTGCCGCTGTCTTCGGTGATGGATTGGGCGCGGCCGCAGATACTTCCGGTTACGGTTGTGCCAGGAGGTGCTCACTTCTTCCACGGACAATTGCCGCTGCTCAAAGGACTGGTCATGCGCCACCTGAGCGCTGCTGCGGCTTGACCGTGGTGTAGTATTGCTATTGGTTTTGATGGCCTGCCGCCCGCTACAAGGGCTCTGGCAGGCAAGTTGTAAAGTTGGACGACATGAAATCTTCTTTGATGCCCACCCTGCGCACCTGGGCTGCTGCGGCCTTGCTGGCCCCCACGCTGGCCCTGGCTCAACTGGCGGCACCTGTACCTCCCGAAATCGCCGCACGCAATTACCTGTTGTTCGATGCAACCACCGGCCAGGTGCTGGCTGCCAAGGACATCGATGCGCCGGTGGAGCAGGCATCGCTCACCAAGCTGATGACCGGCTATGTGGTGTTTGACGCGTTGCGCGCCAAGAAAATCAGCCTGGAGCAGACCCTGCCGGTGAGCGAGCGGGCCTGGAAGATGCCGGGCTCGCGCATGTTCATCGATCCCAAGATGCAGGTGAAGGTGGACGACCTGCTGCACGGCATGATCGTGCAGTCGGGCAATGACGCCACCATGGCGCTGGCCGAAGGTGTGGGCGGTACTGCCGAGAACTTTGTGCGCCTGATGAACGAGCAGGCCAAGGCCCTGGGCATGACGAACACGGCCTACAAGAACCCGGAAGGCCTGACCGAGCCCGGCCATACGACGACCGCCAAGGACCTGAGCATCCTGGCCAATCGCCTGATGAAGGACTTCCCGGAATACATGCACTACTACTCGACCAAGCAGTGGTACTACCCCGGCACCCCCAAATCCAACGGCACCAATCGTAATACTTTGTTGTTCCGCGATCCCACGGTGGATGGCCTGAAAACCGGACACACCAATGCCGCGGGCTACTGCCTGGTATCCACGGCCAAGCGCCAGGTACCCAATGCAGGCGACCGCCGCCTGATCTCGATTCTGCTGGGCGCTGCCAGCGACAAGGACCGCGCCAACGAAAGCCAGAAGCTCTTGAACTGGGGCTATACCGCCTTCGACACCGTCAAGCTGTTTGATGGTGGCCAGCCGGTGGCAACGCCCAAGGCCTGGAAGGGTGCGCAGGACACCGTCAAGATGGGCAGCGCCACGCCGATCATCGTCAACGTGCCCGCTGGCACCGGAGGCAAGCTGGAAACCCAGGTGGTCAGCCAGGAGCCGCTGATCGCACCTTTCACCAAGGGCCAGAAGCTCGGCAGCCTGAAGGTGATGGCTGGCGGCCAGCAAGTGGCGGAAGTGCCGCTGGTGGCACTGGAGGATGTGGGCGAGGCCGGCATCTTTGGTCGTGCCTGGGATGCGATCCGCCTCTGGATCAAGTAAGCGGCTCTGGGCGCCAAAGCGCCTGGAAATCGAAAGAAAAGCGTGCCCTGGCACGCTTTTGTCGTTTGGGATGCTCCCAAAACAGGAGCCGAAAGTGCTTGGCTGGCGCGTGCCATTGCGTAAAAACCTGTCTTGTGCAGCGGGCACACTACGGGTTCCCCCGTAAACATTTGCCGATTTTTGCCTTCGGTGGTACATTAGAGGGCTTTTCGGAATTTCCGAAGGGATTCACGTTTTCGCTTTTCAAAGCAAATTCACGTTTAGGGACGTTTAATTAATGCCAACCATTAACCAACTCGTGCGTCAGGGCCGCACGGTAGAAGTTGTTAAATCCAAGAGCCCTGCTATGGAAAACTGCCCACAGCGCCGTGGCGTGTGCACCCGTGTGTACACCACGACGCCTAAGAAGCCTAACTCCGCTCTGCGTAAGGTCGCCAAGGTGCGCCTGACCAACGGTTTCGAAGTCATTTCGTACATCGGCGGTGAAGGCCACAACCTGCAAGAGCACAGCGTTGTGCTGGTGCGCGGTGGCCGTGTGAAGGACTTGCCAGGTGTGCGTTACCACATCGTCCGCGGTTCGCTTGACCTGCAAGGCGTCAAGGACCGTAAGCAAGCCCGTTCGAAGTACGGTGCAAAGCGTCCTAAGAAGGCTTAATCGCTTTTTCAAGACATTCCCGGTGTTTGTCAGCCAGGCAGGCTGTGCAAACGTAGTGACCCCAAAGGCAAGTGTTTTGCCCGGGTCGAGTAAGTGGGAGTCCATTTATTGGCTCTCGCGGTGTCTGAAAAGATGCCAACTGAAGCAAAGATAGAGGTGAAGAAATGCCACGTCGTCGCGAAGTCCCCAAACGTGAAATTCTGCCGGATCCAAAGTTCGGCAATGTAGAGCTGTCCAAATTCATGAACGTGATCATGGAAGGCGGCAAGAAGGCAGTTGCTGAGCGCATCATTTACGGCGCTCTGGACCTGATCGAGAAGAAGCATCCTGGCAAGGACCCTCTGGAAGCTTTCGTTGTTGCCATCAACAACGTCAAGCCCATGGTCGAAGTGAAGTCCCGCCGTGTTGGCGGTGCCAACTACCAGGTGCCAGTTGAAGTGCGTCCTGTCCGTCGTCTGGCTCTGTCCATGCGCTGGATCAAGGAAGCTGCTCGCAAGCGCGGTGAAAAGTCGATGGCTCAACGCCTGGCCAACGAGCTGCTGGAAGCCACCGAAGGCCGTGGCGGCGCGATGAAGCGCCGTGACGAAGTGCACCGCATGGCCGAAGCGAACAAGGCATTCAGCCACTTCCGCTTCTAATCTGAGCGATCTCTCTCGATCCCCAAAGGCCGCCAGCAACAGATTTTTGCTTGCGGCCTTGCTTGGATTCAGACTGCCCTCATATCGTGGTTGATGTCTGTGCTACTCGCCAGTTTGCATCACCTCCTCCTCACTGATCAACAAAGGATCAATCATGGCTCGCAAGACCCCCATCGAGCGCTACCGCAATATCGGTATTTCTGCGCACATCGACGCAGGTAAAACCACCACGACCGAACGTATCCTGTTTTACACCGGCGTGACCCACAAGCTGGGTGAAGTGCACGACGGCGCTGCTACCACCGACTGGATGGAGCAGGAGCAAGAGCGCGGTATCACCATCACTTCCGCTGCAGTGACCTGCTTCTGGAAGGGTATGGACATGTCTTACCCAGAGCACCGCTTCAACATCATCGACACCCCCGGCCACGTGGACTTCACGATTGAAGTGGAGCGTTCCATGCGCGTGCTGGACGGTGCTTGCATGGTGTACTGCGCTGTGGGCGGCGTGCAGCCACAGTCTGAAACCGTGTGGCGTCAGGCCAACAAGTACAAGGTGCCTCGTCTGGCCTTTGTGAACAAGATGGACCGTACCGGTGCCAACTTCTACAAGGTCTATGACCAGATGAAGCTGCGCCTGAAGGCCAACCCTGTGCCTGTGGTGATCCCAATCGGCGCTGAAGAAAACTTCAAGGGCGTGGTTGATCTGGTCAAGATGAAGGCCATCATCTGGGACGAAGCTTCCCAGGGTATGAAGTTCGAATACCAGGACATTCCTGCCGATCTGGTGGAAACCGCCAACAAGTGGCGTGAAAACCTGGTGGAGTCGGCTGCCGAAGCGTCGGAAGACCTGATGAACAAGTACCTGGAAGAAGGTACCCTGTCGGAAGAAGAAGTGAAGGCCGGTATCCGTGCCCGCACGCTGTCGACCGAAATCCAGCCTATGCTGTGCGGCACCGCGTTCAAGAACAAGGGTGTGCAGCGCATGCTGGACGCCGTGATCGACTACCTGCCTTCGCCAGTGGACATCCCTGACGTTGCCGGTACCGACCCAGAAGACGAAGAAAAGAAGCTGACCCGCAAGGCGGACGACGGCGAGAAGTTCTCCGCTCTGGCGTTCAAGCTGATGACCGACCCGTTCGTGGGCCAGTTGACCTTCGTGCGTGTGTACTCCGGCGTTCTGTCCAAGGGCGACACCGTGTACAACTCGGTCAAGGGCAAGAAAGAGCGTATCGGCCGTATCGTGCAGATGATGGCGAACGACCGTATCGAAGTGGACGAAATCCGCGCCGGTGACATCGCCGCTTGCGTGGGCCTGAAGGACGTGACCACCGGTGAAACCCTGTGCGACGTGGCTGCGCCTATCGTGCTGGAACGCATGGTGTTCCCAGAGCCCGTGATTGCACAGGCTGTGGAGCCCAAGTCGAAGGCCGACCAGGAAAAGATGGGTATCGCTCTGTCGCGTCTGGCTGCAGAAGATCCTTCCTTCCGCGTGCGTTCCGACGAAGAATCCGGTCAGACCATCATCGCCGGTATGGGCGAGCTGCACCTGGAAATCATCGTTGACCGCATGAAGCGTGAATTCGGTGTGGAAGCCAACGTGGGCAAGCCCCAGGTTGCCTACCGCGAAACCATCCGCAGCACGGTCAAGGACGTGGACGGCAAGTTCGTTCGCCAGTCCGGCGGTAAGGGCCAGTACGGTCACGTGGTTCTGACTCTGGAACCCCAGGAAGCCGGCAAGGGCTTCGAGTTCGTCGACGAAATCAAGGGCGGTGTGGTTCCTCGCGAATACATCCCTGCGGTGGAAAAGGGCGTGATCGAAGCGCTGACCTCCGGCGTGCTGGCTGGCTACCCTGTGGTGGATGTCAAAGTGACCCTGACCTTCGGTTCGTACCACGATGTGGACTCGAACGAAATGGCGTTCAAGATGGCTGCCATCTTCGGTTTCAAGGAAGGTGCCCGCAAGGCCAACCCCGTCATCCTCGAGCCAATGATGGCCGTGGAAGTGGAAACGCCTGAAGACTACGCCGGTACCGTGATGGGCGACCTGTCGTCCCGCCGCGGTATGGTGCAGGGCATGGAAGACATGGTTGGTGGCGGCAAGGCCATCAAGGCAGAAGTGCCACTGTCCGAAATGTTCGGCTACGCCACCTCGCTGCGTTCGCAAACGCAAGGTCGCGCTACGTACACGATGGAGTTCAAGCACTACGCTGAAGCTCCTCGCAACGTGGCAGAAGCCATTGTTGCAGCACGCGCCAAGGCCTAATGAAAGTAGCGCTTGCGCTCGTTGATCGGGCGCAAGCAGCTATCTTTTTAATAGTTTGTCTACGATCCGGTGCCGCTTTGTTTCCTGTGCGAAGCGACCAAGCAATCGGGTGTAGACGTTAAACCCAACACAGGTTTTGCTCTTTATTTTGGAGAATTTCTCATGGCAAAAGGTAAGTTTGAACGTACCAAGCCCCACGTGAACGTGGGCACCATCGGTCACGTTGACCACGGCA
>NZ_JBEBNZ010000034.1:0-29965 GCF_040396735.1 Comamonas odontotermitis
CAACTCTCGCCTATCGCGCTTGGTGGGACGGCCGTCCTTGAGCGTATTGGCGGGTTCCGGGGCCAAGCGTCGCTGTTCGGCCAGCGCGGCCCTCTGTGCAATGCTTTCGGCGGTCTCGGTGTAAAGCGCCTGTGCGGTGGAGGCGGGCCCACGGGTACGGGCCATGGCGGCGATGACCACAGTCTTCGGTATGTTGCCCTGTTGCAGCTCTACGGTATCGCCTGTTCTTACCTCTTTACCCGGCTTGGCGTTGGCTTGGTTGACGCGCACATGGCCTTTGTTGATGGCCTCCACTGCTATGGCGCGTGTCTTGTAGAAGCGCGCGCACCATAGCCATTTGTCGATGCGCATGGATTCACTGTCAGAGGTGTCAGATGTGGACATGGGAGGAAGGTGGGGATGTATTGGCTACAGAAGCAAACTCTACTACAGCGTCGAATCCTTCAATGGCGCCGTTGCCATGGCGGTTACGCAAGTGCAGTTGTGCATGAAGTGCATCACAGATGGAGTGGCAAATGGCAAGGCCCAGGCCTGATCCGCCATTGGGTGTGCCGCTGACAAAAGGCTCTGCCAGACGTGTCTGCACTGCCGGGGATACGCCTTCTCCCCAATCGCTGACGCGCAGAACCGGGTGATTGTCTTCAATGGCCAACCTGATCTGCAAGGGGGCGCCATGCGGTGAATGCTGTATGGCGTTGTGCAGCAGATTGCGTACCAGCTCACGCAGCATCCAAGGGTGGGCCAGCAGCGTCAGCTCTTCGCTCACCAGTTCAAACTGCAGGTTTTTTTCAGCCAGCAAGGGAGATAGTTCGATGACCATGTCGCGCACGATCTCGGTCAAGCTGACCGGCTGCGCCTGTTCTGACTGCTGCAACTGCTCTACTTTTGCGAGTGACAGCATCTGGTTGGCCAGCTGGGTTGCACGGCCCACTGTGCTGTTGATTTCGTGCAAGGCCTGGAGTGGCTCCACGTCGCCGCGAAGGGCCGATTGCACCTGAACCTTGAGCACGGCCAGTGGCGTGCGCAATTGATGCGATGCATCGCGCACAAAGCGTTTCTGGTGTGCGAGCAGATGGGCCAGGCGCGCCATGGCGTGGTTGGTGGAGTCTACAAGGGGCAGTACTTCGACGGGGGTGGCGGCTGGCACTTTCAGCGGCTGCAGATCATCGTTGCTGCGGCTGTTGAGCTGTTCGCTCAATTGCAGGATGGGCAGGGTGGCCCGGCGCACCACGAACACGACGACACATGCAATGCAGACAAACAGCAGCGCCTGCTTGAACAAGGTGCCCAGCAGGATCTCTCGGGCCAGAGATTCTCGGATCTGCAGTGTTTCTGCCACCTGCACGATGGCCATGCCGCGCCCGTTGGCGCTGGCTACAGGTTGCAGCAGCGCTGCAATGCGAACAGGCATGCCTCGGAACTCACCATTGTAGAAATCCACCAGTGCCGCATAGGGCGGCTGCTGGGCGATCCGGCCCCTCCACAGCGGCAGCTCGGCAAAGCCGCCAATCAGTTCACCCGCCATCGTGGAGACGCGGTAGAACAGGCGCGACTGGTTGTCTGCCTCAAAGGCCTCCAGGGCGGAGTAGGGGACGGTGGATTCGACAATGGCCAGTTCGTCATAGCCTTGCACGGTCAGTTGTTCGCCAATCACCTTGGCCGATGCCAGCAAGCTGCGGTCATAGGCGGTGTTCAGGGACTGGAGCGACTGCTGGTAGAGGCTGCTGGTGTTGTAGACCATGAAGATGACCACGGGCAGCAGAATGCCCAGCAGCAGATTTCGGCGAATGGAGCTATTCGAGTTGCTGGCTGTATGGGTGCTGCTGGAGCTTGGCTTTGCAGTGTTGGCTGGCGTGGGCATGTCTTGCAGGTCGTACGGGGTGGCGCGCTATTCGGCTGGAGTACCGCCGGATTTGAGCAGGTAGCCCAGGCCGCGCAGGGTCATCAGCTGCATGCCGGTAGGGGCCAGTTTTTTTCGCAGACGGTAGGCCACGACTTCGACCGCTTCGAGTTGCACGTCGGGCTCGCCGGCAAATACGGCGGCGAACAGGCGCTCCTTGGTGACGGCCTGGCCCATGGGCTGGATCAGTGTCTTGAGGAAGGCGACTTCTCGCGGTGTCAGTTCAAAGATGGTGTCCTGCCAGTAAAAGGCCTCGGCGGACTTGTCATAGCGCAGGCTCCCGGCAGCCGTGGTGGCTGGTGCCATATTTTCTGGGGTAGTGGGCTGCGACCGCCGCACCAGGGCGCGGATGCGGGCCTCCAGCTCATCCAGGTCAAATGGCTTGGCCAGATAGTCGTCGGCACCGGAATTGAGGCCGAGCACGCGGTCGCCTACCGTGCCGCGCGCAGTCAGGATCAGGGTGGGGGTGGCCAGGCCTTCTGCTCGTGCCTGGGCAATGATGTCCAGCCCATCCATATTGGGCAGGCTCAGATCCAGCAGTACGGCATCGGGCCGCAGTCGGCGCCAGGCATGCAGCGCGGCTGCGCCATCGGTAATGGGGGTAACATCCATGCCGCGCCGCCGCAGCGTGCGCTGCAGGGTGGTCTGCATGGTGGCGTCGTCCTCGATCAAAAGCAGGTGCATGCTGGCAAGTTTGCACCATATTGAAGGCTGCTCATACCGTGAGTGCAGCACCCTGGCCCTTGGTGTTTCCCCTAGTGAATGAGCGCAGGCGTGACAGCCATTTGACAGGTATTGCCACGATCATCGTTCCATCTACAACATCTTCCAAGGAGGCACTCATGCGTCGTGACGAATTCCTCAAATCCATGCTGGCATTGGCTGCTGCCGGAGCCTTGCCGTTCAGCGCCCATGCTGCTGCAAATCTGAAAATGCTGTTGCCCGCCAACCCCGGTGGCGGCTGGGACACCACGGGCCGTGCACTGGGCAAGGCCTTGCAGGACGCTGGCGTGGCTGGCTCGGTTACCTACGACAACAAGGGCGGTGCGGCCGGTGCCATTGGACTTGCGCAGTTCGTCAATGGCAGCAAGGGCGATGCCAATGCCATGATGGTGATGGGCGCTGTCATGCTGGGCGGCATCATCACTGGCAAGCCGCCGGTGGATCTGAACCAGGCCACGCCTTTGGCCCGCCTCACCAGCGAATACAACGTCTTTGTGCTGCCAACCAATTCGCCGTTCAAGACCATGGCAGATGTCGTGGCGCAGCTCAAGAAGGATCCGGGCTCCGTCAAATGGGGCGGTGGCTCACGTGGTTCGACCGAGCACATCGCTGCTGCAATGATTGCCCGGGCGGTGGGTGTGGACCCCGCCAAGATCAACTATGTTGCCTTCCGTGGCGGTGGCGAGGCAATTGCCGCCATCCTGGGCGGCAATGTCACCGTCGGAGGCAGTGGCTTCAGCGAATTTGCCGAATACATTGCGACTGGCAAGATGAAGCCGATTGCTGTCACGGCCGCTCAGCGCCTGGAGGGTGTGGACGTTCCCACGCTCAAGGAGCAAGGTATCGATGTGGAGATCGGCAACTGGCGCGGCGTATATGGTGCCCCCGGCATCAGTGCGGAGCAGCGCAAGAATCTGATTGACATGCTGGACAAGGCCATGAAGAGCAAGAGCTGGGCCGAGTCGATGAAGAAGAACGACTGGACCGCTGCCTGGCTGGCGGGCGATGACTTCAGCAAATTTGTATCGACGGAATTTGCCAGCCTGAAAGACACGATGACCCGCGCAGGCATGGTGTCCTGATTCTCGTACTGCCCTGGCGGCTCTGTTCCGCCAGAAGCAGTGCTCGGTTTATAAAAAAGCCACTGGCGCTTGATGGATAAGTGCCAGGGCTTGTTTTTCTCAAGATTTCAGGTGCTGGAAGCAAGTTGTGGATTGCGAGCAGGCGGCCTGCTGCAGGTGGATTGAAATGCGATGTGGTCAGCGCCCGGCATTGCTGCTGCGCAGCGTCGCTTCTCCGCGGCGGTTCAGGCCCCCGTTCACCCCAGAGTCATGATCCAACATTGCCCTGCACCATTCCAAAGGACAAAGGAGACGCCGATATGAGCCCGATGGCAGATCCCCATGCAGCGGCCGGTACCGCTGCCAATAATCCCGCAGGCGCGGAGCCTGGTTTTGAACACGCCCACCAGCCAAGCACGGTGGCCCAACTGGCCGTCGGCATTGCTGTGCTGGTGGTGGCAGGCCTGCTGTCATGGGGTGCGTTGCACATCCCATCCCAAGCCGGTTACAGCGGCGTCGGGCCTGATTTCCTGCCCTGGCTGGCAGCCTGCGTGCTCGGCCTGTGCGGGCTGTGGCTGTGCTGGGAAGCGCTGAGTGGCGGCTACCGCCACCTGGACGCGCCGGACGGCGCGCAGCATGGCGACTGGGGCGCACTGGTCTGGGTATGCGCCGGCTTGCTTATCAATGCGGCGCTCATCACCACCTTGGGCTTCATCGTCAGCTGCACGCTGTGCTACGCCGTGGCAACACAGGGCTTGCGTCGCGCCTCTGGCCAGGCCCATGCGGGCAGCGCCAGAACCATTGGCACCGATCTGTTCACCGGGGCGGTGATTTCGGCGCCGGTGTTCTGGACCTTCACGCAATTCCTGGCAATCAATCTGCCGGGTCTGACGGAAACAGGGTGGCTGTGATGGAAATATTCAACGCATTGCTCCAAGGCTTCGCCACCGCGGCGACGCCAGTCAACCTGCTGTGGGCGCTGGTCGGTTGCGCGCTGGGCACGGCAGTGGGCGTGTTGCCCGGCATCGGTCCTGCAGTGGCCGTGGCCATGCTGCTGCCCATTACCGCCAAGGTGGAAGTCACCGCCTCGATGATCTTCTTTGCTGGCATCTACTACGGCGCCATGTACGGTGGCTCGACCACGTCGATCCTGCTGAACACGCCGGGCGAGACTGCAAGCATGGTGACGGCCATGGAAGGCAACAAGATGGCCAAGAGCGGCCGCGCTGGTGCTGCGCTTGCCACGTCGGCCATTGGTTCTTTCGTGGCCGGGACGATTGCCACCGTGGTGGTGACGCTGTTCGCCCCCTATGTTGCAGACTTCGCTGTCAAGCTGGGGCCGCCAGAGTATTTCATGTTGATGGTGCTGGCTTTCACCACCGTGAGTGCGGTACTTGGCAAGAGCAGCCTGCGCGGCATGACAGCGCTGTTTCTGGGCCTGGCCATTGGCTGCATCGGCATGGACCAGATCACCGGCACCGCCCGCTATACGATGGGCAAGCCGGAGCTGCTGGACGGTATCGACATTGTGCTGGTGGCGGTGGGCCTGTTTGCCGTGGCTGAGGTGCTGTATTACGCACTGTACGAGGGCAAGACCCGCGATTCGCAGAACAAGATGGGCCGCGTGCACATGACGCGTCGCGATTGGAAGCGTTCAGTGCCTGCATGGATCCGCGGCACGGTGATTGGCACGCCCTTTGGCTGCATTCCTGCTGGCGGTACGGAGATTCCGACCTTTCTGAGCTATGCCACCGAGAAGAAGCTGGCCAAGGGCGAAGACAAGGCAGAGTTCGGTACCTCCGGCGCCATCGAGGGCGTTGCAGGCCCGGAAGCGGCCAACAACGCGACTGTCACGGCTGCGCTGATTCCGCTGTTGACGCTGGGCATTCCTACCAGCAACACCACTGCCGTGTTGCTGGGTGCATTCCAGAACTACGGCATCAATCCGGGCCCGCAGCTGTTTACCTCTTCGGCTGCACTGGTCTGGGCACTGATCGCTTCGCTGTATATCGGCAATGTGATGCTGCTGGTGCTGAACCTGCCCATGGTGGGCATGTGGGTCAAGCTGCTCAAGATTCCCAAGCCGCAACTGTATGCAGGCATTCTGATCTTTGCGACCGTCGGCGCGTATGGCATGCGCCAAAGCACGTTTGATCTGTACCTGCTGCTGGCTATCGGTGCGCTGGGCGTGGTGATGCGCCGCTTTGACTTTCCGACCGCGCCGGTGGTGGTCGGCATGATTCTCGGGCCTTTGGCTGAGGCGCAAATGCGTAATGCCGTGGCCATTGGGGAAGGCAGCTGGAGCATTTTCTGGCAGCGGCCCATGTCGTTGGCGTTGATCATCATCGTGCTGGCTGTGCTGATTGTTCCACGCGTGCTCAAAGCGAGAGGGAGCAAAAAGGCCGCAATGCCGGCTTCGGCATGAGGCATCGGCCATCCACTTTCAGGCGCCCGGACGGGCGCCTTTTTATTCATGGAGGGCGTGTAAAGGCATCAGGCCATTGCATGGGCTCTGCTATATAGTGGTGTACCGGCAAGGTATGGTGGCCTGGCCGGAAAGCTGGCCAGTCGCTGCAGATGGAAGGAATGCGGGCATGGAATCGCAAGAGATGGAAGACGACGGCGTATATGAAAGCGCCGCAGAGCTATTCAAGGCCATGGCTGCGCCCATGCGGCTCAAGATCATCAGCGCGTTGTGCAATGGTGAAAAGAACGTGTCTGAACTGCTGGCGTCGATCAACACCACACAGCCCAATATGTCGCAGCACCTGAACACCTTGTACCAGGCAGGGGTGCTGGGCAAGCGGCGTGAAGGGGTCAGCATCTACTACTACATTGCAAATGACAAGGTGGTGCAGATGTGCCGCAGCGTCTGTCTGCAGATTGCCATGGAAGATTGAGCGCGCCATCCGCAAAATGTGAAAAGGCAGCCGGTGGCTGCCTTTTTTGCTGGTAACTCAGCGCGATCAAGGCTTCAAGTATACGAAGCCTTCCTTGGCCTGAAGGCGGGCGACTTCGGCTACGCCGGACGGCACCACCTGGGTCTCCATCAGCAGCTTCGACGCGTCAATCTTGCGGCTCTGCAAGGTGTTATTGCACACACGAAACTCCACACCCTTGGCGGACAATGCGCTCACCTGTCCGCTGAACTCGCGACCCTTGCTGTCCTTGGCATCACTGAGTAGAAAATCGATGCCCGGGCCGTGCGTCACCACCACGATCTTGTCGGTAGGCGAAGCGTTGAGCTCGTTGGTGATGTTGTTGAGGATAGCTGCGGCAGTTTCGACGCCGGTATTGACGTGGTAGACCACTTTGACCTTGTCCTGGGCAAAGCCGACGGCTGCCATCAAGGACAGGAAGACGGCACACAACAGGCGTTTCATGGGAGGCTCCTTTGCATTGGTAGTATCTCCAGCCCAAAAATATCGCTGGTGACTTATATTAGCAACAGGCAATTGCTTTGCAAAGCCAGTAACAGTACCTAGGATCCCTAGTAAACGGTGGTTGGAGACAGGAGTCAAGCATGGTGGCGACACGGGTGAAATGGGCTTACGCTTTTGCATGGGTGCTGGGCTGGGGTGCTGGAAGCGCGCAGGCGCACGGCACGGATGGAGCACCGGATATGCCGGTGGCAGCAGCTGCCAGCACGGCGGCAGGCAATCCATCACAAAGCTCGCCAGCGGCGGCGACAGCAGCCGTCTCGATGGAGGTCAAGCAGGTAGCCCCCGATGTGTACTACGTGCAGGGCCTGTCGGCGCTGGGTTCGCCGCAGAACCAGAACTTCATCTCCAATGCCGGCTTTGTCATCACGCAAGACAGCGTGGTGGTGATTGATGCGCTGGGCTCCCCTGCACTGGCCAAGACGCTGGTACAGAAAATCAGGCAGATCACGAACAAACCCATCAGCACCGTGCTGCTGACGCATTACCACGCTGACCATATCTATGGCCTGCAAGTCTTCAAGGCGCTGGGTGCAAAGATCATTGCCAACGGCTTGGCAAGGGAGTACATCAACTCCGACACCGCCCGGCTGCGCCTGGATGCTTCTCGCACCGAGCTGGCGCCATGGATCGATGCGGACACCCATCTGGTGAAGGCAGATGAATGGGTGAGCGCGGACAACAGCGTGTTCTCGATCGGTGGAGTGCAGTTTCAGTTGCAACACATGGGGCCTGCCCATACGCCGGAAGACACAGCGATTTTCCTCCCGCAAAGCGGTGTGCTGTTCATTGGGGATGTGGTGTTTCGCAACCGGATTCCTTACGTCGGCCAAGCTGACAGCCGCCACTGGATTGCCGCGCTCGACAGCCTGCTGAAGCTTTCCGTCAAGGTCATGGTGCCAGGCCATGGCCCGGCATCGAATGATCCAAAGGCGGACATGCAGCTGACGCGCGACTATCTCCGCTACCTGCGCGAATCCATGGCCAAGGCGGCAGGCAATCTGGACCCGTTTGACGAAGCCTACAAATCCACCGATTGGTCGCGCTTTGAGAAGTACCCGCTGTTCAAGGAGGCCAACCGCATGAACGCGTACAACACCTATTTGCTGATGGAGCAGGAAAAACCATGATCCGCCGACGCGATGCCATGCTCGGATTACTCTTCAGCCAGGCAGCAGGAAGCCAGGCAGTGCAGGTCCAGGCACTGGATGCATCGGAGCAGCTGCTGCCTACGGCGGCGGACTTGCCACAAAGCCTGGCGTTGGCCGTGCGCCAAGGCCAGCCGCTGGTGGTATTGGCTACCTTGCAGGGTTGCCCATTTTGCAAGGTGGCGCGCGAAAACTACTTGCTTCCTGCCAGCAAGGACGGTGCGGTGGTGACGCAGATCCACTTTCTGTCACGCGCACCTTTGCGTGACTGGGAAGGGCGAGTCACAACCCATGGACAGGTGGTCAAGGACCTGGGCATCGAGGTTGCACCGACGGTGTTGTTCTATGGCCGTGGCGGAAAGGAACTGGCCCCACGGCTTACGGCGGGCTCCACTTCCGACTTCTATGGCGCATACCTTGACGAACGTCTTGCGCAGGCGCGTGCATCTTTCAAGCCTGCAATTTAATCCAATGGGGCAGGCTATTGCTCAATGGCTTACAGCCCTATACAGCAACACCGTACCTGTGCCGGCACGGCTGAAAACCTGAAGTTCGCTATTCATATCTGGGATAACGCGGGTATCACCTAGTCCAGCGAGCGGCCAGAACTCTCTAATATTTCAATAAATAAAAATATGCTTATATATAAATAAAGGTGAAGCGATGAGACAACTTCGAAGTGTTTGGATGGCAGGAGTCGTCATGGTGGGAGGCGGGTTGGCAGCAGCTCCTGCATGGGCCGATCTGGCCCTGGCTCAGAAGAACGCATGCATGGCTTGCCACAGCGTCGACAAGAAATTGGTGGGCCCGGCCTATCAGGATGTGGCAAAGAAATATGCAGGCCAGGCCGATGCACAAGCCCAGCTCGCCAAAAGCATCAAGGCGGGCGGTTCCGGCAAGTGGGGCGCGGCTCCCATGCCGGCGCAAGCAGCGCTCAGCGATGCAGATGCCAGCACGCTGGCTGCCTGGATTCTGGGTGGTTCCAAGTAAGGCAAGCGACCAGCGCTTATTTCTCGGATAAAGCTTGCTATTGGAAAGGGAGCATATGCGGAGCCAGCTGATGGGCAGGGTGCGCAAGGCGCCAGAGAATTTTGTACCTCCACAGGCGGTGGGCACGGTGTTTGCAGAGGCCAAGGCCGGGCGACGTGATTTCATACGCAGTGCATTTGCAGCTGCCGCGGGCACCGTGGCAGCATCCGTGCATGCGCAACAGGCGTCGGTAGGAGATGGAGACCCGAACATTCTCGAGTTGCCTGCCCACAGCAAGGGCCTGGGCCAGCCGGTGGTGACCGATGGCTATGGCAAACCATCCAAGTACGAGGCCAATGTGCAGCGCAGGCAAAGTCCCGGACTCACGCAGACCAAGCAGGCCTCGGTATCGTTTGCACCGCTGCAATCTCTGTTCGGCATTGTTACGCCGAGCGGCCTGCATTTTGAGCGTCACCACCAGGGCTGGTGGGACATCGATCCCTCCAAGCATCGCTTGATGGTCAATGGTCTGGTCAAGAGCGCCAAGGTGTTCACGATGGATGACATCATGCGTTTGCCATCGGTGTCGCGCTTTCACTTCATCGAGTGCGGCGCCAACACGGGCATGGAATGGGGCAATGTGGCCGTGCCGACGGTGCAATATACGCATGGCATGCTCTCGTGCAGCGAGTTCACCGGTGTGCCGCTGATCACCCTGCTAGAAATGGCTGGTGCGGATCTGAAGAAAGGCAAGTTCATTCTGGCCGAAGGCGCCGATGGATCTTCGATGACGCGCACCATTCCGGTGGAGCTGATCACGTCCGGTGAAGTGCTGGTGGCCTATGGCCAGAACGGCGAGATGCTGCGGCCCGAGCAAGGCTATCCGCTGCGCCTCGTGGTGCCAGGCGTGCAAGGTGTCAGCTGGGTCAAGTACCTGCGTCGCATTGAAGTGGGCGATATGCCTTACGCCACCAAGGACGAAGCGGTGCATTATGTGGATCTGATGCCTGACGGCCAGCACCGCCAGTACACCAGCATTCAGGAATGCAAGAGCGTGGTGACCACGCCCTCTGGCGGACAGATGCTGCTCGACAAGGGTTTCTACAACATCACAGGTCTGGCATGGTCGGGGCGCGGCAAGGTCAAGCGTGTGGATGTGAGTGTGGATGGCGGTCGCAACTGGCGCACGGCTCGCCTCGAAGGGCCTGTGATGGAAAAATGCCTCACGCGCTTCAACATCGACTGGGCCTGGAATGGCGAGGAATGCATCATCCAGAGCCGGGCGATGGACGAAACCGGCTATGTGCAGCCTACCTACCAGCAGTTGAGGGCCGTGCGCGGCACGCGTTCCATCTACCACAACAATGCCATCCAGTCGTGGGCGGTGCATGCGAATGGGGAGGTGGCCAATGTTCAGCTTGCGTAAGAAAAGACTGATGGGATATGCCCTGTTTGTGTTGGCTGCTGTCCATGGAGCGGCGTTTGCGCAAGCTTCTGGAAAGGCAGGGGAGCGCTTTCAAGGCATTGGCCGGGAGGCGACCGCCAAGGAAGTACAAGCCTGGGACATCGACGTACGTCCTGATTTCAAAGGACTGCCGTCAGGCTCGGGATCGGTGCAGAAGGGCATGGATGTGTGGGAGGCCAAGTGCGCATCCTGCCACGGCGTCTTTGGCGAATCGAACGAGGTCTTCAGCCCGCTGATTGGCGGCACCACAGCCGATGACATCAAGACCGGCCATGCAGCACGGCTGAACGACCCGGGCTTTCCAGGCCGTACCACGATGATGAAGGTTGCCACGGTATCGACCCTGTGGGACTATATCAACCGCGCCATGCCATGGAATGCCCCCAAGACGCTGACCACGGAAGAGGTGTATGCGGTAACCGCTTATCTGCTCAATCTGGGTGGCGTGGTCCCCGATGACTACACACTCAGCGACAAGAACATTGCCCAAGTGCAGCAGAAGATGCCCAACCGCAATGGCATGACCACCCAGCACGGGCTGTGGCCGGGCAATGACTTTGCGAACGGTGCAAAGCAGGGCGCAGGCCAGCCGGATGTGCGCGCCACAGCGTGCATGCGCAATTGCGGCCCCGAGCCACAGGTGCGGTCGGCCCTGCCTGCGCATGCAAGCAACAACCACGGCAACCTGGCGGCACAAAACCGCCTGGTCGGTGCGCAGCGCGGTATTGAAACCGACGGCGGCAATGGCAAGTCTGGCAAGGCAGAGGCGAAGGCAGTTGCGAACGGGGCCAAGGCCGCAGCACCTACCGCACTGCTGGAGAAAAACGCCTGCATTGCCTGCCATGGCATGGACCAGAAGATTGTGGGCCCGGGATTTGCCGAGATCGCAAAGAAATACCCCGGCAAGAAGGACTATCTTCTGGGCAAGATCAAGGCAGGCGGCACGGGCGTGTGGGGGTCAATGCCCATGCCGCCGCAGCCCGGAATCAGCGACGATGATGCCCAGGCGATTGCAGGTTGGCTGGCGGGAGAGTCTGCGGCAAAGCCGTAACAGGCCAGTTGCGGGCAAATGGACGCATCCAGCCATTCCCATATTCACGTATTACAAGGAGACTGAGACATGAACCGCAGAGATGCACTCAAACATTCCGCAGCCGTTACCGGCTTGCTGCTGGCAGCGGGCCTGCTGCCCCGTGCAGCACTGGCAGCCTACAACCAGACCGCGTTTGATGCAAAGACCGTGGCTGATGTGATCAAGGCCATGGGCGCTGCCGCGCCTGCGGAAAGCAAGGACGTCAGCCTGACTGCGCCAGACATTGCAGAGAACGGCGCAGTCGTGCCCATTGGTGCTGCCACCACCCTGCCCAATGTGAAGCGCCTTCTGGTGCTGGTCGAGAAGAACCCGAGCACCCTGGTGGCTGCCTTTGATGTGAATGATGCCGTCGAGCCGAACTTTCTCACGCGCGCCAAACTGGGCCAGTCTTCGGACGTGTATGCGGTTGCCATCACAGCGGATGGCAAGGCGCTGTTTGCGAAGAAGGAAGTGAAGGTCACCCTGGGCGGCTGCGGCGGTTAAGACGAGACGAGACAACAAGGAGAAAGACATGGCAGATCCAATGCGTATTCGCGCTCAGGCAGCGGGTGACAAGACCACGGTGCGGGTGTTGATGTCCCACGAGATGGAAACCGGCCAGCGCAAGGACGGGGAAGGCAAGACCATTCCGGCCTGGTTCATCCAGGAAGTGACCGCGTCCCTCAATGGCAAGCCCGTGCTGACGGCTGAATGGGGGCCCGCGGTATCGAAGAACCCCTTTCTGCAATTTGTCGTCAAAGGCGCCAAGGCGGGCGACAAGATATCGGTGTCCTGGAAGGACAACAAGGGAGAGACGCGAACCGATGAAGCCACGGTGAGCTGATGGCTGCTACGCCGCAAGGGCGGGCTGTCTCGACCTTGCGGTGGCAACTGCGGCAGGATCGGCCACACGGCAGTGCACTTTGCCTGGGTAGACGCCTCGCTGTCTGCCTTCTTTGACAGATAACAAAAAAGGGGTGCCCCATGAGACAAACCAACCAGGCCGGGAAACTGGTCTTCTCTGCCGCTCTGGCATTGCTGGCCAGTGCTTCTGCTGTTGCGCAGAAAAGCACCGCCGATGGCATTGCCGAATACCGCGAAATGCTGCAGGACGGAAATCCCGCCGAGCTGTTCGAGATGAAAGGCGAGGAGCTGTGGAAGCAAAGACGCGGCCCCAAAAATACCTCGCTGGAACAGTGTGACCTGGGCAAGGGCCCCGGCGTGGTCAAGGGCGCGTTTGTGGAGTTGCCCCGCTATTTTGCAGACACCGCAAAAGTGCAGGATCTGGAGTCGCGTCTCTTGACCTGCATGGAAAAGCAGCAAGGCCTCGATGCCAAAAAAATTGCCGCTACGCCTTTTGGCAAGGACGAGCAAAAGAACATGGAGGGTCTGGTCGCCTGGATTGCATCGCAGTCCAAGGGCATGCCCTTCAACCTCCCGCAAAACCATGCGCAGGAAAAGCAGGCTTACGAAATGGGCAAGCGCCTGTTCTTCATGCGTGGCGGCCCTCATGACTTTGCCTGCGCCTCCTGCCACGGTGCAGATGGCAAGCGCATCCGCCTGCAGGACCTGCCCAATCTAACCAAGAACCCGGGTGCTTCGGAAGGCTTTGGTGCATGGCCCGCGTACCGAGTCTCGTCCGGCGAACTGTGGAGCATGCAGAGGCGCCTGAATGACTGCTATCGTCAGCAGCGATTTCCGTACCCTGGTTATGCCAGTGACGTGACCGTCGCTCTGGGGGTATACATGGGTGTCAATGGCAAGGACGGCAAGGCAACTGCACCGTCCATCAAGCGCTGAAGGAGGGGAACCATGTCAAAAGCAAACTGGTTGCCCATTGCGGGCATCGCATCGTCCTTGATCGTGCTGGGCTGCGCCTCTGTGGACAGCAGCGCAAATCTGGATGCTCTGACCCAGCAGGCCGTGGCATCGTCGTTCCGCGACCAGGGGATTGCCAAGGTGGATCGCCTGCAGCAGGACGAATCCAATGCCGCTTGCAGCGCCGCCGATGTAGCGGGTGTACCGCTGGACGCCAAGCGCAGCGCGGCAATTGAAGCGGCCAACCTGAAAACCGTGCAGTGGCCCAAGGACGGCAAGCTGGTCGGTGATTGGAAAGAGGGCGAGAAAATTGCCCAGAACGGCCGGGGCATGACCTGGACCGACAAGGCAGGCAGCGCCAATGGTGGCAACTGCTACAACTGCCACCAGATCAGCAAGGAAGAAATCTCGTTCGGCACGCTGGGCCCTTCGCTCTACAACTACGGCAAGATTCGCGGCATCACCGATCCCGGCAGCGCCGAGTCCAAGGCCATTGTGGAGTACACCTGGGGCAAGGTCTGGAACGCCAAGGCCTACAACGCCTGTTCCGGCATGCCGCGTTTCGGCCATTCGGGCATCCTGACCGAAGCGCAGGTGCGCGATGTGGTGGCCCTGCTGGTGGATCCCAAGTCTCCGGTCAACCGCTGAAACCGACCGGATTATCAACACTATGAAAACAATAGCTGGTAGCGCTTGGTGAAAGCGCGCTACCAGCTATTTTTATCACCATGAGCCTCTCCAAACGCGAATTTCTGCAAGTACTGGCGGCAGCCAGCGTCGGTGGCATGGGCCTGCAGCGCTACGCCTGGGCCGACAGTGCCACTGCTGACAAGGCGCTGTACGATGTGCCCCAATTTGGCAATGTGTCGCTGCTGCACATGACCGATTGCCACGCGCAGCTCAAACCCATTTATTTTCGGGAACCGAGCGTGAACCTGGGCATCGGCGCCATGAAGAACCAGCGCCCCCATCTGGTGGGCGAACATCTGCTGAAGGCCTGCGGCATTCGGCCAGGAACCGCGAGTGCGCATGCCTTCAGCTACCTGGATTTTGAGGCTGCAGCCAAGCGCTACGGCAAGGTCGGCGGTTTTGCACATCTGTCTACCCTGGTCAAGCGCATGAAGGCTTCGCGCCCTGGAGCACTGCTGCTTGATGGCGGCGACACCTGGCAAGGATCGGCCACTTCGCTATGGACGAATGCCCAGGACATGGTGGATGCCTGCAAGCTGCTGGGCGTGGATGTGATGACCGGCCACTGGGAATTCACTTACGGCATGGAGCGGGTGCAGCAGATCATCGAGAAGGATTTTGGCAGCAAGCTCGACTTTGTGGCGCAGAACGTCAAGACCGCAGATTTTGGCGATCCGGTGTTCAAGCCTTATGTGATCCGCGAAATGAATGGCGTTCCGGTTGCCATCATCGGTCAGGCGTTCCCGTACACGCCGATCGCCAATCCGCGCTACATGGTGGCGGACTGGAGCTTTGGCATTCAGGACGACAATCTGCAGAAGATGGTGGATGAGGCACGCGGCAAGGGTGCCAAGGTCGTCGTGGTTCTGTCCCACAACGGCATGGATGTCGACATCAAGATGGCGAGCCGTGTGCGTGGGGTGGACGCCATCCTGGGAGGCCATACGCACGACGGCATGCCCATTCCGACCATTGTCGAGAACGCGGGCGGCAAGACCATTGTGACCAACGCCGGCTCGAACGGCAAGTTCCTGGGCGTGCTGGATTTTGATGTAAAGGACGGCAAGGTCCGCGATTTCAAGTACCGCCTGATGCCGATATTTGCCAACATCCTGCCTGCCGATACCGAGATGGAGGCGCTGATCACCAAGATCCGTGCGCCTTACGAATCGCGCTTGAACGAGGTGCTGGCGCGTACTGATGGAACCCTGTATCGGCGTGGCAACTTCAACGGCACGGGCGACCAGTTGCTGCTGGATGCCATGATGGCGGTGCAGGACGCACCGATTGCATTCTCCCCCGGTTTCCGCTGGGGCACATCGTTGCTGGCGGGCCAGGACATCACGCGTGAATGGCTGATGGACATGACCGCAACGACCTATTCATATGCCACGGTGACCGAGATGACCGGCGCGACCATCAAGACCGTGCTGGAGGACGTGGCAGACAACCTGTTCAACCCCGACCCTTACTACCAGCAGGGTGGTGACATGGTGCGTGTGGGTGGCCTGCAGTACCAATGCGACCCCACAGCCAAGGCAGGGGCACGCATCACCGAGATGCGGCTCAAGGGCGAGTTGCTGGAGGCTGACAAGAAATACAAGGTGGCGGGCTGGGCGCCTGTGGCAGAAGAAGCGAAGAGTGCGGGCAACAAGCAGATCTGGGAAGTGGTGGAGCCCTGGCTCAAGGACCAGAAGGTGCTCAAACCGCGCGCTCTCAATGAACCAAGCCTGCTGAATGTGAAGCCCAATCAGGGGGTGGCCTGAGCGCGACAACATAGGGCCAGCGGGCATTGCTAAAACCCGGTAGAACCGCTCCAATAGCGGACATGAGCCCCGCAGAGTTCGATACTTTGGTGGCCACCATCCTGGTGGCCGTTTTTTTCCTGGCCGCCATGTTGGGCTTTGTCATGCGCGAAACCCGTTTCTGCACCATGGGCGCGATCAGCGATGTGGTCTACCTGGGCGATTGGATGCGCGTGCGCCAGTGGGTCATGGCTATCGGCGTTGCCATGTGCGGTTTTACCGCACTGGTGTTGTGGGCAGGCGTATCGGCTGCAGACACACTGTATGCGGGGACGCAACTGATGTGGCTTTCCTCCATTGTCGGGGGCTTGATGTTTGGCGTCGGGATGGTGCTGGCGTCTGGCTGCGGGGCGCGCAATCTCACCCGGCTGGGAGGCGGCAATCTCAAGTCATTGGTCGTTCTGCTGGTCATTGCGGTTGCGGCTTTTGCAACGCTCAAGGGCATCACGGCGGTGGCCCGTGCGCGGTGGCTCGATAGCATGCACATCGGCTTCAATTCGCCCGCCTTGTTGCCCGAGGTGGTGGCCAGAGCAGCGGGCTGGTCTTTGCCGCTGGCGCGTGGCCTGATGGGGGGAGGACTCGGCTTGCTGCTGTTGCTGTTGGCCTGGAGCGCAAGGGGCAGGCAGGGGCGCGATCTTCCCGTGCTTGCGGGAGGGGTTGTTGTCGGCCTGTGCGTGGTTGCCGCATGGTGGCTGGGCGGGTATGTCGGTAACGTGCAGGAGCATCCTGCGACCTTGGAGCATGTGTATGCGGCTACCTACACCGGGCGCATCGAGGCTTTCAGCTTTGTGACGCCGCTGGCGCATACCCTGGACTGGCTTTTGTTCTTCAGTGACCGCAACAAGGTGCTGACCTGGGGCATCGCCAGCGTGGCGGGTATGGTGGCAGGGGCTTTCCTGCATGCGCTGTGGCGGCGTGACTTTCGCTGGCAAGGTTTTGCCAATACTGCTGATCTGGCGCGGCATCTGGCCGGTGCCGTCCTGATGGGCATAGGGGGTGTAGTTGCGATGGGCTGCACCATTGGTCAGGGTATCAGTGCGCTTTCCACCTTGCAGTTGGGAAGTTTTCTGTCCGTGACCGGCATTGTGGCGGGCGCTGTTCTGGCATTGCGTTATCTGGCTTGGAAAGAAGCCCGCTAGCGGCAAGCTATCAGCGGGGAAGATGCGCCCAGGAGCAGGGGTGTCTTCAAGGCGCAGTTGGTACAAAAGGTGTCATCAGGCTGTTACCGGTCCCTGGCATGGTTGCAGCTTTCTATATCGAATGGAGAGCCTATGTCTGCAACCAAGCTGGCGTTCATGAGCCTAGCGACCGTTCTGCTATCTGCCTGTGGCGGTGGTGAAGACATGGCGCTGCGATCAGAGCCTGCGGAACTGCGTGCTACTGCGTCAGCCTATTGGGTTGGGGTGGGGCGTGCATTGCCCCAATCCGCCCTGGGCAATACGGTGGCGATTTCTTGCCACAACTGTTATGGCGACACGTTGGCGGCTACGCAGGCCAAGGTAGGCAAAGCACTGGCGCGTGGCTTTGATCTGGTGGAATTTGATTTGACCACCCATGCCGATGGCAAAGTGTATGTGGAGCATGGGGACAGCGAGTTGCCGCGCGGCAGCCTGGAGGCCTCGTTGGCCAACACGGCCCTGCAGCAAAGTGATCGCATGCTGTTCCTGGAAGTGAAGGAGAAATTCACCACGACTGCACAGAGCGATGCAATGATGCTGCAGGTGCTGCGCGCCGTTCGTGACGGCAACTATGCCACTGCTGCAAGGCCCGCATTCCTGCGCGCTTTCATGGATGGTCGACATCAGCACCTGGTGCGCGCCAAACAGATGCTGGCGACCTCGGAGTTTTCAGGAATCCGCAACCACATCCGATTGCATACCCTGGTGGAGAGCGATATCCGCAACAACATACGCACCACCAAAAGTCTCGGCTTTGATGGTGTGGAGTTGGAGTACCGTACTGGCGATCTGTTCGGAAAGATCCAACAGGCCAAGATGCTCGGGCTCGGCGTGGGGCTCTACACGATTCCGGCGAGCATGGGCGAGGCGTATCTGTCGGCCTTGCGCGAGGACGTGGATTTCCTGACCACCGACTACGACTTGGCTGATGCGGCCAAGCCAAGCAACGTCCGCACGCTGATACAGGAGAATACGTCGCTGGTGTACTTGAATGCGGCACCTCAAAGCATCTATCCCTTGAATTACCAGCGAACCGGTGCCACTGGCTATCCGCTGGCAGCCGGAGCCAGCACACCCGCTCTGGAATGGCTGGATGCTGCCAGCGATGAAGACAGGGTGGGTGGCAGCATGGTGTTTGCCGGCAGTCAGAGCTTGACCACCTGGGATGCTGACAATGATGCAGCAGGCGGCTATCTTGTCACGGCCGTGGTGAATTTTGACGATCTGAACCCCGCCACCACAGCCAGCATCATCGCCAAGAGCGACAGCGGCGGCTTTGCTATGGAGCAGAACGCCGGACTGCTGCGCTTTGGGGTGCATGCCAACGGCAGCTACCACTACGCATCCGTGCCCATGACGGCATTCAACGGCACCGATTCATACTTCATCATCGGTGCCTATGACGGCAACGGTGCCGTGCGCCTGTGGGTCAACAATACGGAGCGAACCCCTTCCATCGCAGTCGCCGGTGGAGTCACGCAAAACAATAGCCCCGTTGTCATCGGTGCAGATCCACAAGGTGCCACGGATCGGCGCTTCTTCTTCAAGGGCAAGGTGCAGCAGGTGATGGTGCAGAAGTGGCGTGACCACTGAAGGAATGCTGTTCCGGCCAGGCGCGAAGAATGGCCTGCAGGAGGTCACAGCAGTGATCGCACAGCTTGCCTCAATTCGGGCAGCAATTCCGATTCAAACCAGGGATTGCGGTTGAGCCAGCCGCTGTTGCGCCACGATGGATGGGGAAGCGGGATGCTGCGCGGTGTGAGAGCCGGATTGTCATAGACGCTGCGCCAATGCGCGACGGTGTCGTTCACCCCCAACCGGGCAAGCTCCCTGGGCGCGTTCAGGCGCTGCAAGTGCCAGCGTTGCGCATGGCCGCCAACCAGCAGCAACAAGCGCAGATCGGGCAATTGCGCCATCAACCGATCTCGCCAGGTGCGTGCGCATTCCGGCCGAGGCGGCAGATCACCTCCGTGGGCATCAAGACCTGGAAAACAGAATCCCATCGGCAGTATGGCAATACGGCGAGCGTCGTAGAAGGTGTTTTCGTCGACATCCAGCCACTGCCGAAGGCGCACACCAGATGGATCGGAAAAGGGGATGCCGCTTTCATGCGCACGTATGCCCGGTGCCTGCCCGGCAATGCAGATACGGGCTGAAGCGGATAGCTGGAAAACGGGGCGCGGTTCATGGTTCAGGGCACGGCCCTTGTCAGGATGCTCAATGCAGATCCTGCACGTGCGTATTTCCTCTGCAAGGGCATCCAGTGGAATAGTGCTTTGTGAGAAGGCATTCAAAGGAAGTGCCCCTGGTTGCATGTGCTGGAGTGTCAAGATCGCGCATCTCCATTCGTGCCGTCGGTGCTGCCGGCACCACGCCGATTCATCTCCGAAAGCCTCCCGCTCCAATGGCTGTCGGTATCTTCAAAGGCGTTTGGATGTTCGACCGTGCAGATCATGGCCTGATTATGAGGTCGAGGTTATCAAAGCTTGCACCGGGCGCTGGTATGACATGCGAGGTGTTGTCGCAATCTGCTCACGAAGGGACGAGGAACACCATTGTGTTTCCATGCTCCGCATTGGTGGTTGCGGGCTCAATTGCAAGGGATTGTCAATTTCGGCAGATCACTCCTTCCCGCGATAGAGCGCGCTTGCTTATGCCGGTATTCTGGTGCGAATTTGTAGCAGTTTGCGCCGGGCCAGAGAGAACACCCCCTCCCTCTCTTTTATTTCTTTGGCAGCTTCCTTAGCACCGGCTTTTTTCACGCCCCTGGCGAGCCCTTCTGTCGCCTCGTTTTCGCATCCGGGAACTTTTTCAAAGCAGGGCAGTCTGTTTGATTGTTCAATCACTGCGGTTCCCTTGCTTCATCGAGAGTTGAAGGAGGGATGACGATTGAATCGCTTGGACTGCTAACGAATACCAAGAAATTAGTAGTCGCCTCAAGTCTTCGGTACTCGCAATGGGGCTCCGATCCAGACGCTGAAAACGCGACTGACATGCTTCGGCATCCCAGAAGACCCAAGACACACCAACGCCAATCCAGTTGCTGAAATAGATTGGGCCCGATGAGGCCCGAGGCGCTTGCATTGCTATGGCGCAGCGTTATGGCTGGCCGCGTCTCCCCGACAACTCGGGTATTGGAGAGTACTCAGCCTGGATGAGCCGCGAAGGTGGTGCTGGTGACAAGAGGCTTGGGTGGGTCTTCGAGAGCCGGCAAACCCCTTGCGATATGAATCTCATACGCATGATTTTATTTGAAACAATATATTTCATAATAATCATTGTTGTTTCTTTCGTAGAGCATAATGATTTGAGAAATGTCAGTTTCAAACAAGGCTGGCCCATTGTTTTCAATGAATCTATCCGTCTTCAGACCCCGGACGTAGCAGTCAATGTGGTGAGCCCAGCGCATACGCATTTGTACGGCTCAAGCGGCTTGCCCAGATGGGGCGGGAGAGAAGGTTCATTGCAGATGCGGGACCCAACGACAACAGCAGCTACAGCTGCTTGAAGACGGAGTATCCGTTTTCAACACAGAAGGAATCTAGGCCATGGCGAACTTTGCGGCGCTGACTCATCCACTTCCCTTGCCAACCGGCGCACGCGCACGGATCGTTGCCACCTGTGCGGTATTGTTGGCGGCCACTGTTCCGTATGTTGCTGGCGCCACTGTCCTGTTCGACAACTACCGGGGGCGAGATAGCCTGCCTGCCGGTGCCACGCCCGTAGCTCCCAACTACGGCAACAACGACGGCACCAGAACGCTGTCGAATCTGATCAATCTCGCCAGCGGCGGCCCTCAGAATGTTGCCTCTTCGGGCAGGCTGGATGACCTGGACTGGTCAAGCAACGAACAGCAGCTGTGCAATACCCGTGTAGGCAATGCGCCATGCGCAAGCCAGATCCAGGGGCGTGTAGCTTATACGCTGGTGCGTTTTCCCACCGCTGGAACCTATACCTTCAAGGCTGCACACGATGATGATCTTCAGGTGGATTTTTCCACCAATTTCTCCGCAGCTTCGGCATCCAATTACCGCAACTTCGACTACAACGTGCCGGTTGGTGGGCTGAGCTCTTATACCAGTGAGACCTCCTTTCCCGACATTCCAGGCAATTTTGTTGCGTCGCAGGACAACAGCTGCTATGCCATGCGTGTCTACTGGAACAACAGAGGGGGGTTGAATTTCCTGCGCATGAAATGGGTGAAGCCGGGTGGTATTGAAGAGATCATCCCGGCGGCCAATCTGCTGGACCCATCAAAACCCGAATCCTATGCCAGCTGCGCCAATACCCTGGCCGACATTGGTGTGTCCAAGACTGGGCCTGCGCAGTTCACGCAAGGTGGCACGCTGAACTACGTCATCACGGTCTGGAACTACGGCCCGACGGAGGTGAGCGGTATTCCCATTGCCGATCTCTTGCCAGGCAACGTTACCCTGTTGAGCGGCCCCAGCTGCACGGCCTCCGGTTCCGCGCAATGCGGCAGCAGTTCGAACAACGGAAATGCCTGGGTGATGACGACGGGCCTGTTGCCAGTGAACACCACTGCGGGTGATCCATCTAGCGCGCCCACCCAGGGCAGCTATCTCACTTACCAATTTGCGGTAAGGGCTGCAGCCAATGCACTGAGCATCAAGAATACCGCGACCGTTGCGACCAACGACCTGAATCCGGACAACAACTCCAGTACCGTCATCAGCCAGAGCAGCGGGAAGGTGAGCGTAAGCAAGACGGGGCCAGCCAAGGTGGCGATGGGGCAGGCCTTTGACTACCAGTTCACTGTCAGCAATGGGCTGGGTGTGGCCGTGCCCAGCGCAGTGATTGCCGAACAGTTGCCTGCCAATATGCAAGCACTTTCAGTGAATGGTGCCAACTGTGGCGCGCTGCCGAGCGCTGCGGGTGCATTGCTCACCTGCAGGCTGCAATCGAGTATTGCTGCAGGAGGTACCGGCGCGTTCACGCTCCGAGCTGTTGCAACCAGCACAGGGGTGGTCACCAACTATGCGTCAACGGATCCAAGTGGTGGGTCATCGACCGGTACCCCGGGTGCCAGTTGCGATGCCTCTCGCTCCAGCTGCACCAGCGCCAAGACGGAGGTGGTGGCACCTGCGGTGGCAGTGAGCAAGAGTTTCTCGCCTGCGAGTATTGGCGCTGGTGGCTCCAGCCTGCTCACGATCACGGTGAGCAACGCCAACTCCAGCATCGACCTGCATTCGCTGAGTGTCACGGATGCCTTGCCTGCCAATGTCTTTGCAACAGGAAATCTGATCGGCAATACCTGCTTTGGCAGCCTGACGGCACCGGGCAACAGCCAATTGATGCTGTCTGGTGGCACTCTCGCAGCTGGCGCTTCCTGCCAATTGCGATGGATGGTGACTTCTTCTACGGTGGGTGCGCATGTGAACACCATTCCCGCTGGTGGTGTCACTTCCGCGGAGGGAGCTGTCAATACCGCCCAGGCCCAGGCCACTCTGAGCGTTCACACACCAGCCCACCCGGCCACCTCCAAAAAACTGTCTCTGGTGAACGGGGCATCGTACCAAGGGCAAAGGCTGCGCAATGGCGATGTGCTGGTGTATGACATCACAGTCACCAACTCTGGAGGCGCAGCCGCTACCACCGATCTGACCGAGACCGTGCCCAATGGAGCGACCTACACTGGTGTGGGCGAGGGTTGGAGTACCTCACCCGGATGCACCACCGAGGGCTCGACCTGCGAGCAAACCAACATCACCGTGGCACCCGGTGGCACCGTGACCAAGCAGTTCACCTTGACCATCACACCTCCGGTGTTGACGCCTACATTCATCAATACCGTTACCAGCTCCGTAGGTGATTGCAACGCCTGCACGGTTTCTTCGCCGGGCGTGTTCGCAGACATGGTGGCGACCGGGGCTGCTTCGCAGGAAGTGCAGAAGGGCTCCAATGTCACGGTAGTCACCAGCTGCACCAACCAGGGCCCGGACTATGGCGTCAATGCCACCTGTTCCGTAACAGGCGCTCCTGCGGGGGCTGCCACGGTATGTACGCCATCAGCCCCGGTGCCTCAGTTCCAGGTGGGCGCCGTGCTTACCTGCACCACCACATTCAAGGCAGAGCAGTCTGGCCCGGTGATGTTGGTGACTACTGCATATTCCGAAACCAGCGATCCGGAGGACGGTAACAACAAGGCCATCAGCGCTGTCACAGTGCTCGAAACTGATCCGACACCCGTGGATGGTGTAGCCCCCGTTCCCATGGATGCACGCTGGATGCTGGCTTTGATTTCGCTGGCCATTGCCGCAGTCGCCATGGCAGGCCTGCGTCGCTCTCGCCCAGATTGATGCCCCGCGAAGGGCCTGGCAGGCTTGGAAGGGCCCCGCCAGGCTTCTTCGTTTTACTGATTGCGCATTGATCCGGTGCAACTGGCGGGAGCGTTTTCGCGGAGTTCCATTCGCGCATGACAGTCTCGAAATCGGTCCCCAGGCGAACTCGCGTCGACTAGGGGCGGCTGATTGTTGTACTCCCCCACGAGAAAAAGGGCGGCTGGCAAGGACAGTTGATGCCAGCCTATTCATGCATTACTGCTGGCTCTGGGAATGCCCGGCTCTTCAATGTCTTCGCTGCAAAGCCATTCAGACTCATGTGAACCAGACACGCGCAAATATGGGCCTGCATATTTGGCCGAGTCGTCATGATCATGCAAAATTTGCATTTTCTGTGCCGTGATACTGCATATTTGATGAATACCTTTCCCGTTGCGCGCGTCTCGTTGCGGCGTTCCTTTTTTGAAATACCTGTATAAGGGCGGGTACGCACTTATACGTACTCCAATGGGAGGATCACGTCAACCTGAAATACCTTGGATTGACGAAATTTAAATTTTAAATATTCTTATGAATTGATTGAATATGAAGATGACATAGTTATTTCTCAATCCTGCACTCAAGGAAGGAAAACCCATGGCGCTCCAGCATCGAACAGTCCGATCGATACAACGTGTGACTGTGCTTATGGCGGCCCTGATGGCCTGTAATCTCGTGTCAGCCCATGGGGATTCTTTGGATGCCGATCAGGTGTACTCCATTGTCATTCCGTACTCCAGCGGGGCAGACTACAGAGCCATCACGCGGATTCTGGATCACGTCTACATGGATCAGGATGCGCGGACGGCTTCGGCAGAGGTGAGCGCAAGCGAGTTGGCGCAACTGAAGGCGCAGGGTTTGCAGGTTCAGATCAATGAAGCGGAAACAAAGCGTATCCAAGGATTTTTGGCAGAAAGTAATACGCCATCAACCAAAAGCATTACCAATGGCACCCATTCCTGCTACCGAACGGTTGGGCAGGTTTATAAAAATTTCGAAGAGTTGGCTGCCAAATATCCAAAATACGTGAGAGTAAAAACCCTCGGCAAGAGCTGGTCTGGGATGAAATATCAGGGTGCGGATGCGCCTGACGAGTCGACATCAACCTGGGCAAAGCTGCTGGCGAAGTACCTACCTGCAAGCTTCATCGAAAAACTGGATTTGAAATTATTTCCAGATGAGCCATACCCCATCAAGGTACTGGTGGTGGGTAATTTTGAAAAGCAGGATGCCCAAACGGAGAAACCCCCGAACATGGTCTGGACCGGAGGTATCCATGCGCGCGAGTATGCGCCGCAGGAAGTGGGCATGAAGTACCTTGAGTGGCTGCTTGCCAACTACGAGACAGACGCCAATGCCCACATGATGCTCGACACCAACCGGTATCACTTCATCGTACACAACCCTGATGGCCGATCGATTGCGGAACAACAAGGCAGCGCCACGCAGCGCAAGAATACGAACTACGAAACGGCGGCGTGCACCAAGGCAGCAGACAGAAGTGGCGTTGACTTGAATCGCAACTATCCGTTTGGGTGGCGAATCGGCGGCCCGGGCGGTTCGGATGACCAATGCAGCGAGACTTTCCGCGGAGCGGCACCGGTTTCCGAGCCAGAAACCAAGGTAGTACTGGACTATGTGCGTGGTACCTGGAATCAGGCTGCGTGCCGGTGGGAGGGGGGCGCACTGCCCGATGGCAGGCCAAAGAGCCAAGCCTATTGCAATGAACAGAACAAGGACAATGGAGGGGCTGGTGAGTTCGATTGGAAGACCGGCGCGGATGAAAGCTATGGTGGCGGTGTCTTTATCGACCTGCACTCATTCTCGCGCGCCATCCTTTGGTCCTGGGGTGTGATCCGCTCCGAAAATGACAACAACATTCAGACGCCAAACAATCTCGGTCTGGCGACCATCGCGCAGCGCATGGCCTATCACAACCACTACAACGCGCAACAGGTGCTTGGCTATGACACCGAAGGCACGACCAAGGATGCCATCTACGGCTATCTGGGAGCCCCATCCTATACGCTGGAGATGGGGCGCTCGTTCTACGAAAGCTGTACCAACTTCGACAAGGAGGTCTACCCTGAGAACTTCAACGGACTTCACTATCTCAGCCGCGTGCTGTACCGGCCCTATCAGTTGCCGCAGGGCCCCGATACGATCGACGTGAATATCGCTGCGGATGAAGTCACTGCAGGCTCCATGGCCGCGATCACCGCCTTGGTGGACGACAATCGTTACCGTTACTCAAAGCCTGGGCAGCCCGACATCCCTGCGCCTCCGGAACCAGTCATCAAGCGAATTACGTCGGCCATGGCGTACGTGGACAAGCTCCCATGGGAGGCGGGAGCGAAGGGCATACCTCTTGAGCTGTTGGCATCGGACAAGGCGCAGGCAGGTTTTGAAAGTGCAACGAAAATCGCGTCGGGCAACATTGACACGACGGGTCTCGCGGCAGGGCGCCATCTTGTCTATGTACAAGGCACAACCGAAAACGGCCAGGTCGGCTCTGTATCTGCAGCGTTCTTGAATATCAAGGCGGCGCCTGTGGAAGAAGATGTCGTACTGATCGACACGCCATTGACGTCATCGGAAGCCGGTGTTCCAGGCATCAAGCTGAATGTGACGTCCACGGCACAGTGCACTGGTGTGCTCTCCTCGCTTGGCGCTGCACCTCGTGAACTGCTGCCTGCCGGAATGGGGGCTGCTACGGGCCTCGTGTCTTTCACTCTGAGCAACTGCAGCAAGGCAGGCCTGACTGCCAAAGTTACCTTGACGCTGCCGTCAGCGGTACCTCCGGGCGCCAAGTTGCTCAAGATCACGAAGAACCCTGATGGGCAGAAAACGGCTGTTGAAATTGCCTCGGCAACCATTGCTGGCAATACCGTCAGCTACCTCATCACAGACGGAGATGCGCTTGATGAAGATGGGCAGGTGAATGCTGCCATCGTGGATCCGGTTGTTGTGGCGGCCCCGGCTGCGGTCCTTCCCGGAACGCCGGCGTCCATTCCTGCCAACCAACCATTGGCGTTGTTGCTGGCTTCTGCATTGATCGGCTGGATTGTCGTGCAGATTCAGCGACGCAGATCCTTGGGTGCATCTGCGTCTGATCGCAAGGCTTGAGGCCGTACCGGGCTGAAGCCGGGCTGTGTTGGCACCGGCCCGGGTTCTTTGAGCTTGCTGGAGCGATAGGGGGGTACATTGGGTCGAAGATTCGCGCGATGTTGCCGAGCACATCGACCTGGGACGGCTCCCTGGTGCAGGGTGCGGCTTGGACTTCACCGAATGGAAGAAAACCTCTGTTGTCCAACTGTCCCAGTCCTGTCCGCTTTGTGCCTGACGCAGGTGGTGGGCTTCCAGTGCAGCAGCGACTGGAAATGCGAGCATCATCAGCGCACCGGCAAGACTTGTGAGGCGATGTTCTCTTTCGTTGGAGATGCCAGGTGCGGCGCGAGTATGGGCTCGGTACCTTTGCCACGTAAGGCCAGTCCTCTTCGGCTCTTTGGTGTAGCTGGGCTTAGATCTGTGGTGCGTTGCGGCAGTACAGCAAACATGTAAACAATTGTCGCTATATAGAGGTGGTGGAGGAATGTTCGTAGGCGAGTGATTACTTGTTCTAGATGATCCAGTAGGATTGATTGAACAAATCTCATTAAGCACGCCATGAAAATTACTCAGCTCTTGAGCGCCTTGACGCAGGCAAAGAGCGCCATCTCGGCAGCCTTCGCTGTTTGCTTTGGACTCCTGTTGTTTGCGCCGGCAGCAAGTTTTGCGCAGTCGGCCGATTTGCAATTGACCAAGAGCGGGCCTTCTTCGGCTACCGGTGGAGGTACATTCACCTATACGCTGGTGATGGACAACAATGGCCCCAATGCCAGCAATGGTGCCACGTTCATCGATACGCTTCCTGCCGGTGTCAGTAACGTCGCGATGTCCTGTGTCAGCGCCAGTGCGGGCGCGCAGTGCCCGACCAATCTTTCGGTCAGCAACACCTCGGTATCCGGCACCTTGCCGGTTTTCCCCAACCAGGCCAAGGTAACGATTGAGGTCACCGGTAATTTTCCTGCGACGGGTCCCACTTCATTGACCAACACGGCGACCATCACCGTCCCCGCCGGCGTGAGCGACCCCAAGCCTGATTCCAATACCAGTGCCGTCAGCACATCGATGTCCTATGTGGTCGATCTGTCGGTCATAAAGACACAGAGTCCGGCGGCCTACACCTCGGGTGTACCGGTTACCTATACGGTCACGATTGCCAATAGCGGCCCGGCGGCGGCCGATGGTGCGCGCATCAGCGATTTCCTGCGCAGCTACGCAACGGGCAACTACACCAACCTGGTTGCAACCTTCGTCAGTTGCACGGCTGGTGGTGGGGCCCAGTGTCCGGCGAATTCGGCTTTTTCCAATTATTCGGGAGTTGGCGCGTACGATAACTATCTGTATTCGACCACGGTACCAAGGCTGCCTGCCAACGGCTCGCTGACGATCGTGTACACCTTGCTGCCAACGGACACAGTGGCACCTTGCGGAACGGGAAATGGCGATATCCAGAACTTCGCGTTTGTCTCGCCCCCGTCTGGTGTCACGGATTCAAACTCCAATAACAATGCATCGTCGGTCGCACTGCTCAAACCGGCAGCTCCCGCTTGTCCGCAGGTCGATCTATCGGTCATAAAGACGCAGAGCCCGGCGACTTACACTTCGGGTGTGCCGGTCACCTATACCGTCACGGTGAGCAATGCCGGCCCCAACGCAGCAAACGGTGCGACGATCAGGGACTTCATGCGGACCTATGGATCCGGCAACTACACCAACCTGGTGGCGAACTTTGTCAGCTGCACGGCAGCCGGCGGCGCGCAATGCCCCGCGAATTCGGCTTTTCAAAATTATTCGGGCGTAGGCGCTTACGATAATTATCTGTACTCGACGACCATCCCCCAGTTTCCTGCAGGTGGTTCGCTCACAATCGTCTACACGATGACGCCGACCGACGTTGCTGCGCCTTGCGGCACGGGCAACGGTGATATCCAGAATTTTGCGTTCATCACCGCGCCAGCAGGTACCACCGATTCCAACTCTAACAATGATGCGAGTTCCGTGGCACTGCTTAAGCCAGCTGCTGCGGCCTGTCCGCAAGCGGATCTGTCGGTCACCAAAACGCAGAGTCCGGAAAACTATGTGTCCGGCGCACCCGTTACCTACACCATCACATTCAACAACGCAGGTCCGAGCGCCGCGAACGGCACGTCGATCAGCGATTTTTTGCGTGGTTACGGCCAGGGAAATGCGACCAATCTGGTGGCCTCCTTTGTGAGCTGCACTCCTGGCGGTGGTGCGCAGTGCCCCGCGAATTCTGCGTTCCATAACTATTCGGGTGTGGGCGCCTATGACAATTACCTGTACTCCACGACAGTGCCGCAATTGCCTTCCGGGGGATCGCTGACGATCATCTATACATTGATTGCAACGGATATCGCTGCGCCCTGCAGTAGCGGTGCAGGCGATATCCAGAATTTTGCCTCTATAACGCCGCCAACCGGAGTCACGGATCCGGAGGGAAGCAATAACAACCGATCGGTTGCACTGTTGATGAGCTGTGCAGATGTCTCGGTCAACAAATCGGTTGCGCCGGTTACCACGGTGAGCGGTGGCGCGGTGACATACACGATCGATGTGGCCAGCGCGGGTCCGGCCGATACCAACAACGTCGCGTTCAGTGATCCGCTGCCAGTTGGCTTCAATTACGGCAGTGCCAGCTGTTCCACGCTGACGGCGCCTGCCACCTGTGGTTCTGTGAATTTCGACAGCGGCACCCGCACCGTGAGCAGCACCATTGCTTCGATCGGCAACCAAGGCGCAGTACGCTTTCTGATCACAGGTACGGCGGGCTCAATACCCGGCACTTATCCGAACACGGCCTATGCTGTGGTGGCGCCTGGCGTGGTTGACCCGATCCAATCTTCCAACAGCAGTACGGTGAACCTGCAGATTGTGCCGAGCAGTACACTGACCGTAGTCAAGACAGTCAGCGGTGGGCCAGCGGCTGGCTTGCCAGCAGCAATGACCTTCACCGGCGTGATCACCTGCGGTGCGCAGGCGCCGCAGAACTGGTCCGTCACCGTGGCCGCAGGAGCTACCACCGGAACCGCCCCTGCACTGCGGTTCATCGATGGTGATACCTGCAGCATCACCGAAAATACGCCGCCCACTGCGCCGGCCGGGTATACATGGTCTGGTGCGCCAAGCATCAGTCCCAACCCGACCACGGCCATCGGTCCTTCGGCGGCGCTCACCATCAATGTGACCAATACACTGCAAGCCACTACGAGTACGCTGACTGTGGTGAAGA
>NZ_JBEBNZ010000035.1:0-29035 GCF_040396735.1 Comamonas odontotermitis
AGGTGGTCAAGTTTCCCCCGGTGCTGGAGCAGTACGCCAGCAAGGACTACACCCGTATCGGCAGCCTGTTCGAGCCCAACTACGAAGTGGTCAAGGGCCTCAAACCCGATGTGATCGTGGCCGGTGGCCGTTCGGCGGCGAAGGTGCCCGAGCTGTCCAAGATTGCGCCAACGCTCGATCTGACGGTGAACAACGCCAAGCCGGTGGAAAGCGCCTTCAAGCACCTCAAGATTCTGGGCCAGATGGTGGGCGCCGAAGCCAAGGCGGATGAACTCATCGCCGCCATGCAGGCCGATATCGACAAGCTCAAGGGCATGACGGCGGGTAAGGGCACGGGCCTGATGGTGATGACCAATGGCGGCAAGCTCAGCGCCTACGGCCCTGGCTCGCGCTTTGGCATGCTGCACGATGTGTACGGCATTGCGCCGGCCAACAAGGACATCCAGGTGGCGGGCCACGGCCAGGCGATCTCGTTCGAATTCATCCTCAAGACCAATCCCGACTGGCTGTTCGTGCTGGACCGGGATGCCGCCATTGGCCGCGAAGGCGCATCGGCGTCCAAGCTGCTGGACAACCCGCTGGTCAACGCCACCAAGGCGGCCAGGAAAAAGCAGATCGTCTATCTGAACTCGGCCAACTGGTACCTGCTGGGCAACGCCAGCCCCGGATCGCTGCACGACGATGTGACGCAGCTGATCAACGCATTCTCCCAAGCCTGATGGCCGGGCTGCAGCCAGCCTTGCCGCGAGCCACAGCATGACAGACATGGTTTTGAAAGCGCCACGCAGCGAGCGCAGCCCGGTGCTGCGCCCGCTGGCTTTCGCGCTGCCCGCCGTGGCGGCCCTGGCCGTTCTGGCCTTCATCAGCCTGCTGGTGGGGGTGAGCGACGTGTCGGTCGCCACCATCGTGCGCCTTTTCTCGCACAACGAAGACGACCTGGCCACGCAGGTACTGGTTGCCAGCCGCGTGCCGCGCACCCTGGCGCTGCTGCTGGCCGGCAGCGCCATGGCCGTGGCGGGCCTGTTGATGCAGATGCTGGCGCGCAACCACTATGTGGAGCCGTCAACCATGGGCACTGCCGAATCCGCAGGCATGGGCATGCTTGTGGGCGTGCTGCTGTGGCCGGACATGCCCGTCTTTGCCAAGATGGGGCTGGCTGCGGTGTTTGCGCTTGGGGGCACGGCGCTGTTTCTGGCGGTGCTCTCGCGCATCCGCCTGCGTGCTGCACTGATCGTGCCGCTGGTGGGGCTGGTGCTGTCGGGGGTGATCGAATCGGCCACCACCTTCATCGCCTACCGCTTCGACCTGATGCAGACGGCGCGCTCATGGATGACGGCGGATTTTTCCGCCATCGTGCAAGGCCGCTACGAGCTGCTGTGGCTGTCGCTGGTGGTTACCGTCGTGGCCATGGTGGCAGCCGACCGCTTTACCGTGGCCGGCATGGGGCAGGACTTTGCCACCAACCTGGGGCTCAACTACAAGCGCCTCGTGGCGCAAGGCGTGGCGGTGGTTTCGGTGGTCACGGCGTCGGTCATCGTCACCGTGGGCATCATCCCGTTTGTCGGCCTGATCGTGCCCAACCTGGTGCGGTTGGTGGTGGGCGACAACGTTCGCAAATCGGTGCTGTGGGTGGCCTGGGCCGGTGCCTTGATGGCGCTTGCCTGTGACCTGATCGGCCGCCTGGTGATCGCGCCCTACGAGGTGCCGATCGGCACGGTGATGGGCGTGATCGGCAGCGCCATGTTCCTCGCTCTGTTGCTGGCGCGGCGTAAGCGCATGGGAGGCTGATGTGAGCAAGACATCCATGCAAAACATGCCAGCAGTGCTTGCAGGTGAAGCGCCATCAGCTATGAAAAAAGCAGCAAATTTGTCGCTGTTGGGTACACCGGTACGTCGCCTCTGGCTGCTGCTGGTGCTGGCGCTGTTTGCCAGTGGCCTGTTCATGACCATTGACGTGCAGGCCGAGTGGAGCTTTGTGCTGCCGCTGCGCGGCACCAAGCTGGCCACCTTATGGACGGTGGCGTTTGCCATTGGCATATCGACCGTGCTGTTCCAGACGGTGACGGGCAACCGCATCCTGACACCTGCGGTGATGGGCTTTGACGCGCTGTTCCAGCTGATCCAGTCGGTACTGGCGTTCACCGTGGGGGTGGCGGCCATGCAGATACCCGAGCTGGCGCGCTTTGGCATGAACGTGGGGGTGATGGTGGTGCTGTCCACTACCTTGTTCGTCTGGCTGTTTCGCGGGCAGGCCAGCAATCTGCATCTGCTGCTGCTCGTGGGCATTGTGGCGGGCATCTTCTTTCGCAGCCTGAACAACTTCGTCTGGCGCGTGATGGACCCGAATGATTTTGTGGTGCTGCAGGACCGCCTGTTTGCCAACTTCAACACCGTCTCGCGCCCGCTGCTCGCGCTATCGCTCGTGGTGATTGCGGCCATGGGCCTGTGGGTATGGCGCCAGCGCCATGTGCTCGATGTGCTGGCGCTGGGCCGCGAGGTGGCCATCAACCTGGGTGTGGACTACCAGCGCGCGGTGATGGGCATCCTGGTGGTGATTGCCATTCTGGTGTCGGTGTCGACCGCGCTGGTGGGGCCGGTCACCTTCTTTGGCCTGCTGGTGAGCAACATGGCCTACCAGTTGATGCATACGCACCAGCACCGCTACACGCTGGCGGCCACCGTGCTGCTAGGGGCATTGCTTCTGGTAGGCGGGCAGATGGTGCTGGAGCGCATGTTCGGTTTCAACACCTCGCTGTCGATCGTGGTGGAGTTTCTGGGCGGGCTCACCTTCATCTACCTGCTGGTACGAAAAACCAGGCATTGAGAGCCGGAGCGTTAGACAGTCATGATCGAAACAGAAAAACTGTGCAAAACCCACGGCACCACTACGGTGCTGCATGGGGTAGACCTGCGCATTCCGCAAGGCAAGCTCACCGCCATCATCGGCCCCAACGGCGCGGGCAAGTCGACCGCCCTGGGCCTGATCAGCCGCCTGGTGCCGAAGACATCGGGCCAGGTGCGCATCGAAGGGCAGGACATTGCCACCACGGCCAGCGATGCGCTGGCACGGATTCTGGCCATTCTGCGGCAGGACAACCAGAGCGCGCTGCGCCTGACGGTGCGCGACCTGGTGGCCTTTGGCCGGTTTCCGCATTCCAAGGGCCGGCTGAGCGCGGAGGACAAGACCCATGTGGATCGGGCCCTGGCCTATCTGAACCTGGAGTCGCTGGAGACACGCTTTCTCGACGAACTCTCGGGCGGTCAGCGCCAGCGGGCCTACATCGCCATGGTGCTGTGCCAGGATACGCGCTACATCCTGCTCGACGAGCCGCTCAACAACCTGGACATGGCCCATGCCGTGGGCATGATGAAGCTGCTGCGTCAGGCCGTACAGGACACAGGCAAGACCGTGGTGGTGGTGTTGCACGACATCAATTTTGCGGCTACCTACGCCGACCACATCATTGCCATGAAGGACGGTCACCTGTACCGCGAGGGGCCGCCGCAGACGGTGGTCTGCAACGAGGTGCTGAGCGACCTGTACGCCATCCCGGTACGGGTGCATGAGGTGGCGGGACGCCGGTTCTGCGACTATTTCTGACCGTTTGCCACCGCGATCATGCAAGCGTGGGTGGCAGAGAAATAGGTACTCATCTACCTATAAGCAGCAGGCATTGACAGCGAGCATGTTTGGTGATTCATTGTGAAATTGTTTAATTAACAAATATGTAGCAAGCACTTGGCACTTTATATTTTTAGCAATTAGTAAAATCAATATCAATTGGATACAAAACCCTTCCGCGATCTTCCCATGACCACCGAATTGCTGATCAAGGAGCACAACAGGCTTGCGTTGCGCTCGCTGTTCCTGGAGGACGGCTTTTCCACCTTTGGGCGTGACGCTGGCAGCGCCATCGTGATGGACCATGCCAGCGTCAGCCGCCACCATGGCGCCTTTTTTCTGCGCGAGCGCTTCGGCATTCTGACGGTGGAGGACCATGACAGCACCAACGGCACCCTGGTCAACGGGGTGCGGGTCAAACGCAAGATTCTGTTTGCTGGTGACGTAGTGCAGGTGGGTGATTTCCAGGTCTACGTGCGGAATGGATCCACCCACGCGGGCGATGCATCGGCCGGGGGCTGAGTGCTACCCATAAAAAAAGCTGCTGAAGACAGCAGCTTTTGCGTTGGGCGGTGGCCAAGCCATCAGGCCATCAGACCACCACGCTATCAGATCATGCGGCTGCAGCGCCAGAGGCGGCGGATGTGGGCTCTTCGCTGCCAGCCTGGGCCTCTTCGCCCGTTGCTATGTGCTTCTTGCGCTGCAACAGCATCGAGTCGCCGTAGCTGAAGAAGCGGTACTGGTGTGCGACCGCGTGCTTGTACAGATCCATGATGTGTTCGTAGCCCGCAAAGGCGCTCACCAGCATCATCAGGCTGCTTTTGGGGAGGTGAAAGTTGGTGACCAGCATGTCAACCACGCGGTAGGGGAAGCCAGGCGTGATGAAGATGTTGGTGTCGCCCGAGAGCTGGCCGGTGCGCGCCCACGATTCGAGCGTGCGCACGGTGGTGGTGCCCACGGCAACCACGCGGCCGCCGCGCTGGCGGCAGCGCTCCAACGCGGCCAGGGTGGGTAGCGGAATGTCGTACCACTCGCTGTGCATCTGGTGGTCTTTGAGGTTCTCTGTCTTGACGGGCTGGAAGGTGCCCGCGCCGACGTGCAGGGTGACGCTGGCACGCTCCACGCCCTTGGCTTCCAGCGCAGCCAGCACCTTGTCGTCGAAGTGCAGCGCAGCGGTGGGGGCTGCCACTGCGCCGGGGTTCTTCGCAAACACCGTCTGGTAGCGCACTTCGTCTTCGGCCTGGTTAGGGTCTCGGCCCGATTGCTGTTCGCGCTCGATGTAGGGCGGCAGCGGAATGTGGCCGTGCTGCTGCATCAGCTCCCACGGGGTTTCGCCATGGGGGCCATCGAGGCGCAGGCGGAACAGGGCACCCATCTCGTTGGGCCAGCGGCCCATCAGCACGGCGTCAAAACCGCCGGCCTTCTTGCCGCCCATCATGTGCAGAACGCCGCCCACGGCCGGTTTTTTGCTCACCTTCATGTGGGCAACGACTTCATTGCCGTCCAGCACGCGTTCGATCAGCAATTCGATCTTGCCGCCGCTGGATTTTTCGCCGAATACGCGCGCCTTGATCACCTGGGTGTCGTTGAAGATCAGCAGGTCGCCCGCTTGCAGCAGATCGGGGAGTTCGTAGAAGTGGCGGTCTGCCAGCTCGGGCTCGCGTGCATCCAGAAGGCGCGAGGCGCTGCGCTCTGCAGCGGGGTGTTGGGCAATCAGCTCGGCGGGGAGCTCGAAATCGAAATCACTCAGGTGAAAGGTGCGGCGGGCACCGGAAAAGGCAGTCATCTTCGGCTCTTGCAGGCGGTACACACCCGCAGCTCACAGGGATCAAACAAGGGGGCGATTGTGCCACCGCATAAGTGACACAGCAGGCAGCGCGGGAAACACTGAAAGTTGTCATAAATTTGTCACAATTGGCATCCGGGGAAGGATGCCGCCATCCGCCCGATTTCGAGACCGCAAAAACGTTCTGCCAACGTATTGAGACAACACAACCAGGAGCAAGCCCATGGCACCCTTCAACATCCGCAGTCTTTCCGCAGCCGCCGTGCTGACAGCACTTGCCGCGAGCGCCCAGGCGCAAGGCGTGGTCAATGCGCTGTGCAGCACCGATGCGCCCTGGTGCGAGGCTGCGGCCAAGGAGTTCACCAAGAAGACCGGCATCAAGGTGAACCAGGCGCACAAGGGCACCGGCGAGATCGCTGCCCAGCTGCGCGCCGAGGCCAACAACCCCAAGACCGATATCTGGTGGGGCGGCACGGGCGATCCTTTCCTGCAGGCGGCCGAGCAAGGCCTGCTGGCCGAATACCGTCCGGCCTACATCAACGACCTGCGGGACTGGAGCGTGCGCCAGTACGCCATGTCGGGCAACCAGGTGGGTGGTTTCTACAGCTCGGCCATCGGCTTTGGCTACAACACCGACATCCTGAAGAAAAAGAAGCTGCCCGAGCCACTGTGCTGGGCCGATGTGATCAAGCCCGAGTTCAAGGGCGAGGTGGAGATTTCGCACCCTGCCTCCAGCGGCACGGCCTATACGGTAATCGCCGGGCTGGTGCAGCTGATGGGCGAAGACCAGGCGTTTGACTACCTCAAGAAACTCCACAAGAACACGACGACCTACACCCGCAGCGGCCAGGCCCAGGCCCCCAATGTGGCCAAGGGCGAGGTGGGCGTGGGCATCACCTTCATGTTCAATTTCGAGAAGTGGAAGGCCGAAAAATACCCCGTGAAGACCCATGCGCCCTGCGAAGGCACGAGCTACGAGGTGGGTGGCATTGCGCTGGTGAAGGGCGCGCGCAACATGGACAACGCCAAGAAGTACTACGACTGGCTGATGGGCCCCGAGGGCCAGGCCGTGGGCGCCAAGGTGGGCAGCTACCAGGTGCCTGCCAACAAGACGTTCAAGATGGACCCCCGCATTCCGACCATGGACGATGTCAAGCTGATCAAGTACGACTTCGAGAAGTACGGCAAATCTGCCGAGCGCAAGCGTCTGATTGACCGCTGGACCAAGGAAGTGGAAGCGCTGCCACGTTGAGCTGTTTCTGGGTTGGCGCGCAGGTGCCGGGAGTTCGCCCCGGCGGGCGAGGCACTTTCTTGTCTCGCAACAAGAAAGTACCCAAAGAAATGCGCCCTGCTGCCTGCGTCCCTGCGCTTCGCTCCGGGCAGCCTGCGCCGTGGTATCTGCGGGGGTGCCGCATAACTCACTGCGCGCTACGCGCTCCGTTCAAACAGATGCGGCAAGCCAGATAACGAAGCACTGGCACTCTGCGGTGCCAGTGCCACCCCGCAAACACCACGTCACAGGCGCATGCAAAAGGGATAAGCAAGCCGACAGCCAGTCATCCATACGGGCCATCGCTGCGCTCGGCCCTATAAGCCGGCCGAGCGCAGCGATGGCCAGGTTGGTTCTCAATCCCCTTTCTGCCTGCGCCGAGGAGCACAGGGTGGGGGCTGGGCAGTTGCACCGCAGAGTGCAACTGCATCGTGAACTGACTTACCGCATCTGTTTGAACGGAGCGCTGTAGGCGCGTAGTGAGTTATGCGGTACAGCCCGCACCCGCGCACCGCAGGTTGCCCGAAGGCGAAGCCGCAGGGACGCAGGCAGCAGGGCGGCCTTCTTTTGGGTACTTTTCTTGGCCGCCAAGAAAAGTGCCTCGCCCGCCGGGGCGAGACCCGGCCACCAATACCCAATAGAAAACCATGCGCCTGCACTGCACTGTCCGCGTACGTACAGCCGCCCCCACAACCAGCCACCACCCCAGCCTCACCACCTACAGGCCCACCCCCTCACGACTTGCTATAGTGGCCCGATGAAGCGTGCCTACCCACTGCTCGTGGCCGCCCTGACGGCCTGGTGTCTGCTGCTGTCTGCCTGGGCCCAGGCCGAGCCCTTGCGTGTGGGCTCCAAGCGCTTTACCGAGTCGTACATCCTTGCCGAAATCGTTGCGCAGACGGCGCGGGCTGCGGGCACCACCGCCGAGGTGCGCCAGGGGCTGGGCAACACCGCCATCGTGTACGAGGCGCTCAAGAGCGGGCAGATCGACGTGTATGCCGAATACACCGGCACCATTGCGCAGGAGATTGTCAAAGACCCAGCCCATACTTCGCTGCAGGATCTGAATCGCGCACTGGTGCCGCAGGGGTTGGCGGTGGGTGTGCCGCTGGGCTTCAACGATGGTTATGCATTGGCCATGCGGCGCGATCTGGCAGGCAAGCTGGGCATCCGCAGCCTGAGCGACCTGGCGCGCCATCCCACGCTGCGCTATGGGCTGTCGAACGAGTTTGTGGGCCGCGCCGATGGCTGGAAGGGCCTTGCGCAGCGCTACGGCCTGCAGGCGCAGCCACAGGGACTGGACCATGGCCTCGCATACGAGGCCATTGCGCAGCAGCACATCGATGTGATGGACATCTACACGACCGACGCCAAGATCGACCACCTGGGGCTGCTGGTGTTGGCGGACGACCGCCAGTATTTTCCGCGCTACGACGCCGTGCTGCTGTACCGGCTGGATCTGCCGCAGAAGCACCCGGCCGCGTGGGCCGCGCTGCAGCCGCTCGCAGGCCGCATCAGCGAGGCGGGCATGATCCGCATGAACGCGCAGGCAGAACTGCAAGCCCAAGGCTTTGCGGCGATTGCGCAGCAGTTTCTGGCAGGTAGCGCCACGGGCGCTGCGCCCGCTACGGATACAGCCGGTGGCCGCGCCAGCTTTGCGGCACAACTGTGGCAGCGCCTCGTGGCCGATGACCTCTGGCGGCTGACCGGCCAGCACTTGCTTCTGGTGTTGATCTCGGTCGGGGCTGCGGCGTTGATTGCGGTGCCTGCGGGGATTGCGTTGTTTCCGCACACGCGCTTGCGCGCGCTGGCGCTGGGAGCGGCGGGGGTCATGCAGACCATTCCGTCGCTGGCGCTGCTGGCGGTGCTGATTGCTGCACTGGGGATGATCGGGCGTATTCCTGCGTTGGTGGCGCTGACGGCGTATTCCATCCTGCCGATCCTGAGCAACACCTGCGCGGGTCTGGCCGAGGTGTCACCCGGTCTGCGCCACGCAGGATCGGCCCTGGGTATGACGCACCCGCAGCGCATGCGCTGGGTGGAACTGCCGATTGCCATGCCCACCGTCATCGCGGGCATCCGCACTGCCTGCGCGATTGCCATCGGCACGGCCACCATTGCCGCCTTCATTGGCGCGGGCGGCCTGGGCGAACGGATCGTGACGGGCCTGGCGCTGAACGACAGCGCACTGATGCTGGCGGGCGCCCTGCCTGCGGCGGCACTGGCGCTGCTCAGCGAGCTATTTTTCGAGCTGTGGGAGCGCTATTTGCGCCGCAAGCGGCTGCGGCGCTAGGGAGCCTCTGCAAAACCCTCGCCGGATGGGGTGGACGTGGATCGCCCGAGGCCAGGTTCAGACCGCAGGGAGTTTTGCAGAGTGTCCCTAGAGCGTGACATCTCCGGCACGTCCTTCCCGGCGCGCCGCCACACTGTCCATGCCCGGCGGGCCGGAGGATCCGGTGCGCACATGGATCAGGTAATTGCCCACGCGTACCACGTCGCCCGAGTACAGCACGCTGCGGCGCATCTGCAGGCCATTGACGAAGATGCCGTTTTTGCTGCCGTGGTCTTCCACCGCAAGCACGCCAAAATGGCTGCTGTGCGTGAAGGCCGCATGGCGGCGGCTGATATCGGGGGACGACAGCACGATGGCGCAGCCCGGCTCGCGGCCGACGCTGAAAAGGCCATCCTTGACGACCAGCGAATGCAGCAGTTGCGCATTGGCATCTTTGACGAGCAGTTCAGGCAGCATGACGAACAGACCTTGTTGAAGGGGGATGCATTGCAGGGGCGCGCGCCACTCTACGAGGCATGGCTGCAACGCACACCCTCCAATCGGAGGGGTGCGTAGTAACAGATTGCATCTACCCGGAGGCTTGCTCCGGCACCTGCGGCATGCAGAAGTCTGTGCAAAAAAAGGCCGCAGGCGCTTGATGAACCGGAGCAGTCAGCTACCAATATGGGAGTGCTTTTACTGGATTTATAACCAGTGGCTGTGCAAACCATGCCAGAATGTGCCGTGATTGAACCTGCCCATGCCTGCAACGCCCGCATCTCCTGCTGCTGACAGTGCCGCACCCAAGGCACGCAAACCTGGCCGCCCGCGCAAAGCGGCTGCGGCCGATGGCGCCGCAGCGCCGCCTGCCAAGGCAGTGGCAAAAAACCCGGCCCAGCAGGCGCTCGTCAAACTCGGGCTCACCCGCGATATCGATCTGGCCCTGCATCTGCCGCTGCGCTACGAAGACGAGACGCGAATCATTGCGCTGCGCAATGCACGCGACGGCGAGGTGGCGCAGATCGAGGCGACGGTCATCTCCAGCGAAATACAGATGCGCCCGCGCCGCCAATTGGTGGTGCAGGTGGAAGACGCCAATGGTGACCAGTGCGAGCTGCGCTTCTTCAGTTTCTACCCATCGCACCAGAAGACGCTGTCCGTGGGCGCTACCTTGCGCATTCGCGGCGAGATCAAGGGCGGTTTCTGGGGGCGCCAGATGGTGCACCCGGCTTTCCGTCAGGCGGGCGGCGAGTTGCCGCAGTCGCTCACCCCGGTGTATCCCACCACAGCCGGCCTGCCGCAGCCCTATTTGCGCCGTGCCGTCATTGGCGGGCTGCAGCGCGCCGATCTGGGCGAAACCCTGCCGCCGGGCGCAGATTTGCCCTATGCCCGCTATTTGGGTGAAAACGGCAGATCGCGTGCATACAGCCTGCGCGAAGCGCTACAGTTTTTGCACCACCCGACGCCTGATGTATCGATTGCCGCACTCGAAGACCACAGCCACCCGGCCTGGCAGCGCCTCAAGGCCGAGGAACTGCTGGCGCAGCAGCTGTCGCAACTGACGGCCAAGCGCGAGCGTGACCGCCTGCGTGCTCCGGCCCTGCAGGCCCGGCGCATGGAGGACGGCAGCCTCAACCTGCATGAACAGTTTCTGGCGGCATTGCCTTTTTCGCTGACAGGTGCCCAGCGCCGTGTGTGCGAAGAAATTGCCCGCGATCTGGCGCGCCATGTGCCCATGCACCGCCTGCTGCAGGGCGATGTGGGCTCGGGCAAGACGATCGTGGCCGCGCTGTCGGCCGTCATCGCCATCGATGCGGGCTGGCAATGCGCGTTGATGGCGCCGACCGAGATTCTGGCCGAGCAGCACTTTGCCAAGCTGGTGGGTTGGCTGGAGCCGCTCCTGGCACCGCGCGGCCTGAAGGTGGCGTGGCTGGCCGGTGCGCAGAAGAAGAAGGAGCGCGCCGCCATGCTGGCGCTGGTGGAAAGTGGCGAGGCCGCGCTGGTGGTGGGCACGCATGCCGTCATCCAGGAGCAGGTGCAGTTCAAAAAACTGGGCCTCGCGGTGATCGACGAGCAGCACCGCTTTGGCGTGGCGCAACGGCTGGCGCTGCGGCAGAAGCTGCTCTCCACGGGGATGGAGCCGCACATGCTGATGATGAGCGCCACACCCATTCCTCGCACTCTGGCGATGAGTTACTACGCCGATCTGGATGTCTCGACCATCGACGAGTTGCCACCCGGCCGCACGCCGGTCGTCACCAAGCTGATCAGCGACAGCCGGCGCGATGAGGTGGTGGCGCGCATTGCCGATCAGATTGCCCAGGGGCGGCAGGTCTATTGGGTGTGTCCGCTCATCGAGGAGAGCGAGGCGCTGGATTTGAGCAACGCCACGGCCACCCATACCGACCTGAGCGAGGCCCTGCCCGGGGTCATGGTGGGGCTGCTGCATTCGCGCATGCCCACGGCAGAAAAAAAAGCGGTGATGGAGCTGTTCACCGCAGGCGTCATGGGCGTGCTGGTATCGACCACAGTGATCGAGGTGGGCGTGGATGTGCCCAACGCCAGCCTGATGGTGATCGAGCATGCCGAGCGTTTTGGCCTGTCGCAACTGCACCAGCTGCGCGGGCGCGTGGGGCGGGGCGCCGCAGCGTCGGCCTGCGTGCTGCTGTACGCGGTGGGCGACAGCGGCAAGCTGGGCGAGACCGCCAAGGAGCGCCTCAAGGCCATGGCCGAGACCAGCGATGGGTTCGAGATCGCCCGGCGTGACCTGGAGATCCGTGGCCCAGGCGAGTTTCTGGGCGCCCGCCAATCCGGCGCTCCCCTGCTGCGCTTTGCAGATCTGGAGGCGGACAGGCACCTGCTGGAATGGGCGCGCGAACTCGCTCCCGACATGCTGGACCGCTGGCCCGAACTGGCAGTCACCCATGTGTCACGCTGGCTGGGGGGCAAGGCGGAGTACCTCAAGGCCTGATTTCAGCCTTCGCACGCGTTGTTGCTTTGTCGCAGATATTCGTTTTTCTTATAAGCAATTGCTTGCGAACATCTATAATAGATAATTCCTATTTTGGCCGTAGGACATTCCCAAACCGGTTTTGGCCAGAATCGGGTACAACTGTACGCTTGCGTCTTTACAGAATCACAGCACAGTGCTCTGTTCTCCGGAACCGAACGCATGTACTATTCAGCGATTCTTATAAAAAACCGACATGACACTTACAGAGCTCAAATATATTGTTGCCGTGGCACGCGAGAGGCATTTTGGCCGTGCTGCCGACGCGTGTTACGTGTCCCAACCCACTTTGTCGGTTGCGATCAAGAAGCTGGAAGAGGAACTCGAGGTCAAGCTGTTTGAACGCAGCGCCTCGGAAGTCTCCGTCACCACCTTGGGCGACCAGATCGTGCGTCAGGCGCAGATCGTCCTGGACCAGGCTGCGGCGATCAAGGAAATTGCCAAGCGTGGCAAGGACCCGCTCGCCGGGGTCCTGACGCTGGGCGTGATCTACACCATTGGGCCCTACCTGCTGCCCGAGCTGGTGCGTCAGTCGATCGAACGCACTCCGCAGATGCCGCTCATGATCAATGAGAACATGACGGCCAAGCTGCTGGAGATGTTGCGTACGGGCGAAATCGACTGCGCCATCGTGGCCGAGCCATTCCCGGATACCGGCCTGGCCATGGCACCCCTGTACGACGAACCTTTCTTCGCCGCTGTGCCCAGCGTGCACCCGCTGGCCACGCGCGACAGCATTTCGTCGAGCGAACTCAAGAACGAAACCATGCTGCTGCTGGGCGCGGGCCACTGCTTCCGCGACCATGTGCTGGAAGTCTGCCCCGAGTTTGCCCGCTACTCCAGCAATACCGAAGGCATTCGCCGTACGTTCGAAGGCTCTTCGCTGGAAACCATCAAGCACATGGTGGCTGCCGGTATGGGCGTCACTCTGGTGCCGCGCCTGTCGGTGCCCAAGGATGCGCTGGAAAAGGGCATTCGCCGCCGTAAATCTGATGAAACCCACATCCGCTACATTCCGCTGACCGACGATTCCAATGGCGAAGCGCCCAAGCGTCGCGTGGTGCTGGTGTGGCGCCGCAGCTTTACCCGCTACGAAGCGATTGCCGCGCTGCGCAACGCCATCTTCGCCTGCAATCTGCCTGGCGTCGAGATGCTGCAGTCCTGAGCCCCTGCGCGTCAACATCGGCTCCTGCCTCCAGCTTCCGCACAACCCCATGCCAGGCCCGCCTGCATGGGGTTTGTTTTTTCCTGTATTACTCTCAATACCATAGCGGGTGGCGCTTGACTGAAAAGCGCCAAAGGTGATTTTTGCTGGAGGAATTGCATCCTTGCCTATGATGGCGGGCATGCGCTGCCATCTCACCTTCCTGCATGCCTTCTCTCCATTGCCATCGCGGGCGGCGGGGCGTACCCCTGGTCGTGCGGCGCCCTGGTGGCTGTGCCTGGTGTTGCTGCACGCAGGCTCGGTGCAGGCCATGGTGCCAACGCAGGCCGCGCAACAGGTGGCAGAGGGACTGGCACGCCTCGATCCCTGGATACCGGTCCTGCTATCGCTGTGGCTGCTGCTAGGGGCGTATTGCTGGATGCGGTTCACGCAGCCGCTGCGTGTGCAGCAGCGGCTGCGCATGCAACTGGAGGCCGGGGCGCCCGTGGCGCCGCCCCTGTCGCCATGGCCCCTGGCGGGTGCTGCGCTGTGCGTGGCGGCGGTGCTGCTGCTGGGGCAGGCGCTGGCCAACCCGGCCCACGCGCTGCATGCGCTCCTGGTGGGGTGGGACGAAGCGGCGCAACGGTGGTCGCAGCAGCATGTCAGTGTATCGGTGCGCGCTTATCTGCGGCACGTGACGGATGTGGGCGATGTGCTGTGGCTGGGGATGCTGTCGGTGTTGGTGGCGGCGCTCCTGGCGTTGCGGCGGCGCTGGCTGCTCTTGCAGGTCTGGGTATTTGCCATCGGCTTGAATGGCCTGTCCACCCGGGTGTTGAAAAATGCCTTTGACCGGGCGCGGCCCGAGGCGCTGCACGAACTGGTGACCTCGGGCGCCAGCTTTCCGAGCGGACACACGGCGGGATCCGTCGTGGTGTATGGCCTGCTGTGGTGGCTGCTGCGGGGGCGCGTGCCGCGCCGCTCCCGCACGGTGCTGGGCGCCGGGCTGGCGGTGCTGGTGGCGCTGATTGCCGCCAGCCGCATCTGGCTGGAGGCGCACTTTGCCAGCGATGTGGTGGCAGGGGGCTTGCTGGGCCTGGCCATCCTGGGCCTGGCGATAGGCGTGCTGGAGCGGGCCCGGGCGCAGTCCTGAAGAATCGAGAGCCTGCCTGGGATACCGCTTGCGCGCTATGCTGGGCGCCTATGTCAGCCGCACCCCGTCCCTCCGTTTCCCTGACCGAGCGGTTTTCGCTCTATCTCGATCTGATCCGCTTCAACCGCCCTGCGGGCTGGCTGGTGCTGGTGTGGCCCACCCTGGTGGCATTGTGGGTGGCGTCGGGCGGTTTTCCGGGCTGGCATCTGCTCATCGTGTTTGTGCTGGGCACCTTCCTGATGCGCAGCGCGGGCTGCTGCATCAACGACATTGCCGACCGCAAGTTTGACAAGCACGTCAAGCGCACGGCCAACCGGCCCATCACCACGGGCAAGATCTCGGTGTTCGAGGCGGCCATGGTGGGCGTGGTGCTGGCGCTGGTCTCGCTGGGGCTCGTGCTCACCACGCGCTGGGAGGCGGTTGCCTGGTCGGTGCCTGCGGTGCTGTTCACCATCCTCTATCCCTTTACCAAGCGCTTTTTTTCCATGCCGCAGGCATTCCTGGGCATTGCCTTCAACTTTGGCGTGCTGATTGCGTTTGCCGCCGTTCAGGGCGCGGTGCCACTCACGGCGTGGCTGCTGTGGCTGGCCAACATGTGCATGGTGCTGGCCTACGACACTGAATACGCCATGGTGGACCGCGACGACGACCTCAAGATCGGCATGAAGACCTCGGCCATCACTCTGGGCCGTTTCGATGTGGCCGCCATCATGGCTTTCTTTGGGCTGTGCCTGGTGCTCACCATTGTGGCCATAACCCCTCAGCACCTGGGCTGGCCCTGGTGGGCAGGCGTGGCCGTGGCGGGGGGCCAGATGGTGTGGCACTACCGCCTGATTCGCTCGCGCTCGCGCGAAGGCTGCTTTACGGCCTTCAGCAAGAGCCACTGGATCGGCGTGGCGTTGTTTGCCGGGGTGGTGCTGGCGTACGCCATTCGCTGATTGCCGAGCAGGCCGCTATTGCGGCAAATACCAATGGTGGGAGCGGTGTATTTTTGCGATTTTTCCCTGTAAATTCATAGACAAAGCACAGAAAAAAGCGGCCATCAATTGATGGCCGCTAACACTGGAGTCGCAGGAAAAAACCGTTAGATGTGGTAGTTGCTTGAGGACATATTTAGAAAAAATGTCTCAAATCATGGTGTTGTGTAAGGCAGAGTTTAATCCAAAGTATCAAACACTGCATCGTCAGGGCCAACAAAAGCCGGAGAACGCCAGGTGACATCACGCAAATTACGTGCAATCTGATTCTCCACGCCCATCAGAACCGCGAATAAAGCCATACGAACTGGTATGCCATTATCGGTCTGCCGGAAGATGGCCAGGCGCGGATCGAGGTTCAGATCGGTCGACAGATCGTTGGCGCCGGGGCGGGCATCACGCGGCAGCGGGTGCATGATGATGGTGTCGGGCTTGCAGACTGCATCGACCAGCGACTTCTGCACCTGGAACTCGGGCGTGTAACCCTCGATGTTCTCACCGGCAAAGCGCTCTTTCTGGATGCGGGTGGCGTACACCACGTCGGCGCCCTTGAGGTCCTGCAGCGAGGTGGAGATTTCCACCACATGGCCATTGGTGGAGGCCAGTTCCACCAGATAGGCGGGCATTTCCAGCGATGCGGGCGAGATCAGGGTGAATTTCATGCCCTTGTACAGCGACAGCAGGCGGATCAGCGAGTGCACGGTGCGGCCGTACTTCAAGTCGCCCACCATGGCGATGTGCGCGCCGTCCATCAGCTTGCCCAGGCGCGAGAACTCGCGCTGGATGGTGTACATGTCGAGAATCGCCTGGCTGGGGTGCTCGCCCGGGCCGTCGCCGGCATTGATGACCGGGATGTTGGTGGCGCGGGCGAATTCGGCAACCGAGCCTTGCTCGGGGTGGCGAATGACCAGCGCGTCCACGTAGCCAGCCATCACGCGGCTGGTGTCATAGATCGATTCGCCCTTGGCCATCGACGAGAAGGTAAACCCCGTCGTATCGCAGACCGAGCCGCCCAGGCGGCTGAAGGCAGCGCCAAAGCTCACGCGGGTGCGGGTGCTGGCTTCGAAGAACAGGCTGCCCATGACGGCGCCCTCCAGCACGCGGCATACCTTGTGGCGCCGTGCGATCGGCTGCATCACATCGGTAATGCGAAACAGCTCTTCGAGGCTTTCGCGCTCAAGTTGCGCAACAGACAGCAACTGCGGACGGCCATCGGCCGACATGCGCTCGGCCAGCGGGCGGTTGTGCTTTTGCGTGTCGGTGCCAGCGGCTTCGCGCGAGAGGATTTCGGAGACGAACTTCTGCGCCATGTCGGGCATGGCGCGGGCTTCGCCCGAAGCCTCGGGCAGAAGCCAGGTGTCCAGCGTGCGCCGGCGCACGCCCAGGCGCTCGGCGAATGCATCGCGCGTCAAGTTCAAACGGCGCATTGCGTCGCGGAGGAAATCCTGCTGGCTGTCCATGTGTGGGCTCCGGTAAATGGCGAACGGGCAGGATTATACGCTTTGCGTTTGTACTTTGGTGAAAATATACGCTTTGCGTTTTCTGCGAAGGCCCGTTGCCATCAACTGCTGCGGATACGGCCGTGGAGTGGGCCTCTTGCTGCGCGGAGAGCCCGCATCAGCCAATTCTTCAGGCGCCGAATTCGTCGCCCAGCTCCACGGCGCGCTTTTCGGCGGCCTTCATGGCGGCAATGAAATGGGCGCCCATCTGGTTGGCGCGCATGCTCTCCAGCGCGGCAAAGGTGGTGCCACCTTTGCTGGTGACCCGCTCGCGCAGCACGGCAGGCGGCTCGCTCGATTGCGCGGCCAGTTGCGAAGCGCCGGTGAAAGTACCGATCGCCAGTTGCAGCGCCTGTTCGGCGGGCAGGCCCATTTCCACACCGGCTTGCTGCATCGCTTCCAGAAAATAGAACACATAGGCGGGGCCGGAGCCAGAGAGCGCCGTCACCGCATCGAGCTGCGATTCCTGCTGCACCCAGATGAATTGCCCGGTGGTGCCGATGATCTGCTCGGCTATCGCTTGCTGCGCGGGCGTCACGCCCTGCCGTGCAAACAGTGCCGTCATGCCCTGGCCCACCAGGGCGGGCGTGTTGGGCATGGCGCGCACGATGTGCTCGTTGGCGGCCCACTGGGCGATGGAGCTGCTGCGGATGCCGGCCGCCACGCTCAGGTGCAGGGCGTGGCTGGTGAAGGATGCGACAGAAGCGGCCGCATCCTTGAAGGTTTGAGGTTTGACCGCCCAGACCACGACCTGCGCACTGGCCAGCGCGCCATCCGCCGCCGGCAGCGCGGTGATGCCAAACTGCTGCAGCAGTACGGCGCGCTGGGGCTCATAGGGCTCCACCACCATGATGCGCTCTGCGGGCACACCCTGGCGGATCAGGCCGCCGATGATGGCGCTGGCCATGTTGCCGCCGCCGATGAAGGCAATGGGAGGGAATTGGGAAAAGTCTGTGGTGCTCATGAAGGAAGGCCAACGGGCCGAAATGAGGGTGGGGCCAGCATGGGCCATGCGTGTCTATGGTGGACTATAGCGGCGGCAGCGGCACGGCCCAAGCGCTGCGTGCAACCCCCAAGTCGGCAGGCGGGTTTTTGCTATGCAATTTGATGCCTCTGCGCTTGCCTGCCGTGCGCTGGAAGCCTATTTACCTATCTTCTGCCGCCAAGAGGTGGGTTCAATGCGTTTTTTGACGTGCGGCAAGGTCGCCACACCTGGGATAGCCTCGGTAGTGATTGAAATAACAATTGAGCAGAGTTCTAGGTAAATTATTGCAATCTGAAGGCACCCAAGCTGCCACGCCCCATTTGGAGGAGAAGAGATGACGAGTTTGAATCGCAGGCATTTTTCGGTACTGGCCGGATCTGCCGCTTTGGCGGGCCTGGGCTCGCTTCGCGCGCATGCGGCAGATGCGCCGCTGGTGCTGGGCCAGTCGGCGCCATTTACCGGGCCTGCTGCGCAACTGGGTATTCAGTTCAACCAGGGTGCGAATCTGTTTCTGGAACAGTACAACGCGCAAAGCGGCCAGCGTCCGGTGACGATTCGCCATCTGGATGATGGCTATGACCCCGAGCGTACGGCTGCCAACACGCGCCAGCTGATTCAGGAGCAGGTGTTTGCGCTGTTCGGCTACATAGGCACGCCCACGAGCCTGGCTGCGCTGCCCCTGACGGCTGGCGATAACATTCCTTTCTTTGCCCCGTTCAGCGGAGCCATGTCATTGCGCAACCCATTCCGGCGCAATGTGTTCCATGTGCGCGCCTCCTACAACGACGAAACGGCACAGATCGTGCGCCACCTGACCACCATCGGCAACAACCAGATTGCGGTGTTCCATCAGAACGATGCCTATGGCCATGCGGGCTTGGATGGCGTGACGCTGGCGCTGGCGCAGCTCAAGCTGCGGCCAGTTGCCACTGGTGTTGTCGAGCGCAACTCGGTCGATGTCGGCGCTGCGGTACGCACCATCGTGGCTGCGCAGCCCCACGCCGTGGTGCTGATCAGCACCTACAAATCCTGCGCGGCCTTCATCCGTGCGGCGCGCAAGGCCGGTTTCAGCGGCACTTTCTACAACGTGTCCTTTGTCGGGGCAGAGGCCCTGGCCAATGAACTGGGCAAGGAGGGCTCGGGCGTCGTGGTGTCGCAGGTCGTGCCTTCTCCCTCGAGCGGTTCTTCGGCCCTGGCGCGCGAGTACCAGGAGGCCATGCGCAAAGGTGGCGGGGGCGCGGCAGGCACCTATGCCAGCATGGAAGGCTTTCTGGCTGCCAAGGTGCTGGTGGAGGGCTTGAAGCGCGCCAAGTCGCCAACGCGCGAGGGGCTGATCGCCGGGCTGGAGACGCTGGATCGCCAGTCCTTTGGCGGCTTTGATGTCACCTTCACGCCGCGCAGCCACATGGGCTCGAAGTTTGTCGAGATGAGCATGCTGACGGCAGAGAAGCGGGTGATCGGCCTGGGACCTCACGGTGACCCGTTGCCCGCCATGGTTGCTTGACTGATTTCAAGGACTCATTCAACGCGAGCAGGATGGGGTCTCGGCCAGGGCGACAACCTGGGTCACCTCAGCAGGGTTGAAGTTGTTGTCGCTCACCAGGAGCAATACGCGTTCGCCGCTGGCAAGGCGCGGGCCCCAGGTCATACCTTCGATGTTGTCCACGGTCTGCAGGCCTGCCTGGGCAAAGTCCAGCAGCAGTGTCTTGGCGGCTGGCTCAAACTGGCCGGGCACCAGCGCATCCATGGTCAGGGTGTCGGTGGTTTCGGTAGAAATGCGGTAGAGCCGCACCGAAAAGCCCGTGCCCAGCACATAGGAGCGCTCCAGCACCAGCAGGTGCCCGGGCCCATCGGCCAGGATTTCGCTCACACCATTGACCGCCACCAGGGGCAGTGTCAGGTTGTCTGCGGGCAAGGCGTCGGGCACATAGGCGATCTGGCGCTGCGGCTGGCGCGTTGCCATGTCGTACTGCGTGATGCGCAAGGGGCCGCCCGGCAGGCCGCGTGCGGGCAGCGGGCCGTCCTGCTTCAGGGCGCCTTCCATGGCCAGCCACAGCGTTTTCTGGTCGTCACCGATGGCTATGCCTTCCAGCGTCATGTTGTTGCGTGGGCCGGTGCTGGCGCTCTTGCTGGCGGGCAGCTGCAGTTGTGGCGGCAGCGGCCAGGCCTGCTGCCACCGGCCATCGAGCGCGGCTTCGTTCAGTTCCGGCCCAAAGCCGCGCGCAAAATCGCCTTCGCTGCTCCAGACAAGGCGCTGGCTGCCAGGCAGCACACGCAGCGCTTCGGGGTCGGGTACGGCAACGCCTGCGCGTGCAGCGCGCTTGGAGGCGTAGGGCTGGCCATCGGGCGCGCCCAGGTAATGGGCTTCGTCCAGCTGCACGCTGTGCAGGCCGCCTGCATCGTAGTGGATGCGAGCGGTGTAGAAGCGCGCGCTGTCATGCGCCGAACGGTCATCGCTTACCAGGTAGTAGCGGTCGTCGGCGGCGTTGTAGTCGATGGACGAGAGGCCGCCCACCGGTACCCCGGCAAACTGCACATCCAGGCCCCAGCGCGTTTCACCCAGCAGACGGAAGGAGGCTGTACCGGTGCATGGCGCTGCGGGTGGCAAGGCCTCGGCCTGGGTCCTCGGGCTGCCGTCGGGCGCGCGGAATGGCGCATGGCCGCAACCGGCCAGAACGCTTGCCACCATGGCGAGGGCAAACCGGCGAAGGCTTGTAATAGATGTGTGAGGGTTGTGCTGCATCTGTTGCTGGCGTATAAATTCTCGGGGACGCCACGGTACTACCCGGCAATTGTTCACATTTTCTCGGTGTTGCAAGGGTACAGGGGTTCCTATCATCGCGGCTGGAGGTGAACAGCCATGACATGGCTGCGCCCGTAAATACGAGGAGTGATGCAATGGCAACCCAAGCACAAAAGTGGTCGGCGGAATTTTTAGGAACCTTCTGGTTGACGTTCGGAGGCTGCGGCAGCGCCGTATTGGCCGCCGCGTTTCCACAGGTCGGTATTGGCCTGCTGGGCGTGTCGCTGGCCTTCGGCCTGACGGTGCTGACCGGTGCCTATGCCTTCGGCCCGGTCTCGGGCGGGCATTTCAACCCGGCGGTGTCGGTGGGGTTGACGGTGGCGGGCCGCTTCAAGGCGTCTGAGCTGCCAGGCTACATCATTGCCCAGGTGCTGGGCGCGATTGCCGCAGCCGCTGTGCTGTACCTGATTGCTTCCGGCAAGGCCGGCGCCACGGTCACCGATCTGGCAACCAATGGCTTTGGCGAGCATTCGCCCGGCAAGTTCTCGATGGTGGCTGCACTGGTGACCGAAGTGGTGCTGACGGCAGTCTTTCTGCTGGTGATCCTGGGCTCCACCGCCAAGAAGGCCGCTGCTGGCTTTGCTGGCATGAGCATCGGCCTGTGCCTGACCCTGATCCACCTGATCTCGATCCCCGTGACCAACACCTCGGTCAACCCCGCACGCAGCACCGGCCCCGCGCTGTTCGGCCCCTCGATCGCTCTGGAGCAGCTGTGGCTCTTCTGGCTGGCACCGATCGTGGGCGCTGTCATCGGCGCGCTGATCCACAAGGCACTGCTGGCGGGTCAGGAAGACTGAGCAGGCAAACGGCTCAATGCAAAAGGGATGCTGATGCATCCCTTTTTTTATGGGTTATTTTGCTTGCTGGTGCTTAACTATAAAGCGCCAGTAGCTATCAAATTAATAGTAATTCGGTTTATTGCGCCGTGGTCTGGCGCACGGCCTGTTCCCAGCGGGCCATCAGGGCGTCGGCGCGGGCCTTGTCCTGGGTGGGGACGAAGCGGCGTTCGGCCTTCCACAGTGCGGACAGCTCGTCGGTGCACTGGTAGACGCCGGTGGACAGGCCCGCGAGGTAGGCGGCGCCCAGCGCGGTGGTTTCCACGCAGGCGGGGCGTACGACGGGAATGCCCAGCAAGTCGGCCTGGAACTGCATCAGCAGGTTATTGACGCAGGCGCCGCCGTCCACGCGCAACTCGGTCACGGGCTGGCCGCCGTTGGCCACAGCGTCGCGGCTCATGGCCTGCAGCAGGGCGGCGCTTTGGTAGGCGATGGATTCGAGCGCGGCGCGGGCGATGTGGGCCAAGGTGGTGCCACGGGTGAGGCCGGTGATGGTGCCGCGCGCATCGGCATTCCAGTACGGCGCGCCCAGGCCGGTGAAGGCGGGCACCATCATGACGCCGCCGCTGTCGGGCACGCTTTCGGCCAGCTGCTGCACCTGGCCGCTGTGCTCAATGGCGCGCAGGCCGTCGCGCAGCCATTGCACCACGGCGCCACCGACGAAGACGCTGCCTTCCAGTGCGAACTGGGGTGCTGAGGATACCTGCGCGGCGCTGGTGGTCAGCAGGCCATTGCGCGAGGTCTGGAAGGTGCCGCCGGTGTGCATCAGCATGAAGCAGCCGGTGCCATAGGTGTTCTTGGCCATGCCGGCGGAAAAGCAGGCCTGGCCGAAGAGGGCGCTTTGCTGGTCGCCCGCCATGCCACCGATGTGGATGGGCGCGCCCAGAAAATCGTCCGTGGTATCGCCAAAGTGGCTGGCCGAGGGTTGGACCTCCGGCATGAGCGAGCGCGGAATGCGCAGGAGTGCCAGCAGCTCGTCGTCCCACTGGTTGCTGTGCACATTGAAGAGCATGGTGCGGCTGGCGTTGCTCACGTCGGTTACATGGCGTCGGCCGCCGGTCAATTGCCAGACGAGCCAGGTATCCACGGTGCCAAAGGCGAGCTCACCGCGCTCGGCAGCGGCCCGCGCGCCGGGTACGTGGTCGAGCAACCACTGCAGCTTGGTGGCGGAAAAATAGGCGTCGACGAGCAGGCCGGTCTTTTGCTGGATCAGGCCGGCGTGGCCATCTTCGCGCAGCTGGGCGCACACGGGCTCTGCCCGCCGGTCCTGCCAGACCAGGGCATTGTGGATGGGCTGGCCGGTCTTGCGGTTCCACACCACGGTGGTTTCGCGCTGGTTGGTGATGCCAAGCGCCGTGATCTGGCTGGCACTGATGCCGCTTTTCTTGAGGGCCTCGCGCGCGGTAGCGAGCTGCGTGCCCCAGATCTGCAGCGGGTCGTGCTCCACATGGCCGGGGCTGGGGTAGATCTGCGGCAGCTCCTGCTGGGCCAGGGCGACGATGTTGCCGCGCGCGTCAAACACGATGGAGCGGGAGCTGGAGGTGCCCTGGTCCAGGGCAAGCAAGTAGGTCATAGGTTTTCCGTGATTCATTGCGTGCTACGCACGTCTTTGGCGCTGGAGCGGCCCGGGCAAGCGCAGCCAGGCAAGGGTCGTTCCGCAGCGGCTCAGAGGGGTGTTCATGTTTCACGCCACGGTGCAGCGCACGTTGGCGTCCTGCAGCAGGCGTGGAAAGGGCTCGGGCGGCTGCGCATCGGTGAAGAGGCGGTCAATGCGCGAGAGCGGCCCCACCTCCACCATGGCCGGACGGCCGAATTTGCTCTGGTCGGCGGCCATCCACACTTCGCGGGCCTGCTCCATGATGGTTTGCGCCACTTTCACTTCTCTGAAATCAAAGTCGCGCAGACTGCCGTCTGATTCGATGCCCGAGATGCCGATCAGCGCAATATCGACGCGGAACTGGCGGATGAAATCCACCGCCGCCTCGCCGATGATGCCGCGATCGCGCCCGCGCACCACGCCGCCAGCGACGATCACTTCGCAATCGGCATTGCTGCTGAGCGTGGCGGCCACGTTGAGGTTGTTGGTGATGACGCGCAGGCCGCGGTGTTGCATCAGGGCGCGGGCGATGGCCTCGGTGGTGGTGCCGATGTTCAGGATCAGTGAGCAGTTGTTGGGTACCTGGGCAGCCACTGCCTTGGCGATGCGCGATTTGCCGTCCGCATTGAGCGATTCACGCTGCGTGTGGGCGAGGTTCTCGGTGGTGGAGCTGGGCACGCGCACGCCACCGTGAAAGCGCACCAGCAGCCCTGTGTCTGCCAGCTTCTGGATGTCGCGCCGCACGGTTTGCAGGGTGACGCCCAGGATTTCTGCCAACTGCTCAACCGTGGCAGATTGGCGGCGGCGCACCTCGTCTATCAATTGGAGTTGTCGTGGATTGGTGTTCACAGCGCAGGAGGTGTTGGTAGGGGCAGTGAGAAGGGCGCGGGCGCAGCAGGGGCGTCTGCGGCAGTTTGCTCCCAAACACTGTAGATCGAATTAAAACGAACCCTTACTAGGGTAACTTTCTATTGGTGGCGCGTTCAAAAGAACAAAAATGAACGAATTCGAAAGCACAAGGCTTTCATTTTCACAGATTTGCAGGCTTGCTCTTTCATTCGGAGCAGAGAGGCGATGATGCAGCTGGTGTTGGAGAATGTGGTCCAACGGGTAGGAGGGCAGACATGGCTCTATCCGCTGGATTTATCGCTGCAGAGCAATGCTGTGACGGTGCTGCTGGGCGCAACGCAGGCGGGCAAAACCAGCTTGATGCGCATCATGGCGGGCTTGGACAAACCCGCTGGCGGCCGGGTGCTGGTCGATGGCCAGGATATGACCGGCGTATCGGTGCGCCAGCGTGATGTGGCCATGGTGTACCAGCAGTTCATCAACTACCCCTCGATGACCGTGGCGCAGAACATTGCGTCTCCCCTGCGGCTGCGTGGCGACTCTGAAATTGATAGCAAGGTGCGCAGCCTGGCTGAGCGCTTGCATATCGATATGTTTCTGGATCGCCTGCCTGCCGAGCTGTCGGGCGGCCAGCAGCAGCGCGTCGCCCTGGCGCGCGCCCTGGCCAAGGACGCGCCGCTGATGCTGCTTGACGAACCGCTCGTCAACCTCGATTACAAGCTGCGCGAAGGCCTGCGCGATGAACTGAGCCAGTTGTTCGAGGCAGGCCGCTCCACCGTGGTCTACGCCACCACCGAGCCGGGCGAGGCCTTGCTCTTGGGCGGCTACACCGCTGTTCTGGACGCGGGCGAGCTGCTGCAGTATGGGCCGACGGCCCAGGTTTTTCACGCACCGCGCTCGTTGCGTGTGGCGCGGGCTTTCAGCGATCCGCCGATGAACCTCGTGACGGCACAGGTGCAGGCTGGCGGCGCGCAGCTTGCCTTGCCGCAGGGCGCTACGCTGCCGCTGGCGCAGCCATTGCCCGCAACCGCCACCACTGGCGAGGTGGTGGTGGGCGTTCGCGCGAGTGCGCTGCGCCTGCAGGAGCGCCCGGGTGACATCCATCTGCATGGCCAGGTGTATCTGGTGGAAATCTCCGGCTCGGACACCTTCGTGCATGTGCTGCTGCCCTGGGGTGGTTGGGTGGCGCAGCTGACGGGTGTGCACAAATTGGCAGCCAACGAGCAGGTCAGCCTCTATCTGGCGCCCGCAGACTGCTATGTTTTTGAGACTGAACGTGCAGGCAACCAGGGCGGCGCCCTGCTGCAGCTGCCGCAACAGCAGCAACAGCAACAGCGGTCGTCATCACAGTGGCCCGGTGCGGCGCAAGAGGTGTAAGCCATGGCTCGTATTTCCCTGGATCTGGCGCACGCCTACCGCCCCCACCCGCAGCAGGACAGTGATTACGCCCTGCTGCCGCTGCAGATGGAGTTTGCCGATGGCGGTGCCTATGCGCTGCTGGGCCCGTCGGGCTGTGGCAAGACGACCTTGCTCAACATCATGTCGGGCCTGTTGACGCCTTCGCACGGCAAGGTGCTGTTTGACGGGCGTGATGTGACGCAGGAGAGCCCGCAGCAGCGCAATATTGCGCAGGTGTTTCAGTTTCCGGTGATCTACGACACCATGACGGTGGAGCAGAACCTGGCCTTTCCGCTGCGCAACCGCAAGGTGCCGGAGGCCGAGATCCGCAAGCGCGTGGGCGCCATCGCCGAGATGCTGGAGATGAGCGGCCAGCTGAACCAGCGTGCGGCAGGCCTGTCGGCCGATGCCAAGCAGAAGATATCGCTGGGCCGGGGGCTGGTGCGGCCCGATGTTGCGGCGGTGCTGTTCGACGAGCCGTTGACGGTGATCGATCCGCACCTGAAATGGCAGTTGCGCCGCAAGCTCAAGCAGATTCACCAGGAATTCAAGCTCACGCTGATTTATGTGACCCATGACCAGGTGGAGGCACTGACCTTTGCCGAGCAGGTGGTGGTGATGTCGCGCGGACGGGTGATGCAGGTGGGGGCGCCCGAGGCCCTGTTCGAGCGCCCGAGACATACCTTTGTCGGGCACTTCATTGGCTCGCCGGGCATGAATTTCCTGCCCCTGCAGTGCCGGGATGGCGCCATGTGGGTGGCGGGCCAGCGCATGGACGTGCCTGCAGGGCTGGAGGGCGCGGCCGCCGCGCAGCAAGCCCTGCATCTGGGTATACGGCCCGAATACATGCGCCTGGCACCCGCAGGCTCCGCCGGTGCCGTGCCCGCGCAGGTCCAGCGCGTGCAGGATGTAGGCACCCATATGCTGCTGACCGCCGCCGTGGACGGCAAGGCCCTGAAGGCCCGGTTCATGGCCGATACGGCGCTGCCCGCGCCTGGCGCCACGGTCTGGCTGGAGGTGGTGAATCCGCACACCTGCTACTACCGCAATGAGGAGCTGATGGCATGAATCCCTCCAACAAGCCGGTCAACCAGAAGGCCTGGTGGCTGATCCTCCCGGTGATCCTGTGCGTGGCCTTCTCCGCCATCCTGCCGCTGATGACGGTGGTGAACTACTCGGTGCAGGACATCATCGACCCCGAGCGGCGGGTGTTCGTCGGCACCGAATGGTTTGCGGCGGTGATGCGCGATGAAGAGCTGCATTCGGCGCTGTGGCGGCAGATCACGTTCTCGCTGGCAGTGCTGGCGGTTGAGATTCCACTGGGTATTGCGCTGGCGCTGGCCATGCCGGCCAAGGGCTGGAAGTCGTCTGCCGTGCTGGTGGTGGTGGCACTGTCGCTGCTGATCCCCTGGAACGTGGTGGGCACCATCTGGCAGATCTATGGCCGTGCCGATATCGGCCTGCTCGGCCACACCCTGCAGAAGCTGGGTATTGACTACAACTACACCGGCAGCGCCTCGGATGCGTGGCTCACGGTACTGGTGATGGATGTGTGGCACTGGACGCCCCTGGTGGCGCTGCTGTGCTATGCCGGGCTGCGCTCCATTCCCGACGCGTATTACCAGGCGGCGCGCATTGATGGCGCGAGCAAGTTTGCGGTGTTTCGCTACATCCAGCTGCCCAAGATGCGGGGCGTGCTGATGATTGCCGTGCTGCTGCGCTTCATGGACAGCTTCATGATCTACACCGAGCCCTTTGTGCTGACCGGCGGCGGGCCGGGCAATGCCACCACTTTTCTGAGCCAGTACCTCACGCAGAAGGCCGTGGGCCAGTTCGACCTGGGGCCTGCGGCGGCGTTCTCGCTGATCTACTTCCTCATCATCCTCTTGTTCTGCTTTGTGCTCTACAACTGGATGCAGCGCGTAGGCACGCAGGAAGCAGAGGTGGAGCAATGAGCGCGGGAGTTGACATGAGCGACAAGCGGTTTCACAAGCGCAGCATTTTCCTGGTGCTTTACATCGTGTTCGCACTGCTGCCCATCTACTGGATGGTGAACATGAGCTTCAAGACGAATGAGGAGATTCTCTCGAGCTTCTCGTTCTTTCCGCAGCAGTTCACCTGGTCCAACTACGTGCGCATCTTTACCGATGAGTCGTGGTACTCGGGCTATATCAACAGCCTGATCTATGTGGCCATCAACACGGTCATCTCGCTCACCGTGGCGCTGCCTGCGGCCTATGCCTTCTCGCGCTACCAGTTTCTGGGCGACAAGCATGTGTTCTTCTGGCTGCTGACCAACCGCATGACGCCGCCTGCCGTGTTTCTGCTGCCGTTCTTTCAGCTCTACAGCACCGTGGGCCTGATGGATACGCACCTGGGCGTGGCGCTGGCGCACCTGTTGTTCAACGTGCCGCTGGCGGTCTGGATTCTGGAAGGCTTCATGAGCGGCATCCCGCGCGAGATCGATGAAACCGCCTATATCGACGGCTACTCCTTCCCGCGCTTCTTCCTGACCATTTTCTTGCCGCTCATCAAGGCGGGTGTGGGCGTGGCGGCGTTCTTCTGTTTCATGTTCAGCTGGGTGGAGCTGCTGCTGGCGCGCACGCTGACCAGCGTGAACGCCAAGCCCATCGTGGCGACGATGACGCGCACCGTGAGCGCCTCGGGCATGGACTGGGCCACGCTGGCGGCTGCGGGGGTGCTCACCATCGTGCCTGGCGCCATCGTGATCTGGTTTGTACGCCACTACATCGCCAAGGGCTTTGCGATGGGCCGGGTGTGAGGCCGGGCGATGCGGACGCCATGGGCATCGGAATGAAAGAGGAGAAGCGCCATGTTTGACTGGATGGTCTGGACCACCCCGGTGGCGGTATTTTTCACCTGCATCGTGCTGATGCTGGTTGGCATGACTGTATGGGAGCTGAAGTCGCCCACCACGCTGCGGCGGGGCTGGCTGCCCATTGCCACCACGCGCGGGGACCGGCTCTTCATCGGGCTTCTGGCAGCCGCCTACTTCAATCTGATCTTTGTCGGCATTGCGGGCAAGCTGCAGGAATGGATGTCGCTGGAGGCAGAGCCTTCGGTGTGGATCAGCTTTGTCCTGTCGATGCTGCTGCTGGCCTTGATCATGCGCAAGGGCTAGCCGCTGGACGCGGGATCGAACGGTATTTTTCAACGTATCCGGCTCTCCGCCTCCCCGGAGCCGCGATCGGACACCCCGGGGAAGCGTCACCTAGGAGACATTCATGAAGATGCGATACACAGCATTGGCGGCGGCAGCGGCGATGCTCGCCATGCACGGCGCGTGGGCCGCAGAGGCCGATGCCAAGAAGTGGATTGACGGTGAGTTTCAGCCCTCGACCTTGAGCAAGGACCAGCAGGCGGCCGAGATGAAGTGGTTCATCGATGCCGCCAAGAAGCTGCAGGGCAAGGGGGTGAAGGAGATTGCCGTGGTGTCCGAAACCATCACCACGCACGAATACGAATCAAAGACGCTGGCCAAGGCGTTTGAAGAGATCACCGGCATCAAGGTCAAGCACGACCTGATCCAGGAAGGCGATGTGGTCGAGAAGCTGCAAACCTCGATGCAGTCGGGCAAGTCGATCTACGACGGCTGGATCAGTGATTCCGACCTGATCGGCACGCACTACCGCTACGGCAAGATGATGAACCTGACCGACTACATGGCAGGCGCGGGCAAGGAGTGGACCAATCCGGGCCTGGACATCAAGGATTTCATCGGCACCAAGTTCACCACCGCGCCCGACGGCAAGCTCTACCAACTGCCCGACCAGCAGTTTGCCAACCTGTACTGGTTCCGCGCCGACCTGTTCGAGC
>NZ_JBEBNZ010000036.1:0-28219 GCF_040396735.1 Comamonas odontotermitis
TCGAACTTGTCCACCGCCTTCATCAGGCCGATGTTGCCTTCCTGGATCAGGTCCAGGAACTGCAGGCCACGGTTGGTGTACTTCTTCGCAATCGAGATCACCAGGCGCAGGTTGGCCTCGATCATCTCCTTCTTGGCATTGCGCGAAGCACGCTCGCCGTCGTTCATGCGCTTGTTGATGAGCTTGAGCTCATCGAGCGGCACAACCACGCGAGCCTGCAGGTCGATCAGGTTCTGCTGCAGCTCCTGCACGGGCGGGATGTTGCGGCCCATGATGGCGCTCCAGCTGTTGCCGGCCTGGGCTTCCTTCTCGATCCATTGCAGGTTCAGCAGGTTGGCAGGGAAGAGCTGGATGAACTTTTCCTGCGGCAGACCGCATTTCTCCACGATGATCTTGCGCAGGGCACGCTCTTTCTGGCGCACGCTGTCCACCTGCTCGCGCAGCATGTCGCACAGCTTCTCGATGGTCTTGGCGGTGAAGCGTATGGTCATCAGCTCGGCCGACAGCTGGTCCTGCACCTTTTTGTACTGGGCAGAGCTGTAGCCGTTCTTGTCGTAGGCCTGGTGCAACTGCTCGAACAGCGAGTGCAGCTTGTCAAAGCGCGACAGGGCTTCGTTCTTCAGCTCTTCCAGGCGGCGGGTCATGGCCTTGGAGCCACCCTTGCCGTCGTCGTCGTCCTCTTCGTCGTATTCGTCGAAGTCTTCTTCGGCCACGTAGTCATCGTTTTCGTCGGCATCGGAGAAGCCGTCCACGATGGTGGAGATGACCACCTTGCCTTCGCGGATTTCCTGGGCCATGGCCAGGATCTCGGCGATGGTGGCAGGCGACGCGCTGATGGCCAGCATCATGTCCTGCAGGCCGCCTTCGATGCGCTTGGCAATCTCAATTTCGCCTTCGCGGGTCAGCAACTCGACCGTGCCCATTTCGCGCATGTACATGCGAACGGGGTCGGTCGTGCGGCCAAATTCGGAATCCACGGTCGAGAGGGCGGCTTCCGCTTCTTCTTCCGCTTCTTCTTCCGTCGTGGCGGACTGGCCGGTGTTGTTCAGCAGCAGGGTTTCTGCGTCCGGGGTCTGCTCGTACACCGCCACACCCATGTCGTTCAACATGGAGATCACGACTTCCAGCGTTTCGGCATCGACCAGCTTGTCGGGCAGGTGGTCGGAGATTTCGGCGTTGGTCAGGTAGCCACGGGTCTTGCCCAGCTTGATCAGGGCCTTCAGGCGCTGGCGGCGGGTAGACATTTCCTCTTCGGTCAGGACGGCTTCGTCCAGGCCGAATTCCTTCATCAGCGCGCGTTCCTTGGCCTTGGAGACCTTCATGCGCAGCGGCTTGACCTTCTCGACGGGGGAGTCGGGTGCGGCCTCGGCCTCTACCGTTTCCTCGCCTTCGAGATCTTCCTCGATGTCGGAGAAGTCGGCATCATCATCGATGTCTTCTTCGCTCTTGCCTTTGGCCTTGGCTTTGCCCTTGGCAGCCGTCTTCTTGGGGGCCTTGGGCTTTTCTTCTGCGGCAGCCTTGGTGGCTTTGGGCTTTGCGGTCTTTGCGGCGGCCTTGGCCTTGACCGGGGTTTCCGCTTCTTCGGCTTCCACCTTCTTGGTGGCGCGTTTCTTGGGGGCGCCTGCATTCAGCAGGGCGTCGGCAGCCTTGAGCAATTCTGCTTGAGACAGGCGTTGTTTACTTTCGGACACGGAGCTAACCTTCTTCGTCGCTGCCTTGGAGGGAGAGGGGGCGGCAGCACTGGCTTTTACGGTTTTGCCTGCTGCAACAGGTGCCTTGGCAGCCGCAGGTTTTGCGGCTTTGGTCACGGTTGCAGCCTTGGCACTTTTGGCAGCGCTGGCTTTGGTTGGCGACTTGACGGACGACTTCGCGGACTTTGTAGCAGGCATGTACACCCTCAGATCAAAGAAAACACACAAAGAAAACTGGCAAGCGCCATTACACCGGCGCATACAAAAAATACAGCGTCTGCCTGCAACAAGTGCAATAGGCAGCTGGGCTATACGAGGTGCGGAACCTCTGGGCAAGATGTTGGGGCGATCATTTGGAGTGCAGTCCTTGCGGTATGTTGGGCGCTTGCGCTGGTGGCAAATCGCGTAAGTTTTACGCGGGCCCGGTCCGGAGGTGCTGCTGTCGCTCTTGCCGATGCAACAAATATTATACCTTTTTGGCGAATGTCAAGGGCTTGGCGCCATTTATTTATTGACTTGACGCTTGAGCAGGCCGATCCGGTGGAAATTGCTCTGGTAGCGTCGAAGGGCCTTGGGGTCGGATGCCTGAGTGATAAGCTGGCGATTCTGCTCCTCAAGGTGGCCGAGCACGATGCGGCTGAGGGAATCGCGCAGCTCATCGCGGATTTCGTCGAGCGGGCCGTCGATCTGGGCATGGTGCCCCTGCATCAGCTGGGTGGCGAATTCCTCGATCACATGGCCGCGCATGTGCTCTCGCAACACGGCCCATGACTGCGCACCGTGTGCCAGAAACTGCTGCTCGATCCAGGCGAACAGGCTGCCGTAAGGTGCATCCAGCTGTGCCAGGGTGGCAGCATCTTCCGGGGAAAAGTTCTCTAGAAACGCCATGTGCGACAGCAGCAGGCGCGCGGCCTGGTCTTCCCGCGTGACGGCCACGGTGGGCATGGGGGGCTGCGGCGCCGGGCGGGGCTGCCAGTTGCCTTTTCTGCCCTTCCATTCGCCGGGGCCGCGCTTGCCATAGGCATTGCCGCCTCCTGCGCCATGGCCGAAGTTGCCGCCTTGCTGGGGGCTGTAGCCATCGCTGCGCTGGCCGGGGTAGCGGTCCATGCCACCGTCTCCGTCCCAGGAGGGCGCGTCACCGTACGGGGGGGGCGGCTCACCTGACGCATTCCATGGCGCGGCAGGCTGGGTGGGTTCTGTACCGGTGGAGTGCGCGCGGCCGGCACCTCCCTGGCGGGCCTGCTCCAGCGCGGTGGTTTTCTGCCACAACCCGTCCAGCTCAGCGGCGGGCAACTGGGCCTTGTCGGCAATTTCGGCCAGCAGTTGGCGCTTCAAGGCGCCGTCTGGCATCAAATTCCATAGCGGCCGGGCGTTGCTGGACATGCGCGCACGGCCTTCAGCTTGCCCAAGATCACAGCCTTCGCTGGCCGCTTCCAGCAAAAAGCGCGACAGTGGGGTGGCGTCATGCACATGGCGGGCAAAGGCATCGGCGCCGTATTCACGCACAAAGCTGTCCGGGTCGTGTTCGGCAGGCAGGAAGAGAAATTTGATGCTGCGCGTATCGGTGGCATAGGGCAGGGCGCCGTCGAGCGCCTTGCGAGCGGCCCGGCGCCCGGCGGCGTCGCCGTCAAAGCTGAACACCACAGTCTCGGTAAAGCGGAACAGCTTGTGCACGTGATCGGGCGTGCAAGCGGTCCCCAGGGTAGCGACGGCATTGGGAAAGCCCAGCTGCGCCAGTGCCACCACATCCATGTAGCCTTCGGTCACGAGCGCGTAGCCGTGTTCGCGGATGGCGGTGCGCGCCTCAAACAGACCATAGAGCTCGCGGCCCTTGTGGAAAACCGGCGTCTCGGGCGAATTCAGGTATTTGGGCTTTTCGTCGCCGAATACGCGACCGCCAAAGCCGATGCATTCGCCCTTGACATTGCGGATCGGAAACATCACCCGGTCGCGGAAGCGGTCGTAGCGCTTGGCCTCGCCCCCCTTGTCGTCTTCGGACTCGATCACCAGGCCCGTTTCGACCAGCTTGGCATCGTCGTAAGCCGGAAAGACACTGGCCAGGCCGCGCCAGCCCTCGGGCGCGTAGCCCAGGCCAAAGCGTTTGGCCGTGGCGCCAGAGACGCCGCGGCCTTTCAGATAGGCAATGGCTTTTTGCGACTGCGACAGATGCTTGCGGTAGGCGTCGCCCGCCTTTTCCAGGATATCGGTGAGCGTCGCCTGCTTTTCGCGCGCCTGCGCGGCGCGCTCGCGCTGCAGGGGGGAGACATCGTCTTCAGGCACCTGCAGGCCGGTGCTCTGGGCCAGCTCGGTCACCGCTTCGCGGAAACCCATGCCCGTATGGTCCATCAGAAAACCGATGGCGTTGCCGTTTTTGCCGCAGCCAAAGCAGTGGTAGAACTGTTTGGAGGGGCTGACGCTGAACGAAGGCGACTTTTCGCCATGGAAGGGGCACAGCCCCATGTAATTGGCGCCGCCTTTTTTCAGCTGTACATAGCGGCCCACCACATCGACGACATCGACGCGGGAGAGCAGTTCCTGGATGAATGACTGGGGGATGGACACCGTTCTATTGTCGCCCAAGCGCAGCCGTGCCCGGGTGTTGCATGGGCAAATTGCTGCGGCACTCGGCTTGACAGGTTGCTTGCCAAGCAGGCATGGATTGCTATGAAAAAAGGATTGATGATGCCCAATGGGCGGGCGCTAAAAGTCATTTCTACCATATTCACCGATCCGTCTTCTTGGTGAGAGCCCATCGGCCATTGCAATTTCCGTGTCAGCCATCTGTGGCACAGTGGTTTCCAAGGAGACACAAGACCGATGACGAGCATGTACGACACCCGGTTGGACCGCAATGACGCCAACCATGCCCCGCTGACCCCGTTGAGCTTCATTGAGCGCGCAGCCGAGGTCTATCCCGAGCGCTTGGCCATCATCCATGGCGATCTGCGCCAGACCTGGGGGCAAACCTATGCGAGGTGCCGCCAGTTGGCCAGCAGCCTGCAGCAGCAGGGCATCGGCAAGAACGACACGGTAGCGGTGATGCTTCCCAATACGCCGCCGATGGTGGAGGCGCACTTTGGCGTACCGATGGCAGGCGCCGTGCTGAACGCGCTCAACACCCGGCAGGATCCTGAAACCATTGCCTTCATGCTCGACCATGGGGAAGCCAAGGCTTTGATCGTGGATCCGGAGTTTGCCGGTGTAGTGGCCAAGGCGCTGCAGTTGCGCCAATCGGCTGCGCCATTGCTGCTGATCGATGTGGAAGACGCCGTTTACGGCGAGGCCAGCGAGCGCCTGGGTGCGCTTACCTACGAACAATTGCTGGCGCAGGGCAGGGCAGACTTTGAATGGGCCCTGCCGGGCGACGAGTGGGATGCGATTGCGCTCAACTACACCAGCGGCACCACCGGCAACCCCAAGGGCGTGGTCTACCACCACCGGGGCGCAGCGGTGAATGCCACCAGCAATGTGCTGGAATGGGACATGCCCAAGTTTGCGGTCTACCTGTGGACCTTGCCCATGTTCCACTGCAATGGCTGGTGTTTTCCATGGACCGTGGCGCTGCGGGCAGGTGTCAACGTCTGCCTGCGCCGGGTGGAGGCGCAGGCGATCTTCAATGCCATCAAAACCCATGGTGTGACCCACTATTGCGGCGCGCCCATCGTGCACAGCCTGCTCGTCAACGCTCCGGAGGCCATGAAGGAGGGCATGCAGAACCTGCCGCAGGGAGGCGTCAAGTGCATGGTGGCTGGCGCGGCGCCGCCGGCATCGATGATTGAAGGCATGGAGCAGATGGGCTTTGACCTGACCCATGTGTATGGCCTGACGGAGGTCTATGGCCCTGTCACCGTCTGTGCCAAGCAGGACAGCTGGAATGGCCTGGACGTGGGCGAGCGTGCCCGACTCAATGCCCGCCAGGGGGTGCGCTACCACCTGCAGCGCTCAGCCCGTGTCATCAACGCCGACACCATGGAGCCTGTGCCGGAAGATGGCGAAACCATGGGCGAGATCATGCTGCGCGGCAACATTGCCATGAAGGGTTACCTCAAGAACCCGACCGCCACGGACGAGGCTTTTCGTGGTGGATGGTTCCACACGGGTGACCTCGCAGTGCAGTACCCGGATGGCTACATCAAGATCAAGGACCGCAGCAAGGACATCATCATCTCCGGCGGAGAGAACATCTCGTCCATCGAAGTGGAAGATGTGCTCTACCGCCACCCCGCCGTCCTTGCCGCTGCCGTGGTGGCCAAGCCCGATGCCAAATGGGGCGAGACTCCCTGCGCCTTTGTAGAGATCAAACCCGGCGCGGCGGTGACGGCCGAAGACATTGTGGCCCACTGCAAGAAGCATCTGGCGGGGTTCAAGGTGCCACGGGCGGTGGTGTTTGGCGACCTGCCCAAGACCAGCACCGGCAAGATCCAGAAGTTCGAACTGCGCAAGCAGGCCGGGTCTGCAGACGCCATTGATGTGTGATCCCCTGGTGGCGGAGGCTGCGGCCACCGAGATGTATCGGCGTCAGGCGCTGTAGATATCCGTGCGGCGGTGGTTCCAGGCGGGGAGCGCCTCGCGCAGGCTGGCAATGCGCTCCAGGTCAATGTCTGCACAGAGGTGCCCGGTGGTATCGGGCATGCATGCAATGACCGTGCCCCAGGGGTCGATCACCATGCTGCGGCCCAGGCATGGCAGCGCCGGGCCGGGTCCGTCGATCTGTGCTGCGGCGACAACGTAGCATTGGTTTTCCACCGCGCGAGCGCGCAGCAGCAACTCCCAGTGATCGCGCCCGGTGCGCACATTGAAGGCGGCGGGCACCACGATGACGTTGGCGCCTTGCGCGCGCAGGCTGCGAAACAGTTCTGGAAAGCGGAGGTCGTAGCAGATGCTCATGCCCACGCGCATGCCAGGCATGTCCACTACCGTCAGCGCATTTCCATGCACAAAGTCGTCGGATTCCTTGTACGGCAGGCCGCCCACCACGGCATCGTACAGATGCAGCTTGCGGTAGGTGGCCAGCAAGCGGCCGTCGGGGCCAAAGGTCAGCCCGGTGTTGCCCAGCTTGTTCTGTGCGGTGACCTTTTCGTGCACCGAGCCCACATGCAGATGCACGCCGTGGCGGCTGGCCAGCTGTGCAAGCCGAGGCACCAGGGCGCCGTCCAGCGGCAGGGCGTGGCGTGCAATGGTGGCGGCATCGCCCCGGATATCGGTGTATTCCGGGCTCACCACAAATTGCGCGCCATCGCGGGCGGCAGAGGCCACGCCTTGCTCCAGGGCCTGGATATTGGCCTCCCAGTCGGTGCCGCTGTTCATCTGCAATACGGCGATTCGAATACGCATGAAAGTCTCCTCTGCGTTGGCAGTCATAGACAGGTGTTGCAGACCAGCGTGCCGATATCGGCCAGCAGCAGCTCTCCCTGGCCGCCGTGGATGCTGGCGCTGGTCACTGGGTCCTGGAAACCGGTGGCCATCACGGCCAGGACGAGCGAGTGATTGCCTTTGCAAAAAATGCCTGCGTCGTTGCGCAGATCGGGTAGTTGCCCAGTCTTGTTGCTCGCCCGCACGCCAGCTGGCAGCGCTGCGCAGAGCAGGGGCTGGTAGCGCTCGGTGGCCATCAGCTCCAGTGCAAAGCCTTGCATGGCGGTACTGAGTGGGCTTGATTGTTGCAGGCGGTGCATCAGCAGGCACAGGTCGCGTGCGCTGGTGGTGTTGTCGCGGCCGGCCTTTTGCGCTTCGCTGTCCATCATCTTGCGGCGCAGCGCACTGTGCGCAAGGCCTGCGGCCTGCAGGTACTGGTTGATGGCATCAAAGCCCAGCAGGTCGATGAGCTGGTTGGTGGCGGTGTTGTCGCTCACCACCATCATCAGCCCGCACAGCTCGGCGAGCGTGAGCTGTTGCACGCTGGGCAGTGCGCGCAGCACACCGGTGCCGCCGACGCGGTTGCCGGGGGTGATGGCAATGCGCTCGCTCAGCCGACGATGCCCTGCATCCGCCTGCTCCAGCAAGGCCAGCAGGATGGCAGTCTTGATGGTGCTGGCCGATGGCTTGGCCTGATCGGCGCGAATGGCGAGCACTTCGTCGCCCTCGGCGGTCATGAGGCACAGCGACAGGCCGGCGGCATCTGCCTTGAGCCGCTGCCGGGCCAGGGCGAGTATCTGGCCTTCGAGCTGGGTGTGGGTGGGCTCCATGGGTATCCTTACACGATCAGGTAGAACACGGCCGAGAGCACGACGATGTTGACGATCATCACTGCCCAGCCGTTGTAGAGCATGTATTTGAGCTGGTTCGAGCGCGCCAGGCCCATCTGGCCGAACATGTCGGAGCTGGGGAAGGGGCCGAACCAGTCGATCTGCGAGCTGCCCAGAATCACCGCCGTCGTGCCTGCCGGGCCCACACCTGCTGCGGCGAGCACGGGGCCGAAGATCTTGGCAGTGAATGTCATCTGCGCCACGGCAGCGCCGGGAATATGGCCGATCACATTGAACAGCAGAATGATCACGCACAGCGCGGCGCCGCTCACGCCCACCAGGTAAGGTTGCACCGTGTCGAGCAGGGCATGGTAGGCGTTGAGTTTGTCCACCAGCACCAGTACCGGGTTGAACAGCCAGAACAGGAAGAAGATCCAGATCAGCTTGCCCGCGCCGGCATACATGGCCTGCAGAATCTGGGTGGGGCGCATGCCGCCTGCCAGGCCGGTCACCGCGCCCAGCGCCACCATTACCACGATGGCAAACGCAAAGCCTGCCTTGGCCAGCACACCGACCACCGCCAGGCTGACGATGGTGATGCAAAAGCCCCAGGCGGCGCGCACTGCCGAGGGCTCGGCCTTCTTGTCCATGTCGAATGCAGCCTGGCCCAGGCTGGCTTCTTCGTACTGAAAATCGGCCTCGCTCATCTTCTGGATGCGCCCCGCCATGAACCAGCCTGCCAGCAGCGTGGCTGCGGCCATGGGGAGCCCCGCCACCAGCAGGTATTCGCCATAGCTGAGGCCGGTGAGTCCGGTCACGGTCACCACATTGGGCGTGAAGGGGCCAAGCACCAGGCCAGCCGAGCCTGCAGTCTGGAACAGCGCTGCCACCGTAGGGCGCGACAGGCGTACTGCGGCTGCGATGGGAATCACCACCGCTGCGATGATGGCGTTGCCCCCAGCCAAAGTGCCCAGGGCGCCGCAGATCAGCACCGAGGTGACCATGATTCCGAGGCGCACGCGCAGCTGGTTGGACAGCCCGATCTTGCGCACGATGGCGCGCACCATCTGCTCGGCAGCCCCGGTGCGCGCCGCCACTTCGCCCACGCCTGCGCCCAGCACGATGATGAGACCGACCACGGCAATGAACGAGCCCAGCGACTCGGCCAGCAGCTTGCCCATGCCGATGGGCGTGGTGCCGGTCATGATGGCGCCAAGCACGATGGCTCCGATGGTCGCGAGCACGATGTCCACGCCCAACAAGGCGATGACGGCGAACACCACTACCGGCGTCAGCCCCCAGAGACTGGTCTGGCCCGGTATGGTGAAGTGGGTCGTGATGGCGATGGCCAGCCCGAGCAGGAAGACGGCAATGGCCGCGTTGCGTTTGCCTGGCGAGGCATCAATGGTGGCAGACATGGTGTTGTTTCTCCTTGTGATCTATCGATGGCCCGTGGGGTCGGGCTTTATGGGGTGGGTATGCCGCACGCGCCTTCAGGCTGGCAACTGGCGCCTCAGCACCTGACCAGGCCGTGTGTCTGCGGTTGGGGCAGCATCGGATGACGGGAAGACGATCTGGCCGTTGACCGCCACCAGCGCGATGCCTTCGGACGGCAGCGTCGGCTCGTCCCATGTGGCGCGGTCGATGACGGTTTCGGGGTCGAACACCACCAGATCGGCCCAGTAGCCCAGGCGTATCTGGCCGCGCTCAGCAAGGCCATAGACGGAGGCCGGCAGGCTGGTGATCTTGCGCACGGCCTGTTCGACACTGACCAGGCGCTCCTCGCGCACATAGCGCCCGAGAATGCGGGTGAAAGTGCCCCACAGACGCGGATGCGGGTTGGCGTCGTTGGGCAGTCCGTCCGAGCCCACCATGCAGCACGGGTGCTGAAAGATGCGCTGCACTTCCTGCTCGTCCATCGCGAAGTAGATGGCGCCAGCGGGCAGCAGGCGCCGTGCGGCTTCCTCTTTATCGCAGTTCCACTGCCCGGCGATATCGGCCAGGTACATGCCGTTGCACTCGGGGTGCGGCGTGCTCCAGGTGATCTTGATGCGATCGATCAGGTGCGCGCGCTCGGGAATCAGGATGGTGGAGCTGCCGGAGTAGGGGTAGATGTCCATGGCGACCTGCATGCCCTGCGCGCGCGTGGCGTCGATATTGGCGATGGTGCGCGCGCTCTTGCCCCAGTTGGCGTTCATCATGCATTTGTGGTGCGAGATCACCATGGCGCATCCGCTGTGGCGGCTGACGCTGAGCACTTCCTCCACCGCCTGCTCCACCTCGTCGCCTTCGTTGCGAATGTGGCTGGTGTGCAGCGCCTCGAATTCCTTGGCCACGCGGGCCAGCGCCTCCAATTCGGCCTGCGTTGCGTAGCAGCCGGGCTCATAGGCCAGGCCGGTACTGAATCCCACCGCGCCTGCTGCCAGCGACTGGCGCAGCAGCGCCTGCATGGCCTGCAGCTCTTGCGGCGTTGGCTCGGCCGCAGGGTCTTGCATGATGGTCAGCCGCAGGTTGGCGTGGCCGACCAGGGCAGCCACATTGATCAGCGGCTGCAGCGATTCGAGCGTTGCGAGGTAGCGCTCCATGTCTGCATACAGTGGAATATCACCCAGCAGCGCCAGCGATGCTGCCGTGTTGTGGGGCAGTGGCGCGGGCGATGCGCTGACGCCGCAGTTGCCCACCACCACGGTGGTCACGCCCTGGCTGGTCTTCCAGGGCAGGCCGGGCTTCTGAATGAACATCAGGTCATCATGGCCATGCACGTCGATGAACCCCGGCGCCACCAGCTTGTTGCGGGCATCGATGCGCCGCGTGGCCATGTGCTGGTGCAGATCGCCGATGGCTGCAATGCGGCCACCCAGAACGCCAATGTCGGCCCGAAAGCGCGGCTCGCCACTGCCATCCACCACCCAGCCGCCCTCAATGACCAGATCCAGCGCGACTCTGCCCGCCGCGCCACCGGGCTGCATCTCATCCATCGTCTTGCCGGGCGCCGCGTCCCCGTTGCTTGTCGTATTTACACTCATGGGGGCGATTATCAAATCGCAGCATTCATTACAATAATTTTTTAAAGTAATTGATCTATCGCATTTTGAAATGAATCGGCTGCCCAAGCACATCACCCTCAAGCATCTCCATGCCTTTGCCATGGTGGCGCAGGAGAGTAGCTTCACCCAGGCGGCGGCCCGCCTGTTCCAGACCCAGTCCTCCGTCACCACGCTGGTGCACCAGTTGGAGACAGCGCTGGGCACCCGGCTGTTCGAGCGCAGCAGCCGCAAGGTCGGGCTCACGCCGGTGGGGCGCGATCTGCTGCCCCGGGTGATGCGCCTGCTGACCGACTTTGACGGGGTGCTCGAAGACGTGCTGCGCTATGGTGGCCAGTCGTTTGGCAAGGTGCGCATCTCGGCAGCACCTTCGGCCATTACCGAACTGGTGGCACCTGCGGCCTCGGAATTCTCGCGCCTCTATCCGGCGGTGCGGCTGTACCTGCGCGATGACAACTCTGGCCGCATCCAGCGCCAGGTGCTCGCCAGCGAAGTCGATTTTGGTATCACCAGCCGCTGGGCTGATTCGCAGGGGCTGCAATTCGATCCGCTCGTAGACGATGCATTTGGCGTGCTCTACTGCGTTGACGACCCGCAGGTGGTTCCCGGTGGCGAGGGCTACGTTACCTGGAAAAGCCTGGCCGCCTGCAAATCGGTCGGCGTGGTCGATGAAACCGGCATTCTGGCCCTGCTGCGGTCGCGGACGGATTTGCCCGCCAATGCGTCCACTCCGTTCTACGAGGCATCGAGCACCACTTCCCAGGCCGCCCTGGTGGCCCAGGGCATGGGGATCGCCTTCATGCCGGCCCTGGCGGCCCACCGGGTGCTGGAGCCACGCCTGCGCTTTGCCTTGCTCAAGGCGCCCACCGTGGTGCGCAATATCTGTACGGTCAGGCGCAGTGATGTGCCACTGACCGACATTGCACGCATCTTTGAAACCATGGTGCGTACCACCACGGCAGCGCTCGCTCTGCCAGTGGGCTGCATGCCGCGTGGTGTTGGCTGAAAGCTGCGTTGTGCGTGCCGCTCGGGTTTGCCGCAATGGCCCAGGTGAGGCCCAGTGCCTAGAGTGGCCTGGTTCATTCACATTTCCATCGACAAGGACAACAGCCATGCACCACACCCCAAGCACGACCTCTCGCATCTCGCACCGCCGCAAGCTGTGGTTGGGAGCTTCTGTTTTGATAGCTGCTGGCGCTTTGTTTTCGGTAACAAGAGCCCATTCCGAGGTCTATGCCAAGGAGAGCATGCTCAAGGCGCAAAAGGAAAAAGCCGGTGGCGGCCAGGGCGTGCTGGTGGGCGAATATGCCTTCACCCGCGACAAGGCCAAAAAGGACGAGGCGATCAAGGAAATCAGCTGGCTGAGCTTGAAGCCGGGCGACTCCATCGGCTACCACCCGCACACCACGAACGAGGACACCTACATCATCGTCTCGGGCACCGGCGTCTTCAAGGACAAGGACGGCAAGGACGTGCCGGTGAAGGCGGGCGACGTGACCATCGTGCGCAAGGGCGAATCGCATGGATTGACGGCAACGGGCACGGAGCCACTGGTGTTCATTGATGTGATTGCCGAGCAGTGATGGGTGTAGTGGTGCACGTATCGGTGCGAGTATCCAGGCGCTTGAAATAGCAAAGGAGCCATTCGGCTCCTTTTTTAATGCAGGGCGTCGGGGCCTTACTGCCCCATCACCACGCCTTCGCGCCGTGGGTCAGCGCCGCCGAACCACAGCGATTTGCCATGGGCCTCGCCGCGCGAGATCGCTTGCAGGCCGCTGGTCAGGTTCTGCTCCTTGACTTCGGCCCCGCGCTTGGCCAGGGCTTCTACCGTGGCGGCAGGGAAGCGCTTTTCCTCCAGTACCGTGGGGCCGTTCAGGCTGCCGAAATTGGGCAGGTTGATGGCCTGCTGCGGCATCAGGCCCCAGTTGAGCATGCCGTACAGCGTTTTGGCGGTGTAGTGGATGATCCAGGCGCCGCCCGGGCTGCCGGCGCTCACCACCAGCTTGTCGGTGGCCTTGTCAAACACCAGCGTGGGCGCCATCGACGAGCGAGGGCGCTTGCCGGGCTCGACCCGGTTGGCGATGGGTTGGCCCTGGGCATCGCGCGGTGCCAGGCTGAAGTCGGTCAGCTCGTTGTTCAGCAGAAATCCGCCGGACAGGCCACGGCCGGTGTTCACCATCTGGCGGGAGCCGAACTGGTCTTCGATGGTGGTGGTCATCGCAATTGCGTTGCCATAGGCATCGACGATGCTGATATGGCTGGTGCCATATTCCATTTGGTAGGGCTGGGTGGCGTAGGCGATCTTCACAGCGCCGGGCTGGCCGGGCTGGGCCTGCTTCATGCTTTGCGCGCCGATGAGCTTGGCGCGTTCGGCCAGGTACTGCGGACGCAGCATGTTGTGCCAGTCGTTGCCCGGGGCCTTTACGAAAGCAGGGTCGGCCACATACTGGTTGCGGTCTGCAAACGCAAGGCGCGACGCTTCGGCGTACAGGTACAGCCAGTCGGCGGTGGGCAGGCCATCGGCGCCCAGCGCCATTTGCTTGGCCGGGGTGTTGCCCAGTATGCCCAGGATCTGTCCCACCGCAATGGCGCCAGAGCTGGGTGGCGGAAAGCCGCACACCCGGTAGCTGCGTGTAGCAGCAGGGTTGCCAACTGCATTGCCTGGAGCCTGCGGGCTGTAGTCGCTGCACAGCGCCTCGCGCTTGACGGGCTGGTAGGCGGCCAGATCGGCTGCTGTCATCTTGCCGGGGTTGGTGGCGTGGCCTTGCACCTTGCGCACAATCGCCTCTGCCACGGGGCCTTCCAGCAAGGCCTTGGAGCCGTTCTTGGCAATGTCTTTCAGAACCGCGGCGTACTCCGGGTTCTTCAGCACATGGCCCACGGGCCAGGGTTTGCCATTGGCATCGAGAAAATAGCTGCTGGCAACCGTATCCTGGCCCAGAAACTTCTCCTGTGCGGTCAGTGCGTTCAGGCGAGGGCTGACCTTGAAGCCGTCGCTCGCCAGCTTGATGGCGGGCTCGAACAAAGTGGCCCAGGGTAGCTTGCCATGTTCCTTGTGCGCCAAATCCAGCATGCGGATGGCGCCGGGCACACCCACCGAGCGGCCGCCCACGACAGCATCCTGGAAGACCATGGGCTTGCCATCCTTCATGAATAGGTTTTCGTCGGCGGCCATGGGGGCGACTTCGCGGCCGTCATAGGCCTCTACCTTGCTGCCCTGGGCATGCAGCAGGAAGGCGCCGCCGCCGATGCCGCTGGATTGCGGCTCGACCAGGCCGAGCACGAGTTGCACGGCAATGGCAGCATCAATGGCGCTGCCTCCGGCCTTGAGCACCTGAAAGCCTGCATCCGTTGCCAGCGGGTTGGCCGCAGCCACGGCGTACTTTTCGTTGGCCCAGCCGGGCTTGTCGGTCCAGCCGGAGCTGCCTTCGGGCTGGTCGGCTGCGGCAGGGGGCGTGTAGTGGAGGGAAGGGGTGCTGGTACATGCAGCCAGCAGGGCGGCCGCCGCCAGTGTGCTGATCTGCAACGCATGCCGGGCGCCCCGTGTGATCGGTCGGCGCGCCTTGCTTCTGGCTTCAAGATTCTGTGGTGTCTGGTGTGCCATGGCGGTGTTCCTTCTCTATTTCTGTAGTGGGATGCTGCATCGTACCTGCTCTGCCGGACAAGCCATTGCGGGACTGCACCGACACACGCATCCAGATGTAAACGACCTCCCCAGGGGCTGCTTCAGGCGAGTTGCGGCCCGGCCACACGGTCTTCCACCGCAAAGCGCGCCAGGGTGCGGGCGCCGCTGTCCGGGCGCAGCGGGTCATCGACGGCTCGCAGTTGCGTGGTCCAGAGTGTGGGGGTGATATCGCACAGGCCATAGCCGCGCTCATCGCAGCGGGCAAACAGGACGTGTGGGTTGCGTGCAACGACGGCGTCGACCCGGGCCTGTGTGGTGCCCGAGTGCGACGTGATGGAGGTGCCGCAGAATTCGCTCGCCACCACCCGGGGCGCACGGCCCTCGGCTTCGGGGTTGTCGATGCGGCAGACATAGTTCTGGTGGATGTCTCCGCCCAGCAGCACAGTGTTGCGCAGTGCAGCCTGGTCGATCGCGCGGATCAGGCGCTGGCGCGCAGCGGGATAGCCGTCCCAGCTGTCGGTGCTGGTACGGCCGTTGGGGTAGTGGCGAGGGGCAAACAGGGTTTGTTGGCAAATCACGCTCCAGCGCTTGCTGGATGGACGCGAAGCGCTATTGTTTTCCAGATTTTCTGCCAGCCAGCGCTCCTGCTCCCAACCGAGAAAGCTGCGTGCATTGCGAGCCAGATCAGGGCAATTGGCTGCGTTGACGGCGCCGTTGCTTTTCTCGCCGGGCGTGCGGCAAGCCTGTATGTCGCGGTATTGCCGCGCGTCGAGCACCATCAGATCAGCCAGATTGCCCCAACTGAAGCGGCGGTAGACCTGCATGTGGCGCAAGGCCGAGCTGACTGGGGCGTCGGCCTTGGCGGCTACGGCAGCGCGCAGCGGCATGTTTTCGTAAAAGGCCTGGTAGGCCGCCAGACGCTTGGCGGCAAAGGCGGTGGCATTGCCCACGCCATCCGGTCCTGCGTAGTCGTTCTCCACCTCGTGGTCGTCCCAGGTCATGACCCAGGGGCAGTGCGCGTGCATCGCCTGCAGGTCGGGATCGCTTTTGTGCAGTGCGTAGCGGTCACGGTAGTCCTGCAGGCTGCGCGGGTAGGGCAGTGGCTGCAGTCGCGCCAGCTCGGAGAGCAGCGCCTGGGTTTTTGCGTCGGTGGCGTTGGCCTTGGGGGATGCATATTCGTAGATGTAGTCGCCCAAAAAGACCACCAGATCCGGATCGTCCGCCCGCGCATGGCGCCAGGCCGCGTAGTAGCCGTGCTCCCAGCGCTGGCATGAGGCAAACACGAGCCGCATGCGTTGCACGGGTGCGCCATCAGCCGGAGTGGTGCGTGTGCGGCCGACGGCGCTGGTCTGGCCATTGCTGTGAAAGCGGTAGTGGTACCAACGGTCGGGCGCAAGGCCGCGTGCCAGCACGTGCACGCTATGGCCCCAACCCGGTGTAGCCGGCGCTTCGCCCTTTTGCACGATGTGCTGGAACTGCGCGTCGTGCGCAATTTCCCACTGCACGGATTGCGGTGCAAGCAGGGGCAGCTGTGGGCTGGGCAGGAGCCGTGTCCACAGCACCACGCTGTCGCTGGCGGGCTCGCCACTGGCAACGCCCAGGCCGAAGAGTTGCTCGCTGACCGGCCAGGCTGCGATCGCCAAGGCGGCCTGGCCGGCAAGTGACGTACCGCCCAGGCCCGTGGCTGCGAGCCACTGCAGCCATTGGCGGCGGGAGATATTGGTGAGAATACTGCTTTGCGCCTGGTGCATATGCAGGGGTTGCTATGAGTTTTTACAGTATCGCCCCAGCATAGCGCGTTGGCGGCATGCCGGTTTGTCGCATCTGTAAAACAGTGCGCAAAAAGCACCCGAAACCGTAGGCGCCACTGGGTATCCTGAATGTTTATTGCTCTGGAACAGATGGGCAATAAAAAACGCCCCATCAGGAGCGTTGTTGATCGCGATCAATCTTAGTGATCAGGGGCCGTGGCACGCCACGGCGCATGCCGTCTTATTCGTCGTTGTTCTGCGACTGGGCTTGCGGGTTGCTGGCCGATGCCAGGATGTTGGCGGGGTCGTCCACGGCTTCACGCAGCGCCTTGCCCGGCTTGAAATGCGTGACGCGCTTGGCTGGCACCTGCACGGCTTCGCCGCTGCGGGGGTTGCGGCCCAGGCGCGGCTGGCGGTGGGTGATGGTGAAACTGCCAAAACCACGGATTTCGATGCGCTGGCCGCGCACGAGGGAATCTTCGACGGCCTCGAGAATCGTTTTGACAGCCTGCTCCGCATCCCGCTGGGTCAGCTGGTGAAAACGTTCGGCAAGCTCTTCAATCAGATCGGATCGGGTCATACGAATGGGAATCTTCAGTAATCTATATACGCAAAACGTAGATGGGCGCACTGGGCGCCCACCTTGAATGCTGGCTACCGACTATACCAAGCTGCGCAAGGTATGTCGGCAGCAGGGGCCGTCAATTACTTGTCGGCGTCCAGCTTGGCGCGCAGCAGAGCGCCCAGGCTGGTGGTACCAGCATTTTCCTTGGACGACTGGTGCGACAGGGAAGCCATGGCTTCTTGCTGCTCAGCGTGGTCCTTCTGCTTGATCGACAGGGAGATGCTGCGGCTCTTGCGATCCACGTTGATCACCACGGCGGTCACTTCTTCGCCTTCCTTCAGCACCGAGCGAGCGTCTTCCACGCGGTCTTGGGAGATTTCCGAAGCACGCAGGTAGCCGACGATGTCGTCGCCCAGGTCGATTTCAGCGCCCTTGGCATCCACAGACTTGACCTTGCCGGTCACGATCTGGCCCTTGTCGTTCACGGTAGCGAACGTGGTGAAGGCGTCGCTGTCGAGCTGCTTGATGCCCAGCGAGATACGCTCACGGTCCACGTCCACGGCCAGCACGATGGCTTCCACTTCCTGGCCCTTCTTGTAGTTACGAACAGCGGCTTCGCCGGTTTCGTTCCACGACAGGTCGGACAGGTGCACCAGGCCGTCGATGCCCGAGGCCAGGCCCACGAACACGCCGAAGTCGGTGATCGACTTGATCGGGCCCTTCACGCGGTCACCGCGCTTGGTGTTCTGTGCAAATTCTTGCCATGGGTTGGCCTTGCATTGCTTCATGCCCAGGGAGATGCGACGCTTGTCTTCGTCGATTTCCAGAACCATGACTTCGACTTCGTCGCCCAGGGACACGAGCTTGGAAGGTGCAACGTTCTTGTTGGTCCAGTCCATTTCGGAAACGTGCACCAGACCTTCGATGCCTGGTTCCAGTTCCACGAACGCGCCGTAGTCGGCAATGTTGGTGACCTTGCCGAACAGACGGGTGCTCGATGGATAGCGGCGCGACACGCCCAGCCATGGATCGTCGCCCATTTGCTTCAGACCCAAGGACACGCGGTTCTTCTCGGTGTCGAACTTCAGGATCTTGGCGGTGATTTCCTGGCCAGCGGTCACCACTTCGGATGGGTGACGCACGCGGCGCCATGCCATGTCGGTGATGTGCAGCAGGCCGTCGATGCCGCCCAGGTCCACGAACGCACCGTATTCGGTGATGTTCTTGACCACGCCTTGAACGATGGAGCCTTCCTTCAGGGTTTCCATCAGCTTGGCGCGCTCTTCGCCCATCGAGGCTTCCACCACAGCGCGGCGGCTCAGCACCACGTTGTTGCGCTTGCGGTCGAGCTTGATGACCTTGAATTCCAGGGTCTTGTTTTCGTAAGGGGTCAGGTCCTTGATTGGACGGGTGTCGATCAGCGAACCGGGCAGGAATGCGCGGATGCCATTGACCAGAACGGTCAGACCGCCCTTGACCTTGCCGGAGGTGGTACCGGTCACGAATTCGCCCGATTCCAGCGCCTTTTCCAGCGCCAGCCAGGAAGCCAGACGCTTGGCGGTGTCGCGCGACAGGATGGTGTCGCCGTAGCCGTTTTCGATGGAGCCGATGGCCACGGACACGAAGTCGCCCACTTGGACTTCGATTTCGCCCTGGTCGTTCTTGAATTCGTCGATTGGCACATAGGCTTCCGACTTCAGGCCGGCGTTCACCACCACGAAGTTGTGCTCAACGCGCACGACTTCAGCGGTGATCACTTCGCCAGGACGCATTTCGGTGCGTGTCAACGACTCTTCAAAAAGGGCGGCAAAAGATTCAGACATGTGTTTCCTTAGACATAGTCAGGTTTCCGTTAGCACTATTGCTATCGTTTTTAAGGCTGGCTATGCAGGTTGCGGAGGTTCCGCGGGTTAAAGTTAAACAACCCGGCTACCCATGGTGGTATGGAACGCACCAGTGGAAGGCGGCCGGGGCCTTGCAAATCGCCTGCATCAGGGCAAAAACCACACTCTCAGGCGCTGGCCTGGGAGTGGGCCGCCGCTGCGGCAAACGGTTGGCGCTTTTCCCACCACGCCAGCACCTGGGCCACGGCTTCTTCAACCGTGATGTCGGAGTTGTCGAGCAGGAGAGCATCTTGTGCAGCTTGCAGCGGGGCGGTGGCGCGGTTCATGTCGCGCGCATCGCGCGCCTCAAGGTCAGCACGAAGGTCGGCTATTGTAGCCGGTATTCCTTTTTCTATCAACTGTTTATGACGGCGCTGCGCGCGCTGGGCGGCGCTCGCCGTCAGGTAGACCTTGAGTGGGGCGAGGGGGAAAATCACGGTTCCCATGTCGCGGCCGTCGGCCACAAGGCCGGGCAGTTGCCGAAAATCGTGCTGCATCTGTACCAGTGCCTGGCGCACGGCGGGCAGGGCGGAGACGAGTGACGCGTTCATGCCAGCCTCTTCGGAGCGGATGGCCAGACTGATGTCTTCGCCATCGAGCAGCACGCGTTGGTCGGGTGTGAAGGTGATGTCCAGCTGGGCAATCAGCGCAGCGATCTGGCCGGCGTGATCGGCATCGATGGGGATGCCCGCGCGCGTGGCAGCCAGGCCGGTGATGCGGTAGAGCGCGCCCGAGTCGAGCAGGTGGTAGCCCAGTGCGGCAGCCACGGCAGATGCCACGGTGCCCTTGCCCGAGGCGGTGGGGCCGTCCACACAGATCACGGGCACGCTGCCGGGCACGGGGCGCACGGCAGAGAACAGCGCTTCAAAATAGCCCGGAAAGGTCTTGGCCACGCACTTGGGGTCTTCAATGCGTACCGACACGCCCGCCGGGTTGAAGGCTGCGAGCGAGAAGCACATGGCAACGCGGTGGTCGTCATAGGTGTGGATGCTGGCGGGCTTCCAGGCTTCGCGATTCGCAGGCGGTGTGATGCTGATGTAGTCGGCGCCTTCCTCGACGGTGGCGCCGAGCTTGCGCAACTCAGTGGCCATGGCGGCCAGGCGGTCGGTCTCCTTCACGCGCCAGCTGGCAATATTGCGCAAGGTGGTGGTGCCGTTGGCATACAGCGCCATGGCCGCCAGGGTCATGGCGGCATCGGGAATGTGGTTGCAGTCCATGTCGATGGCCTGCAATGGCCAGGAGCCCCGGCGAATTTCCAGCCAGTTGGGGCCGCTGGTAATGGCTGCCCCCATGGCACGCGCGGCATCGACAAAGCGGATGTCACCCTGAATCGATTGGGCACCCACGCCCAGCACCTTGACGCTGCGGTCAATGTGGATGGTGGAGTTGTTGGGGCCGGGCTTGCTGCTCTTGCCCGCGGCGATGGCGCCCAGCGCGATGAAGTAGCTGGCCGACGAGGCATCGGCCTCCACATGGATCTCGCGTGGCGACTGATAATGGCTGCCTGCGGGGATGGTAAAGCGCTGCCAGCTATCATTTTTGACGGCAATGCCGAAGCGCTGGAGCAACTCAAGCGTGATGTGGATGTAGGGCTTGGAGATCAGCTCTCCCACCACTTCGATGGTCACATCCTGCTGGCGCGCCACCAGTGGAAGCGCCATCAGCAGGGCTGTCAGGAACTGGCTGGATACATCGCCGCGCACGGGGATAGGCGCCTGCAGGTGCAGCTGGGCCGTTGTCACCGGATGAATGCGCAGTGGCGGATAGCCTTCGTTGCCGAGGTAGTCGATTCTGCAGCCGAGCTGGCGCAGCGCGTCGACCAGGTCGCCAATCGGGCGCTCGTGCATGCGGGCGACACCGCTCATCTCGAAATTGCCGCCCAGGAGTGCCAGCGCTGCCGTCAGCGGCCGCATGGCGGTGCCAGCATTGCCCAGAAAGAGCTGCAGCGTGCGCGCTGCCGTCGCGGGTGCCAGATGACCGCCCAGGCCAGTGACGTGGTAGCTGTTGAGGTGCGCCGGATCGGTGCTGCGCACCACGGCGCAACCCAGTTGCTCCAGGGCTTTGAGCATGACCTGGGTGTCGTCGGAGTCGAGCAGGTCGTGGATGGTGGTGGTGCCCTGGCTCAGCGCGGCGAGCAGTAGCACGCGGTTGGAGATGCTTTTGGAGCCGGGCAACTGCACTTCACCATTGGCGCTTTGCAGTGCGGGGATGTCAAGAAAAGCGGTGGTGAACATGATTTGCTCTGTTTTTAGGAGTTGTTGCGCACAGGTGGTGGGTGCTGGCGGCCAATTTTATTCAAAATAATTTAGGCGACTGACCCAGTCAGCGGCTGCCTGAAAGTATTCAAAATTCGCTCCACGCCCTCTTGCCTGCCCCAGCCTTGTCAGCCAAGGGCGTTGCGAGAGGCTGCCGCTGCGCCCATTATCGGCTGACCGCCTGCGGTGGCTGCAGGCGTCAAGGTGCTCAGGCCGTAGGCTTGGTTTTGGACAGCGATTCTGGCGTATACAGCTTGCCTGGCTTCCATTGCGCACGGGTGTCCGAGGCGCTGCGGATCAGGCTTTCGACGGCGGCCTGGTTGTCCGTCATCAGGGCCGCTTCATAGCGCCCCAGCATGTGCTGCAGGTAGTGGATCTGCTGAAGGATCTCGGTGCGGTTGGCGCTGAAGATATCGCGCCACATATTGGGCTCGCCAGCGGCAATGCGGGTGAAATCGCGAAAACCGGGGCCCGCCAGCGACAGGATGCGGTGGCCGTCTTCCTGCGCGAGGATCGCATTCATGTAGGCCATGGCGATCAGGTGCGGCGCGTGGCTGCTGGCAGCCAGGGCGGCATCGTGCATTTCAGGCGACATGCTGGTGACATGTGTGCCCAGCCCCTTCCACAGGGCTTCGGCCTGGCGCAACTGGGCCACCTTGGTCAGCTCGGTGGGCGTGAGCACCACCTGGGCATCGTTGTAGAGGTTGACGTCTGCATGGTCGACGCCCGATACCTCTTTGCCCGTGATGGGGTGCGCAGGCACAAAGCAGCCAAAACGGTCCTTGAGCGCGCTGCGCGCGGCGTTCACCACATCCACCTTGGTCGATCCCACATCCATGACCAGGGTGCTGGGCTGGATCAGGTGCTTGATGGTGCGCAAGGTGGGCTCGGTCGATGCGACTGGAATCGCCAGCACCACCAGATCGGCGCCTGATACGGCGATCAAGGCCGAACTGGCCTCTTCATCGATGGCGCCCATCTGGCGCGCGCGGCTGGTGGTGGAGGGCGACTTGCTGTAGCCCACAACGCGTTTGACGAGCCCCGCCCTCTTGACGGCCAGCGCGAATGAGCCGCCCATCAGCCCGCAGCCAATCAGCGCCATGTGTTCAAACTTTTTCACCAATCAAGCTCCCACAGGGTAGGCGCCCAGCATCTTGAAGAAGGCGCACAGCTCGCGCAGCTCTTCCAGGGCCTTGGCGACATTGGGCTGGGCGGGATGGCCGTCGAGATCAATGTAGAAATAGTATTCCCACTGGCCGGTGCGGGCAGGGCGTGATTCGAAGCGGGTCATCGACACGCCATGCCTGGACAGCGGCACCAGCAGGTCGTGCACTGCGCCCGGGCGGTTGGGTACCGAGACGATCAGGCTCGTGCAATCCTTGCCCGAAGGCTGCGGCATGGTCAGCGTGTGCGGCAGGCAGATAATGGCAAAGCGTGTGCGGTTGTAGGCGTCGTCCTGGATGGCGTGGCTGACGATATGCAGGCCGAACTGCTGCGCTGCACGCTCGCCAGCGATGCCGGCCCAGTTGGGGTTGAGTGCTGCGAGGCGCGCGCCTTCGGCATTGCTCTCGACCGGGCGGCGATCGGCGTTGGGCAGGTGCTTGGACAGCCAGCCCTGGCACTGCGCCAGCGCCTGGGGGTGGGCGGCGACCACTTCGATGCCTTCGAGCGAGTTGCTGGTGCGCATCAGGTTGTGGCGAATCAGCATGCTGACCTCGCCCACCACATGGCAGGGCGTATGCAGGAACATGTCCAGCGAACGCGTCACCACGCCTTCATTGGAGTTTTCCACGCCCACGACGCCAAATTGCGAACTGCCGGCGGCGGTGGAGTGGAAGACCTCTTCAAAGCTGTTGCAGTACTTGATGTCGGCGGCACCGCCAAAGTACTGGATGGCAGCTTCTTCGCAGAAGGTGCCCGCAGGCCCGAGCACGGCCACGCGCTGGGGGGATTCCAGTGCCAGGCAGGCCGACATGATCTCGCGCCAGATGGCCGAGACATGCGCATTCTTCAGCGGGCCGGGGTTGGCGTTTTCGATCTTCTGGATGACCTGGGCGACGCGGTCGGGGCGGAAGAAGGGCGTGCCTTCGCGCTTTTTGAGCTCCCCAACGCGTTCGGCCACCAGGGCACGCTGGTTCAGCAAGGTCAGAAGCTGGGTGTCCAGATTGTCGATCTGTACACGCAGTGCGGCGAGTTCGGGGGACGCTTGGGGTTGGTTGCTCATGGGTACTGGTGCAGGTCAGGCCACGCAGGGCGCGTGCGCCAGCCTGCAAGAATAGCTCAGGAATGTCTCCGGGTAAAAGCCTGGGGCTTGTCACTCAAGTCTGTTTTTCGAAAGTTTGCATGTAGTCCACCAAAGCCTGCACGCCAGCCAGCGGCATGGCGTTGTAGATACTGGCGCGCATGCCGCCTACCGACTTGTGGCCTTTGAGCTGCAGCAAGCCGCGCTCCTTGGCGCCATCCAGGAATGCCTGGTTACGCGATTCATCCTTGAGGAAGAAGGGCACATTCATGCGCGAGCGGCAGTCATGCGCTACGCGGTTTTCGTACAGTTGAGAGCCGTCGATCGCACGGTACAGTAACTGCGCCTTGGCCTGGTTGCGGGCCTCCAGGGCGGCTACGCCGGACAGCGTGCCTTCCCGTTGGCGCAGAATCCAGTCAAACGTCAAACCTGCAATATAGATGCCCCAGGTGGGTGGGGTGTTGTACATCGACTGGTTGTCGGCCACCAGACGGTAGTTGAAGGCGCTGGGGCATGCCGCCATGGCGCGGTCCAGCAGGTCGTCACGCACCACCACCAGGGTGAGGCCCGCAGGCCCCAGGTTCTTTTGCGCGCCGCCAAAGGCGAGGCCAACGCGGCTCCACTCCACAGGGCGCGATGCGACGTGCGACGAGAAATCGATTACCAGCGGCGCCTTGCTGCCCAGTGCTGCCAGATCAGGCAGTTCCTGGAATTCGACGCCGTTGATGGTTTCGTTGCTGCAGATGTGCACATACTGCGCGTCGTCGCGCAGCTTCCAGCCTGCCGCAGCGGGGATGTGGGTGAAACCCTGCGCCTCGTCGCTCGCAGCCGTCTGCGCATCGCAGAACTTGCCCGCTTCCTTTATGGATTTCTGGCTCCAACTGCCGGTGACCACAAAGTCGACCGCACCGCCTTGCGACAGGTTCAGCGGCACGATGGCGTTTTCCGCCAGGCCGCCGCCTTGCATGAACAGGATGTGGAAGTTATCGGGAATGGCGAGCAGCTTGCGGAAATCGGCTTCGGCCTTCTCGGCGATGGAGATGAACTCCTTGCCACGGTGGCTCATTTCCATCACGCTCATGCCCGAACCATGCCAGTTCAGCATTTCGGCGGCTGCTGTCTGCAGCACTTCTTCAGGAATGGCGGCCGGTCCGGCCGAGAAGTTATAGGGGCGTTGCATCAAAAAGGCCTCTTGCGCCCAACCATTGGGCGATAGTAGCTATATAAAAAGGAGCAAATCAATCGAAGAAAAAGCCATGTCGCAACATGGCTTGTTCAGGGCTTACTCGGTTGCGGGCGCGTCGTCTGCGTTTCCTTCGCTGCCCTCGCTGTCGGCGCCTTCCGCGTTTTCATCGGCCTGCGCATCGTTTTCGACGATTCGCTGCAGGCCGCTGAGCTTGGCGCCTTCGTCCAGGCTGATCAGCGTGACGCCTTGGGTGGCACGGCCCATCTCACGAATCTCGGCCACGCGGGTGCGCACCAGCACACCGGTGTCGGTGATCAGCATGATCTGGTCATCCGGGCTCACCAGGGTGGCGGCTACCACCTTGCCGTTGCGCTCGGACTGCTGAATCGCAATCATGCCCTTGGTGCCACGGCCGTGGCGCGTGTATTCACTGATATGCGTGCGCTTGCCATAGCCGTTTTCCGTCGCAGTCAGCACGCTTTGGGCGCTGGAGGATGCGGCAGCTTCCGCATCGCCTGACAGCAGGGCATCGGCCGATTCGGCGTCTGCCACGAGCATGGCGATCACGCTCTGGTGGTCTTCGATGTTCATGCCGCGCACGCCACGGGCGTTGCGGCCCATGGGGCGCACATCGTTCTCGTCGAAACGCACGGCCTTGCCGCCATCACTAAACAGCATCACATCGTGCTTGCCGTCGGTGAGTGCGGCGCCGATCAGGTAATCGCCGTCGTCCAGGCCCACGGCGATGATGCCGGCCTTGCGAGGGTTGCTGAATTCATCCAGCGAGGTCTTCTTGACCGTACCCATCTTGGTGGCCATGAACACATAGTGGTCGGCGGGGAAGCTGCGGTATTCGCCGGTGAGGGGCAACACCACATTGATCTTCTCGTCGTCCTGCAGCGGGAACATGTTGACGATAGGGCGGCCGCGCGAGCCGCGCGAGCCTGCGGGCACTTCCCAGACCTTGAGCCAGTACAGGCGCCCACGGTTGGAGAAGCACAGCAGGTAATCGTGCGTATTGGCGATGAAGAGCTGGTCGATCCAGTCATCTTCCTTGGTGGCGGTAGCCTGCTTGCCACGGCCACCGCGCTTTTGCGAACGGTACTCGGACAAGGGCTGGCTCTTGATATAGCCGGTGTGCGAGAGCGTGACCACCATGTCGGTAGGCGTGATCAGGTCTTCGGTAGACAGGTCCTGCGCGCTGTATTCCACCAGGCTGCGGCGGGCGCCCAGCTTGGTTTGGCCGAACTCGGTCTTCAGTGCCACCAGCTCTTCGCCGATGATGGTGGAGACGCGCTCGGGCTTGGCCAGGATGTCCAGCAGGTCTTCGATGACCGCCATGATCTCCTTGTATTCGGCCACGATCTTGTCCTGCTCCAGTCCGGTGAGGCGCTGCAGGCGCATCTGCAGGATTTCCTGGGCCTGGGTTTCCGACAGGCGGTACAGGCCATCCTGCTGCATGCCAAATTCGACTTCCAGGCCATCGGGGCGGTAGTCATCGGCGTTGACGACGCCGCCATCGGCACGGGTGCGGGTGAGCATCTCGCGCACCAACTGGCTGTCCCAGCTGCGGTTCATCAGCTCGGCCTTGGCCACAGGGGGGGTAGGCGCGTTGCGGATGATGGTGATGAAATCGTCGATATTGGCCAGTGCCACGGCAAGGCCTTCGAGCACATGGCCGCGATCGCGTGCCTTGCGCAGCTCGAACACGGTGCGACGGGTGACCACCTCGCGGCGGTGCTCCAGAAACACCTTGATCAGATCCTTCAGGTTGCACAGCTTGGGCTGACCGTTGATCAGCGCCACCATGTTCATGCCGAAGGTGTCTTGCAACTGGGTCTGCTTGTACAGATTGTTCAGCACCACTTCGGGTACTTCGCCGCGCTTGAGCTCGATCACCAGACGCATGCCGGACTTGTCCGACTCGTCCTGGATGTGGCTGATGCCTTCGATCTTCTTCTCATGCACCAGCTCGGCCATCCGCTCCTGCAAGGTCTTCTTGTTGACCTGGTAGGGCAGCTCATCAACGATGATGGACTGTCGCTGGCCCTTGTCGATGTCTTCAAAATGCACCTTGGCACGCATCACCACCTTGCCTCGGCCGGTGCGGTAGCCTTCCTTGACGCCGTTGATGCCATAAATGATGCCGGCGGTCGGGAAATCGGGCGCAGGCACGATCTCCATCAAATCATCCAAAGTGGCATCGGAATGGTGCAGCAGGTGCAGGCAGGCATCCACCACTTCATTCAGATTGTGCGGCGGAATATTCGTGGCCATGCCGACGGCGATACCGCCGGAGCCATTGACCAGCAGATTGGGCAGGCGGCTGGGCAGCACCAGTGGTTCGCTCTCGCTGCCGTCGTAGTTGGGGCCGAAGTCCACCGTCTCCTTGTCGATATCGGCCAGCATCTCGTGGGCGATCTTGGAGAGGCGGATTTCGGTGTACCGCATGGCGGCGGCGCCATCACCATCGACCGAGCCGAAGTTGCCCTGGCCATCCACCAGCATGTGGCGCATGGAGAAGTTCTGGGCCATCCGCACGATGGTGTCATATACCGACTGGTCGCCGTGCGGATGGTATTTACCAATCACGTCACCGACGATACGCGCCGATTTCTTATAGGGACGGTTCCAGTCGTTGTTGAGTTCGTGCATCGCATACAGAACCCGGCGATGCACTGGCTTCAGGCCATCGCGTGCATCGGGGAGTGCGCGGCCAACGATCACGCTCATCGCGTAATCGAGATAACTGCGGCGCATTTCCTCTTCGAGACTGATGGGCAGAGTTTCTTTTGCAAACTGGGTCATAGATCTGACATGAGTGACGAAGTACAACGGGCATTTTAGGCGCAAGCTGATGTTGCATGCTGGCAACATTCTAGGCCCAATGCGCTTTTGTCTTACCCTTGGTGCTACAGATAACTATGGCGATCCGGTACGCCTATGGCACAATAAGTAAGAACGTTTTTGGTGATGGTCACTGACGACGTCTTGATTCGCAGCGCGGCTGCGGCTTTTTCCCCAAGAGGAGAACCATGAAGAAACTGAACAAAGTGGCGATGTTGTTTGCCTCTGCAGCGCTTGCAACCGCCGCTGGAGCACAAATTAAGGCTGCTGACGGCGGCAAAGTAGTTGATAACTGGCAAAACGGCACCAGCGAGCTGGTGTGGAAGAACGGTACCAACGAACTGTGCTGGCGTGATGCCAACTGGACGCCTGCTACCGCTGCCGAAGGCTGCGATGGCGCGCTGGTGAAGGCTGCAGAAGCTCCTGCTACTCCAGCTACGACTCCTGCTGCTCCAGCTCCAGCCCCAACCCCAGCTCCAGTTGCAACCACCCAAAAGGTGACCTACGCTGCTGACGCATTCTTCGACTTCGACAAGTCGGTGCTGAAGCCAGAAGGCAAGGCCAAGCTGGACGATCTGGCTGGCAAGGTGAAGAACATCAACCTGGAAGTCATCATCGCTGTGGGTCACACCGACTCCATCGGTACCGATGCTTACAACCAGAAGCTGTCCGTGCGCCGTGCTGAAGCTGTGAAGGCTTACCTGGTGTCCAAGGGCATCGACAAGAGCCGCGTGTACACCGAAGGCAAGGGCGAGAAGCAACCTGTGGCAGACAACAAGACTGCTGCTGGCCGCGCCAAGAACCGTCGCGTGGAAATCGAAGTGGTGGGCACCCAGAAGTAATTCTCTTGCCCATTCGCAAAAAAGCCCCAGCAATGGGGCTTTTTTTATGCCTTTGACCCGTCCTGCCGGAGGTTGACACCTTTTCTTGAAGGAAAAGGCAAGCCTT
>NZ_JBEBNZ010000037.1:0-25657 GCF_040396735.1 Comamonas odontotermitis
ATGGCCTGACGCAAGTGGACGGCCAAGCGCTGGAGCCCGTGATCGCCACCCTCAACCAACTCATCGCCGGCCTGGGCAATGGCCTGGGTGAAGGCGGCATTGGTGGTGGCGGCCTGGGCGACTTGGGTGGACTGCTGGAAGGTCTGCTGGGCGGCCTGATCCCTGGCGGCGGCACGGGTGGCGGCAATGGCGACGGCATCGTGACCTCGGTGCAGGATGTGGTGGACGGCCTGCTGGGCGGCACGGTAGCGGAGCCTGTCGGCCAGTTGCTCGACGCACTCACCAACCCCACCGACGGCACGCTGGCCGTGGTGACTGGCGTACTGGAAGGCCTGACCAACGTGGACGGCGGCCCTCTGGGCGTACTGACCGAACTGGTCAATGGCCTGACGCAAGTGGACGGCCAAGCGCTGGAGCCCGTGATCGCCACCCTCAATCAGCTCATCGCGGGCCTGGGTGAAGGCGGCATTGGTGGTGGCGGCCTGGGCGACTTGGGAGGAGTGCTGGAAGGCCTGCTGGGCGGCCTGATCCCTGGCGGCGGCAATGGCGACGGCATCGTGACCTCGGTGCAGGATGTGGTGGACGGCCTGCTGGGCGGCACGGTAGCGGAGCCTGTCGGCCAGTTGCTCGACGCACTCACCAACCCCACCGACGGCACGCTGGCCGTGGTGACTGGCGTACTGGAAGGCCTGACCAACGTGGACGGCGGCCCTCTGGGCGTACTGACCGAACTGGTCAATGGCCTGACGCAAGTGGACGGCCAGGCGTTGCAGCCGGTCATTGGCACCCTCAACCAGTTGATCGCTGGTCTGGGTAGCGGCGTCGGCGGCGATGGCATCAGCGGTCTCGTCCATGGCCTGTTGGGCGGCGTCCTCGGCGGTGAAGGCGGGCTGCTTGGCGGCGTCATTGGGGGCGAAGGAGGCCTGCTCGGTGGTGTCCTTGGCGAGGGCGGCCTGGTTGGCGGCTTGCTCGGCGGTGAGGGCGGCTTGTTGGGCGGCGTCCTCGGCGGCGACGGTGGCGTGATCGGTCAAGATGGCGTGGTCGGCGGGCTGCTGGGCGGCGAAGGCGGCCTGTTGGGTGGCGTGATCGGAGGTAACGGCGGTCTGCTTGGCGGCGTCATTGGCGAAGGTGGTCTCGTGGGCGGTCTGCTCGGCGGCCTGACGGGCAATGGCGGCGGCGCTGGATCGCACGGTCTGGTTTCGTCGGTTCAGGACACTGCAGGAGACCTGCTTGACGGCACCGGCCTGGCACCGGTTGCCAATGTGCTGGACACCTTGGTGGATCCAGCGCACGGCGTGCTGGCCCCCATCACCAACCCCGTCGAGCAGTTGACGGACGCCACCAACGGCCCACTGGGAACCGTGACCCAGCTCGCCGATGCACTGACTCAGCAACCCGAGGTTGCACTGGAGCCGGTGATTGGCCTGGTACACGACGTGGTGGCAGGTATTTCCATCGATGGCGCAGGGGGCGATGCGGCGGGCAACCTCTCAGGTCTGCTCGATACCGTTCTGAACCCGGTTGCCGGCATTCTGTCCGGTATCACCGATGTTGCAGGTGGCACTGACGACCTCCATGTTGCTGCGCTGGCAGAGGGCTTGCTGGGTGGCGTCGGCACTACGCTCAACACGGTGCTCGGCGAGGATGGACTGGCTGGCACCCTGACAGGCGGTCTGACAGGTAGCTTGACAGGTGGCCTCACGGGAGGGCTGGCTGGCGCCGATGGCGCAGTCAACCAGTTGCTGCAAGGGCTGCTGGCCAACAACGGTCTGGCTAACGGCCTGCTGGAAGGTGTATTGGGCGGCGGCGGACTGCTGGGCTTGGGTGGCTCGGTCTCCGTTGCCACCACGGCAGCGCAGGCCTCGGCCGATCTGCATCCGGTTTCGCTGGCCATCAGCAGCCACGTCAGCGGAGCAGACACCATCGGCTCCAGCGGCGTGCTCAGCCAGGATCTGCAACACCATAGCCTGGCACTGTAAGAGGCGTAGGCCCCCACCGCCACAGACCTGTGGCGGTGGGGAACAGAACTTGAGGACTAGAGGGCTTGTTACCCCTGCGAGAACATCATGATGAACGCATCGCTCTTCAGCCGCACCGCACCGACTGCAGCCGCCACCATGGCTGCAGACGACCACCGCGCGCTGCGAGCGGAGCCCGTTGATCTGGCGCAACAACTGGATCTGGCTTTCCGGTTTGTTGCACAGCATGTGGTGTCGCTCCCCGACCCCTATGCGTGCTGCGTGCTGTTCTTTACCGTTGCCGCCGAAGCGTTGCCTGTCAGCAGTTTCAGCATCCGCCGCGTGACCCTGCACGCCGCCTGGCGTGAAGGCGCTACACGCGTGCGCCAATGGGCCTGGGCTCACAACGCGAGCGGCGTGGAACTGCGTATCGACTGGGCCTGCGGCATCCAGCCCGTAACCCCTCAGCAGAGCCAGTTGCGCACGGCAGACCCCACGCGCACCTGGGCGCTGGCCGACGACGAACTGGAGTACACGGAGCTGCTGACGGCCCTGGGCAAGAATACGTCGCGCAATCTGGCCGAAGTGCAAAGCCTCTGCGACCCTGTTCCCGTCACCACTCATGCGCGCTGGCAGTTGCTGCTGGAAGGCGTATACATTGACCAGCAAGGCGAGCTGACGGCACTTCCCCGCCCTCGCCTGTCTCCCAGCCATCTGCGCCATGGCCCAGCAGGCCCCATGCTGTACCGGGCCACGCAACAGTTGCTGGCCCAGCACCAAAGCGATGACGGCAGTTGGCCTGAAGCAGGGACCCTGCTGGACCATCTGGGCATCACCTACGCCTTGCTGCTGGCACACAAGAACACCCAGATGGAGTCTCTCAAGGACGATGCGGGCACCCGGGCCTGTCACCGTGCCATCGCCTATCTGATCGAGCAGATGCGCCGCTGGAGCCTGCATGACTATGCCAGCGAAATGCTGCATGCCATGAGCCTCATCGTGCTAGTGCGTTACACGGAGCAGTTCCCTGGCGCCATCGCATCTTCGACGGTGAGCAACCTGATCACTTTGCTGTCCCAACAGTTGGGCGGCGTATCACCTGCCCTCCCAGGTGATACGCCGCCATGGGGCGGACTGAGCCTGGAGGCCCTGCGCCAGCGCCAGCAACAGTCAGCACCCGATGAACTGCTGCCCTCACAGGGCTCCAACCGCAGCTACGACGGCAAATGGCTGCACGCAAGCTGGCCCCAATTGCGCCTGATCGCCGACGACGGAGGCCGCCCCTCTCCCGCCGCCCAGCCCTGGACGGCTGTCGCTGTCATGGAATGCGCGTTGCGCCAGGGCCAGCCGCAATTCATGAGCGACGGCATACAGGCGCAGTTCAAAGCCAATATGCAGACCTTGTTTCGCGCCTGCTACCAACGCATCGTGTGGCCAGAAGTCGCGCTATTTCAAGCCAGCAACCACCGCAAACAGGCCGCGTTTTTCTCGCCTCGCTCAAGCAATGCACTGGTCAGCGACTGCCGGATTGCCAGCCAGTTGCTCATCACCATCAACGCAGCCATGCACTTTGCAAGCGCCTGAACGCGCCGCTCCCAAAGACAAGCTCCCCGGACTGGCAACGGAGTACCGGCAGGGTACTCACGTTTATTTATTATTTATTTGTATCAATTAATAAAAAAGAATAACCAAATCCATCACCAATTTTCCAAATTCCCTCAAAGTTACGTAACTTACGCGCAACTTGCTATCACTACAGAACGCAGTTGTCATTTACTAACATTCATAAAAGTGCAGATTGTCACTTTTTAATACCTATATGGCACTATTTATGGAAATTATTGGTTACACAACCTTCCGATGGTTACCCAATATCTGCACAATACTTTGGAAACGGTTCCTGGTCATTGGTTTCTCGTTGTTACTAACCCGACAGTTTTCCAGCCATGATTGAATTCCTGCTTCCTCACAAACTGGTCTCTGCAGCATCTGCTGCAGCGCCAGCGGGCGTGGCAGGGCCGTTTTCCAAGGCCATTGCCGACAGCTTTGAACGCTCTGCCGGCCACCTGCGTCAGGCAGCCTGGCTGTCGTTGCCCATCAGCCTGCTGGGCTTGCTGCCTTCGATCTTTCTGTTACAGGTGTACAACCGCGTCATCTCGCGCGGTGGCAATGCCACCTTGATCGCCATGGTGGCAGGTGTGCTGTGCTTCTTGATTCTGGAGTTGTGGCTGCGGCGCAAACGCGCTCGTGCCTTGCGCGAAGCAGGCGCCACCATTGACCGCGACCTCTCTCAATCCCTGATGCAAGCCATGCTGCGCCACCCCATGCTCGCACTGGAGCAGCGCTCTTCCAGCCAGTGGCTGCAGCTGTTCCGCGATATTGGTGCCTTGCGAACTTGTGTGGCAGGCGGCGTTGCCTCCTCCATGCTCGACCTGCCGATGGCGCTGGTCGCCTTAATTGTCGTGGGCATCATTGCCTGGCCCGTGCTGCCGGTCATTGTGGTGGCCATGCTGATCCTGGGTGTGCTTGCCTGGTGGTGGGCCGATGAAGTGCGCAGCGGCAAGGTTGAAGAAGTGGAACAAGCCCGCCAGCTGGACCGCAGCACCGCCGAAGTCTGCAACGCACGCGCCTCGCTCAAGGTACTCGGATATGACACAGCCGCGCTGCGGGCCTGGCAGGTCGGCTACGACCGCTGGTTGGCCGAGAGCTTTCGCAAGAACGGCGAAATGGAAAACGCCAAGGAGCTCACCCATGTGCTGCTCACCCTGTTTTCGGTGGCGGTCATCACCATGGGAGCCATTGCCATCAATGCGCAATGGATGACGATTGGCAGCTTGATGGCAGTCAACCTGCTGTCGAGCAAGGCACTGGGCCCCATCGCCCAGTTGGCCAGCAACTGGCGCTCCCTTGCCCGTGCCAACGAATCTGCTGCACGCGTCCAGTCCGTGCTGCAGGAGCCTCTGGAGAACCCATCCCAGAATATCGAATTGCCTCGCCCGCGCGGTCAGTTCAGGCTCGACCAGGTCAGCTTTCAGTATCCATCGGGCCACCAGGCGCTGGACAAGGTCTCGCTCAGCATGGGCCCTGGCGGCATCCATGCCATCGTGGGACGCAATGGTGCCGGCAAATCCACACTAGCCAAGCTGATGGCCGGGCTGTACCAGCCCACTGCTGGAGCCATCTCCATTGACGAATACGACATGGCGCAGTTCTCACGCGCCGACCTGGGCCGCTGGGTGGGATGCCTTGCCCAGCAGAACTACTGGTTCAGCGGCCCGATCGTCGATGGCCTACGCATGGTCAGCCCCGATGCGGACGACGCCAAGATCATCCGCGCCTGCCAGCTCTCGGGGGCGCACGGCTTCATCAGCCGACTGCCGCACGGCTATCAGACCGAACTGGGCGAAGGTGGTGCGGGCCTCTCTGCCGGTGAGTTGCGCAAGCTGGCCGTGGCACAGCTTTTTCTGCGCAATCCTTCGGTACTGATCCTGGACGAGCCCAGCAACGATCTGGATTTCGAAAGCGAGACTGCATTGCTGCAGGCATTGCGGCAGATCGCTGCCAAGCACACGGTTGTGGTCGTGACGCACTCGCTGCGCGTGGCCTCGCAAGCCCAACAGATCTACCACGTTCAAGGAGATGGCCAGGTCGAATACGGCACACCCGAGCGCATGCTGCCCAAGCTGTTTGGCGTAGGCCGCGCAAGCGGGCCCGACCAGCACCAGCCACAAGGGGCACCAGCGGCCAATCAACCAACCGTGAGCAACAACGATGAGCGGGGCGCAATCGCACAGGAGGCCACACCATGACCCGTCCTGGCCGCCACCACGATTTGCCCGAGGTGCTGCGAAATGCCGCACCTGCTGCAACGCACGACCGCCATGCGCATGCAGCAGCCTCCGATGCCGCCAATGACAACGCCCCACCAAAGTTGGCGCCGTCGGCTGGCTCGCCTCTCATCCAGCCATCTGCACCCACCCGCCAGACACTGTTGCAGCGCCTGGCTGGCAACCGCAAGGTGATTGCCTCCGCCGTGGGCGTATTGGTATTGCTGGGACTGTTCTACCCGGTCGAGAACGTCGTGGTCGCCAGCGGCCAGGTCATCCCGTCTGATCGCGTTCAGGCCGTTCAGCATCTGGAAGGCGGCATCGTCACCGCCGTTCATGTCAAGGAAGGCCAGACCGTTGTCCAAGGTCAGCCGCTGCTCGACATCGACCTGGGTGGTGCCAGCCTCAATCTGGAGCAACTCACCGCCCGCCGATCCACTGCACAGGCCATCAAGACCCGGCTGTCGGCAGAAAGCCAGGGCCGCCGCCTCGTAGCCGCAGACTTCTCCGCCGATCTGGAATCGCGCATCGTACAAGCGGAGCTGGGTGCATTTGCCGCACGCGGACTGGAATACCAGGGCAGCATGGCTGCCGCTCAGGCCATGCTGCAACAGGCGCAAGGCGATGTAGCGCAGATCCAGGCACGCATCACGGGCCTGCAGACCGGCCTGAAGCTGTATGAGCAGGAAGCCAGCATTGCCAACCAGCTTGCAGCCGAGCAACTGATCGGCCAACTGGAAGTGATCGACAAGCAGCGCGCGCTCGAACAGGCACGCACCGATCTGGCCGCAGCCAGGCAGAATCTGGTCAGCACCCGCGCCAAGGTGGAACAGGGCCAGGCCAAGCTGGTGGAAACGCAGGGCGCCTTCCGCCGCAGGGCATCCGAAGAGCTGGCGCAGACCGAGCGTGAACTCCACAGCCTGTCCGAAGACCTGTCGCGGGCCCAGAACCAGCGCACCCGCACGGTGGTGCTCGCCCCTACCGATGGCGTCGTCAAGGGCCTGCGCAGCTCAGGCACCGGGTGGGTTGTGAAACCCGGTGAGCCTATTCTTGAAATCGTGCCCGACAAGGACGAAGTCATTGTAGAGGCGCGGCTCAACCCCGCAGACCGTGGCTATGTGCATGTCGGCCAGTCCACCAAGGCCAAGGTCACTGCCTACGACTACCTGCGCTATGGCTTTGTGCCTGGCAAGGTCACGCTGGTGTCGGCCGATGCCGACCAGGACCCCAAGCAGCCCGACACCGCCGCGTATTTCCGCATCCAGGCCAGCCTGCAGCAGCCATGGGTGGGGCGCGCCGACAACCGCATCACCACAGGCATGCAGGCCGAACTGGATCTGCTGCTGGGCCGTGAGCCCTTCATCTGGTATCTGCTGCGCCCCGTTCTGCACATCCAGAGCGAAGCCTTCCGGGAGCCATGACCATGACAGGTACATTGCTCCATTTCCAAAAATCCTGGCGCCGCCAGTGGTGGACAGCGGCCTGCGCGTTCGGCCTGGCTGCGCCCTCGGCAGTATCTGCCCAGACCGATGGCGTTGCCACGGCGGTAACTGCCACTGTGGTAGAAAGCACAGAACTTGCGACGGAGGCTTTCTCACCCCCAGTCGACGCCACGCAGGGTAGCCGTGAGCTCGAACTGATGCTTGCGCCGCAACTCAGCCCCCGGTCCCTGGCTGGTGAAGCTGCGCAAAAGCAACTCCTGACCGCGCTCTATGCCATGCTGAGCGAGTACCCGGACGTGCGCAAGGCACGCTCGGCGGTCGATGCAGCAGGCAACGACGTGAGCACCGCCAAGAATGCCCGGTGGCCGTCTCTCAAAATTGGCACCTCGTCGGGCAATGCCTCGCTCGCGCAAAGTCAGAAACGCGAATCCTACACCGCAGTCAACGCCGAAGTGCGCCTGAGCCTGCTCGATGGCGGGGCCATCGATGCGGGCATCCGGTCTGCAGAATCCACCGAGGCTGCGCAAGGCAGCGCTCTCTACAGCACCCGGCAGAATGTGCTCCTGGAAGGGCTCACGGCGCTCTTGGAGCTGCATCGCTTTGACACCAAGGCACGCATTGCAGCCGAGTCGGCAGACATCATCGGCCAGCTCGCCCGCGTGGAAGAGCGCCGCGCCGAATTGGGCGCGGTCGGCCGCAATGACCTGCGCCAGGCCGCATCACGCCGAGCCAGTGCCCTGGCCCAGCAGCATGCCTTGCAATCTCAGCGCATGGATGCACAGGCCCGCTTTGTGCGCTACTTCAACTACACGCCCAGCGTCACGGCATTGCCCCAATTGCAGATCCCCAGCAATTGGATGCCTGTGGACGAAGCCGCTGCCCTGCAGGCATCGGAACTGCAAAGCTCCGAACTGAAGGAAATCGCGCACGTGATCGAGCGCGCGCAGGCAGAGGTGGATCGCAGCAAGGCGCAGCGCTGGCCCACCCTGTCTGCTGTGGTGGCCCACACACGCGACCCCAAGAGCGTGCTCTACAACGACGGCACCCGCTATGGGCTGGAGTTGAACTGGAACTTCGGCAACGGCTTCGAGCTGCGCGACCGCATTCTCAAGGCCTTGAACGAATTGCAGGCCCAGCAGGCACAGCAGGAAGCCGTGCGCCGCCAGGTGCATGAAGCGGCGGCCGCAGCCTGGGGCCGCTGGCAAGCCGGGCGTGACCGCGAAATGCAACTCTCCGATGCCGTGCGCGAGGCGCGCGGCGCGTTTGAAGGCTATAGGCGCCTCTTGCAGGTCGGCCGCGGCAGCCTGTCCCAGGTGCTCGACGCCCAGCTCGACATGCAGCGCCTGATGCTCGACGAAGCCGATGCCATATACGACCAGCGCATCAACGCATTGCGCCTGGTCCGCACCACGGGCCAGCTCTTGCCGACGGAGTTGCCTCCGCACTGGCTCGACCAGCTGTTTGCACAGGGTGCCCGCCCCCTACCTCCATCCAGTTCGGGCACGCCAGCCGTGCCCGCCGTACCCGGCAGCGTTGAACCCGGTGCGGCACCGACCAATCCATCCCCCCCTGTTTCCACGATTTCCGTAGCAACCGTGCAGCGCTTGCCGTTGCAGCTCGCACCCCGGCTCGACCCGGTGATGCTGGCTGCGCCGCCCTATCAGGACACGCGCTATGCCGTGCGCTGGTAGCCACGCCTTTTCCAATACAGCGGCCGGTGTTCGCCCATCGCCAGCCACTGTTTTCCTCCATGGGCCTTGTGAAAACTGGAGACCACTATGACGAACTTCATCAAGAACTTCTGGAAGGACGAAGAAGGCGCTACGGCGATTGAGTATGGGCTGATTGCGGGGTTGATTGCCGTGGGCATCATCGCAGCGGCTAGCGCGCTCGGAGGCGGTTTGAATAATCTCTTCTGCGGTATTTCGAATCTGCTCGGCAACCTCGGGACCGCAGGAGCCTCCACCACCTTTACTCCAGGTGCTTGCGCTACCACCACCTGAAAATGACTACCACCTGGCTCCTTTCCAGCATCCTGCTGTTATGGCTGATCGCCATAGCAGCCATGGATCTGCGCAGCCGCAAGGTACGCAACTGGATGGTACTGCTGGGCCTGGCAACAGGCGCAGTGGCACTGTTCAGCGGCGTCCAACCGTTCTGGGTAGAGCCCTGGGGCGGCCTGATTGGCTCGGTCGCGGCATTTGCCGTACTGCTGCCGTTCTATGCGCTGCGCTGGATGGGGGCCGGAGATGTCAAATTCGCCGCAGTGATGGGCCTGTGGTTTGGTTTTTCGCCATACCTGCTGGTCATCTGGCTTGGCGGTAGCCTGCTCGCCGGATTGCACGGCATGGCGGTGCTGGCATGGCGCCGCCTGCAGACCAGCGGCTACGGCAGCTGGCTGCAGGCCCACCTGCCTGCTCCATTGGCCGCAAGCATGACGCCTGCAACCACAGCACCCATCACAACCGCAGACGGAAAGCGCGTCATTCAGCGCAGCATTCCTTACGCGGGCTATATGGCGGTTGCCGCCATCTGGGTGGTGCTGCGCGCCGGCCCCAGCCTGGCGAACTGAGGACCTCGCAATGCCCACTGCTCTCCCACACCCTCCCCCCAACCCAGGCCCCCCGGGTGCTTGGCCCTGGAATCTGCGAGGCGCTCAGCGAGCGCCGCAGTTCCCAAAGCCAAGCATCTGCTGCACCACAGCAATGCAGAGCCCACCACAAGCAAATCATCAGGAGCACGCACGATGAACCTCACCAAGATACTTGCTGGCTTGCTGCTGGTGCTTGCCATTGGCCTGGGGGTAGCCGCCTGGATGCTTGGCCGCCAGCCCCCCCGCCCGGTACAGACACCCGCCGCTTCAACCGTACAGACACCGGCGGCGCCCTCTGCAACCTACGACGTGGTGGTGGCGGCCAAGGCAGTGCCTGCGGGCCAACGCCTGACCGCAGAGGATGTGAAACTGGCCCAACTGCCTGCCGCTGTCGCCAACAGCTTTTCCAGCACGGCACCGGTGGTAGGCCGCACCACGGTCGTGGCACTGCCTGCCGATGCCCCCCTGTTCGAGCAGCACCTGCTCAGCGGCCTGGCTCTGCAGATCGAAGCCGGCCAGCGCGCCGTGTCGATTGCCGTCAAAGAACCCATGGCCGCAGGCAACCATGTACGCCCCGGTGATTTTGTCGACGTGTTCTTTACCCTTGACGGCAAGAATGACCAGGCAGACGTGGACACCCAGACACGCCTGCTGATGGCCCGCAGCCGCGTGCTGGCGTATGGCGCCGCCAGCGTGGAAAACCCACCGCCCACCGCCGCACAACGCCAGGCCCAGCAAGACAGTGACAGCAGTACCCGCCGCAGCAACACAAACGCAGCACCGCCCGCCCCCGCAAATACTGCCGTGCTGGCAGTACCGCTGGAAGATGTCGAGCGCCTGACCCTGGCCGAAAAATACGGCCACCTCACTCTCGCACTGCGCCACCCGGATGACACCACGGTGCCCAACCCAGCCTTGTTCGCCACATTGCCTACGGTACTGCAGCCGGTGGCCGGCAAATTGAAAAAGGACGAGACCCTGCAAGCTGCAGACCGATCCTTTGCGGGCCTGCGATTCAAGGATCTGGCAGTCGGAGCGCCTGCCAGAAACGAGCGCCGCGCCTCGCAGTCCGCCCCCACCAGAACGGCGGCGTCTGCCCCAGCAGTTCCGCGTGCCCAGGCGGTGGAGGTGTACCAGGGCGCTGCGGTACAGACGGTGAACTATTGATTGAAAAGGAATATGCCGTGAGCGCCCACCACGCCCATGCATGAAGCGCAAACAGCTATTCATTGAAGAGTGATCGAGAACAACAAAGCCTGCATTGCCCCAGGCAGGAGGCCACCAATATGACCCCTACTACGCACCCGCATGCCGCCAAGCTCCACCTGATCACCAGTTTGATCGGGGCGGGCCTGGGCGCATTCGCACAACCCGCAGTGGCACAAATGCCCGCTCTTGAAGCCATGCGTGGCGATCCAGGCAGGCCAGACACGCAGGGCGACCGTGGCACGCCGCTGGAATTGACGGTAGGCAAGCAACATCTGCTGCCCCATGGTGCAGCGGTGGCGCGTATTGCCGTCGGTGATCCCAATGTGCTGGACGTCAAGGTGCTGCGCGATCTGAACAGCGCCTCGCCCGGTGCAAAGGGCACTCCCGATCTCTTGCTCACACCCAAGGCGCCGGGCCAGACCACACTCGTCGTCTGGCCCGCCAAGGGCGAGGCGCAGCACTGGCTGGTGCGCGTGAACAACCCGCGCCTTTTGCTGGAAAGGCGCCTGTCCAGCCTGCCAGAGCATGCCCAGGCAGTCGCTATTGCCAGCGCCGGTGCCCCCAAGGGAGCGTTCCTGGAGGACCGCTCGCAGATCGAGGTGGCCAGCAACACCGTACAGGTCGATGTGCAAGTGGTGGAATTCAAGAAGAACGCATTGCGCCGCGCCGGTGTGAACCTGCAAAGCGGCGGGCCCAACAACCACGGTTTCCAGTTCGGCGTGTTCACGCCGGGCAGTGGCAGCGGCGGTAGCAGCAACGGCGGCAGCAATGGCAGTGGAGGCGGCACGGGCGGATCGGGATCCGAGTCCGGTTCAGGCACAGGCTCGGGGTCAGGCGGAACCTCTGCCATTGCCAGCGCGATGAATCTGGTGCTGGGTTTTGGCAAGGCGTTCAGCGGCGCCGGGATTACTGCGCAACTGGGTTTTCTCGAAGGCAACGGCCTGGCCCGCGTATTGGCCAAACCAACGCTGGTGGCACATACGGGCCAGAGTGCAAGTTTTCTGGCGGGTGGAGAAATTCCGATCCCGGTACCCAGCAGCGCCAGCAACAACATCTCCATTCAGTACAAGGAATTTGGCGTCAAGCTGCAACTGACACCCACCATCCTGTCCGATGAACGCATTGCACTCAAGGTTGCACCCGAAGCCAGCGATCTGGACTACACCAATGGAGTCACGATCAGTGGCATCACAGTGCCTGCACTGCGCACACGCCGTGCAGACACAATGGTCGAACTGGCAGATGGCGAGAGCTTTGTCATTGGCGGACTGGTCAGCCGCAACACCATGTCCAGCGTCAGCAAGGTACCGTTGCTGGGCGATCTGCCGATTCTGGGCGCATTCTTCAAGAACCTGAACTACACGCAGGATGAAACGGAACTGGTGATCATCGTCACCCCGCGGCTGGTTCAACCCCTGCCAGCCAATACCAATCTGGAGGCGATGCTGCCAGGCGTCAGCTCCGAACAACGCAACGCCCGCAATGTGTGGACCCCCTACATGCTGGGCACGCCGCCGGGCAGCGCCGCATTGCCGGGCTTTTCGTACTGATGCCATGAACAGCGAATCCCTTGCCCCCACTCCGGCTGCGGCACCCGCCGCAACACCGTCACTGGCCGATTTGTTGTCAGTGCGGCCGCCCGCGCAACCGGACACGAGCGCGGATGTCGTGTCCATGCCGTTTCTGCGCAGCAGCCCGGAGCATTTCTCCTCAATAGGTACGACATCCCCTGGCGGATCGGTGGACACACGCCAGAACGCCAGCCTGACAGCGCCTGCACCACCCGCGGGAACATCACAACGCGTGCCATTGGTACTGGTACACGGCAATGGCAGCGATGGTGCGTTGGTGCAGACGTGGATGCACCGCGTGCTCAACGGCAACGAGCTGTATGGAATGCGCTTCCAGGACAACCTCTTTGATGCAGTGCACCGCCAGCAACCCCAGGCGATACTGATCCAGTTCATTCCCGGCGCCATGGAGCCGGCCGTGGCGATGGCGTCGCAGCTGCAGACCGTCTTTCCACATATTCCGCGTATTGCCGTGGGCCGCAGCAATGACCCGCAATGCATGCTGGCGGCGCTGCGGTGCGGCGTGCAGGATTTTCTAGATATGGATGGCCCGCTGGATACCGCCCAGCAGACCATTGCGCATCTGCTCAGCCAGCCACCGGTGATGGAGCCCAACCGCCATCGTGCGCCCATGACTGCCCTGCTGTCGGCGCGCGCCGGCCTGGGCTGCAGCTTGGCAGCCAGCCATTTGGCCTGGTACCTGCAGCAGCATCTGGCGGCCCACATGCCCCAAACGGGCCTTGGCAGCGACGACGCAGAGAGCCTGGCCTGCCTGCTGATCGAAATGGGGTCTCCAGGCGGCGACTGTGCCATTTATCTGAACACCCCCGGTGAATTCAGTTTTGGCGATGCCGTGAGCCAGCATCGGCGCATGGACAGGCGTATGGCGCAAAGCGCGCTGGCTCGTCACGACAGTGGCCTGCGCCTGTTGACACAGCCTCGCCCGATACATGCGGTGGCGGCAGCCGACGTGGATGCCTTGTTGTCACGCCTGGGCCAGTATTTTGAACATATCGTGCTCGATCTCGGCGCTGCGGCGTCGCCTCAGCTCGCGATGGAAATACTGCCCAGCGCCAGTGATATCTGGCTACTGTGCGACCAGAGCGTGGCCAGCATGGTGTGGACGACCGAACTGCTCAAACAACTCGAAAATCACCAGATCGACCGTGATCGCCTGCAACTGATCGTGAGCAGGCATGACCCGCGCCTGGAGATGAGCGCGCAGCAGATGTCAAAGCAACTGCAATTGCCATTGCTGGGCGTCATTCCAGAACGGCGCCGTGAGCTGGCGCAGGTCGTCAATCTGGGTGCCCTGCTGCCGCTGCAGCCCAAACGTGAGCCCTATGTACAAGCCCTTGATGGCATGCTGCGCCAATTGCTGGCTGCACACCACCTAGCGGCCGCCCCGCATGCATCCGCCCCATCCAGCCCCTGGGCTGCGTGGTTGCAACGTTTGAAGAAACACTGAGCAGCCCATGACACCCACTGCATTTCCCTCTACAGCAGCGCCCGCGGCCGTCAGCGAGTTTGAGGGCAGCGCCCTGTTTGCCGATCTGAAGAACAGTGCCTATGAACATCTGCTCAGCCGGATCGAGGAGTTGGGCGCTGAGTTTGGCCGCTGGTCGCCAGCTGCGATTGCGCAGTTTGTCTCTCTGGAGCTTGACAGCTACATACGCTTGCACGCCGTGCCTGTGAACGAGGTGGAAGCGCAACTGGTGGCCCACGCGCTGACGCGCGAGCTGACCGGTCTTGGCCCCTTGCAGCCACTGCTGGAAGACCCGCGTGTGGAAGACATCCTGATCAATGGATCGGAGGTGATCTACGTATCGCGCGGCGGCATACTGCAACGGGAGCCTTCGCACTTCAAGGACGATGAGCATGTGCTGCGCATCGTGCGGCGCATTCTGGCGCCTTTGGGCCGCCGCCTGGACGAATCCAGCCCCATGGTGGACGCGCGCCTGCCCGAGGGCGGCCGTATCAATGTCATCATTGCGCCCCTGGCCATCGACGGGCCGTCGGTGTCCATCCGCAAGTTCCGCAAGGACCCTCTCACCCCCAAGGAGTTGGTGCGCCTGGGCACCTTCAACGAAGACATCTGCCGCATCCTGGAGATGGCAGTACAGGCGCGCTGCAATATTCTGGTGAGTGGCGGCACCAGCTCCGGCAAGACATCGCTGCTCAACGCGCTGGCGCATTTCATCCCGAGCAGCGAACGGATCGTGACCATCGAGGACACGGCCGAGCTCTCTTTGAACCACACCCATGTGGTCCGGCTAGAAAGCCGCCCGGGCAGCTTTGACGGCAGCGGCCATGTCAGCATCCGCGATCTTCTCATCAACAGCCTGCGCATGCGCCCGGACCGGATCATCGTGGGTGAGGTGCGCAGTGGTGAAGTGCTGGAATTGCTGCAGGCCATGAACACAGGGCATGACGGCTCCATGGGAACGATCCATGCCAGCTCGCCCCGTGAATGCCTGTACCGCGCAGAAATGCTGGCCGGATTTGCCGGATTTCAGGGCAGCGAGGTGAGCCTGCGCCGGCAGATCGCCAACGCCGTGGATTTCATCGTGCAGATCGGTCGCCTGTCCAATGGCAGGCGACGCCTGCTGTCATTGACCGAAGTAACGGGCATGACAGACAACGTCATCTCCATGCAGGAGCTGTACCGCTACGAGCCGCAGATGGGTGCCGATGGCCAGGAAATCGACAACTGGACCTCCATGGGCATCTCTCCCCATTCGCCCAAGCTGCTGACCTGGTGGCGTTCACAGCAGCACTCAGGGAGCGCGCGATGACATCCCTGGCGCCTGCCATCCTGGTCCTGGCTGCTCTGGCCTGCATTCTGCTGGCCCTGGCCTTGTGGCTGTTTGCACGCGCACGCAGTGGTGACAATCGCAAGGCACTGCATGAAAATCTGCAGCGCAACCTGGATATTCAGCGAGAGATGCAGGTGGCTCCGCTGGCAATGCCCCTGCCCGGCAATGCTCCCGGCATGACTGCGAGCGCCAGACCGAAGGAATCTTCTGTCAGGCAGAAACTGGAGGACTTTCTGGGCTATGAGGCCTGGGGGATTGCACCACGCACCCTCATGCTGATGGCCTGCATCGGAGTCGCCCTCTCGGTGCTGACGGCATTCCATGGTGGTTTGGCCATGGGCGCCTTGGTCTTGCTGGTACTCGTGCTGCTTGCCTGCTTTGGCATCGCCATGCGCCTGAGCCGCCGACGCGCCAAGATGCTGTCGCAGCTGCCCGCCTTTCTGGACAATGTGGTGCGCCTCATCTCCATCGGCAACTCTCCGCATGCCGCTTTCCAGTTTGCCTGCAACAACGTACCCGATCCATTGGGTGGTGCGCTGCAGCATGTCAGTGCCTCACTTAACATTTCGCCTGATCTCGGGCAAGCCATGGCCCAGCTGGAACGCACCTGGGGTTTGCCGGAATTTGGACTGCTCGCTGCCGTCTTTCGCATGAGCACCCGCTATGGCGGCCGCGCCGATCTGGTGCTCGAGCGCGTGTCGGCCTACATCCGCGACCGCCAATCCGCCGAGCGGGAGCTACGCGCCCTGTCCACCGAGGTACGTCTGTCGGCCTGGATTCTGGCCCTGCTGCCCATCGTGGTGGGCACGATGATCATCGTGCTCAACGAAGGCTACTTCATGCGCATGTGGAACGATCCTACCGGCAGCAAGCTGATATTTGTCGCCGGTGGTCTGCAAGTGTGTGGCTCCTTCCTGCTCTACAGGCTGGCCCGTCTGAAGTGATGACCACCATGCACCAAGCCCATCATCATTTCTGCTGCTCTGCTGTCATCGCATCTGCGACGTGTGCCGGTTCGGCCAAGGAGCGCCCATGAACTCGCAACAGCTTTGGATCATGAGTCTGGCCCTCGCCTCGCTTGCCATCGGTTTGATGGCGGCAGGACTGTTGTGGCGGATGCGGCGTTCGTCGCAAGCCCAGGCCCAGGTTGAACGGATTTTGCAGACACGCCAGGCAGGCACAGCTGGCACACCGCCGTTCCCCATGCCCGGATTGGGCGCGGCGCCGGCCTCGGCCAACAGCCGACAAGACAATGAAGCCGCCTCCGTCGCAGACAGCATTCGCCCCCCCGCCTGGCTGGAGACTGGCATTGCCAAAGCCCTGTTGGCAGACGAGGACCGAAAGCTGCTTGACCAGGCAGGCTTTGACCTGGCGCGTGGCGGCTTTTTCTACGTGGCAAGCCGGGCAATGCTCTCCATCTTTATGCCTGCGCTGGTTTTGCTGGTCTTGCAGCCTGCCGGCCTCAGGGCCCTGATATATGGATTTGTTGCATTTGCGCTCGGATTGATGCTGCCCAAATGGATCATGCGCTCCAAAGCAGCCAAGCGCCGGGAGCGAGTGGTGGAAGAGCTTCCCTTGTTTGTGGATCTTCTGAGACTGTTGCAAGGCGTGGGCCTCAGCATCGACCAGAGTCTGCAGATTCTCGCGTCCGAATTCGGCAGCGTGCTGCGTGTCATCAGCGTCGAGCTGACGCTCGCAAACCGCCTGCACAGTTCCGGCAGGACGCGCGAACAATCCTTGCAGCGACTGTCTTATCTCGGCGCCGATGACGACATGAGTGCGGTGGTCAATTTGCTGGTGCAAGTGGATCGCCATGGCGGCGCAGTACAGGAGCCGCTCAAGGAGTTCAGCGTTCGACTGCGTGAAAAACGCCAGGCCAGCTTCAAGGAAAAGATTGGAACCATCACCGTCAAGATGACGGGAGTGATGGTACTCACCCTGCTGCCTGCCCTGCTCGTGATTACTGCGGGCCCTGGGTTTACGGCAGTCATCCGTTCACTGTCAGCCATGGGAGGCCGATAAATGCCATACAACTGCCGACCATCCTCATCCCACCCACGGCATCGCTCCATAGCGATGGCATGTGGCCTACTGCTGCTGGCCGGCTGTGCCTCCAAACCGCCCCAAGGATATGGCGTGACGGAGGCGGGTACCGCCGCGCAAGCACAACAGCAGATGGACAAAGCCGAGCAATCGACCCAGGTCGATTCGCAGCAGACCTATCTGAATCTGATCACGCAGATGCAACAGGCCAACCAGTGGTACGCATCTCTGGCGCATACCGATGCCTTTGAACGCCAGTACGGCGCCACGCCACAATTGCGTTTGCTCAAGGCAGACGCCTTGCGCAACACCGGCCAGCTACCGCAGGCCCAAGGCACCTACCAGAGTTTGCTCACCCACAACGATGCCACCGTGGTTGCCCGAGCACGCCGTGGCCTGGGCCTGCTGTTTGCAAGCCAGGGCCAGCTTCCGGAGGCCATCACCCAACTCGAGCAAGCTCGCGCTCTGAACCCCATTGATGCCGATGTACTGAGCGATCTGGCCTACGCACAAATGCTGGCAGGGCAGTTGGCGCAGGCACAGCTCCCCATCTTGCAAGCCGCGCAGCTTGCCTCCACCAATGCCCGTGTTCAGTTGAACCTTGCCTTGTACTGGCTGGCCTCCGGTGCGCATGACCAGGCGGCGCAATTGCTGCAGCGGCTGCAGCAGCCACAGGCCAAGAACGCCCCACCCCTCATCAATGCCACGTCCATACAGACCCTGCAGCAGCAGTTGGCGAGCGTGCAGCAGGCGATGGCCAGGCATTCGGCTGCTGCGTCGCAACAGCAAGGTGTGGCCGCCCCCCTCGCTTCCCAGGCAACTGCAAGCGCGGCCATAGAAAAGCAACCATAAGGAATACAAGCCATGCACGCTCAATACCGCTCCTTCCAACACCGGCGTCTCACCACCGTGTGCCTGTCGGTTTCCACCGCAATGTGGCTGTCGCTCATAACAATCGGCGTACAGGCCCAGACCGGCACACTGCCCCGGTCCTCTCCCTCCCTGGAGTCGGTCGAACTGACGGAGCAGGCAGCAAGCGCGCGCAATACTTCCAGAACGCGCGAATCCTCCGTCGCCCTCTCTTCTGGCTACCAATACCGCAGCGATGTGGGCTATGCCACAGATAGCTTGCTGGACATGCAGCGCAATGCCCTTGGAGAGCGGGCCCGCAATATTGATGCGGAACAGGCACGCCGCAGCTACGAGCGCTACCTCAAGAGCTTTGAGACCGAGATTCCGGAGCAGTTCGATACCGGGCTGGGTGCCAAGAAGCGCTAAGGCCTCCAAGGCATGCAGTCCCATTGCTCAGAAGAAGACGCTATGCAGCAACCCACCCATAGCTCCGGCTGGCCTGACCGCCGCACTACCGTACACCGCCAAAGCGGTGTGTATGCGCTGGAGTGGGCGATCATCTTTCCGGTCTTCTTCATGCTGCTGTATGCCATCATCAGCTATGGGCTGGCATTTCTGGTGCGCGAGTCCATGCAGTTCGCCGCTGAGGATGGCGCGCGAGCTGCCCTGCGCTACCAGTCCACCGTGTCCACACGCCTGGCCACTGCCCAAGGCGTGGTCGTCGAAAGGCTCGGCTGGCTACCAAGTGCCTTGATTCCCCCCGCAAACACCATCAATGTCCGTGTATGCAGAGTTGGCAATCTCGACTACTGCCCCCAGGACCTGACCTGCGGCGTTGCAGTGACCGAGCGTTGCATGGTTCGCCTCGACTTCTCGATTCCCTACGGAACCTCGCCCTTGACCCCGGGCTTGCGCATGTTCGGCATGGACATCCTCAATCCGTCGACCCTGTCGGCCAGTGCCAGCATCCTTGTCGATCATGGAGGGATGTGACATGGATCATTTCACACCTCGCCCCTTGCGTTCACCGTTGCACCAGGCAGGAGTGGCTGCGATCGAGTTTGCCCTCATTGCCATGCTGATGCTGCTGATGCTGCTGGGTTCTCTGGTGTACTGGCGCGTACTCCAGGCGCAGCAATCGGTCTCCCGGGCTACCGGTGACGGCGCTCGCATGGTACAGAACCTGATCTATGGTTCCTTGACAGCCTATGACATTACCCATGAAGCGCAAACGCATGCCATCCAGGCTGCAGCCGCCGATGTGATCAAGCGCAGCCTGCAAAACAGTGGCATCCCGGGCAATCCTCAACAGGCAACCTCCGTTACCTTGAGTGTCAACACCACGGAAGCACGCCTCAACGTCTCTTACCAGCTACCGCCCATGTTTGGCAGCACAGGTGAACAGCCTCAACCAGTCAGGCTGGGCGGATGGGCCGTAGTGGAGCCAGCGCGCCTCCAAGCCTCCTCCCTGGTCTCTTTCCAGTTGGATAGCAGGAGTACGCCATGACCGGCCATCAAAGAAGATCCCTGCCTCGTACCCCCGAGGGCCAGGGCGGCAGCATTCTCGTTCAGTTCGCGTTGATTCTGGGCGTCCTCATTGCCATTCTTGGCGTGGTAGACGTGGGCTACATGTACTACGCAAAGCGAGACCTGCAGCGCATTGCCGACCTGGCTGCCCTCGAGGCAGTACGCGGCCTGGACTATGGCGTGGGAGGAGCAGCAAATTGCCAGCAAAAGGGCCGCAGCAGCGTTCAGGACAATTGGCCTGCGGCGCTCGCCCCTGATGAAACCAACACAAGCATCACCTGCGGCAACTGGGACCCCCAAAAGCATGCGGCACCTCTCCACTTTGGTGCCAGCGGGCCACTCAATGCTGCACATGCGTTCGTGCAAGGAACGTCTCCAATCTTGCTGCCTGGCCCCTGGAGCCGCACCATCAGTGCAGAGGCAGTGGCCAAATTCAATGAACCCTTGGTCAACTTTTCAGTGGGCACAACGCTTCTCAATGTAGGTTGCAACCAGCAGTTGGCGCCGTTGGTACAGCTACTGAAAATCGTTGGCGTCGGAAATCCTTGCGTCTCCGCCGGAGGTTATGAAGGCTTGGTGGGGGCAAAGATTTCTGCCAGCGGCCTGCTCAAGGCGCTAGGCCTGCCGCTGGACACCAATCTGTCCGTAGTCGATCTCAACGACCTGCTCGCTGCGAAAAAAATTGCACTGGGCGAACTGCTCAATACTGCACTGACCCTGGGAGGCCATACCGAGTTGCTGGCTCTGAATGCCGAAATACTGCGCCTGCTGGGCTTGCAGATGGGCGTTGATGCCCTGAGCCTTGAGATTCCACTGGGAAGTGGTCCAAACGGACCAGGCATTTTTGCAGGAATTCATGCGCCTGACGGCACCACAGCATCTGCTCTGGATGTGCAATTGGACGTTCTGGATGTCGTCACGGCAGCCATCGGCGTGGGAACCTCAGGCCGGGGGGTATCCATCCCAGGCCTCGGCATCCAGATACCAGGCATCCTGCCGAATCTGCTGCAGGTCAAAGCCGGTGTCATCGAGCCCCCGTCTATCGGTCTTGGCGGGGTGGGTGCTACCGCCTACAACGCCCAGGTTCGGTTGTATGCGAATGTAGACACCAGCGGTGGAGTGTTGGGGGGGCTTTTGCAGCTCCTGGGTACCAGAATCAAGCTTCCCATATTCATCGACGTGACGCGCGCCAAAGCCACCGTGCAGGATATCAGTTGCAAAGTTCCGGGCAAGGACAGTACTGCAAGAATTCGGGTGGATGCGTCCATCGCCAATGCCTGCATCGGCAAGGTCACCGGAAACCCATTTTCCACTCGCACACCGATCTGCGAAGCCATCCAGAACGAAGACCTGGTCAGCGTTCTGGGGCTCATCAAGATCAATAACCACGTCAACGTGGATGCCCTCCAGAACACCTACACATCGCCAGATATGAAGGCAGGCGATTCATGGCGCACGAATGGCAACACCCTGAACCTGGGAACGACATTGTCCAGCTTGGTCGGTGAACTGCTGAGGCTGGTAGGCAACCTGCTGGGCTCCCCCAATGAATCACAGTGGACTCCTGCAGAAAATCTGCAAGCGGCCCAGACCATGGCGGACTACTATCTCGGCACAGGCCCTAACGCCTTGTCTGCCCTGCCCAAGGTGAATCTGGGAATCCATATCCCCGGCATTCCTGGAGCCTATGACACCAGCGCACTGGTCAATCGCCTCAGTGCAGATATCGACCGTTCCGGGCAGGGATGCCTTCTTGGTATTCCTTTCCTCTGCTGGCAAACCAATGAATGGAAAACCTGGGGTGACAGCGTTGGGCGCGTCGATGGTGGATTGCTGGTTCCCAAATACATCGGCGGAGGCTCTTGCCTCACCAGCGCTGGTAATTCTTCCAGTGCTTTCAATCAATGCCTGAGAGACAAGCTGAGCGAAGAGCTTCTGAAGAAGCCCAGCAACAAACCCAAAAACTTCCTCCAGGTACTGCTTGCTCCTCTGCTGGATGTTCTCAAGGCAATCCTTGATCCATTGGGGAATTTACTGGCAGGCCCTGTCCTGCGCGATTTGTTGGGAATCGAGCTGGGTCTCAATGATGTCAACGTGAAATCTGTGGGTTGCGGCAATGCGCAACTTGTCTACTGAATAAAGAGTCCTCTGGACATAAGCATGATAGAAATAGGAGAACCGAAATAGTGAATTCAAGCGATTTGGTCATCTACGTCTGGGAAGGCCAAGCCGATATTGCCGAACGCGTGGAACGCTGCATGCTCAATATGGATGTGCAGGTGGTTCGCGCCGACGGCTTGTCCACGTTCTCGAGCGTGCAGGACGGCGGCAATGCAATAGCAGTCGTGAGCGTGTCGGTGCTCGAGGGTGCGCGCTTCACGCGCCAGGGCGTAGAAGGCAGCTATGGCGGCATGCCTGTGCTATGGGTCAGCTCCAGCCTGCGCGACACAAGTGCCGGCAGCTACGCCACCGAGTACTCGCATGTGCTTCCATTTGACTTTACCGGTGCAGAACTGCGTGCCATGCTGATGCGTATTCTGCGCCGCCTGCAAAGCACGCAGCGGCAGGTCCAGCGCTCGGATGACATCATTGCCGTTGCGGACTGCATGCAGCGCCTGCTGCACGATGCCGACACCTTTGCCGACTGTGAGCACAGCGTGCTGATCTTTGGCGAAACCGGTACAGGCAAGGAGCGCATTGCCGAGCGGCTGCATGAGCGCAATGCACACTACGGCCAGGGACCATTCATCGTCGTCAACTGCGGGGCGATTCCTGACGGCCTGTTCGAATCACTTTTCTTTGGCCACGCAAAAGGTTCGTTCACCGGCGCTGTAACCGCGCACAAAGGCTTCTTTGAACAAGCCAATGGCGGCACCTTGTTTCTCGATGAAATTGCCGATCTGCCGCTCTATCAGCAAGTCAAATTGCTGCGGGTGCTGGAAGAGCGCACGGTTACCCGTCTTGGCTCTGCATCCCCGGTCCGGCTTGACTTCCGTCTGGTAGCGGCCACCAACAAGTCTTTGCGCAATCTGGTGCATGAGGGCAAATTCAGGGCCGATCTGTTCTTTCGCCTAGCCGTGATCGAACTGCAAATCCCCAGCCTCGAAGAGCGCGGAGAGGCCGACAAGCTGGCCATATTTCACTCCATATTGCGCAATGTGGTGGGCAAGGACCGAATGGAGCAGTTGGGTGAGCCGCCATTTTTCATCATGGACATGATTGCCCAGATGTACTTTCCCGGCAACGTACGCGAACTACGCAATCTGACAGAGCGCATTGGCGTCGCCGCAAGGCAGACCCAGGACTGGCTGGCCAATGGTGCAACCGAGCGAATCCTGCGCCAGGCCCAAAACCTGGCCGCAACCACCTTTCCGGCCGAGATCGAAGAGGCCGAGCCACTGATCGCGGATCGCAGCAACTGGGATCAGGAAGAGCGCAACCGTATTATCGCGGCCTTGAATGCCAATGACTGGAAGCGGCTCCAAACCGCCCAGCAACTGGGTATCAGCCGCAAAGTTCTTTGGGAAAAAATGCGCAAATACCAGATCAGCGACGGCGAACCCGAAGTACCGGTGTCCGCACCGGCACCACTTGGCCACTTCTAACTATCCGGACCATGGCGCACGCTCGTTGGTGCGCCTGCAACCATCAAGAAAGCATATCTCCTTCGCATGCCTAGCCAACCTTTGATCGTCTTTGTGGGCGCTGTCTATCCGAGCCAATATAGCCTGCTATGCAGTTATCTGCGTAGCCAGAAAATGGCTGACACCTGGTTCATGACAACACCAGGCCACAAAGCCAAGCATGAAGCGCAATGTGATCACCTATTGTCCTTCCAACCCGATGGCAAGATTGTTGGGCCCCAAAGCTACTACTACTCCAGCAAGGTGGAGCGTTCGGCCCGCATTTGCCGCGGTGTTCTCGCGGCCTTGAAGGATTTTGAAAAAAGACAGGGACGCAAAATCGATCTGGTCGTTGCTCACTCGTTATGGGGCTCCCCCAACTGGCTCTATGGTGAAATCGACGCTGCGATCATCAGCTATATCGAGTTTCCAAGCTATCAGGCGCATGGTTGGGATGCCGCCTATCCGCCCGACGCGGCCCAGCGCCAGAGCGATCGCAATACGGAAATGCTGCATTTTCACCAGGTACTTTGCAGTGATCTGACCATTGTTCCAAGTGCGCATGCGCGATCCATGTTTCCCTCTCTGTTGCAGGACCGCATTGCAGTGCAATTCGAAGGCTTTGATATTGAAGCACCACCGCATGCGAGCATGGCGCCGTCCACCAATGAACAGTTATTCACCATTGCCTTCTCGGCGCGCGATCTCTCCAGTGCCAAAGGGCTGGAAACCTATATAAGGCTGGTAGACCGGATCGTTCGCGAAGGGAACGGAAGCAATACGCGCTTTCTGGCCATTGGCGATCCAACGGCCGCCACCTACGGGTATGAGCAGCAATGGGTAGAGCGCAAGTACCAGGGCAAGGTGGCGAGCTTCCGGGATCACTTGCTGAAAGTCTATCCGGCGGCCGAAGTGATCGAGTTCCCGGGGCGCTTGCCCTATGCCGAGTTTGCACAGATGCTCAGCAGTGTTGATCTGTTCCTGTACCCGTTGCGGCATGGTGTAGCTAACTGGGGGCTGATGGAAATCCTGGCGCGTGGCGGTTGCGTGATTGGCTCCAACTGGGGCTTCATTCCCGAGTTGATACAGAACGATGTCAACGGCCTGCTTCTGCCGGACAACGATGACAGTTGGATCGCCGCCATACAGCAGCTGCGTGCAGATCCTGCACGGCGCGCGCGCTACGCCCAAGCCGCCATTGAAACCGGCAAACGCTACCACATCTCTGCTGTGGCCCCTCGCTATCTTTCCTTGTTTGAACGAGCCATGGCGCAGAAGCGAGCACCCTTGCTCTGATCCAGAAACACGCCTATGGCATTTAGGGCTTCAGCAAGGCCAACTCTTGCGCTGTCAACCAGCGCCATTGGCCTGGCTTCAGGTCTTCCGACAAATGCAAACTGCCAATCTGGGAACGATGCAGCCCTTCCACGCGGTTTCCAACCGCAGCCAGCATGCGTTTGACCTGGTGGTACTTCCCTTCCGTCAAGGTCAGGCTCAAGGCATTGTCTCCCATGCTGACACAAGCCGCCGCCCTGACTGGCTTGGGGTCATCATCCAATACCACCCCTTCCAGCAATCTATCAATCTGCTGCTGGGTTACGGCGTGCTTGGCAACCACCTGGTACACCTTGGGCACATGCTTCTTCGGAGAACTCATACGATGAATGAACTGGCCATCATCACTCAGAAGCAACATGCCCGTTGTATCTTGATCGAGACGTCCAACCGCCTGCACACCTTGAATGGCATTCTTATTGGGGCGATTCCGCAGCGGCGCTGGCAATAAGGTATAGATACTCGGGTAGGACGATGGCTTTTGCGAGCATTCTGTTCCAGCAGGCTTGTTCAGCAGAACATAGCCTAACGCATGGTATTCCCACTCCACGCCTTGGACCTTGAAACGCAGCCCCTCTGGCTCTACTTCTGCTGTCGAATCCGTCACCTGCAACCACTCTCCGGTATCGTGACTCCATAACTGCACCCAACCTTGCTGCACAAGGCCCGAACACACACGGCGAATTCCAAAGCCTTGCGAGTACAACATATCTTGCAACTGCATATCAAACCCTTTTGAACCATGCACCAAGCATAGCAAGCAACAAAAGCAAAACCCCCGCAGTCAGGGACTGAGGGGGTTTGGAAATAAAAGCCTGACGATGACCTACTTTCACACGGGAATCCGCACTATCATCGGCG
>NZ_JBEBNZ010000038.1:0-24620 GCF_040396735.1 Comamonas odontotermitis
TGAGCTATCCGCAGACCGATTTCACCATTGCCACCATCAACGGCCCCAAAACATTCCACTTCGGGCTGAGCGTCTACACCTTCACTGCGCTGATGGGCGTGCTGGGCGTGGCTTTCGCCTTCGGCAAGGCCAGTGTCTTCAAGTACATCGGCGACGACTACCCCGACAACATCGGCGCCATCAGCGGCATCGTCGGACTGGCTGGCGGCCTGGGCGGTTTCGTGCTGCCCATTCTGTTCGGCGCCCTGCTGGATGTGACCGGCGTGCGCTCCAGCGCTTTCATGCTGCTGTACGGCGTGGTCTGGGTGTCCCTTATCTGGATGTACTGGACCGAGGTGCGCCACGCCGACCTGATGGGCGGCGCAGCCAGCCAAAGCGCATGAACGCCGACTGAATTCCCCTGGAAAGAATCCCCATGAACCCCACAACCACCACTGCGCCGCGCCGCGGCAGCACCTTGAAGATCTGGACCCCGGAGGACAAGGCCTTCTGGGAAAAGGAGGGCGAAGCCATCGCCAAGCTCAACCTGTGGATTTCGGTACCTGCCCTCTTTCTGGCCTTTGCCGTCTGGCAGGTCTGGAGTGTGGTTGCCGTCAGCCTGCCGGGCCTGGGTTTCCAGTACTCGACCAACCAGCTCTTCTGGCTGGCGGCGGCGCCCGCGCTGTCCGGCGCCACGCTGCGCATCTTCTACTCCTTCATGGTGCCCCTGGTCGGTGGACGCCGCTGGACGGCAATCTCCACCGCCAGCCTGCTGGTCCCGGCCATCGGCATCGGCATTGCGGTGCAGGACCCGGGAACGCCCTATCCCACGATGCTGATCCTGGCCCTGCTGTGCGGGCTGGGAGGCGGCAATTTCAGCTCCAGCATGGCCAATATCAGCTACTTCTTCCCCAAGGACCGCAAAGGCTCGGCGCTGGGTGTGAACGCCGGCCTGGGCAACCTGGGCGTGTCGGTGGTGCAGTTCCTCAGCCCCATCGTCGTCACGGCAGGGCTGCTGGGTGTGTTCGGTGGCGATCCGCAGACCATCACCAAGGGTGGCGCCCAGGTGCAGGTCTGGATGCAGAACGCCGCCTTCATCTGGGTGCCATGGATCGTGCTCGCCTCGGTTGCCGCATGGTTCGCCATGAATGACGTGGCCGACGCCAAGGCATCGGTGGCAGCGCAGGCGGCCATCTTCGTGCAGCCGCACAACTGGATCATGTGTGTGCTGTACCTGGGCACCTTCGGCTCCTTCATCGGCTTTGCAGCGGGCTTTCCCCTGCTGATCAAGAGCCAGTTTCCTGCCGTCAACCCCTTGACCTATGCGTGGCTCGGCCCGCTGGTGGGCGCCGTGATCCGCCCCTTCGGCGGCTGGCTCGCCGACAAGGTCGGCGGCGGCGTGGTGACGATGTGGAACTTTCTGGTGATGGCTTTGGCCGTGCTGGGTGTGCTGTATTTCCTGCCCAAGGGCGCGAGTGCGCTGGCGCTTTCGATCGGGCCTGCCGAGGGTAATTTCACCGGCTTCTTTCTGATGTTCCTGCTGCTGTTTGTCACCACCGGCATAGGCAATGGATCGACCTTCCGGATGATTCCCGTCATCTTCAATCAGCTCGCCCTGCGCCAGGCCGGCAAGGACGCAGCGGCGCAGGCTTCCGCGATCAAGGAAGGCAATGTGCTGGGCGCAGCTGCGGTCGGCTTTGCCGGCGCGTTTGGCGCCTACGGCGGCTTCTTCATTCCCAAGAGCTACGGCACTTCCATCGCTGCCACTGGCGGCCCAGAGGCAGCGCTGTGGGTCTTTGCCGCCTTCTACCTGCTGTGCGTGGTCATCACCTGGTGGTGCTATGGGCGCCGCCAAGCCTCCATGCCCTGCTGACCTTTCACGAGAAAACGAGAACCACCATGAGTCATTTCCTCGACCGCCTCACCCACTTTCGTCTGCCCAAGGAAAGCTTTGCCGACGGCCATGGCCGTACCACGGGCGAAGACCGCACCTGGGAAGACGCCTACCGCGCCCGATGGTCGCATGACAAGATCGTGCGCAGCACGCACGGTGTGAACTGCACCGGCTCGTGCTCCTGGAAAATCTACGTCAAGGGCGGCATCGTCACCTGGGAAACCCAGCAGACCGACTACCCCCGCACCCGCTGGGACATGCCCAACCACGAGCCACGCGGCTGCGCGCGCGGCGCCAGCTACAGCTGGTACCTGTACAGCGCCAACCGCGTGAAGTACCCGATGGTGCGCGGCCGGCTGCTGGAGCGCTGGCGCGCTGCGCTGGCGGTGGCCAAAACGCCCGTGGATGCCTGGGCCCTGATCGTGCAGGACGATGCTGCGCGGCGCGATTACCAAAGCGTGCGCGGCATGGGCGGATTCGTGCGCAGCAGCTGGGATGAAGTGAACCAGCTGGTGGCCGCAGCCAACGCCTACACCATCAAGCAACACGGGCCCGACCGCATCATCGGCTTCTCGCCCATTCCGGCCATGAGCATGGTCAGCTATGCAGCGGGCAGCCGCTACCTGAGCCTGATTGGCGGCGTGTGCATGAGCTTCTACGACTGGTACTGCGACCTGCCGCCAGCCAGCCCCCAGGTCTGGGGCGAGCAGACCGACGTGCCCGAATCGGCCGACTGGTACAACAGCAGCTACATCATCGCCTGGGGCTCCAACGTGCCGCAGACACGCACGCCCGATGCCCACTTCTTCACCGAGGTGCGCTACAAGGGGGCCAAGACCGTGGCCGTGACGCCCGACTACAGCGAAGTGGCCAAGCTCTCCGACGTCTGGCTGCATCCTACGCAGGGCACCGACGCGGCGCTGGCCATGGCCATGGGCCATGTGGCGTTCAAGGAGTTCTACTTCGACCGGCGCAGCGAATACTTCGACGACTACGCACGCCGCTACACCGACCTGCCCATGCTGGTGCTGCTGGAAAGCAAGACCCTGCCTGACGGCAGCGTGGTGCAGGTGCCCGGCCGCTACCTGCGTGCCAGCGACTTCAACGGCAAGCTCGGGCAGCAGAACAACCCCGAATGGAAGACCATGGCCTTCGACAGCGATGGCCGCGCCGTGCTGCCGCACGGCTCCATCGGCTTCCGCTGGGGGGCCGAAGGCCGCGACGACGCCGGCAAATGGAACCTGGAGGCCAAGGAGGCGCGCCACGGCGCTGAGGTGAAGCTCAAGCTCTCGGTGCTGGAAGACGGCAGCCAGGCGCATGAGATCGTCGACGTGGGCTTTCCTTACTTTGGCGGCATTGCCACGCCGCATTTCACGGCCAACGAACAGCAGGGCGATGTGAACCGCGCCCGCGTGCCGGCCGTGCGCCTGCGCCTGGGTTGTGATGGCGAGTACAGCGAGGCGCTGGTTGCCACCGTGTTCGACCTGCAGGCCGCGCAGTACGGCATCAACCGTGGTTTGGGCAGCGGCGCTGCCAGCTACGACGACAACGCACCGTACACCCCGGCATGGGCCGAGCAGATCACCGGCGTGTCACGCCAGCAGATCATCACCGTGGCGCGCGAATTTGCCGACAACGCGGACAAGACGCGCGGCAAGTCCATGGTCATCATCGGTGCAGCGATGAACCACTGGTACCACTGCGACATGAACTACCGTGGCGTCATCAACCTGTTGATGCTGTGCGGCTGTATTGGCCAGAGCGGCGGCGGCTGGTCGCACTACGTGGGCCAGGAAAAACTGCGCCCGCAGACCGGATGGACGGCCCTGGCCTTCGCACTCGACTGGGCACGGCCGCCACGCCAGCAAAACAGCACCAGCTTCTTCTACGCGCACACCGACCAGTGGCGCTACGAGAAACTGGGCATGGAAGAGATCGTCAGCCCGCTGGCCGATCGCAGCCAGTACGGCGGCAGCATGATCGACTACAACGTGCGCGCCGAGCGCATGGGCTGGTTGCCGAGCGCCCCGCAGCTCAAGATCAATCCGCTGTCGATTGCTGCGCAGGCCGACGCGGCGGGCATGGCGCCGCGCGACTATGTGGCCCAGGGCCTCAAGAGCGGCAGCCTCACGATGAGCTGTGAAGACCCGGACGCGCCCGAGAACTGGCCGCGCAACCTTTTCGTGTGGCGCAGCAACCTGCTGGGCTCCAGCGGCAAGGGGCACGAGTACTTCTGCAAGCACCTGCTGGGTACCGACAACGGCGTGCAAGGCAAGGACCTGGGCCCGCAGGATGCCAAGCCCGAAGAGGTGACCTGGCATGCCCAGGCGCCCCAGGGCAAGCTGGATCTGCTGGTCACGCTCGATTTCCGCATGAGTACGACTTGCCTCTACTCCGATGTGGTGCTGCCCACGGCCAGCTGGTACGAGAAGAACGACCTCAACACCAGCGACATGCATCCCTTCATCCACCCGCTGTCGGCTGCGGTCGATCCGGTGTGGGAATCGCGTTCGGATTGGGAAATCTACAAGGGCTTTGCCAAGGCTTTCAGTGAAGTCTGCGTGGGCCATCTGGGCGTGGAGCGAGACACCGTGCTTACGCCGCTGATGCACGACACCCCCGCCGAGCTGGCGCAGCCCTACGGCGTGGCCGAGTGGAAGAGGGGCGAGTGTGACCTCATCCCCGGCAAGACGGCGCCGCAGGTCACGGTGGTGGAACGCGACTACCCCAACACCTACAAGCGCTTTACCGCGCTGGGCCCGCTGATGGACAAACTGGGCAACGGCGGCAAGGGCATCAACTGGAAAACCGGCACCGAGGTGGAGCAACTGGGCCAGCTGAACGGCCTGACCACCGAGCCCGGCGTGACCGAAGGCCGTCCACGCATCGTCAGTGACATCGACGCCTGCGAAGTCATCCTGCAGCTGGCGCCCGAGACCAATGGCCACGTGGCCGTGAAGGCATGGGAGGCGCTGGAGAAGGCCACGGGCCGCGAACACAAGCACCTGGCGCTGTACCGCGAGGACGAAAAGATCCGCTACCGCGATATTCAGGCGCAGCCGCGCAAGATCATCAGCTCGCCCACCTGGAGCGGCATCGAGAGCGAAACGGTGAGCTACAACGCGGGCTACACCAATGTGCACGAGCTGATTCCATGGCGCACGCTCACCGGTCGCCAGCAGTTCTACCAGGATCACCCCTGGATGGTTGCCTTCGGCGAGGGCTTCTGCAGCTACCGTCCGCCGGTGGACATGAAGGCCACGGCTGGCATGCAGGGCATCAAACCCAATGGGCACCCCGAGATCCAGCTCAACTTCATCACACCGCACCAGAAGTGGGGCATCCACAGCACGTACACCGATAACCTGCTGATGCTCACGCTCAACCGGGGCGGCCCCGTGGCATGGATCAGCGAGGAGGACGCCAGGCGCGCCGGTATCGAGGACAACGACTGGATGGAGATGTTCAACCTCAACGGTGCAGTCGCCGTGCGCGCGGTGGTGAGCCAGCGCGTCAATCCCGGCATGGTGCTGATGTACCACGCGCAGGAAAAGATCATCAACACACCCGGCAGCGAAATCACCGGCGTGCGTGGCGGTATCCACAACTCGGTCACGCGCATCGTGCTCAAACCCACGCACATGATCGGTGGCTACGCGCAGTACAGCTACGGCTTCAACTACTACGGAACCATCGGCACCAACCGCGACGAGTTCGTCATCGTGCGCAAGATGGCCAAGGTGGACTGGCTGGACACGCCGCGCGATGACCACCTGGCTGGCGCTTACCAGTCGCAGGGCGAAAACCCCTGATTCCGATCAGAAAGAACAAGGAAACCGCGATGAAAGTACGTGCACAGATCGGCATGGTGCTGAACCTGGACAAATGCATCGGCTGCCATACCTGCAGCGTGACCTGCAAGAACGTCTGGACCAGCCGCCCCGGCGTGGAATACGCCTGGTTCAACAACGTCGAGACCAAGCCCGGCATTGGCTACCCCAAGGAGTGGGAAAACCAGGAACGCTGGAATGGCGGCTGGACCCGCAAGGCAGATGGCTCCATCGTGCCGCGCCAGGGTGGCAAATGGCAACTCTTGATGAAGATTTTCGCCAATCCCAATCTGCCGGAGATCGACGACTATTACGAGCCCTTCACCTTCGACTACGACCACTTGCAGAGTGCCAAGGAGATGAAGGCAGCGCCTACGGCTCGCCCACGCAGCCTCATCACCGGTCAGCGCATGGAAAAGATCGAGTGGGGCCCGAACTGGGAGGAAATCCTGGGCGGGGAATTCAGCAAGCGCAGCCGGGACAAGAACTTTGACGAGGTGCAGAAGGACATCTACGGCCAGTTCGAGAACACCTTCATGATGTACCTGCCGCGCCTGTGCGAGCACTGCCTCAACCCCGCCTGTGTGGCGAGCTGCCCGAGCGGCTCGATCTACAAGCGCGAGGAAGACGGCATCGTGCTGATCGACCAGGACAAGTGCCGCGGCTGGCGCATGTGCGTCTCGGGCTGCCCGTACAAGAAGATTTACTACAACTGGAAGAGCGGCAAGGCCGAGAAGTGCATCTTCTGCTATCCACGCATCGAAGCCGGGCAGCCCACCGTGTGCTCGGAAACCTGCGTCGGCCGTATCCGTTATCTGGGCGTTCTGCTCTACGACGCCGACCGCATCGAACAGGCCGCCAGCGTCGAAAAGGACAAGGACCTGTACCAGGCCCAGCTGGACATCTTCCTGGATCCGAACGACCCGGTTGTGATCGAGCAGGCCCGCCGTGATGGCATCCCCGAGGCCTGGCTGATCGCTGCGCGCAACAGCCCCGTCTACAAGATGGCGGTCGACTGGAAGGTTGCACTGCCGCTGCACCCCGAGTACCGCACGCTGCCCATGGTCTGGTACGTGCCGCCGCTGTCGCCCATCACTGCGGCGGTCCAGGCCGGCCATGTGAGCACCAACGGCGAGCTGCCAGATGTGAACCAGCTGCGCATTCCTGTCAAATACCTGGCCAACCTGCTCACCGCAGGCGACACCGTGCCCGTGGTGCGGGCGCTGGAACGCATGCTGGCCATGCGCGCTTACCAGCGCGGCAAGCATGTCGAAGGCATGCCCAACCAGGCGGCACTGCAACAGGCGCAGCTGTCCGTAGCCGAAGCTGAAGAGATGTACCGGATCATGGCCATTGCCAATTACGAAGACCGTTTTGTGATCCCGACCACGCACCGCGAATACGCCGAAAACGCCTTCAATGTGCGCGGCGGCTGCGGGTTCTCCTTTGGCAATGGCTGCAGCGAGGGCGAGACCGAAACCAGCCTGTTTGGCAGCGAGAAGAAGCGCACCATCCCCATCAAGGCAACGCTGTGAGGAGAGAAGATATGAAAGACAGCATCAGCTTCACCCTGCGCGCACTGGCCCACCTGCTGCGCTACCCCGATGCCGACATGCGTGGCCACCTGGTGGACATCCATACCGCGTTGAACGCCGAAAACGCCCTGGGCAAAGTGCGCCGCACCGAACTCGACGCGTTGATGGATCGCCTGCTGGCAGAAGGCATGGATGCCGAAGCCTGCTACGTAGACCTGTTTGACCGTGGACGGGGCACGGCGCTGCATTTGTTCGAGCATGTGCACGGCGATTCGCGTGACCGCGGCCCGGCCATGGTCGATCTGGTGAAAACCTACGAGCGGGCCGGCCTGCTGCTCGATCCTGCCGAACTGCCAGACCACCTGACCGTGCTGCTGGAGTTCGCCTCCACCCAGCCGACGCAGGAGGCGCGTGCCTTCATTGGAGAGTTTGCACACATTCTGCAATCCATCGCCGCCGCCCTGGTGCGCCGCCAAAGCGACTATGCCGCCGTGGTGTCTGCCGTGCTTGACCTGGCAGGCCAGCCGGTGGTGGCGGATGCGCCAGCTGCTTCCTTGCCCGCCGACGAATCGCTCGATGCGAGCTGGGAAGAGCCAGCGGCATTCGGCGGCTGCAACAGCCAGGGGCAGGCCGCACCGGGCACCCCGCAACCCATCCACATCACGCGGCGCCAGCCACCGGCCGGCGCCGCCCGCTGAATCCCGAGGAGCCCGCCATGCCACTTGCATTGCACAACTTCCTGTTCGTCGTCTACCCCTACATCTGCCTGGCCGTCTTCCTGATGGGCAGCCTCGCGCGCTTCGACCGCGACCAGTACACCTGGAAAAGCGATTCGTCGCAGCTGCTGCGCTCGGGCCAGCTGCGCTGGGGCAGCAACCTGTTCCATATCGGCATTCTCTTTCTGCTGTTCGGCCACACCGTGGGCCTGCTCACGCCGCATTTCATGTACGAGTGGCTGATCACCGCGCCGCAAAAGCAGATGCTGGCCATCGTCTCTGGCGGCATTGCCGGCGTGGTGTGCTTCATCGGCCTGACGTTGCTGCTGCACCGGCGCATCGCCGATCCGCGCATCCGCCGGACTAGCCACCGCACCGATCTGGCCATCCTCGTCATCCTGTGGGTGCAGCTGGTGCTGGGCCTGGCGACCTTGCCCGCATCGTTTTCGCACCGTGCTGACGCCAGCGCCATGCTGGTGCTGGCCGACTGGGCGCAGCGCATCATCACCTTCCGCCCCGACGCTGCGGGTCTGGTGGCGCTGGACTGGCCGTTCAAGGTGCACATGGTGCTGGGCATGACCATTTTCCTGCTGTTCCCCTTCAGCCGTCTGGTACACGTATGGAGCGGGCTGGCTTCGGTGGCCTATCTGGCGCGCCCCTACCAATTGGTGCGTTCGCGCCGGCTGAACCTGCCTGAAAACCGTAATGGGGGCCAGTCATGAGCGACCTCCTGCATTCTGGCGCTGGTGGCTGCGGCAGCCACGCATGCACCTGCCAGGAGCGCGAGAACGTCAGCCTGCCGCGCATCGAGGCGCCGCTTGAAGCATCGCGCTCCGTCTTTCCTACTCCCCACGTGAATGGCATTGCCTTGTGCGAGACGAACGAGTTGCTCGATGCCATGGAGCTGCGCCAGCGTGCCTGCACCGAGCTGCTGCGCCAGGCCGCAATGGCGCAGGGGCTGCTGGCGTTTGATGACCCTGTGCCCAGCGCCGGCGCCATCAGCGAAGCCGCAGGAGCGGCCATTGAGCGCCTGCTGGACACGGAACTCCACTTGCCCGAACCCGGCGACGAGGCGGGCCGCCGCCACTACCAGGCGCACGCGGCGCGCTACGCCTGTGGAGAGCGGGTACTGGCGCGCCATGTGCTTTTTGCCGTGACCCCTGGTGTGGATGTGAATGCATTGCGCCAGCGCGCCGAGGTCTGCCTGCTCGATGTGCGCAGCGCCACACCCGAAGAGCAGGCTGCGGGCGACCGATTTGCCGCCGCTGCGCGCGCCAGCAGCAATTGCCCCAGCGGTGCGGAGGGTGGCCAGTTGGGATGGTTGTGTGCGGAAGACTGCGCGCCCGAGTTCGCCAAAGAGTTGTTCGGCCTTGCCGAGGTCGGTGTGCTGCCGCGTCTGGTGCACAGCCGTTTCGGCCTGCATGTCGTTGACGTGCTGGAGCGCGAAAGTGGCACGGTTCCACCCTACGAGCAGGTGCGCGCTGCAGTGCTGCAACAGCTACGCCAGCTGAGCTTTGCCACGGCGCTGTCGCAGTACCTGCGCCTGCTGGCTGGCCGTGCCCGTGTGGTGGGGGTGGATCTGGATGCTGCGCAGACGCCGCTGGTGCAGTGAATGCCTGAAGACGATCTGCTTCAGCGTCTGCGCCGCTTTCACGACCATGCCTTTCCGCTGCATGAAGAGCGGTTTCGGGTACTGGTAGACCAGGGCCAGCACCCGGCGACGCTGTTCATCGGTTGCAGTGATTCGCGCTTGGTACCCTACATGTTGACGGGCACCGGGCCGGGAGAGCTTTTTCTGGTGCGCAATGTGGGTGCCTTCGTGCCGCCTTATGACGGCAGCTGGGGCTACCACGGTACGTCGGCCGCGATCGAGTTCGCGGTCCTGAATCTGCAGGTGAGCCGCATCATCGTCTGCGGTCACAGCCATTGCGGTGGCATTCGTGCACTGTATGGGGGCGTGCCGGCGGCGGCACGCAATCTGGCAGCCTGGCTGGAGTTAGGCCGCGAAGCGGCGTTGCCAGTGGCCGAGCCTGGCCCTGATGCGCTGCGCCGCACGGAGCAGCGGGCCGTAGTGCTGCAGCTGGAGCGGCTGATGGATTACCCCATGGTGCGTGAGCAGGTCGAGGCGGGCACGCTCAGCCTGCACGGATGGCACTACGTGATCGAAGACGGCGAAGTGCATGTGTTCGATGCGGCGAGCGGCAGCTTCATGGCAGCAGCCGATGCGGGCCATGCGGGCACCGGGCCCTACGAGCCCTATGCGGAATCAGTGGTCTGAGACGGATCAGGCCTGGCGTCGGCTGCTGTGTCGTCTGACAGGGTCAAAGGATCCCATTCTGCCCAATCAGGCCCGAACAGCTCGGCGGGATGCTGTGACCGCTCCGAGCCATTGCCGCATGCCATGGCAGTTGCTTGCACCCCGGTGCAAGCTGCGTCCCATCGCTTCGAACTCATCCCGATTGCACTCCAACGCGGCTGCGTAGAGATCGTAAACACGTTCTCAGGGCGAACAGGGTTGTTCGGAAAGCGTTTGGCCATGAATGCGAGGAGGTGGACAATTCCACTATGTGTGACAGCGTGGCACAGAAATTTGACATAGATCATTAACGGCGTACCCGATGGGGTGGCGCCACCAACCGGCAGCGACAATTCATGGCTGTGACCCTGCAATTGCATACTTCCCCTTCCGCAGGCTTCGATGAGCCGTTCGGAATGCTGCACGCCTGCCACGGTCGTGTGGAGCGTACGTTGGCGCTGCTTTCCCGTTTGGGCGAGCACCTCGCCGCGCAGGGGGGCGGGGTGCCCGATGAGCAGGCACGCGATGCAGCCGCCGATGTACGACGCTATTTCGACGTGGCCGCGCCATTGCACCACCAGGATGAAGCGCTGCATGTGTTTCCAGTGCTGCGCGCGGCAGGGCAGGCGGCGCTGGCCGATGCCCTGCATGCCGAGCACGAAAGGATGGAGGCTCTGTGGCAGCCCATCCGATCCGATCTGCAGGCCATACAGGCCGGAATCACCCCGGCTGGCGAAGCGCTGGCCGAGGTGCGCAGCCGCTGGGCAGATTTTGCGGCCTTGTATGCCCGCCACATCGCAGTGGAAGAGGAACTGGCCTATCCCCAAGCCCAATCGGGCATGGGCCTGCACGAGCAGGAGGCCATGGGCCGGGACATGGCGCAGCGCAGAGGCGTGCGCGATGTCCGTAACCCGATTCTGGCGGCACGGTCCCAGGAGGTGGCTCCATGAACCCGGATGGCAGAGGGGCCGCAGTACGTCCGCTGGCGGTCAAGATCGGCACCATTGGTTGTGCGCTGCTCTTGATGGCGCTCATCGCCATTGGCCTGACGCTGCGGCTCACCTGGTCACTCGAAGGTGGGGCTGCCGCCATCAACGAGGCCGGGCGCATGCGCATGCAGACCTGGCAATTGGCACAGGCCTTGCCTGGCGCTGATCCGGAGCGCGTGGCACTGTTGATCGGCCAGTTCGACGCCAGCCTCGCTCTGTTGCAAAGCGGCGACGCTGCCAGGCCCCTGTCTGTGCCGCGCGACGAGGCCTCGCGCGCGGCCCTGAAGACGGTGCAACAGAGCTGGCAGGTGTTGCGCAGGAAGTGGCAGCAACCGGTGGCAGGCGGCACCGCAGCGCAGTCTGCTGCCATTGCGCAGCAGGCCGAAGCATTTGTCGGCGGCGTGGACCGGCTGGTCGGGACCATCGAGCAGCAGCTCTCGCGCTGGACTACCCTGCTCAACATTGCGCAGTTCGCGATGATGGCTCTGGCTATTGCGGCGGCCCTGGCGCTCATGTATGCAGCGCAGTTGCTGGTGTTTGGCCCGCTGTCGCGGCTGCAGGCCGCTTTGGCGAGCGTGGAGTCGGGCGATCTGTCGGCGCGGGTGCCGGACGGCGGGGGTGATGAGTTCGGTGCCGTCGCCCGGGGCTTCAACCGCATGGCCGTGCGCCTGCAGGATCTGTACGCCAGCCTGGAGCGCCGTGTGCAGCAGAAGACTGAACATTTGCAGACCGAGCGCGCCCGGTTGGCGGCACTGTACGAAGGCGCGGCCCTGGTCGCCCAGGCCGATTCGTTGCAGGCGCTGGCCCAGGGCTTTGCAGCCCAGACGCGCAAGATCGTGCACGCCGATGCCGTGGCAGTGCGCTGGTCGGATGAAGACAATCGTCGCTATGTGATGCTCGCCTCGGAGGGGTTGCCTGACGAAATGGTCGATGCCGAGCACTGTGTCCCCACGGGAGACTGCTTCTGTGGTCAGCCCAAGGCCCAGGCGGAGACGCAACTGGTGGTGCTGCAGGACTGGCGCGGAGTTGCTCCCTCGCGGGCAGGCCGGGTGGACGCCGGGCAATGCAGCCGGGCTGGATTCGCCTATGTGCTGAGTGTGCCGGTGCGGCTGCATGAACGCATGGTTGGCGAGGTTGATCTGTTCTTCCGCGCCCCGACCGAGCTGTCCGCGGACGACCGTGCGTTGCTGGATGCGTTGGCCAGCCACCTGGCGGGTGGCATGGAAGGCCTGCGCGCCGATGCGTTGGAGCGAGAGGCGGCAGTGGCAGACGAGCGCGGCCTGCTGGCGCGCGAGCTGCATGACTCCATTGCGCAGAGCCTGGCATTTCTGAAGATTCAGGCCACGCTGCTGCGCGATGAAATCGCCCGGGCGCCACAGGATGGCCGGCGTGTACAAGCGACGCTGGCCGAACTGGATGCCGGTATTCGTGAAAGCCTGTCTGATGTGCGCGAATTGCTGGTGCACTTTCGCACCCGCACCAATGCCGAGGACATCGGCCCCGCATTGCGCACCACGCTGACCAAGTTCGAACACCAGACGGGCCTGCCCGCACATCTGAGTATCGAGGGCGAAGGCATGGCACTCCCCCCCGATGTGCAGGTACAGGTGTTGCATGTGGTGCAGGAAGCACTGTCCAATGTGCGCAAGCACGCGCAGGCGCACGCCGTGTGGGTGGATGTACAGCAGGCGCCGCAGTGGGTGGTGGAAGTGCGCGATGATGGCCGAGGCATGGAGAATGCATCGCCCGCAACGGACGAGACGCATGTGGGCCTGCGCATCATGCGTGAGCGTGCTGCAAGCATCGGTGCTACGCTGGAAGTCACCTCCGTAGTGGGGGCAGGCACCTGCGTGACGCTGACCTTGCCGCGCCTGTTGCCGGTCGCCGAGACATTCGATGTGGAAAGGAGCCTGCCATGAGTGCAGAGCAAGCCCGCGCCGCCCCCATACGGCTGCTGGTGGTCGACGACCATCCCTTGTTCCGGCGGGGCGTCACTGCATTGCTGGCCACCCAGCCGCAGTTGCAGGTGGTGGGCGAGGCTGCCGACGCCGGCGAGGCACTGCGCCGCGCGGCGCAACTGCAGCCCGACGTGGTGCTGCTGGACCACCATATGCCCGGTGTCAGCGGTGTGGACTTGCTGCCCGGCTTGCGCGAGGCGGCACCGGCAGCGCGGGTGCTGATGCTCACCGTCAGTGAAGACGCAGACACGCTGGCGCTGGCATTGCAGCGGGGCGCACACGGCTACCTGCTCAAGACGGCGGACAGTGAGGTGCTGGTCACGGCCATCGAACGCGCACTGCGCGGCCAATCCACGGTGAGCATGGAGATGACGGACAAGCTGGTGAGCGCTTTGCAGGCCCAGCAGCCGCAGATGGTTGCGCCGCCTGTGCTGCCTGTTGGTGCCGGACCGGTCGATCCGCTCGAACAATTGTCACCGCGCGAGTTCGAGATCCTGCGCGAGATTGCGGCGGGGGCCAGCAACAAGGAAATTGCGCGCAGCCTGGCAATTGCCGAGACTACGGTGAAGATTCATGTTCAGCACATTCTGCGCAAGCTGGGCCTTTCATCAAGGGTGCAGGCGGCAGTGCTGTTGACCGAGGGGCGTGGGCGCGGAGAAGGCTGATGGGAAGCCCCGGCGCGGCGCGCCAGGGCTTCAGGCGAGAAGGCGCTTACTTGGCCAATGCGAGCGTGCCCTTCATGATTGCGGAATGGCCCGGGAACGAACAGAACCAGGCATAGCTTTCGCCGCTTTTGAGTTTGGCCACGTCAAAGGTCACGGATGTGGCCTCGCCGCCGCCAATGACCTTGGTGTGTGCGATCACGCGGCTGTCGCTGGGTTTGACATAGTCCTTGTCCGCTCCGGCGGAGATCCCATCGGTTGCTGCCGCTTGCAGGTCGGCAGCCTTGCTCAGCACCCAGTTATGCCCCATGGCAGCCTTGGGCAGTTTGCCCGTGTGCTTGAGGTTCACAGTGAATTGCTTGCAGCTGGCGGGCACGGCAATGCTGGACTTGTTGAACTGCATGGCATCGTTGGCTTCGATGGCGATATCGCAGCCAGCGGCAGCCATGGCAGGTGCAGCGGCCAGGGTACCGAGCAGCAGGGCAAGTTTGGTTCGGGCTTTCATCATTTTCTCCGAGGTTGAAAAACAAGCTGGGAAGCAGTTTGCCAAGCTGCAGATGAAAGGGATTGGATGTGGATCAAAGCCGCGCGCCTTCGGCCGGCAAAGCGTCCGTCGTACCGGGGTTTGCATGCAATGGCCGTTGTACAAAAGCGGTAACAGGCGCTACCAGCAAGCTCCAGCCATGTCGGCCTTTTGAATTGCGCGGAGAGTCGTGGCCTGAGCGGCGAGCGTCAGGCGAAGGTGTTCACACCCTTGGCGTGCATGCGCTGCTGAAGTTCGTCAAATCGTCCCCCCCAGAAGCACTCGGCGAAATCGGCCATGTCGCCAACAGCATGCAACTCGGTGCTCAGACCGACCATCTTCTTCTTGAACAGGCCTGCCCTGACCCGCTGAAAGAACATCAGCTGGTAGTAATCCACATCATCGTGGCTAATGCGGCTCACGCTCAAGGTGGCGCTGTTTTTGGCGTGTTGCAGCACGTAGGCGGGAAGAGGCGTTTCCTGCGTCTCCAGCCAGCGGCCCATGATGCTCGTCCAGTCCGTGGCCTCCAGAACTTCAAGGAATGCCTGCACAGTCGGTGCGGACTGCGGTTGATCGTCATGGGCGCCGATTTTGATACTGGTGTATGCGTACACCTCGAGGGTCCTGATTCTGTCTGATCTTCGGTGGACGAACTTGTACCACGGATCGACAATTTCTAATATGGTTAGTTATTGAGTGAGGCGCACTGGCTGCCGATCAAGCAGGACGGTGGCGTCTGAGCAGCAACGCCAGCGTCTGCCACGCCGCAGGTTGTTCTGCCATGGCTACCGAAATCCGCAGCAGGGTCGAGGGTGCCTGGCGTGGTGAGAACAGCACGCCTGGCGCCAGCAGCAATCTGTGCTCTGCCGCCTGGCGGGCCAGCAGCTCGGAATCCATGCCGCAGTCCACCCAGGCAAAGGTGCCGGCCACGGGCTCGTGCACGGCCTGGCAGCCCAGTGCTTCGAGCTGGCGCAGGCAGCGGTGGCGCGCCTTGTCCACGCGCTCGCGCAGCCGGTCCACATGCTTGCGGTAGCTGCCGTCGGCCAGAATGCGGTGCACGATCTGCTCGCTGGGCAGGGCCGAAGTCAGGCCGCCCAGCAATTTCAGGTCGGTGAGGCGGTGGATGAATTCAGGGCGCGCTGCCACATAGCCCACGCGCAGCCCGCCCGAGAGGGTTTTGGAGTAGCCGCCGACCAGCAGCACGCGCTGCAACCGGTCCATGGCTGCGAGGCGCAGCGGCATGTTGCCCAGGTACTCGGAGTAGGTGTCGTCCTCCACCAGCAGGAAGTCGTACCGCTCTGCGATGCGCAGCACCTCGTGTGCCACGCCGGCCGACAGGCTCAGCCCCGTGGGGTTGTGCACGGCGGTGTTCAGGATGAAGAGCTTGGGCCGGTGCTGTTCCGCCAGGGCTTGCAGTGCCTGCACGTCAGGGCCGCCCGGCAGTCGCGGCACGCCCACCACATTGACGCCCATGGTGTTGAGGCGGCCGAAGATCAGGAACCAGCCCGGGTCCTCGACCAGCACCGTATCGCCGGGTTGCAGAAAGCCGCGCACGATCAGGTCCAGCCCGTGGGTGACCCCGCTCACCGTCATCAGGTGCGTCTCGGGGTGGGCTGGTACCTCCTGCGCCTGCAGGGTGGAGGCGATCTGCCGGCGCAGCGGCGCAAAGCCCTGGGGCAGGCCATAGCCCAGCAGGCCCAGTTCCGCACGCGCCCCCTGCTTGAGGATGGCGCGCATCGCCCCGCTGATCAGGCCCTCGTCCATCCAGCTGGCGGGCAGACAGCCCGCGCTGCCGGTGTGGCCGGAGCCATCGGCGTCCTCGCGGAAGATGCCGCGCAGCAGGTAGGTGGTGTCGAAGGCCACACCCTGGGCCAGCGCAACTGCAGGTGCAGGCGGGGTGGCCGACACTGCACGCCGGGCGCAGACGAAAAAGCCCGCACCACGGCGCGACTGCACCAGGCCCTGTGCGGCCAGGCGGTCGTAGGCCTGCACCACGGTGTCGCGGCTCACGCCGGCCTGCTCGGCCAGCGCGCGCACGGACGGCAGGCGCATGCCAGCGCGCAGTCCATGGTTGCGGATACGGTTTCCAAAATGCTCCACCAGTTGCTCGACCAGGGATGCACTGCCGGTGCGCACGGGCTGCCATCCCCAGGTGGCGGCAGAGACCTGGGCGGAGAGTGCAATGTCAGGGGAGGGTGAAAGTGTCTGGGTCATGGAGGCAGGCCAATTCTTGAAGTGGCTAGATAAAGTGTACCGGTACTGTACTGATTTTCAAGGCTAGCATGTCCATACATCTCCTTTTTGCTTTTCTTCTCTCTCCTTTTCTGCCCGCTGCCATGTCCTTTCTGCCTGAAACCTCTGCCTTTGTCCTGCCGCTGGCCTTGTTCACCTTCGTCAGTTCGGTCACACCGGGCCCCAACAATGTGATGCTCACGGCTTCCGGTGCCACATTCGGCTATCGCCGCACCGTGCCACACATGCTGGGCATCAGCCTGGGTGTGGTGGTCATGCTGCTGCTGGTGGGGCTGGGGTTGGGGGCGGCGTTCGAGCGTGAGCCCCGGCTGTACACCTTGCTCAAGTACCTGGGCGCGGCCTACCTGCTGTGGCTGGCCTGGAAGATCGCCCGCTCGGGGCAGGTGGACGCGGGCCAGGCGGGAGCCCGGCCCTTTGGCTTCTGGCAGGCAGCGGCCTTCCAGTGGGTCAATCCCAAAGCCTGGATCATGGCCATCGGCATTGTTGCCACCTATACGCCGCGCGATGGCTATGCGGGCAACCTGCTGCTGGCCGCACTGGTGCTGGGCCTCGTGAACTACCCCAGTGTCAGCGTCTGGACGCTGTTTGGCAGCGCCGTGGGACGGGCCCTGCGCACGCCCCGCGCCCTGCAGCGCTTCAACTGGGGCATGGCGGCACTGCTGGTGCTGTCGCTCTACCCGGTGCTGGAAGGCTGAATATCTCAATGAAAATGGCCTGCAGTACAGGCCATGAAATCGCTTTATGCTATATTATTTATAGCTAATCGAGGGCATTCAGGATGGCTCCTGACCCATGGCCGGGTCGCTGATTGAGTGCTCGCCTGTCTCCACCCGGCCGGCAAAGCGGCGTCGGTAGCTGGTATCGGCATTGCTCGTTACCTCGAAGTCGTACCAGCAACCGCTGTCGTCGAGCTTCCAGTGCTTCTTGCGGCTCTGGCCGCGCTTGAGCTTGAACGACCATGCGTCGTCGCCCAGGTAGGCCAGGGGCTTGACGTTGATCACACATTCGCCGCGCCCCTGGTTGTCCACTTCCAGCTCCACCCGGCCATGTTTGGTGTCATAGCTCACGCTGATCTCTGGCAGCGGCGTATCGGCTGCGCCTTGCAGGCGCATGTCACCGGCAAAGTGGCGGTGAAAGCCGTTGGGGCCAAGCACCCACAGGTCGTAACGGTCTTGGCTGTCCTGGGTGCTCCACACGTCTTCCAGCGAAAGACCCGGCTGCACCATGTAGCGGCGCGGCAGGCGATCAAGATGCAGCTTGTCGTACACATGGAACACCGCAGCAGCACGGCCCGTGTTGCTGAACTCCAGACGCATCGCGTGGCCATTGGCGTCGGCCGATGCATTCACATGCAGTTCATACGGCAGCGCGCGCGACGGGCGCACGCCCACTTCCTGTGCAGGAAAAACACGGTCCGCAGCAGGCACTACCTGAGGCAAGGCCTGCTGCTGGGCACGCAGCGCATCGGCCTGGGCCTTGTTGAGGCGGCCGGCGAGCGGCGGCAGGGCTTCGTTGTTGGGCTGGGCAAAGTTGAAGGCACTGGTCAGGTCGCCGCAGACCGCACGGCGGAACGGCGAGATGTTCGTCTCAGGCACGCCAAAGCGGGCTTCAATGAAACGCAGCACTGAGGTGTGGTCGAACACCTGCGAGTTGACCCAGCCGCCCCGGCTCCAGGGCGAGATCACGTACATGGGCACGCGCACACCCGGGCCGTACACGCGGCCATCGGGCTGGGGCTGGCTGGTGGTGCCAGGCGGCTTGGGGTGGGTGAAACGCTCGACCGCCAGATCGGCCTGCGGCAGGGTGGTCTTGCCCGCCCAGGTTCCGTCGGGGTTGATGGAAGGGGCGGCAGGGGAGGGAACATGGTCGAAATAGCCGTCGTTCTCATCAAAATTGACGATGAACACCGTCTTGCTCCACACATCGGGGCGCGCGGTCAGCGCGTCCAGCACTTCCTGGGTGTACCAGGCGCCCTGCACGGGGCTGGATGGCCCGGGGTGCTCGGAATACACCTGCGGCGCCACGATCCACGACACCTGCGGCAGCTTGCCATCCAGCACATCCTGCTTGAAGCTGGCCAGAAAGCCGCCGTCAGCCATGGTGTTGGCAATGCCCTTGTAGAGCGGGTTGCCTGTATCGTCGGCCTCGTCGTAGGCGGGGGAGGGCACATTGCCGTCGTGGCTGACCGGCTTGCCCGATGCCTCGTTGGCCTGGCGGTACTGCTTAAAGCCCGCCAACGGGTTGTCGGTGTAGTTGTCGGGCATGTTCTGGTACACCTTCCAGTGCACACCGGCGGCCTGCAGGCGCTCGGGGTAGGTGGTCCAGCGGTAGCCAGTGGCGGATGGCCCGATGTCATCCCATTCGTTGACCACGGCTGCCACGCCCGCGCCGGTGGGGCCGTTGGTGCCTGTCCAGTGAAACAGGCGGTTGGGGTTGGTGCCCGCGTGCATGGCGCAGTGGTAGGCATCGCACAGGGTGAATGCATTGGCCAGGGCAAACTGGAAAGGCAGCTCCTGCGCCTTGAAGTAGCCCATCGAGGCCGTGGTCTTGTAGCGCGGCCATTGGTAGAGGCGCCCGCCGTCCCAGGCGTTCTGGCCATCGTTCCACGAGTGCGGCGTGCCGCTTACGCGCTGGGCATTGCCCTTCTGGCTGTCCAGGTGGTAGGGCAGGACAGTGGCGCCGGTGGCATTGCGTTGCTCCCAGACGGATCTGCCCTCTGGCAGCGGAATGGTGAACCGGTCACCAAAGCCGCGCACGCCGCGCAGGGTGCCGAAGTAGTTGTCGAAGGAGCGGTTTTCCTGCATCAGGATCACGATGTGCTCCACATCACGGATCGTGCCTGTCTGGTTGTTGGCAGGAATGGCCAGCGCCCGGCGGATACTGGGCGGGAAGGCTGCCAGCGTGGCAGCGGCGATGCCGGTGGTCACCGTGCCTTGCAGAAATTGGCGGCGTGAGTTCATGGGGATTCTCGGGTGTTGTGGATATGGAGTGCTGGCGAGGCCAGCCAGAGGACTCTAAAAATCCGCCATGACAGACCCATGAAACGCGAGGCATCGCAACGCCCAAAGTCGGGTAAGCGATGTAAGAAACTGTGCTGGCCTGCGGGTGCTGCACTCTGCGCTTGGGGCAATGGCGGGCTCAGGGTTTTTGCCCGGGGCCGGGAGTTGGGGGCTGTGGCTACAATGGATTGACTGCTTTATCCCGCGATTTTTCGGAGAACCCCATGTCCAGCCATCACGACGACAGCGAACACCAGCCCAACGATGCCGTGGAAGCGATTGTCCCGCTCGTGCCCGTGGTGCTGCCGGTGGTCGGCGCGCTGATGATGTTCTTGCTGGCGTTCATTGCAGTCCACATGGCCTGACGGAGCACTTCCCTGCTCACAACGAGCCCGCTTGCAGCGGGCTTTTTTATTGCCTTTTGCGGCTGTTGGTGCAGGGGCGGCCGTGGTCTGCATGGCGGCCTGCAACCCTGGCGACAGCGCTTTGCGCAAAGAAACCGGTATCAAATAATAAATGCATATATCAATGCATCAAATGCATAGATATTGGACGGGCGCATCGCCGTTTTGGGGGCCGACTGCTAAAATTGCACTCCCGACACGCTGTATTCATGCGGGCTCAAAGGCCAATCCACTGAGTGCAGCGTAGCGAGGAAACGGTTTTTCAAAGCCCGCAGCTTTTTGAACAGGTTCTTGGGAGCAGCGGTTTTTGATGAACCGTTTTACAACTTTAGAAAGTCCTCCCATGAACGCAAACGTCAATACCGGCGTGGCCATTCAGGCTCCCGACTACGTCAAGAACCCCAAGCTCATCGCCTGGGTGGCCGATATGGCTGCACTGTGCAAGCCTGATCGCGTCTACTGGTGCGATGGCAGCCAGGAAGAGTACGACCGCCTGTGCCAGCAACTGGTCGATGCGGGCACTTTCAAGAAGCTCAATCCCGCCAAGCGCCCCGGCAGCTACCTGGCCTGGTCCGACCCATCGGACGTGGCCCGCGTGGAAGACCGCACCTACATCTGCTCGGCCAACAAGGACGACGCTGGCCCCACCAACAACTGGATGGAGCCTGCCCAGATGCGCTCCACTCTACAGCCGCTCTTTGACGGTTGTATGAAGGGCCGCACCATGTATGTGGTGCCATTCAGCATGGGCCCGCTGGGCTCGCCGATCGCCCATGTGGGCATCGAGCTGTCCGACAGCGCCTATGTTGCCGTCAACATGAAGATCATGACCCGCATGGGCAAGGCCGTGTACGACGTGATCGGCACCGACGGCGAATTCGTTCCCTGCGTGCACACCATCGGCGCTCCGCTGCAGCCCGGCGAAAAGGACACCACCAGCTGGCCTTGCAACAAGACCAAGTACATCGTGCACTACCCCGAGACGCGCGAAATCTGGTCCTACGGTTCGGGCTACGGCGGCAATGCGCTGCTGGGCAAGAAGTGCTTTGCGCTGCGCATCGCCTCCACCATGGGCAAGGACCAGGGCTGGCTGGCCGAGCACATGCTCATCCTGGGCGTGCAGAACCCCGAAGGCCGCAAGTACCACGTGGCCGCCGCTTTCCCATCGGCCTGCGGCAAGACCAACTTCTCGATGCTGGTGCCGCCTACCGGTTTTGACGGCTGGAAAGTCACCACCATCGGCGACGACATCGCCTGGATCAAGCCACAAGCCGATGGCAGCCTGCGCGCCATCAACCCCGAAGCGGGCTACTTTGGCGTGGCACCTGGCACCAACTACCACACCAACCCCAACTGCATGGCCAGCCTGGACAAGGACGTGATCTTCACGAACGTGGCACTGACCGATGACGGCGACGTCTGGTGGGAAGGCATGGAAAAGGACAGCGGCAAGCTGCCCGATCACCTCATCGACTGGCAAGGCAAGGACTGGACGCCACAGATCGCCAAGGAAACCGGCGCCAAGGCCGCACACCCCAATGCCCGCTTCACCGTGGCAGCCACCAACAACCCGGCGCTGGACGAAGCCTGGGACGACCCCAAGGGCGTGAAGATCGATGCCTTCATCTTCGGCGGCCGCCGCTCTACCACCGTGCCGCTGGTGACCGAGGCGCGCAACTGGAACGAAGGCGTCTACATGGCTGCCACCATGGGCTCGGAAACCACTGCCGCTGCCTTTGGCGCGCAAGGTGTGGTGCGCCGCGATCCGTTCGCCATGCTGCCCTTCATGGGCTACAACATGAGCGACTATTTCGGCCACTGGCTGAGCCTGGGCAAGAAGCTGCAGGCCTCGGGCGCCACCCTCCCCAAGATCTACACCACCAACTGGTTCCGCAAGGACGAGGCGGGCAAGTTCGTCTGGCCCGGCTATGGCGAGAACATGCGCGTGCTCAAGTGGATGCTGGACCGCCTCGAAGGCAAGGCCCAGGGGGAGCAGACCGCCTTTGGCGTGGCACCGCAGTACGCTGAAATCAACTGGACCGGCCTGCAGTTCAGCGCCGACCAGTTCAAGACCGTCACCAACATCGACACCAAGATCTGGACCGAAGAGCTGGCCTCGCACCAGGAGCACTTCGACAAGCTGGCCCAGCGCCTGCCGCAAGAATTGCTCGACATCAAGGCCGATCTGGAAAAGCGCCTCGTCGAAGCCTGATCATCGCGTTGCCCGGTTTGCTGCCGGGCAGGCTGAAACAGCAAGCCCCACATGCCTTGGCATGCGGGGCTTTTGTTTTTTCTCTGGGATGCCTCCAGGTAGGTGTCGGCCCCCATGCCCGCCTTCATGAGGCGGGCATGGGGGGAGGCGCTTCATGCCATCGGTTTTCTGCGGCGGCTTCTGAATGCCGCGGTGCCCAGGATGCCCAGCGCGGCAAGGCCCAATGCGGCCGGGGTCGCAGCAGGTACTGGTGCCGGTGGCTTTGTTGGGGGCGTGATGGTCTGCTCCGTCGACTGGAGATACCAGTTGCCGTCTTCCGCATCGCGTACCAGCTTGTAGACGAAGTTGCCCAGCGAAAACGGTGCCATGGTGAATGCGTTGGCAGGCGATGCAGCCGGCCCGTCCGTAACCTGAACCACCAGGATGCCTTTGCCCTGGGTCAGTGCGCCACTGCCCTGACCGGTGATCTGCAAGGCGGTCGGCAGCGAATCCGCCGCAATGGCCTTGGCGACCAGCTTGTCTGCCGTGGTGGCCGAGGCGTCCAGCGTCACCGATCCGCCTTTGCCGGTATAGGTGCCTGCAGTGGTGTAGACGTCTCCGGGCGCTCCGTCGGCCAGGGCCAGCTTTCCGGCGTTCAGAAAGCTGACGGTATTCTGGAACTGGCCTGCCCCGGCGCCCTGGCCCGTGAATGCAGTGCCAGCAGCCAGGTCGAGGTTGCCGGTCAGGGTGAAAGCGGCGCCCACCTTGACGCTGCCGCCATTGGTGACCACGAGGCCCATGTCGGGATCGGAACCCGTCACCAGGGCTGCATCGGTGAAGGTGATGGCAGAGGCATCGAGCAGGACTTTTTCCCAGTTGCGCCAGTTGGCGCCCAGGGCGTCTGCGGTGACGCCTTGCACGGTCAACACATCGACCATGCCATCAGCGATGCTGACATCGTCACCCCCATTGAGGATGGCCGTGCTGCTGCTGATATTGGGCGTCGTGACCTTGAGGGTGTCGCTGCCGTTGCCCAGGTCCATCGTGCCGGCATACGTGCCGCCCGTCCATTCCACGTCATCGTTGCCATTGAGCAACTGGACATTTCCGGTCACCGCGCCTGCGCGCAGCTTGACTGAATCTGCCGTGGTGCCGTTGGCAACGCTGACGGGGGTGGAGCGGATGTTACCGGTGATCGTGCCATCGTTGACGATTTCCAGGCCCGCATTGGTGGTGGAGATCGCAAACGCGGCAGCATTGGTCCGGCTGATGCTGCCAGTATTGTTGACAACCAGGCGAGCGGGCACGGGCAGGCTGGTGGCATTGCCCTGCAGAGAAACGGCACCCGTCAGGCTGTTGTTGCCGCCAGAGATGGAGCCCTGGTTGGTCAACGTCACCAGGGCTTTGCTGCGGGTGGCTGCAAAAACGCCATACACCCCCCCTTTGACCGTGACGCCAGATGACACGGTCACGGTGACGGGGCCTGCGTTGTCTGCGCTGAAGCCGGCATCCGTGGTGTTGTTGACGTGGATGGCATTGCCCCCGGTGGTCAGGGTCGCGGCTGTCACATTGATCACGGTGGTGCCCGTGCCCAGTTGGGCGGTGGTGATTCCGCGCGCCTTGCTGTCTGACGCCGTGATGGGCGCAGAGGTGTTGACTTCGATATTGCCGCTGCCGACGTGGGTGACCGCAATCGCGGCGGTGGACGAAGCCGCCGCCGGTGCAGCCCCCAAGGTGATGGCGCCCGAGGAGGAAACCTTTGCGTTGAAGGCGTTGTTCCATTGCCGCACCTGGATGCCGCCGGCATTGGCATTGATGCTGCCGCTGGAGTTGATGGTGGTGGCGCCGCCCGCACTTTGGTCGGTGAAGATGCCGACCGCCGTCACATCGCTGGTGGTGGATGCACTGGTGATCGCCCCGGTGTTGGTGACCGAGATGTCGGCCCCGGAGACGGGTACGAACGGACCGCCGACGGGCCCGGAGGTGTTGTAGACGGCCAGGCGCGAAGGCGCTGCAGGATTTTGGTTGACCGGAGCCTGCCCGTCGCAGTTGTAGGTCACACCACTGTCGGGGGTGGTACAGGCCGCCTGTGCCTGCAGGGCGGACAGCGATGCCGTCACGGTGCAGATACCGGACAGCAGCCGGGCCAGACGGTGTTGGTGGAATTTCATGACGCAATGCTCCTCTTGGGGGATGGGCACGCAGTCAGCGCTTGTGCTGCGAGCCATTCCAGTGAGTACGGATTGTCGATTCTTCGATAGCGTCTACCCACTTTTCCCATTGCTGGCGATTGGCATTTCAAAAAACCATGGACAGGCAGAGATGTTTGTATTAGTAATTTCTATTGTTTTTATGAAATCATTCTGACTGGGCTGTACAGGTTCATTGCGT
>NZ_JBEBNZ010000039.1:0-19504 GCF_040396735.1 Comamonas odontotermitis
TCGAGTCTGGCAGCTTCGCAAGGCGTTGTGCTGTCGATGAAGCGTATTGTATAGGGTTTCCACCATGCATTGGTGAGGTTGGAGAAAATTTTTTATTGGATCCGCAAGGCATGACATGGTCATGACAGCCCTTCAGTACCTGGCATGGCGGCGCCTCTCGATCTCCCTCATTCCGAGCCAGCGCCCTGCGCACCAGATAATAGAGTCAACATGGCATTGATTACCTTATTAGATGCGCAGCTGGCTTTTGGCCATGTTGCTTTGCTGGACCACGCAGATTTTTCACTGGAATCGCAGGAACGCGTTGGATTGATCGGCCGCAATGGCGCGGGCAAGTCTTCATTGCTGAAGATTCTTGCCGGCATGGAGAAGGCCGACGATGGAACTCTGCAGGTGCAGAACGGTGTACGGATCGCCTATGTGGCGCAGGAGCCCGATCTGAATCTCGCGCACACGATCTTTCAGGCCGCCTCCGACGGTCTGGCCGCGATCACAGCCATTCGCGATCGCTATTTTGCCGCCGCCGAAGGCGAAGACCTGGATGCGCTGCAATCGCAAATTGAAGCGTATGACGCCTGGAACTGGGAGCAGCGGGTGGAGGAGACGCTGCAGCGCCTGCACCTGGATGGTCAGGCGGTCGTAGGCACGCTGTCTGGCGGGGTCAAGAAGCGCGTGGCCCTCGCCCAGGCGTTGGTGGCCCGGCCCGATGTGCTGTTTCTCGATGAACCCACCAACCACCTGGATCTGGATTCGATCGCCTGGTTGGAGGACCTGCTCAAGGAGTTCAAGGGCAGCGTGGTGACCATTACCCACGACCGTGCCTTTCTGGACGCGATCGCCACCCGCATTGTGGAACTGGACCGCGGTGAATTGCGCAGCTATCCAGGCAATTTTGCGCAGTACTTGCTCCAAAAAGAAGAGCAACTGGCACAGGAGGCTGTTATCAACGCCAAGGCCGACAAGCTGCTGGCCCAGGAAGAGGTCTGGATCCGCAAGGGCGTCGAAGCGCGTCGCACACGCAGCCAGAGCCGTATCGAACGCCTGAAGACCCTGCGCTCCAATCGCGAATCGCGCAGGGAAGCCCTGGGCAGCGTGAAGATGGATATTGCCTCGGGAATGGGCAATGGCTACCAGGGAAAGATTGTGGCGGAGCTGGTGGATGTCAGCAAGGCCTTTGGCGATAGGCAGATCGTGCGCAATTTCAGCACCACGGTGCTGCGCGGCGACAAGGTCGGTCTGATCGGTCCCAATGGCGCGGGCAAGACCACCTTGCTGAAGATGATTCTGGGCGAGCTGGCTCCCGATAGTGGCGGCATCCGCCAAGGCGCCAATCTGCAGGTGGCGTATTTCGACCAGATGCGCGATGCCATCGATCTGGATGCGACGCTGGAAGACTTCATCAGCCCCGGCAGCGAATGGATCGAGATCGGCAACCAGCGCAAGCATGTGAAGAGCTATCTGGGCGATTTTCTTTTCTCGCCAGCCAGAGCCAATTCGCCGGTGCGCTCACTGTCGGGCGGCGAGCGCAACCGCCTGCTGCTGGCCCGGCTTTTTGCACGGCCCGCCAATGTGCTGGTGCTGGACGAGCCGACCAACGACCTCGATATCGACACGCTTGATCTGCTGGAAGAGCTGCTGCAGCAGTACGACGGTACAGTGTTTCTCGTCAGCCACGATCGCACCTTTCTCGACAATGTAGTCACCAGTATCATCGCCGCAGAGGGCGATGGCCATTGGCGCGAATATGAAGGCTCGGTGCAGGACTGGCTGATCCAGTCTCGCCGCTCACGCGAGATTGCCGAACAGCAAGCCAATGCCCGGGCCAGCAAAGCCGCCAAAGAAGCAAAAGAGGCCAAGACCGCAGCGCCTGCACCGACAGCGACTTCCTCCGCCGCGCCAGTTGCCCAGCCCAAGCGCAAGCTCAGCTACAAGGACCAGCGCGAGCTCGATCAGTTGCCTGCCCACATCGCGGCATTGGAAGCCGAGCAGAAAGCGATTCAGGCGGAGCTGGCCGACGGCTCACTCTACAACAGCGACTATGAGCGCGCGGTCAGCCTGCAGCAGCGCGATGCCGCGATTGAAGAGGAATTGCTGGAAGCGCTGATGCGCTGGGAAGAGCTGGCAGGCTAAAACTCCACGGCCTCAACAACAAAAGGCACACCAACGGGACGCTGGTGTGCCTTTTGCTTTCAGAAGTCATCGCAGCGGCGCCATGCGACCACCAGTTGCCAGTCTCACTCCCACGCGCCCAGACCCGTCAGATTGCCATGCTGATCCCGGATGCGCATGGCAGATGTGTGGCGGTTATTGGGTTGCAGCACAAAATGCGCCGTACCCAATACGCCCCCCTTGCCACCATCGGCATGCCAGTCGCAAATGACTTCGGCAGAAGCCGCAATGTTTTGCACCGGTCGGCACTGCACGGCACCGTCGGCGCTTGCTACCACATCACCCTGGTCTTGACCAAAAGTGACCACCCGGGCCATTGGCATGCCCGCTTGCCCGCCAGGAGGCTGAAAGTTCATCAGCCATTGGCCACCGAGCCTGCGTGCAAGCGTGGACTGGTCCTCCAGCACCACGCGAATGGTGCTTTTCTGTTTTTCTTCAGGGAATTGAACCACCCCTTCTGTACGCAGACCGCGTTTGGTGCGGTCATCCAGGCGGTGGAACCCCAGCGTCATCTCACCCGGGCTGTTGACCAGAACAGCAGACTGCATGGCCCCGCCAATGGCACGCCCACCTTCGTAACGCTGCAGGGCCAACCGGGTTTCCTGCTCCGAGTACCCACCGCTTCCCATGTGAAAGGTAGCGCCTCCATTACCCAGATAGTTGAATACCTGCGCAATCGCCAGCCCGTTCTGAATATCGACGGCGATTCCTCGCCCGGGCTTCCCATTGATTTCATCCGTCACCATCCACGTGCCATTGGAAGGAATCTGAACATCGCCTGAGTAGCACGATATATCTTGCATATAGGTGTAGGCCCCTTCCGAGCAATCGCCCCATGCACTGATGGTGCCGCCCGCCATCATCTCGCCTTGCACCCCAAAGCGCCCACCCACGGCGCCAGTTGCCTCCACCACGCCCTGCACATCCGGCCCCGAGAAGCGCAAGGAAGCCTGGCTCACACGAGAGTCCGAAGAACCCGCCGCAGCCGGCTCCTGCGCCCTGCAGTCATAGGCATCCATTCCCTCCCGCCGTGCGCAGGCCAGCTTCTGCTGAGGCGCATTGGCCCCGGCAGTCGTTTGCTTCAACAGCAATTGGCGCTGAATCCCGGTGCCGCTGACGAGCTGCGCATCCCAGGCCATGGCGGGCTGTCCATTGCCGTCCAGCCCCACCATCCGAAAACTGCGTGGCGAAATGGTTGCAGGCCTCACATACAGGGTCTCGAACTCCGTGCTCATCACGGTGAATCGCTCAATGGCCAGTTCCGGCTCGCCTGGAAACTGCACCACACCATGCAGCCCATCGGTGAAGCGCAGCACCACATTCCCCAGTGACTCGCGAAACTCCGCAGAACGAGGTTCACCACCAAATGAGCGCCCTCCCACGTAGCGGATCAGCGGCGCTGTCACGGCATCTCCATCGAGGGTGCCCATCGCCGTGTAGAAGGTTGCCGCGCCCGAGGCATCGTATGCAAAAACCTGCATCAGAAATGCATTGCCCTGTACATCGATCGCAAGACCGCGCCCCGGTTTGCCATTGAGCTCACTCGTCACCACCCAGGTGCCCGGCTGCGGGGTAAAACTGCGGGCCGCCTGACTGGGCATGGTGCTCAATACACTGGCTGCGATACACAGCGCCTGCAAGGCGCGGCGTGCTTTCATGAGAATCCCCTTTTTTGTTTATTCAATAAAAATCGATCGCCCGCGCACCCAAGGAGCGCGCCAAGCATTCAAAAAACCATAACAAACAGAACTCACCTCATCTATCCATGGATTGCCTGCTCGGTAGGTTTTCCAATCATTTTTCTCTATCTTATCGGGAGAATGTCGATAAATGGCCAATGTCTCTCCAGCAAACGCTGAAAGCGCTCCACAACTTCAATTTCGATAGCAGTTGGTTTGCCCGGGATAGTCAGGCCATGGGTACGCCATCTGCCTGCGGAAATTCCGCGCGCACCCTTTGGTAGATGTTCCAGAACGCCGCATCCTGCGTACAGGCATAGTTGATGCGCATGAGCGTGGAGGGCTGGCGGCTCGCGTTGAACAGGGTGCCGGGGGCGATGAGGTAGTTTTCGTCCAGCATGCGCTGGGCCAGCACCTCGGTGTCCATGGCGGTGTCGACCCAGCCGAACATACCGGCGGGTTCAGTCACAAACTGGCAGCCCGCCTGCTGTGCCAGTTGCACGCTGTGCTTTCTGGCCTGCACGAGGCGGCTGCGCACGCGCTCGATGTGGCGGCGCAGTTGGCCGTTTTCGATGCACAAGGCCATGGCGCGCTCCATGATGGCTGGACTCGTGAGGGTGGACAGCAGCTTGGTATCGAGCATCCGGTCCACCATATCGGGCGGAGCCGCCATATAGCCAACGCGCCAGTTGGGCGCAAGAATCTTGGCAAAGCCGCTGATATAGATGGTGCGCTGCAGGCCGTCGAGCACCGACAGACGCGTGGCATGCTCGGGTGCGATATGGCTGTAGGTATCGTCTTCCACCACATAAAAGCCGAATTCCTTGGCCAGTTGCAACACATGGTGCGCCGCTGCCGGGTGCAGGCTGTAGCTGGTGGGGTTGTGCAATACGCTCACGCTCACATAGAGCTTGGGCGCATGGGTTTCGCAATACCGACGCATGGTGGCCAGATCGGGACCGTCCACGCCGCGCGGTACAGGCAGCACCTGCATGCCCAGTGCCGCCAGGCGAGCAAACTCCACGGACCAACCCGGCTCCTCCACCATCACCGCATCGCCCGCTTTGAGCAGCGTGCGGCTGACAATGTCCAACGCCTGCGTCGCACCCACAGTGGTCATTACCTGGTCGGCACCCACCGGCAGGCCCAGGCTTTTGAGCCGGTCGGCCAGCAAGCCGCGCAGCATCTCGTCGCCCATGGGCACGCCGTAGCCCCAGGACATGGTACGCAACTCTTCCAGCCCCACCACCTTGCGCAGTGCCGATTGCAGAAACTGGTTCTGCAGCCAATCGGGGGGCAACATGCCCGCACCCGGCTGCGGGTGCGTGGCCTTGTGCATCATGCCGCGGATGAGCGAGGTGGCATTGATACGCGCCGATGCAGCAGGCAAGGAGAGCGAAACGGCATCCTTCAAAGTTCTGCTTTTGATAGCAGCTTGCGTTTTGCTCGCATATGCTTGCGTCGATTTCTCTACATAGTCACGGACATAAAACCCACGCTGGCGACGCGATTCAATCAAGCCCTGCGCCTGCAGCAGATCGTAGGCGGCCACCACCGTATGGGGACTCACACCCTGCTGGACGGCACAGGCGCGCACCGACGGCAAGCGGGTACCTGCGGGCAGTAGCCGCGAACGGATGCGCTCGGCAAAACGGGCAGCCAATTGTTCGGTCAGCGTATGGGTGGCATCTCGGGTCAGCATGGTGTATCAGCGTTGGTACCGATACAGTTTGCACACTTGGCAGTACATCTGTATTGGTACTGTATTGGTCTCGCATCTATAGTAATCGCAAGTACCGCGAGCGGCAATCGCCTTTCGCAGCCTCGCAGAACGTGCTTACGATCTCAGGCGTGGCAGGCTTGCCACCCTGTCCCGGCAGCGATGCCGTGGCGGTGCGTCTCTTGCCAGAATGACGAATCTGCTCCCCTGTACGACCACAAGATGACCACCACCATGACCGTTGCCGATTTCACCGCCTTTTTGTTTTTGGCTACGGCGATGAGCTTTACGCCTGGCCCTAATACCACCATGGCAGCCGCCATGGGTGCCAATTGGGGGCTCAGGCCCGCCATGCGCTTTGTGTGGGGGGTTCCAGTGGGCTGGTGTGCATTGCTGCTGCTGTGCGCCAGCGGCGTCGGTGCCCTGGTGATGGCGGCACCAGCGATGAAGACCGCCATCAAGGCCGTAGGCATTGCCTACCTGGTGTGGCTGGCTTACAAATTAAGCGGCAGCGGCAAGCTTGCCGAGGCCAAGGACACCAGCCTGATCGGTTTTTGGCAAGGTGTGTGCCTGCAGTTCGTGAACGTCAAGGCCTGGCTGCTGGCACTGGCCATTGTTGCGGGCTGGATTGTCGGGTTCAAGGATCAACTCATGCGCCTGACCATCGTCGTGCCCATCATGCTGCTCTACGCATTTGCCAGCAATTTGCTGTATGCCTCGGTTGGCGCCCTGCTGCGCACCTGGCTGGCCCAAGGCCAGCGGCTGCTGTGGTTCAACCGCGCCATGGCCTTGGTGCTGGTGTTGACCGCCGCCTGGATGATCAAGGCCTGAGCCTGCCCACTGCAACCCCAACCGGCCTCACACCACCATTCAGTCCCATGACGACAGCACCCCACACCACAGCCCGTGCCCCCACATCACTGCCCTATGGCAAGGCGGAACTTCGCTTGGCTGTCCATGTGGACTCCGCCATCGGACAGACAATGACGACGACCAACACGCCAGCCACAAGCTGGCAGGCGGCTGCCTCCCGCCGAGCGCACTCCCGGACGCCCGACAGCCGCCCTATTGCAACCTCAAAAGCAGCTGTTTCACAGCCCCGCATTTGAGCATTTGATTGGATTATTTGGCGGTGCGTTGTGCAGACGACGCATTCGTACGAGGAAAAAAATGAACAACTGGACCCTGGCGAAACGTGCTTCCACCATGAACCCTTCCGTGATCCGCGAGATCCTGAAGGTGACCGAAAAGCCCGGCATCATCAGCCTGGCAGGAGGCCTTCCCTCCCCCAAGACCTTTCCGATCGAGGCATTCAAGAATGCTGCAGACAAGGTGCTGCTGCAAGACGGCGCTTCTTCGCTGCAGTACGCAGCCAGCGAAGGCTACGCCCCGCTGCGAGAGTTCATTGCAGAGCAATTGCCCTGGGACGTGAGCCCGGAACAGGTGCTGATCACCACCGGCTCCCAGCAAGGGCTGGATCTGGTGGGCAAGATCATGCTCGACGAAGGCAGCCGCCTGCTGGTGGAAACACCCACCTATCTGGGGGCCCTGCAGGCTTTCTCTACCCAGCAGCCGGAAGTGGTGGGCGTGGACAGCGACGACCATGGCGTGATCCCCGCCGATCTGGAGCGCAAGGTGGGCACAGGCGCGCAAAAAGCCCGCCTGATCTACCTGCTGCCCAATTTCCAGAACCCCACGGGCCGCACCATGGACGATGCCCGCCGCCAGGCCGTGGTGGAGCGCCTTGCCGAACTGGGGGTGCCGTTTCTGGAAGACAACCCCTATGGCGACCTGTGGTACGACGAGGAGCCCGCCGCACCGCTGACCGCACGCAACCCGGAAGGTGGCCTGTACCTGGGCTCGTTCTCCAAGGTGCTGGCCCCTGGCCTGCGCCTGGGCTACATCGTGGCGCCCAAGACCATCTACCCCAAGCTGCTGCAGGCCAAGCAGGCGGCCGACCTGCACACCCCGAGCTTCAACCAGCGCATGGTGGCAGAGGTGATCAAGGATGGCTTCCTGGAGCGGCATGTGCCCACCATCCGCGCGCTGTACAAAAAGCAGCGCAACGCCATGCTGGCCGCGTTGGAGCAGCATTTTGCAGGCCTTGATGTGCAATGGACGCGGCCCGTCGGCGGCATGTTCCTGTGGCTGCGCATGCCCGAAGGCGTGGACACCGTGAAGATGCTGCCCGCAGCCGTGGAGCGCAATGTGGCCTATGTGCCTGGCTCCGCCTTCTACGCGGCCAACCCGGACCACCGCACCATGCGCCTGTCGTATGTGACGGCCTCTGAGGAGCAGATCCACATCGCCATCAAGGCCTTGGCCGACACCGTGCGCGCCACCCTGGCGCAGCAATAGGCCCTGCGCCCATCTGGCCAGATTGCCTTGGAGAGGCCTGGCCACTGCTTTGCCCAGGGCCAGCCTTTGGCGCTGGGCAAGCGCCTCCCTCATCACCATCCGAAAGCCACTCATGCTGAAAATCTGGGGCCGCATCTCTTCCATCAATGTGCGCAAAGTCGTCTGGGCTGCGCAGGAACTGGACGTTCCGTTCGAGCGCATCGACACCGGCGGCAAATTTGGCGGAACGCATACGCCCGAGTTTCTGGCCCGCAACCCCAATGCCATGGTGCCTGCCATCGAAGACGGCGACGGCGCCTTCCGGGTGAGCCTGTTCGAGTCGAACGTGATCGTGCGTTACCTGTGCGCCCGCTACTCGCCCGGGGTGCTGTATCCGGCCGCCCTGGCCGGGCGCTTTGATGCTGAGCGCTGGATGGACTGGCAGCAAACCACCTTGAACCCCGCCGGCCGCGATGCCTTCATCCAGCTCATCCGCATGTCCCCGGAGCAGCGCGATGCGCAGAAAATCGCTGCGTCCATTGCTGCGATGGAGCCCTTGCTGCAACTGCTGGACCGGCACCTGGCCACCCACGCCTACCTGCAGGGCGACCATTTCGGCATGGCCGACATCCCCGCCGCCTGCGACGTGCACCGCTGGTGGAACCTGCCCGCCGCCGATTACCAGCGCCCCCACTACCCGCATGTGGAACGCTGGTTTGCCGCACTGCTGGCCCGGCCAGCCACACGGGGAGTGCTTGATATCACACTCGAATAAATTCAAGGAAAATTGGCCAGCAGCGCACACCCAGTGCGCGCCATGCATTCAATCTTCATAGCAACACACCTGCCCATGCACCCACGCCGATTCACCCAGCTCGATGTATTTGCCGATCACCCCCTGCAAGGCAATGCCCTGGCCGTCGTGCTGGACGGCGAAGGCATCAGCGATGCAGCCATGCTGGATTTCGCACGCTGGACCAACCTGTCGGAAACCACCTTTCTGCTGCCGCCCACTACCGAAGGCGCAGCCGCCGGTGCCGACTACCGTGTGCGCATTTTCACCCCAGCGGGCGAGCTGGCCTTTGCCGGCCACCCTACCCTGGGCAGTTGCCAGGCCTGGCTGAACGCGGGCGGCACGCCACGCCAAAGCCAGGTGGTGGTGCAGGAATGCGCCAAGGGCCTGATCACCATCGCATGTGTGCCTGCTGTGGGCAGCGCGGGCACGGATGGCCTGGCATTTGCCGCGCCGCCACTGCAGCGCAGCGATGTGCCCGCCAGCCTGCAGGCGCAGGTGCTCGCTGCTCTGCAACTGCAGGCCGATGAACTGATCGCCGCCCAGTGGCTGGACAACGGATCGCGCTGGCTGGGCCTGCTGATGCGCCATATCGATAGCTTGCCACGCGCCCAACCCAACGCGGCTGCGTTGCGCGCGCTGGGCGTCAAAGCCGGGCTGTGCGCCATTCACCCGCAGGGCAATGGCGCAGGCGGCGGTGCCGAGCCCGTACTGGAAGTGCGCGGCATCACCCTGACCGCCCACGGTATTGCCGAAGACCCCGCTACCGGTAGCCTGAACGCCAGCCTGGCCCAATGGCTCAGCGCTGCCGGACACATTGCCTTGCCGTACCGCGTGCAGCAAGGCGCAGCCATCGGCCGTGCAGGCCGCATGCGCCTTGTGACCGATAGTGCCGATGCAGGCGGCCAGATCTGGGTGCAAGGCCAGGTACACAGCGTTGTCACGGGCCAGGTCGTTCTCTGAATCTTCAAGAAAGGGATTTCCCATGCGTACACGCGCCTTCATGCAGGTCGATGTGTTCTCCGAAACCGCGTACCGCGGCAACCCGTTGGCCGTGGTGCTCGACGGCGAAGGCCTGAGTGACGAGGCGATGCAGGCCTTTGCCCGCTGGACCAACCTGTCCGAAACCACCTTTCTGCTGCAACCCACCCAGGCGGAAGCCGACTACCGCGTGCGCATCTTCACGCCAGGCGGCGAGTTGCCTTTTGCGGGTCACCCCACCCTGGGCAGTTGCCATGCCTGGCTGGCTGCGGGCGGCAAGCCCCGCAAACCCGGCACCGTGGTGCAGGAATGCGCCAAGGGGCTGGTGCCGTTGCGGATGAATCCGCAAGCCAACGCGACAGGCTCAGGCCTGAACACAGGCGGCCAGCTGGCCTTTGCAGCGCCTGCGCTTGCGCGCAGCAGCATCAGCGATGCCGAACTCGCACCCCTGCTGCAAGCTGCCGGCCTGCGTGCTGACCAGGTCATCGCCCGGCAAAAACTGAACAACGGCCCGCTGTTCTGGGCCCTTCTGGTCGATGAACCCGATACCGTATTTGCGCTGCAGCCTGATGCAGCAGCCCTGCACGCACTGGGTGCAGAGCTGGCTGTGGCAGCGCGCTACCCCCAGGCAGGCCGGGCCCTGATTGGCCGCGCCAGCCGGGAAGCCCAGGCGTTTTCCAGCAGTGCACCTGGCAATCCCACTGCCGCCATCGACCCGGATCTGGAGGTGCGCGTGTGGTTCGACACCGGCACCACTATGAGCGAAGACCCGATCACCGGCAGCCTGAACGCGAGCCTTGCGCAATGGTTGCTGGCCGACGGCCACATGGAAGCGCCCTACACGGCCAGCCAAGGCATCAACCTGGACCGGTCAGGCCAGGTATTCATCACGCAGGACGGGGGCGGCCAGGTCTGGGTTGGCGGTCAGGTCACTGCCTGCATCAGCGGCACGGTGCAGCTATGAATTCATCCACCTCCACTTCAACAATCCCCCAGCTCGACCATCTGGTGGTCATGGCCGCCACGCTGGAAGAAGGCGTGCAATGGTGCGAAGACACCCTGGGCGTCACGCCCTCGGTAGGCGGCCGCCATGCCTTCATGGGCACGCACAACCGCCTGCTGCGCACCAGCAGCGATGCGTTTGCGGCCTCGTACCTTGAAATCATCGCGATCGACCCAGAAGGCGCTCCACCTTCCGCCCCGTTTGACAAACGCTGGTTCGACATGGATGCCGCCTGGCTGCGCGCGTCGGTCGCGCAGCTAGGCCCGCAGTTGATTCACTGGGTGGCACGCGTGCCCGATATCGCCGCCAGCACCGAAGCCTTGCGCGCATTGGATTTGCCTGCAGGCGCGCCGCAGGCCGCCAGCAGGCAGACGCCGCGCGGCCTGCTGGAATGGCAGATCGGCTTGCGCAGCGACGGGCTGCGGCTGCTGGGCGGCTGCCTGCCCACCCTGATCCGCTGGGGCGCCATCCACCCCGAAGCCAGCATGCAGGACCAGGGCGTGCAACTGCTGGGCCTGGAGCTGCAGCACCCGCAGGCAAGCACACTGCGCGCCGCACTGCTGGCGCTGAATCTGCCTGTGGATGCCCGGATACAGGTGCAAAGCGGCGCCCAGCCTGCCCTGGCCGCACACCTGCAGACACCCAAGGGGCTGGTGACGCTGCGCAGCGACGCATCCACTCAACCTTGATAGACAACGACCGCAGGAGCTCTCATGCCGCATTCCGCCTTGCCCAGCCTCGCCGATATCGAAGCCGCGTCCCGCGTGGTCTATGACCAGTTCCAGCCCACGCCGCAATACCACTGGCAGCTGCTCAGCGAAAAGCTCGGCGCCCATTGCTGGCTCAAGCACGAAAACCACACGCCGGTGGGCGCCTTCAAGATCCGTGGCGGCCTGACCTATTTTGCGCAAATGGCCGCTCGCAACGCCCTGCCTGCCGAAGTCATCAGCGCCACCCGTGGCAACCACGGCCAGAGCATCGCCTGGGCTGCGCGCCGCCATGGCGTGCGCTGCACCATCGTGGTGCCGCACGGCAACTCCGTCGAAAAGAACGCCGCCATGCGCGCCCTGGGCGCTACCCTCATCGAGCACGGCGATGATTTTCAGGCCGCACGCGAACATGCCATCGCGCTGGCGGAGCAACGTGGCGCCCACATGGTGCCCAGCTTTCATGCAGACCTGGTCAGCGGCGTCAGCACCTACTGGTGGGAGTTTCTGCGCGCCGTGCCCGATATGCACACGGCCTATGTTCCCATTGGCCTGGGCTCCGGCGCCTGCGCGGCAGTGGCGGCCAAGCTGGCCCTGCAGCACCCGGTGCGCATTGTCGGCGTGGTCAGCACCGGTGCCACCACCTACCGCGATTCCATCGCCGCTGGCGAAGTGGTCGACGCTGCGGTCACCACACAGATTGCCGACGGCATGGCCGTGCGCCGCGCCGATCCGCAGGCGCTCGCCATCCTGCGCCAGCACCTCGATCGCGTGGTGGCGGTGAGCGATGACGAAGTCGCCAATGCCATGCAACTGCTGTTCACCAGCACCCACAATGTGGCCGAAGGCGCAGGCGCTGCCGCACTGGCCGCCGCCCTGCAGGAGCGGGCCGCCATTGCAGGGCAGACGGTGGGCCTCGCCATGACGGGTGGCAACGTCGATGCGAAGGTGTTTGCGCAGGTGCTGGGCCTGTGACAACCGGCCGCCGCCGGTGGCGGCGCCCAGCTGTGCAACAATCGTGCGCTTGAGAGACGCGTAGTACGCCAGCAGCGAGGATCTGGCCCGCCACAGTGGCAGACCTTGCGACCCACCATGAGCCTATCCACCACAACGCCCCCTCCCGCCTCCACCATCGCTGTCGTCATTCCCAGCTACAAGGTCACGCGGCATATTCTTGCGGTCATCCAGGCCATTGGCCCCGAGGTGGATCGCATCTATGTCGTCGACGACTGCTGCCCTGATGGCAGCGGCCGCTACGTACAGGAGAACAACCGAGACCCCCGCGTGAGCGTGCTGTTCAACGAGGTGAACCTGGGTGTGGGCGGCGCGGTGATGGCCGGTTACCGTGCGGCGATCGACGATGGCTTTGACATCATCGTCAAGATCGATGGCGACGGACAGATGGACCCGAGCCTGCTGCCGCGCTTTGTGGCGCCCATTGTCAGCGGCCGGGCCGATTACACCAAGGGCAACCGCTTCTACAACCTGGAGAAGATATCGCGCATGCCCAAGATCCGAATCCTGGGCAATGCGGTGCTGTCCTTCATGGCCAAGTTCTCGTCGGGGTACTGGAGCAGCTTTGACCCGACCAATGGCTACACAGCCATCGCGGCCAGCACGGCGGCCCAGCTGCCGCTGCACAAGATCAGCCGAAGCTACTTCTTTGAAACCGACATGCTGTTCCGGCTGAACACCGTGCGTGCCGTCGTTCTTGACGTGCCGATGGACGCCAAATACGAAACGGAATTCAGCAACCTCAAGATCACCCAGATCCTGGGCGAGTTCTTTGCGGGCCATATCCGCAACTTCTTCAAGCGCATTTTCTACAACTACTACCTGCGCGGCATGTCGGTCGCATCCCTGGAGCTGCCATTGGGCCTGGGCCTGATCGCCTGGGGAATGGGGTTTGGCCTGTACCAGTGGGGCAAGTCTCTTGCGATGGGCATGGTCACGCCTGCGGGCACCGTCATGTTCAGCGCGCTGCCCCTCATCCTGGGCGTGCAGCTGTGCCTGTCGTTCATCGCCTTTGATGTGGCGGCCGAACCCAGCAACTCGCAGCGCGGCACGGAAGCCATACGTTGATTTGCCGATGATCGGGCGCTGACGTTCGCCATGCCATCAAAACAATAGCTGCTCGTACCCTCCCATCTTTGGTTTCAAATCATAAATCCATTGAAACTCAAGACAGTCAAGCGCAAGCAGCTCTTATTTTTGAACCACGCCCACCCGTTCAGGGCTTGGCCCCCTGGTAGGCCTCCATGGGCTTGTCCGACAGCTGGGCCCAGGCCGCCTGGGTACTGGCCGATGCCGGCAGGTTCACCGTGATGCCATTGGGCGGAATCGGCTGCATGAACCACTTGTCGTAGATCCTGGCAATCTCGCCGCTGGCAGACAGACTGGCGATCTGTGCATCGAACAGTTTCTTGAACTCGGGCGAATCCTTGCTGATCATGATGGCAAGCGGCTCCACATTGAAAGGCTCGCCCACGACGCGGTACTTGCCCGGCTCGCGCATGCGTGCAATGCCGGTGGCCAGAATCTGCCCGTCTGCCACACAGGCCTGCGCGCGGCCACTCTCCAGCATGATGAAGCACTCGGCATTGTCCTTGGCCACCAGCAGATGGATGTCCAGGCCCTTTTCCTTGGCATATTTGCGCACCAGGGGCACCGCAGTGGCACCTGCCGTGGCCGCCACGCTCTTGCCAGCCAGTTGATCGGCAGAGGTGATGCCCGAGGCTGTGGCCACCGCCGTGCGCACCTCTTCCACATACAGGGTCGGCGCAAAGGCCACTTCCTTCTGGCGTGCCACATTGTTCGTGGTGGTGCCGCACTCCACATCCACCGTGCCATTGGTCAGGAGCGGAATGCGGTTCTGAGCCGTCACCATCTGGTACTGGATATCGAGGCGCGGCAGGCCCAGCGCCTTCTGCACGCCCTGCAGGGCGCGCTCGCACACATCGACATGAAAGCCAGCGTACTTGCCATTGCCGGTGGTGAAGGACATCGCGCCCGATGCCTCCCGCACGCCCATGGTCACCGTGCTGGTGCTTTTGATCTTGGCCAGCGTGTCCTGCTGGGCCTGGGCTGCGCCGATGCCCAGCAGCACCAGAGCAGCAGCGGTCAACAAGGATTGGGCAGGTCTGGAGGTATGGCGATTCATGCGGGGGGTTCCTTGGATCTTTTTTTTCATGAGCAGCGGCTTGTGCCAGCCGCTTTGCCCTGGTCTTTTTCGATATCTTTCGATATCTTTTTGATAGCTATCGGCGCTTACCTGCGAAGCGCCTGACAGCACTTCTACTTGGCAAACAGCGATTCCATGTTCTTGAATGCCTTGAACTCCAGCGCATTGCCGCTCGGATCCAGGAAGAACATGGTTGCCTGCTCGCCCACTTCGCCCTTGAAGCGGATATAGGGCTCAATCACAAACCGTGTACCTGCGGCGGTCAGCTTGTCTGCCATGTCCTGCCACTGCGCCATCGACAGCACCACGCCGTAGTGGCGCACGGGCACATCGTGGCCGTCAACGTCGCTGCTCTGCCTGTGGCCGCATTCTTCTGGAGCCAGATGCGCGACGATCTGGTGGCCATAGAAGTTGAAGTCCACCCAGGCGTCAGAGCTGCGGCCTTCCGGGCAGCCCAGCAGATCGCCGTAGAACTGGCGCGCCACGGCAATATCGTGCACGGGAAAGGCCAGGTGAAAAGGGGGTATGGAAGCGGCTGTCGTGGTCATTTCATCGTCCTTGGTCTATCGGTGTACCGGCTTTGCTCCGTTGCCAGGCCCTCAAAAAGGGAAGCATTGGCAAGAAATCACCTTGCCCACTTTGCAGAGGCAGCAGGCCAATTTCCAGGCACCTACCGGCACGGCAGATTGAATGTAGGACAATGCTTTGATATTTAAAAACGATATATTTTTGACCTGAGTCACAATTTTTTCGATCAATGATCACCGAACTGCGCACACTGATTGCCGTGGCCCGCATTGGCACTTTTGCCGGTGCCGGCGACGCCATCGGGCTCACCCAATCCGCCGTCTCCAGCCAGATCAAGCGGCTGGAAGAACACCTGGGCTATGCGCTGTTCGACCGCACCGGCCGCTCCGCCCAACCCAACGCCGCGGCGCGCGCCTTGCTGCCGCAGGCCGAAGCACTGGTCCGCCAGTTCGAGCAACTGGGCCAGCACACCGGCGCGGCCACACCGGTACGCCTGCGCATCGGGGCCATTGCCACCATCCATACCGGTTTGCTGACGCGTGCGCTGGCGGGCTTCATGCAGCAGCATCCGCAGGTGCATGTGCAGTTGGTTCCGGGCACCTCGATGGAGCTGATGGACCAGCTGGACAATGGCAGCCTTGATGCCGCACTCATCATTCGCCCGCCTTTCGGCATGGTTCCGCAGCTTGTCTGGCAGCCGCTGCTCAAAGAGCCTTTCATGCTGCTCGCCCACCGCACCATGCCGCAGGAAGACTGGCGCAGTGCATTGCAGCAGCAGGCGTTCATCCGCTACGACCGGCGCTCGTTTGGTGGACGCATGGTGGAGCGTTTTCTGCGCCAGCAGCAACTGGCTCCCACAGAACGGCTGGAATTGGACGATCTCCCCGGCCTCGTTTCCCTGGTTGCGCAGGGCATTGGTGTGGCGATTGCACCCATGGCCGATGCCTTGCTGCCGCTGCCCAGCGCAGTCAAGGCCCTCAGTCTGGGCGAATACACGTTTTACAGGGAGGTGGGTCTGCTGCGGCAGCGCAGCCATGCCCTCTCGGGCCCCATTTACCAACTGGCCACGCACCTGCAAGCATGCACACAGGCGCCTGCCGCCGCAACGGACAGCAACTGAGGGCCTATGGCTGCGGCTGTGCGCAGCGCCAGTCGAGCTGGTGGATTTCCTGCAGCAACAGGGATAGTTGCTGCGCAGCAGCATCGACCACGGCCTTGCCTTTTTCCGCCGTGGCGCCCGCCGCGTTGCCGACGGCCCCGCAGGCGTTGTAATCTTCGATGGCCCAGCCCATCTTGGCGCTTTTGCCATTGCCCAGAATGGGAAAGCGCCTCGCGCGATCCTGCGATGTGGAATGAAAGCAGCCTGCGTGCTCCATACGCACCTGCGCGGGTGCCAGATGCAGCATCATCGACGTTTCGATTTCACCGCCATGGATGCCAAAACGGTGCTCATCGCTACTGAACAGCCCGGTGACCGCAGCGGGCAGCGGCAAACCGCCCCAGCTGCTGCTGTACACCAGCATGCCGTGCGCCATGCGCAGCTCGCGCGCCACGATATCCATCACCGCCACCTGGCCGCCGTGGGTGTTGAACATCAGCAGCTTGCGGATGCCCGCACGCGCCACAGCCTGGCCCATGGCCGTCCACAGATCGATGACGAGCTGAGGCGGCAGGCTCAGGGTGCCGGGAAAGTTCAGGTGCTCGGTGCTCAGGCCCACGTTCTGCGCGGGCAACACCAGCACGGGCACATCGGCCGGCAGCAAAGGCATGGCCGCATCCACAATGCCTTGCAGCAAGGTGGCATCCACCGACACCGGCAGGTGCGGGCCATGCTGCTCGATGGCGGCCACCGGCAGCACCGCCACGGTGCGCGCAGCCAGGCCCGAGGCCTCGCCCTCGGCGAATTCGCGGGTGCTGATGTTCTGCCACCAGCGCGACGACCAGATAGCGGTGCTCATTTACTGCTGCTGTTGTTGCTGCTGCTGATCGCTCCAGAGGCGCCCGCCCGTTGCCCAGTTGTGGCGCGGCACATCGAAGAAGACGATATCCACGCCGTCGGGCGATCCGCCCAGGGTGCGTACCGTGGCCTCGGTCAAGGCTTCGGCCAGGGCGCGCTTTTGCTCCACGGTGCGGCCCTCGAACAGTTCTACGCGAATGGTTGGCATGCAAGGGTCTCCGTTGGTCATTCAATCGCGGTCACCATGCAGCAAGCGCCAGCCAATTCGATCACACCCTGCGGTCGTTGCGGGCAAGCGGTCAGTTCGGGGACATTCATGCTGTTGTAGTGGCCAATCATTATCTTGGTGGATTTTGACATAGCGCGGCCAATTCCCCGGCTGCCTCCTGCGACAGGCCGGATGGCCCCACCTCCGCTCACCTCTGTCAGCATTGTTGAGCATTCCCTGACAATTTGTACAAACTATCAGAAACCGGTTTCTCTAAAATCGAACCAGCGTTTTTTCAGAGAAAGTCCACCATGTCCCCCTCCTCCCGCCGCAGCAACTCCAGCGCCCAGTCGCTGGCAGCGAAAAGTCTGGAGCTCTCCTGGGCTGCCCCCCAGGTGGTTGCCCAGCGGGTGAGCCGCATGATGACGGCCGGCCCCAGCCCTTCTGTGCGAGACCAGCAGGAGTTCTACCGCATGGGTAGCGAAAAGGTCGTTGCCTTCTACGAATCGTGGATGGGCATGTGGACCCAGGCCTGCACCTCGTACTGGCAGGCTGCTGCCAGCATGGTCGCAGCCCCCGAGCTGCTGACGCCCACGGCCAGCAATCCCTTTGCGCCATTTGGCGTTGGCAAGGCCACCAAGCGCATCGTCAAGCAGCAGGTGCATGCCGTGACCGATGTGCTGAACGCGGGCATCGCCCCCGTGCATGCCAAGGCGGTCAGCAACGCAAAGCGCCTGTCGCGGACACGCAAGCCCTGATTTGGCAAGAAATGGCCTCCAGCGCTTCATACACAAGCGCCAAAAGCTCACTTTTAGATAGCAATCACGAATTTTCAGGCTGGCCCTGCGCCTGCTGCTCCTCGGCCATCTGCTCCTGCTTTTCGTTCTGCTGCAGCGCCCACATATCCGCGTAGCGCCCGCCTTGCGCCAGCAATCGGGCATGGGTACCACGCTCGACGATGCGGCCCGCATCCATCACCAGAATCTCGTGGGCATCCACCACGGTGGACAGGCGGTGCGCAATCACCAGCGTGGTCTTGCCACGCGCGGCCTGTTGCAGCTCCTGCTGGATGGCGCGCTCGTTGGCAGAATCGAGCGCCGAGGTGGCTTCATCAAAAATCAGGATCGGCGGGTTCTTCAGCAAGGTGCGTGCAATGGCAACGCGCTGCTTCTCGCCGCCCGAGAGCTTCAGGCCGCGCTCTCCCACGCGTGTGGCATAACCGTCCGGCGTGGCAGCGATCATGCCGTGGATGCGCGCGGCCTGGGCGGCCTGTACCACCTCATCGTGCGTGGCTCCCGGGCGGCCATAGGCGATGTTGTACTCCACCGTGTCGTTGAACAGCACGGTGTCCTGCGGCACGATGCCGATGGCGCGGCGCAGGCTGTCCTGCGTGATCTCACGGATATCCTGGCCCGCAATGCGGATAGCTCCCGCCTGCACGTCATAAAAACGGAACAGCAGGCGCGCGAGCGTCGATTTGCCTGCCCCCGAAGGGCCCACCACGGCAACCGTCCTGCCGGCGGGCACCGCAAAGCTCAGTCCTTGCAGGATGGGGCGGTCGGGGTGGTAGGCAAAGTGCACATCGTCAAAACGCAGCTCGGGCTCACCCTGCAGCTGCAGCGGGTGCGCGCCGGGCGCATCGGCCACCTCGCGCTCCTTGTCCATCAGGGTGAACATGCGGTCCAGATCCGTGAGGCTCTGCTTGATTTCGCGGTACAAGGTGCCCAGAAAGTTGAGCGGAATGTACAGCTGGATCATGAAGGCATTGATCATCACCAGGTCGCCCAGCGTCAGCCGGCCATCCACCACACCCTGGGTGGCGCGCCACAGCATGGCAACCAGGGCCACGGCGATGATCAGCTGCTGGCCGCTGTTGAGCACGCTGAGGCTGCTTTGGCTTTTGAGCCGCGCGCGGCGCAGCTTCTCCAGGTCCTCGTCATAACGCACGGCTTCAAAGCGCTCGTTGTTGAAGTACTTGACGGTTTCGTAGTTCAGCAGCGAATCGATGGCCTTGCTGTGCGCCGAGGAATCAATCAGGTTGGCCTCGCGCCGGTATTGGGTGCGCCACTGTGTGACCGTGACCGTGAAGGTGATGTAGACCACCAGCGCCATGATGGTGATGAGTGCAAACCAGATGTCGAACTTGACAGCCAGGATGCCCAGCACCAGTACCAGCTCGATGAAGGTGGGCACGATGCTGTAGAGCGAATAGGAAATGAGCGACTCGACGCCTTTGACGCC
>NZ_JBEBNZ010000040.1:0-19481 GCF_040396735.1 Comamonas odontotermitis
GTCTTGTCGCTCACTTCCAGCTCGAACCATTTGTCACCCGCCTGGCCCACTTGCGTTACCCAGCCGATGGCACGGCCCGGCGTCTTGGGCGTATCGAAAGCGCCAATGTCGTCCTTGCGGCCGTTGACGAAGTAGTCGGTGAACTCGCGGTTGAAGTTCTGGTCCGGGTCGGGCTCGAAGCTGTAGGTGGTTCGCCCCGAGGACGAGCGTGCCAGCGGCGCGTCGGAGAACTCGCGCTCTTCGATGATTTCATCGAGCAGTTTGCGGTAATGGGCGGTGATGTTCTTCACATAGCCCATGTCCTTGTAGCGGCCCTCGATCTTGAAGCTGCGCACGCCTGCATCAATGAGGGCGCGCAGGTTGTCGCTCTGGTTGTTGTCCTTCATCGACAGCACGTGTTTCTCGTGGGCGATGATGCGGCCGCTGCCATCCAGTACTTCGTAGGGCAGGCGGCAAGCCTGGTTGCAGTCGCCACGGTTGGCGCTGCGGCCCGTATGGGCGTGGCTGATGAAGCACTGGCCCGAATAGGCCACGCACAGCGCGCCGTGCACGAAGAATTCAATGGTGGTGCGCGCCGGATCGGTGGCCGCACGCACGGCGGCAATCTGTCGCAGATCCAGCTCGCGCGCCACCACGATCTGCGACAGACCTGCGTCCTGCAGAAAGCGCGCTTTCTCGGGGGTGCGGATGTCCGACTGCGTGGACGCATGCAGCTGAATAGGCGGCAAATCAAGCTCCAGCAGTCCCATGTCCTGGATGATGAGCGCATCGGCTCCGGCGTTGTAGATCTGCCAGGCCATCTGACGGGCAGCTTCCAGTTCGTCGTCGCGCAAAATGGTGTTGAGCGTGATGAAGATGCGGCTGCCAAAGCGGTGGGCGTGGGTGATCAGTCGTTCCAGCTCACGGATATCGTTGCCGGCGGTTGCGCGCGCGCCAAAGGCGGGGCCGCCGATGTAGACGGCATCGGCGCCATGGTTGACGGCTTCAATGCCGATATCGGCGTCGCGGGCCGGGGAAAGCAGTTCGAGCTGGTGGGGCAGGAGGGACATAGGGGCGCGGTGGTGCTTGCTTCGTGCCTGCAGGATGGCCCGCAGCCCAATGCCGCAGCGACCCTTTTGCCATTGACGGCAGGGCATCTGCGATATTTGGGCGAAGCAAGTGGTTGATTTTTGTCAATTTTAACCGGATTGCCGCCTGGTGCGGGTTCTGAGGCCTCGCAGGGCGGGCGGTTCACCGATTGCACGCGCAGACGCCGGGCTGAGGATGTTCGGCCTAGCCGCGCGATAATCGCGCCATCACAACCGGTTGTAGGGGGGATGTATGCGCGCTGTTTTTGGTCTCGTCGGTATCCTGGTGGTCATGGCCATCGTTGCCATCCTGATGAAGCAGAATCTGCAGGCCACCCGAAGCACCAGCGGAGCGAGTGCCCCGGCGACGGTGGAGGGTGTCAAGGTGCCACAGGTTGATACCAGCAAGAATGTGCGGGAACAGAGCCAGCAGATTCAGCAGCAGGTGCAGACGGAGCTGAACCAGGCCTTGCAGCAAGGCGCAGACCGTGTAAAGGATGCGGAATGAAAATGGCTTTCTGTGCGATCCCTTGAATTGATGATTGCTATTTTTTTGTGAGCGCATACAGCGGGCTTTGAGGCGTTGCTGTCATAACCTCGGCGTCTGAAAGCTTGTTCAACTGCAATCGATGCCATGCTCATTTCACGTGATGGGCATGGCGCATGCCTATCCACCTGCCCTTGACCCATGACAGCGGATTCATCCATTTCCCATTTTGAAGACGATGCGCACTGGATGCGTGCAGCGCTGCAGCAGGCCCAGACGGCTGCGCAGGCTGGTGAAGTGCCAGTGGGCGCGGTGGTAGTACAGGGCGGTGTCATCATCGGCCGTGGCTGCAATCGGCCTGTCGGTCTGCACGACCCCAGCGCCCATGCAGAAATCCAGGCGCTGCGCGATGCGGCGCAGCATGCTGGCAATTACCGGCTCGAAGATTGCACGCTCTATGTGACGCTGGAGCCCTGTGCCATGTGCGCTGGCGCCATTCTGAACGCACGCGTGGCCCGAGTGGTGTGGGGCGCCGCGGAGCCCCGCACCGGGGCTGCTGGCTCGGTGGTCAATCTGTTTGCCAATGCCCAGCTCAACCACCATACGCAAACCACGGCGGGGGTGCTGGCCGAAGACGCGGCCGCCTTGCTGACCGGATTTTTCGCGGAGCGCAGGCAGGCACAGCAAGTGGCAGCCCGGGCTGCGCACCCCTTGCGCGACGACGCGCTTCGTGTGGATGAAAAGATCTTCAGCGCTGATTGCGATTGCGCGGGAGGCTCCTGTTTCTATAGTGATTGGCCGCCGCTGGCGGGTTTGCGCCTGCATGTCAAGGACAGCCATGCGAATGGCGCCGGTGCGCCTGCTGCCACGCGCTGGCTGATGCTGCCAGCCAGCCCGTCCCACCAGGGGCTTTTTCGCCCGCTGGCTCAAGCCCTGGTGACCTTGGGTGACCGCGTGGTGGTGCCGGACTGGATTGGCCTGGGCCGCAGCGACAGGCCCAAAAAGGATGCGGCAGTGAATGACGCCTTGCACCTGGCGACTTTGCAGGCGCTGACGGAGCATTTGCAATTGCAGCCCGATATGCTGCCGGACGCCGGGCCAGATGCGCAGCCACAAGCTCCGGTAAAGCTGGTGATTGCCGCACACGGAGATGCATCCCGTCTGGGCCTGGCGCTGTACCGGCTGCTCGCGCAGGCAGGCGTGCCGCTTGCGCGCATGGGGCTGTGGCTCATCAACCCGGCGCTGCCGCGTCACGCCACACCGGCCTACCGCCAATGGCTGGAGCAGGTGCAGCGCAAACCTGTCCTGGATGTGGTTCAGGCACTGCGGACCAGTGCGTCAGATGGGATATCTGCTGCGGATATCGCACAGTGGCAGGCGCAGTTCCCAGACAAGGGGCATCGTGCCGGGCTGCGCGCCTGGGCGCGTGATGCGCAGGCATGGGTAGATGCGGAGGCGGGCAGCATGAACGCTCCGCTGGAGCTGCCGGACGCCAGTCTCGTGAGCGCAGGCGAGAGCGCCCAATGGTGGCCGTGGCCTGCGCTGGCGTCATTGGAGACAGTTCCCCGCCTGTGCCCAGGTGGAGATTGGCTGCCGTTGCAAAATCCGCAGGCATTGCTGGAGCACGCCGCTTTTTTCCGATCCACACCGCAGCAGTGATGACAATGTGACTGTGCTTACCCGCCTGGGCGTGCCATCGGGCCTGCCCTGCTGCACAATGGCTGCTGACCAGTAGTTGTTGGGGTTTGCGCAGAGGGTGCTCGGGCCGGACATGGTTCGCATGAAGATGCCCATTGTCGTCCCTTGTCCGCGCAGGCCCTCATTGTTTTTGCTTTCACACGTTTTGCCATGACCGAGCCTCGTACACCAGCCCCATCGGCACTGACCGACCTGATTCACCATCCTTATGCGCCGACTGCGCCTTTTTCTGCGCCCCAGCCGGGTGTATTCAAGGCATCGAGCATCTTTTTCCCCAATGTGCAGGCCATGCGCTGTTGGGACTGGAAGGACAAGAGCGCCTTCACCTATGGCCTGCATGGCACGCCTACCGCCTACATTCTGGAAGAGCGCATTGCCGCTCTGGAGGGCGGCAAGCACTGCCTGCTGGTGACCAGTGGGCTCGCCGCGATTTCCGTGGTGGGTCTTGCCATGCTTCGTGCGGGCGACCATGTGCTGCTGCCCGACAACGTCTATGGCCCGAGCAAGGGCTTTGCCGAAAGCGAATTGGCACGCTATGGCGTGAGCGTGGGCTATTACCAGCCGCTCAGCGTGGAGCACTGTGCCAGCCAGATCCAGCCCAACACCCGCCTGGTCTGGCTGGAGGCTGCAGGCTCGGTGAGCATGGAGTTTCCCGACCTCCGCGCCCTGGTGCAGCTGTGCAGAGACAAAGGTATTCCCACTGCTATCGACAACACCTGGGGTGCGGGCCTCGCCTTCAATGTGTTCGATCTGGACGGTGACGGCTCGCACCGCCTGGGTGTCGATATCTCGGCGCACGCCCTCACCAAATACCCCAGTGGCGGCGGCGATGTGCTGATGGGCTCCATCACCTCGCGCGATCCGGCCATCCATCGCCGCCTGCAAGCCACGCATATGCACATGGGTTTTGGTGTGGGCGTCAACGACGTGGAAACGATTCTGCGCAGCCTGCCCAGCATGTCATTGCGCTACTACGCGCACGATGCGGCGGCGCGCCAGTTGGCAGGCTTCATGGCGCAGCAGGCGGCGGTGGTGCAGGTGCTGCACCCTGCGCTGGAGGGCTCGCCCGGTCACGCGTACTGGAAAGCGCAGTGCGGCGGAAAAAACGGCCCGCACGGGCTCGAAGGCGCTGCGGCGGGTCTTTTCAGCGTGGTGATCGATCCGCGCTACACCCAGGCTCAGATTGACCTGTTCTGCGAAAGCCTGAGCTGGTTCAAGCTGGCGTACAGCTGGGGCGGTCCCATCAGCCTGGTGGTGCCCTACAAGATTGGCAGCATGCGTTCGCTGCCGGAAGAGAGCTTGAAGCCGGGCACGGTGGTGCGCTTCTCGATTGGCCTGGAAGACGCGGCTGACCTGCAGGCAGACCTGGCGCAGGCGCTGCAGAAGGCGTTTGGCTGAATACAGCGTGAAGCGGTGTAGCGCCCGTTGTTCAGGTTTTTGAGGTGAAAACCTGCTCTGCGTGCTACATCAGCTTCTGCAGTTGAGGCCACACATTGGCCAGCAAGGTGGGGTGGGCGCTGGCGAGCGGGTGGATGCGGTCGGCCTGAAAGTTCTTGCCGGCATCGGGTACATCGGCCACGCCTTGCAGCAAGAAGGGCACGAGGCCGGTCTTCTTGTCGGCGGCCAGTGTGGTGAATACCTTGGCGAAATCGGCGGTATACCGTGCACCGTAGTTGGGCGGCACCTGCATGCCCAGCAACAGCACCTTGGCTCCCGATTGCTGCGCGCTGTCTACCATTGCAGCCAGATTGGCCTGCGTGCTGGCCAGGGGCAGGCCGCGCAGGGCGTCATTGGCGCCCAGTTCAATCACCACGATCTTTGGCTGGTGCTGCTTGAGAAGACCTGCCAGGCGAGCGCGGCCGCCAGAACTAGTATCTCCGCTGATGCTGGCGTTCACCACTTGGTAGGCCGGGCTTTTCTGCTGGGTGAGTCGGCTCTGCAGCAGCGCCACCCAGCCGCTTCCGCGGGCGATGCCGTACTCTGCGCTGATGGAGTCTCCGACGACCAGAATCGTCGCTGGCGCAGATGGCTGGGCACCTGCGACTGTAAAACCCATAGCAGCCCAGGACATCAGGGGTACCGTTACGATGGTACGAACGAAGCGCCGCCTGCCAAGGCGCGTGCCGAAACCGGATGGAGAAAAGCTGTTTTTCATGAATGACGCATTGCTTTCGCAGACACAGGGAGCCGCTACGGTGCTTGAGGCCCGCCGATTGGGTAAATCGGTCACCGATTCCACCGGTACCTTGACGATCCTGCACGATGTGGACTTTAGTATCGCACGGGGCGAAACCGTCGCCATCGTGGGTGCATCGGGTTCGGGCAAGAGCACTTTGCTGTCCTTGCTGGCAGGCCTTGATACACCGACGACCGGCACCGTGATGGTGGGCGGTGAAGACCTGTTCGCGCTGGACGAAGACGAGCGGGCGGCGCTGCGCGCTCGCAGCATGGGCTTTGTGTTTCAGAACTTCCAGCTCATGGGCAATCTGACGGCCATCGAGAATGTGATGCTGCCCCTGGAGCTGTCGGGCAGGCGCGATGCACGCAAGCTGGCCTCGCAGATGCTGGAGCGCGTAGGCCTGGGCCAGCGGCTGTCGCACTATCCCAAGCTGCTTTCAGGCGGCGAGCAGCAGCGCGTGGCGCTGGCGCGGGCATTTGTGGTGGAGCCTGCAGTCCTGCTGGCCGACGAGCCGACGGGAAGCCTGGATTTTGCCACCGGCGAGTCCGTGATGCGCCTGATCATGGATCTGAACCGGGAGTTCGGCACCACCTTGATGATGGTCACGCACGACCGCAGCATTGCTGCGCAATGCAACCGCGCCATCACGATTGCTGCGGGGGCCGTGGTGCAGGACAGCAGCACGGATATCTAACCGCTTTCCACCAGATATTTCCTGCATTAAGACATCGGTAAGTTCATGACGCCACAGTGCCTTCCTGCGGAAAGCGCTGTCGCCGGGTGAATGCCCATCCAGGGCGGCCTTCTGCCTCAGAGGGCTGCAATGGAAGCGATGAATCTGCAATGGTTTGCATGGATGGCCGGGGGCTTTGCGCCCACTGCCTGGGTGTTGGTGATTGCCAAGTGGTTCGGCGTCAATGGTGCGCTGCTGGCAGTTGCTGTATTGGTGTGGATATGGTGGAAGCGACCGGCAAATCGCCCCTATGTGATGGGGACTCTGATCTGCTGCGCTGTTGCCGTATTGGTGGCGCATCGCCTGGCGCTCTGGGCAGGTCATCCGCGCCCATTTGTCATGGGGCTCAGCCCCGCCTACATCGACCATGCTGCGCGTGGGTCGCTTCCCAGTGCCCATGCCAGTGCACTGTTTGCCATAGGCTTTTGCCTGCTGTGGCTGCGGCAGCTTCGCCCTGCAGGGGCGGCAATTCTGGCAGTTGCATTGGCAGTGAGCTGGGGGCGTGTGTACTGCGGGGTGCACTTTCCGCTGGACATTGCCGCTGGCGCGGCGCTCGGTTTCACATTGGCCGGCATTTACGGATGGGTGTGGCGACATGCAAGTCCTGCGGTGACGGGGCGGAGAGGCGAGGGGCTGCAAAGCCATACGCCACTTGTGCAATCTTCGATACCTGCCACGGCGGAGTAGGCCATGGACAGCCTCTTCACGACGCGGGCGCTGCCTGCCCGCTTTGCATGGACAACCGAGGTCCGGATGGGTCTGTGGATCGGCGTCTGGCTGTTTGCTCTGGCATGGGTGCGACCGCTCAGCGATCCCGATGAGGGGCGTTATGCCGTGGCAGCTCTGCAGATGCTGCGCAGCGGCGATTGGATAACGCCTTCGCTCAACGGCCTGCCCTTTTTTCACAAGCCTCCGTTGTATTACTGGCTCGCAGCAACAGGGTTTCAGGTCGCTGGCGTGCATGAATGGGTGGCGCGCCTGCCTTCCTTGCTGGGTGCCTGGGTGGCTGCCATGGCATTGTTTATCTTGCTCAAACGCTGTGCGAGCCAGGCTACTGCCATTGCGGCAGCCGTGGTGCTGGTCACCATGCCGTATGTCTATCTTGCGGCCCAATACGCCAACATGGACATGCTTTTGGCGGGATGCATGACAGCATGCATAGGCTGCGCAGCGGTTGCCACGCTGCAAGCGCGTAACGGATCCGGTCGGCGGCGCTGGATGGGCTGGTTGGTGGGGGCCGGTATCTGGGCCGCATTGGGCTTTCTGGCCAAAGGTCTCATTGCCCTGGTGCTGCCGGGCCTGGTATGGGCCATTTGGCTCGCATGGGAGAGGCGCTGGCGCCAATGGTGGCTGCCACTGCATGCGGCTGCATGGCTACCGGTACTGCTGATTGCAGGGCCCTGGGTGTGGGTGGCACAGCAGCGCCATGGTGGCTTCTTTCACTACTTTTTTGTCACACAGCATTTCCAGCGCTATACGGGCTCCACCTTCAACAACCCGCAACCCTGGTGGTTTTATGGCGCCGTGATTGCATTGGCCGCCTTGCCCTGGACCGGTTGGGCGCTGGCTGCCGGCTGGCGCTGCTGGAGGCGCGGACGCAGGATGCCTCAGGGCAGCGTCGTGAGTCTTTCCACGGCAGTGCATGGTACCCAGTCCGCCATGACTCCATCCGCTGCCGTCCGTAGTCTGGATAGGCTCATGCTGGTGTGGTTTGCTGTCGTGGTGGTGTTTTTCTCCGTGCCGAACAGCAAGATTGTGGGGTATGTGCTTCCGGCATTGCCGCCCTTGGCCTATGCCGTGGTACGTGTGGTGCAGGCTGCTGGCTGGCAGCAGCATGCACGACCTGTTGCTGGCTTGGCTGCAGTGCTCTGTGTGGCGCTGAGCCTGGTTCTGGGAACCGTGGCCGTTCCTGCCAAGGCCCGGTGGCGCATCCTGGGTGCCTTGCCGGTGCAGGCGGCAGACCGGTTGGTGATGCTGGAGCACCTGTATTACGAGGTTCCCTTTTACCTGCCTGCCATGCAGCCGCCTCTGGTGATCGACGATTGGAAGGTTGGCGAGGGCCGTCAGGCCGACAACTGGAAGAAGGAGCTGACGGATGCTGCTGAATTCGATCCGCAGCAAGGCAGCACGGTGCTGCTGGATGAGCGGGCATTGCAGGCCTATGCATGCGCCCATCCGCAGCAGCGCCTGTGGGTCATCGGCACGGCTGAGGCTGCGCAGCGGCGGTGGCGATCCTTGCATGACGAGCCGGCGGCCATGCTCCTGGGCGGCACGCAGGTGTGGCGGATGGACGGTGGCAGGGCATGTACCGGTCTGCAAAGAGGAGGCATCAGTGGCTGATATGAAACCGGTCGCTCTACTCGCTTTTGCCTACACGGCGGGTCACAAACAAGGGGTATAACCACAAGACTTCATCCCCTGCATGTCTGGAAAGTGAGAATGACCGTGGAAAAACTGAAAATCGGCGTGATCGTTGGCAGCAACAGCAAGGCATCGATCAACCAACAACTGGCGCATGGCCTTGTGAATCTGTCAAAAGACAAGGCGGATTTCGAGTTTCTCGATCTGAGTGCTTTGCCGTTCTACAACCGGGACAGTGATGCCGATAGCTACCCGGCTGCGTTCACGGCATTCAAAGACAAGGTGCGCAGCAAGAATGGCATCTTGTTGGTAACGCCGGAGCACAACCGTTCTGTGCCGGCGTATCTGAAGAACGCACTCGATGGTGCAAGCCGGCCCTACGGCGCCAGCGCCTGGGCAGGCATTCCTGCGGGCGTTATCGGTACATCGCCCGGCGGCCCTGGTACTGCGATGGCGCAGCAGCATTTGCGCAATATCCTGGTCTTTCTCGATATGCCCGCCATGGCGCAGCCAGAGGGCTTCATTCGCTGGACGGAGGGCCTTGTGGATGCGCAGGGGCAGGTCGCAGCGGCGAGCAGGGATTTTCTGGGCAGCTACATGGACAAGTTCCTGGCCTGGGTGGCGCTGCACCAGAAAAAATAAGCGCCTGCAATGGATGGGCGGTGGCTGCTGATACCATGCAGCCACTTTTTTTGCGTCTGCGTCACTGCCTTGACGCGGTGCCTTTCCGGGCACTTTGCGATTGCTGGATACCTGTCATGCTGAACCTGCCACTCTCCCATCTGTACCGCGCGGCCGATCCTTCGGTACCCCAACCATGGCTGCTGGTGCTGATGCACGGCGTGGGCAGCAATGAGCAGGACCTGTTCGGCCTGGCGGACTTCGTGCCGCCGGCCTTCCACGTACTCAGCCTGCGCGCCCCGTACACGATGGCTGCGCAGATGTATGCCTGGTTCCAGTTCGGCGTCAATCCCGATGGCAGCCGTACCATTGATGCAGCGCAGGAGCGCGCCAGCCGCGCGCTGGTGGAACAGACCTGCCGTGCAGCCTGCGCTCAGCTGCAGGTGCCTGCGGAGCGGGTGGTTGTGGGGGGTTTTAGCCAAGGGGGCATCATGTCCCTGTCCGTACTGCTGACGCAGCCCGCGTTGCTCAAAGCGGTTCTGGTATGGCACAGCCGCCTGCTGCCGGAGATTGCCGGTGAGGAGGTTGCCGCAGCCGCACTGGCCGGGCACCAGGTATGGGTGAGCCATGGCAGTGCCGACAACGTCATCCCCTTGCAGCAGGCCCATGCCATTCGCGCACATCTACAGGCCACACCGGTGGATCTGGTCTACCGTGAGTACCCCTGCCAGCACAATCTGCACCCCGAGGAACTGCAGGACAGCATGCAGTGGCTCCGCTCGCTGGCGGAGGGGTAGCACCTTGAGGTAAGGTGCCTATGAGGGACGGGATGGCTCGGGCCAGTGAAAGAGGCCTGCAAGCATGCGATCGAGCTGTGGCCACTCCTGACCAAAGCGTACGCGGTTGACAAAGAATGCCTCGCAGGCCACCGCAAAAAACTCGGCAGGGGCCGTGGCGCCATAGGCGTCGAGCCAGGGTGCAGGTTCGCCAAAACGCTCGGCCTTGGTGATGGCTTGGCGAAATTGCTCGAAGGCCTGGGTCCAGGTCAGTTCCCAGGCCTTGCGCGCCTCTGCTGCTGCGGGGATACCCAAAAAACCGGCAGGCAGGGCAGGGTAGCCGTCCGCGCCGCCATTGCGCATGTCGATCTTGTGGCAGAACTCGTGAATCACGACACTGGTGCCGCGCTCTGCCTGCATGGCGGGGTTCTGGTCGATGGCCGCCCAACTGAGGGTGACGGGGCCGCGTTCCATGGCTTCACCTTCGAGCATCATGCGGCGTTGCGATACCAGTCCCGCGTCTTCATGCACGTCACGGGTTGCCACCATGGTGCCGGGGTGTACCACGATGCCGACAAAATCGTCATAAAGCGCAATGGCTCGGCTGGCGTCACCACGGTACAGCAAGGGCACACAGGCCTGCGCTGCAATCGTCAAGGCCATGCGGTCGTCCACCACCAGTCCATTCGCACCCGAAAACCGTTTGTTGTGCAGGAACAAGGCGCTGAGCGCACGCAGTTTGGACTTCTCTTCCAGCGACAGGGCCTGCAAGAAAGGATGGCGCTGCAGTACATGCAGCCAGAGCGACGAGGGAATCTCGGGCACGGGTCGCACCCGTGCACGCAGCTTCAACCAGGTGCGTCGCCACCAGGTCATGGCTTAATTCGGGCGCCCTGGCGGGTGCGCCAGATAGTCTGCCAGAGGTAGGCGTTGCAGGCCGGATGCATCAATACGCAGCACCTCCGCGCGTGCCTGCGCCGGCTCCAGGTCCGTGTCCCAATCGGTCAGGACCACTCGCTGGTGGGCCGCATCCAGTGCGTGAATGGCTGGGCGGTGCGTATGGCCGTGGATCAGGGTCGAGGCGTTTGCACGCTGCAGCCACTCCAATGCTGCAGCATGGTCGACATCGGCGGTGATGACTTCACGCATTTTTCGCGCCTCGCTCTCGCTGCGCATGCTGCCGGCCAACAGGCGCCGCTGCGCCAGGGGCTGGGCCAGCAGTTGCTGCTGCCAGGCAGGGCTGCGGGCCAGCGTGCGAAAGCGCTGGTAATCGGCGTCTTCCACGCACAGCGCGTCGCCGTGGCTCAGCAGCCAGCGTTGTCCCGCAAAGTCCAGGCAAGTGGGGTCGGCCAGCAATTGCATGCCGCTGCGCTGGGAAAAATGCGAGTCCACCAGAAAATCACGGTTCCCGTGAATAAAAAAAAGAGAGTGCTTGGCGCTTGCATCGTGAAGGATTGAGGCACATCGGGCTTCAAAACTGCCCGGCTCATTCAGTGCGTCATCGCCCACCCAGGCCTCGAAGAGATCGCCCAGCATGAAGATCGCGTCCGCCGTGCTGGCTTGCAGATACTGTTGCCAACTGGAATTGGTGGCAGGGAGCTGGGGTTGCAGGTGCAGGTCGGAGATGAACTCGACACTGCACCATGAGGAAGGCGCCACCAGGTGCCCGATAGCCGTTTGCGCCAGCGCAGCACGCACGGCGGCCGCGCTTGCGGAGGGCGAGGAGGGGGAACTATCCATGCGGGCCTGGTGGTATGACCGGGAGCCTGGGTTACAGGGCCACAGCCTTTTCGATCACGATTTCGTCCTTGGGCACATCTTGGTGCATGCCCTTGGAGCCGGTCTTCACGCCCTTCATCTTGTCAACCAGGTCGTTGCCCTTGACCACCTTGCCAAACACGGCATAGCCCCAGCCGCTGGGCGTAGGCGAGGTGTGGTTCAGGAAATCGTTCTTGGCCACGTTGATGAAAAACTGAGCGGTGGCCGAGTGCGGATCGCTGGTGCGGGCCATGGCGATGGTGTACTGGTCGTTCTTGAGGCCGTTCTGGGCTTCGTTCTGGATGGGAGCCTGCGTAGGCTTCTGGTCCATGCCGGAGGCAAAGCCGCCGCCCTGAATCATGAAACCGTTGATCACACGGTGAAAGATCGTGCCGTCATAGTGGCCGCTCTTGACGTAGGCCAGAAAGTTCTCGGCCGATTTTGGGGCCTTGTCTGCGTCCAGCTCCAGCGTGATCACGCCGTAGTCCTTGATGTGCAGTTCGACTTGGGGATTGCTCATGGTATGGTTTCCTATAAGAGAAAAGGGGGAAGGGACAGACCGCAGGATGCAACCTGTGCAAACCTGTACGTTACTTGACGATGGCGGCCGATTTGATGACGACCGGGGCCTTGGGCACATTCTGGTGCGGGCCTGCGTTGCCCGTCTCCACTGCCTTGATTTTGTCCACCACGTCGGTGCCGCTGATCACTTTGCCAAATACGGCATAGCCATGGCCGTCGGGGCTCGGTGCATTGAGCATGTCATTGTTCTTCACGTTGATGAAGAACTGCGAGGTGGCCGAATCCGGGTTGCCGGTGCGCGCCATGGCAATGGTGTAGGTGTCGTTCTTCAGGCCGTTCGATGCTTCGAGCGGAATCGGTGCGCGCGTGGGCTTTTGCTGCATCTCGGGCGTGAAACCGCCGCCCTGGATCATGAATCCATTGATCACGCGGTGAAAGACAGTGCCGTCATAGAACTTGTCGTTGACGTACTGCACAAAGTTGGCCACGGTCTTGGGGGCCTTTTCGGCATTCAGCTCGACCACGATGTCTCCCATGGAGGTCGCGATCTTTACCTTGGGGTTGTCTGCAGCCTGCGCATGGCCGGCAAGGAACAAGGTGCTTGCCAACACCACGCCGCCTGCGCGGGCCATGATGGAGAGGGTTTGCCGTTTGTTGGGCATCTGTATCCTTTCAAGGGTCAGTGAAGAACGCTACAGGCGCCGACAGCGCAGCACCATGCAAACATGGTTGAACAGGCCTGCGTTGCATCGACATAAGGGCAATGTCCGCAGGATTCAAGCTGGAATAGCTATTTTTTTGTTGCGGGCGCAGCCGCGGGTGCGATGGCTCCAGCGGCATTGGCCGGTTGAGCGCGCGTCACCAGAAGGCGCAGCGCACTGATCTTGGGCTGCAGCCGCGTCTGCTCTGCTGGAGCCAGGGTTCCAGCCTGGCTCAGCGCCTTTTCTGCAAGTCGGATGTAGATGTCGCCCAGATTTTCATAGGCTGTAGCGTAGCTGGGGTTGGCGCGAATGGCGTCTTGCAGCGCGCGGCTGGCCTTTTCCAGTTCGTTGCCCTGTGCGTAGAGCACGGCCAGGTTGTTATAGGGCTCGGGAAGTTCGGGGTATTCCTGCACCAGTTTTTCAAAGGTGGCGGTCGCCTGCGCTGCATGGCCTTCATTCATGTGGGCCACACCTTGTAGAAAGCGCCATTGTGGATCACGCGGCGCGTCCTTGATCTTGGCGTCCAGTTGTTCCAGCGCAAGTGCCGACTGGCCGGACTGGATCAGCTTTTCCACGGCTGAATACTGGTCGGCATGGGCCATGCTGGCGCACAGGGCCAGCGCCAGAACCGCGGCGCGGGGCAGCACGAAGGAGGGAATGCAACTGACTAACTTCATAGGTTTCAAGCGCGGAGCACGCGCAATCTGGAGCCTGCAGGCTTATACTGCAGCGCATTGTAGCTGAGGGGCGCCGCGCCCCCGGCCCGCCGCTGGCAACGGTTTGCTGCCGCACAGACATGGGTATCGGCTACCATAAAATGCCGGGCCAGGGGCCTTTTTCAAGGCGCCACGGATTGCCTCCTGGCAATCTTTCCAACCATTATCACGCTAGTTTTTCATGAGTCTGCGTATCTATAACACGCTATCGCGTGCGCTGGAGTCCTTTACCCCGATGGAGCCGGGCCATGTCCGCATGTATGTGTGCGGAATGACCGTGTATGACCTGTGCCATCTGGGGCATGCGCGCTCGATGATTGCGTTTGATGTAGTGCAGCGCTGGCTGCGTGCGACTGGCTACCAGGTGACCTATGTACGCAATGTCACCGATATTGAGGACAAGATCATCAAGCGTGCGATCGAGAATGGCGAAACCATCCGCAGCCTGACCGACCGCATGATCGACGCGCTGCACCAGGATGCTGACGCGCTGGGCATCGAGCGTCCCACGCATGAGCCGCGTGCCACCGAGTATGTGCCGCAGATGCTCACCATCATCAATCAGTTGGAGGAAAAGGGGCTGGCCTACCGTGCAGGCAATGGCGATGTGAACTATTCCGTGCGAAAGTTTCCCGGCTACGGCAAGCTGTCGGGCAAGTCGCTGGACGAGTTGCAGGCGGGCGAGCGCGTCGCGGTGCAGGATGGCAAGGACGACCCGCTGGATTTTGTGCTGTGGAAAAGCGCCAAGCCCACCGAGCCCGACGAGGCAAAATGGCCCAGCAATTATGGCGTGGGCCGCCCAGGCTGGCATATCGAATGCTCTGCCATGAGCTGCGCACTGCTGGGCGAGACCTTTGACATTCACGGGGGAGGGGCGGATCTGCAGTTCCCCCACCACGAAAACGAAATTGCGCAGAGCGAAGGCGCGCATGGCAAGCAATTGGCCAATTTGTGGATGCACAACGGCTTCATCAATGTGGACAACGAGAAGATGTCCAAGTCGCTGGGCAATTTCTTTACCATTCGCGATGTGCTCAAGGAATATGACGCCGAGACGGTGCGCTTCTTCATCGTGCGCAGCCATTACCGCAGCCCGCTCAACTACAGCGATGTGCACCTGGATGATGCCCGCAGTGCCTTGAAGCGGCTGTACACGGCATTGAGTCTGGTGCCTGCGGCAGCGGTACAGATCGATTGGGCCAATACCCATGCTGCGCGCTTCCTGGCCGCCATGAACGAGGACTTTGGCACGCCAGAGGCCGTTGCCGTGCTGTTTGAGCTGGCCGCCGAGGTCAACCGCAGCAAGTCCCCCGAGGTGGCTGGCCTGCTCAAGGCATTGGGCGGCACCCTGGGTTTGCTGCAGGCGGATCCTGCAGCGTTTTTGCAGGCTGGCGCCACGGTGGACGCAGCTTATATCGAAGAGCAGATCGCATTGCGCGCGGCTGCCAAGGCCGCCAAGAACTATGCCGAATCGGACCGCATCCGGGCAGCTCTGCTGGCACAGGGCGTGGAGTTGAAGGATTCTGCCCAGGGTACGACCTGGACCGTCGTGCAGGCAGCGTCTTGATGAACTGCATCAGTTTGACTGAAAACTTCGGTTTGCTAACGACTGACGAGCGCTGGTAGCTATGGTTGGGATAGCAAACAAGCCGCTGTCGGCGGATGACTGGTCGACCGCTTGCAAACATCTGGCGCGCAAGGACCGGGTGTTGCGGCGGTTGATTCCCGAGTACGCGGGCCAACTGCTGCGCCGCGATGCAGACGGTTTTGCCCTGCTGGTGCGCAGCGTGGTGTGGCAGCAGTTGTCCGAATCGGCCGCGCAGCAGTTGTGGAAGCGTTATCTGGCGCTGCCAGGCGCCTGCACTGCGCACGGGTTGCTTGCCACCAGCGATGATGCACTCAAGGCCATTCGCTTGCCGCAGCGCAAGATCAGCTACCTGAAAGACCTGGCGCAATGGTTTGTTGCATCTCCCAAGGATGCCTTGAGCTGGGTGGGAGACGACGACGATGCCGTGGCTGGCACCTTGCTGGAGTTGAGGGGGATCGGGCGCTGGAATGCGGAGATGTTCCTGATCTTCCACCTGGGGCGGCCGAATGTGCTGCCGCTCGATGATGCTGCCCTGCAGGCGGGAATCAGCACACATTATTTTTCGGGAGACCCGGTCAGCCGCAGCGATGTGCGCGAGGTGGCGCAGGCCTGGCAGCCGTGGAGCAGCGTGGGTGCTTGGTTGATCTGGCGCTCTCAGAATGCCATGCCGATGGCCTTGAATACGGATTGACCGGCAGTGGCCGCGTGCGGTTACACTGTCGGTCGTTTAGAGGCTGGCTGCCTGGCAGTTGCCCTCGAGGAGAATCATTTTGGCGAAAAGAACATTCCTGGATTTCGAGCAACCGATTGCGGAGCTGGAAACCAAAATCGATGAACTGCGCTATGTGCAGAGTGAGAGCGCAGTCGATATCTCGGAAGAAATCGACCAGCTCAGCAAGAAAAGCCAGCAGCTGACCAAGGACATCTACAGCGAGCTCACGCCGTGGCAGATCACCAAGATTGCCCGCCACCCCGAGCGCCCTTACACACTGGATTACGTCGGTGAAATCTTCACCGATTTCGTCGAAATGCACGGCGACCGCCACTTTGCGGACGATCTGTCCATTGTGGGGGGGCTCGCGCGCTTCAATGGCAACCCCTGCATGGTGGTAGGCCACCAGAAGGGGCGCGACACCAAGGAGCGCACCCTGCGCAACTTCGGCATGAGCAAGCCCGAGGGCTACCGCAAGGGGCTGCGCCTGATGAAGACCGCCGAGAAGTTCAAGCTGCCGGTGTTCACCTTTGTCGACACGCCAGGCGCCTATCCCGGGATTGACGCGGAAGAGCGCGGTCAGTCCGAAGCCATTGGCCGCAACATCTTTGAGATGGCGCAACTGGAAGTGCCGATCATCTCGACCATCATCGGCGAGGGTGGCTCGGGCGGCGCCCTGGGCATTTCGGTGGCCGATCAGGTGCTGATGCTGCAGTACTCGGTGTATTCGACCATCAGCCCCGAAGGCTGTGCATCCATCCTGTGGAAGACCAGCGAAAAGGCGCAGGAAGCTGCCGATGCCATGGGCATTACCGCACACCGCCTCAAGGCTCTGGGCCTGGTGGACAAGATCATCCATGAACCCGTGGGTGGCGCGCACCGCGACCACAAGCAGATGGCAGCCTTGCTCAAGCGCGGCCTGAGTGATGCATACCGCCAGCTGGCCGATCTGAAGACCAAGGATTTGCTCGATCGCCGCTATGAACGCCTGCAAAGCTACGGCCGTTTCACGGACACCAAGGCAGAGAATTGATGTCGCCCGTGCGTACGTACAGCATGCAAAAAGCCTCCCGATGCGGAGGCTTTTTGCTGCGGGAGGCATGCCATGGCTGAGGCGCGCATCCTTTCTGTGTTGAAGGATTGGCAGCCCGCTTTGCCACTGGCGGTCGCCTACAGCGGCGGTGCAGATTCAACCGCACTGCTGTGGGCATGTGCGCAGCGATTTCCAGGCCAGGTAGTCGCCTTTCACATCAACCATGGCTTGCAGGCTGCTGCGACTGATTTTGAAGCGCACTGCCAGCAACAGTGCGCGGCCTGGGGCATTCCACTGCATATCGCCAAGGTGGCAGCGCACCATGCCCCCGGGCAGAGCCCGGAGGATGCGGCCCGGATTGCACGCTATAAGGCTTTGGAGCAGCTGGCGCAAGCCACTATTGCGCAATATGCTATTAAAACAATAGTACTGGCGCAGCATGCGGACGACCAGGTGGAAACCGTGGTGCTGGCGCTGTCGCGCGGTGCCGGTGTTGCGGGGCTGGCAGGCATGCGGCCAGCCTGGGAGCGGAACGGCTTGCGCTGGGAGCGGCCTTATCTGGCAACAGGGGGGGCGCAAATGGGCGCCACGCAAATCCGTGCCGATCTGCGGGCGCTTGGCATCGCCTGGGTGGAAGACCCGACCAATGCTGATCAGGACCTGACCCGCAATCGCATCCGCGCCCAGGTGTCGCCCGCATTGGCACAGGCATTTCCGCAGTTTGCCAGTACCCTGGCGCGAAGCGCTGCCAATGCCGCGCTGGCGGCAGAGCTGCTGGATGAATTGGCGCACATGGATTTCCAGGCAACAGGCAGTCCGCCAGCCATCAAGGTGCTGCAGGCCTTGTCTGTGGCGCGCATGGGCAATGTGCTGCGTTACTGGCTGCGCACTGTATATGGCCAAACTCCGACTGCGGCGCAGCTTGCGCAACTGGTGCAGCAGTTGCAGCATTGCACCACCCGCGGCCACCAAATCCACCTAAAAGTGGGGCGTGGAACCGTAGAACGCCGAGGTGGGGTGATCGATTGGTACAATCCGTCGGTTTTGGTCTGACTAATGTACGAATCCGACGGCGTGCCAAAACACTTTGCATCAACGCCGAGTTTCGTGTTTCGTCATCGTGATATTCAATGGCACTGATCGTTCATAAGTACGGCGGCACATCGATGGGCTCCACGGAGCGTATCCGCAATGTCGCCAAACGCGTCGCCAAGTGGGCTCGGGCTGGCCACCAGATGGTGGTGGTGCCTAGCGCCATGAGTGGCGAAACCAACCGCCTGCTGGGCCTGGCCAGTGAACTGGCCCCCAGCCGAGCGGACAAATCCTATTATCGCGAGCTCGATATGCTGGCGGCGACGGGTGAGCAGGCCTCGTCCGCCTTGCTGGCCATTGCGCTGCAGGCCGAAGGCGTGCCTTCTGTCAGCTACACCGGCTGGCAGGTGCCTGTGCGCACCGACGACAGCTACACCAAGGCGCGCATTGAATCGATTGACGACAAGCGTGTGCGGGCTGACCTCGACGCTGGCCGTGTGGTGATCGTCACAGGTTTCCAGGGGATCGATCCTGCTGGCAACATCACCACACTGGGACGCGGCGGCTCCGATACGTCTGCTGTGGCAGTTGCCGCCGCCCTGAAAGCGGCCGAATGCCTGATCTATACCGACGTTGATGGCGTCTACACGACCGATCCACGCGTGGTGCCTGCAGCGCAGCGCCTCAAGACAGTCAGCTTTGAAGAAATGCTGGAGATGGCGAGCCTGGGCTCCAAGGTGCTGCAGATCCGTTCGGTGGAATTTGCTGGCAAGTACAAGGTGCCCATGCGTGTGCTGTCAAGCTTCACGCCCTGGGATATTGCATTGGACGAAGAGGCCAAGTCGGGCACTCTGATCACTTTTGAGGAAGACGAAAAGATGGAAAAGGCCGTCGTATCAGGCATCGCTTTCAACCGCAGCGAAGCCAAAATCTCTGTACGCGGTGTGCCCGACACCCCTGGTATCGCATACCAGATCCTGGGGCCTGTCGCCGAGGCCAACATTGATGTGGATGTGATCCTGCAGAACATCGGCAAAGACGGCAAGACCGATTTCAGCTTCACCGTGAGCCAGGGCGATTACAACCGCACGATGGAGTTGCTGCGTGAGGTGGTTCTGCCCAAGCTGGGTGCTGACGAAGTCCTCGGCAACTCCAACATCTGCAAGGTGAGCATCGTCGGCATCGGCATGCGCAGCCACGTGGGTGTGGCATCGACCATGTTCCGCGCACTGAGCGAAGAGGGCATCAACATCCAGATGATCTCCACCTCCGAGATCAAGACCTCAGTCGTGATCGATGAGAAGTACCTCGAACTGGCCGTGCGCGCACTGCATACCGCTTTCGGTCTGGATTCTCCCGAAGTTTCCAAAAAGGCCTGATTTTCAGGTTACAATAGCTGTATTGGAAACGTGACCGAGTGGCCGAAGGTGCTCCCCTGCTAAGGGAGTATGGGGTGTAGAGCCTCATCGAGGGTTCGAATCCCTCCGTTTCCGCCAA
>NZ_JBEBNZ010000041.1:0-18732 GCF_040396735.1 Comamonas odontotermitis
CATTCTTAGCCACTGCATCGGGCTTGATGATCGAGAGGGTACGTTCGATTGCCATGTTGAATTTTCCTGTTGGTTGATTTTTGCCGTAAAAGCAAACCTTTGATTGTACGGTGTCCGGGAAGTCAGTAGCGTGACTACGACCTTCCACCCCGCTTGAAGCCGCCATTTTTGCGCTGACGCGTCAAACTGTCGTGGCCAATGTAGCCAAGCGAGGTCTTCATCGGATCGGGCTGGCTGCTGCGTTTTTCCGGCGCACGGCGCAAGCCACCACCGCGGGTATTCTTGGCAGGCCCTGTCGAGGGACGTGGACCGTTTTGCTGAGGACGGTTGTCATTGCGACCACGGCCACGATTGTCCTGGGCATTGCTGCGCGACTGGCGCACAGGCGCGCCAGCGGCGGCAGTCAATGCCTGGATATCCCGCTGGTCAAGCTCCACCCAGTTACCGCGCTTGAGCCCGCGCGGCAGCACCATGGCCCCGTAGCGGATACGGATCAGCCGGCTGACTGCATGGCCGACGGCTTCGAACATGCGGCGCACTTCGCGGTTGCGGCCTTCGGAGATGGTGACGCGGTACCACTGGTTGGCACCCTCACCGCCACCATCGTCAATCGAGCCAAAGCTGGCCATGCCGTCTTCCAGATTCACGCCCGCCAGCAGTTGCTGCTTTTCTTCGGCAGTCAGCGCCCCCAGCACACGCACGGCGTACTCGCGCTCCAGACCAAAACGGGGGTGCATCAGGCTGTTGGCCAGTTCTCCGGAGCTGGTAAACAGCAGCAGGCCTTCGGTATTCAAATCCAGGCGACCGATCGACTGCCACTTGCCATGCATCAGCCTGGGCAACTTGCGAAACACCGTCGGACGGTTTTGAGGATCGTCATGCGTCACCACTTCACCCACGGGCTTGTGGTAGGCAAGCACGCGGGCGGGCGGCGGATCGATGCGGAAATTGATCAGCTTGCCGTTGACGCGAATCTTGTCGCTGTATTGAATGCGCTGACCAACGTGTGCCGGCTCATTGTTGACCGAGATACGGCCCTCAAGAATCAGCCGCTCCATCTCCAGGCGCGACCCCATTCCAGCCTGCGCCAACAGCTTGTGCAGCTTGGGCGTCTCCACATGCGGCTGCAGCACGCGCTTGGGCGGCAGGTTCGCATCCGAGGCCTCGGCGGCCTCCAGGGCACCGGCAACCACATCCTCAAAAGCATAGCCGGTCTCACGGGTGGCATCAACATTGCGCACAGACGCTGCCGGGAGCGCAGCATCTGCGCGCCCTTCCGCCTGCGCCTGCATTCCACCGGCTTCTGTACGCGGCTGCCCATCCCGCTCACGGAAGCGTCGCGCACGCGCCGGATAACGGCTTACCCGCTGTTCACCTTCACGGCGGACACGCGTGGCGCCATCACCAGACATCCCACCTGCAGCCTCCTGCCGCTCGGGCGCAATCTGCGCCCCCTCGCCTTCAGCCATATCGGCAGCACTCAACTGAGCCGCAGGCTCAGGTGCAGCAGGCTTGCGCGGCGCACGGCGTTTGGGCTTGACCGGCTCTGCCGACATGCCCTCTTCACCGGATTGCGAATTCAAATCGCCGTTTTCACTCATCATTTTTCTGCTTCTCATTGCCACCATCAGCAGCGGCGTCATCATTTCGTTGGGGCTCTGCACCCGTCTCGCGCACATCATTGCCTGGCAGCAAATCCACATGCGCCTCGTCTTCACTGTCCTCAAGAGCCACGGCTGAAGCCGGTTCATCGACTTCACCAGGCCCATCAACCCCATGGCTGGCCAAGGGCTCCAGGGTCGGATCCTGCCCCCCGTCTTCAAGGGGTACAGGCTGCACCTCCACCCCAGACTCACCAACCAGAACAAATTCTTCATCCGGCTCGACAGCACCACCACCCGCAGGCTGCGCCACTTGTTCGGCCACCTCACCAGCGTCAGTGCCAGCCGATACCGGCTGTTCATCCAGCGGCAGGCTTTCAAATATCGTCGCCTGCTGATTGCTGTCATCCAGCGCAGGCAGTTGATCCAACGATTGCAACCCCAGATCGTCCAAAAACTGCCGTGTGGTTGCCAGCAATGCTGGGCGGCCCACGGTTTCGCGATACCCAATCACCTCCACCCAGCCACGATCTTCGAGCTGCTTGATGATCAAGCTGTTGACCGTTACACCACGAATGTCCTCGATATCGCCCCGCGTGACAGGCTGGCGATACGCAATGATCGCCAGCGTCTCCAAGGTCGCCCTTGTGTACTTGGGTGGCTTCTCGGGGTGCAACCGGTCCAGGAATTCGCGCATCTCCGGTCGGCTTTGAAAACGCCACCCGGAGGCAACCTGCACCAACTCCACCCCCCGATGCGTCCAGTCCAGCTGCAATTCCTGCAACAGCACTTTCAAGGTATCCGTGCCCAACTCGTCCGCAAACAAGCTGCGCAATTCACGCACGGTAATTGGCTGGGGCGCGCAGATCAGCGCAGTCTCCAACACCCGTTTCGCTTCCAAAGTCTGCATGCGAAGAATCCCTGTAAACACGTTCGCGCTATGAATGGCGACGGCTCAAAAGAAAGGATTGCAAGTCAAAGAAAGCCGCATTTCTGTCGCGCGGCATCAAGATCACGGGCGAGGGAATAAGCGCCCTGCACCGTTGGCACTCAGGCCAGTTCCTGCAAATTATACCGAATATCCCAATTTTCCATGGCTTGCACCATATCCTGGGGCGGTAAAGCAAACCACGACATGTCCTGACCCGTGACCGGATGCACAAAAGCCAGGCGCAAGGCGTGCAAGCCTTGACGCTCCAGACCTGCCGCCATGGAGCCGCCATACAGCGCATCGGCCAGCAGTGGATGGCCAAGCGATGCCATATGCACACGAATCTGGTGCGTACGGCCCGTGTGCAGGCTGCAGTACACCAGACAGCCTTCGCCCGCGTTGGCCAGCAGCCGAAAATCCGTCCTGGCAGCCTTTCCCGGGTGCTGCGACAGATCCACCACAGCCATGCGCAGGCGATTGCGGGGGTCTCGTCCAATTGGAAGCGCTACTGTTTTAGTCGCAGTACCACTCCATGGCTTGTGCGCCAACGCCACATAATTGCGATGCACGTCGCGCGCTGCAATCAATTTGACCAGGGCATCCATGGTTTGGCGCTCACGGGCCACCACCATCAAGCCACTGGTGTCCTTGTCCAGCCGGTGCACGATGCCTGCACGCGGCAACTGGGCCGCCTTGGCATCGCGTGCCAGCAGCGCATTGAGCAAGGTACCACTCCAGTTACCTGGCGCGGGGTGCACCACCATGCCGGCTGGCTTGTTGATGATGCACAGATGGGCATCCTCATACACCACGTCCAGCGGAATATCCTGCGGCAAAAAGGCCTGGCTCTGCTGCGTCGGCCGCAACTCGACAGCTACCGCATCCCCCGCCTTGACCTTGGCGCTCGCCTTGGCGCCCGCTTTTCCATTGACCAGCACCGCCCCCTGCTCAAGCAGGGCCTGCAGATAGCTGCGTGAAAACTCTGGCACCCACCTGGCTAGCGCCTTGTCCAGGCGCAGCCCATGGTCGGCCATGTCTGCGGTGATGGCGCGGCTCTCCCATTCGCTGATGACAATGTCGGCAGCCGTATCCTCGCCTGCATCGTCGCCATCGGGCAACGAATCCTGGCGGCCATGAACAAAGCCGACGCTGCCGGCTTGAATCGGCAGCGTCGGCCCTTGGGTCTTATCTGGCATCAGCGGGAAGGCAGATAGCGAGATGGGTCCACTGGCTTGCCTTGGCGACGCACCTCAAAGTGCAGCTTGACGCGATCTGCATCGGAACTGCCCATTTCCGCGATCTTCTGCCCCTTGCGCACGACCTGATCATCCTTGACCAGCAAGGTCTGGTTGTGCGCATAGGCCGTCAGGTAGGTGTTGTTGTGCTTGATCAAAATCAAGTTGCCGTAGCCTCGCAGGCCAGCACCCGCATAGATGACGCGACCATCAGCCGCCGCCACCACCGGATCACCCGCCTTGCCGCCAATATCCAGGCCCTTGTTGCGCGAATCGTCAAAACCGGCGATGACCGTACCCGACGATGGCCAGATGAAGCCCACATTGTTGTCTGCCGCTGCAGGCGCTTCCGCCGCCGCAGGGGCTGGAGAAGGCACAGGCGCCGGTGTCGCAGCGGCGGTAGACGCACTGCCAGTGACAGCGGGGGCCGCAGGGGCAGGCTGTGTCACGGCGGCGGACGAGGTTGGAGGCACCACACGCAGCACCTGCCCCACTTCGATCACATTGGGGTTTTCCAGATTGCTCCAGCGAGCGACGTCTTTCCAGCTCTGGCCATGCTCCATGGCGATGCGCATCAAGGTCTCACCAGGCTTGACTGTGTAGTAACCCGGCTTGCCTGCATTTTCCGCGCCCGGCAGCGTTGCCGGATCCACCTTGGCAGCGCCAGTAGCACTGGTGGTTGCCGATGGGCGGCCAGCAGACGATCCCCGGTCTTCGACCGGAGCCTTGTTCAGCGATGTGCTTCCACAACCTGCCAGCACTGCCGCTGCCACCAGACTGGTTCCCCACGTCAAAAGACCACGTGAATCCAACATACCTATCCTTATTAACCTAGCCCCGATTTTAGGGGTACGAAATGAACATGCTCCAGCACCGTGCGCTGAAATCCATCAGCAGTACGATCCACCACGAGCAAAACCTGTTGTCCGCCAACGCCCAGAATCGGCGCCACCAGGCGGCCACCCTCAGCCAATTGATCACACCATGCCTGCGGCAGTTCCTCACCACCAGCGGCCGAGATAATGCCCGCGTACGGCGCGCCACTGGCAAAACCAAGCATGCCGTCACCCAGGATCAGGTGCACATTGGCAAGACGCAACGGGCGCAAATTGACCCGAGCCTTTTCATGCAACGCACGCAAGCGCTCAATGGTATACACCTCTTTGGCAATCAGGCTGAGCACGGCAGCCTGGTAACCGCAGCCGGTTCCGATCTCCAGCACACGCCCAAGGCCCGATTGCGCTGCCGCCGACTGCGCCAGCAACTCGCACATGCGTGCAACAATGCTGGGCTTAGAGATGGTCTGGCCCAGGCCGATCGGCAGGCTTGTATCCTGGTAGGCCTGCACCGTCAAGGCGCTGTCCACAAACTGGTGACGCAGGACCGAATTCATCGCCTTGAGCACACGCGTGTGTTCAATACCCGAGGCTGCCAGCCTCTGCACCATGCGCAAGCGCGCCGAGGTGAAGTCTACCGTCTCTACGCCCAGGGTTTCGCGCACTGCCATGGGCACCGGTGCCAGGTCTGCAGGCAATCGCATCCATTCACGGTGCACATTCGACTGCACCTTGGTGGTGGCAGGCATGGCGCCACGCGCGGGAAATCCTGGTTTGCGCAAACTCACCCAGCCACCTCGGCATCTGCGCTGCGCAAGGCAGTCGCCGTTTGCGACCAGTACACAAGATTTTGGTGGTCGGTCAGGTCCACCTTCAGCGGGGTGATCGAGACATGCCCTGCAGCCGTGGCATGGAAATCGGTGCCTTCGGCATCATCGAGCACCGATCCGGCGTTGCCGATCCAGTACATCGTTTCACCCCTGGGGCTGATCTGGGTGATGACCTTTTCCGCAGCATGCCGGCGCCCCAGCCGGCACAGCTTGACAGGTTTGATTTGCGCGAGGGGTAAATTGGGAATGTTGATATTCAACAGCCATGGCTTGTCCGTCACCAGACGTGCCCTGTCAAACTGCTGGATCAGTTGCGCGGCTTTTTGTGCCGCAGATTCCAACTCACCCCAGCCTTTCTCGATCTGCGAGAACGCCATGGCAGGGATGCCGAACAGGTACCCCTCCATGGCAGCGCCCACCGTGCCAGAGTAGATCGTGTCGTCACCCATGTTTGCACCGTTGTTGATGCCGGAGACGACCAGATCGGGCCGGTAGCCCAGCAAGCCGGTCAGCGCAATGTGCACGCAATCGGCAGGCGTGCCATTGACATAGCGAAACCCATTGGCGGCCTGGTGCACATACAAAGGCGCATTCAGCGTCAGTGCATTGGATTTGGCGCTGTTATTGTGCTCCGGAGCAACCACTTCCACATCAGCTACCGCCTTCAACGCATCATGCAGCGCCACGATGCCGGGCGCCTGATATCCATCATCGTTACAAAGCAGTATCTTCATGTAATTGAACCAGTTACACCGCATTGTAGAGGTGAAGGCGCACATCCGACCAGATGTGGCAGCAATACGACCGCAATCCTTGCCCAACAGCGGCAGACAGAATCCATGGCGAACGCATCGATTGTAGTGAGCGGAAAAAGATATGCCGGGCATCCGGCCCAACTGCAACATTAATTTACGTCAACACCCCAAACCGACCCAAGCCCCCTGAAGCCAGGACAGCATCCTGTCGACGTGCTGCAGGAGCAGGGCAAAAACCCAGCCCATCCAACCTATTGAGCACTACGTGGCATTGGTGGACAACAGCTCCAGGACATGATCACCCGCATCGTCGCATTCACCGGTATGGACCCAACCCAGATGGCGGTAAAAACCGTATGAGCGCACGGCTGGATCGCTGGAGCAGGCCAGAAACAGGCGGCGCCAGCCCAAGCCATGCAAGGTATTGACCGTGCGCCCCAGCAGTTCTCGCCCCCAGCCCCTGCCTTCATACTGAGGCAACAGGGCCAGCACCATAATCTCGCCGCTTTCGGCATTGCCAAAACAGTAGCCTGCCATGCGCCCCTGCGCCCAGGCAATCCAGCCCGGCAGCAGGCCGGAGCGAATGCCATCCGCCCAGGTCTGCCCGGTAATACCCAGCCTCTGCAGGTCTGCCTCGGTGAAAGCGTTCTCGCGCGTCAGCCCTCGCAGGCGCAAACACTCGGCAGCGTCCTCGGGCCGTGCGACCGCCATGAAGGGGGATGACGAAGTCATGGCATTCCTCATTGTGGAGAAAGCGGATCGCCCGTCTGCAGCAAATCGCGTTGATCCTGTGCCGACGGCACAGTCACCAGTCTGGCAAGCCGTGGCTTCAGCCAGTTTTCCAGATCGTCCATCACCGCATACACCACCGGCACCAGAATCAGCGACAGCGCCGTCGACGAAACCAGCCCACCAATCACCGCGATAGCCAGAGGCTGGCGGAACTCCGAGCCACTGCTGACACCCAGGGCTGTGGGCAGCATGCCCATGGCCATGGCGATCGTCGTCATGACGATGGGTCGCGTGCGCTCATGTGCCGCCTCCAGCAAGGCCTCCGTCTGGCTCTTTCCCATACGCTCGGCCTCCACGGCATGCTCCACCAGCAAGATGGAGTTCTTGGCAGCCAGCCCCATCAGCATCAGCAGACCGATCAGCACCGGCAGGTTCAACTCACCTCCCGTGGCCAGCAGGGCCAGAAAAGCGCCAGCCAGCGACAGAGGCAATGCCGCCAGAATGATCACTGGCTTGATGAAGCTGCGAAACAGCAGAATCAGCACGCCAAAGATCAAACCGATTCCAGCCATGATCGCCAGCCCAAAACTGGCAAACAGCTCCTGCATGCCTTCGGCATCGCCATACAACGGCCTCGAAACCCCGGCAGGCAGGTTCTTCAGGAACGGCAAGGCCTCTACTGCGGCATTGGCCTGGCCGAACGACGCCCCATTGACCTCCGCCTCCAGCGTGATGCGGCGCTCCCGGTCAAAGCGGTCAATGTGCGATTCGCCCACCTGAAAATGCATATCGGCCACCGCAGACAGCGGAACCGTACCGCCACCGGTAGTTGGCACGCGCAGGGCACCAATGCTGCCCACATCCTGCAACGCCCCTTGCGGCAGGCGCACACGCACCGACAGGCGCTGGCGCCCGGTATTGAACTTCGAGGCGGTAGCATCGAGATCGCCCACGCTGGCCATGCGCGCCACCTCGGCCACCACATCCGGTGTCACGCCCAGGCGAGCGGCTTCGTCGGGCTTGAGGCGAATCACCAGTTCCGGGCCAGGGTTCGGCGCCACCTGGTGCACGTTCTCGAGCATCGGCAGGCTGCGCAATTCACGCTCGGCATCGCTGGCCGTGCGCCGCAGCAGCGCGCCGTCATGGCCTCCCAGGATCACCTGCAGGGTCTGCGTTCCCCCTCCCTCGCTTTCGCTGTAGCTCAGCCGAACATCCGGTACACGCAGCAGCAGGGGGCGTATATGGTCCTGAAAGGCCTTGGTGGTCATGGACCGCTGGCTCTTGAGCTGGACAATCACCGCACCCTTGCGTGGATCGCCATCGCGCTGGCTGCTGCCCACGCTGACGAATACATCCCGGACATCGCCCTGCTCCCGCAGCAGGCGCGTCAAGGTTGCCGCAGCAACCCGCATGTCCTGCGTGGTGGAGCCGGGTGCGCCCTGCATGCTGATCTGCACCGTTCCACTGTCACCCTTGGGAGCAAAGCCGGTGGGCAGCAGACTCGCCAGCAGCAGTGATCCCACAAAAATCAGGACGCCCGCACCCAATGAGATCCAGCGGTGCGCCAAGGTCCACTCCAGCAGGCGGCGGTACCACCCGGCAAATGGCTTGTGCGCCTCGGGCTGCGCCGAAGGCTTGAGCAGATAGGCACACATCAGGGGCGACAGCAGGCGCGCCACCAGCAAGGAGAACAGAACCGATACAGCCACCGTCACACCGAATTCGCGGAAATAAGGCCCCGCGTAGCCGCCCATGAAGGCAACCGGCAGAAACACCACTGCAATCGCCAAGGTAGTGGCGACTACGGCCAATCCAATTGCATCGGCGCCCTCCATCGACGCTCGCCATGGTGAAGCACCGGCCTGCACGCGCTTTTGGATGTTCTCCACCTCGACGATTGCATCATCGACCAGCACACCAATCACCAGCGTCAAAGCCAGCAGCGACAGCATATTGAGCGAATAGCCCAGGGCGTGGATCACGGCAAAGGTGGGAATCAGCGATATCGGCATCGCCACAGCGGCAATGACCGTGGCACGCCAGTCGCGCAGAAACATGAACACCACCACCGCAGCCAGCAGCATGCCTTCGAGCAAGGTGTAGACCGTAGCATCAAAGCTATCGCGCGTATTCTTGGCGCCCGACGAGACCAGTTGAAACGTCACGCCGGGATATTCCTTGGCCAGCTTGGCCACGGCCTGCGCCACAGCCGATTCCACATTCACGTCGGAGGCAGCCTTGGTCTTCATCACCTGAAAGCCGACCACTGCCTCGCCATTCAGCACGGCAAAGCCGCGGCGGTCGCTGGCGCCACTGGCCACGGTGGCAACGTCGCTCAAACGCAGGTGACGGCCATCACGGGTTGCAATCACCAGCTCTGCCAAAGACTCCACAGAGGGCGCTGCAGCCAGCACACGCACCTGCTGCTCCTGCGCGCCAATCTGCGCACGGCCGCCCGACGCATCCAGATTGTGGGAGCGCAGCGCATCATTGACTGCGACTGCAGTCAGCCCCAGCGCCTGCAGCCTTGCCGGATCCAGTGTCACCGTGATGTCGCGGCCCACGCCGCCCACCTGTGTGACCTGCCCCACGCCACCAAGCGCCACCAGCCTGCGCGCCACCACGTCTTCGATGAACCAGTTCAGCTCCACATCATCCATGCCCTGCGCCGACACCGCATAAGTCAACAGTGGCATGGCATCGAAATCCAGGCGCTCGACAATGGGCGGCTCGATGCTGGCCGGCAGGTTGGCCCGCACCCGGTCAATGGCAGCACGCACCTCATCCACCGCACGCTGCGGATCCAGGCCAATCTCGAACTCCACAAAGGTCACGGACATGCCCTGGGTCACTGTCGAGATCACATGCTTGACCCTGGCGACATTGGCAACGCCGTCCTCCACCACCCGGGTCACCTGGGTTTCAACCTCGGTGGCCGCAGCGCTGGGCAAGGCCACGGCCACCTGTACGATCGGAAACGAGACATCCGGGTACAGCTTGATCGGCATCGCCCGATAGGCCAGAAGGCCAGCCACCATGATGGCCAGGAACAGCACCACCACCGGGATGGGGTTCTGTATGGACCAGGCGGATATTCGCATCTTCATTACTGACCTCCACCACTTGCAGCGGTGGCCGCAGGATTCACGCCGGATGCAGGCGCAGCAGCTTCGGCCATGGCCTGCTGCTTGACCTGAACCCTGTCGCCATCCAGCACAAAGGCACCGCCCCCCAAGGCCAGGCGCGTCCCCACGGGCGGGCCATCACGCAACACGACCCAGCCCTGTGATCGCGCCCCCAGAGTCACCGGCAGCTTGCGAATACGGTCATCGCCATCGATGGTGGCCAGTTGGGGCCCCCCTGCCTCGAAATGAATGGCTTTTTCCGGCACAGCAGCCACAGGCTCGGCTGCATGCTGAAAGTCGGCGCGCGCAAAGCCGCCCGGGCGCAGATCGGTACGTACTGGCAGGCCTATCCGCACTTGGGCCAGCTTGGTCTTTTCGTCCACCCTGCGCGACAGCAGGCGCACTGTACCCGGCAAGGTAATGCCCGAGGACAGCGTCACCTCTACCTTGTCACCCGGGTGCACCCGGTCCACCTGGTCTTCCGGCACCTCGGCGGCCAGCTCCACCATGCCGTCGCGCGCCAGGCGAAACATGGCCTCCCCTCCCGGGCTCGCCACATCGCCCCGGCGCACATTGCGCTGCAATACCACGCCCGCAACCGGCGCGCGCAAGGTCATGCGCTCAGCCTCTACCTTGAGGCCGGCCAGATTGGCAGCAGCCACATCGGCGTTCGCATTGGCGCTGGCAGCGGCCGTGCGGCGCTGCTGGATCTGCTCGTCGGAAAGCACTCCTTGGCCATCCAGCCCATCGACGCGCGCAGATTCTGCCTGCGCCTGCCTTGACTGCGCGCGCGCCTGCATGAGACTCGCCTCCGCCTGCCGGATCCTGGCCTGCAGCAACCCGTCATCGAGCCTTGCCAGTGGCTGGCCAGCGCGCACGCTATCCCCCTCGTCAGCCAACAAGGCCGCAACCCGATAGCCGCTCAGCTCCGGCCCTACAGCCACCTCCTCGCGTGCCACCAGCAGGCCAGACGCCTGCTGAGCCACGCCCATCGCACGCAGCTCGACCCGCGCCATGCTGACTGCGCGCACGGCCTCGGCAGAAGCGGCCTGCGTCGTCTTGTCGGCACTGCTCCTCGAACAACCCGACAGCACCACCAGTGCCATAGCCACGGCGCCCAACGCCATCCAGTTTCCAGCGCATTTAGCCATCGATTCCCTCGCCATTACTTTCTGCCCCCTGCGCTTTTGCGCCCCTGACCCAGCCACCGCCCAACGATTGAAATACCTGTACGGCATGTGTGAGCGCTTCTGCCCGGGCATTGGTCAGCGCCACACGGGCTTCTCGGTAGACAAGCTCCGAATCCAGCACCACGATCAGATCAAAAAAGCCAGCGCCATAGCCCTTGACAGCTGCCTCATAGGCCGCCCGCGCCCTTTGCTGCGCCTGCTCCAGTGCCGCAATTCGCCTCTCATCAGGCGCCATGCGCAGCAGGGCCTGGTCTGCCTCGGAAAATGCCCGCTGCACCACTTGTTCATAGGCAATCACGGCCTGCTCGGCCCGTGCGCCTTGAGCATGTGCATTGGCCAGCAAGCGAGGCCTGTCGAGTACAGGCAGTACCGCATTGCCTGCCAACGACCAGAAACCAGTGCCAAGCGATGCTCCTTGCTTTTGCCAGTTCAGCCCGATGCCTGGCGTGAGGGTCACACTGGGCAACAGTGCCAGCCGCGCCAGATCCAGGCCACCGGCAGCAGCCTGCATCTGCGCACGCGCCTGCAGCACATCAGGGCGGCGCGACAACAGCTCAGCCGGCATAGCCTGAGGCAAGGCCGGCGGCCGGCTCTGCTCATGGCCCAGGTCCAGGGCGGCGAGCGGTTCATCGCCCATGCCCACCAGCACCAATAACGCGCGCCGCGTTGCGTCAAGCTGGGACTGCAGCACCAGGGCGTTGGCTTGCGCCGATAAAAGGCCTGCATCCACGCGAGCAGATTCGGACACCGGCGCCAGCCCGCGCTCCACCTTGCGCGCGAGCACCTCCTGCAACCGCGTCTGTATGGCTACCGTGGCCTGGGCATCGGCCAGCGCAGCAGTCAGGCGCTGGGCTTCGAACCATGTGCGTGCAACCTCCGCTACCAACGCTGCCCGTTCTGCATAGGCGCCATAGATGGCTGAACCAAAGTCGCCGTCTGCCTGGCGCTGCAATGCATCTCCCCGGCCAAAAAGATCCAGCTCCCAGGACACCAGCAAATCCAGGTTGGCACTGCTCTGCACACCCGCGCCAGCTCCCTGCATATCCAATGCGGAAGACCGATGTCCCAGATTGCGGCTGCCCCGCCTTTCCCCACCGGCACGCAATCCGCCCTGCGGGCGGTATTGTGTCAGTGCCGCCTCGCGCAGTGCCCGCGCCTCACGCACACGCGCCATGCTCATGCGCACCTCGGTGCTCGCTTGCAGGGCCTGCGCGACCAGCCGATCCAGCAGGGGCTCGTCAAACAGTGTCCACCAGGTATCCAGCGCTTGCGGCGCCGCTGCTGCGCCATCGCGTGCCACACCATCGGGCATGGCAGAGTACTGCTGGGCAATCAATGGAAAAGGCCTGGGTGCATCGGGCACCGAGGCGCATCCAGACAGGGCCAGCAGCCAGGCTGGAGCCGACCAAAAAAAGACGTTCTTCATGAAAACTCAGGGTTTGCGTGGCGCTCTGCCGCGCGCCGGAGTTCGGGCCTGCAGACCTGCAGTTGGCTTGGCCTTGGCAGGCCTTGCTGCCAAGGGCCGGGCCCCGGTCGGCTCCGGATCGAAAAGCTGCTGCGTCCGCTCTTTTGAGGGCTTGCGGGCTGTTCGGCCCGCGCCTTCAGCTTCGGATTTCGCTGGTACCGTGTCTCTGGAATGCGCCCAATTGTTGCGTGTCAGCGTAGCCAACAGACCCTGCAAGGTTTTGGCCGTGACCGCATGAAAAGACTGCGCCTGACGCAGCCGCTCAATCGCATCGTCGCCCAGCTCGGCGCTGACCAGCAGTTCATCAACATACTCGGAGAATCGCTGGCATTGCTCAATGCTCTGCTCAATGGCCAGCGCAAACGGATTGGCTCGTAGACTGAAGAAATCCTGGCGCTCTCCGCGCAAGGCCACGCGCTCAATGATTCCCAGACGCTCAAGCAAGCGCGTATTGGTACTGACGCTTGCCCGGCTGGCCTGCATACGCTCTGCCAGATCGGAAAAACTGATCGGGCCACCATCCAGCAAAAAGATGCCGATAAGGCGACCGGCGATCCTTGGCAATCCGCCAAGCTCTGCCTGGATCGCATTGCGCTCAATAAACAGTTCGCGCGCCTTTTCACCTGCATCTGCCACTTCATCCACCAGAACACCTCTACATTCAAATTGTTCAGCCATCACTGAACAATTCTAATACAGGTTCATGGCTCCAGAAGATGACAAGATGAACCAGCCCTTCAAGATGGCAAAGAGGGAGGCCTAACGTGCGTACTTCTTGGCTCCCGCGACACATGTGACCGCGACCAGGGTTACCGCCAGCATGGCCCAGCTCACCTGCTCGTGCAGCAGCACTGCAGCAAGCCCCAAGCCCATGAAAGGCTGCAACAACTGCAACTGGCCCACTGCAGCAATACCTCCCTGCGCTAGGCCGTGATACCAGAAGACGAAGCCGATCAGCATGGAAAACACGGAAACATAGGCCAGACCCAGCCATGCGGGCATACCCACAGAGGCAAATGAAGGCGGCATGCTGAACCACGCCAGCGGCAGCATCACCGGCAGGGACAGCACCAATGCCCAGCAGATGACCTGCCAGCCGCCCAGGGAACGCGACAACCGCGCGCCTTCAGCGTAGCCAAGGCCGCAGACAATAATGGCGGCAAGCATCAGCAGATCCCCGTGCAACGAGCCTGCGGCGCTGCTGACCGCCGCATACCCTGCCACCATGACAGCCCCGAGCACCGAAAACAGCCAAAACAGGGGCCGAGGACGCTCACCTCCCCGCAGCACCGCAAAGACGGCAGTACTCAGCGGCAGCAAGCCGACGAAGACGATGGAGTGCGCCGAGGTGACATGCTGCAATGCCATTGCCGTCAACAGCGGAAAACCCACCACACCACCAATGGCCGTCAGAATCAGAGAGAACAGATCCGCCTTCCGCGGCCTGGGTTGGCGCAACAGTACCAGCAGAGCCAGCGCAAGCCCCCCCGCGATCGTCGCCCGCGCAGCCGTCAGGAAAATCGGATCGAAAGCTGCAACCGCCACCCGGGTTGCGGGCAGAGAGCCTGCGAAAATCGCCACACCCATCAGGCCATTCACCCAGCCCTTTGTCACCTTGTCCATCCAACACTCCTTGCTAGACAGCCAGTAGAGCATTGGCAAGCGGGTTGATTCCATGGACAATACAGCACAATATAAGCAAACTGTACTGGTATATTTTCTGTACAGATCAGTGATATGGCACGCAACAACACCCGAATCCATGCCGTGATGCACGAGATTCAATCGCGCATCGCAGCTCGTATCTATGTGCCGGGCACACGCCTGCCGTCGGTGCGCTCCCAGGCGCAGGTCATGGGAATGTCGGTGTCCACCGTGGTCGAAGCCTATGAGCGGCTGATGGCAGAAGGCATCGTCACTTCTCGTCCAGGCTCGGGCTTCTATGTGGAAGGACCGGTCGCCCCTCTGGCACTGACCGAGATCGGCCCCAAGCTGGATCGTGCCGTCGATCCACTCTGGGTGTCACGCCAGACACTGGAAGCTGGCGATGCCATGCTGCGACCGGGTTGCGGCTGGCTGCCACCCAACTGGCTTTACGAGAGCGGAATGCGGCGGGCCCTGCGCACGCTGGCTCGGGCAGACACCTTGGAGCTCGCAGAATATGCCTCCCCCCAAGGCCAGTTGCCGCTGCGCCAATTGCTTTCGAGACGCATGCTGGCCCATGGTATTGAAGCGCCACCTCAGCAGATCATGCTCGCCGAATCGGGTACCCAGGCAATAGACCTCATCTGCCGCTTCCTGCTGGAGCCCGGCGATACCGTGCTGGTGGATGACCCGTGCTACTTCAATTTTCACGCCCTTCTCAAGGCCCACCGCGTACACGTGGTCGGCGTGGCCTATACGCCTCAGGGCCCGGACATCGAGAAGTTCGAGGCAGCACTGCAAGCGCATACCCCTCGCCTCTACATCACCAATTCCGGCATACACAATCCCACCGGAGCGACGCTGTCAGCAGTCACCGCCCACCGACTGCTCAAGCTTGCCGAACGCGCTGGCCTGATCATCATTGAGGATGACATCTTTGCGGATTTCGAGGACAACCCGGCACCAAGGCTTGCCGCGCTGGATGGCCTCGCCCGCGTCATCCACATCGGCAGCTTTTCCAAGACCCTGTCGGCCTCGCTGCGCTGCGGCTTTGTGGCAGCGCGCCCCGACTGGATAGACAGTCTGGTTGACCTGAAGATCGCCACCAGCTTTGCAGGGGGCAGGCTGGCCGCCGATGTCACCCATATTGCATTGACGGACAGCGGCTACCGCAAACATATGGATGCCCTGCGCACCCATCTGACCCAAGCCATGCATGCCACACGTTCGCGGCTGACCCAACTCGGGATTGAGCCCTGGCATATTCCCAGAGCAGGGATGTTCATCTGGTGCCGTTTGCCCGATGGCGTGGACTCTGCGACCCTGGCCCGCCGCTGCCTGCAGGAACAGGTTGTGCTGGCGCCTGGCAACGCCTTCAGCCCCAGCCAGAACGCGGGCAATTTTCTGCGCTTCAACGTGGCGCAATCGACGGATGAGCGTGTATTCAGCGTACTGGCACGTGCGCTGCACGAAGAACAGGCAACGACCTCTCGTCAATAAAACTCATCAAGCAGTTGATAGAAGCGAATGCGCTCCGTATCAGGGCTGACGCCATAAGCATCAAAGAACGGAGCTACCCATTCATCGCCCAGATTTCTGGCAACACTGCGAGCCGCCAGCGCCAGATCCTGGTACCGATCACTGACACCCAGCCGGCCGCAATCGATGAACCCCGAGAACACCGCCCCATCTGCAAGCAGATTGGGCAAGCAGGCATCACCGTGCGTCACCACCAGGTCCAGTGTGTGCGGCTGAGCCGCAACCAATTGCGCAAAGACCTGCTCCGCCGTGAGGCCTCGCCGTTCATCGTCGAAATCTGTCTCGTCCACGGCCTTTGCGTCCACCCGGGCCTTGGCTGCCCATACGCGCTGGGCTGGCCGGTGGTCAAAAGGGCAATCGGCCCAAGGCAATGCATGCAAACTACGCAGCGCCTGCGCCAGAATGGAAGTCACCTGGGTTGGCGTTAGGTCGGTCGCACTGGCGAGGTCGCACCCCGCTACAGCACTCATCAAGAGCCAATGCCGGCCATCGTGCTGCAGTGCATCCAGCACGGCAGGACATGGAAGCCCCACACTCCGCATCCACCGCAAGCGCTCCACCTCGGCAGGCAATTCACTCAATGCACCGGCCATTTCGGACTTGATGAAAAGATCGGTCGAGCCCGCCTGACGTATGCGGAACACATCCGCACGCGACTCACCAATCGCCTGCAACTCCACCTCCGCACCATCGCACAAAAAGGCATGCCAACTGGCGGGAAAGACAAGTCCGCCGCTTGGATCAGAGGAAGATCGGCCCATGGAAATCGAAGTATCCGTTGTCATATCAGGTCGGCAGCATAACCTGCATTGGCGCCTGCGCACCCCGTCATCGCCTGCCCATGGCGCACATTCCCACCCAGAAACACGGCGCCCGCCCCGAATGGCACAAACACGCCGCCAAGCCAGCGGCACAGCAGCGATTGCCAGTGCCAGAGTGCCGAGAAGACCTGCTCATGGGAGGGCACAGAATCTGCGCCCTCCTGGCCTTCAGGCAAGAGCCTTGCAGACTGAAATCAAATTCCAGCCTGGGTCAGGGCCACCGGTCTGGACACAATGGGTGCCTTGTCCAGGGTCTGCTGCACGATATCCCCGATCATGGTTGCAGTGACTGCAGACAAGGTCCAGCCCAGATGCCCATGGCCCGTGTTATAGAAGACACAGGGCTTCTTGCCTCGCCCTACGCGCGGCAGCATGCTCGGCATCATCGGACGCAGTCCCGCCCAAGGCACGACACTACGGGTGCTGACACCCGGAAAGCATGCCTGCACCCAGTCGATCAGCGGGCGAATCCGGTCGGCGCGAATGTCTTTGTTGTATCCATTGAACTCTGCAGTGCCAGCCACACGAAAACGATCATCTCCCAATCGGCTGGTGACCAGCTTGGTCTCGTCATCCAACAGACTGACCAGCGGAGCCGAGGCCTGGCTGTCTTCATCCAGCAAATTGACCGTGATCGAATAGCCCTTGACGGGGTAGATGTTGATCCGGTCTCCCAATGAGGCCGCCAGCGCGCGACTGGCCGTGCCAGCGCACACGACAATCCCGTCAAAAGCCGTGGTAACAGGGCCATCTGCCTGCTGCACGGTCACGCTGGCCTGCCCGCCATTGGCAGCCACAGACAACACCTGCTGGCCGTACAGGCACTTCACGCCCATGCGAGAGCAGGCTGCAGCCAGGCCGCTTGTGAACTTGTGAATATCACCTGTCGAGTCGCTCTCGGTGAAGTAGCCCCCATAAAAGGACCCGGACAAGGTCGGCTCGATGGCCCGCATTTCCTGCGGCGTTACCGCGCGCCGCTCGAGACCGCCTTGCGCAAGCAGCCTGGAAACCTTGCCCGCATGCTCGAAGCCCGCCTGGTTGCGGTAGATATGGAGAATTCCCTTTTGCTTCAGATCAAAATCGATGCCCTCTTCCGCAGCCCATGCAAAGAGGTGTTCCCGAGCCGCAATGGCCAGCCGCGCCGTTTCAACCGTGTTGCGCTGGTAATGCGGAATGGCCGCCAGAAACTCGCAGAGCCACGAAAGCTTGTGCCAACTAGGCTTTGGATTGATCAGCAACGGAGCATCACTCTTGAGCATCCATTGCAGACCCTTGAGAACGGTTGACGTGTGGTTCCAGACTTCTGCGTTGGAAGCGGAAAGTTGTCCCCCATTGGCAAATGAGGTTTCCATCGCGGCGTAGCGCTGCTTCTCGAACAAGGTAACGGAAAAACCACGTTTGGCCAGTGCGTAGGCGGTGGTCACGCCCGTAATACCGCCACCGATAACGGCGATTGTCTTCATGATGAATCAGGTCCTGAAACGTCGAGGGGTGGAGCCCGGACGCAATATGCGCACCGAACGCCCCCTCTGTTCTGGACCTGAGAGATTCACGAATCACCGCAACAGAGCGACGGCCGCTTGCTCCTTCGGTATGCCTGCGGACGATGACGCAGGACATTCTTCAGAGTGAATGATGGAGTGGCACCGATCCTTTTGCCTGAGAGTTTCCGGGGCGGTTGCTCCTTCGGCGCCGCATGCCATCTTCGATGCATGCAGTCTCTCTCGACACCACTTGGCTGAAAGCCTGGAGACGGAATTTAGAGTTATCTCCAGGGTTTGAATATACGCGTTTTCCAGGAGGAATCAGCCAGCTTGCCGTACAAAGCGCCTTCTTTTTCATCCAACGCCGGGGACTGCTTCATTCAACACCGATACACCCCATCGGCGAAGGCATGGATTTTTCGGACTCAGGCCATCCTCCTGAGGAAGGAGCCAATCTGCGGAATAAAAGCACACAAAAGAAAAACCCCTGAATGCGAACACTCAGGGGTTTGATTCTTGGCGGAAACGGAGGGATTCGAACCCT
>NZ_JBEBNZ010000042.1:0-18537 GCF_040396735.1 Comamonas odontotermitis
CTTGCTCATTCACGGAAATATTGCCGCCAGCCGTCCCATTCACACCACCACCTGCGGTGATCGTGTTATTGATCTGCAGGTTGCTGCCTGCATTCAAGTTGGTGCTGCCACCACTGTTCACCGCACCGTTGATAGCAATGTCGCCACCCGCATTGACGCCAAAATTGGAGCCTGTGGACACCGTGCCATCAAACTGTGCATTGCCTCCGGTGGTAAGACCAAAACTGCCGGAAACATTGACATTGCCCGTGTTATGGAAAGATTGGGTAACGCTGAGATTGAGGTCGCCACGTGCATTGAGATTGCCGTCTGTTCCGCCCAGATTCAACTGCTGTGCAGATACGGTGGTCTGGCCAGCATCCAGGTCGCCAGAAATGGTGACGTTCCCACCTCCAACACCCAAATGGTTTCCTACCGTTGTGGTACCCAGAAGATCCACGGACTGGACTCCCAGGATGTCCATGTTCTCGCCGACGGTAAGCGCGCCGGACGTGCTGACATTGCGGCCGCTTACGCTTGCGCTCTGGTTGACCTGGATATTGCCGAACAGCGCGGAATCGCCGCCGCTTTGCATGGACAGGTTGCCGGCGATGGTGGCATTGCCTATGATCGAGGCGCCGCTGGCTGCATTGATATTGACGTCTTTACCGCCAGCAAATTTTCCCGAGATGGATACTGTGTCGCCTCTGAGGGTGGTGGTGCCCGCCACCTGCGTGCCTCCGCCCTCCGCGCTCTGGGGCGAACCGATGCGCACGGCCTGCGCGGCCTGCACATCCAAGTTGCCTGCAGTGGCGAGGGGCCCTTGGGCCGTTACGCTGCCTTGGGTACTGCCCAAGGTGATGCCCTTTTGCGCACTGGTGGTGCCAGCCAGATAGACGCCATCCTTGCCGTTGATCTTCAGATTGTCATTGGCCGCTACAGTGCCGCCGGTAATAACCAAGCCATCGGCGTTGATGCGGATGTCGCGCGAAGCTGCCACATCGCCCGTGGTCACACGGCCGGCGCTCTGAATATCCACGTCCTGCTGGTAAGCCAGCAGGGGCCCGCGAAGATTGACACCCATCCCGGCATCGGTGGACACCACAGTGATGCGACCTGCAGTCATGGCGCCCAGTGCCGATGCATCAATCGCAACCAACGAGCCGGAAGTGCGGCCCGCGGCGGAGTTAGCGCCAGCGCCTGTTGGTAGAGCACCTGCGCCCGGGGTCTTGCCCGCCATCAGGTTGATGCTTGAGACGCTCTGGTTGAGATAATGGGCTCTTAGCGGCCCATCGATACGGAGCAGATCACCCACAAGGTCGATTTGACCGACCGTCCCTTCAACGCCCGTTCCCTGGATGGCGATCTGTCCACCTTGTACGTTGTAACCAATGCCCGATGCCAGACCAAAGCTGCTGGCTGCGCCATTGATATCTCGCAAGGTGATGCTGCCTGTGCTAAACGACAAGCGCGGAGTATTGACCACACCGCAGCCATTGCAGGTAATGCCGCTGGGGTTGGCCACAATCACCGCAGCAGGGTTGCCGAACACTTCAATCGTGCCATTGATTTGGCTCGGCGGTCCTTGCGTCGTGACCTCGTTGACGATGGTATTGGCCGTCCCTCCTGCCAGGTTGGGATTGGCTGGTACCTTGCCACCCAGCAAGGGGGTTCCCCCAATTTGGCTGTTGTTCAGAACCACCCCAGAGGTTGGCACGTCAAAACTCTGGTACTGGTTGAGCGACAGGCCTGCTGCGTTGGGTGCCGTGATATTGACCACGGAAGCCGCGCCAGGCACGTTTTGGATGCTCGGCTGAAAAGCCAGTGGCGCACGCGGGTCTGCAATTGGGATCCCTTGTGGAGCCCCTTGGGCAAAAGCTGGAGAAAATACGCCAATGCCCGCTTGCCCACAGAAATAGACTGTAAGGATGGACTTGGTAATGCGGCGCTTGGCCTTGTGGGTAAACAGCATGAATGACACGCCTTAAAATTGGTACGTCAAGTTGGCATTCACACGCCAGCCCTGCTTTTGATATCCAGTGGGAGACTTCATGGCCCGGCCGACTTGAATATCGGCAAAAGCGTTTTGTAGAACCAGCCGGGCGCCGGCCCCCGCGCCAAAAATGCTGCGCGAGTGACCGTCCGATACGGTCTTGAGAACTGCGGCATCTGCAAACAGATAAGGCTCGTAGCGTATGCCGCCCTTCCACCCTTCCCACAGGGGTTGTGTTTTGGCCAAGGCAAATTCATTGCGCCACACCAGCCCTTGGTCGCCCCCTAAATAGGACTCCGGATAGGCTCGCACACTGGAGACACCACCAGCAAATAGTTGCTCGGATGAATAGAGGGGCCGACTGCTCCAGATGGCGCTGAGCTTGCCTCGATAGATGATGCGCTCGCCGACAGGACGATCCAATGAGGCTGAAGCGTCCAGCTTGGTGAATTGGTAACGCGCTGCCTCCTTGGGCAGGTCATCCGGGTCTCTGTCAGCGCCCAGTGCAGGGATGCCACGCGAGAGCCCAACATCCACACTCCACTGCCCTGTCCCCAACTTCGTGTCAAACCGCGTCAACCGGTTGACTCCTACCCGCAAGCTAGTTTGGCTTTGTGGGGAAAGAGGATAGTTGTTGACTTCGCGTGTGGAGTTACGCTTTGCCAGCGAGATGTCCAGTGCGGTCTTGCTGTTTTGATCGCGCGCGAGCAGCCGGTTCAGGGACAAAGAGAAATTCTTGGAGCGCCCATACACCAGCGCCGTATCTGCAATGAGGTTCTGATACTCAGAGATCGACGCCATGGCCGAGATGGTGTTGTAGCCCCAGGGGACAGAGACTAGGCCATAGATGGCATTGGTCTCTTGGCTGGAGGTCAAGCCAAATGTCATGGACTCCATCAAACCGAGAATGTTGCCTACGTCCACTCCCGCTTGGACGCGTGCGCGCCCCGTACTGGAACTTCCCTGGTTGTCCAACCCCATGTTGTATCTGGCCGCTTTCCCTTCCTTGTTGACAAATTCAACGACGGAGCCGCCAGAGGTCTCGCCTGGCTTAATGAGGACCTGGACATTGTTGCGGCGCAGGCGGTTGAATTGATCCACCGCTTGCTCGATATCGCGCAGACGGAAAATATCTCCCTCCCTCATGGGCATGACCAGCCACGCGCCCACGTCAGTAGCGGGCGCTCCATTGAAGAGCAGTTTTTCTATTCGACCCGCAACGATGGTGATCGCAAGGGTTCCTTCTTTGAGGTTTTGGCCGCCCACATAGGCGCGCGACGTGGTGTAGCCCTCTTGGATCAACGCCTTGTTGATACGGTCAAGCAGCACGTTGATGTGCTCGACCGCCAGCGTTTGCCCCAGAAAAGGCCTGGTGATTTTGGCAAAATGGCTGCTACTGAGCAGTTCGCTGTCGCCCGTGGCGTGGATCTCCTGGATCGCAAAGCCCGGCCCCGTGGTTTGAAGCCCGGCAGGGAAGCTGCTGTCTTCCACCGCCCCGCCCGCAGGCTCGGCATCGAGCTGGATTTTTCCTGCGGCGTTCTGCTCCAGCAGCTCCTTGCGCAGCTTTTCTTGCTGCTCGCGCATGAGTTGGTCGTTAGGGTCACGAATGGGGTTGTTCTGCGCCATAGCAGACAGGCTGAGCACCCCTGCCAGCGAACCCATCCAGAGCGCGCTCCTTTTTCTATTTATTTTCATCGCTGTACCCACTACCACCAGAAGATGCCGAGATGATCCTCGATACGTACAGGGTCCCGATGGGGCTTACGAATGACCTGAATTTCTCCGTCAATTCCGACAGCTGCCACAAAAGCCCCTCCGTCTTGCTGAGCAACCCCTTGCAGCATTAAGCGACCTTGTTGAGCAGTGAAGGACCCGCCTTGGTCTGTGGCATACACCTGGGCCCAGGTGTCCCCAAACAATGCTTTGAGCCCTTTGTCTCGCAAAATTACAGTGTGAACAGGCTTAGCCCGCGCAATGATGGTCGGCGCGTTGATAACCATGTTTTGGCCTGCATACATGGTTCCGCCATTGTTGAGCACGGTGCCTCCAGCATCTACCCGCAGGTCATTGGCAGCCATGATCTGGCCTCCCATCAGCTTCTCAGTGCTATTGGCTGTTGTTTTGCATATGAAAAGCACGCAGCGTTTGCTGTACTCAAACATTCCGACGCTATGCGCCTCATTGGTGAAAGCGCCTTTCGTCTTAATATCCACGCTACCTGCGTTGGAGTAGATGAACCCACCAGTGTTGGACAAAGATGCGCCTGAAACGCTGACATTGCCTTGAGCAACCCAGTAGCCGAGATTTTTCTCGTCCGCAAGGCCTCCCATGTCTACCCGGTAGCCATTCTTGCGAGACAAGAAGCCCGATGTACGCCAGTCCGAGGATTCACTACCCAGGATGTGCGTGCTTTCATTGGTGATGGCACCTTGGCTGACTAGGTCCAGGTTCAAGTTAGAGACAAGTCGCGCGTTCACGGAGTGAATACCGCCTTCGCCAGACTCCAGCTTGATCGAATCACCTTTACCGAAAATGACACTGGTCTTTTCTGCACCAACGGGGCTGCGGTTCTCTATGCCATCGCCTGCTTTGAGGTAGACCGCATAGGGGCTTTCTTCCGAGAACCTCTGGGTGCCGACAATTTCTCCACCAATATTACGAATGGAGCCAGTCGCCTGCAAATTCGCTTGCAAGCCTGCGGAGACCAGGCTTTGATGCGCATCTGCACCTTCTAGATGGATATCTGCTGCACTTACATTGACAGAGCCTTGTGCGCTGATCTTGCCACCAAGCTGAACCAAGTCTCCTGTGGCAGACAATGTGAAATTACCAGCCGAGGCTACCATTTCACCTTCATTGCGAACCCCTGCGCCTTTATCAGTGACCAGGATTTCGATCTTGCCTGCTGTAACTTTGGACCCCGCCCCTACCTTGATTGCGACTTCTTTGCGTTCTGCAGTGCCCGCTTGGTAGTAGACCCAAGGGGTCAGGTTATCGACCGGTGACGCAGCAGTATCAAAACTGGCCTTGGAGTCTCCGGCCACCATGCGCACCTGCGCGCTGGATGATGTGTAGTTATTGGCAACTGGGCCGTTAACCTCAATATTCTTGGCAATTATCTCCAGACGGATGAGATTTCCTGCGATCCCTTGGTCGCCGACCTGGATGGTGCCTTGACCTGTAGTGACATCGACAAAGCGCTGGTTATGACCCGCGCTTTGCTGCTGGTCCCTTAAGCTGATGGCACCTGTTGCGAACGCCACACTGCCAAAATTTACAAGGTTGGTGCCATTAAGGCTAATACCGTTCTGATTTGCCAGAATTAAATTTGCTCGCGGCCCCACGACCTCGAGATCTCCTTGAATTCGAGACGGTGCCGCTGAAAACACTTCAGCCACAATCGTGCGTGCATTGACGCCCTGATTCTCAAAACTCAGCCCTTGCTTGCCTACATCAAACTGGCTGAATCCGTTGTACGAAACACTATCTTTAGCTGCTGTCGGTATCACATGCGCACGGCCAGAATCGCCTATGTGGACTTGGGCCCCATCCAATCCTTTAGGCACAACCGAAGTAACAACGGTTTGAGCACAGCACCACTGTGTGGTTGTAAGTAGCACCCCTAAGCACAAACACCGACGCGTCCCCATAAGTTCCCCAATCTTCCGTTCCACACATGAATGCACGCAATTTATACAGCGTTGCATTTCAATAAATTATGCTTACATCTCTCTGACTGGGACTGATTTCCGTACTGACTCCATGAGGATTTAGCATACGAATTTCTTTGTAGAATGGACTCACTTAGCGTCAAAGCAACATAGCCAACAAAGGGAATGCATCCTCCATTTGTCAACAATCAACATCAGAAATTGATGACGCAGATTTTCGACAATTATTCTGCTACCGATTCTTATTTCAGACGTGCAAGCACCGCTATCCCACCACTCTCTCCAAGCAAATAAATTGGCAAGTGGCGTCTCGCTTAAGGAGAAAGGAAAGAGAAAAATCAGAATCTGTACGGATGCCAGCAATCGCTTCTGGAACAGCGAAATTTTCGACCAACGATCTGGGCGTTTTTACGTCAAATGTTCGAAAGACTTTCTGTCTTCGCTAGGAACGAATGCCCTTTATTCTTCTGATTTTTATTAGCATTTTCAAGAACTTTCGAGATCTGTTCTGGCCGCAGTGGTGACTTCATGAGATGAGCTGCCAGGGACATGGAGATTAGCTAGCGTTGTAACGGTACGAACTGCGTACAGCACAACTAGCGCCAAAGAATTGGAGCGTGGTCGTGATCACACGCCTAGGCTAGGTGAGGGATCTTCTAACGATTCAAAAGAACATCCTTATGTTCATCTTCAGCTTCTAATCTCTTGATTACTATTGCCGACAGCCCATCTCCCTCAACCCGTATTGCGCAGTGCCGCTGCGATGCCGTTGATCGAGATGTGGATGCCGGTTTTCACGCGCTCGTTGTCTTCCCCATTGCGCCAGCGGCGGATCAGTTCCACCTGCAGGTGGTGCAGCGGATCGATGTAGGGGAAGCGGTGGCGGATGGAGCGCTCCAGCGCCGGGTTGTTGGCCAGGCGGTTCTGCTCCCCGGTGATCTGGGCCAGGGCGTGTGCGGTGCTCTTCCATTCGACCTCGATTGCCTGGAACACGCGCTTGCGCAGGCGCGTGTCGGCCACCAGTTCGCTATAGCGCGAGGCAAGCGCCAGGTCGCTCTTGGCCAGCACCATGTCCATGTTGGACAGCAGGGTCCGGAAGAACGGCCACTGGCGGTACATTTTCTGCAGAAGAGCCCACTGCGCCTTGGCAGACTTGCCCTCCTGGTTCACGAACGCCTGCACCGCCGTGCCAAAGCCATACCAGCCGGGCAAGGTGAGGCGGCATTGGCCCCAGCTGAAACCCCAGGGGATGGCGCGCAGGTCTTCAATGCGCTGGTTGGCCTTGCGCGATGCGGGGCGCGAGCCAATGTTGAGCTCGGCAATTTCACGGATCGGGGTGGAGCTGAAGAAATAGCTTTCGAAACCCCTGGTGCCATAGACCAGCTCGCGGTACGCGGCCATGCTGGCGACAGACAGATCGGCGGCTGCAGCCAGAAACGCCTGCGTGGCGGGCTTGGTGGGCTGCAGCAAGGTGGCTTCAAGCGTTGCGGCCACCAGGGTTTCCAGGTTGCGGCGGCCGATTTCAGGGTTGGCGTACTTGGAGGCAATCACCTCCCCCTGCTCGGTAAGGCGGATCTGGCCACGTACCGTGCCCGGAGGCTGCGCAAGAATAGCCTGGTAGCTGGGCCCGCCGCCGCGCCCCACAGTGCCGCCTCGGCCATGGAACAGGCGCAGTTGCACCGGGTGCTGCTGGCTCAGCTCGTCAAACAGCGCCACCAGCGCGATCTCGGCCTGGTACAGCTCCCAGTTGCTGGTGAAGATGCCGCCATCCTTGTTGCTGTCGCTGTAGCCAAGCATGATGTCCTGCTCTGCCCCGCTGCGCTGAACAAGCGACGCAATATGCGGCAGCGCATAGTATTCGCGCATGATGGTCGCCGCGTTGCGCAGGTCGTCAATGGTCTCGAAAAGCGGGCTCACGATCAGCGCAGCCTGCGATTGGCCGTCGTTGATGCGCCCGCCCAGCAGACCCACCTCCTTTTGCAGCAGCAGTACTTCGAGCAGGTCGCTCACCGCTTCGGTGTGGCTGATGATGTAGTGCCGGATGGCCTCGCGCCCATACAGCTTCACCGATTGGCAGGCCCGCTCGAAAATGGCCATCTCGCTCTGGGTCTTGTCGCTATACCGCGCGCCAACCACCCGCAGCGGGCGCGCATCGCACAGCAGGCGGATCAGCAGCTCGCGCTTGGCAGCTTCAGACAACTGGGCGTAATCGCCCTCCAGGCCTGCAGTGGCCAGCAGCTCGGCAACCACAGCCTCGTGCTGGTCGGAGCTTTGGCGCAGATCCACCGTGGCCAGGTGAAAGCCAAATACCTGCACCGCGCGGATCAACGGCGACAGGCGTTGCTCGGCAAGCGCCCGGCCATGGTTGTCGCGCAGCGAATCCTCGATGACGCGCAGGTCCGCCAGAAACTCATCGCTTGTCGTATAGGGGTTCTGCGGCGCCACGGCATGGCGGGCGGCGTCGCCGCCGCTCAGGTTCTTGAGCGTTGCCGCGAGGCGTGCATACATACCGATCAGGGCGCGGCGATAGGGCTCGTCCTCGCGGTGCTCGCTGGTGTCGGGCGATCGCGCGGCCAGGGCCTGCAAGGCCGGTGTGGTGCCTGCAAGGCGCTGCGACATCGACAGCTCTCCGCCCAGATAGTGCACTTGCTTGAGGTAGTGGCGCAGCACCAGATCGGCCTGGCGGCGCAGCGCCTCCTGCAGGCTGTACGCGGTCACGTTCGGATTGCCATCGCGGTCGCCACCAATCCACTGGCCCATGCGCAGGAAAGTTGCCAGATCGCGCTCGCCCAACTCGCGCTCCAGCGCGGCGTAGAGCTTGGGAATCTCGGTCAGGAACGTGGCCTGGTAGTACGACAGCGCGTTGTCGATTTCGTCTTCGACCGTCAGCTTGGAAAAGCGCAGCAGCCGCGTTTGCCACAGCTGCGTTACCTGCGCACGCAGCAGCAGTTCGTTGTCGGCCAGTTGCCTGGGCGTGAGCGTGTCCTTGCTGCTGTTGAAGAGCTGGGCGCGGGCTGCAATGTCATCGCGCTCCACCAGCAGGGCGGCAATGGCGCGCTCGGCGTCCAGAATGCTCTTGCGCTGCACTTCGGTCGGGTGCGCGGTCAGCACGGGCGATATCAGGCTGTGTGACAGGGTATCGGCCACCGCCTTGACCGGAATTCCCGCCCAGCGCAACCGGGCCAGCGCCACTTCAATGCTGCCTTCCTGGGTGTTGCCGGCGCGCTCGTGCACCTCGCGGCGGCGGATGTGGTGGCGGTCCTCCGCCAGATTGGCCAGGTGCGAGAAATAGGTGAAGGCACGGATCACGCTCACCGTCTGGTCGCCCGACAGGTGCTTGAGCAGGGTCTTGAGGGATTTTTCCGCATCCTGGTCGTCATTGCGGCGGTAGGCCACCGAGAGCTGGCGCACCTGCTCAATCAGGTCGAACGCGGCCTGGCCCTCCTGCTCGCGGATCACATCACCTAGAATGCGGCCCAGCAGACGGATATCCTCGATCAGCGGCTGGTCCTTGTCGGCACGGCGCCCCGTGGGCTGGCTTGCAGTGCTGTCGGCAGTCCTGGTCTTGCGCGTTGCGGTCTTGGAAACTGCATGCGCTGCAGAAGAGTCTTTTTTGCTGGCAGTAGTCATGGGCGAAGGAAAACAGGTGGCAAAACAGAGGGCAGAGCGCGTTGCGCAGGGCGAATCCGCACTGCGCCAATCACGGCGCAGCACATGCTAGCATCGAAGATTGCGTTTTGTGACTTGTTTTGAGCCGCTTTTTTACGCTGCCAGTGGGGTACCCGCCGCTGGCCAGCGCAGAAGGCGGTGCCCAAACCCATGACCTCCCTATCCCTGACCATCGCCACCCGTGAAAGCCAGCTCGCTCTGTGGCAAGCGCGGCACGTACAGCAGTTGCTGCAAAACCTGGGCCACCAGGCCTCGCTGCTGGGCATGACCACGCGCGGAGACCAGATCCTGGACCGCACGCTCTCCAAAGTGGGTGGCAAGGGCCTGTTCGTCAAGGAGCTGGAAACCGCGCTGGAGACCGGCGCTGCCGATCTGGCCGTGCATTCGCTCAAGGACGTGCCGATGGAGCTGCCCGAAGGCTTTGCGCTGGCGGCCGTGCTGGAGCGAGAAGACCCGCGCGACGCCTGGGTTTCCAACCGCTATGCGCAGCTGGATGACCTGCCCCAGGGCGCGGTCGTCGGCACCTCCAGCCTGCGCCGCCAGGTGCTGCTCAAGGCATTGCGACCTGATCTGGACATCCAGCCGCTACGCGGCAATGTGAATACCCGCCTGCGCAAACTTGACGACGGTCAATACGATGGCATCGTTCTGGCGGCGGCGGGCCTCAAGCGCCTGGACATGCACGACCGCATCCGCCACGAATTCGATACCGACACCATGCTGCCCGCCGCAGGCCAGGGCGCCTTGGGCATTGAAATCCGCGCAGACCGGCAAGACTTGGTGGCGCTGTTTGCCAGCATGGCCGACGCCCGCAGTTGGAGGGCGGTGACCGCCGAGCGCGCCGTCAGCCGCTGCATGGGCGGCAGCTGCTCCATGCCACTGGCCGCGCATGGACAGTGGCAAGGCGACATGCTGCACCTGCGCGCTGCCTGGGGCGACGAGCTTCAGCCTGACGCAGCGCTGGTGCGCGCCGCTGCCAGCGCGCAAGTTACGGATCTGGCCAGCGCCGACGCTCTGGGCCAGCAGGTGGCGCAGCTATTGCAGGCCGCAGGTGCCAAACAGCGATAGGCCGCCTGTGCAGGCAGTGCACAGCATCCTGAATGACTGATATGACCCTGCCACGCGTCATCGTCACCCGCCCGCAACCCGAAGCGGATGCATGGGTATCGCAACTGCAAGCGCGTGGCGTGTCCGCACGGGCCCTGCCGCTGATCGAGATCGGGCCAGCTACCCTGCCTGCCGATCAACAGGCGGCAAGCCAGGCCCGGGCCGCGTGCCAACGTGGCGGTCGCTATGGCGCCATCATGCTGGTCAGCGGCAATGCGGCGCAGTATTTTTTAGACGACAACCTGACTCAGGTGCTTTCCTGCCAAGCGCCAGCAGCTATCAAAACCAGAGTATGGAGCCCCGGCCCCGGCACAGCGCGCGCTGCGCTGGCACAAGGCATTGCGGCCACCTTGATCGACCAACCTGCGCCCGGTGCGGCGCAGTTCGACTCCGAATCGCTGTGGGCGCAAGTCTCTCCCCAGGTGCCTGCGATGGCTGCAGCTGGCTTGCGTGTACTGGTGGTGCGCGGCGCCTCCGAAGGCGATGGCGGGTCTGGCGAAAACTCGGCCCCTGGCGGAACGGGCCGCCAATGGCTCGCGATGCAGCTGCAGGCCGCCGGCGTGGGTGTGGATTTTGTCGCCGTGTATGAGCGCCGAATGCCACAGTGGACGCCTGAGCAGATGGCACACGCCCACACCGCCCTCGCCGATGGCAGCCTCTGGCTGTTCAGCAGTTCGCAGGCAGTGATGCATTTACGCAACATTTTTGCATCCGAACAATTGGCTGCAGCGAAGGCTATTGCCACCCATCCACGCATAGCGCAGGCCGCTCAGGAAGCTGGATTTGCCTCTGTCAAGCCTTGCCGTCCCACCGTGGCGGATGTCATAGCGTCGTTAGAATCCAGGCTATGACGCCGCCAGAGCAGACACCGGCCCCCCACCCTACGCCAGCACCCACGCCTCCCGCCATCGCCAGCACTGCCAGCACCGCTGGCACTGCGGTTGCCGGGTCGGCGGCCGCGAGCGCGGGCGGCGCGCCGAATGCCTGGGTGTGGACGTCGGTCGTGCTGGGCGTTGCAGCCACGGTGGCGGTGGTCAGCAGCGTGATGCTGTGGCAGCGGCTGGGCAACATCCAGCAGCAGTTGGCCCTGCAAAGCGCCGACTCTCGCGGCCAGGCGGTGGAAGCACGCACCCTGGCACGCCAGGCCGAAGATGTATCGCGGGATGCCGCCTCACGCATGTCCGTGCTGGAAGCGCGCGTGGGCGAGGTGGCCCTGCAGCGTGGCCAGCTCGAAGAGCTGATGCACAGCCTCTCGCGCAGCCGCGACGACAACCTGGTGGGCGATATCGAGGGCGCCATCCGTTTTGCCATGCAGCAAAGCCAGCTCAGCGGCAGTCCGGACCCAGTGGTCAGCGCGCTCAAGACGGCGCAGCAGCGCGTCATGGCATCTGCCCAGCCGCGCCTGGCACCCGTCGAGCGCGCCATTGCCCGTGATCTGGACCGTTTTGCCAGCAGCAAATCGCTCGACACCGCAGGTCTTTTGGCGCGGCTGGATGATCTGCTGCGCCAGGTGGACGAGCTGCCGCTGCAAAACGATGTCGCCACCAACACGGGCCGCCGCTCCGCGCCTGCCCGCGCCAAGGATGCAGCCCACAGCAAAGACGTCTCCAGCAAGGATGGCGACGCACAGGATGAAACACCGAGCTGGTGGTCCACGGCGTTCACCACCGTATGGAACGCGGTGCATGACGAGGCGCGCAGCCTGGTGCGCGTTCGCCGCATCGATTACCCTGATGCCGTGCTGCTCTCCCCAAGCGAGGCCTTCTTCCTGCGGGAAAACCTCAAGCTGCGCATCATGAATGCACGCCTGGCCTTGCTGGCGCGCCAGATGCCCGCATCGCGCAATGACCTTGCATCGGCTGGCGAGACCATCCGCAAGTACTTCGACCCCTCGTCGCGCCGCACGCAACAGGCCAGCCAGCAGCTGTTGCAGTTGCAGCAAGCCATGCGCGATGTGGAAATTCCCCGTGCCAGCGACACGCTGGCAGCCCTGGCCACTGCGGCTGCAGGACGCTAAGCCATGCGCGCCGCCATCTGGTTGATTGGCCTCTTTGCGATTGCCGTTGCCGCCGCCCTGTTTGCAGGCAGCAACCAAGGCAGTGTCACCCTGTACTGGCCGCCCTACCGCATTGATTTTTCGCTCAACATGGTGGTCGTGTTGCTGCTGCTGGGTTTTGTGCTGCTCTATGGCGCGCTGCGTGGCATCAGCGTCATGTTCGAGCTGCCCAAGCAGGCCAAACGCTGGCGCGTACAGCAAAAGGAACGCGCCATGCATGGCGCGGCGCTTGATGCCGTCACCCAGTTGCAGGCAGGCCGTTTCGTGCGGGCGCGCAAGGCTGCGCTGTCGGCCCTGGCACAGGAAAAGGCCCTGCATGACACCGGCGAAGCCATGCCGCATGGCCTGCAATTGCGCGTGCTGTCGCACGTGCTGGCTGCAGAAAGCTCGCATGCACTGCAGGACCAGACCCAGCGCGACCACCACTGGGATCTGGCCATGCAGGAAGCAGTCAGCGCGGATGCCAGGCACCTGCCCGAGTTGCGCGAAGGCACCCAGCTGCGTGCCGCCCAATGGGCGCTGGACGATCACGACGCCCATGCTGCGCTCGACAACCTGGCCCAGCTGCCACAGGGCGCAGCACGCCGCACCCTGGCGCTTCGCCTCAAACTCAAGGCCGCACGCCAGCTGCAGCAGGCCCTGCCGGCGCTCGATACCGCGCGCCTGCTGGCCAAGCACCGCGCATTCTCAGCCGCTGCGGCGCAAAGCATCGTCAAAGGCCTGGCAATGGAGCTGATCAACGACGCCCACGACCCCGAGCAACTGATGCAAGCCTGGCGCAGCCTGGATGCGGCCGAACGCGCCATGCCGGAAGTGGGCATCCACGCAGCACGCCGCCTGCACACCCTGGCCGGATCACCCGCCCAGATGCGCGAATGGCTGCTGCCCGCCTGGGAACGGTTCACGGGTGGCAGCAAAAGCCTGCCCAGCCTGCAGACCGAGCGCCTGGTGCGCGTGCTGGAAGACAGCATGCAGGATCTGGACGGTGAATGGCTGGCCCGGATTGAGAATGCCCAGCGCAAGCGCCCGCACGACGAACACCTGCAGTACCTCGCCGGTTGCGCCTGCCTGGAGCGCCAGCTTTGGGGCAAGGCCCAGCAATGGCTACAACAGGCCGCCCCTGCGCTACAGGATGCAGAGCTGCGCCGCAGAGCCTGGCACCACCTCGCTCGTCTTGCAGAGCACCGCGGCGATGACGCAGCAGCCGCACAGGCCTGGAAACAAGCTGCACTCAGCGTTCTCCAGTAAGCAGTTATCTATAAAACGGTAGCTGGCAGCGCCCGGTCTGTCTTGGCATTGGATTTTTCAGCTATCAAATTCAATACAGATAAGCGCTAAAAGCTATGATTTTGTGAGCAAATTGCAAGATTCCCCTGTTGGCACGCCCATCACTGCTCAATGCCGAGCCTTGCAATCCATCGCTCCCGCTGCTGCACTGCGGTAAGCGCACTGTCACCCAGCAACTGGGCGGTCGTATTCACCAGCGCTTCGCACACCACCAGATGCGCCACGAGGCTGTTGCTGACGAAGGCCGAGGCATGCGATACATAAATGGCATGCTGGGCGGCGGCGGCCAGGGGCGATGCCCGGTGGTCGGTCAGCGCCACCACCACCAGCCCCTGCTCGCGCGCGGCGCGTGCCACATCCACCACCATGCGGGTATAGGGAGCCACGCTCGTCACCACCAGCACGTCGCCAGCCACCAGTTGTGCCAGGCCTTCAGCTACCGCCATGTTGCTGCCGCCCAGCACGCAGACATCCGGGCGCAGCAGGCCCAGGCCGTAGCTTAAATAGCTGGCAACGCTGTGCATCTGCCGCAGGCCAAAGCAGGCCACCCGGCGGGCTGCCGCCAATTGTTGCGCCACCTGCTCGATCTGCTGCGCATGGCCTTCGCTGCCCAAAGCGTGGATATTGTCGATGGCGCTCTGGGCCATGGCAGCCAGCACCGCAGCGGCGGTGCCACCGGGCTGGTGCAGATCGACGGCCTGCCTGGTCTGGCGCGCGTAGAAATACGGGGCCTGCTGCGCCAGATGCGCCTGGAACACCGCCTGAAAATCTGCAAACCCCTCATAGCCCAACCGGGTCGCAAGCCGTGTCCAGGTCGATGCGCTGATGCCGTGGCGTGCCGCTGCCTGCGTAATGCTGAGCAGCGCAAAATCCGCTGGCGCAGCCAATGCCTGTGCCAGCGCCGTCATGGCCTTGCGGCCCAGTTGCACATCGCCCGTGCCCTGCGCCAGGCGATCGACCAGCTGTGCCAGCGCCTGCAGGCTGGCAGGTGCCGCGGTGGCAGGTACCTCTGGAGAGGCTGGCGGATTCATACCGCCTGGGCGTTCACAAAGCGCATCACTGGCACGCGCCCGCCATCCTCCAGCACATCCCAGCAGATGGCATCGGACCCCACTTCCATGAAGGCTGTTGCCATGGTGTTTTCGTCGTCGCTGTCATCGGTCGCATTGCGCAGAATCGGAAAGGCGTTGTTGTGCTGGTCTGCCAGGATCGACAACGCATCCCGCACACCCTCCCGCAACAGCTGCTCGCCGCGCTCCTGCCGGAAACCCGATGAATTGGTCACCAGTTGCGGATGGTGACGCATGGCCGTGTGCACCAGATGGTTGGCATGCAGTGCTGGCGCAGTGATCGACTCCATCGACACCCGGTGCGCCGTGAACTCCACACTGGCAATGGAAGCAACGCCCGCCTGGGCCACCGAAAAGTGAAAGCCTCCCGCGCGCGGCACTTCTTCAAGCATGTGCTGCACCGCCACGGCGCTGTCCAGGTTGAGCGCCGCGCGGCCCAGCACCATGCGGGGCACGCCAGCGCTGACGAGCCGCGTGCGCACATTGTTGACGGTGATGCCCAGGCCCCGGGCATTCACGGCAAACGTATGGCCCGGAATCGAGCCCGGGTAGGCGAACGACACCACATCGCTGTGGCCGCGCACACTGGCACGCACGATCGCACAGTGGTTCTTGAAGAACGGCAGGCCATCTTCGTTGTGCGCCAGCCGGGCGGTTGCGCCCGCCTCGCCGGGCAGCAGCACCGTGGTGCAGCCGTCGGGCGCCATGGCCCACAGATCGCCCCGGCAGTTCCAGATGAACACATCGGCCAGCGGCAGCTCCAGGCCAGCGGCCAGGCCTTCGATTTCCTGCCAGATCGCGGGAAACCGCTCCTGCGTGAGCTGCTGCATGGCCGCAACCTCTGCGCTGCCGCGCCACGCCATCAAGCTGACCCATGCAGCACTCGGCAGGAGCAAATCGTGCACCGCCTGCTTGCCAAAGCGGCCCAATGCCTGGCCCAGCTCGTAGGACGAACCTTCCACTTCCAGATACTTCAACATAAAACTACTCAACGTGCTGCAGAAAATCGCGCAGGCGCGGATTGCTGGGATTGTCGATCATCTCCACCGGATTGCCATCGACCGAGATGTGGCCGTGCTCCATGAAAATGAGGCGCGTGCCCACCTTGCGGGCAAAGGCTATCTCGTGCGTCACGACGATCATGGTCATGCCGCTCTCGGCCAGGTTCTGCATCACTTTGAGCACCTCCTGGCGCAATTCGGGATCAAGAGCCGAGGTGGGCTCGTCAAACAGCATCAGCTTGGGTTTGACGGCCAGCGCACGCGCAATGGCCACGCGTTGCTGCTGCCCGCCCGACAGTTCCGACGGGTAGTGGCCCTTGCGCTCGGCAAGGCCCACCTGGGCCAGCAGCTGCTCGGCCTCCTGCATGGCTTGTGCCTTGCCCGTGCCGCGCACCTGGCGCGGGCCGAAGGCCACGTTCTGCTGCGCCGTCATCTGCGGAAACAGGTTGAACTGCTGGAACACCATGCCTGCTTCGCGGCGGATCTCGCGCACCGTGCGCTCGCCGCCATTCACGCTCAGGCCATCCACCAGCAGATCGCCGCCGTCGATCCTTTCCAGCGCATTGATGCAGCGCAGCAAGGTGGACTTGCCCGAGCCCGATGGCCCGATCAGCACCACGACCTCGCCTTTTTCGATCTTCAGATCCACACCATCGAGCACCACGGTCTTGCCAAACCGTTTGCTGACTTTCTTGAATTCAACCATGCTCATAGGATGCGCATCCTTTTCTCCAACTGGCGCAGGCCAAAGGTCAGCACGCCCACCAGTGCCAGATAAATCAGCGCCACGGCGGTCCATATCTCCACTGCCCGAAAGTTGGTGGCGATGATCTCCTGTCCCTGGCGCGTCAACTCACCCACGCCAATCACGATGAAGAGCGAGGTGTCCTTCAAACTGACGATGAACTGGTTGCCCAGCGCCGGAACGGCGCGGCGAAAAGCCACCGGCCCCACCACAAAGAGCAGCACGCGCCACATCGGCATGCCCATGGCCTGGCCCGCTTCGCTCAGGCCCTTGGGCACCGACAGAAAGGCGCCGCGCACGATCTCGGCAATATAGGCGCCGGAGTTGACCATGATGGCCAGCACCGATGCCGTGATCGGATCGATGCGCAGGCCCGCCAGCAGCGGCAGCACAAAGTACAGGAACATCACCTGCACGACGATGGGCGTGCCACGGATGGCCTCGATATATACCAGCGCAATGCCACTCAGCAGTTTGTTGCCGTAGGCGCGCATCAGGCCGGCCAGCAGCCCCAGCACCAGGCCGCCCAGCAGTCCCAGGATGGCAATGTAAAGCGTAAGCCGCGTGCCCTTCATCAGCTCGGGCATGGCGCTCCAGATCACTGACCAGTCGAAATCCATGAGCTTCTTTCTTCAATGAACGCACAAGCCCCTGCCGCTTCTCGCAGCAACGGTGCCGCCCTCCCCGGCGCGAGGCGCCCGAGAGGGGGAAGGCGCGTGGCGCCTCAGGGACAATTACTTCTTGGGCGGCTCCACACCAAACCACTTCTTGTAGATGGTGGTGTAGCGGCCGTCGGCCTTGATCTTGGCCAGTGCGCCGTTGACCTTGGGCACCAGCTCGCTGCCCTTGGGGAAGCCGATGCCGTATTCCTGCGCCATCATCTGCTTGCCCACTACCTTGACCTTGCCCTTGCCGGTGGTGTTGGCGTAATAGAGGACATTGGGTGTGTCGTGCATGGCAGCATCCACACGGCCGGTCATCAGCTCCATGTAGGCGTTGTCGATGTTGGGAAACAGGCGCAGCTCGGTCTTCTTGAAATTCTCCTTGGCGTAGTCGACGGCCGAGGTTCCCGTCTTCATCGCCATCTGCTTGCCGTCCAGGTCTTCACCGCCGGTGATCTTGCTATTGGCGGGCACCATGATCATGAAGCCGCTGTCGTAATAACCATCCGAGAAGTCGATGACCTTCTTGCGCTCATCCTTGATGGTGATGCCAGCCAGTGCCACATCCACATTCTTGGTCTGCAGCGCAGGCAGGATGCCGTTGAAATCCATCGGCTGCAGGCGGTAGTCGAGCTTGAGCTCCTTGGCAATCGCATCCCACAGATCGATGTCGAAGCCGACGTACTTGTCGCCCTGCTTGAATTCAAAAGGCACAAAAGCCGTGTCGGTGGCCACCACCAGCTGCGCTGCCTGCGAGGCACCCGCAGCGGCCAACGACATCAGACCCATGGCCAACAGTTTCTTGAACTTGAATTTCATCGCAACCCTTTCTCAGGCATGTTGAAGATCAGGCGCTTCACCTTTCGCAAAAACGGTCCTCGCGGCAACCGGACCGCACTGCCACGCCCACGAGGCAAGGCTGGTACTCTTCCGGATTACCGCCCAAAGCAACAGAAATTTGCATGCAAAGCGTCAATGCAAATTTATTTGCATATTCAGATGCCGTCCATGGGGTTTACCCGTTTTGCCCGCCAGGGAGCCTCTGCAAAACCCTCGCCAGATGGGATGGACGTGGATCGGGATGAGCCGCAAGGCGTCTTTTGAAGGCAATAGCCGTAGCTATTGACGAAAAAGACAACGCAGCGGATCGCCCGAGGCCGCGTTCAGACCACGGCAGGGAGTTTGCAGAGGCTCCCTAGGGCTTGTACCAAGTCAACCAGCTGGCCCGAGCGGTGTTGCGCAAATAGCCAACCGGCATTTGCATATGGCAATTGGTTCTGGAACTTTGTGTGTCCCA
>NZ_JBEBNZ010000043.1:0-17770 GCF_040396735.1 Comamonas odontotermitis
TGCCTGCCATCAATCTGGCACTGGGAAATATCGCCCTGGTGCTGCGCCTGACGGCAACCGGCGTGATGGAGGCCAAGACGCAGGAATACGTAAAGTTTGCGCGTGCCAAGGGCATCAGCGAGCGCCGCATCCTGACGCGCCACATTCTGCGCAACATTTTGATCCCGGTCGTGACCGTGATCGGCATGGAATTCGGCACGTTGATCGCGTATTCGACCATCACCGAAACCGTGTTTGCCTGGCCCGGCATGGGCAAGCTGCTGATCGACAGCATCTACAAGCTCGACCGCCCGGTGGTGGTGGCCTATGTGATGCTGGTGACCTTCATCTTCGTGATGATCAACCTGGTGGTGGACCTGCTGTATGCGGTGCTGGATCCACGGGTACAGCTGCAGGAGGCGCAATGATGCAGCCCCATAAGAACATGATGAAAATTGACAGCGCCCAGCGCGCACAGCCTCTGCAGGAAACGCCACAACGCCCTGCAATCCTGAAAAAGCTGCACAGCAAACCGACGGTGAAGGGCGCGGTGATTGCACTGGTGGTGCTGCTTGCCGTCGTGCTGCTGGCACCTTTTCTGTCGCCCCAGAATCCATACGATCTGGGTGCACTCGATCTGATGGATGGTCGCCTCAAGCCCATGTCGGAGGCAGCATCGGGCATGACCTACTGGCTGGGCACCGACGACCAGGGCCGCGACATGCTCTCGGCCATCCTGCACGGCCTGCGCATTAGCCTGATGGTGGGTCTGAGCGCGGTGGTGCTCGCCACCATCATTGGCAGTCTTGTGGGTCTGATTGCCGCCTACATGGGTGGCTGGGTCGATACCCTGCTGATGCGCATCGTCGACTTCATCCTGGGTTTTCCAACGATCCTGGTGGCATTGGTGCTGCTGGCGATCATGGGGCGCGGCGTGGACAAGGTGGTGATCGCCATCGTGTTGGTGCAGTGGGCGCATTACGCGCGCATCATGCGCGGCCGTGCGCTGCAGGAGCGCAAGAAGGAGTACATCGAGGCTGCCAAGAACCTGGGCTTTCCGGCCTGGCGCATCATGACGCGCCATCTGCTGCCCAACTGCATGGGCCCGGTCATGGTGTTTGCCACCATCCAGATCGCCAACGCCATCGTGCTGGAGGCCACCCTGTCCTTCCTGGGCGTTGGCGTGCCTATTACCGAGCCATCGCTCGGTCTTTTGATTGCCAACGGCTTTCAGTACCTGATGTCTGGCGACTACTGGATCAGCATGTTCCCCGGCCTGGCGCTGCTGGCCCTCATCCTGTCGATCAATCTGATTGGCGACCGACTGCGTGAAGCTCTGGATCCGAGGAAGTAATGACTACCCCTTTGCTTGAAGTAAAGAATCTGCAGACGGTGTTCCACACCGAAGAGGGAGCCTGGCCTGCGGTCAGTGATATCCACATCAGCCTGCAACCTGGTGAAATTCTCGGCCTCGTTGGAGAGTCTGGCTCCGGTAAATCGGTGACTGGCTTTTCGATCTTTGGCATGATCGACGCACCCGGTGAGGTGACGCAAGGCCAGGTACTGTTCAAGGGCCAGGATCTGCGTGCACTCCCGCCAGAAGCCATGCGCAAACTGCGTGGCGACCGCGTCGCGATGATCTTTCAGGACCCGCTGATGACCCTGAACCCGGTGCTGCGCATCGAGGAGCAGATGCTCGAGGCGATTGATGCGCACCAGAAGCTGCCCAAGGCTGAGGCCGTCCGGCGCTGCGTGGAGGCCCTGTCCATGGTCGGCATTCCTGCACCGGAGAAGCGTCTGCGCAGCTATCCGCATGAATTTTCGGGCGGCATGCGCCAGCGTGTGGCGATTGCCATTGCCATGCTCAACAAGCCCGACCTGATCATCTGCGACGAGCCGACCACGGCGCTGGATGTCACCATCCAGGGCCAGATTCTCTACCGCATGCAGAAAATCTGCCAGGAGCATGGAACAGCACTGATCTGGATCACCCACGATCTGGGCGTGATTGCCGAGCTGGCTGACCGTGTGGCCGTGATGTATGCAGGCCGCATCGTCGAGACCGGTGCCGTGGCCGAAGTGCTGGACGCGCCGCGCCACCCTTACACACAAGGCCTGCTCAATTCTCTGCCGGCGCAGGCCACGCCCGGTGCGCGCCTGTCGCAGATCAATGGCATGGCGCCCAGCCTGTCGGGCCGTGTGCCTGGCTGCGCCTTCGCGCCGCGCTGCACCCGGGCCACGCCGCAGTGTGTGGCGGAGCAGCCCGCCGTCACCACCATTCCCGGCCGCGAATTCCGCTGCTTTGTTCCGCTGGAGGCGCACGCCGCATGACCGCGATGAATACCCCTGTGATTGAATTGCGCGATGTGCACAAGCGCTTTGTCAGCACGCCCGATCTGCTGCAGAAGATCGTCGGTGCGGTGGCCCGGCAGCCAGCGCAGACCCGCACGGTGCACGCCGTCAACGGCGTCAACCTGCAGATTGCCAAGGGCGAGGTGCTGGGTCTGGTCGGCGAATCGGGCTGTGGCAAATCGACCCTGGGCCGCGTGGTGGCGGGCCTGCACCCCGCAACTGAAGGGCAGCTGCTCTACCAGGGCCAGGATGTGAGCGGGCTGGCCGGCAAGGACCGGCTCGCCTATACCCTGGGCGTGCAGATGGTGTTTCAGGATCCGCAAGCATCGCTGAACCCGCGCCAGAAACTGCACCAGATCCTGGGCGAGGCGCTGCATGTGCACAAGCTGGCGCCCAGCGGCGATGTGCCGGGCCGCGTTGATGCGGCACTTGCTGAAGTGGGTCTTGCGACGGAGTACCGCAACCGACTGCCGCACCAGATATCCGGCGGCCAGCGCCAGCGCATCGGCATTGCCCGCGCGCTGATGGTGACGCCCGATTTTCTGGTTTGTGACGAGCCGGTGGCGGCACTGGATGTGTCCATCCAGGCGCAGGTGATCAACCTGTTCATGGACCTGCGTGCACAGCGAGGCCTGACCTACATGTTCATCAGCCACGATCTGGGTGTGGTACGCCATATCTCCGACCGTGTGGCCATCATGTACCTGGGCAAGATTGTGGAGATGGCGCCCACTGCCGAGATATTCGGCAAGGCCCAGCACCCCTACACCCAGGCCTTGCTGGCCGAGGTGCCCGATGTGGCACGGCGCAAGCGTGCCTTCGTGCCGATCCAGGGCGAGATCCCTTCGCCACTGAATCCGCCTTCGGGATGCACCTTCCACCCACGCTGCCCGCATGCGATGGAGCGCTGCAAGACCGAAGTGCCGGTGCTGCGTGAGACCGCGCCCGGCCACGTCACGGCCTGCCATCTGCAAGACCAGGCCTGAAAACAATCGAGAACCAGTGATGACGGACAGCCTGCAACATTTCAGCCAGCAATATGGCCGGTTTTCAATGCCATGGAGGGCAGGCAGCGGTGCCTTGCACCTGCCTGTCGCCTTGAACTGCTATCGCCCGCAGGGTGTGGCAGCAGATGCCCCGGTGGTACTGGTGCAGCATGGCGTGCTGCGCAATGGCGACGACTACCGCGACTTCTGGATGCCTGCAGCCGATCGTCATGGCCTGCAGATCATCGCGCCAACCTTTGGCAACGAACACTGGCCGGGCGTGGAGAGCTACAACAACGGCAGTGTCTGGACCGAGGATGCCGAGCTACGCGACCGCGCCTACTGGTCGTACCAGGCGGTAGCCGTACTGGCGCAGCAGTTGCGCGATACGGGCATCCTGGGCAGCCAGCCGCTCTACCTGTTTGGCCACTCGGCGGGCGGCCAGTTTGTGCATCGCCTCGTCAGCACTCTGGGGGCTGATGGATTTGCTGGCGTGGTGGCGGGCAATCCCGGCTGGTACACCTTGCCGAATGCGACGCTCACTTTCCCGGAAGGACTGTCCGGCATTGGGCTGCCAGCAGACGCGCTGGAGCGCCTGCTGGCTACACCGCTCGTCATTCTGGCGGGCGACCAGGATACCGACACCCTCGACCCCAACCTGCCTTCCGAGCCTGCGGCACTGCGCCAGGGGCCACACCGTTTTGCACGCGCCCGCCATTACTTTGCGGCAGGGCAGGCGGCGGCCGCGCAACTGGGCATGCCACTGGCGTGGCAACTGCACGAGGTCGCCGGCATCGGCCACGACGGAGAGGCCATGAGCCATGTTTGCGCACACTGGTGGTTCGAGGGCTGCATGCCTGATTCCACTTGGCTCGCGCAATGGGCGGGTCGCACCGCCGCCTGATAACACACCACAACACCAAGGACACCCTCTATGCAAGCAACTACCCAACAATTGGTCGATGGCATCTCGGACTGGATGCGCTGCGAGTCTCCATCGAGCGACCCGGCTGCACTGGCCCGCATGGTGGAGATGATGCGGGCACAAGCCGCTGCTGCCGGTCTGCGTGCCACGGTGACTGAGACCTATGCGCAGGGCAAGCATGGCACCGGGCCGGCGCTGCCTTTGCTGCACATCACCAATCGCGCAGAAGGTGATACGCGCCAGGGACTGCTGATTCTGGGCCACTCGGATACCGTGCATCCTATCGGTATGCTGGCAGATAACCCGATCCGCATCGAAGGCGACCGGCTGTATGGGCCAGGCGGTTATGACATGAAGGCTGGCATCTACCTGGCGCTGACGGCACTGAGTGCTGCCGCTACGTCCGGCAGCACGCCGCTGCCGGTCGATCTGCTGATCGTGCCCGATGAGGAAACCGGCAGCCACGCATCGCGCAAGCACATCGAGGCCTTTGCCAGCAATGCCAAATATTGCCTGGTGGCAGAACCTGCCCGCGCCAACGGCGGCCGCTGTGTAACCGCACGCAAGGGCACCGGCATGCTGCGTCTGGGCGTGAAGGGCCTGGCATCGCACGCCGGGGTCGCGCATGAAAAGGGCCGAAGCGCCATCCGTGAAATGGCGCACCAGATTCTGGCATTGGAGGCCATGACCGATTACCAGCGCGGCGTCACCGTGAGCGTGGGCAAGGTGGAAGGCGGCACGGCCACCAACACCGTGCCTGCCTACTGCAAGTGCATTGTCGATTTCCGATTGCCCGATCTGCAGGCCGCTGACGAGCTGGTTGGCAAGATGCGTGCGCTGCGCCCGGTCGGTGAAGGGGTGTCGCTGGATATCGATGTGGAAGTGAACCGTCCGCCGATGGTGAAGGATGCCAAGGCCGAAGCACTGCTGGCGCGCGTGCAACAGTCAGCCAAGGAGGCAGGCTTTGCACTGGAAGAAGCGCCGCCCACGGGTGGCGGCAGCGATGCCAATTTCACCTCGGCCATGGGCGTGCCATCGCTGGATGGGCTGGGCGCCGATGGCGATGGTGCGCACACCGTGACCGAGTACATCCTGGTGTCGACGCTGGAGATGCGTGCCCGCTTCTGGCACCATCTGCTCACGCACCTGGATTGAGGTGGCCGCTCCTGTCTTGCAGGAGCTCAAGCCAATAAAAAACGGGCGCTGGCGCCCGTTTTTCCTTTGAGGCTTATTGCAGGCTGTCGGCGTAACGCGCTGCACTCTTCTGGCCACCCAGGGTGATCCATGTGAGCAGCACGCCGCACAGTGCGCCGGTGGCCATGCCTACCACCATGGGCAGTGGCTTGCCATTGGAGAACACACCGACGACCTGCATCGCAACAGCGCCCGTCAGCATCTGCAAGGTGCCCAGCAGGGCTGATGCGGTGCCTGCGATCTCGCCATGCTCTTCCAGCGCCAGTACCGATGTGGTTGGAATCACCAGGCCCATCAAGGCACTGGAGATGAAGTACAGCACGATCAGCACCACCAGCTGATCGCCACCCAGCAGGTAGTAGGCCAGCAGGCTGGTCATCACTACGCCGCACGCGCTGGCCGCCACCTTGACCACGGGCACCAGCCCGAACCGTTTACCCAACGCTCCGGTGAACTGCGCAGCCCCAATGAAGGCAATCGCATTGAGCGCAAATGCCATGCTGTACTGCGTGGTGGAGAGCCCGTAGTGGTTGATCAGCACAAAGGGAGAGCCTGCCAGATAGACAAAAAAGCCCGCCATTGCGCAGGAACCGATGAATACCAGGCCCAGGTAATGCCAGTCGCGCAGCAAGAATCCGTAGGCCTTCAGTACACCGCCGAGGCTGCTGTCCAGTCGGGCATCGGCGGGGCGCGTCTCGGGAAGGCCCCGCACCATGGCAGCCAGGCCCAGAATGGCCGCTATCCCCACGACCCAGAACACCATGCGCCAGCCACCCACGGCGATGACACCGCTGCCCGCCAGCGGAGCGAGGATGGGGGACACGCTGAACACCAGCATCAGAAGCGACATCATGCGTGCGGCTTCATGCCCCGTGTGCAGGTCGCGCACCACGGCACGCGGAATCGCCATGCCCGCTGCGGCGCCCATGCCCTGCACGAACCGCAGCACCACCAGGGTGTGGATGTCCTGTGCCAGCGCACAACCTACGCTTGCCAGAACGAAGATCGACAGGCCCAGGTACAGCGGCCTCTTGCGCCCCCACATATCGGCCAGGGTGCCAAACAGCGGCTGGCCTACGCCCAGTGCCAGAAAGAAGGCCGTGAGGCTGGCCTGCACGGCGCCAACGGGGGCATTCAGGCTCGCGCCAATCTGTGGCAGCGCGGGCAAATACATATCGATGGCAAAGGGCCCGATGGCTGAGAGCAGACCCAGAATGAAGACCAGGCGAAGCGAGATGGCAGAAGAGGGTGATCCGGAAGTTTCAGACATAGGAGCGGGATTGTCGCCGATACATGCGCGTGGCGTGTGTCAGCGAAATCCGCGCCTCAGTAATGCCCTGATTTGCAGCAGGTGTTATGCGTTTGCCAGGGTGGCAAGGTGGCGTTGTGCAAATGCTTCGTACCACGCCAGGCACCCGGGATTGGCCATGGTCTCCGGGTTCAGCACTTTGCCTGCTGGTTGGCCCAGCATCAATTTCTTGATGGGCAGTTCCAGTTTTTTGCCGGTCAAGGTGCGCGGGATTTCTGCCACTTGCAAGATGGCATCGGGCACAAAACGGGGCGAGAGGGCTGTGCGAATGGCCTGGCTGATGCTGGCCTTGACGGTGTCATCCAGCACGATGCCTTCGCGCAGCACGACAAACAGTGGCATATAGCTGTCCTTGCCCAGGTATTCCAGATCTACCACCATCGAGTCCTGCACTTGCGGTAGCGCTTCGACTGCGTTGTAGATTTCGCTGGTGCCCATGCGCAGGCCCTGGCGGTTGATGGTGGCATCGCTGCGGCCATAGATGATGCAGCTGCCATCGCTGTCCACCTGTATCCAGTCTCCGTGGCGCCAGATGCCGGGCCAGTGGTCGAAATAGCTGTCCAGATAGCGCCGCTTGCCGGGGTCGTTCCAGAAGTACAGTGGCATCGAAGGAATGGGCTGGACGCAGACCAGCTCACCCACCTCGTCCAGCACCGGTTGGCCCTGTTCGTTCCAGGCTTCAACGGCATGGCCGAGCCAGCGGCATTGCATGCGGCCTGGCGCCTGCGGCAGCTCGCGGTTGCCGCCGATGAAGGCGCCGCAAAAATCGGTGCCTCCAGAGATGTTGCACCAGAACACTTCGCCAGCTCCGGCCGCCTGCAGCTGTGCGCTGCCCCAGCGCTGTACCTCAGGCGCTAAAGGCGAGCCGGTACTGCCCAGAGTGCGAACCTGTTGCAGGCCAGGAATGGCCGCAATATCCAGTCCTGCTTTCATGCAGTTGCTGTAGTAGGCGGCGCCTGCGCCGAAGATGGTCGTGTGGTGTTTGGCGGCAAAACGCCACAACACGCCCCAGTCGGGCTGGCTGCTGCTGCCGGCCGGGTGACCATCAAAAATGGTGATGGTGGTGCCAAACAGCAGTCCGCTCGCCTGGATGTTCCACATCACCCATCCCGTGGAGCTGTACCAGTGAAAGCGTTCGTTGCGGTTGTTATCGCCATAGCTGGCGCCCAGGTCGTTGTGCAACCCCGCTACATGCAGCGCCAGCAGAATGCCTCCGGTGCCGTGGACAATGGGCTTGGGCAGCCCTGTGGTGCCGCTGGAATAGACGATCCAGATGGGATGGTCAAAAGGCAGCCATTCGGGCTCGAACGTGGCGATGGCCTGCGCATCTTGCGCAGTGGCCCATTGCCAGTCGTAGCTGTTAGGCACAGGTGCAGTTGCATAGGGCGTGGAGATGACGATGCGCTGCTGCACCGATGGCAGCTCGGCCAGCAGCGATTGCACGGTGGCGCTGCGATCGAGTGGCTTGCCGCCGTAATACACACCGTCCACGGCAATGAGCACCTTGGGCTCGATCTGCTTGAAGCGATCGACTACCGCAGCAACACCCATGTCGGGTGCGCACAGGCTCCATACCGCGCCAATGCTGGTGCACGCCAGCATGGCGACCACGGTTTCGGCAATGTTGGGCATATAGGCGGCCACACGGTCACCACGCTGCACCCCCAGCTTGCGCAGCGCGATGGCCACCGAAGCTACCTGGCGCTGCAATTCGGGCCAAGACATTTCACGCACTTCGCCACGCTCGTTGTCGCTCACGATGGCTGGCAGGCCTGCAGCATCGGCCGCCTGGACATGCCGCAGCAACTGGCGCGGCAGGCTGACCTGCACGCCGCTGAACCATTGGGTGCCGGGCATTGGGTCGCTGCTCAATACCTGCAAATCCTGGGCGAGGGGCACTGGCGATTGCAACCGGTAGTAATCCCAGATGCTGCGCCAGAAATCAGCCAGATGAGACACGGACCACTGGTGCAGGTCTTCATAGCTGTTGAAGCGCAGACCGTGCTGCTGGGCGAGCCAGTTCTGATACAGGCGAATCTGGGGCGTTGAAGCGTGGGTTAAGGCTTGGATTGAGGCAGTCATGGCTCGTTGAGAGGAAGCTGTGCAGAGCCTACGCAAAGCGGCGGTGAGCCGCATGGGGGAAAGCACCGAATCGCTGTCGCACGGGTAGCAGCACGGTACCCATGCAAGGACGTGAAGGCGGTGTGCCAGCCGGGTAATAGGCGAGTGCCTGCATGGACTCTTCCACCGTAACAAAATAGCGCAGCCTTGCCGGAACTATTGCTTTAGGCTCGGTTCTTATTGATCTGGCCCCCATGTATCGGTATTCCGGGGCAACGGCCGCATCTGCGCCCTGCAGTTGTCGGCCATCGTGATGGCCCTACTGGCCGGTTCACGCATCAGTCAGCTTTTCGGCGCCGTTGCGCGTTAAGCAACTTAGGTTTGTAAACCCCAGACAAATTCTTCTGCAGGCTTCGCAGCGGCAGTCATAGGTCATTTGGGTCTGGGCGTGCGGCATGGCTTTCCTGGCATGCCGACGAAGTAGGGAGTGTGTCTGTTTTGTCTGTTTTGCGATTGAAATACAACCCTGCGCTGGATGGTTTGCGCGCGGTGGCGATTGTGTTGGTGTTTCTGTCCCATGCCCATGTGCCCATGTTTGATGGCGCATTCTTTGGCGTGGATCTGTTTTTTGTGCTCAGCGGCTTTTTGATCACGTCGCTATTGCTCAAGGAATTCCAACAAGATGGTCGGTTGGATTACTGGCGCTTTTACAAGCGGCGGTTTTTGCGTCTGGCACCTGCACTGCTGTTGTTCCTTGCGGCATATTGGGTCTTTGCGCCGCTGATCTGGCCTGATCTGACAGACATCAATCAGGATGTGGTGGTATCGGCGCTTTATCTGGCGGACTACGGTATCGCCTTTTTCGATAGCCCCGATACTCTGCTGCATATGTGGTCGCTCTCGGTGGAAGAGCATTTCTATCTGGTGTGGCCGCCCTTGCTGGCATTGTTGCTGGCGCATACTGCGCGTAAGCAATTGTGGCGCCCCGTGTTGCTGCTTGTGGTGCTGATGTTTGTCTGGCGCGCCTACTGGGTGGCGAGGGGGCAGCAGTTCTACGAAATCTTCTTCCGCTTCGATACCCGTGCCACGGGCATGCTGCTGGGCAGTCTGTTGGCTGTGGTCACGGTGCACCGCCCCGAATGGATGGATGCGCTGCACGCACGCCAGAAGTACTTGCTGTGGCTGCTGCCGGTGTTCCCTTTCATCATCATCGGCTATGCCTGGGATGATGCAGGCGCACTGCTATGGGGCTTCGCGTTGGCCGAACTGACGGCAGTGGCAATCGTCATTGCGGTGAGCAAGCACAGGGGCGCACTGTATGACATGCTGAGCCTGCCTTTGCTGGTGTGGCTGGGCAAGATGTCGTATGGCATCTATCTGTGGCATTACCCTGTGGTGCGGTTGTTGCGCGCGCATATGGATTGGGCCTGGGTGGTGGCGCTGGGATTGCCGCTGTCTGCCGCATTTGCAGCGCTATCGTTCTACACCGTAGAGCGCTGGGCTCTGCGCCTGCGGGACCGTACAGGGCGCCGTGCACCTTCTGCGCACCCGGTAGCAACGCGCCAGGTGGCGCAGAGACGAGCTGCCACCGTCTGAAATCGGCTTGGCAGTGTACCGCTGGTCCATTGTGGCGTCTGTTTCAGGTGGATCGCCAATGGGCTGAAGCGGGCAAGGCAGCCACGGACAGCATCAGGATGATTTCTACAAGCCGACCGCACGCAGAGGTGGTCGGCTTGTTTGCATTTCAAAACCAGGAAGCATGGAGCCAGTGCGGTGATGCCGCAAGAGGCCTTGGCTGCATCGGCGAGTGAACCTATCGAGCAAGGCTCGCGCAGGCATCAGCGAAACCTTGAATGGGTTGCCACTGTCAACAATCATGCGTGTCCAAATATTGCATGATTTAAAAAATACATTGAATTAATAAATTTAATTGCATGTGATTTTTGGGCGTGAATCGCTGTGCTTTCAAGGAAATCTGGATGTTTCACTGTGTAAAGAAAAATATTGAAATTAGTTTTTCGATAGATGCCATCGAAATTTGTATTCTTCTTGTTAATGATTAATCTTTTTATTTTTGTGTTTTGATTTATTAAATAAATTTATGTACTCGATTCCCCAGGTGTAGGGTAGCGATCGTGAGGCTTCGTGTGCTACTTGCAAATATTTTGTGATTAGCTGGTTGGAAGTGTCTCGGGTGGATGGGTTGATCGAGTCAGCCGTGCATCAAACTGGTTGGTATCTATCAGCCCATTCTTGGAGCCTTGGTCCAAGAGGAGGCGATATGACTACCGCAGGAATGAAAGGGATCGCGCGTTCGGTGATCCGTTGGCTCATCATGGCAACTGCGTACGGCTGGGGGGCGATGGCGTTTGCAGCTTCCTCTGGCACCGGTCAAGCCTATGGACTGGAAGCCTCTGCAAGTGTGCTGGCGCTGCTCCCAGGCCGTCCACTGGTGGGTCTGGACACCAAGTTTGCCAATACAGGGCCGGGTAGCGCGCCGCCGGACTTCAACAAACCCGCCAACGTTGCGAATGTCGGCGTTAGTGCGGCGGGAATTCTGAAGGTTGATACGGGGGTCATCAACTCGTTGACAAAGAGCACCTTGACCCGCAACAGCGTCACCTCGACTTCTCAGGTCGATGGACTGGATCTTTCCCTGCTCAACATCCTCAACATACCGTTGTTAAATCTTGGTGCTGGGACCATCACATCCACGGCAACGATGACTTGTGACAAGGGCAAGCCAGTTGCATCGGGGCGCACGGACATCTTGAATGGCTCCGGTCAATTGGCTGGCCTGGGTCTGGATGTCGGGGTGAATGTGGATGCGAGTGTGGGCGTTCTTGGCATTGCCACCATCACGGTCAATCGGCAGACCGTCACTCCGACCAGCATTTCCGTCGACGCGGTCCACGTCAGCATCAATGTACTAGGGCTGATCACGGCAGACGTGGTGATTGGTCACTCCGAGGCTTCGATGCTGGATTGCCAGTCCACCGTGACGCTGGACGATCTGCAGAACCCGGTTGCAGCCAACAACCTGCTTCCCGTCAGCGGTACCTGCAGCCCTGGCAGCAACGATCTTGCCATCACGACGCTTCCTGCGGGCGCCAGCCAGACGCTGGCTTGCCAGAGCAATGGCAGCTATGGCGGCACGCTTAACGTCTCGGCCCTGCCTGCGGGCGCCATCACGGTGACTGCTTCTCAGACGCCGTCTGGACCCAACAGCTCTGCCAGCAAGAGCACGGTCAAGAATCCCCCATCCAATCCCGGTGCGCCCACGGTGTCGGTCACTGCGCCCGCCATCACGGTGAGCAACCAGACTTCCTACGGCGTGTCGGGTTCCTGTTCTGCGGAAGGGCAGCCGGTGACAGTCAGCATTGGCGGCATCCCTGCGTCGGCGACCTGTACCGGCGGTAGCTGGTCGGTGTCCGGCGTCAACGTCAGCGGCCTGCCCGATGGCACTATCACGGTCACTGCATCGCAGACCGTGAACAACCAGACCGGGCAAGGTTCGACGACAACGAACAAGAGCACCGTCTCGAATCCCGGCGAGACTCCCGTGGTCACGGTCAGCAACGCCGCGGTGATCAATGCAGCCAATCAGGCGTCCTACGGTGTCTCGGGTACCTGCTCGGCCAACGGCCAGCCTGTCGTGGTAACCATTGGCAGTGTTGCTGCGCAGGCCACCTGCAGCGGCGGTACATGGTCGGTGTCGGGTGTCAATGTCAGCGCCGTAGGCGATGGCCCTGTCACAGTGACTGCTTCGCAGACCGTCAACAACCTGACGGGCTCGGGCTCGCGCTCCACGACCAAGGATGCGAAGCCGCCCACGGTGGCTGTGACCTCGGCGCCTGCCATCACGGCTGCCAATCAGACCTCTTATGGAGTCTCCGGTACCTGCTCGGAAAGCGGATCGTCGGTGTCAGTGAGCATTGGCAGCGTCGCTGTGGTTCCATCGCCTGTGTGCAGCAATGGTACCTGGTCTGCTTCCGGCGTGGATGTGGGGGGACTGCCAGCAGGCCCTGTCACGGTCACGGCGTCGCAGACCGACGCGGCGGGCAACACCGGCACCGGCGCTCTCACGACCACCAAGAACTCCTCGGCATCTGCCGTGGCGGTGACCGCTGCGCCACCCATCAATGCGAGCAACCAGTCGTCCTATGGCGGCGTCACGGGCACGTGTTCTGCAGCAGATGGGGCAGTGACGGTGGTCATCGGCAGCCTGTCGACCACAACTGCCTGCAATGGCGGCAATTGGGCGGTTTCGGGCATCACCGTCAGCAGTCTGCCTGACGGTATCGTGACCATCACCGCATCGCAGACCGTGAATGGCACTGTCATCAGCGGCTCGCGCACCACGGTGAAGGATGTGACGTCGCCGGCCGTCTCGATTACGGCAGCCCCCACGATCGATGGATCGAACCAGTCGTCCTACAGTGTTTCCGGCACCTGCACGACAGAGGATGGGGCCGTGACAGTGAGCATCGGCAATATAACGGCGTCGGCGCCTTGCACCAATGGATCCTGGACGGTCTCCGGTGTCAAGGTCGGAGGGCTGCCGGCTGGATCGGTGACGGTCACGGCATCGCAGACCGATGCGGCAGGCAATACCGGCACTGCCACACGCCAGGTGAACAAGACCACTCCGTCTGATGGCTCAGGTACGGATACTGGCATCGGTGAGCCTCAGGGCGGCAACTGGGTGGTTACGGCCGAGCTCAACGGCAAACCCGGTCGCGGCATGGGCATTGATGTCCAGAATGGCAAGTTCGTGATGCAGGTGTACAACTACACCTCCACTGGCGCGCCAACATTCCACATCGCCATCGGAACCATGGACGGCAACAAGGTGGTGGCACCACTGATGTCCTACCAGGGCGGCCGTTTCTTCGGCAGCGGCCCCCTTGACGGGAAGGAAGCAAGCAATGCAGGCAATGTAGAGGTGACCTTCACCAGTCGAACCACGGGCACCATCAAGTTCCCCGGTGAAGCGACCAAGGCCATGCAGCGCTTCGACTACGAAGGCACGCCTGCGGGCACCTTTGCCGACCCTGCATATGTGGATCGCTGGGCCATGGTGGAGCTGGACCAGAACAGCCAGCCTGTCAGAACCTGGTGGGCCGACATCGGCTCGGGTGAGCAGGTGGGCCTGAACTACAACTGGACGCTTTCGCCAGCTCCCTGGCCCTATGCCGCCAGTACCAAGCTCACGATGCATGGTTTTGACGGTGCGCTGAGCACGCCCTTCTTCGCCACCTGCGACTATGGCGGCGCCGAACGCATCTTCAACTGCTCGGGAAGTTCAGTGCAGCCAGGCGGGCCCGTGTCCGTGACCATGCAGCGCAGCGTGGATCAGCTGGTTGGCACCGCTCAGTTCGGCACGGGAGAAAAGCACCGGCTCATCGGTGCACGCATCACGCGCTCCGCGTACACGACCGCTGGAGGCAAGACCGCGCTGACCACCTACTTCCGGCCAGACTATGCACCCGAGTCAGGCACCTGGATCGTGAGCAACGAAATCACGGGCAAACCAGGCCGCGGTCTGGCGGTGGATCTGCAAAAGCCGACCAACAGCCAGGGTCACACCCTGTTCATCTCGGTCTATGACTACGAGAGCAAGGGCAATGCAACATTCCACAGTGTGCTGGGTACGCATGAGCCGTCCACGATCCCTGCTGCCAATAGGCCCGGCATTCCGCTCAACCAGTACAAGGGTGGCCGTTATTTCGGCAGCGGCGATCTGGTCGCAAGCTACATGGGCAACGCTGGCAATGCGGAGAACATCAAGTTCACCTCGTCGTCCACGGGAACTATCCAGTTCCCCAATGAGGCCACGGTACAGATTGAGCGCTTCTACTTCGGTATCGACAAGAACAGCATCGACTCCCTGGTGGGTTCGTGGGTAGTGCTGGCGCACAGCGGTGCCATGAAGAGCCGGATTTTCAACTTCGTGCCCTATACCGACGATTCGGTCATTGACCGTGTAAGCGGCTATGTCTGTACCAGGAACCAACTGCGAGGTTTCAACTTCCGCTGTGCGCCTGCACAGGTGGGCGCGGACACTCCGGTCATCCGTTTCTCCACGGGGTACTACGCTGCCTCCCGGGGTATCGAAGGTGATGGCGGGGCCGACCCGGACACCACGCCAGAGCTGATGGTGATGCGCATCACCGACGCCGATGGGCAGCCGGTGCAGGGCGGCGCCATGCTCCCTGAAGACGACCGATAGCAGGGCGGGCCGGGCGACCGCTACAGTCCGGCTTTCGCCAAAACCTCCTCTGCGAACTTCGGCCCCATGCCTCCGGCATGAGGGCCGAAGTGGTTTTGTATCTGGAGCCAGACAGCATTTCTTGGCGCCAAGGTATAACCTGTGCATGCCAAATCCTTCTTTTTCCCATCCCGATAGACCTGCCCCGAATGGCGCTGGCGAGGTACTGCAGTTTTGGCTCGGCACCGCGCGCCCGAGCAATGCGCAGGCGCTGCAGCAGCGCCAGCAATGGTTCACCAAGTCCGACGCCTTCGATGCCGAGATGCGGCAGCGCTTTGGTGCCACCGTACAGGCGGCGCTGGATGGGCAATTGAACGACTGGGCCGCGGAGCCTTGGGGCCGGCTGGCGCTGATCCTGTTGCTCGATCAGTTCACTCGCAATATTCACCGTGGCACGCCCCAGGCATTCGCAGGTGACCGGCGGGCGCTGGAACTGGCGCTGGGCGCCATCGAGTCGGGCGAGGATTTGCATCTGCCCGAGGTGCTGCGCATCTTCGTCTACCTGCCGCTGGAGCATGCGGAAGACCCTGCCATGCAGCGGCGCAGCGTGCTGGCCTTTGCGGCGTTGTCACAGGCCGCAGGTGCTGCTGACACCGATCTGGCGCAGTTTCTGCAGGGCACGCTGGACTATGCCTGGCGCCACCAGGAGGTGATTGCACGCTTTGGCCGCTTTCCGCACCGCAATGCGGTGTTGGGGCGGGCCAGCACGCCCGATGAGCTACTCTATCTGTCCCAGCCCGGCGCGGGTTTCTGAATCGGAAGGGCACGCACAGTCGGTCTTGTCTCACAGACAGCGATGGGGTGGCGGGCTATGTTCGATAGGTGCCGTGCTTGAAAACACCCACTGGTTTTCAAGCGAATCCAATCCCACGGAGGAACCTACGATGCCACAAACCAAGAAAATCACACTCGCCCTGGACCAGGCCCGACTCGACGCAGCCAAGAAAAGTCTGAATGAGGGGGCAGTGCTTCCCGATGCCTCGCCCTATCGCCAAGACATCATCAAGCTGCTCAACGATGCGTTGGCGACCGAGTTGGTCTGCGTGCTGCGCTACAAGCGCCACCATTTCACGGCGACGGGCCTGGAGTCACCCGCAGTGGCGGATGAGTTTCTGGTGCATGCCAATGAAGAGCAATCGCATGCCGACCGGATCTGCACGCGCATCGTGCAACTGGGCGGTGAGCCCGACCTGAACCCCGATACCCTCACCAGCCGCAGCCACGCCGATTACAACGACGAATTGGATCTGCATGCGATGATTCGCTCCAATCTGGTGGCCGAGCGTGTGGCCATTGAGGCCTACACGCAGATGATCGATCTGATCGGCGACAAGGATCACACCACGCGCCGACTGATCGAGCAGATTCTGGAGCAGGAGCAGGAACACGCCGATGAACTGTCGGACTGGATGAGCAAGGCCCGCTGATGCATGTACGGCTGCCTGCAACGGCAGCCGTTCTTCTGCCGCCATTCGGCACTGACCGGAGAGGAAAGCCCACACCATGACCACCCCTGAAGAGATCCACAAGAACGCCAGGCACATTCTGTACCTGCTGGTAAGCGAACAAAGCCTGCGTGCAGGTGAAGGACTCGACCCCCAGGCGCTCCAGCACGACCTGGACCGCCACCAGTTCAGCGCGCAGGACCAGCAGCAGGCGCTGACCTATGCACGCGAGCAAGGCTGGCTGCAGACAGGGCCCAATGGTGAGGTGCAGTTGACGGAAAAGGGCTTTGCCCTGGACTGACTGGTTTTGCAAATTCCGGCTGCCAGCGCTCACCAGTAGTACGCATTAACTATTATTTTGATAGCGCTCGGTATCACCGCTGCTGCCGCTGACGATACGCAATGCCGCCAATTGCCGGTGTGCCTGGCTGCTCCAATCGGGTGGCAATTGGTGCTTGGCCTGCAGGTAGTGGTGGGTGTAGACGTCGAGGTAGGCCTCGAGCGTCTGCGCAGCACGCAGGTCGCCGGCCAGATCCAGACACAGCGCAGCCACCTCAGCAGTGCAGAAGTGGTCGTCTCTTTTGGAGCGACGCAGCTGGTAGCGAGAAATCTGGTCCGGGTGGAGGCTGAGCACGGGGAAGCCGTCAAGCCGGGGGCTTTTGCGGAACATCTTGCGGGCTTCCGGCCAGGTGGCGTCGAGCAGGATGAACAGTGGCCTTTTGCCCAAATTTGCCGCTGGTGCACGCCCGGTGTGCACCATTTCATCAAAATTCATAGCATCTGACGGTTCGGCCACCGTTCGCACGACACGGCTGGCGGGCTGCACGAACTCTTCGGGAAAGACGACATAAGGCTGCCACTGCGGGTCGCTCAGCAGCGCGGTCAATGCGGGGTTCTCTCCTGTGCGCGACCAGCCGAATGCATGGGTCTCGGCCACCACATCGGCGATCAGCCACCCGGTGTTGCTGGGCTTGAGCGGCTCGGCATCATGCATCAGAAGGCACACGCCCGCATGGGTGGGCTGGGTGGGGCGCAACGCGCAGATGCAATGGCTGGGGCGCAGCCTGCAGCCCTCACAGCGTTCCCCCTTGGGGCCGCCACGCGCCAGAAACGGCCGCGTACTGCGCGACTGGCGCTCGGTGCGCAGGCGCGATACGGCGTGGGGAAGGACGGCGGGGTAGTGGAGGGCAGGGGCAGAAGACACGGCCGCTATTGTCGTCGCCCTTTGCAGCCCAGGAAATCAAGCGG
>NZ_JBEBNZ010000044.1:0-17465 GCF_040396735.1 Comamonas odontotermitis
GGGTGGTCGCAGATGGCGTTGACCACGTCCTCGCCGCCGTGGATGACGTTGAGCACGCCGGGTGGCACGCCCGCTTCCAGCGCCAGCTCGCACAGGCGCATGGTGACCATCGGGTCCTGCTCCGAAGGCTTGAGCACGAAGGTGTTGCCCGTGGCAATGGCCATGGGGAACATCCACAACGGAATCATGGCGGGGAAATTGAATGGCGTGATACCTGCGCACACGCCCAGCGGCTGCAGCAGCGAGTAGGTATCGACCCCATTGGCCACGTTGTTGGCCAGCTCGCCCAGCTGCAGGTTGCCAATGTTGGCGGCATGCTCCACCACTTCCAGTCCGCGGAAGACATCGCCCTCGGCGTCCGGCAGCGTCTTGCCCTGTTCGGCCGTCAGAATGGCGGCCAGCTCCTTCATGTTTTCGCGGATCAGCTGCTGCAGTTTCAAAAAGATGCGGGCGCGGGTGCCGATCGGCGTCTTACGCCAGGTTTTGAACGCTTCCTTGGCGTTGGCCACGGCGGCATTCACTTCATCGGGCGTGGCAAAGGGCACGCGCGCCAGCACCTGCTGCGTGGCAGGGTTGACCACATCACGCCATTGGGTGGTTTTGGATTCGACCATCTGGCCGTTGATGAGCAGCTTGACGGTGGGCGCCAGCGTGCCGGTGGATTGCGGTGCGTTCATGTTTGTCTCCTGGGTCTCTTGAACATCTTGGGTCGTGACAGCGGTGGATGCAGCCAGGCAGCACACCGTTACCGCACATGGTAGATGTGCGCATTCGCCCAGACAAGAGCGCAAGGTGCACATGGTCTGTGCAGCGCTGCACATGGGCGCAGCATGGGCACTTTGATGGCAAGAATGGGCCATGGTGCATACTGATCGCTATCAGTCCATGAAGGAGGCTGCGATGGGTTGGTTTGATTGGTTAGGGCGGTTGATGGGTGGCAAGGCCACTACGGGGGGAGGGCAAGCTGCATCGGCAGCGCCTGCGCCTCCTGCTGCAACAAGCGAAGATTGGCAGGCCCTGTGCACCGCCGTGGGTGAGGCACTGGCTCCTGACGATGTTGACGGGTTATGGGACGAAGTTCATCAGGCGCTGACTCAGCCGCAGCAGTACTACAACCGTTTTGCCGATGACCTGCCCAACCGCGGCATTCACGCCCCCGAGCATGTCACGCCATGGCTGGCTCTGGTGGACGGCCTGCAGCGCAGGGACCAGAACTTTGAGCTGGACTGGAAGCTGGACATGGGCGACGCCATCTGGGCCTTGCGGGCACTCAAGACCGTGCAGCAGCAAGCGGTGCCACTGGAGCCCTTGGCGGCGAGCAAGGCATTGAGCCACGATGCCTTGCTGGAGGTGGGGGACTATCTGCGCACGCGGGGCCTGAGCCTTGTCTCTTTCGATATCCAAAGCGACAGCTATCCGTTGTCTGTGCTGGAGACCGGCGCCGTCGCGCCGCTGCAGGCCTTGGCGCAGCGCGTGGGTAGCAAGGTGGTAGACCTGGCCAATTAGTTGCGCAGCAAAATAACCATGCAGGCCTCTCAGGGCAAACCCCTGCATTATCCTTGCGCACCCTCGCGGCGGGCTCGGAAGCTTCTGGGCTTATGCCGCGCAATTTTTCTCGCCAACGCACTGCACCGAGCTTTTCTATGAGCAAACAGGCCCCGGCGGAGCAATCGGGGCACGTGGGTGCCGACGACCTCCAGCGCAATCTCAGCAACCGCCATATCCAGCTGATCGCCATTGGCGGCGCCATCGGCACCGGCCTGTTCATGGGCTCCGGCAAGACGATCAGCCTGGCGGGGCCCTCCATCGTGTTTGTGTACGCCATCATCGGCGTGATGCTGTTCTTTGTGATGCGCGGCATGGGCGAGTTGCTGCTGTCAAACCTGCAGTACAAGAGCTTCATCGATTTCTCGGACGATCTGCTGGGCCCCTGGGCGGGCTTTTTCACCGGCTGGACGTACTGGTTCTGCTGGGTGATCACCGGGATTGCCGACGTGATTGCCATTTCTGCCTATGCCCAGTTCTGGTGGCCCGATCTGCCGCAATGGGCACCGGCCATTGCCTGCGTGGCAGTGCTGCTGTCGCTCAACCTGCTCACGGTCAAGCTCTTTGGCGAGGTGGAGTTCTGGTTTGCAATGATCAAGATCGTGGCCATCGTCACCCTGGTGGGAACGGGCCTCTATATGGTGCTGCATGGCTTTACCTCGCCCGCAGGCCGCACGGCGAGCTTTGCCAACCTGTGGAATGACGGCGGCATGTTTCCGCATGGCGCCATGGGCTTCTTCGCGGGCTTCCAGATCGCCGTGTTTGCCTTTGTGGGCATTGAACTGGTGGGCACCACGGCTGCCGAGGCCAAGGACCCGCACCGCACGCTGCCGCGCGCGATCAACTCGATTCCCGTGCGCATCATCGTCTTCTATGTCTGCGCGCTGATCGCCATCATGGCGGTGACGCCCTGGCGCGATGTGGTGCCCAGCAAGAGCCCGTTTGTGGAACTGTTCGTGCTGGCGGGCCTGCCCGCTGCTGCGAGCGTGATCAATTTCGTGGTGCTCACATCGGCAGCATCGTCGGCCAACAGCGGTGTCTTTTCCACCAGCCGCATGCTCTATGGCCTGGCGCTCAAGGGCGACGCGCCGCGCGCTTTCGGCATTCTGTCGGCCAGCAGCGTGCCATCGCGCGGGCTGGTGTTCTCCTGCATCTGCCTGCTGGGCGGTGCCTTCCTGATGTGGGTGGTGCCCAATCTGGTCGAAGCCTTCACCCTGGTGACCACGGTGTCGGCCATTCTCTTCATGTTTGTCTGGTCGTTGATTCTGCTGTCCTATATCAGCTACCGCAAGCATCGGCCCGATCTGCACCAGCAATCGCACTACAAGATGCCCGGCGGCGTGGCCATGTGCTGGCTGTGCCTGGCCTTTTTTGCCGGTATTGTGGTGCTGCTGACCTTGGAAGCCGACACCCGCCAGGCGCTGGTTGCGACGCCGCTGTGGTTTGTGCTGCTGGGCGGCGCCTATGCGTGGCTGCGGACGCGCAGGCAATAAATGGTTCGATGACCTGGCAATCCACCCGCCGGATACTGCGGGGGCAGGCAAGGAAACAACGGGCAGCGTGGCTGCCTGTTGTTTTTTCACGGGAGCATTTTTGATTCCTGGCACTTATGCGTAGGGTGCGCGTAGCTATTGTTTTGATAGTAATTGAATAGACGCCTTCGTCTCTGCAGCTTTGCACAATAATGCTGTGCATCGATTGGTACGGAGGCATACGCATGGATTGGGACCATTTGCGCTACTTTGGCGCGCTGGTGCAGGCAGGCACCCTGGTGGGGGCCGCCAAGGCGCTGGGCGTGGAGCACACCACTGTTGCCCGCCGCATCCAGGCCCTCGAAAAGCAGCTGGGTGCCACCTTGTTCACCCGCGAAGGCAGCGGCTACAGGCTGACTGATGCCGGCCGCCAGCTCCAGCCGCGGGCTGAAGCCATGGACCAGATCGCCCGCGGCATTGCGCCCGTGGCTGCAAGCCAGAGCACCGAAACCCCGAGTGGGGTGGTGCGCATCGGCGTGACCGAAGGCTTTGGCACCCAGATCCTCGCCAAGCATCTGGCGGTGCTGGCCCAGCGCTATCCGCTGCTCACCATCGACCTGCTGGCCGTGCCGCGCATGCTGCAGCTGTCGCGGCGCGAGGCGGACATCGTCATCTCGCTGGAGCGACCGATCCGAGACACGGTGGTCACCAGCCGGTTGACCGAGTACCGCCTCTACCTGTATGGACAGCGCGAGTACCTGGCGCGCCACGCGCTGATCACCTCGACCGACGATCTGGCTGCGCACCGCTTTGTGCACTATGTCGATGACCAGCTCTTCACCAAGGAGCTGCAGTTTCTGGACACCTTGACATCGCAGCAGCGATTCAGTTTTCGCAGCACCAGCATTCTTGCGCAATACACGGCGGTACGCACCGGGGCCGGGCTGGGCGTGCTTCCCGGCTTTCTGGCGGACAAGGACCCGCTCCTGCAGCGTGTGCTGCCCGAGCAGGCGCAGTTCACGCGCACCTTCTGGATGTCCATGCCGCCAGAGCTGCGCCAGGTGCCCGGCATCCAGGTGGTGTGGCGCTTTTTGCAGGCCACTGTGCAGGAGCAGCAGGCGCTGCTGGTGTGCTGAGGCAGACCCATCGTGCATGCATTTGCCGCTGCTCAGAGTTATTCCCGAGCGGGGCTGCGTTACAAGAATGTTGCGGCGCGTCAATTGCAACCGTAGTTGCGAATGGAAACAAATTTATAAAATGATGAAATAATAGTCAAATTGACAAAATTTCAATCAAAACATGCCTCTGGATCGAATACCTCGTGTGGTTTGATCTGCAACAATATATGGCAAGGAATATGTTGCCCTAGGGTATATACGCAGTAGCTGATTCGTAATTGGTTACATTTTTGTGAATTGCTTCCAAAATATTCCGTGCTAAAGTCGCCCGCTATGTCTTCGAAATGGATCTGCACCCTCATCGTGGCCGCGGCGGCAAGTGCCCATGCTGCGCCCGATAGCGACAAAAAGCCATCCGATCTGGATCTGCTGCTCGGCATCGGCCAGAGCAGCCTGGCCAAGCTTGATGATGTGCACCACCAGGTCAAGGACCAAGCCACCGTCCTCATCAGCAACGCGCTCAACCTGATTGGCGTGCCGTACCGCCGTGGCGGCAACAGTGCGGAAACCGGGCTGGACTGCAGTGGCCTTGTCCGTGCGGTGTTTGCAGAGAGCTGGGGCAAGATTTTGCCCCGCCGTGCCGAAGAGCAGGCCGCTGCCACCGAGCAGATTGCCAAGGCAGACCTCAAACCCGGTGATCTGGTGTTCTTCAACACCATGCGCCGCGCCTTTAGCCATGTAGGCATCTATATGGGCGACGGCAAGTTCATCCATTCGCCCCGCACCGGCAGCACCGTGCGCGTGGAGAGCATGAACATCGCCTACTGGGAAAAGCGCTTCGATGGCGCGCGCCGCGTGGAACTGAGCGAAGACGCCCGCAGCAAGCTGATGCAGCAGGTGAACCTCGATGGTGCCGATGCGCAGGACATGATCAGCAAGGTCATCACCAAAGCGGGCATGCGCGGCAACTGAATTCTGGATGGCGAGCATGTCGCCGGTTCACACAAGCAAAAAAGCTTCCCTTTAGGAAGCTTTTTGTTTTCAATGCAGTAGCGCGCTGACTTCAAGTACTTTCTAGCCGATCATTTGATCCACTGCAGCACTTCGCGGAAGTCTTCGTGCTCGCAGCTGCGCAGCCACTCGAAGGCCACCATTTCGGTGGTCACCAGTTCGGCGCCGGCGCCTGCGAGGCGGTCGAAGGCGGCATCGCGGTTGCGCTCGGTGCGGCTGCTGCAGGCGTCGGTGACGACCCAGACCTCAAACTCATCTTCCAGCAGCTCCAGCGCAGTCTGCAGCAGGCAGACATGTGCTTCGCAGCCGGCAATGACGATGCTGTTGCGCTCGGGGGCTTGCTGCTGGGGCTTTTGCAGGTGCTTGGGCAGGCTGCGGGCATTGCCGCCTTGCGGCTTGGCTGGTGGGCGCAGCCATTCGTTGAGGCCCTCGGGCACGGCGCTGAAGAACATCTTGGACAGCGTCTTGTTGCACAGTGCGCGCAGTTCCTCGGCATTGGGGCCGAGCTTGCTGGGGTTTTGCTCGGTGCCGAACACGGGCACCTGCAGCAGTTGGGCGATGCGGGCCAGCGTGGTGGCGTTGCGCAGGGCCTGCCCGCCTTCAAAAATGGCGGGCATCAGCTTTTCCTGGTAGTCCACCAGGACGAGTTGGGATTCTTCGAAATCTAGAAGCATAGGAATGGAATGGCCCCAGGTGCCAGCGTGGCAGGCGTCTGGGGCGAAAAACACGGGTTAATCACGGGCGTAACCGATGGGCAGGACAATGCCCGCCTCGTGCGCCACCCGCACGCAGTCGCGCAGGTGCTGTTCGCCCAGGTAACGTAGTGTCGCATAGCCCAGCGCTGCTGCGACGGCCTGGCCTGCAATGGGCACATATTTGCTGGCCTGCTGCGCAGTCAGCCGCATGCCCAGCGCCTTGGCGGCACGCAGGATGACATCCTTGGTGATGAGCTTGCCGATGAGCACCCCGCCCAGCATGTTGACGGTGTTCTGCACCTTGTCGCGCTTGGCGGGTGAGAGGCGGGCGATCTGGTCGTCGCTGAGGCCGAAGTTCGTGCTGATCTGCGGAATCAGCCGCGAGAGCAGGGCGGCATCCACCGCCATGTCCAGCCCCGGAATCGGCGTTGCGCTGGCCAGCGCCGCCGTCAGGGCCTTGCGGTGCAGCAGCTTGCGCGATTGCTCCACGGCTTCGATCAATGCCGGGTTGCCGGTGTCCATGGCGAGCTGCAATGCAGATGGGGGGCGAGGCTTGCGGGCGAATTTCATGGCAAGGAGGTGAGGCAGTGCTGGGAAAAAACAAGGCTGCCCGCGCGGCAGGCGCATGGCAGCCTTGTCTGGCGATGGGTGGGCAGGTCTGCGGTCAAGCCTTCTTGCGCACCAGGCCGTAGATGAACAGCAGGATCACGGCGCCAACGATGGAGGCAATCCAGCCCGCCGCCTGGCCTTCCTGGTACCAGCCCATGGCGACACCGGCATAGCTGGCAAGCAGAGAGCCGGCTATGCCCAGGAGGATGGTCATGATCCAGCCCATCTTGTCATCGCCCGGTTTGAGGGCCCGCGCAAGCAAGCCGACGATCAGGCCGACAAAAATGGTTCCAATGATTGACATGCAAGTTCCTCCTAAAAGCCATGTGAAAAGAGATTGAGCGACCAGCGCAGACCAACGGCCCAGCGTGTACCGAGCGTAGCGACAGAATGTAGCCTGTTTTGTAGGACACGTTTAAAAACATGCAGCCAATTGCAAACAGCTGCAAACCCGCCGGGAGCCAGGCGCCGCGAGTCATGGTAATCCCGGGGTGGTGGCTTCTGGGGCAAAAAAATGCCCCGCAGGCTGCGGGGCAGAGTTTGCATTCGGGGGCAGCTACAGTTCCATGCGAGCTGCCGGCCGGTGCAGTATCAGGCCATGACCTTGGCGACCGAGGCGCAGACGTAGTCGATGTTCTTGCTGTTGAGTGCAGCCACGCACATGCGGCCGGTGTCGGTGCCATACACGCCGAATTCGTTGCGCAGGCGCACCATCTGGTCCTTGGACAGGCCGGAGTAGCTGAACATGCCGATCTGCGTGGTGATGAAGGACATGTCCTGCTTCACGCCGGCAGCCTTGAGGCCGTCCACCAGCTTCTGGCGCATGGCCTTGATGCGCACGCGCATCTCGCCCAGTTCCTTTTCCCACAGCGCACGCAGCTCGGGGTTGTTCAGCACTGCGGCCACCACGGCACCACCGTGGGTAGGTGGGTTGGAGTAGTTGGTGCGGATGACGACCTTGAGCTGGCTCAGCACGCGGGCGGCTTCTTCCTTGTCGGTGCAGACCACCGACAGGGCGCCCACGCGCTCACCGTACAGGCTGAAGCTCTTGGAGAACGAGGTAGACACGAAGATGGTGAGGCCAGCGGCGATGAACTTGTCGATGGCTGCGCCGTCTTCCTTGATGCCGTGGCCAAAGCCCTGGTAGGCCATGTCCAGGAAGGGGGTCAGGTTCTTGGCCTTGACGGCGGCGATCACCTGGTCCCACTGGGCGGCAGTGATGTCGTAGCCGGTGGGGTTGTGGCAGCAGGCGTGCAGCACCACGATGGTGCCGGGCGCTGCGGCGTTCAGGTCGGCCAGCATGCCGTCGAAGTTGACCGAGCGGGTGGCGGCATCGTAGTAGCGATAGCTGCCCACTTCAAAGCCAGCATTGGTGAAGATGGCGCGGTGGTTTTCCCAGCTGGGGTCGGAGATCAGCACCTTGGCGTTGGGGCTGAGCTTTTTCAGGAAGTCGGCACCGATCTTCAGGCCGCCGGTGCCGCCAACGGCCTGCACGGTGGCAACACGGCCGGATTTGACGACTTCGGAATCGGCGCCGAACACCAGGCCCTTGACAGCGCTGTCATAAGCGGCGATACCGTCAATGGGCAGGTAGCCACGCGGCGTGGGCTTGTCCATCATGGCCTTTTCGGCGGCTTGCACGCATTGCAGCAGCGGCAGCTTGCCGTTGTCGTCGAAATACACGCCCACGCCCAGGTTCACCTTGCTCGGGTTGGTGTCAGCTGCGAATTGTTCGTTCAGACCCAGGATAGGGTCGCGGGGGGCCATTTCGACGGAAGAAAAAAGAGACATGAGGAGTCCTAAGAAGGTAGAAATCTGGCGTTTCGCCCCAAGATGCAAGAATCTCGTTTCAAGAAATTGCCGTACGCTCCGGGGTTAACCCCCGTATTCTAGCGATGCCCGCTCGCGCGTGGCATACCCGACCTATGCACGAAGTCACTACCGAGGCAGCCCGTCAGGGCCAGTTTGTTCAATATCCAGGCTCTCCGTTCGAGCTGTTCCAGCCGTATCCGCCCGCAGGCGACCAGCCGGCGGCCATCGATGGCCTGGTGGAGGGCATTGAGGATGGCGAAGCGTTCCAGACCTTGCTGGGCGTGACCGGCTCGGGCAAAACCTTCACCATGGCCAATGTCATCGCCCGCACGGGGCGGCCCGCCATCGTGTTTGCGCCCAACAAGACGCTGGCCGCGCAGCTGTACAGCGAGTTCCGCGAGTTCTTCCCGAAGAACGCGGTGGAATATTTCGTCAGCTACTACGATTACTACCAGCCCGAGGCCTATGTGCCGCAGCGCGATCTTTTCATCGAAAAGGACAGCGCGATCAATGAGCACATCGAGCAGATGCGGCTGTCGGCCACCAAGAGCGTGCTGGAGCGCCGCGACACCATCGTGGTGGCCACGGTCTCTGCCATCTACGGTATCGGCTCGCCCGAGTCGTACACCAAGATGCGCTTCATCCTGCGCGTGGGCGACGAGATCAACCAGCGCGACACGATTGCGCAGTTGGTGCGCATGCAGTACAAGCGCAACGACATGGATTTCTCGCGCGGGTCGTTCCGTGTGCGTGGCGACACCATCGATGTGTTTCCGTCGGAGCACAGCGAACTGGCCGTGCGCATCGAGCTGTTCGATGATGAGGTCGAAAGCATCCAGCTGTTCGACCCCCTCACGGGCCGGGTACGGCAGAAGGTGCCGCGCTTTACCATCTACCCCAGCAGCCACTATGTGACGCCGCGCGACCAGGTGCTGGCGGCCGTCGAAACCATCAAGGAGGAGCTGGCCGGGCGATTGAAGCAACTGGTGGGCGAAGGCAAGCTGGTGGAGGCGCAGCGCCTGGAGCAGCGCACGCGCTTCGATCTGGAGATGCTGAGCGAGGTGGGGCACTGCAAGGGCATCGAGAACTACTCGCGCCACCTCTCCGGGGCCATGCCGGGCGATCCGCCGCCCACGATGACCGACTACATGCCCAAGGATGCGCTCCTGTTCCTGGACGAGAGCCACCAGATGATCGGCCAGCTCAACGCCATGTACAACGGCGACAAGGCGCGCAAGACCACCTTGGTCGAGTACGGCTTTCGCCTGCCCAGCGCGCTGGACAACCGGCCGCTCAAGTTCGTGGAGTTCGAGCAGCGCATGCGCCAGGTGGTGTTTGTATCGGCCACGCCGGCCGACTATGAGAAGCAGCACGCCGGCAAGGTGGTGGAGCAGGTGGTGCGGCCCACCGGTCTGGTCGACCCCGAGGTGGAAGTGCGCCCCGCAACCCACCAGGTGGACGACGTGCTGCAGGAGATCCATGCCCGCGTCAACGCGAACGAGCGGGTGCTGATCACGACCCTGACCAAGCGCATGGCCGAACAGCTGACGGAGTATCTGACGGACAACGGCGTGAAGGTGCGGTACCTGCACTCCGATGTGGATACGGTCGAGCGGGTGGAAATCATCCGCGACTTGCGCCTGGGCGCGTTTGACGTGCTGGTAGGCATCAACCTGCTGCGTGAAGGCCTGGATATTCCGGAAGTATCCCTGGTCGCCATTCTGGATGCCGACAAGGAAGGTTTTCTGCGCGCCGAGCGCAGCCTGATCCAGACCATTGGCCGGGCGGCGCGCAATATGCACGGCAAGGCCATCCTGTATGCCGACCGGATCACCGATTCGATGAAGAAGGCGATGGACGAAACCTCGCGTCGCCGGGCCAAGCAGATGGCCTTCAACGAAGCCCATGGCATTGTGCCCAGGAGCATTGTCAAGCAGGTGCGCGACCTGATTGACGGCGTCTACAGCACCAAGGCCAGCGAGGAGTTTGAGCGGGCCGAAAAGGTAGCCTTGCAGAAGGCGCAGGTCGAGGAAATGTCCGAGCGCGATATTTCCAAGGAAATCAAGCGGCTGGAAAAGGAAATGATGGAAGCCGCCCGCAATCTCGAATTCGAGGCTGCGGCCCAGGCCCGCGATCAATTGACCTTACTCAAACAAAGGGCTTTTGGCGGGTCCTCTCCAGAGGCAGGGAATACCCGCAGCGCCTAGTGGCAACTGGTTGTGTCAGTAATCTTTGCTTACCCGAGCGAATTTATGGGGCATTGTGCTATACTGACACAAATTACTCAACAACAAGAATAAAGCCTTTCGATGAACGGGACCTGCCCTGGCAACAGGGTAGAGCGACGGGCTATGACGAAGCCGATGCGGGTGGCTTGCTTGCTTCGGATGTCTATGGTTATCAAGCCTGACCTCTAAGGAACGATTATGCGTCTCACGACCAAGGGCCGATTTGCTGTTACTGCCATGATTGATCTGGCTTTGCGCCAGAACAATGGTCCAGTTACCCTGGCTGCCATCAGCCAGCGTCAGCAAATCTCGCTGTCTTATCTGGAGCAGCTGTTTGGCAAGCTGCGCCGCCACGAACTGGTGGAATCCACGCGTGGCCCGGGCGGTGGATACACGCTGGCCCGCAAGGCTGCCGAAATCACAGTCGCGGACATCATCGTGTCGGTGGACGAGCCCATTGATGCCACCCAATGCGGTGGCAAGGAAAACTGCATGGGCGAAGCAGGTCGTTGCATGACGCACGAGCTGTGGGCTTCGCTGAACCAGCGTATGGTGGAGTTTCTTGATTCCGTCACGCTGCAAAAGCTGGTGGACGATCAGCTCGCCAAGGGCATTCAGATCGAAGACAAGCCCGTGGTGCGCCGCGCCATTTCGACCACGCCGGTGGTCAAGCCTATCCGCGTGACCGCGCCGAACTCGGTGTTTGCACTCGGCAACGTAGGCAATGCATTTGCCAAATCCTAAGGTTTGATGCGGCGCCTGGCGCCGCAGCCCGGGGCATGCGGAGCGCCGGGCAGGGTGGGTGCGCCTGTACGTGGCATCTGCCTGTGCTGTAAGCACAACGTGTTTTGTGATTTTGCGTGTGCCTCGCCCGCACATGCCTGAGAAGCCAGATATGGACATGACCCCACATTTCCCCATTTACCTTGACTACGGCGCCACCACGCCGGTGGACCCCCGTGTGGTCGAAGCCATGATTCCCTGGCTGTCGGAGAATTTCGGCAACCCGGCCTCGCGCAGCCATGCCTGGGGCTGGACCGCGGAAGAGGCGGTGGAGAAGGCGCGCAAGCAAGTGGCCGATCTGATCCACGCCGATCCGCGTGAAATCATCTGGACCAGCGGCGCCACCGAGTCGGACAATCTGGCCATCAAGGGCGCCGCCCAGTTCTACAAGGGCAAGGGCAAGCACTTGATCACGGTCAAGACCGAGCACAAGGCCGTGCTGGACACCATGCGCGCCCTGGAGCGTGAGGGTTTTGAAGTCACGTATCTGGACGTGCTGGAAAACGGTCTGGTCGATCTGGACGTCTTCAAGGCCGCCATCCGTCCCGACACCATCCTGGTGAGCGTCATGTTCGTCAACAATGAAACCGGCGTGATCCAGGACATCGAGACGATTGGCGACATCTGCCGCGAAAAGGGCATCATCTTCCACGTGGATGCAGCGCAGGCCACGGGCAAGGTGGAAATCGACGTCACCAAGCTCAAGATCGATCTGATGAGCCTGGCTTCGCACAAGACCTATGGCCCCAAGGGCATCGGTGCGCTGTACGTGCGCCGCAAGCCACGCGTGCGCCTGGAAGCGCAGATCCACGGTGGCGGCCACGAGCGCGGCATGCGTTCGGGCACCCTGGCTACGCACCAGATCGTGGGCATGGGCGAGGCCTACCGCCTGGCACAGGAAGAAATGGTCAAGGACTACGCCCACGCCAAGGCACTGCAGCAACGCATGATCGATGGCTTGAAGGACATCGAGCAGGTCTTCATCAATGGCGACCTGGAACACCGCGTGCCGCACAACCTGAACATCAGCTTCAACTACGTGGAAGGTGAATCGCTGATCATGGGCATCAAGGGCCTAGCGGTGTCGTCCGGCTCGGCATGCACCTCGGCCAGCCTGGAGCCCAGCTATGTGCTGCGCGCCCTGGGCCGCAGCGACGAGCTGGCCCACAGCAGCCTGCGCATGACCTTCGGCCGTTTCACGACCGAGGCCGATATCGATTACGCCGTGCAGTCGATCCGCGAAAACGTCGCCAAGCTGCGCGAGCTGAGTCCCCTGTGGGAAATGTACAAGGACGGTGTCGATCTGAGCACCATCCAGTGGGCTGCTCACTGAGCCCCGGCACCACGAAGCAACAGTAAAGAGGTATCCAAAATGGCATATTCCGACAAGGTCATCGACCACTACGAAAACCCCCGCAATGTGGGCTCTTTCGACAAGGGTGACGAATCCGTTGGTACCGGCATGGTGGGCGCGCCCGCTTGCGGCGACGTGATGAAGCTGCAGATCAAGGTCAATGCCGAAACCGGCGTGATCGAAGACGCACGCTTCAAGACCTACGGCTGTGGCTCGGCCATCGCCTCGTCGTCGCTGGTGACCGAATGGGTCAAGGGCAAGACGCTGGACGAAGCCGCTGCGCTCAAGAACGCGCAGATCGCTGAAGAGCTGGCATTGCCCCCCGTCAAGATCCACTGCTCCATCCTGGCAGAAGACGCGATCAAGGCCGCCGTGAGCGATTACAAGGCCAAGCACGCCGCCAAGGTGGAGGCGTAAGCACCAATGGCTGTCACGCTTTCTGAATCGGCCGCGCGCCACATCACCCGCTACCTGTCGCGCCGCGGCAAGGGTGTGGGTGTGCGCCTGGGCGTCAAGACCACTGGCTGCTCGGGCCTGGCCTACAAGCTGGAATATGTGGACGAGGCCGCGCCCGAAGACGTGGTGTTCGAGGAACACGGCGTCAAGATACTGGTCGACCCCAAGAGCATGGCTTATATCGACGGCACCGAGCTGGATTTTGTGCGCGAAGGCCTGAACGAAGGCTTCAAGTTCCACAATCCCAACGAGCGTGACCGTTGCGGCTGCGGCGAGAGTTTTCGCGTATAAGCTATTAAAAAGAGAGCTGCAGGCGCTTTTCAGCCATGGTTTTCAGGCAATAAATTGTTTGAAAATGAGGTGGCAGGCCACAATCAGCTCTTTTTTTGATGATTGGCAACCAACCGCCTTCGCACACCGCCAGGCGGTTTTTTAACGCCATGCCGCGCGAGGACAATGGCGATTTTGTTGGCGAAAAGGCTGCCGGGTGTGGCGGGCGAGCCGAGGCGACTTGAAGAACGATGAACCTGCAATCCAATGATTTTGAGCTGTTCGGCGTGGCCGAGCAGTTTGCGCAAGACGCAGGCCAACTGGCCGAGCGTTGGAAGCTGCTGCAGAAAGAGGCGCACCCCGACCGGTTTGCGGCCCAGGGTGCGGCGGCGCAGCGTGTGGCCATGCAATGGTCGGTGCGCATCAACGAGGCCTACCAGCGCCTCAAGGACCCGCTCAAGCGCGCAGCCTATTTGTGCGAACTGCATGGCGCGCCCATTCGTGCCGAAGACAACACGGCCATGCCTGCCGCGTTCCTGATGCAGCAGATGGAGTGGCGTGAGGCCCTCGAAGATGCACAGAGCGCCGCCGCAGTTGACGCGCTGGAGGACGAAGTGCAGGCTTCGCGCCGAACCATGCTCGCGCGCTGCGAGCAACTGCTTGATGCCGAGCGCAACTACGCAGAAGCGGCCCAGCAGGTGAGAGCCCTCATGTTTGTTGCGCGATTTAGCGCCGACATCGACCGCCGCCGCGAGCAACTGGGACAATAAGCCCTGTACCGCGACTTGCGGGACCCAGCCGCTGGCACTGCCTGCGGCACTGGGGCGCTGCTTGGCAGTGGTTTGCATGAAGCAGATCGCCAGCGCCCATCCTGCAAGCGATAGAACTCATAAAAGAATAGCATCCATGGCATTGCTTCAAATTTCCGAACCCGGCCAGTCACCCGATCCGCACCAACGCCGAATTGCCGTGGGCATTGACCTGGGCACCACGCATTCGCTGGTGGCCGCTGTGCGCAACGGCGTAGCCGAATGCCTGCCCGATGACGATGGCCGCGTGCTGCTGCCGTCCGTCGTGCACTACCATGCGGGCGGCAAGCGCGACATTGGCTACGCGGCTCTCACTGCGCCGGGCCTGGACGCCGCCAATACCATTGCATCGGCCAAACGGTTGATGGGCCGTACCTTGGCCGATGTTCAGCACCCCGAGCAACTGCCGTACCAATTGGTGCAGCCCGAAGATGCCGGCATGGTGGCGATCGAGACCGTGGCGGGCCGCAAGTCGCCAGTGGAGATCAGTGCCGAGATCCTCGCCACCTTGCGCTACCGTGCCGAAGACACTTTTGACAACGACCTGTATGGCGCCGTCATCACCGTGCCCGCGTATTTTGACGATGCGCAGCGCCAGGCCACCAAGGATGCTGCGCAGCTGGCTGGCATCAAGCTGCTGCGCCTCATCAATGAACCCACGGCCGCTGCCATTGCCTATGGGCTCGACAATGCGGCAGAGGGCATCTACGCCGTCTACGACCTGGGCGGCGGCACGTTCGACATCTCCATCCTGCGCCTGGCACGCGGCGTGTTCGAGGTGATTGCCACCGGCGGTGATTCTGCTCTGGGCGGTGATGACTACGATGCGGCGCTGGCCCAATGGGCGCTGGCCAAGACCGGAGCCGTGGCGCAGAGTGCGCAGGACAAGGCCGTGCTGCGCCTGGCCGCCAAGGCAGCGAAGGAAGGATTGACAGCTTCTGAATCGATAGCATTCAGCGCACAGCTGACGGGCACCAACATTCAGTTTGAACTGAATCGTGCAGATTTTGACGCAGCCACCTGCCATTTGACCGACCGCACACTCACCGCCGTGCGCCGCGCGCTACGCGATGCGCAACTGGACAAGGACGAGGTGCAGGGCGTCGTCATGGTGGGCGGCTCCACCCGTATGCCGCAGGTGCGCCAGGCCGTGGCTGACTATTTTGGCCGCGAGCCATTGACCAACCTCAACCCCGACGAAGTCGTGGCCCTGGGGGCATCGATCCAGGCCAACCAGTTGGCGGGCAACGACACCAATGGCGACCTGCTGCTGCTGGATGTGATTCCGCTGTCGCTGGGCATCGAAACCATGGGTGGCCTCGTCGAGCGCATCGTCAGCCGCAACGAAACCATTCCGACGGCGCGCGCGCAGGATTTCACCACCTACAAGGACGGCCAGACTGCATTGGCAATCCACGTGGTGCAGGGCGAGCGCGACCTGGTGGCCGATTGCCGCAGCCTGGCGCGCTTTGAGCTGCGCGGCATCCCTCCAATGGCCGCGGGCGCCGCGCGCATCCGCGTCACCTTCACCATCGATGCGGATGGCCTGCTCTCGGTGAGCGCGCAGGAGCAGATGAGTGGCGTGCAGGCGCAGATCGACGTCAAGCCGTCGTACGGCCTGTCGGACGACCAGATCGCCCGCATGCTGCAGGACAGCTTCAGCACCGCGCAGGCCGACATGCAGGCGCGCGCGCTGGTGGAGGCGCGCGTGGACGGCGACCGCCTGCTGATTGCCACCCAAAGCGCGCTGGATGCTGACGGTGACGTGCTGAGCGACGCAGAGCGCGAACAGATTGACGCGCTGATGAACGCACTGCGCGCCACCTTGACGGGCGACAACGCTGCAGCCATCGAGGCTGCCAGCGAAGCCCTTGGCAAGGGCACCGAAACCTTTGCCGCCGAGCGCATGAACCGCGGCATTCGCCAGGCGCTTGCCGGCAAGAACGTGCAATCCATCTAAAAATACGAGAAAACGACCCCATGCCAGTTATCAAGATCCTCCCGCACGCCGAATACTGCCCCAATGGCGCTGAAATCAAGGCGCCTACCGGCACATCGATCTGTGAAGCCCTGCTGGAAAACGGTATCAATATCGAACACGCCTGCGACATGAGCCGCGCCTGCACCACCTGCCACGTCATCGTGCGCAAGGGCTTCGATTCGATGGAGCCCTCGGAAGAGGAAGAGGACGACCTGCTGGACAAGGCCTGGGGCCTGGAGCCGCAGTCGCGCCTCTCGTGCCAGGCCATCGTGGCGCGCGAGGACCTGACGGTGGAAATCCCCAAGTACTCGATCAACCACGCCAAAGAAAACCACTGAGCATCAGCGTTGGCAAAATGCTGGCTGTGCCGCCCGGCGCTTTCACGCAGGTGCGAGAAAAGACAAGGGCAGGGCGCAGCGGCTGAGGTAGCATGCACGGGCACATGATTGAGAGGATGTAGGGATGGCTCGCCAAATTGTTCTGGATACGGAAACCACCGGCCTGTCGGCCGCCGAAGGCGATCGCGTGATCGAGCTGGGCTGCGTGGAACTGGTAGACCGCAAGCTCAGCGGCAACAACCTGCACCTGTACTTCAACCCCGACCGTGAAAGCCACGAAGACGCGCTGCGCGTGCACGGCATCACGACGGCGTTTCTGGCCGACAAACCGCGCTTTCATGAAATGGCGGCGCAGATCCAGGAATACCTGCAGGGCGCAGAGCTGATCATCCACAACGCGCCATTCGACATGGGCTTTCTGAACAAGGAGTTCGAGCGCGTGGGCATGCCCAGCCTGACCAGCATGGTCAGTGGTGTGATCGACAGCCTGGTGATGGCCAAGGAGCTGTTCCCCGGCAAGCGCAACTCGCTCGACGCCCTGTGCGATCGTCTAGAAGTGGACAACTCGGGCCGTGACCTGCACGGCGCCTTGCTGGATGCGGAACTGCTGGCCGACGTCTATATCAACATGACGCGCGGGCAGGAGCAGCTGCTGTCCATGGATGCTGCGCCCGGTGCGCTCGGTTCGTCCACCGGCAAGGCCGGTATCGTGGTGCAACGCCAGAATCTGAGCCACTTCGACCTGCCCGTGATCGTACCTTCGGACGCAGAACTGGCCGCGCACGAAGAAGTGCTTGCGCAGATCGACAAATCAAGCGGCGACAAAACAATTTGGCGAAAAATAGCCTGATTTATCTGGCGCGCAACAATTTGCTGCCATAATAGCGGTCTTGACGGAAACGTCATGCGGGGTGATTAGCTCAGCGGTAGAGCACTGCCTTCACACGGCAGGGGTCACATGTTCGATCCATGTATCACCCACCA
>NZ_JBEBNZ010000045.1:0-16361 GCF_040396735.1 Comamonas odontotermitis
CCGGGCGCCCCGCAAAGCCACTGTCGCGGCGCGAGGAGATCGTAAACACGTTCTTCGCGCAAGACGAGGGCGGCATTGTAGCTATGGATTTTGTAGTTACCTGTCCGCTGCGTTACGCCCCAAAGGCGTGATCGGAGTCAACTCCCTCCACTGACCGTGGCCTGGCCGCCTATCGCCCTAGCGGCGCAGCGTTGCCCGCAGCCTGCGCCAACCCACCACCACGCCGGTGGCGCTCAGCAGCAGGCCGCCCAGGCTCAGCACGATCAGCAATACATCCCACAGCGGGCGGCGCTCCAGCAATGGCAGCCAGTCCCAGCTATGCAGCATGGCAAACAGCCAGCGGTTGGCGCGCCGGTGGCTGTCGAGGCTGCCCAGAACTGCGCCGGTGCGCGGATCGACATGTACCCAGGTGCGGTTGGCGTCGTCAAACACCACGCGCCAGATGGGCAGGGGTTTGTCGCTGCCGCCCGTCATGCTGTGTTCGGTGCGGGTGTAGTAGTACAGGTCGTAGGCGCTCAGCGTGTCGATTCGCGCCACGGGCGCAGCCAGCAGGCGGGGCAGGGCAGCGCGCAGCGCCGCGGTATCCACATGCCAGGGCTGCGCCGTGCGGGCGTCGAGCAGTTGCGCGGTGGTGCTGGAGCCATAGGCTTGCACCACGGGCTGGCCCAGCACCATGGTCCAGCGCAGCTCGCGCGTGCCGGGGCCTGCGGCCTGCAGCAGTTGCTCCGGGGTGGCGCTGGCGCCCAGCTCTGCCAGTGCCTTGCCATGCAGCGCGGCTGCCTGCACGGGAGGGGCGCCGCTGCTCAGCACCTTCCAGGGGTTCATCGACATCAGGCCGCTGAAGATCCAGGTGAGGGTGACGGCGGCAAACAGCAGGCCGCTGATGTGGTGCCAGCGCATCAGTCGGCCGGGGTAGGGGGTGCGGCGGCCATTGCGGTAGCGGGTGCCAAAGCGCCAGCGCATCACACCCACTACGCTGCCGGTGATGGCGCCTGTGATACCCAGGATGGAGAGCCACACGACGATGTCGTTCCAGTACTTGTCGAGCACGCCGCCGCGCAGCGGATAGAGCCAGTGCAGCCAGGCGCCCGCATAGTTCCAGGCGCGCTCGCTGCGGGTGGCATCGCGCACCACGTCGCCCGTGGGGCCCGATACGTAGAGCCAGGTGCCATCGGCCAGCGCCACCTTGTGCAGTGGCCGGTGGGCATCGAGTGCGCGCGAATGGGTGGCTGCGTCTTCCTCCAGGGGGCCCAGGTATGTGAGTGGGCTGCCGCTTCCCGCCCAGGCGGCAGCGGTGGCGAGGGCCGTGGCTTCATCGGCGGCAGGCAGAATGCGGCCGGTACGCGCATCCACCACCACGGTGCCGGGGCTCGGCCCTTGCACACCTTTTGCCGGGGTGAGCTGGTACACCGGCTGGCCTGCGCGGCTGGCAGACAGCCGCAGCTCCCGCAAGGGCTGCTGCCACCCGGCCAGGTGGAGTGCCTGCAGAGGCGGCAGCAGCCCGGCTTGGGCCTGGAGGGCAGGCAGGTGGGCGAGGCGTTCCTGCGCGGTGAGCTTGGGGTAGCCCACGTACATCATCACCACGCCCGATACGAACCACATCGCAAACAGCAGGCACAGCGCAATGCCCAGCCAGCGGTGGGTCACATACCACCAGCGCTTGAGGGAGCGTGCCATGGCCTCAGAACCTCACGCGCAGCGTTACATCGGCCGTGCGCGGTGCGCCCAGGTAGGCCATCGTTCCCACATTGGCGGCGTAGACCTTGTCGGTCACGTTGCGCACGCGGGCGACCACGGTGGTGTTGCGGCTCCACTGGTAGCTGGCGCCCAGGTCGAGCAGGGTGTAGGCGCTCCAGGTCTGGGTATTGGCGGCGTCGGCGTAGACCTTGCCCACATGGCGCAGGCCGGCATTGAACTGCCACTGCGGGCTCGCGCGGTAGGAAGTCCACAGGTTGGCAACCACGCGCGGCGTATTGGTAGGCGTCTTGCCTGCGAGCGAGATGCCGCCCTGCGTGAAGTCGTCGTACTGCGCATCCACCAGCGCCACATTGCCTTGCACCGACCAGGCCCGGGTAGGTTGCAGGCCCAGGGCCAGCTCCACCCCGCGCGATGACTGCTGGCCCACCAGCAGTGTCTGGCTCGGCTGGTTCGGGTCCTGCGTGGCGATGTTGTTGCGCTGCAGGTGGTAGAGCGCCACCGTGGCCGTGCCCTTGCCCTGCCAGAAATCGAGCTTGCTGCCCAGCTCCACCTGGCGGCCGGTGGTGAGGGCGCTGTTGTTGCGCACGTCGGCAAATGACGCGGTGGTGAGCACGCCCGAGGGCGGGTCTGCCGCCGTGGCGTACTGTGCGTACAGGTTGGCGCCGGGCGCCACATCCCACACCAGGGCGAGGCGGCCGGTGGTGGGCTGGTAGCTGCGCGAGAACGCGGCCGGGTTGGTGGCAGTCACTTCACGGCGGTTGGTCAGGTCGAGATCGATGCGCTCGTGCCGCAGGGCGCTCAACAGGTGCAGGGAGGGCGCGAGCTGCGTGCGGTTTTCGGCATACAGCGCCACGGTGGTCACGCGGTTTTCGCGGTCCGGGCGAAAGCCCGGCGCCATGCCCGGAATGTCGAAGAAATGCTCGGTGCTGAAGTCATACGGATCGACCGTGCTGACGGTGGTCGACAGGCTATTGGGAAAGCGCGTCTGCCGGTTCACGCTCACATCCAGCCCAAAGGCCCAGTCGCTGCGCAGGCCTGCCAGCTCGCCCTGGTACTGGCCATCGATGCGGTTGCCCACCAGCCGCTGCTGGTGGCGCTGCAGCAGGGGGGACGAGCGCAGCACGGCAGTGTTGTCCGGGTTGAAGCGGTACACCTCCACATTGCGGTAGTCGCGCAGTGCGTCGTAGGCGTAGAAGGTGTTTTTCAACTGCAGCCGGTCATTCACCCGCCAGTCGGTCAGCGAGCGCAGCCACTGCACCCGCTGGGCGTACAGGCCGTCCTGGCTGTTGTAGTTTTTGAAGCGCGTGCCCGGGTCGATCCGCAGCGCGCCCGCAGTGGGATTGAGCAATGGCGTGCCCCAGTAGGGGCGGTCCACCCGCTCGTGCTGGGCTTCGTAGGCCAGGGTGTGGGTGACGCCGCCGCCCAGGTCCGACAGCAGCGAGGCGGCCAGCTGCGTGGCCTCGGCCCGGGTGCCTTGCGTCCAGCCGTGGGCGTTGCGGTGGTTCAGGTCCAGGCGCAGGTAGTGGTCGCCCGCGCCCGTGCCGTCGCCCGCCACGCGCCGGTTGATGCCGACGGACGCCTCCTTGGCGGCGTGGCTGCCCAGGCGCAGCTGGCCTTCGCTGAAATCGCTGCGCTCGGCCAGCTTGGTGATGATGTTGATCGTGCCGCCCACGCCCCCTGCGCCATACAGAAAGCTGCTGGCGCCGCCGATGGCTTCGACCCGGTCGTAGATCCAGCTGTCCACCGGGCGCGCCGCAATGCCGTATTGCACATTGATGCCGTTGAAGAGTTGGTTGAGCGAGCTGCCGCCAAAGCCGCGCCAGCTCACCCCGACGTTTCCGGGCGCATCATGGGCGGTCACGCCGGGAATGCTCTTGAGCATCTCCTGCGTGTTGGTGGCGCCACGCTCCTCAATGGTGGCGCGGTCCACCACCGTCACCGCAGCCGGTGTGTCGCGCACTGTCAGGCCCAGGCGGCTGCCTGTGGCGGCAGGGGCGCCCAGGTTCAAGGTGCCATTGGGGCGTTCGGCACTGCCTTGTACTGTGACGGCGGGCAGCTCCGCTTCATGGGCGGGGGCCGATTGCGATGGAGATTGCGCGCTGGCTGCAAAGGGCAAGGCGCCCAGCGCCATCCAGGCCGCCAGGCCAAGGGCCGAAAAAGCAACGCCATGGGGCGCGCGCAAAGCGGTGCGGGCTGGCGCAGGCGGCGCAGCCACAAAGATCAGGGAAGACATGGTTCATCCGGGTAAAGCAGGGCGCAGCCACGCACGGCGGCAGGGCCCGGTTGGTTTCAGGCTGTGAAAACGGCTTTACACGGATGGAGGCGGCCCGCGCGGGGGCAGCGGCGCCCCCACCACGGCCGCAAGGCGCGCGGCAACAATGGGCTGCACGGCCCGGCCCAGCGGCTGGGCCTGGGGAAGCTGGGGCATGGAATCGACCCCGGGCAGCGCCAGCGTGGTCAAACACATCGGGCAATCGAGGTGGTGCGGCGCCAGCGCGCTGTCGTCGCCGCTGTCGCCCACCACCACCAGCTTCATGTCACCGCTGCTGGAGCAGACCACGTCCCACTGCTGTGGCGCGACGATGGGCGAGGCCATGCCCACGCCCAGCGTCAGCGCAAACCACACCAGCACGAGGCGGGCAGTCAGGCGGAGTGAGCGAAGGGCTTGCATGGCGCCGCATTATGCAGGATGAGGGGTGCAGTGGCAAAAAAACCGCCGGGCAATACCATGCCGGGCGGCCAAAAAGCTGCCGCAAAGGGAACGGCAGCATGCGCGGGGGGCGGAGGGGCTCGCCACCCCGGGCATTCCGTCAGGCAGCCTGTGCCTCCACAAGAGGCGTGGCCACGGCGCGGGCGATCTCTGCCTGGCCATTGGCGATGCCAGCGGCACGGGCTTCCGGGCCCATGCCCAGGCCTTCGGCGCGCACAAACTGCACATCCGTCACGCCGATGAAGCCAAAAATGGTCTGCAGATAGGTTTCCTGGTGCTCCATGGCGCGGCCCGCTTCGGTGGCCGAGTATTGGCCGCCGCGCGATTCCACGACGATCACCTTCTTGTCGCCAGCCAGGCCCTCGGGGCCGTTGGCGGTGTAGCGGAAGGTGCGGCCCGCCTGCAGCACGCGGTCGATCCAGGCCTTGAGCTGGCTGGGGATGGTGAAGTTGTAGAAGGGCGCGCCCATCACCACCACGTCGGCAGCGAGGAACTGGCTCACCAACTGTTCGCTGATGGCGTTCTGCGCGCGCTGCGCTTCGGTGGTGGCTTGCTGGCCGGTGCGAAAGCCCAGGGCGTCTTCACTCAGGTGGGGTGGCGTGTTCACGGCCAGATCCAGGTACTCCACCTCGGTGTTGGGGTGGATGGCGACCCAGGCCTTCACGGTTTCTGCCGTCAGTTGGCGGGATACGGAGTTGGCGCTCAGGATGGACGAATCGATGTGCAGCAGTTTCATGGTCTCAAAAATAGAATCAAAGAAGAAAAAAGGCGGGCTTGCCGTCGCGGCAGCATGCTGCGCCTTGACCTAGAAATTCTGTCAGGTTTGCCTTGCGCGATTAACCGGCAAAACGGGAATAGATTGTTCTATTTTTAGAACCATGGTGGCAAAATCTAGCCAACTGTCTTGGCCACGCACAGCGTGGGTGCGATGCGGCGCGGTGCTTTGCATTGGCATCGTTTTGCTATTAAAGATGTAGCTTCTGGCGCTTTTCTGTATTGCGCTCCAAGGCATTCTTATTCATTGTTTCCGAGCCACCACCATGATGCACGACCTCAACGACATGTACTACTTTGCCGAAGTGGTGGAACGCGGCGGCTTTGCCGCTGCGGGCCGCGCGCTGGGCATTCCCAAATCGCGCCTGTCGCGGCGCATTGCCGAGCTGGAAGGCAAGCTTGGCGTGCGCCTGCTGCAGCGCACCACGCGCCGCCTGTCGCTGACCGACGCGGGGGAAACCTTTCTGCGCCACTGCCAGTCGGTGCGGGAGGCTGCGCAGAACGCGCAGGCCGCCATCGAGCAGACCCAGCGCGAGCCATCGGGCACCGTGCGTGTCTCGTGCCCGGTTACGCTCAGCCAGGGGATCGTTGGCGCGCTGCTGCCCGAGTTTCTGCGCCGCCACCCCAAGGTGCGCATCGAAATGATGGTGAGCAACCGCACCATCAACCTGCTGGAAGAGGGGATCGACGTGGCGCTGCGGGTGCGTGTGTCGCTGGACGACAGCGGCAGCCTCGTCGTCAAGCGCCTGGGCATGACACGCCAGGTGCTGGTGGCCAGCCCCGAGCTGCTGGCCATCCATGGTGAGCCCACCTCGCCGCAGGACCTGGGCACCAAGCTTCCCACGCTAGCGCTCAACAGTGCCGATGGCCATTCCACCCTGCAGCTGCAGACCAGTGCGGGCGAGCCCATGGTGCTGCACCACCAGGCGCGCTATGTGGCCGACGACCTGGTGACGCTGAAATACGCGGTGATGGACGGCATCGGCGTGTACTGGATGCCCGACTACATGGTGCGCGAAGAACTGGAGCGTGGCGACCTGGTGGAAGTGCTCAAGGACTGGCGCCTGCCGGAAGGCATCTTCCACGCCGCCTTTGTGTCGCGCCGCAACATGGCACCGGCGCTGCGCGTGTTTCTCGATTACCTGGGCGAGAAACTGCCGCAGCAGCACCCGCGCCTCATCAACCGGCTGGCTTGAGTTTTTAAATAGCAATTAGGTATAACAAAACAAAAAATAATTCGTTGTGGTTTGAAGGGATGGGTCAGACAATGCGCCCATGTCTGTCTCCGCTGCCGCTGGCTCCTCGGGCTTGAAAGCCGCCCGCACTGCACTGGAAGGTTCCGCCTTGCTGGCGCGCCCGCTGGTGCGCGGCGCCTCGGCTGAGGGTGCCAGAGGCGCTGAAGACAACGGTGCGGATGTGGGCGCTCAGCCTGTGACGGTCATCATCGTGCCGGGCTGGCGCAATTCCGGCCCGGGCCATTGGCAAAGCCTGTGGGCCGAGCGCATACCGGGAGCGATCCGCGTGCAGCAGCAGGATTGGGCCAAGCCCCACCGCGCTGCCTGGGCAGCCGCCGTGCAGCAGGCGATTCTGGGCGCGCCGCATTCTGTGGTGATTGCCGCGCATTCGCTGGGCTGCATTGCCAGCGTGCACGCGCTCGCTAGCCTGCCGTCCGAGGCCCTCGCGCGCGTGGCGGGGGCCTTGTTCGTGGCGCCAGCCGATCCGGAGCGCCGTGCGCTGTTTGAGGATTTCAGCCCCGTGCCAGCGCAGCCGCTGCCGTTTGGCAGCATCGTGGCAGCTGGCAGCAACGACCCGTATTGCCCCATCCGCATGGCCAGCGCCTATGCCAAAAGCTGGGCCAGCACCTTTGTGCGGGTGCCCGATGGCGGGCACATCAACATCGAATCGGGCCACGGCGAATGGCCGCTGGGCTGGGCCTTGCTGGGCGCCCTGGTGGCGCAGGCAGGGGTGCGGGCGCCCATACGGGCGGCGGCCTGAGTTGCTGGCTGGCCTGCAAAGCGGGCGCCTTGCCTGTCTCGCGCTTGCGACACAGGGGCAGCACGGGCGCGCATTCGCTGGCATTGCGCCGACAATGCCGCCATGGCCTTCAACACGCCCCAGATCATTGACACCGCCCGCCAGGTGCTGGAGATTGCGGCGACCATTGCGTTTGCACTCTCGGGGGTGATCAAGGCCGCGCACAAGAAACTCGACGTGGTGGGCGTGTGCGTGGTGGCCTTCATTGCGGCCTTTGGCGGCGGTACCCTGCGCGATCTTCTGCTCGACCAGCGGCCCTTCTTCTGGGTGCGGCATGAAAACTTCGTCTGGGTTGTCATGCTGGTGAGCCTGTTGGCCGTGGGCTTCATGCGGCAGCGGCACTTTGCCGTCACCGAGCGTGCCATGCTCTGGCCCGACATGCTGGGCCTGGGCCTCTTCGCCGCCGTGGGCGTGGACATGGCGGCAGAGCAGGGCATGTCGCCGCTGATGTGCGTGATGATGGGGGTGATCACCGGCGTATTTGGCGGCGTGCTGCGCGATGTGCTGTGCGGCGAGATTCCGCAGGCCTTCCGCGACCACCAGCCCTATGCCGTGTGTGCCTTCATCGGCGGCTGGGTGGACATCCTGCTGCGCAACTCCCCGGTGCCGGAGATGGCCCCCATGCTGGCCTGCGTGTTCGTCACCGCCGGACTGCGTGCCATTGCGCTGTGGCGGCAGTGGCGCCTTCCGAGCTGGCGCGTGGAGTGAAGGGGCAATGGTTGTGTCGCGTTGGAAAAAACCACCGCAGCGCGGTGGTTGGTGAAGAGGGGATGCAGCGAGGCGCAATGCGTCAAGCCGCTTCTCCTTCTGGCGTCAGCACGAGGCGCCCCACGGCCTTGCCCTGTTCCAGCGCCACAAGCGCGGTGAACGCCTTGCTGAAATGCATGCAGGTGGTGGGCACCGGGCTCAGGTTCTTGTCCTTGACCAGCTGGATCAGCTCCTGCAGATCGCGCAGGTTGCCCACATAGGTGCCCTGGTAGGTCAGCGCACGGATGGCGTGCGTGGGGGTTGGCAGGTCCACATGGCCGCCGAACAGGCCAATCTGCACCAGATGGCCGCCCTTGGTGAGCAGGTCAATACCGGCCTGCACCGTCTGGCTGGAGCCCACGCAGTCGATGATGGCCCAGACGGCGCCGCCAGCGGCCGCCTTCACATCGGCCAGGAAGGTAGGCGATTTGGGGTCGATCACCGTGTCGGCACCGGCCTTGAGCGCCGCTTCGTGCTTGCTGGCATCAGGCTCGATCACCACCACGCCTGCGCCGCCCATGGCTTTCATCAGCAGGATGGCCATGAGGCCCAGGCCCCCGGCGCCAAACAGTACGATCTTCTCGTCCTTGAACACCTGCGGGTCGATCTTCTTGATGGCGCTGTAGGTGGTGAGGCCTGAGCAGGCATAGGGCGCTGCTCGCTCGGGCGGCATGTCGCCGATATCGACTAGGTAGTAGGCGTGCGACACCAGCACATGGTCGGCATAGCCGCCGGGCTGGTACACGCCCATCGATTTGCCTGCGAGGCACAGGTTTTCGTCGCCACGCTTGCAGACCTTGCACTGGCCGCAGCCGTGCCAGGGGAAGACGACGTACTTCTTGCCCACTTCCACGCCCTTGGCGTCGGGTCCCACGGCGATGACTTCGCCGGCAATTTCGTGGCCCATGGTGAGCGGCAGCTTCATGCCACGGTCGGCCATCGACAGCTTCTTGCCATTGCCCAGGTCGTACTCGCCATGCCAGATGTGCAGGTCCGAGTGGCACACCCCTGCTGCCTCGATGCGCACCAGCACCTGATCGCCGGTAGGCACTGGGGTTTCGCGCTCGGTGCGCACCAGGGGTTCACCAAAGGCGGTGACTTCGTAGCTGATCATGGACTGTCTCCTTCGTAGTCGAATCGGTAGTGGTGCGGCCCGCTTGCAGGCCTTGCAACAATTGATGGTAGTGCCAGCCGCCGCGCAGAGATACTGCCCCGGTGCCGCACCAGTCACCTAGGGGATAAAGCGGTGCAGGCGATTTTGGTCAAGAAGTGGTTGAAGAGCACCATGGCCGTTGCCGGGCGCCATGGGCTGGTGCGGCCTAAGAACGTGTTTACGATCTCCTCGCGCCGCGACAGCGGCTTTGTGGGGCGCCCCTGACCGGGCGTCCCTGACTGGGCGTCCCTGACCGGGCGCCCCCAAACCCACTGTCCCTCCGGGTTGGAGTGAAATCGGGCGATTTCTTTGCGCTGGCCCTTGCTTGCACCCCTGTGCAAGCTGCGGCCCATCGCTTCGAACTCATCCCGATTGCACTCCAACGCGGCTGCGTAGAGATCGTAAACACGTTCTAAGGTGTTTTTGCAGGCACAATGAAAAACGCCCCTTGCAAGGGGCGTTTGGTGTGCGTGCGATGGGTATGCGGTCAGCGCTCTCTCTGCGCTAGGCTGCATCAGCGCTTGGCTTTGAAGATGGCCAGCAGCAGCACGATGAAGAACGCCGTGAAGGCCACAAATGACCAGTTGGCGATGGAGCCGCCCAGGAAGGTCCAGTCAATCGCCGTGCAGTCGCCCGAGCCACGGAAGATCATGGGCAGCGAACGGCTGATGGGGTAGTTTTCGATCATGCCGTAGAAATCGCGGCCGCAGGTTGCAAATTCGGGCGGATACCACTGCAGCCAGCTTTGGCGCGCGGCGGTGAAGGCGCCAAAACCGGCAAACAGCACTGCCAGCCAGGCAAAGCTCTTCCACCAGCCGGCGGTCGATGGCTTCAAGCTGCCGATCAGCGCAAACACGCCAACGGCAATGAGGCAGTAGCGCTGAACGATGCACATGGGGCAGGGCTCCAGCCCCACCACATGCTGCAGGTACATGCCAAAGCCCAGCATGGCCGCGCAGGCCACAAAAATCAGCGCCAGGGTGCGGCGCGGTGCGTTCCAGATCCAGTTCACGATGTTGTTGTCCTTGTTGCTGCCTTATCGGGGCAGGCCCGATATCCAGCCATCTTAAGCCAAGCGGTCGGCTGCGCTCAACCCGTCGCAGACAGGCGGTTGAGGCCAGGCGCCAAACCCTGCTGCAGCAGTGCCGCAGCGGGGTTTCAGCAACCAGGCATCAAAAGGGCGATGACCGGGCCAGACTAGATGTTGGCAGCGTAATCGACGAAAACCTTGGCTTGGCGCGGTGTCACCACCAGCGTTTCGCCTTCCTTGAGGCCCATGGCGCGGTATTGCTGCGCAGGAATCTGCGCCTCAATCAACCGTTCTCCATCGGCACCCTGGGCTTGGTGTCCGTTCGTTGGAATAAGTTCCAGGCGCGCAATCGGCCCCACGACGATGGCTCGGTCGAGCTGGGCGATGATGCCGCGCGGGCGGCCCTGGTCGTCCTTTTCCTGGCCGGGCGAGTAGCGCTCCACGTCCAGCTCGTGCGGGCGCACGTAGGCCAGGGTCTGGGCGCCGTTGGCTGCATTGGCGGCGGCCAGCTCGGGCGAATCGATCTGCACGCCGCCTTCCACCACGGTGTGGCCGTCCACGGCGCGGCCATGGAACAGGTTGACATCGCCCAGGAAACCGTAGACGAAGGGGCTGGCGGGGTGGTCCCACACTTCCTGCGGCGTGCCGCTCTGCTCGATTTGCCCCTTGTTGATGACGACCACGCGGTCGGCCACTTCCAGCGCCTCTTCCTGGTCGTGGGTGACGAAGATGCTGGTGACGTGCAGCTCGTCGTGCAGGCGGCGCAGCCAGCGGCGCAGTTCCTTGCGCACCTTGGCGTCCAGCGCGCCAAAGGGCTCGTCGAGCAGCAGCACCTTGGGCTCCACGGCCAAAGCACGGGCGAGCGCAATGCGCTGGCGCTGGCCGCCCGAGAGCTGCGAGGGGTAGCGGTCGGCAATCCAGTCGAGCTGCACCAGTTTGAGCAGGCTCATCACCTTTTCCTTGATCTGCGCTTCGCTCGGGCGTTCCTTGCGCGGCTTGACGCGCAGGCCGAAGGCGACATTCTCGAACACCGTCATGTGGCGGAACAGCGCGTAGTGCTGGAACACGAAGCCCACATTGCGGTCGCGCACATGCACGTCCGTCGTGTCTTCGCCGCTGAACTGGATGGTGCCGCTGTCTGCGGTTTCCAGCCCGGCAATGATGCGCAGCAAGGTGGTCTTGCCGCAGCCCGAGGGGCCGAGCAGGGCAATGAGTTCGCCCGACTGGATATCGAGGCTCACATTGTTCAGCGCCTGGAAGCTGCCAAACGACTTGGAGATGTTTTGGATTTCGATGCTCATATCCAAACTTTCAAAATTTTATATATTTAGGCGGCCACGGCGCTGTCATCGCGCGGGCGCTCGGGTGGCAGGCTGGCGGCGGCCTGGCGGTCCTTTTCGGCACGCCACTCGGCAACGGTCTTGAGCACGAGCGTGACCAGTGCCAGCAGTGCCAGGAGCGAGGCCACGGCAAATGCGGCCGACGACTGGAAGTCGGCATACAGGATTTCGACCTGCAGCGGTATGGTCACCGTCTGGCCCCGGATGGCGCCCGAAACCACCGACACCGCCCCGAACTCTCCCATCGCACGGGCATTGCACAGGATCACGCCGTAGATCAGGCCCCACTTGATATTGGGCAAGGTCACCCTCCAGAAGGTCTGCCAGCCGGTGGCGCCCAGCACGATGGCGGCTTGCTCTTCGTCGCTGCCCTGGGCCTGCATCAGCGGGATCAGCTCGCGCGCGATGAAGGGGAAGGTCACAAAGATGGTGGCCAGCACGATGCCGGGTACGGCAAAGATGATCTTGGTGTTGTGCCCTTCCAGCCAGGAGCCGAACCAGCCATTGGCGCCAAACAGCAGCACATAGGTGAGGCCTGCCACCACGGGTGATACCGAGAACGGCAGATCGACCAGCGAGGTGAGCAGCGCCTTGCCCTTGAACTCGAACTTGGCAATGGCCCAGGCCGCGGCCACGCCAAACACCAGGTTCAGCGGCACGGCGATCAGCGCCGTCAGCAGGGTAAGCTTGATGGCCGACCAGGCATCGGGCTCGGTCAGTGCCGCCACATAGGTGTCCCAGCCCTTGCGCAAGGCTTCCACAAACACGGCCAGCAGCGGCAGCACCAGAAAGACGAGTATGAAGACCAGCGCGGCGCCAATCAGGCTCCAGCGCACCCAGCGCGGCTCGGTCACCGTGCTGGTGGGCTGCGGCCCCTCGCGGTGCGATACATAGAGGTAGCTGGCGATCACGGCGCCCAGCACGGCCACCACACCGGCCAGCAGATACAGGTACATGGGTTGCATGGTTCAGATCCCCGCGCGTTTGCGTTGCCAGCTTTGCAGGCCGTTGATGAGCAGCAGCAGCACGAACGAGATGACCAGCATCACCATCGCAATGGCGGTGGCGCCGGCGTAGTCGTGCAGCTCCAGCTTGGCCATGATGACGAAGGGCGTGATCTGCGACTCCATCGGCTTGTTGCTCGAGACGAAGATGACCGAGCCGTACTCACCCACGGCGCGTGCGAAGGCCATGGCAAAGCCGGTCAGCAGGGCCGGGCCGATGGCGGGCAGGATCACTTTGTAGAAGGTCTGCCAGCGCGAGGCGCCCAGGCTGCCCGCGGCTTCTTCCAGCTCTTTCTCGAAATCCTCCAGCACGGGCTGCACGGTGCGCACCACGAACGGCAGGCCGATGAAGATCAGCGCAATCACGATGCCCACGTTGTTGAACACGAGCTGGATGCCCAGCGGCGCAAAGTACTGGCCGATCCAGCCGTTGTCGGCCAGCAGGGCGGTGAGCGAGATGCCCGCCACGGCCGTAGGCAGCGCAAAGGGCAGGTCGACCAGCGCATCGATGATCTTCTTGCCCGGAAAGCTGTAGCGCACCAGCACCCAGGCGATCAGCATGCCAAACACCAGGTTGACCACGGCGGCAATGGCAGAGGCGCCGAAGGTGACCTGGTAGGCCGAGACGGCAATCGGGTCGGAGACGACTTTCCAGAACTGCGCCCAGGTCAGCCCAAAGGTCTTGACGAGCAGGGTGGTCAGCGGAATCAGCACGATGATGCTGAGGTAGAAAATGGTGTAGCCCAGCGTGAGGCCAAAGCCCGGCAGCACGCGCCGGGCAGCGCCCCGGCGGGGGGCTGGCGCGGCGGTGGCCGGGGCAGTGAGTGCAGCAGACATGAATCGCAGTCCAGTATTTACGATGAATGCAGGAGCGCATAGCGCCCGACTGGCGGGCGCTAAGGAACGATGGGGCTTTTACTTCTTGTCGCCGGTGAACAGCTTGTCAAACTGCCCGCCATCGCCAAAGTGGGTCTTCTGCGCTTCGCCCAGGCTGCCAAAGTACTTGGCGACCGTGAACTGCTTGATCGGCTTGAACACATCGGCATGCTTTTTCAGCACGGCTTCGCTGCGGGGGCGGATGGCGTGCTTGGCCGCGATTTCCTGGCCCTCGTCGGAGTACAGGTAGTCCAGATAGTCCTTGGCCAGGGCGCTGGTGCCCTTTTTCTCGACGGTGCGTTCAACCACCGCCACAGGGTTCTCGGCCGTCACGCTGACCGATGGGTACACCGCATCGACCTTGCCCTTGCCGAATTCGCGCTCGATGGAGACGACTTCCGACTCGAAGGTGATCAGCACATCGCCCACATTGCGCTGCAGGAAGGCGGCGGTTGCGTCGCGCCCGCCCTTGGCCAGCACGGGCACGTTCTTGTAGAGCTTGCTGACGTAGGCTTGCGCATCGGCGTCCGAGCCACCTTTTTCACGCACCTGGCCCCAGGCGGCCAGGTAGGCGTAACGGCCGTTGCCGCCCAGCTTGGGGTTGACCACGACGACCTGCACGCCGGGCTTCACAAGATCATCCCAGTCCTTGATGCCCTTGGGGTTGCCGTTGCGCACCAGAAACAGCATGGTCGATGTGGTGGGTGACGCGTCGTTGGGGAACTTCTTGGTCCAGTCCTTGGCCACCACGCCCTTTTCGGCGAGGTACTCCACGTCGGTCGTGGTATTGAAGGTGACCACATCGGCGGCCAGCCCTTCGGCCACGGCGCGGGATTGCGCGCTCGATCCGCCATGCGACTGGTCCACCTTCACATCGATGCCCTTGGTCTTTTTGTAGTGGGCGATGAAGGCGGCGTTGTAGTCCTTGTAGAACTCGCGCGCCACGTCATACGACACGTTGAGCAGCTGGTTCTGGGCCAGTGCCGAACCACTGGCCACCACGGCAGCCGCCACCAACAAAGACTTGATTCCACCGAATTTCATGTTCTGCTACCCGCTTGTATGGATTGATGTAGCAAATTGTGGACTTCTGTTTTTAAAACTCAAACGAATATATTCTTTTTTATTTATGGCGTTTTTGGAATATAGAACGGGTGAGGCGTGGATGCGCCCCTTGGGATGCCGCCAATCGTGAAGACCGAGCGGCAGGGCTCTGACCCCATTTTGGGTGCTGCTTTCGGGTTCAAACGGATATCAAATGGCAAAAATAACTGCAAGCGCCCAACCATCAAGCGCCAGCAGCTATTGATTTTGTAGTGTGAACGCCGCCGACTCAGGCAGATGCCTGGCCTTCCAGCGTATCGGCATCAGCAGGAAACAGCACACCTGCCTCGTCCGGGTGCCAGGCGGGGTACTTGTTCATCACCTGTTCAAACAGGGCCGAATCGGTCAGGCGCGTCAGCCAGGCCTGCAGGTGCGGCCAGGGCTGGGCCTGCCAGGCGGCTTCGTCGATACCGGCGAACTGGCGCACAAAGGGGCGGATGGCCATGTCGGCCAGGCTCGGGTCGCGGCCAAACAGGTAGCCGGTGGCTGCAAGCTGCTCGTTCAGCCCCGAGAGGAAGGCGCGGGCGGCATCCTGCGCGGCAGCGGCGTCCGCTTCGGGGTGGCGGTTGGGGTACTTGCAACGGTCCAGCGCCTGCTTGAACTCGCCATCATTGCGGGCGATCAGGGCGCGCATGTCGTCCATGCTGCCTGCCGTGGGGGCGAGCCAGCCGTCCGGGTCGTTCTGGCCAAGCGCCCACAGCATGATGTCCAGGCTCTCGTCAATGACCGAGCCGTCGGCCAGCACCAGCACCGGCACGGTCGCCTTGGGCGAGGCGGCCAGCAGGGCCGCAGGCTTGTCCTTGAGCACCACCTCGCGCAGTTGGCACTCTACGCCCGCCTGGGCCAGGGCGAGGCGCGCGCGCATCGCATAGGGGCAGCGGCGGAAGGAGTAGAGCACTGGCAGGCCCTGCAAGGCATTGAGCTGCTCGGCCATCTTCTGCTGGCGCGGCTGCTGCGAGCTGGCCTGTGTGTGGCCCAGGTGCGATTCTCCACGCGCGGCGGCCAGGTCCATCTGGCGCTGGCGCTCGGCCAGGGCGGCTTCCTGCTCGGGCGTGCGTGTGCCATGGCAGTAGGGGCAACTGACGCCGCGCACATAGTGGGGGTGCTGCATGTCGGCCTCGCCCAGGGGCATGCGGCAGCTGCGGCACAGCTGGTGCGGGCCGCGCTGCAGGCCGTGGCCCACCGAGACGCGCTCGTCAAACACAAAGCAGTCGCCCCACCACATCGATGCGTCCTGCGGAATCTCTTCGAGGTACTTGAGAACGCCGCCCTGCAGGTGGTAGACGTTGTCAAAGCCCTGCGACTTCATGTAGGCGGTGGATTTTTCGCAACGGATGCCGCCGGTGCAGAACATGGCGATCCTGTCCTTGCCATGCAGCACGCCGCCCGGCTGCGATTGCTCGGCCACCCATTGCGGAAATTCGGTAAAGCTCTTGGTGTGCGGGTTGATCGCGCCCTCAAAGCTGCCAATGCCCACTTCGTAATCGTTGCGCGTATCCACCAGCACCACATCGGGCTGGCTGATGAGGGCATTCCAGTCCTCGGGCTTCACGTACTGGCCGGCATTCAGCGCGGGGTTCAGCTCCGGCACGCCCAGCGTGACGATTTCGCGTTTGAGGCGCACACGCATGCGGTAGAAGGGGTTGGCGGCCGCAAAGGCCTCCTTGTGCACCAGATCGGACAGGCGCGCATCGCGCTTGAGCCAGTCCAGCACCGCATGCACGTCATCGGGCAGGCCAGCAATGGTGCCGTTGATGCCTTCGTGGGCGAGCAGCAGCAAGCCTTTGACCTGGCGGGCGTCGCACAGGTCCTGCAGGGGCTGCTGCCAGTCCGCGAACTCTGGCAAATCGATGAACTGGTAAAGCGCGGCGGTAAGGTATTGCTGGGACAT
>NZ_JBEBNZ010000046.1:0-16153 GCF_040396735.1 Comamonas odontotermitis
GCAGCTTCGCAAGGCGTTGTGCTGTCGATGAAGCGTATTGTATAGGAGTTTCCCCGAATCGTTTGCAAGATTGCAAAATTTCTTAAAAGACTCCTTCAAGCTCCCGCAATCAGATCTTCCACTTCTCCATCAGCTTTTCCGGACGAAGCGTGTCATATCCTTCAAAAGGCTGATGAATCCAAGGATTGGTTGACAGGAACTCCACAGAGTAGTCGGGAGTGAATGTCGAGACTCCTTTGGTCCAGATCACAGCGCTGCGCAGTTCCGTGATCGGCTTGTAGTTGGTCTTGAGCATGTTGATCACTGCATTCAAGGTGTGACCGGAATCGGCCAGGTCATCTACCAGCAGCACACGGCCGGCGATTTCACCCTTGGGGGTAGTGATGAAGCGAGCGATGTCCAGGTGTCCTTGCATCGTACCGGCTTCTGCGCGGTAGGAGCTGGTGGACATGATGGCAAGCGGCTTGTCGAAAATGCGGCTCAGGATATCGCCTGGACGCATACCACCCCGCGCCAGGCACAGGATCGTATCGAATTCCCAGCCGGACTGGTGGATCTTGATGGCCAGTTTTTCAATCAGGCCATGGTATTCGTCATAGCTGACATACAGGTGCTTGCCGTCTTCAGTAAGCATGGTTTTCCTCGTTCGATATAGCGTTAAGCAATCAGGCTTGGTAAGGGTTATGCATCAGGATGGTGTGATCGCGGTCAGGGCTGGTCGACACCATGGCGATCGGCACACCGGTCACCTCTGCAATACGGTCCAAATAGCGGCGCGCATTGACAGGCAGTTTTTCATATTCAGTCACACCTACGGTGGATTCGGTCCATCCGGGGATGGATTCATAGATGGGCTTGCATCGCTCGATATCGTCCGCACCCAAAGGCAGCAAATCGATCTTTTCGCCATCCAGCTCGTAACCCACGCACAGTTGCAGCTCTTCAATGCCATCGAGCACGTCCAGCTTTGTAATGCAAAGACCCGACAGTCCATTGATCTGAGCCGAGCGTTTGAGCAGTGCCGCATCGAACCAACCGCAGCGGCGCGAACGGCCAGTGGTTACACCCTTCTCGGCGCCCACGGTACTCATGATCCAACCGGGCGTACCCTCCTTCTCCCAATCCAGCTCAGTCGGGAAAGGACCGCCACCAACACGAGTGCAGTAGGCCTTGGTGATGCCCAGAATGTAGTGGAGCATGCCTGGACCCACACCTGCGCCTGCAGCCGCATTACCGGCCACGCAGTTGGACGACGTGACATAGGGGTAGGTGCCATGGTCCACGTCCAAGAGCGTACCTTGCGCACCTTCAAATAGCAGATTGCCACCAGCGGCATGCGCGTCATTGAGTTCGCGCGATACGTCCGCAATCATGGGCTTGAGCAGTTCGGCATGGCGCATGGCCTCGCTGTATACAGCGTCGAACTGCACCTGGCCATCCTTCATGTATGGAGCCAGGCCGGCGCCGAAGTCGAAGTTCTTGGAACCCAGCACATTCACCAGGATATGGTTGTGCAGGTTCAGCAACTCGCGCAGCTTGGTGGCGAATCGCTCAGGATGCTTCAGATCCTGCACACGCAGCGCACGGCGGGCAATCTTGTCTTCGTAGGCGGGGCCGATACCTTTGCCGGTTGTACCGATCTTCTGCACGCCACCTTGCTCACGCGCCGCTTCGCGGGCGACATCCAGCGCCTGATGGAAAGGCAGGATCAATGGGCAGGCTTCGGACACGCGCAGCCGGTCGCGCACCTGCACGCCGGCCTTTTCCAGGCCTTCGATTTCCTCGAACAGCTTGCCCACGGAGAGCACCACGCCGTTGCCGATGTAGCACTTCACGCCAGGGCGCATGATGCCGCTGGGGATCAGGTGCAATGCAGTCTTCACACCATTGATCACCAAAGTGTGGCCGGCATTGTGGCCGCCTTGGAAGCGCACCACGCCTTGGGCGCTTTCAGTCAGCCAGTCGACCAGCTTACCCTTGCCTTCATCACCCCATTGAGTGCCAACCACAACAACGTTGCGACCTTTGGAAACAGTCATTTCTTTTCCCATCCAAGAACAAAATACAGTTAAATGCTACGCACAACCCACTGGCCGTTGACTTCTGCCAGTTCGCGGTCGCAATCGAATTCGTCGATTTCATCATCGTGCCCAGGCAGTGCGCAAACAACGGTCTCGCCCGCTTGCCGCAAACGCTGGATTACCTGACGCATGTCTTCCCGGTCCACCCAGGGTGCCCGAATGGCAGCCTTGAGCGGGCGCGGCTGTACCACGGGCACGAGCTGCTTGATGTCAAGACTGAAACCGACCGCCGGACGGCTACGCCCGAACGCGGCTCCCACTTCGTCGTATCTGCCGCCACGCACCAGCGCATCCGTCACGCCTTGTGCATAGATGGCAAAGCGCATGCCACTGTAGTAGGAGTAACCACGCAAATCCGCCAGATCAAAGGTAATGGAAGGGCTGTCCACGCGTCCAGCCAATTGGCGCAATTCGACCAGGATGGGCGATATGCCGGGAATTGCAGCGAGCGCCTTTTCGGCTTCGTCCAGCACAGCCACATCGCCATACAGATTCAACAACGCACGCAGTCCCTCGCGTTGCGCCTGCGGAAAATCCTTGGTCAGCAACGCAAGCTCCGATGCATCCTTCACCGCCAAAGCGGCATGCACACGGCGTAAGGCAGGCAAATCCACGAGCAAGCCTGCCAACAGGCGCTGCACGATACGGACATCTGCCAGATCTACTGAAAAATCATGCAGTTGCGCAACACGCAGTGATTCGGTTGCCAAGGTGATGATTTCCACATCGGCCTCAACGCCAGCGTGGCCGTAGATTTCCGCTCCAAATTGCAGCTGCTCGCGAGTTGCATGAGGGCGATCAGGCTTGGCATGCAAGACCGGGCCGCAATAGCACAGGCGCGTCACGCCCTTGCGATTGAGCAGATGCGCGTCGATGCGTGCCACCTGCTGGGTGGTGTCGGGACGAATGCCCAGGGTACGGCCAGACAGCTGATCCACCAGCTTGAAGGTCAACAGATCCAACGCCTCACCAGAGCCGGAAAGCAGAGAATCCAGATGCTCCAGCAGCGGCGGCATCACCAATTCATAGCCGTAGCCACAGGCTGCATCAAGCAAGCCGCGACGAAGCTCTTCGATGTGCCGTGCTTCGGACGGCAGCACATCGGCAATGTGATCCGGAAGGATCCAAGCAGACATGGGAAATTGGAGGGGCTGTTAAAAACGCAATTCTACAGGGATGCATAAAGGCATAAGCAATAACCTGCCCGAACCACTGCGCCATTGATGCATTTGTGCAAGCAGCGCCAGCCTGCGATGCTATAAGGAGCGCAAAACAAGACGCCGCACGGCAATTGCCGTGCGGCGTTTCGGTTTTGATAGCAATCAGCGTTTACTGCTTGGCTGTTGGCGAGCGATAGCTTTTAAAGAAGTCGGAAGATGATGGATCCACCACAATGACATCCGATTTCTTGTTGAAGCTGGACTTGTAGGCCTCGAGGCTGCGGTAGAACTGCGCAAACTGCGGATCCTTGCCAAAGGCTTCGGCATAGACTTTGGCCGCTTCCGCATCGCCCTGCCCCTTGAGTGCCTGCGCATCGCGGTAGGCATTGGCAATCGTCACTTCGCGCTGGCGGTCCGCATCGGCGCGGATCTTTTCCCCGACTGCACCACCAGTCGAGCGCAATTCGTTGGCCACGCGCTTGCGCTCGGCTTCCATGCGGCTGTAGACGGACTCGGTGATCGCTTCAACGTAGTCGACACGCGTGATGCGCACGTCGACAATGTCAATACCCCAAGGCTTGCTGCCCTTGACCGCTTCCAGCACTTCCCGCTTGACGTCAGCCATGGTCTGCTCGCGCTTGGTCGAGATCAACTCCTGAACCGTGCGACGATTGACCTCTTCCTGGAAGGCATTGCGCACCACCCGGTTGAGCTGCATGGCACCCGCTCCTTCGCTGGTGCCTACATTGCGGATGTATTCCGATGGCTCAGTGATGCGCCAGCGCACGTACCAGTCGATTACCACGCGCTGCTTTTCGGCAGTCAGCATGGATTCGGTATCGGTACTGTCCAAAGTCAGCAGGCGCTTGTCCAGATAGGTCACGTTCTGCAGCGGCGGAGGCAGCTTGAAGTTGAGCCCGGGCTCGGTGATCACTTCCTTGATCTGCCCCATGGCGTACTTGATGCCAAATTGGCGCTGGTCGACCACAAACACGGTGGAACTGAGCAACGCCAGGACCACCAAAACGGTTGAAGCAAAAAATCCCATTCGATTCACAACTCACTCCTAGCGCGACTCGCGGTCACGGGTTCGGCTGGTGTCACGGGCGCGCGCGTCCGGAACAGACGGCGCGGCCACCGGCGTATTGTTGGCAGGAGCGGCCGATGGGGCTGCAGCCTCGCTACCGGATGCATTGGCGCCGGCCCCCTGGGTTTGCTGCATGATCTTGTCGAGCGGCAAATACAGCAGGTTGGATCCCTGCTTGGAATCCACCACCACCTTGGTCACATTGCTGTAGACATGCTGCATCGTTTCCAGGTACAGACGATCGCGCGTCACTGCCGGAGCCTTCTGGTACTCGGTGTAAATCGACGAGAAGCGCTGCGCATCACCCTGCGCCTGTGCAACGATGCGCTCCTTATAGGCCGATGCTTCCTCCATCAGACGCGATGCGGTCCCCTTGGCACGCGGCACCACATCGTTGGCATAGGCTTCAGCCTGGTTCTTGGTACGCTCGCGCTCCTGCGCGGCCTTGAGCACGTCGTCAAATGCCGCCTGCACTTGCTCGGGCGGACGCACGCCACCTTGCTGCAGATTGACACCAACTACCTCGACACCGATCTTGTAGCGATCCAGAATGGTCTGCATCAACTCGCGCACACGCGGCGCGATCTGGTCGCGCTCATCGGCGAGCGCAGCGTCCATCTTCATCTTGCCGACCACTTCACGCACCGCAGTTTCTGCCACCTGAATGACGGAATCTGCCGGGTTCTTGCTTTCAAACAGCCAGGCGCGCGCATCGTTCAGGCGGTACTGGACCGCGAACTTGATTTCAACGATGTTCTCGTCTTCCGTCAGCATGGCTGACTCGCGCAGACCGGTGCTCTTGACAATGCTGTCGCGCCCGACGTCTGCAGATTTGATCTGAGACACGTAGACCAGTTCATGCCGCTGAATCGGATACGGCAAGCGCCAGTTGATACCGGCATTCACGGTCTTGTGGAATTTGCCAAACTGGGTGATGACCGCCTGCTGGCCTTCCTGCACGATGAAAAAACCCGTGCCCATCCAGATCAGCACGGCAACACCTGCAATCAGGCCAATACCAACGCCCGCGCCCTTGAACTCAGGCTGTGGGCCGCCTGCATTGCGACCGCCTCCGCCATTGCCCTTGCCACCGAACAAACCGCCCAGCTTTCTGTTCAGGTCCTGCCAAAGCTCGTCCAGATCAGGTGCTCCGCCATTGCCTGGCCGCTGCGACGGACGATTGTTGTTTTCGGGTGGCGTATAAGGCGGGCGGGCCGGCGGCGGCGGTTCCTGACTGCCATTGCCGCCTGCGCCATTGCCATCGTCTCCGCGCCCCCAGCGCGGGTCGTTCAGATTGAACATTCCGCGTATGCCTTGCGGTAGCAAGGCCAGGCGCGGAAAGCGTGAATGAAATTTCATTAGCGATGTCTCTATGATTCAGCGTTACAAAGCGCTTGCAGACAGCCATTGTGGCAGTCTAGTGGGCATTTCCCAATAATTCGTCATCAGCGTCTGGGGCTATCTCAACAGCCTCAGCCTTTTCCAAGGCAGCCGAATGCGCAAGCACCGCCTCGGCCAGGTGTCCGCGGATAGCATCCAGACCCATTCCTTTAGCGGCGCTGACGAAGAAACGAGGAACCTGCACACCGTCCAGTTCATAGCTGTCGGCAAGCACTGCTGGCCGCTGGGCTGGATCCATTGCATCCAGTTTATTGAAGATCAATACCTGCGGCACATCGTCTGCACCAATTTCCCGAAGAACCTTTTGGACTTGTTGTATTTGTTCCGGATGGGCAGGATTCGAGGCATCGACCACATGCAGCAGCAGATCTGCATCGACTGCTTCCTGCAGCGTTGCCTCAAAAGCATTGACCAGGCCATGCGGCAGGTCACGAATAAAGCCAACGGTATCCGAGATCGACACCGATTTCTGGGCCGATTCCAGATACATCTGGCGTGTGGTGGTATCCAATGTGGCAAACAGCTGGTCCGCTGCATAGGCCCGCGCCTTGACCACCGCATTGAAGAAGGTGGACTTGCCCGCATTGGTATAGCCAACCAGCGAAACATTGAATGTGTCGTTGCGCTCACGTTGGCGCCGCTGCGTCGCACGCTGCTTCTTGACCTTGCTCAAGCGCTCTTTGGTGCGCTTGATTGCGTCATTGATCATGCGGCGATCCAGCTCGATCTGCGTTTCACCAGGACCGCCGCGCGTGCCAATGCCACCGCGCTGACGCTCCAGGTGAGACCACCGGCGCACCAGCCGTGTGCTGAGGTACTGCAGTTTGGCCAGCTCCACCTGCAGCTTGCCTTCATGGCTGCGTGCTCGCTGGGCAAAGATCTCGAGAATCAGCAAGGTGCGGTCATTGACCGGCATCTGCAGGCTGCGCTCCAGATTGCGCTGTTGCGCGGGGCTCAGCGCCTGGTCGAACAGCACTTCCTTGGCGCCATAGGTCTGTGCCACCATGCGAATTTCGTCGGCCTTGCCACTGCCAACAAACAAGGCCGCATCAGGCACCTTGCGCTTGCAGGTGAGGCGCGCCACGGGGTCGAGCCCTGCGGTTTGCGCGAGCAGACCCAGCTCTTCCAGCTCGGAATCGAAGTGCGGAAAACCAAAATCCACCCCGACCAGCATGACCGGGGTGGATTTCTTGTCGTGATTTATTTGATGATTACTCAATGATGTAGAGCTCTTGCCCGTGCCGAACACAGGCGTATTGCTATCAAAATCGTTAGGCTGCAGCGTCGCTGTCTTGCGACTCGGACGCGGAGAAATTGACAGCGCGACCGGGAACAATGGTGGAGATGGCGTGCTTGTACACCATCTGGGTCACCGTGTTGCGCAGCAGCACAACGTACTGGTCAAAAGATTCGATCTGGCCTTGAAGCTTGATACCGTTGACCAAATAGATGGAAACGGGAACATGCTCGCGGCGCAGAGCGTTGAGGAAGGGATCTTGCAGAAGTTGGCCTTTGTTGCTCACGATATTCTCCGTGTTCAGACAATGTTGTTGTAAAACGCCACCTTACCACAGTGGCGACGTAACTGATTGATAAAAGGCTTTTTTCGTGCAATGGACCGGATAAGCCCGCCCCATCTCACTTTTTCGCTATCAATCTTTATCAGCGTATGGGTTATGTGAGGTCTTGAATTCAATCCGCAAGGGGGTGCCCACCAAATTAAATTCCTTGCGGAAACGACCTTCCAGAAAACGCTTGTAGGCATCGGTCACATGCTCCAGCGAATTGCCGTGGATCACGATCACCGGTGGATTCATGCCGCCCTGGTGCGCATAACGCAGCTTGGGACGATAAGGCCCCACTTTCTTGGGCGTCTGAAACTGCACCGACTCCAGCAGCAGGCGCGTGAGCACAGGCGTTGGCATCTTGCAGGTAGCAGCCTTGTGCGCCTGGATCATCGAAGTCCACAACGGCCCCAGGCCCTGGCGCTTTTTGGCCGAAATGAAGTGCATGGGAGCAAACTTCATGAACGACAGACGCATCTCGATCGAGCGCTCGAGCATCTGGCGCCCATAGTCATCCAGGGCATCCCACTTGTTGATGGCAAGCACCACCGCACGACCACTCTCCAGGATATACCCGGCAATGTGCGCATCCTGATCCGTGACACCTTGCGTGGCATCCAGCAACAGCAGCACCACATTGGCGCCTTCAATGGCCTGCAAGGTCTTGACGACGGAGAACTTCTCGATGGCCTCGAACACCTTGCCCTTGCGGCGCAGGCCGGCGGTGTCGATCAGCTCGAACTGCTGTCCATTCTTCTCGAAGGGTACCGAGATGGCATCACGCGTCGTGCCAGCCATGTCAAAGGCGACCAGCCGCTCTTCACCCAACCATGTGTTGATCAAGGTCGACTTGCCCACATTGGGGCGGCCAGCAACCGCCAACCGAATGGGCTGGGGGCCGTCCGCATCGCCCGCGTCTTCTTCCTCGTCGGGCCACTGTACCTTGTCGAGTGCCATGTCGACCAGGCTGCGAATGCCCTGTCCGTGCGCTGCAGAGACGGGATAGACTTCACCGAGCCCCAGCTCATAGAACTCGGACAGTTGGGAGCCATCCTTCATGCCTTCGGCCTTGTTGCCCACCAACATGGCGGGCTTGCCCAGGCGACGCAGGTAACCTGCAATTTCGTGGTCCTGCGCAGACAGCCCCATACGCACGTCCACCACAAACACCACCACATCCGCCTCGGCCACAGCCTGGCGGGTCTGTTTGGCCATCTCCTTGAAGATGCCACTCGACGCATCGGGCTCAAAGCCACCCGTATCGATCACGATATATTCGCGCTTGCCCTGCCGGCCCTGGCCATAGTGGCGATCACGGGTCAACCCGGCGAAGTCGGCCACGATGGCGTCGCGCGACTTCGTCATGCGGTTGAACAAGGTGGATTTGCCCACATTGGGGCGACCCACCAAAGCAATAACTGGCTTCATTCCTGACTACTTTTTCTTTTTCTCTCAATCGGGCTGAAAACCGTACACCGCACCGTCGTTGGTCTGCACCACCATGGTGTTCCCTGCAATGACCGGCGCGACAGAGATGCCCGAGTTGTTGGTTGCAAAACGGTTCAGCGGAGAACCATCCTTTTTGGACAGCATGTGCACCACGCCATTGCCGTCACCAAAGATCACCGAGCGGCCCAGCACCAGCGGCTGGCTCAGCTTGCGGTACTTGAGGCGGCTGCTTGTCCAGGCCACACTGCCACCATCACGGGCCCAGGCGGTAATGACACCATTGCCATCGGCACCCGCCACCACATCTTCATCGCCCGAGATTCCATTGAGGCCTTCGGCACGCACGGTCCAGCGCAGTTGCGCGGCATCGGCATCGATGCAGCCCACGGCCATCTGGTAGGCTCGGGTACACAGCACCGGGCCCACGCGCGATACGCCGCCCACCAGCTCCACGAGCCGTTCCACATCATTGGTGCCACGGGGGCTGGCGATGGGAACCTCCCAGCGCAGTGAACCGTTGTTGGGATCAATCCCCACAAAACGTCCCGACACGCCCGTGACCAGGGTGTCCTTGTAAGCCATCAGCACGCCACTTTGGCGCAGTACCAGCGATTCACCAGTTTTTGACTGGCTCCACAGTGGGTTGCCGGTTGCTGCGTCATAGGCACTGACGGAGCGATCCGCACTTTGCACGAAGACACGGGCGCCCGCCACCAGCGGCGCCGTATAGGCGCGGTTGCTCAGGCGCTTGCGCCATTGCTCCTTGCCCTGCGACAGCACCACCAGATCACCACCTTCGGTGACCACCGCAGCCCATTTGCCGTCGCTGCCAACACCTGCTGAAAGCTTTTGTCCCACGTTGGCACGCCACAGTTCGGCGCCGGTATCTGCATTCACCGCCACCAACTGGCCATCGGCAGACGCCATGGTCACCACATTGCCGCTCACATTCATGACCAGGGTCGGGTTGGCCTTGCCGATGCGCTGCGTCCAGGTCTGCTTGACACCGATCAATGCCACATTGGGCTCCAGTTCGACAGGCTTGCGCTTGTCGGACGAGAAAAGCGAACAGCCCGCCACAGCCAGAGCCACAGCGGATACGGTCAAGACCTTCACTGCAACAGCTGCTGCAGCAAATGATGGTAGTGCTTGGTGTTTCATGCTCATGCGCACAGCCTCTCGCTATCGATTACTTCACATCCTCGCCCAGCGCATTGAGCTTGACGGAAATGACATTGCGGTATTCCACACCAGGAGCGGTCTTCTGATAAGCCGTACGGTATGCCTCGATTGCCTTGGCCTTGTCGCCCTTGGCGAGATAGATATCGCCCTGGTGGTCCGCCACCACGGCGTCAAACTCCGTCGGCATCTTGGCATCCAATTGCTTGAGCGCTTCGTCGTAAGACTGGCTGCCCAGCAGCACTGCCGCAAGGCGAATGCGCGCCGTGGCCTTCAAGCCTTCGTCCGATGCATTGTCAGCCACCCAGGTGAGCGCAGCCTTGGCGTCATCCATCTGGCCCTTGTCACTGGCGGCCTTGGCCACCAGCAAGCCAGCATGGGCTGCCTGCAAGGTACTGCCGTAGTTGCTGCGCAGGTCGCCAAAGGCCTGGTCAATACGCGTCTTGTCACCGGAATTGACTGCGGCTTCCACCGCAGAGCCCAGTGCACTGGCTTGCTGGCCTTGGCGATTCTGCCAGTATTGGTAGCCATTCCAGGCGGCGAATCCGCCCAGCACGATAACCAGCACCGTGGTGATCAGCGTGCCCCACTTGTTCCAAAAATGCTTGATCTGATCAAGCTGTTCCTGTTCTTCCAAGTCCAGATGCGTTGCCATAGTTGTTCTAGTTCAGGGTTGCGAAAATTGTTTTTGAATGAAAACGGCCTCAGGCGCGTAACAGTGGCGCCCAATCAGCTACGCTTTCAATAGCATATTCTGCCTGTGCACCTGCGCCATCGCGCAATTGTTTGACGGTGATCATGCCGCGCTGCATCTCATCGCCGCCAAAAATCAGCGCGCAAAGCGCGCCACTGGCATCTGCCTTCTTGAACTGCGACTTCATGCTGCCCATGCCCTCTGCCGTGGCCGCGCCGTGCATCTGCACACGGATGCCTGCGCCGCGCAAGGCTTGCACCACACGCATGGCCTGTGGCAGAAGCGATGCGTCCGGCAGGATAGCGTAGGCGTCAATAGACGGGCGCTGCCACTGGATATTCAGCTCCTTGATCAGTTCGAGCACACGTTCGATCCCCATGCCCCAACCCACGGCCGGAGCAGGCTTGCCGCCGATCTCTTCAATCAGGTAATCGTAGCGGCCGCCGCCACAGATGGTGCCTTGCGAGCCGAGCTTGTCGGTGATGAATTCGAACACCGTGAGGTTGTAGTAATCCATACCCCGCACCAGGCGCGGATTGACTGACCAGACAACACCATTGGCATCCAGAATGTCCTGCACGGTCTTGAGGTGTGCCTTGGAAGCATCGCCCAGGAAGTCGAGCAGCTGAGGCGCCGCATTGACCATCGCCTGCATTGCCGGGTTCTTGGTATCGAGCACCCGCAGCGGATTGCTGTGCATGCGGCGCTTGGCCTCTTCGTCCATCACGTCCGTGTGCTGCTCGAAGTAGGCAATCAGCGCGTCGCGGTGCGCCTTGCGCTCCGCAGGTTGCCCCAGGCTGTTGAGCTCCAGGCGCACGCCGTCAATGCCCAATTCCTTCCACAGCTGGTGCGCCAGCAAAATCACTTCCGCATCCAGCTCGGGGCCGGCAAAACCCAGCGCCTCGACTCCGACCTGGTGGAACTGGCGGTACCGGCCACGCTGCGGGCGCTCGTGGCGAAACATCTGGCCGATGTAGAACAGGCGCTTGCCGCCGTCATACAACAGGTTGTTTTCCACCACGGAACGCACCACGCCGGCCGTACCTTCGGGGCGCAGGGTCAGATGCTCGCCATTGAGCTTGTCTTCAAAGGAATACATCTCCTTCTCGACGATGTCGGTCACCTCGCCCAGGCCACGCACGAACAGCGCGGTCGGCTCAACGATGGGGGTGCGGATGTTGCGGTAGGCGAAGCGGCCCATCAGATCGCGCACCTTGGACTCAAACCATTCCCACATGGCCGAATCAGGCGGCAGGATATCGTTCATGCCTTTGATGGCAACCAGCTTTTCATTCTTGCCCATGGGCTTTCAATCTCTATAGTCAAAACAAGCATCGGCGCACACCTAACATGCGCCGATAGCTATCAATTTTATATCTTGGCAGTGCCGTAGCGGCGCTCCACATAGGCCTGCACGATGTCGTGAAACTCCTGTGCGATGCGGTCACCGCGCAAGGTCATGGCCTTTTCACCATCGATGAATACCGGCGCTGCAGGCGACTCGCCCGTGCCCGGCAGGCTGATGCCGATGTCCGCATGCTTGCTTTCGCCAGGGCCATTGACAATGCAACCCATGACCGCCACCTTCATCTTTTCAACACCGGGGTATTTGACGCGCCAGACAGGCATCTGCGAGCGCAGGTGCTCGTCGATATCCTTGGCCAGTTCCTGGAAGGTGGTGCTGGTGGTGCGGCCACAACCCGGGCAGGCAGTGACACTGGGCACAAAACTACGCATGCCCAGGGCCTGCAGAATTTCGCTGGCAACCACAACTTCCTGCGTGCGCGCCTCACTCGGCTGGGGCGTGAGCGAGACGCGAATGGTGTCGCCAATCCCCTCCTGCAGCAGAATCGACAGCGCAGCGGCAGACGCTACCGTGCCCTTGGTGCCCATGCCGGCTTCGGTCAGACCCAGGTGCAAGGCGTAATCGCAACGTGCAGACAGGCCGCGGTACACCGCGATCAGATCCTGCACACCGCTCACCTTGCAAGAGAGGATGATCTGATTGCCATCCAGTCCCATCTGCTCAGCGCGCTGGGCTGACGAGATGGCGGAGGTGATCAAGGCCTCATACATCACCTGACGCCCATCCCAAGGTGCAGAGCGGCGGCTGTTCTCATCCATCAACTCGGCCAGCAACTCCTGGTCGAGGCTGCCCCAGTTGACGCCGATGCGCACCGCCTTGTCGTACTGGATGGCGGCCTCGATCATCTGGCCGAACTGCTTGTCCTTCTTGTCGCCTTTACCGACATTGCCGGGGTTGATGCGGTATTTGGACAGCGCCTTCGCGCAATCGGGAAACTCTGTGAGCAGCCGGTGGCCGTTGTAATGAAAGTCACCCACGAGCGGCACATTCTCGCCCATGCGATCGAGTTGCTCGCGAATATAGGGCACAGCCGCAGCCGCCTCCGGCGTGTTGACAGTAATGCGCACCATCTCGGAGCCCGCCTGGGCCAATTCCTTGACCTGGATCGCAGTCTCGACGGCATCTACCGTGTCGGTATTGGTCATCGACTGGATACGCACCGGCGCATCACCTCCGACAGTCACGATACGGTCACCCCACACCACGCGGGCCTGACGGCTTTTGCGACCGGCAGGCGCCACCAATGGCACGGGAGACAGCTTGTTGTCTTCTTGCACTTAATTCACCTCGAAACGGGCCGTGCTGCCCTTGGTCACTTTTTTCAGATCAAAAGCAGCCCCACGCAATTGCAGCTCGGCACCGAGGGCATTGCCCACCACCACCTTGAGCGGTGGCTGGGCCGTGATGCCCTGCTCGCTTCCAGCCTTGAGGGTCTTTTCAAACACCACCTTGCCATCTGCTGACTTGACCTGAATCCAGCTGTCTTGCGACACCTTGAATTGCAGAATGGGAACCTCAACCGCAGGAGCCACAGGTTCTGCAGCCGGCGGCGATACGGCCGGGCCAGTCGCCGCCACCGCACTTGCATTGGGCATGCCCGGTGATCCATTGGCTACCGCATCACCACCTTCGGCGCTAGCACCCAGGGTTACCGAATCATTGGCACCAGCCTCACCTGCAATGGTATTGGCGCGACGAGGCGCCTCCGGCTTGGAAGCCACCTGCTTTTTATACTGCTCTGCCAGTTGCGGGTAAAACAACACTCCTGCCGTCGCCACCACCAGCAGCAGCACCACTGCCATCCAGGGAAACGGCTTGCTCGATGAGAAATCACTGCTTTTGGCGGGTACTGCACCCCCCGAAACCTTGGTGTTGATCCCCTCGCTCACCTTGCGCAAGTCCTGCCCTGGCGCCCTTGGCAGCAGTGCCAGGACTGGCGCTGCATCCAGCTTGAGCGCACGGCACACCGCGGATGCCAATGCACGGGTGAACACCACATCTGGAAATGCGCTCCAGTCATTGGCTTCCAGCGCCTCCAGCTTGCCAACCGTCACCTTCAGATTGGCCGCCAGCGCAGGCAGACGCAAGCCTGCTTGCTCACGCGCCTCGCGTAGCATGCCGCCGGCGGTCAGACCGTCCTCATTTCCACTTGACTGGAGAGCCGCAGCATTTTCCGTGCCCTGCTCCTGCACATCAGACTCGATCAAAGCACGCCTCCATTGGCCACACGAGCCCATTCCTTGGAATCCGGGAAACGCTTTTGCAACTGATTGGCCAATTGGCGTGCTGCAGTGCGGTCTCCCAGTGCCTGTTCGATCTGGATACCCAGGAAGAGCGACTCCGAGTTGGCAAGCTCTCCATTGTTGAGTCGCCGGATATAGAACTGCGCCCGCTTGTCATCGCCACGCTGGCGCATCAGCTTGGCTAGGTTATAGGAAACAATGGGGTTGCCTGCGTCGTATTCGTAGGCCTTGATCAGGGTAGCTTCGGCTTCGGCCATTTTTCCCGCAGCTTCATAGCACAAGCCCTGCGCCATCAAGGTTCGGGACTGCTGATAGTACTGGCGCTGCGCCAATGCCTGATTGAAATAGCGGTCGGCAGCCTCAAACTTCTTTTCCTGGCACAGCAACCATCCATGGTTGTGCATGATGTTCGCATCGCCCGGCTTGAGGGATTGCGCCTTGGTAAAGCTCTCGGCGGCAATATCGGGATCGCCCAACTGCATATAGATCAGACCGCGCATGTTGTAGGCATCGCCACTGGACGGATCAAGCGCCAGCACCTGTTTGATCTCATCCAGCGCAATGGTGGGCTTGCCAGTCTGGAAGTAATTGGCCGCCAGTTCCATGCGGATGCGAGCACGGCGCTGCACCTCGGTTTCGTCCGACTGGGTAACGATGGCGGCATCTTCGCGTGCGGCGGTATTGGTTGCGCAGCCCATCAGCCCATTGCCCAAGGCCAGCCCAAGGAAAGCTGCACCGATCAGACGGGGGAATCTTCGTTGTCCCAACCTCAAGGTCTCTGCCATGCACACCCTCCCATTCAATTTTTACCGTCTACAAAGCCTGTGTCAGCGGAATCACCCGATTCTTGGCCATGCGCTCCGCTGCTCGCGTTCGGTCCTTCACATCACCAGCCAGCTGTCCGCAGGCTGCGTCAATGTCGTCGCCACGGGTTTTTCGCACCGTCGTCACCACACCGGCATCCAGCAGTTGCTTGGCAAACTCCGAAACCCGGGCAGCGGGGGATCGTAGCAGACCCGACGCGGGGAACGGATTGAAAGGTATCAAATTAAATTTGCACCATGCACCGCCAGCGCCTGCAAATTCACGCACCAGCGCTATCAATTCCTGTGCATGTTCAGGCTGGTCATTGACACCGTCGAGCATGCAGTACTCAAAGGTGATGAAGTCGCGCGGCGCAAACTCCAGATAGCGGCGGCAGGCAGCCATCAGCTCCTTGAGCGGGTATTTCTTATTGAGCGGCACCAATGCATCCCTCAATGGATCATTGGGCGCGTGCAGTGAAACAGCCAGCGCCACCGCACAATCCTGCGACAGGCGGTCCATCATCGGCACCACACCAGAGGTTGACACCGTGACCCGGCGGCGCGACAAGCCATAGCCGTGGTCATCGAGCATGGTGCGCAGCGCCGGCACCAGCGCCGAGTAGTTTTGCAGTGGCTCACCCATGCCCATCATCACCACATTGGAGATGATGCGCTCATCCGTGCCAAAGCGCTTGCGCAGCGCGTGTTCGGCAAACCACAATTGGGCGATGATTTCGCCCGTTGTCAGGTTGCGGCTGAAGCCCTGATGCCCTGTCGAGCAAAAGCGGCATCCCACCGCGCAGCCCGCCTGCGACGATACGCACAGCGTGCCACGGTCATCCTCTGGAATGAATACGGACTCCACTGCGTTGCCATCACCCACGTCAAACAGCCATTTGACGGTTCCATCGGCAGATACATGCTCGGTAATCACCGGCAATGCAGTAATGTGGGTCGCACCCTTCAGTTTCTCGCGCAACGATTTGGCCAGATCGGTCATTTGGTCGAAATCGGACGCTCCGCGCTGGTGAATCCAGCGAAAAAGCTGAGTGGCCCGGAAGCGTTTTTCTCCCAGCCCTTCGCAAAAGGCGGTCAAACCAGCCAAATCAAAATCAAGCAAAT
>NZ_JBEBNZ010000047.1:0-15290 GCF_040396735.1 Comamonas odontotermitis
CCACCGTCGGGCCGTGTCAGACACGGGCTTGGTTATCGAACGCCAACATGCCCCATGAGCGGGCCACTTTGTAGGTGATGTATCCGGCTTCGTTGCTGGCGGCCGATGCGGCCAGCATGCCGGTCGTTGTCCAGCGGTTCACCGTCAGACCGTCATCGGTCTTCTCCAGGAAGTTCGCGTCGCGGTCTTCCTTGATCAGCTTGGTGATGCGGGTCAGCGCCTCGTCCCACGACAGGCGCTTCCACTCGTTGGAGCCGGGCGCACGGTATTCGGGGTAGAGCAGGCGGTTGGGGCTCTTGACGATGTCGAGCAGCGATGCGCCCTTGGGGCACAGCGTGCCGCGGTTGACCGGATGGTCCGGATCACCTTCGACGTGCATGATCGACAGCTTGGCATTCTTGCCACCGTCGCCAAGGGAGTACATCAAAATACCGCAGCCGACAGAACAGTAGGTACACGTCTGGCGTGTCACCGTGCTGCCGACCAGTTTGTACTGGCGGACTTCGGCCAGGGCGGTGGCGGGCGAGAAGCCCATCACGGCCAGGCTTGATCCTGCCAGGGTAGAGCCAGTCACTTTCATGAACTGGCGCCTGGAGAATTGCACCATGGGTTGTCCTTTCAATGAAGGATGCTTGTTTTACTGGGATTGCAGGTCAAATTGTAGACCGCTACTACAAAAAAACTCCAATAGTCGGCCATTGCTTCATAGCTAGACAATTGACCAATTGGTAAAAATTTCATTTGATATGGGTTAATTGGATAAAAATCAATATGATTCACAAGCTTGCGAAAAACAGTGAATAATATGCTTCATGAATACGATGCACCTCGTCACTGCATTCCGCACTTTGAAACCAGAGGATGAACCCGCTCCTGCGTCCGCTGCGATGCGCCGGCGCATGCTCCTGCTCGGGGTGCCGGCGGCAGTGCTGCTGGCAGGTTGCGCCTCCAGGCCGGCATCCAATGGCTCGCAGGCGTCGGCAGATCCAATGCGCCGCAGGCCGGGGGGCGCTCCGGATGGTGGTGTGGTGCCCATCAACCTGGGCCTGAGCGGCGAGTTGCGCGACACCCTGTATGCGCGCGTGATGATGGTGGTCAATACGCCCTACACCTTTGGCGGCAACACCCCTGAGGGCGGTTTTGACTGCAGCGGCCTGATCCAGTATGCGATGGCCGGCATCACCACCCGCAAGTTGCCTCGCACCACATCGCAGTGGGCCGGGGTGAGCGCGCCGATTGACCGCAGCGATCTGCAACGCGGCGATTTCGTGTTCTTCAACACCCTGGGCGGGCGCTATTCGCACATGGGCATCTATGCGGGCGGCAACCAGTTCGTGCACGCGCCATCGAGCGGTGGCGTGGTTCGAACGGTCAGCTTGACCAACCCCTACTTTGCCAAGCGCTTTACCGAGGCCCGGACGGTGTTTGACGCCTAACGCTGCTTTGCGTCCGCATCGCAGTTATGCCATCGGCGGTAGCGCGTGTGCAGCAGGTAGTGCTTGTGCGGGCCTTCGATGCGGGTGTGCAGGTCGAAATGCGTATCGTCCAATAGTGCATAGCGGCCGTCGTAGCGATCCAGATTGCACAGGTGGGTCTGCATCGGCAGTAGCGCCTTTTGCTGCGGATCGTAGCGGTAATGCTGGTAGGGCTGCCCGGCCTGCAGGCCGTCTGCAAAATCAACCTGAAGGATGTCGCCATCCATCCGGTAGTCGAAACGCCGGGTGAAGGAAAGCGGTCGCTCCCCGGTCACCAGGCGCAGCTGTCCACTCTCCTGGTAGTGCAGCTGGTTGGTATCGCCCGGCTGAAACAGGGCCTCACCCTCGGCTTCCCCAATGGCGAGCGCATCCGGGCCCCGCATGGTGCGCGTGAAGCACCAGGGGCCGCTGAAATAGCGCAAGAGCGCCGCCTGCAGGTCTGCCGCTGCATCCGGCAAGCGCGGAGCGGCCACCTTCACAGTTTCAGCGCCAGGCATAGGCGCCCCATGGGTGGGCAGGGTCGAGCAGCCACTGGTGCAGCTCGTCGCTGCTCACCGCACGGCCCATGGCATCGGCCCGGCCCTTGGCCACCCATTGCGCACGGCCTTGTATATAGGCCTGGCCAAAATCCTGCCAGCTGGCAAAGCAGTCGCGGGCGCGGGCGGCGTTCAATTGCAAAAGCTGCCACTGCTGGTCGGCTGGCAACCAGCCCAGCATGGCGGCGGTGCGTACAAAAAAACTCATGCGTGCGCAGGCAAAGGCCATGGCGGCGCGCGGGTCGTCGCCGGGCTGCAATTTGTCGAGGTCAAAGCACCACCAGCGCGTGCGCAGCAGATCGGGCAGTTGCTGGCGCACGCTGGCATTGTCCAGGTCGGTGCGCAGGCCAAATTCGTGCAGCGCCATGGGGCGCAGCGATGCGGCCAGGCCATCGGTGGGCTCGGGCATGTCGCTGTCGGCAAAGCCGCCCTTGATGGCATGAAAGGCCATGGGGTGCGCCAGCGCCAGGGCCCAGTTGTGCTCCGGCGCCAACTGGTAGGTTTTTTGCAGGCTGCTGCTGCGTGGTGCGCTGCTGCCAAACTGGCGGCTGAAGGCCTGGATGCACTTCCACACCAGCCACACGGCCACGACCAGAATCGTGAGCTGGATCATGGCCTTGCCACCTTCGCTGCAGGCACCGGCTTGCCCGCCTGCTGCAAGGCATAGGCCAGTGCGGGGCTGATGGCATGGCCCGCCAGAACATTGCTGTCGCGCGCGGCGGCCAGCCATTGCACCAGGGGCGTGGGCTGGCGCAGGTGCTGCAGCAAGCCGGGCTGGCGCTGCCACAGTTGCAGCTGGTCGGATTCCTGCGTCAGCGCTTCGACCTCATGCCAGCGTGAAGCCACCCGTACCAGGCGCATGCCCAATGCATCGTCGGGCGTGTCGTCGCTGGTCGGCAGCTGGTTCAGAAAGCCGAGCACATCGGCGCGGTAGCGGTCGATGGGCGGGCGGTTCTGCTTGCCCTTGATCTGGTCGATGCGCAGGCGGCCATCATCCTGCACCCAGGCGCTGATGGTGATGCGCGGCTGCTGCAGGCCGGTGCGGTAGCTGAAGATGCGCATACGGCCCTGCTCGCAGCTTTCGGCGTAGTGTTCGCCATAGCCGCCCGTCAGGTGGCGGCGGTTGGCAAACTGGCCCAGGCAATGGCGCATCATCTGGCTCTCGTAGGCCATTTCTTCGCGCAAGGCAGCGCCTGTGGGCAGCAGTTCGACAAATTCTCCATTGCTGCCCTGCCACAGCGGAGTTACCGCTTGCGGGTTGTGGCTGCGCCAACCTGCCAGTTGCCGGGTTTCGAACGCACGGTGTTCCTGCTCCCAGCGCTCCAGGGCCTGGGGGCAGTTGATGCGCATGAGCTTGCCTTCCAGCGATGTGCCCACGCGCGACTGCAGAAATTCCAGCAACCGCGTCTCCAGCGCCAGGACAGCATCGCTCTCGGGGTTGATCCACCACAGCGCGGGTTCGGCACCATCCCTGTGGGTGGCGGCAGCGCGTGCCACCACGGCCATGGCCCAGGCGGGCGGGCCGTTGCGGTAGCGCTGCTGCAGGTCATCGGTGGTGTAGAGGGGCTGCACGGCAGGCGGCGGGGCCAGCAGGTTGCCCACCACGTAGCGGTAGAAGTGGTTCTGCAGCCAGGTGGCGATCTCCTGGCTGTCGCCGCGTTGCTGGCTGCGTTCGGTAATGCGTGCCTTGATCTCGGGCGCGTTCACCACATTGCGCGCCAGGTACGTTGCCTGGTGGCTCATGGCGTTACCAGAACTTCCACCAGGGCTTGCTGCTGGCTGCGGTGCTGCTGCCCGTGCCTTTGCCCAGCTTGGGCGCCAGCTCGGCAATGCTGTCCTCCAGGCGCTTGCGCTCGTCGGGGTGGCTGTCTTCGGAAAAGCGCTGCGCGTCCTGGTAGATCTGCATGGCTTCCTGCCGCGTTCCGGATGTCTGCATGGCATCGCCCGCCCGGCGCAGCAGGTAGGCGTTCTTGCGCTCGCGCAGTTCGGGCAGCAGGGCCTGCAGGCGTGGCAGCACCTCGGCGCCATGGGTGTCCGAGTAGTAATCGAGCTGGTTGAGCAGGCTGCTCAAGTAGTCGTGGCGGGACTCGCGCTGGTCGTCATCGTCCAGCGCGTTCCACCATTCGTCCAGGCGCTCCAGCCAGATGCTGTTTTCCACATTGCGGCTCTGCTGGTAGAGCGCATAAGCCACTTTGGGAAAGTAATCGGACGGGCTGTGCCGGCTGTAGCCATTCTCCCGGCTGTAGTGCCACAGTTGCTCGCCCGCTGCGATGATCTGGGGGTAGTTGTCGGTATCGATGTAGGTGGAGAGGATGCCGTTGTAATGCTCGGCAAACGGGCTGGTGGCAATGCCCTTGGCGTGCAGGGCCAGCGCAGCGTCGTAGTTTTCGTCGTTGTAGCGGTACTTGATGGCCAGGTTGTTGCACAGCATCGAGTAGTCGTGGATGTCGCCATCCTTGTAGCTGCCCTGGCCGGTGGCAAACCAGTGCTCAAAGCGCGCCTGACCGGCTTCGTAGTAATGCTTGGTCCAGCGCAGCAGCTCGTCATAGGGCCAGTCGTCGGGCAGGGCGTCGCCGGCAATGTTCAGGGCTTCCTTCAGCGGCCAGTCGTCGTCCATGCGCACGCCCATGGCGTAGTTCCAGCTGCCTGCGTCGGTGCGGATGTAGGGCGTTTTCAGCGCCGCCTGCAGGCCCATGCTGCGTGCGCGTGCGACGAACAGCCGGTATGTCAGCTCGCCATTGGCGTACTGGGGCAGCTCGCTCAGCGCTTCCAGCAGCGGCAGCGCTTCGGCATGGCGGTCGGCTTCGAACAGGTGGTTGCCTTGCAGCAGGCGCCAGAGTGGATGGTTGGGCGTTTGCTGCTGCACGATGGCCCCATAGTGCGCAAAGGCCTGCTCGGGCTCCATGCCTTCGGGCAGAAACTCCGCCAGCTCGGCCTCGCTGCTGGCGGCCATCAGGGTCAGGGCCCAGTAGGGGGCGCCCGCCGATTCGCCCAGGTGGGCGAGTGCTTGTCGGCAGCCCGCTTCGCGCGAGGTGCCACGGCTGTGCAGCGCGCTTTCGAACGCCATGTGCGCGGCCTCGGGCAGGCGGCCCGCCTGCACCAGCCACTCGATCAAGCTGGCGCTCATGGCGTCGTCGCTGTCCTGCACCAGCGCAAAGCGGCCTTCCAGGCCTTTGGCAATGGCGGCATCGAGCTGGCCCTGGCGGTACAGGCTGTGCGCATGCAGGCGCGCCAGCTGGGCCAGGGTGTCGCGTCGGGTGCCGGGTGAGGCATCGGCGGGCAGGCTTGCCAGCGTCCATTCGCTGTAGGAGGCCACGGTATCGGGCGCCAGGGAGATGATGTCATCGGCCAGGCGCAGCCAGTCGTTGGTGTCGATGTCCTGCCCGGCTCCAGGCTGCTGCAGCTTGGCGAAGGCGTAGTGGCCGAAATCGCGCGCCGATGTGGGGTTGCCTTTGGCCGCTTCGATGGCGCCCAGGCGGGTGGCGAGGACGGCGTCGTCCCAGGCGCGGTAGCTCGCGCGCTCGGCCTGCTGGCTTTTGTACTGGTGCTGTTTGCGGAAGATCTGCTCCTGCAGATCGAAAGCCTGGGCCTGCTGTGCATGGCGGGCGAGAAAACCCCAGGCGCGGTCGGGATCGCCCTGCGCACCCCATTGGTCCACGGCCTGCATGGCATGGTGCACCACACTGTGATACTGCTCACGCGGCAGTTCGCGAATGTCTTCGGCCGCATCGGCCTGCATCATGGCCATGGTGACGGCGGCGTCACGCTGGGCGGTGTGGCTGAGGTCGCCGAGCAGGCGCTCCTGGTGCTGCTGTACGGCGGCCAGGGCGCGTGCAGGCTGACCGCTCATCGACCACAGGCGGTAGATGCGTCGCAACTGGTCGAGGTCGTCGGGCTGCATGGCCTGCTGGCCCAGGCGCTCGCTGGCAGCCGTCTGGCGCGCAGGCCATTCAAGCGGCTGGGCTTCGTCGTCATCGCTGTCGAAAATGGTTTCCACATGGTCGAGATAGGCATCGAGCGCATCGCCGTGCAATGCGGTGGAAGGATCGGCAACGGAAGCCATGGTGCAAGCTCGCTTTCTGTGGTGTGTCTCTCTGTGCGAAGCCCACATGCTACCGACCCTGGCCCGGCTTCCGGCAGGGTAACCGCCAGGCGCCTGCTGGATTTGACGTGAAAGACGGTCGCGGTGCTTGTCTGCTGAGCGCTTGTAGCTATCAAAAGATGAGTATTCCTGCCTTCATTATTTGTAATAAATTGTTGATTCTTCTGTGCATGAGGCGATGGTCATCGAGCCACGAAGCCACCAGCCCGCTGCAAACGCGCCCATCCGAAGCAGCGCGGCAATAAAAAAGCCGCCTGTGCAGGCGGCTCGGGTCATGTTGTAGCGGAGCGCCTTACTGCGCAATCACCACTTCGCCGCGCAAGGTGTAGGCCATGGCTTCGGTGATCTTCACATCGACCATCTGGCCGATCAGGCGTTCCTGGCCGGGGAAGTTGACCACGCGGTTGCATTCGGTGCGGCCCATCAGCTCGCCGTTGTCGCGCTTGGATTTGCCTTCCACCAGGAGGCGCTGCACCGTGCCCAGGCGCTCTTCGCTGATTTCCTTGATGTTGTTGTTGATGACGGCCTGCAGCTCCTGCAGTCGGCGCAGCTTCACGTCGTAAGGCGTCTCGTCGGGCAGGTTGGCTGCAGGGGTGCCGGGGCGTGGGCTGAAGATGAAGCTGAAGCTGTTGTCAAAGCGCACGTCGTGGATGAGCTTCATCATCTTCTGGAAGTCTTCGTCCGTCTCGCCGGGGAAGCCCACGATGAAGTCGCTGCTCATGGCCAGATCGGGCCGGATGGCGCGCAGCTTGCGGATGGTGCTCTTGTATTCCATAGCGGTATAGCCGCGCTTCATCGCCATCAGGATCTTGTCCGAGCCGTGCTGCACGGGCAGGTGCAGGTGGCTGACCAGCTTGGGCAGCTTGGCATAGGCTTCGATCAGGCGCGGCGTGAATTCATTGGGGTGGCTTGTGGTGTAGCGGATGCGCTCGATACCAGGAATCTCCGACACGTATTCGAGCAGCAGCGCAAAGTCGGCGATCTCGGCCGTATCGCCCATCTTGCCCAGGTAGGCGTTCACGTTCTGGCCCAGCAGCGTGATTTCCTTCACACCCTGGTCGGCCAGGCCCGCCACCTCGACCAGCACGTCCTCGAAGGGGCGGCTGACTTCCTCGCCTCGCGTATAGGGCACCACGCAGTAGCTGCAGTACTTGGAGCAGCCTTCCATGATCGATACAAAAGCCGAGGCGCCTTCAACCCGGGCGGGCGGCAGGTGGTCGAACTTCTCGATCTCGGGGAAGGAGATGTCGACCTGCGGCTTGGCCTTGGCCTGGCGGGCGTTCAGAAGCTCGGGCAGGCGGTGCAGGGTCTGCGGGCCGAACACCACGTCCACATAGGGGGCGCGCTTGATGATCTCGTTGCCTTCCTGGCTGGCCACGCAGCCGCCCACGCCAATGAGCACGCCCTTTTCCTTGAGGTGCTTGACGCGGCCGAGATCGCTGAACACCTTCTCCTGCGCCTTCTCGCGCACCGAGCAGGTGTTGAACAGGATCAGGTCGGCCTGCTCCGGATCGTCGGTGGGTTCGTACCCCTGGGCGGCGCCCAGCACATCGGCCATCTTGTCCGAGTCGTACTCGTTCATCTGGCAGCCAAAGGTTTTGATGAAGACTTTTTTAGACATGGTGCAAATCCATAGCGCCACGGCCTCGGCAGGCGAGGCTATGGTCAAGGCAGCCATTGGCGCTTATCCAGAAAGCGCCAGCAGCTATGAAAAGAGTAGTTTTTACCGAGGCCTGTTTACCGGAACAGGCTGCTCCAGAAGCTGTTGTCGGCCCGGTCGCGCTTGAGCTGGGCTTCTGCGCCATTCAGGATCCAGGCAGCGTGCAGGCGGCCCGAGGCTTTTTCGATCACGTAGTTCACGTTCAGCTCCTGGCCCTGCACGGTGCCGGGGCGGATCGTGGCGTTTTGCGGGTTGTAGAGCTTGAATGCCGGAGCCAGCAGGAGCTGCTTGCCATCGACCGTGGCCTGGCTGGCGCTGCTCACCACCAGGGTGCCGCGCAGGGCTTGTGGAGGAAAGGCGCGGACCTGGCCTTGCACAGGGGCGAAGGTGGCGGTCTGGGCTTGAGCGGGCACGGCGGCCAGCAATCCCAGGCCCAGGGTGAGAGCCGTTGCCATGGCGACGGAGTGGCGGCGCAGGCGTGTCGTGTGTGGGGTTGGTGTTGTGCAGCGTTGCATGGTGTATATCCAGGGGCTGAAGGCCGCATTCTACAAAAGGGCATGGTGCCAGAGTCCGGCGCTGGGGCTTGGCGAGCGGGGCCCTTTGCTTATGGCCGGGCGCCCTTGGTGGTGGCGATCAGGCCTGCCATCACCAGGGCCATGGCCGCCAGCAGGGCAGGCGAGGGCATGCGCTGGTACAAAACCAACTCCAGCGCGGCGGCGGTGACGGGCCCCAGGGTCTGGAATGCAATCACAAGCGATGCATCGAGGCGGCCCAGTGCCCACAGCAGGCAAAAATAGCCCAGCCCGCTCGACAGGCCGATGAAGACCACGTGCCCCCACTGCACCACAGAAAACACCGGCACCAGGGGCTGGCCCTGCAGGGCGCAGTACAGCGCCAGAAACAACACCGCTGCGCCCATGGCAAGGCTGCTGGTGGGAAGCGCCGGATACCGCCGCATATAGGGGCCGTACAGAATGCTGGTGGCTGCCCCCACCAGCGTGGCTGCCAGCAGGGCCGCCATGCCAGAACCGTTCAGCGTGCCGTCGCTGCCAGCATGGCGCCCCGAGCCCATCAGCAAGACCGCCACCCCGCCCACGGCCAGCAGCACGCCAGCCAGCTTGCGGAGGCTGAAGGTTTCGCGTCCCGCGAGGGCCGCCAGGCACAGGGTGAACAGCGGCATGGTGGCAAACACCAGCGCGCAGGTCGATGGGGGCAGGCGTGCCAGCGCGTGGTTGAGCAAGAGGATCAGCACCGCAAACTGCGCCACGCCCAGCAAGGCGATGGCCAGCGCATCGCGGGCACGGTACCGGGGCCAGGCCGCCAGCAGGGCGGGGCCCGCCAGAATCGCCAGCCCAATGGCATAGCGCAGAAAGGCCAAGCTGGCAGGCGAGGCTGCGGGCGATACCGCGCTGGTGGACACCATGGCCGCGCCCACCAGCATGCCAGTGGTGGCTGCGGCCCACAGCGCGGGCTGCCGGGGACGCATGTGCTGCCTACGCGCCGTGCAGGCGGCGGGTGAACTGCTGCTCCACCACCTTGGAGCCCCATTGCTGGCCAGCCTCCTCATGCACCAGCGCAAAGCCAAAGGATTCGTAGAGCCTGCGCGCCGCATCCAGGCCCTGAAACGTCCATAGCTGTGTAGAGGCAAAGCCGCGCTGGTCGCAAAAGGCCATGGCCTGCGCCATCAGCTGGCGGCCCACGCCGCTGCCGCGGCAGCCGTCGTCGAGAATGAACCAGCGCAGGTGGGCCTGGTTGTCGCCCAGATCCTGGCCGTCAATGGCAACGGAGCCCACGATGCGGTCGTTCTGCACGGCAGTCCAGATCTGGTTGCCAGGCTCGGCCAGGCGCCCGGCAAATTCGGCAACACCGGTGGCGACCTTGCTTTCAAAGAACTGGCCAAAGCCCCAATGCCGGGCATAGAAGGCCGCATGCATCTCCGCCACGCGGCCGATCACGCCCGGCCGGTAGCCGCTGTGCACGGTGATGGCACTGGTGCCTGCCGTGGGCTGGCCTGCCTTGGCGCCCAGCCGGTGCGTCTGCAGTGCTCCGGCATAGGCCGACAGCCCCTGGGCAACGGCCTGCTGCTGCGATGGGTTGAGCTGCGCCATGGCAGAGCGCACCTGCATCTGGCCATAGGCGTGGATGTCGGCCACCGTGCGGCTGCCGTGTGCGGTCAGCAGCAATTGCTTGGCGCGTGCGTCATCGGTGCAGGGCTGCTCGTTCACCTCGCCGTTTTTTACGAGCTTGGCCACCATCCGGCTCACGCTGGACTTGTCCAGCCCCAGAAACTCCGCCAGTTGCGCCGCCGTGATGCTGCCGCGCGCTTCAATCTCCAGCAGGGCATGGACTGCCGATGCAGAATACTGGGTGGCCGCCAGTGTGCTGGCCATGAAGCCCAATTCCCGTACCATGCAGCGCGATGCTGCGCGGATGTCATTGACCAAGGTCGCGTCTGCTGTCATACGGATCTCCTGTAGATGGTTGCAATATACAACTTTTAGGTTGTATGTTGCAACTTTTTTGAAGGTCGATCACAGACAAGGATGGGCGAGGGCGGTTTTTGGAGGGACAGGGCGGGGGATGCCGCCTTGTCCGCCTTTCCATTCCGTCGGTGAGTCCCGACGCGCTGCTTTTTACGCGTCCAGACGATAGCTCGACACCGCCAACCCGCCCATGAAAGCGTCTTCATGGTACACGCGCACCGCCTGGTCGCCCTCGGCGGCGCCCACGGCCACCATCAGCGGCAGCAGATGTTCTTCGCGCGGATGAGCCAGCCGGGCCGCGGGGGCGGTTTCCCAGTCGATCAGGCGCTGCGTGCGCTCGGCCGGGGTGGCGTCGAGCATGGTGTCGGCCAGCCAGTCGTCAAAGGCTTTTGCTGGCGCATGCGCTTGCGGGCCAAAGGCGCGCAGGTTGTGGTACGAGAGGCCGCTGGCAATGATCAGCACGTCCTCATCGCGCAAGGCCGCCAGCGCGCGGCCCAGCGCCAGGTGCTCGGCGGGGTCGAGCCCGCGCCGCAGCGACAGCTGCACCACCGGCACATTCGCCTCCGGGTAGATGGCGCGCATGGGCGAGAACATGCCATGGTCGTAGCCACGCTCGGCGTCTGCCTCGACCGCAATGCCTGCCCGGGCGAGCAGCTCGGTGACACGTTGCGCCAGTGCGGGTGAGCCGGGCGAGCGGTAATGGATCTGGTAGGTTTCGGGCGGAAAGCCGCCGTAGTCGTAGATCATGCCGGGCTGCGGCGTGGCCTGCACGGTGAAGGTGGGCTCTTCCCAGTGGGCAGACACCATCAGCACGGCCTTGGGCGTGCGGCCGATCTGGCGCGGCATGTCGGCCAGCGACGTGGCGAGGTTGGCATAGGCCGGGGCCATCTGCGGCATCCAGGGCCAGGGGCCGCCGCCGTGCGAGATGAAGTACACGGGCAGCCGTTGGGGGTGCGCAGGGGCGGGAGAAACAGCGGGGGCAGTCACAATGGTGGTCATGGAAAAAACTCCTTGCCATGAATGTAGAGGTGCTTGTTCAGGAAACCAAGAGCCTAAAATGCATGGATCAATTTCTTGATAAGAAACCATGGACCAGCTCACCAGCATGCAAGTGTTTCGGCAGGTGGTGGACAGCGGCAGTTTTGCGCTGGCCGCGCAGCGGCTCGATATCTCGGCGCCCATGGCCAGCAAGCATGTGGCCCAGCTGGAAAAGCGCCTGGGTGCACGCCTGCTCAACCGCAGCAGCCGCCACCTGAGCCTGACTGAAGCCGGGCAGCGCTGGTATGCGCAAAGCAGCCAGGCGCTGGAAATGCTCGATGCGGCGGCGCAGGAGATCGGCCAGCACCACCAGGCGCCGCGCGGCCAGCTCAAGATCAGCGCGCCGGTGTGGTGTGCCACGCCCCGCATGGCCCAGATCCTGGCGAGCTACCGCGCCCGCTACCCCGAGGTGCTGGTGGACATTCACCTCGACAACCACAAGATCGATCTGGCCACCGCAGGCTACGACATGGCCCTGCGCGCCGCCACCGAGCCCGCGTCGCACCTGATTGCCCGCGCGCTGTGCGAGGTGCCCTTCTACTTGGTGGCGGCGCCCGCCTACCTGCAGCGCGCAGGCCATCCGCAGCAGCCCGCAGACCTGATGCGCCACGCCGCCGTAGTGCCCAGCTATGTGGCCACGGGCCCTCTGCAACTGAGCCAGGGCGGGCGCAGCGTGCCCCTGCACTTGCCCCCGGCGCTGCTGTCGGATGATTCCAACCTGAGCCTGCACGCCGTGCGCGCGGGCATGGGCATCGGCTTTCTGCCCGGCTGGCTGGTGGATGCGGAGGTGGCCCAGGGGCAACTGGTGCGCGTGCTGCCGCAATGGAGCGCGCTCACCGTGACCCTGTACGCGATCTACACCAGCCGCCGCTACCTGGCACCCAAGGTGCGCAGTTTCATCGACTGGCTCTCGCAGGAGCTTGCCGGCAGCGGCGAGAGTTCACCGCCCGGAAAGGGCTGATGGACTCACGCCGCCTGCAGGCTAGCCGTGCGCACGCGCTGCGCCAGCCGCAGGCGGCTGATGAAGCCGATCTGGCGCAGGGCTTCGGCAAATTCCTGCTCGGTATCGCGCTCGGTACGCGAGGCCAGCTCGGCAAAGAGGCCCATGCGTGTGTAGTGGCGCACGCAGGCGATGAATGGAAAGCCGTGGCGCGCGCGGTAGGTCTGGTTCAGTGTTGCCAGGCGCTCGCCCTGTTCCTTTTCCAGATCGCCAAGCCCGGCGCTTTGCTGCTCCTGCTGGGAGTCGCTGGTCAGCGTGCCGGAGCGCACCGCGCTGGCCGACAGCTCCGGGTGGCCGCAGAGAAAGCGCACCGCCTGCTCACGCGGGCTGGCATGCACGGCAGCCAGCATGGCGGCGTGCAGTGCGTCGATGTTCGCAAACGGACGCTGGCGCACAGCCGATTCCGCAACCCAGGGGGCATATTCGAACACTTCGCCAAGCGCGGCCACGAAGTCGCCATGCGCCATGGTGTTGAGTTCGTCGAGCGAAGGGGTAGGGTGGGTGGAGGTGGTAGTCATGGAGCCAGTGTAGAAAGCGCGTTTCCCGCCTCCCAGTCCTGGCTTGTTATAGCCCGTATAGCATCCGGCTACGCCCGCTCTGCCAAGGCCTGCGACGCCTGGCCCAGCAGGCCGCGCAGCCAGATATGGGAGGCATCGCGGTGCCGCGACGAATGCCACAGCTGGTAGAAGCGCATGGTGCGGTTGCCCACCGGCAGCGGCAGCATGGCCAGGGGCAGGCGTCTGGCGTGGTAGGCGGCGAAGTGGCGGCTGGTGGTCAGCAGCAGGTCGGTGCCCACCAGCAGATCCGGTGCCTGCGAGAAGTAGGTGCACTGCACGCGGCCGTCGCGGCTCACCCGCATGGTGCCCAGGCTCGATTCCACCACCCCGCGCTGGTCGGGCGAGTAGGGCGTAAACACCACGTGCGCCGCCTGCAGGTAGCGCTCTGCCGTCAGCTCGTCCGGCGCGGCCAGCGGGTGGCTGGCATCCATGAGGCAGACCACCTCGTCCTCGATCAGCGTGGAGATGTGCAGGTGCTCTGGTGGGCTGGGCCAGTTGCCGATGACGATGTCCACCTCGGCGTTCTGCAGGGCCTGCTCGTAGTCGAAGTTCTGCCCCAGCGGAAGTATGGCAAGCCGCGCCCCGGGCGCCTGGGCGCGCATGAGCTGGACGACGCGCGCCATGAAGGGCGGGGCCAGGTAGTCAGGGGCGGCAATGGTGAAACGCTGCTGCGTGGTCTCGGCGGCGAACTCCTTGCCCGAGGTGAGCAGCCCGTCGATCAGGCCCAGCGCGGCGCGCGCCTGATCGACCGCCTGCAGCGCCCGGGCCGTGGGCACCATGCGGTTTTTGTCACGCACCAGCAGCGGATCGTTGAAGATGGCCCGCAGGCGCCGCAGTGCGGCGCTGATGGCAGGCTGCGACTGGTTCAGCCGTATGGCGGCGCGCGACACACTCTTCTCGTGGATCAATGTGCATAGCACACGCAGCAGGTAGGTATCGAATGGATCTTCGCTGCGAGACACGTGTTTTCCCTATGAATATGCGTTTTGCTATGCGGCTCATAGCAGCTGGCTAGTTTCGCATATTGCCGCAAGCCGCGACCATGCAAGCGTTCGCAAACCCAACTACAAATTCCCGAGACAAGGACTTGCAATGAACGCTCAAAGTGTGCCCCTCAGTGGTGCGGCGACCTCCATCGACGAGGTCGACGCCACCTATTCCAAGATCTCCTGGCGGCTGTTGCCCTTTCTGGGTGTGCTGTGGGTGCTGGCCTGGCTGGACCGCGTCAACATCGGTTTTGCCAAGCTGCAGATGCTCGATGACCTGAAGTTCAGCGAAGCCGTCTACGGCCTGGGCGCAGGCATCTTCTTCATCGGCTACTTCCTGTTCGAGGTGCCCTCCAACATGCTGCTGCAGAAGATCGGCGCCAAGAAGACGGTGATGCGCATCACCATTGGCTGGGGCATCATCTGCATCCTGCAGGCCTGGGTGACGACGCCCACGCAGTTCTACATCCTGCGCTTTCTGCTGGGTGCCTTCGAGGCCGGCTTCTACCCCGGCGTCATCCTGTACCTGACCTACTGGTATCCATCGAAGCGCCGCGCCAAGGCTTTTGGCACCTTCATGTCGGCCTCGGCCATTGCCGGTGTGCTGGGCGGCCCGCTGGCGGGCGGCATCATGACCTGGACGGCTGGTGCCCATGGCATGCACGGGTGGCAGTGGCTGTTCATCATCGAAGGCATTCCTTCGGTGCTGGCTGGTGTCGTGGCCTATTTCTACATGACCGACCGCCCCGAGCAGGCCAAGTGGCTGACCGACGCGGACCGCGCCATCGTGCGCCAGCAGCTGGAAATCGACCAGAAGGCCCAGGGTGAGCGCGACAGCGACTGGCGCACCCTGTTCAGCAACCCCATGGTGTGGCTGCTGATTGCCGTGTTCTTCTGCCTGCTGTGCGCCAATTCCACGCTGACCTTCTGGATGCCGACCGTCATTCGCGAAGCGGGCTTCACCACCCCCATGCAGGTGGGCTGGATTGCAGGCGCCGCCTATCTGCTGGGCGCTGCGGGCATGGTGCTCAATGGCCGCCATTCGGACCAGCGCGGCGAGGTGCGCTGGCATTTTGCAGGCTCGGCCCTGCTGGGTGCTGCCGGCATGCTGGCGCTGGCCATTACCATGGGCATGGCCAGCATTCCAGTGGTGCTGGCGCTCACGGCCATGGTGCTGGCCCTCATCGGCACGATGAGCGCGATTCCCGTGTTCTGGCAGATGCCCAACATGCTGCTGAGCGGCGGCGCCGCTGCCGTGGGTGTGGCGCTGATCAATTCGGTCGCCAATCTGGCCGGCTTTGGCGCGCCCTACCTGATGGGCCTGATCAAGACATCCACCGGCAAGGTGGCGCCGGGCCTGTACCTGGTGGCGGTTGTGGAAGCGCTCGCTGCGGTGCTTGCCATTGCCTTCATTGCCCGCATGCAGCGCCGCAAGGGCCTGGGCCGCTGAGGC
>NZ_JBEBNZ010000048.1:0-13852 GCF_040396735.1 Comamonas odontotermitis
ACTCATCCCGATTGCACTCCAACGCGGCTGCGTAGAGATCGTAAACACGTTCTTAAACGGGAATGCCCACCAGGTCGTGCCCCTGGCTGCGCAGGATGCGCACTTTGATCAGCTCGCCGACCTTGTAGGTCTTGCTGGCCTTTTCAGGCGGCATCAGGTGAACCACGCCATCGATTTCAGGTGCATCGGCATAGGTGCGGGCCACGCCACCCTTCTTGCCCAGACCGATGGATTTGTCCACCAGCACCTGCATGGTCTGGCCCACACGGCGCTCCAGACGTTTGGCAGACACTTCTTCGGCCACCTCCATGAAACGGGCGCGGCGCGCCTCGCGCACCTCCTGCGGCAGCATGCCGGGCAGGTCGTTGGCGGTTGCACCGTCCACCGGGCTGTAGGCAAAACAGCCAGCGCGGTCGATCTCGGCTTCGCGGATGAAATCCAGCAAGTGCTCGAACTCTTCTTCGGTCTCACCCGGAAAGCCTGCAATGAAAGTGGAGCGAATCACCAGTTCGGGGCAGATCTTGCGCCACTCCATGATGCGTTCGAGGTTCTTTTCGCCGCTGGCGGGACGCTTCATGCGCCGCAATACATCAGGATGGCTGTGCTGCAGGGGCACGTCCAGATAAGGCAGTACCAGACCCTGCGCCATCAGCGGCAGGATGGCATCGACAGTCGGATAAGGGTAGACGTAGTGCAGGCGCACCCAGGCGCCATAGGGCTTGGCAAGCTCGCCGAGCGTCTGCACCAGCTCCAGCATGCGGGTCTTGACGGGTTTCCCATCCCAGAAGCCCGTGCGGTATTTCACATCCACGCCATAGGCAGAGGTGTCCTGGCTGATCACCAGCAACTCCTTCACGCCGCCGTCAAACAGCGCCTTGGCTTCCTTGAGCACGTCGCCGATCGGGCGGCTGACCAGGTCGCCCCGCATCGACGGAATGATGCAGAAAGTGCAGCGGTGGTTGCAGCCCTCGCTGATCTTCAGGTACGCATAGTGCTTGGGGGTGAGCTTGATGCCGGCTTCACCAAAGCTGCCAGGCACCAGATCGATGAACGGGTCATGGGGCTTGGGCAGATTGGTGTGCACCGCATCCATCACCTCCTGCGTGGCGTGTGGCCCGGTCACCGCCAGCACGCTGGGGTGCATCTGCTTGACCATGTTGCCGCCGTCCTCGCCCGTCTTCGCGCCGAGGCAGCCGGTCACAATCACCTTGCCGTTCTCGGCCAGCGCTTCGCCAATCGTGTCCAGGCTTTCCTTGACGGCGTCGTCAATGAAGCCACAGGTGTTCACGATCACCAGATCCGCGCCCTCGAAGGTCTTGGAGGTCTGGTAGCCCTCTGCGCTCAATTGCGTCAGGATCAGTTCGCTGTCGGTCAGAGCCTTGGGGCAGCCCAACGACACGAAGCCCACTTTGGGGACCTTGGCTGTGCCGGGGACGGAGTTCGCGGGGGTGATGGTTTCGGTCATAGGGCGGGTATTTTCGCAGTTTTGCGTGAAACTCCGCAGCGCTAGGGTTTGTGCGCGGCAGCGTGCCTGTCACATTGCCTTGCTCCAAGCCCATAAAAATACCCGCCAGCGCATACCACGCAGGCGGGATCAGCTATCAATTTTGATGAAAACCCGGTGGCACCCGTGCCAAAAACCACTTCCGATAGGGAGCTGCTCAGGACCGCTTGACGCCAAAGGCTGCCAGCATCTGCTCCGTCTGCTTTTGCATCTGCTCCTGCATCTGCTGAAAAAACTGCTGCGACTGCGCCTGATAGGTGCCCGCGGCAGCCGACATGTCCTGCATGCCCATGAGGTTGCGCCACGCATCAGGCGCCGCGCCCTTCATCTGGTCGGCAAAGCGCGATTGCATCTCGGTGAACATCTGCACGTTGCGCTCCAGGTACGAGCCCATGAAACCCTGCATGGCATGGCCATAGAAACGGATAATGTTGGCCAGCATGGCCTCGGTGAACATGGGCGCGCCGCCCGCCTCCTCTTCCAGAATGATCTGCAGCAGGATGCTGCGTGTCAGGTCTTCACCGGTCTTGGCGTCCTTGACGATGATCGGCTCATTCTGCATCACCAGCCCCTTGACTTCGGCAAGCGTGATATAGGCGGAAGTCTGGGTATCGTACAGACGACGGTTGGGATACTTCTTGATGACGCGCTCGGAAGCGGCTGCATTTCCTGGATTGTTTTCCGACACGCGGATCTCCTGTCTGATTCTGGCTGGAACAAGGTACTGACGCCCATCGCATCAATATGATCGGCACCAAGGTGCCATGCCTAGGATTGTAGTGAGGCGCGTCCTTTATTGCGCCGCAGCACTTACCCTGATAGAACGGTCGACAGACATCGTCTTCGGCAGCCGATGTACATTGCTGCAACCGATCAACCCCATGGCATTTGGTTTTTTATTAATTTTATCTATGAATTTATAGATAAAAACAATTACTAAGATTGTAAATATAGTTCATCGGATGCATGGCACCGATAACAACTTCGCTATGGGTGCGCGGAAGGAATGTAAGCAAAAGCCTTCCCTATTCACAAACAGCAGCAATCTGTCGCTTTTTTCTACGGTAATAGGAAAAAGGAATGGTTATACTCTTTTTAACAAAATCAAAGGCGTAACCTTGGGTTCGCCGCTCACCGACCTTTCTCCGTGACAACCCCTCTGCACTACCGGCACCGCCCACAGCGCTCCACCGCTGCTGCCACGGCCTGCCCCACAGGTAATGCACCAGCCGCCCCGACATTCATCCAGTTGCAGGCCATGGCAGATTGCATGCCTCAGTTGACCTGGATGCAAGGCAGCGCCCATCAGGCTGCTCACTGGAATCCTGCCTGGCAGCAATGGGGAGGCCTGGAAGATACGGATTCGGCAATCGACTGGACGGCCCAGATTCATCCTCTGGAGCGCGGCACGGTACAGCAGCAATGGCTGAGCCAGACCCAGTCAGGCCAGACCCAGTCAGGCCAGACCCAGCCGGGCACCGACACCTCCGGTCATATGGAATGCGATGCGCGTCTGCACCATCACTCGGGCACGTATCGCTGGTGCCGCGTCCAGGCCTATCCTGTTGCGCTGGAAGGCGGCGAGTCCACATGGCTGGTCAATGCTGTCGATATCCAGGACCAGGTCGAGCGCTCCCATCTCTTGCAGCAAGAGGTGCTGGCCCAGTCCCAGATGCTGGATGTCAGCATGGATTGCATCAAGGTCATCCGCCCCGATGGCTCGTTGGCGCACATGAACAGATTCGGCTGCGATGCACTCGGGATTGCACCAGAATCGGGCTTCGGCATGCAATGGCTTGACTTGCTGCCGCCAGAAGTGCGCCCGCGCGGCAAACGCGCCTTGCAGCAGGCTGCAGCCGGCAAGAACGCCCGATTTGAAGGCACCAGCCTGATCGCCGGGCAAAAGCCACAGCATTGGGACAACGTCTTGACGCCCATCAAGGCGGCCGATGGCAACACCACCGCCATTCTCTGCGTATCACGCGATGTGACCGTGGAGCGGGAAACCGCTCTGCACATGCGCGAAGCCAATGAACAGGACGACCTGACCGGTTTGCCCAATCGCCGCGTGTTCAAGGCCAAGGTTCAGCAGATCATCAAGCATGCCCGCGATCATGACCTGCAGTTTGGCGTCATGCTGCTGGATCTGGACCATTTCAAGTACATCAACGACACCCTCGGCCATGTCGCGGGGGACCACCTGCTGCGCGTACTCTCCCGCAGGTTGGCTGCCCTGCTCTCCCCCGACTCGGTGCTTGCTCGCCTGGGTGGCGACGAATTTGCGATTGCAGTCCGCCATATTGCGGACGAAAACGACCTGCTGAACCTGGCGGAAATCGTTCGCCAGCAAATCAACACCCCCATCACCTACGCCGGCAAGCCCATCAATGGCGGCATGAGCATTGGCTGCGCCCTGTATCCCCGCGATGCGAGCGATACATCCGGGCTGCTCAAATGCGCCGACACTGCCTTGAACGACATGAAAGCGATTGGTCGTGGTGGTGTGCGCCTGTTCAGCAAGGAGATGCACGAGGCCGCAATGCGCGCGGCTTCACAGGTTCATCAGGCCCGAGAGATCGTGCGCAATCAGCTCATCAAGCCCTATTACCAGCCCAAAGTCAATATCGACACAGGCGAAGTCGTCGGGTTCGAAGCCCTGCTGCGCTGGCAACCACCTCAAGGCGATGTGCAACTACCTCACACAGTCGCGGAGGCATTCAAGGACTACGAACTGGCCACCAGGATCAGCGACGCCATGCAGACACGGGTATTTGACGACATGACCCGGTGGCTGGCGCATGGCATGGCAGTACCACCCATTTCCATCAATGCGGCGCCGGTCGAGTTCCTGCGCGACAACTTCGCCGAGCGCATGCTCGAACGCATGCACCAACACCGCGTCCCGCCCCATCTGGTGGAGTTGGAGATCACGGAATACATCCTTGGCGACCGCGGCTCGGAACTCGTCGCCCGCGCGTTGACTCTGCTCAAGAAGGCAGGTGTGCGCATTGCACTGGATGACTTTGGCACCGGCCACTCATCCTTTACCGACCTGCGCGACTACCCCGTCGATTGCCTGAAAATCGACAAGAGCTTTGTGCAGCGCATGACCCATGAACGCGCCATTCTCGCCATCGTCAAGGCCATGTGCCAACTGGGCACCGATCTGTCGCTCGATATCGTGGCCGAGGGCATCGAGACCCAGGAACAGCGCACGGCGCTCATAAGCGCTGGGTGCCGCATTGGCCAGGGCTACCTGTTTGGACGCGCCCTGCCCGCAGCCACCGTGGTGGCAATGCTTGCACCACCCACCAGGACTGCTTAACCGCAGCGCTGCTTGAGCGCTTCAAAATCCTGACGCTTCTGGTTGCGAATGGGCAGCGGCAACGCAACCGAATCCGCCTCCACCTGCAGCTTCTGCATCTCTTGCATGCTGGGGCAATCGCTCGGGCGCTCTGCAGCCGCCGGCTGCGCTGCCGGAGCTGCTGTCCCGGCCGGCTGTGAAGAGGGGCGTTGCGCAAGCGGCTTGCTGCCCTCAGAAGGATTGATACCTTTGCTTGAAGGCGTCACCACCAGCTCCTCCGCCTTTTGCCCCGCCGCACACGGCTCGTCCTGAAAACTGGTGCGTCCATTGGCATCCACACATTTGTTGATGGCCCAGGCATTGCCGGATATACCGCCCATCGAGACAACCAACCCCCACACAGCCATGGCTAGTTTTGACACAGGAATTCCTTTGCACTGGTAGTTTTGCAATGCATTATGCGCGAGCGGCCTGTGCACTCCATGCGCCATTCATAGGCGATCCATCGCAGGACAGACGCAAAAAAGCCCGCTGTGAGCGGGCTTTTGCTGCAAGCACTGGTTTTGCTTGCAAAATTTGGTAGGCGCGATTGGACTCGAACCAACGACCCCCACCATGTCAAGGTGGTGCTCTAACCAGCTGAGCTACGCGCCTGTCGTTGAAGACTTGAATTATAGACCGAAAAATTCAGCGTTCTGGCAAACATGGCTACTTTTTCCAAAATCTGCGTTTTTACCGGTCCGAGCACATCAGAGACTACCGCCGCCGCGCCGAACGCACGCCAGAAACCGTGGCCACGGCGGCCAGCACCTTGGCCAGCCGGCCCGAATCCGAAATCTCCACGGTGAAAGTCATCCAGGCCGTTCCTTTGACAGACTGGGTCTGCACGCCGATCACATTCGTCTTGTCCCTGGCAAAGACTTCGGAAATATCGCGCAGCAGGCCCTGGCGATCGTGCGCCTCCACCGCCACATCCACGGGATACACGGCTTCGCTGGCTGCCTGGCGTCCACCGTAGCCCCACTCGACTTCGATCACGCGCTCCGGATTGCGCGCGCGCATCTCCCGGAAATTGCTGCAGTCGCAACGGTGCACGCTCACGCCCTTGCCGCGGGTGACAAAACCGCCAATCACATCCGGAGGCGCTGGCTTGCAGCATTTGGCCAGTTGGGTCATCAGTGAATCGACACCCACCACCAAAACCCCGCCCTTGCCAGCGCCATCGCTTGCCTTGCGCGGGCGGTTGAGCAGAAATTCGTCCTGCGGCGCCTGGGGTTCGGGCGGGCGCAGTATGTTTTCGATGGCACGCAGCGATAGCTCGTCTTTGCCGACGACCTCGAACAAGGCTTCCGCAGTCTTGAAACCCAGTTGCTCCGCCAGGTCATCGTGCTTGAGAGACGTCTTGCCTTCCCGCTGCAGCAGTTTCTCCACCAGTTCGCGGCCCCGACTCACGTTCTCGTGGGTGATCTGTGCATTGAACCAGGCGCGCACCTTTGCCTTGGCACGCGAGCTGACCAGGTAGCCCAGCTCGGCATTGAGCCAGTCGCGCGATGGCCGCCCTTCCTTGACAGCAACCACCTCCACCGTCTGGCCGTTCTGCAGCGCGGTGTTGAGCGGCACCATCTGCCCATCAACCTTGGCACCGCGGCAGCGGTGGCCCAGCTCGGTGTGGACGGAGTAGGCAAAATCGACCGGGGTGGCGCCCTGGGGCAGCTCAATCACGGCCGCGTCCGGAGTCAACACGTAGATATGGTCATCAAACAGGCCGCTGTCCTGCGTCTGCCCGACCAGATCCTTGCGCCATGCCAGCAACTGGCGCAGCACGGCAATCTTGGCGTCGTAATCACTGCTGGCAGTAACGCCAGCATAGCCCTTGGCTCCAGCTTCCTTGTAGGCCCAGTGCGCTGCCACGCCATTTTCGGCATGGTCATGCATGGCCTGGGTGCGGATCTGGATTTCAATGGCCTTGCCATTGTCATCGCGCACCACGGTGTGCAGCGATTGATAGCCGTTGGGCTTGGGCTTGGCAATGTAGTCGTCGAATTCAGACTCGATGGGCGCGAATGTCTCGTGCACAAACGACAAGGCTGCGTAGCAGTCCTTCACCGTGGGCACTACCACACGCAAAGCGCGGATATCGAACAGTTGCTCGAAATCCAGCGACTTGCCTCGCATCTTCTTGATGATGCTGTAGATGTGCTTGGGCCTGCCCGCCACGGTGGCACTGATGCTGTGGGAACGCAGCGCCGATTCGAGCCGCTCGCGCAGGGTCACCATGTACAGCTCGCGCTCCACACGGGTCTGGTCCAACAGCTTTGCTATCTTCTTGTAGGTGTCGGGCTCCAGAAAGCGGAAGGACAGGTCTTCCAGCTCCCATTTGATCTGCCAGATACCCAGCCGGTTGGCCAGTGGCGCAAACACCTGCAGGCTCTCGCGCGCAATGGCCGGCGACACCGGCCTTTTGCTGGCGGCGTACCAGCGCAGGGTCTGCAGGCGTGAGGTGAGCCGCAGCATCACCACCCGCAGGTCACGCGAAAACGCCAGCAGCATCTTGCGGATGTTCTCGGTCTGGGTGGCCGGATCGTCCACCAGATGGCCTGCATCGGCCTGGCGCGCCTGGGCCTGCACCTTCATCAGCGCAACGGTCTCGACTGCCAGCGATGCATAGCTTTCGCCAAACACCTTGCCGATGACTTCGCGCGGCTTGTTCAGCTGTTCGCTGGCATGCACCAGATAGGCTGCCGCCTGCATCGCTTCGGAGCCACCAATGTGCTTGAGGATGGCCGCTACCGCATCGGCGTGCTGCAGCGCATTTTCACCTGTATCCAGGGTTTCCTCGGCAATCAGGGGCAACGCGAAGGAGCGCGCCCGGGCCAGCACATCGTCCTGCGCAGGCAATGCATGGGCGGTTGCCGCCACCAGAGGAGAAACCGGCTCTGCCGGAAGATGTTCTGCGCCGGGCGCAGGCTGAGCGACTGCCGTCAAACTTTTCATGTTGTCACCACACTCTTGCACTCCCCCGCCAGGAATGCACTACGAACCGCACAAAAAGGCCAGCACCGCAGCTACTTGATCAAAAGACACCAGGGTGGGCGCATGGCCGACCCCTGCAAATTCAATGACGCGGGCCCTGGGCCCGCGCTCCGCCATAGATTGGGCTGTTTTGGCAGAAAGCAAGTCCGATTCTGCGCCACGCAGCACCAAGGTATCGGCACCGATGTTGTCATAAAGCTGCCAGAGGAGTTGCTCGCCCGCAGCTGCCATCTCCGGCGTCATGGCCCGCATGGGCTCACCAATGGCCGGGTCGTAATGCAGGCGTACTGCCAGACCGCTTTCGGGCCGAAGCATCGGACGCGACAGCGCGAGCCATTCCTGCGGCGTATGGGGGCCAAAACCCCGGGACAGTTGCCACAGCGCCTCCACCGCCTGCGCTTCGCTGGCGTACACCATGTGCTTTCCGACATAGCCACCGATACGGACGAGCGACGCCGGCTCGATGACCGGCCCCACATCGTTCAACACCAGGCGCCGGATCGGCACCGGCAACACCGGCTGAATGCTTTTTTCCCCCGCCAGCCCCATGCCGATCAGGCCACCCATGCTCGTGCCGATCCAATCGAGACTGCCGATGGGGGCCGCCTTGTGCACCTGCTGCAGCAGCGCCAGCATGTCGGCCACGTACAAGGGCACCTGGTAGCCCTGGGGATTGTCAAGCCAGTCGCTGTAGCCCCGCCCCACCACATCGGGGCAGATCACCCGCGCATGCAGCGCCAGTTGGCTGGCCAGTGCATCAAAATCGCGCCCCTGCCGCGTGAGTCCATGCACGCAGACGATGACATGCGGATGCCGCAGATCCCCGGTATGGTTCCATTCCCAATAGGCCATGCGGTGGGTGGCATTGCTCCGCCCTGCCTCCGTATTGCCAGCGACCGCACAGGTGACATATTGCAAGCGTGGTTGTTCAAGCATGGTTTTCCAAGTGGCAGGCCACCCTTGCATTTGGTTTAGGATGGCCGGTGGGAATGAACCAATAGTAACTGGAGATACTGAATGCTGAAAGGTAAAACCGCGCTGGTCACCGGATCGACAAGCGGCATCGGCCTGGGAATTGCGAAGGCACTGGCGCGCCAGGGCGCCAACATCATCCTCAATGGCTTTGGCGACGCCGAAGGCCCGAAGGCCGAAGTACGCGATGCCATGGCCGGGTCTGGCGCGCGCATTGGCTACCATGGCGCCGACATGAGCAAGGCCGCTGACATCGAAGCCATGTTTGCCTATGCCGCGCAGGAGTTCGGCCAGGTGGACATTCTGGTCAACAACGCCGGCATCCAGCATGTGGCCAATGTGCAGGATTTCCCCGTGGAGCGCTGGGACGCCGTCATCGCCATCAACCTGACGAGCGCCTTCCACACCAGCCGCCTGGCATTGCCTGCCATGCAAAAAACCGGTTGGGGCCGCATCATCAATGTGGCGTCGGTACATGGCCTGGTGGGTTCTGCCGGCAAATCGGCCTACGTGGCGGCCAAGCACGGCATTGTGGGCCTGACCAAGGTGACCGCACTGGAAAATGCAGCCTCGGGCATCACCTGCAACGCCATCTGCCCCGGCTGGGTGCTGACCCCCCTGGTGCAAAAGCAGGTAGACGCCAAAGCCGAACAACTCAAGATCGGCAACGAAGAAGCCAAAAAGCTATTGCTGGGGGAAAAAGAGCCCTCAATGCAGTTCACCACCCCGGAAGAGCTGGGCGAGCTTGCAGTGTTCTTCTGCTCGCCCGCTGCCAACAATGTGCGCGGCGTCGCCTGGAACATGGACGGCGGCTGGGTGGCCCAATAAAAGCGGCTTCAATCCTGCACAACAACGGCGCGCATTGCGCCGTTTTTTTCGCCCCTTCCATTTAATGCATTGATTGCATAACCATTGAAACATCTTTCAAAGGCTCATATGAAGCTGAAAAGATGGATGGAATTTCACGAAAAATAGAGATAAAAAACGAAAATTGAGAACTTGATAGCCTTTTCAGTCATGCATATGTAACGCAAATTTTGTAACTTAGCGTCAAATTCTGGCCCGAAAACGCTTTTTTTCTGAAAAACCGGTCAAAATGTAAAAGTTACAAATCAGTCGGAGGAAATCACCCATGGTGACTGCAACCAACCGTGTAGACAAAATTCTGGTCGTGGATGACGACGCCCGTATCCGCGACCTGCTGCGCCGCTACCTGTCGCATGAAGGTTTCGAGGTCATGATTGCCGAAGACGGCAAGGGCCTGCAGCGCATCCTGCTGCGCGAAACCGTCGATCTGATCGTGCTGGATCTGATGATGCCTGGTGAAGACGGCCTGTCGATCTGCCGCCGCCTGCGCGCCAGCAATGACCGCACCCCCATCATCATGCTGACCGCCAAAGGCGAAGACGTGGACCGCATCGTGGGTCTGGAAGTGGGCGCAGATGACTACATCGGCAAGCCTTTCAACCCGCGTGAACTGCTGGCCCGTATCCACGCCGTGTTGCGCCGCCGCCCACCCCAGGAAGCGCCTGGTGCGCCTTCCGGCGAGAACGAAGTGGTCAACTTCGGCCCCTTCACATTTGACATGAGCACCCGGGTGCTGACCAAGGATGGCGAAGAGCTGCCGCTGACCACGGGCGAATTCGCCATGCTCAAGACCCTGGTGCGCCACCCGCGCCAGCCGCTGTCGCGTGAAAAGCTGGCCCTGCTGGCCCGTGGCCGCGAGTTCGAACCCTTTGACCGCAGCCTGGACGTGCAAGTCTCGCGGCTGCGCAAGCTGGTCGAAGTCGACCCCGCAGCGCCCCGCTACATCCAGACCGTGTGGGGCGTAGGCTATGTGTTCGTGCCAGACGGCGCCAACTGATCACGCTCTCCATAGAGAACGAGTTGCCAACCGCCCCCAGAGCCCCTGCGGGCGGTTTTTCTTTGCCGGTGCCCAGATTTTCAGCGTCATCTGCTCCGTTTGCGCATGGCGCACAATGCTGGAAGATTGCACAGCCTTTTTGAATTGATTTCCCTCATGGCATCCAACCCCGCTCACGACGCAGACCACTCCGGCCTGACACCGCTGGAAGGCACGGCCGGTGCCCGAGCACGCGCCAGCAAGCGCACCCGCGTGGGCCTCAACCTGTTCTGGCGCACTTTCTTCCTGCTGGCCATTCTGCTGACAGGCAGCATTCTGGCCTGGGTGCAGACCCTGCGCTCCCTGGAAACCGAGCCGCGTGCCATCCAGACGGCGCAGCAGATTGCCTCGCTGGTCAACCTCAGCCGCGCTGCGCTGCTGCACTCGGACGCGATTGCCCGCGTATCCCTCGTCAAGACCATGGCCGACCAGGAAGGCGTGCGCATCGTCCCGCGCGAGCCCAAGGACACCTACGAGCCCATGGATACCTCTACGCCGCTGGGCGCACGCCTGACGCAGGAGCTGACACGGCGCCTGGGCCCCGGAACCGTGGTGGCCAGCAGCGTCAACCGCGAAGAAGGCCTGTGGGTGGGCTTTACCATCGATGGCGACCAGAACTGGTTCCTCATCGAGCCATCGCGTTTCAACCCTGCGGGCGGCAAGACCTGGCTGATCTGGGTGCTGACGGCTGCAGCCCTCTCGCTGGCAGGCGCTGCCGTGATCGCAGGCCTCATCAACCGGCCGCTCAAGCAACTGTCAAGCGCCACCAATCGCCTGCGCGAGGGCGATTTTGCGGCACAGCTGGACGAAGACGCGGTCACCAGCGAAATCCGTGAAGTGAACATCGGCTTCAACCGCATGAGCGAACGCCTGGCCAAGCTGGAGCAGGACCGGGCGGTCATGCTGGCGGGCATCTCGCACGACCTGCGCACGCCGCTGGCGCGGCTGCGGCTGGAGACCGAAATGAGCGTGTTCGACGATGTGGCCCGCGAGCACATGGTGGCCGACATCGTGCAGCTCGATGCCACCATCGACAAATTCCTGGATTACGCGCGGCCCGATCACGCCGCCAAGCTCACTCCCGTCAACGTCTATGGCGTCGTGTCGTCCTGCGTCTACGCCGTGCAAGACCACCAGGAGCTGCAGATCAACATGACCGTGCCAGAAGAGCTGATGGCCAGCGCCGATGAGATCGAACTCTCGCGCGTGCTCTCCAACGTGCTGGAAAATGCGCGCCGCTATGGCAAATCGCCGGGCACCAACTACACACGGGTGGACATCACCGTCAAGTTCAGCGACACCACCGTCACCATCCGCATGCGAGACCATGGCCCCGGCGTATCCGCAGACCAGCTGACCAACCTCACCAAGCCCTTCTTCCGGGGCGATACTGCCCGCACCGCCGCAGCGGGTGCAGGCCTGGGTCTTTCCATCGTCGAAAAGACCGTCCAACGCATGGGCGGACGCCTCACCATGGCCAATGCATCCGATGGCAGCACCGGCCTGGTCACCAGCATCTATCTGCGCCGCGCACCCGACCAGCCCCAGGGCAAGGAGCCCAAGCGCCGCCTGCAGCGCCCGCAGATCAAGCGCCATCTGCCCGGCCAGCCCACCAACCTGGGAGACCTGCAGTAACACGGGCACTGCAGGGTGGAGTGAAACCGGGCGATTTCTGCGCGCTGGCCCTTGCCTGCACCCCGGTGCAAGCTGTGGCCCAGCGCTTCGAACCCATCCCGCTTGCACGATTGCACTCCAACCCGGCTGCACAGAGATCGCAAACACATTCTTAAGCACCGGCACTCTGGCGCCATTCTCATCTGAACAGTTGTGCCGGGCGGCCGACCATGTCTAGAATGCGGGCACACTCCCATTCTCCAAGGAAGCTGCCATGCAAGCCCAGTGCCTCTGTGGTGCCGTTCATGTGACTGCGCCCACCTTTCTCCAGGTTCATGTCTGCCATTGCACCATGTGCCAGCGCTGGAATGGAGGCCCGGGCTTCAGCCTCGAAGGCGGTACCGAAGTGGAAGTGAGCGGCCCTGTCACCCGCTATGCCTCGTCGGAATGGGCAGAGCGCGCCTTCTGCAGCCGCTGCGGCACCCACCTGTTCTACCGCCTGGTGGAGAACAATGCACACTACCTGTCTGCCGGCCTGTTCCAGGACGAGGACGGCTTGCAACTCACCCAGCAGATCTACATTGACGAAAAGCCCGCCTACTACGCGCTGGCCAATGAGGTGTGCACCCTGACGGGCGCGCAGTTCATGGCCCGGCATGAGGGCGGCGAGGCTTGAGCAACGTGCCGGAGCAACCGCTCTGTCTCGTCACCCTGCCTGGAATCGATGGAAGTCCGGCATTGCAAGGCGCTCTGCCGCAAAGCCTTCGCTCATTACAGGGAATGGAGGGACTGGTTCATCAACTCGTGTCTTATCCGCCGTATCGTGCCATGGGCTATGCCGACCTGGCGCACTGGGTGCAACCGCAACTTCCGCACGACCGCCCCTTTGTACTGCTGGGTGAATCCTTTGGCGGCCCGCTGGCACTGTTGCTGGCTGGGTGTGGCCAGGGCGATATGCACATGAAGCCGCCGACACAGCTCAAAGGCGTGGTGCTGGCAGCCAGTTTTTCAGGCCCTGCGGTGCCATGGGCCACTCCCTGGTTGCCATTGATCAAGAACCTACCCGCCAAGAGTCTGCACGCCATACCGGCCGCGGTATGGCGTTGGTGGTTGCTGGGCCGCTGGGAGACACCTGAATTGCAAGCCGCGCTGAAGCGTGCGCTAGCTCATGCCTCACCCCATGTTCTGCGGCATCGCGCTGTTCAGGCCATGCAGCCGCCTGCATTGAACATGCAGTGCATGCAAGTGCCGCTGCTGGCCATTCGCGCTGCCGAAGACCGGCTTGTTCCGGCCGCCAGCGTACAGCCCTTTGCACACCTCCTGAACAGCCAAACCATCACTATCCCGGGGCCCCACATGCTGTTGCAAACGGTAGCCGTCACCTGCGCGCCGCCTATCGCGGCATTCATGCAGAAGTGCTGCGGCAACCCGGAGGGCACGTAAGAATGCCGCTGGCGCCCTAGAGACAAGCGCCTCCTGCCACCAAAGCCCTACGCCCCCGCGCGCACCAGCAGCACCACGG
>NZ_JBEBNZ010000049.1:0-13219 GCF_040396735.1 Comamonas odontotermitis
ATGGTCTTGCTGCTGCCGATAAGGCAAAGTCCGAGTTGACAGCTGTGAACAAGCGTGTGGAAGAGGAACTCTCTCAAACACGCAATGAAACAGCGTCGCGTATCGCGGACGCAGACCGTCGTGCCCAAGCAATCGTCGAAGAGGCCAAGTCTCGTGCGACCGAAGAAGGCAACAAGATCATTGCAGCTGCACGCGCTGAAGCCGAGCAGCAAGTGATCCAGGCGCGCGAATCGCTGCGCGAACAAGTTGCCGCTTTGGCTGTCAAGGGCGCTGAGCAGATTCTCCGCAAGGAAGTCAATCCGGCGGTCCACAGTGATTTGCTCAATCGCCTGAAGACTGAGCTGTAAGGAAGCAACGAAATGGCAGAACTCGCCACCATTGCCCGTCCTTACGCTGAAGCCTTGTTCAAGGCTTGCACCGACAAAGGTGCAAGCCTGACCGAAGCCCTGTCTTGGACGGACGAACTGGCGGCGATTGCCGCCGATCCGGAAATGCGCCAACTGGCCGACAATCCCAACGTCACCAATGATCAGGTGGTCGATGTGATGGCTGGTGTATCGCTGGCACGCGGCTGGGCCTTGTCAGACCTGGCTCGCAACTTCCTGCGCACGCTGGTGGAAAACCGTCGTCTGGAAGCCCTGCCAGAAGTGGCCAAGCAATTTCGCGCGCTGGTGAACCAGGGAAATGGTTCGTCGGATGCGCTGGTGTACAGTGCCTTCCCCATGGATGACTCCGCATTGAATGCGCTGGGTACCGTGCTGGAAAAACGCTTTGGCCGCACACTGAATCTGAGCACCACGGTGGACGAATCGCTGATTGGCGGTGTTCGTGTCGTGGTGGGCGACGAGGTGCTGGACACTTCCGTCAAGGCCCGTCTGGAACAAATGAAAGCAACCCTCACTGCGTAACGCAGATCGAGGATTCGGCTAAACAATGAAAAGGAAAGAGTGATGCAACTCAATCCCGCAGAAATTTCTGAACTGATCAAGAGCCGCATTGAGGGTCTGTCAGGCAATACCGATATCCGTAACCAAGGTACGGTGGTGTCGGTGACCGACGGTATCGTGCGCGTGCATGGTCTGTCCGATGTGATGGCTGGCGAAATGCTGGAGTTCCCAGCAGGTGCCGATGGCCAACCTACCTACGGTCTGGCGCTGAACCTGGAGCGCGACTCCGTCGGTGCCGTGATTCTGGGTGAGTACACCCACATCTCGGAAGGCGACATCGTCAAGTGCACCGGCCGCATTCTGGAAGTGCCCGTGGGCCCTGAACTGGTGGGCCGCGTAGTGAACGCGCTGGGTCAGCCTATCGACGGCAAGGGCCCGATCAACGCCAAGATGACCGACGTGATCGAAAAGGTTGCTCCTGGTGTGATCGCACGTCAATCCGTGGATCAGCCTCTGCAATCGGGTATCAAGTCCATCGACGCCATGGTGCCCGTGGGCCGTGGTCAGCGCGAGCTGATCATTGGCGACCGCCAGACCGGCAAGACCGCTGTGGCGATCGACGCGATCATCAACCAGAAGGGCCAGGGCGTTGTCTGCGTGTACGTAGCCATCGGCCAGAAGGCTTCTTCGGTGAAGAACGTGGTGCGTGCTCTGGAGCAAGCAGGCGCTATGGAATACACCATCGTCGTGGCTGCTACCGCTTCCGAATCTGCTGCAATGCAGTACGTGTCGGCCTACTCCGGCTGCACGATGGGCGAATACTTCCGCGACCGCGGCGAAGACGCGCTGATCGTGTATGACGACCTGTCCAAGCAAGCTGTGGCCTACCGCCAGGTTTCGCTGCTGCTGCGCCGCCCACCAGGCCGTGAAGCTTTCCCTGGCGACGTGTTCTATCTCCACAGCCGTCTGCTGGAGCGCGCCGCTCGCGTGAACGCTGATTACGTCGAAGCCTTCACCAAGGGTGAAGTCAAGGGTAAGACCGGTTCGCTGACCGCGCTGCCCATCATCGAAACCCAGGCGGGTGACGTGTCGGCCTTCGTGCCTACCAACGTGATTTCGATTACCGACGGCCAGATCTTCCTGGAAACCAGCCTGTTCAATGCCGGTATCCGTCCTGCTATCAATGCCGGTATCTCGGTGTCCCGCGTGGGTGGTGCTGCTCAGACGAAGCTGATCAAGGGCCTGTCCGGCGGTATCCGTACCGACCTGGCACAGTACCGTGAACTGGCTGCGTTCGCGCAGTTCGCTTCCGATCTGGACGATGCAACCCGCAAGCAACTGGACCGTGGTGCCCGTGTGACCGAGCTGCTCAAGCAGCCTCAGTACAGCCCACTGCCCGTCGCTCTGATGGCCGCTTCGCTGTTTGCCGTGAACAAGGGTTTCATGGACGACATCGACGTCAAGAAGGTACTGCCTTTCGAACACGGTCTGCACCAGTTCCTGAAGACCAGCTATGCTGCTTTGGTGGACCGCCTGAACGAGAAGAAGGCTTTCGACAAAGAAGGCAAGGACGAAGCTGAACTGACTGCAGCCATCACTGCATTCAAGAAGTCCTTCGCTTAAGCCGGGCGAGGAGTCATCATGGCAGCAGGCAAGGAAATACGCGGCAAGATCAAATCGGTGGAAAACACCAAGAAGATCACCAAGGCCATGGAAATGGTTGCTGCATCCAAAATGCGCAAGGCGCAGGAGCGGATGCTGGCAGCCCGTCCATATAGCGAAAAGATTCGCGCAATTGCAGCTCACCTGAGCCAGGCAAACCCCGAGTATGTTCACCCCTTCATGGTGTCGCATGACGCCAAGAAGGTGGGCATGATCGTGGTGACGACTGACAAGGGCCTGTGCGGCGGCATGAACACCAACGTGCTGCGTGCCGTGACGAACAAGCTCAAGGATCTGCAATCCGCGGGTGTCAGTGCAGAAGCCGTCGCCATTGGCAGCAAGGGCCTGGGTTTTCTGACGCGCGTGGGCGCCAAGGTGGTGGCCAATGCCACCGCGCTGGGTGACACGCCGCATCTGGATGCGTTGATCGGCCCCGTCAAGGTACTGCTCGATCAGTACGCTGAAGGTAAGCTGAGCGCGGTCTATCTGTGCTACACCAAGTTCATCAATACGATGAAGCAAGACTCGGTCGTCGAGCAGTTGCTGCCCCTGTCGCAAGAAGCGATCCAGGGTTCGGCACCTGCTTCCCACGGCTGGGACTATATCTACGAGCCCGATGCGCAAAGTGTGATCGACGAGCTGCTCGTGCGTTATGTGGAATCGCTGATCTATTCAGCCGTTGCGGACAATATGGCTTCCGAGCAGTCTGCACGCATGGTGGCCATGAAGGCCGCTACCGACAACGCCGGCAACGTCATCAACGAGTTGAAGCTGGTCTACAACAAGACGCGTCAGGCTGCGATTACGACCGAATTGTCGGAAATCGTCGCAGGCGCCGCGGCTGTGTAACGCAGCTCGACTGAAATCAATATTGGAGCAACGAAATGGCTCAAGTACAAGGCAAGATTGTTCAATGTATCGGCGCTGTGGTGGACGTTGAGTTCCCACACGGCCAGGTACCTAACGTGTTTGACGCACTCAAGCTCGAAGGCACGGCCCTGACGCTGGAAGTGCAGCAACAGCTGGGCGACGGCGTGGTGCGTACCATTGCACTGGGCTCGTCGGATGGTCTCAAGCGCGGCCTGATGGTGACCAACACCGGCAAGGCGATTACCGTGCCCGTGGGCAAGGCAACGCTAGGCCGCATCATGGACGTGCTGGGTAACCCCATCGACGAGCGCGGCCCTGTGGACCAGACGCTGACTGCTTCCATCCACCGCAAGGCTCCTGCATACGACGAACTGTCGCCTTCGCAGGAACTGCTGGAAACCGGCATCAAGGTGATCGACCTAGTGTGCCCGTTTGCCAAGGGCGGCAAGGTGGGCCTGTTCGGTGGCGCCGGTGTGGGCAAGACCGTGAACATGATGGAGCTCATCAACAACATCGCCAAGGCGCACAGCGGTCTGTCCGTGTTCGCCGGCGTGGGTGAGCGTACCCGTGAAGGTAACGACTTCTACCACGAAATGTCGGACGCCGGTGTGGTGAACCAGGAGTCGCTGAACGACTCGAAGGTTGCCATGGTGTACGGCCAGATGAACGAGCCACCAGGAAACCGTCTGCGCGTGGCGCTGACCGGCCTGACCATGGCTGAAGCGTTCCGTGACGAAGGCAAGGACGTGCTGTTCTTCGTGGACAACATCTACCGCTACACCCTGGCCGGTACCGAAGTGTCGGCGCTGCTGGGCCGTATGCCTTCCGCCGTGGGCTATCAGCCTACCCTGGCCGAAGAAATGGGCCGTCTGCAAGAGCGTATCACCTCGACCAAGGTCGGCTCGATCACCTCGATCCAGGCTGTGTACGTGCCAGCGGACGACTTGACCGACCCGTCGCCTGCCACCACCTTTGCTCACTTGGACTCCACCGTTGTGCTGTCCCGTGACATCGCATCGCTGGGTATCTACCCCGCTGTGGACCCACTGGACTCGACCAGCCGCCAGCTGGACCCCCAAGTGGTGGGCGAAGAGCACTACGCCGTGGCCCGCCAGGTGCAGGGCACGCTGCAGCGCTACAAGGAACTGCGTGACATCATCGCGATTCTGGGTATGGACGAACTGGCTCCCGAAGACAAGCTCGTCGTGGCCCGCGCTCGTAAGATCCAGCGTTTCCTGTCGCAGCCTTTCCACGTTGCTGAAGTGTTCACGGGCGCTCCAGGCAAGTACGTGCCGCTGTCGGAAACCATCCGCGGCTTCAAGATGATCGTCAACGGCGAGTGCGACCACCTGCCCGAGCAAGCCTTCTACATGGTTGGCACGATCGACGAAGCCATCGAGAAGGCGAAGAAGATCTAAGGTCTGTGCAGGGCAGTGCTCGCAAGACTGCTGCCCGCACCGGACGTATTTCTTTTTCACTCTGAGGACCAAAGATGAACACCTTCCACGTTGATGTGGTCAGTGCTGAAGAATCCATCTTCTCTGGCGAAGCCCGCTTTGTGGCGCTGCCTGGTGAAATGGGCGAACTCGGTATCTATCCCCGCCACACGCCGTTGATCACCCGCATCAAGCCGGGATCGGTGCGCATTGAGAAGACCGACGGCGCCGAAGAGTTCATCTTCGTGGCCGGTGGCATTCTGGAAGTGCAACCTGATCGCGTGACCGTGCTGTCCGATACCGCTGTGCGCGGCAAGGATCTGGACGAGCAAAAGGCGGTTGAAGCCAAGCAGAAGGCCGAAGAAGCCGTCAAGAACGCCAAGGGCGAACTCGACTTGGCCAAGGCACAATCCGAGCTGGCCGTTATGGCAGCGCAGATTGCTGCACTGCAAAAGTACCGCAAGAAGCGTTGATCAGCGCCTTTGTGGCATCTACAAAAAACCACCGCATGCGGTGGTTTTTTTATGCCTTTCCAGACACCGCAAAGCAGTAAGGGCGAACCTGAAGCCGGCACATGTAGCGAGCCTATGGTTAAAGACTAAACCAAGGCAGCAAGCTTATCCATCAGGCGCTAGATGCTATGAAAAATATAGTATCGGGCGGAGTCAACGGACAATGGGAATATCCGGCAGTTCATTGTCTGCCGCTGCAGACTGGCGAGGAAAATCACGCTCCAGCAATTGCGACACCTGGGTGATGGCCTTTTTCAGGGCCTCTTCGTACAGACCGCTGCGCAGATCCTCTGCCAACCCTGCAATGATGCGACCCCACTGGGCGGTGTCCACATGGCGTGCAACGGCCCGATCTGCGACGATCTCGATGGCGTGCTCGGTGAGCAGCAGATAAATCAAGACACCGTTGTTGTGCTCGGTGTCCCATACGCGCTGCTTGCTGAACTCCATCACAGCCCGCTCGCGCGCCGGCGCGTCGCGGCGAATATAGCTCCAGGGCAGGGCGGTCTCGACATACACGCGAATCTGGCCCGTATGCCCAGTCTCGGATGCTGCAATGGCATGCGCAATGCGCTCGCGTGCCGCCTGCGGCAAAGCATAGGAGGCATCACGGTCCAGAATGCGGTGGCGCAACTGGCGGCCAAGACGTTGAAGCCAACTACCCATCACCAGCTCCCCGACGCGCCGCCGCCGCCAAAGTTACCGCCGCCGCCGGAGCTGAAGCCACCACCGCCGCCCGAGCCGCCACCGAATCCTCCGCCCCCGCCAAAGCCGCCGCCGCCAAAACCACCTCCACCACCGGTAATGACGCTGCCGGGGCGCAGTCCGCCTGTCAGAAGCACCATGAACAGGGCCACGACTCCCGCCCCCACGCCGATCAGCAGGCTGGCTGTGAGCATGGTCGCCACAACGCCCGCAACACCGCCGGTGACCAGGGAGCCAAAGCCGCGACCGAGCAGGGCACGCAGAAAACCTCCGCCGATCATGACAATTACGAAAAAGAAGATCAGCAGCTCGCCCACATCCATGGAAGGGGCTGCCGATGCGCCTTGGCGCTGCTGTGGCTGCCGGGCCGGCGCAGGCAAGGCCTCGCCTTTGATGAGAGCGCTGATCTGACCCGCAGCGGCCGAGAGGCCAGCGCCATAATTGCCTGCCTGAAAGGCTGGCTTCATGGCCTCGTCAATGATGCGTGCGGCACGCAGGTCTGGAATGGCACCTTCGAGGGTCTTGGCGACTTCGATACGCATGCGCCGGTCGTCTTTGGCAACGATGATCAGGAGCCCATCGCCAACATCCTTGCGGCCGATTTTCCAGGTGTTGGCCACCCGGTTCGCATAGGCTGCAATGTCCTCCGGGGCGGTGGTTGGCACCATCAATGCAATCACCTGCGAGCCGGTGTCCTGCTCCAGCTGTTTCAGCTGGGCCTCGAGGCTGGCGGTATCTTGCGCGCTCAGGGTTGCGGTCTGATCGATCACATGCGCAGTGAGCGCAGGAACAGGCAACACTGCAGCATGCCCGAGCCATGGCAAGAGCGCTACTGTAAATATAGCTATAAAGCGTTGTAGAGCGCGCGCAATAAGCACTTTTTCCCTTGATTATTTCTTGTCTGTCGAGAAATCAACCTGGGGTGGCTGAGAAATCTGTGCCTCATTCTGCACGGTGAAGTTGGCCTTGGGCTGGTAGCCCATGACCTTGGCCGTCAGATTGGTGGGAAACTGGCGGGCCAGCACGTTATAGGCCTTGACGGTGCCGATATAGCGGTCGCGCGCCACGGCGATGCGGTTTTCGGTGCCTTCCAGGGTGACACGCAGGTCGCGGAAAGCCTGGTTGGCTTTCAGGTCAGGGTAGCGCTCGGCGACCACCATCAGGCGCGACAGCGCGCTGGAGAGTTCGCCCTGCGCCTGCTGGAACTTGTTGAACGCTTCGGGATTGTTGACCAGTTCGGGCGTGGCCTGGATCGACGTGGCTTTGGAGCGCGCCTCAATTACCTTGGTGAGCGTATCCTGCTCAAAATTGGCTTCTCCCTTGACCGAAGCCACAATGTTGGGCACCAGGTCGGCACGGCGCTGGTATTGGTTGAGGACTTCGCTCCACGCGGCGGTGGATTCCTCGTCCAGTCGCTGGAAATCGTTATAGCCGCAACCCGTCAGCACCACGGCTGCTGCCACCATGACCATCAGTCGCTTGATTGTGTTGATCGTATTCATTGTGCATTCCTTATTGGATGTGGCCTGATGTTCGCTGCAAGTTGATGCATTGACAAGGCGCCCATTGTGACAAAGATTGTCAGGCCGGTTTGTCAGCGATTATTGATTGGTCATGCGCAGAAGCGGGGCCCATAGCCACGCAGTGGCGCTACCATGGCCTTATGGAGCGTGATTGCAATGGATGACATCGTCAAACAGGCCATGGCCAAATGGCCGAATGTACCGGCTTGCTATGGTTGGCTGGGGCTCGATGCGCGCGGCAACTGGTGGCTGCGTGATGCGGCGGCCCAGGCTGCTGGCGGCTTTGCCAGTGGCGCGCCAGGGGCCAAGGGCTCGCGGGTCGAGCATGTGAAGCTGGCCGAATTCATTGCTCGCAACTATCTGCACGATGCGCGCGGCTGCTGGTACTTTCAGAACGGGCCGCAGCAGGTGTTTGTGGAGCTGGAAGCCACCCCATGGATCTGGCGCGTGCAGATGCAGGCGCCAGACATATGTATCCGCAGCCATACTGGCTGTGAACTGGCTCCCGCAGAGGTACAGAAGGTGCTGGTGGATGAGCATGGGGCCGTGTACATGGCGGCGTCCATGGGGTTGGGCTTGGTGCACACGCAGGATGTGCTGGATGTGTCCGCCGCGCTGGATGCGGGCCTGCTGCCCGCACCGGAAGAGGTTCGACGCGATGCATTGCCACGCCGCTATGGTTTTGCAAGCTCCCCCGCGCAGTTGGCAAGCGCCGTCAGCTAAGACCGCAAGAACTGCCAGGCAAGAAAAAACCGGCCAAGGCCGGTTTCTGTATCTGATCGCGTAAAGGTGCCAAGGCGCAGAGGATTACTGTGCGTGGTCCACCATGTACTGCACGGCAGCGCGGATTTCGTCGTCAGAGGCGGTCGTTCCACCGCGGGGAGGCATCGCTCCTTTGCCTGAAATGGCAATCTTGACCATGTTGTCGATGCCCTGCGCCACAAAGGGTGCCCACGCGGCCTTGTCGCCAAACTTGGGGGCCCCGGCCACACCTGCTGCATGGCAGGCGAAGCAGGCCTTGTCGTACAGACCCTTGCCGTCAGCCTGGGCAGTGGCTGCCGGGGCTGCGGCAGGAGCAGCCGCTTCCTGCGCTGCAGGTGCGGCTGGGGCTGCGGGAGCCGCAGGTGTTGCTGCTGCAGCAACGGCTCCACCTTCTGCAGCGGCATTGCTGGCAGGGCGCTCGGGAACGGGAAACTTGGCTCCTGCGGCATTGGCCATGTAGACCACGCCACGGGCAATTTCGGTGTCGTCGAAATCACCGCCCCCTTGCGGTGCCATGGCCCCCTTGCCTGCCAGGGACGAATGCACCAAGGCCTCCAGCCCTGTCTTGATGCGGGGCGCCCAGGCTGCGGCATCTTCAAACTTGGGTGCACCGGCCGCGCCGGTGGCGTGGCAGGCTGCGCACTGTGCCTTGAACACTTCCTCGCCGGATTTGAGAGGGCGATTGGCGTCGCGGACTTCGACCGTGCCCACCTTCTGGATGCGAGCGGCAACCAGTGCGGATTCATCGGCTGCACCAGCACCGGGTTTGTTGGCAGAGGTGACATACATCACCAGGCCGATAATGGCAAAAACGGGAATCACGAATGCAAAGATCACCGTCCACAAAAGCTGTTTGGGTGTCTTGATGGGGCCAGTGTGTGCTTCTTCGTGCTGGATGTCGCTCATTACGTCCTCAAATTCTTCGTGGCTTGTTGTTCATCGTGCAGAGGCCAAAATCATTATATAGAGGGGTCTTGTTTTGTGACCTCCGGGCTAGCCCCAGCGTTGTTTCGGCCACACCCTGCCTATGACCACCGCAAAAAAAATGGCCTGCCAGGATGCTGGCAGGCCATTGTGCGGCAGGTGCGCTGCTGAGGGGCTTATGGTTTGCCAGCAGTGGGCGCCACCTGGGTGACAGCCGTTGTGGCATCCGCTGGGGCTTCATCCGTCCAGCCACCGCCCAAGGCCTTGTACAGGCCAACCTGGTTTTGCAGCTGCGCCAGTCGCACCTGCACTACAGCTTGCTGCAGCGCAAACAGCGAGCGCTGTGCATCCAGCAGGTCCAGGTAGCTTGCAACCCCATTGGTGTAACGCAAATCCGACAGCTTCAGGCGCGCCGATTCGGCTTCGACCTGGGCTTCCTGCGATTGCAGCTGGTCGGCCAGCGTCTGGCGGCTGACCAGCGAGTCGGACACTTCGCGGAACGCCGTCTGGATCGATTTCTCGTACTGGGCGGCAGCAATCTTCTTCTGCGCCTCTGCCACTTCCAGGTTCGCCTGGTTGCGTCCGGCGTTGAAGATCGGCAGGTACAGCGATGGGGCGATCGTGAATCCCTTGGACTTGGAGTCAAACAGATCGGACAGCTCGGAGCTGGCAAAGCCGGCATTGGCCGTCAGCGAGATGCTGGGATAGAACAAGGCACGCGCTGCGCCGATGTTGGCATTGGCCGCGATCATGCTTTGCTCGGCCTGGCGCACATCCGGGCGGCGGAGCATCAGGTCTGATGGCAAGCCTGCGGGCACGTCAGCCATCACGGGCAGATCACTCAGGCGCTTGCCTTGCAGGCTGGCAAGCAGCTCCTGCGGCGGCGTCTGGCCCAGCAGCAAGGTGAGCGCATTGGCATCCAGCGCGCGTTGACGCGTCTGCTGGGCCAGGGTGGACTTGGCGTTTTCTGTCAGAGACTGGGCCTGGCGGTAGTCGAGCTCCGAGGCCACGCCCGAGTCCAGACGCAGCTTGGTCAGCTTGATCGACTCCTGGCGCGTCTCCAGCGTGCGACGCGAAAGGTCCATCAGCTCTTCATCGGCTTGCAGTGCCAGCCAGGCATTGGCCACCGAGGCAACCAGACTGATCTGCGCAGCCTTGCGGCCTTCTTCCGTTGCCAGGTATTGAGCCAGTGCCTGCTCCTTCAGGCTGCTGATGCGGCCGAAGAAATCGATCTCCCAGTTCTGGATGCCGACGCCAACGCTGAAGGCATTGCCATAGCTGCCAGTGATCTGGCTGCGCTGCCGGGTGGCCGCTGCAGACACACCGACTTCGGGGAACTGCTGCGAGCCCTGCACCTGGTACAGCGCACGGGCCTGCTCAATGTTGAGCACGGCCACCCGAAGGTCGCGGTTGTTGTCCAGCGCGATCTGGATCAACTGCTGCAGGCGCGGATCGGTGAAGTAGTTCTGCCACGGAATATCCGCAGCCGCTTGCTGGCCCTGCGTGGACGCTACGGGGTATTGGTCCGCCACGGGGGCGGCCGTCTTGTCCAGTGCAGGAATCAGCGAGCAACCGGACGCCAGCAGCGCCGCTGCCAGCACGGTAGGAATGAGTTTCTTATTCAAAACGAGGTCCTTTCCCCGTTGCGGAGTTCATGTCTTCTTGGTTCATCACTGCGGAGTGCGAGACGGTGCCAGGAGCAGGTGCCGATGGCGAGGCGCCGCCATGGGGGCCAGAACCATCCTTGCCATTCTTGCGGCCGAACAACCGGAACACTTCCACAAAGAACACCGGCACCAGGAACACTGCCATGAAGGTGCCGATGATCATGCCCCAGAACACGCCTGTACCGATTTCATGCTGGCTGACCGCGCTCGCGCCCGAGGCGATGTAGAGCGGCACCACGCCAAGAATGAACGCCAGCGAGGTCATCAGAATCGGACGGAAACGCAGGTGGCCGGCTTCCAGTGCCGCGTCCAAAGCGCTCATGCCCTGGTCATGCAGATCCTTGGCGAACTCCACGATCAGAATCGCGTTCTTCGCCGACAGGCCGATCACGGTGATCAGCGCCACCTGGAAGTAGATGTCGTTGGGCATACCGCGCAGGTGCATGCCTGCCACCGCACCCAGAACACCCAGAGGCACCACCAGCAGCACGGCCAGCGGAATGCTCCAGCTCTCGTAGAGTGCTGCCAGGCACAGGAACACTGCCAGGATCGAGAACGCGTACAGGATCATGCCCGACGAACCCGCCTTCTTTTCATCGAGCGACTGTCCGGTCCACTCATAGCCAAAGCCCTGCGGCAATTCGGCAGCGAGCTTTTCCATTTCGGCCATGGCCTGGCCGCTGGTGTAACCGGGCTTGGCCTGGCCGGTGATGCTCATGGACGGATAGCCGTTGTAGCGCGACATCTGCATCGGGCCGGTGACCCACTTGGCAGTTGCCAGCGTGGACAACTCGACCAGCTTGCCATCGGCATTGGGTACCGTCAGCTTCATCACGTCTTCAGGCTGCATGCGGGTTGCGGCATCGGCCTGGATGGTGACGCGCTGCATGTATCCCTTGTTCGGGAAGTCGGTAGAGTTGGCAGAGCCCAGCGCGGTGGACAACGTGGTGGCAATGTCACCCATATTGACCTTTTGCGCATAGACAGCGTCGCGGTTGATATCGACTTGCCACTGCGGCGCATCTTCCACGCCATCAAAACGCACACCGGTGAGGATGGGGCTCTGGCTGGCCTTGCCGATCAACTCGTTGCGTGCCTGCAGCAGGGCTGCATGGCCGTTGTTGCCACGATCCTGCAGTCGGAAGGTGAAGCCGTCACTGTTGCCCAGTTCTGGAATGGAGGGCGGCACCAGCGTGTAGATGAAGCCGTCGCGCAGGCCCATCATGGCACCCAGCGCCTTGCCTGCAAACGACGTCGCATCCGAGCCCGGAGCCGTACGCTCCGACCAGTCCTTGAGCGTGGTGAATGCCAAACCCATGTTCTGTGCCTGCCCCGAGAAACTGAAGCCCAGAATACTGACGATGTGTGCGGTTTCAGGCTGCTTGAGCACGTAGTCTTCCAGTTGCGACATGGCGCCGCTCGTCCGCTCCTGCGTAGCGCCTGGCGGCAGTTGCACCAGCGAGATCACATACCCCTGGTCTTCCGTTGGCAGGAAGGCGGTAGGCAGAGCCTTGAAGCCGAACACCACGCCAGCGATCACCGCGGCATACACCAGGAAAGCCAGAATGGTGCGCTTGACCACGCCAAGCAGCGTCTTCTGGTAGCCCTTGGTGGCCTTGCCGAACATGCGGTTGAACCAGTTGTAGAAGGGGCCCAGCAGGCCGGTCTTCTTGTCATGCGCATGGCCCTTGGGGATGGGCTTGAGCATCGTGGCGCACAGCGCTGGCGTCAGGGTCAGCGCGAAGAAGCCCGAGAAGAAGATCGAGATCGCCATCACCAGCGAGAACTGGCGGTAGATGTTGCCGGTAGCGCCCGAGAACATGGCCAGCGGAATGAACACCGTCACCAGAATCACGGTAATGCCAACCACTGCGCCCTGAATCTGGCCCATGGCCTTGATCGTCGCATCCTTGGGCGATATGCCTTCTTCAGACATGATGCGCTCGACGTTCTCCACCACCACGATGGCATCGTCCACGACGATACCGATCACCAGCACCATGGCGAACATCGACAGAATGTTGATCGTCAGCCCCACGCTGTACATCACTGCAAATGCGCCCAGCAATGCAATGGGCACCACGATTGTCGGGATCAGGGTGTAGCGGATGTTCTGCAGGAAGATCAGCATCACGATGAACACCAGCACGATGGCTTCGAGCAGCGTGTGGATCACCTTCTCGATCGAGATCTTGACGAACTTCGATGTGTCATACGGGGCAGACCACTTCACGCCAGCCGGCAGGAAGGACTCGAGCTCGCCCATCTTGC
>NZ_JBEBNZ010000050.1:0-12260 GCF_040396735.1 Comamonas odontotermitis
ACAACAGGAATCACAATCCTGGACTCTACCAACTGAGCTACAGCCACCGTGTTGGTGAAGACATGATTATAGCGGCTAATTTACCACTTCAAACGAAAACGAAGATTTTTATGAAGCCTTGTTTTCTTGTGGACGCGGCACCTTGATCTGCACCTTGAAACGCTCCTTGAGCAATTCATAGTACGCCATGGTTTCCGCATAGCTCTCCAGACGCTCGAACTCCTGTTTCTGCGCCAGGCGGGTTTCCGCACTGTCTTGCGCACGGGGCACTGTCTTGTTGATACGCACCGCTGCGTAGCCATCCTTGCCCAGGTCCACACCAGTCCATGCGGCGGAGCCATCGAACTTGGCATGCATCACGGCATTGATGAGGACAGGCGGCTGACCCTTGACATCCTGGCGCGACACCACAATGGGCGCCGCCAAGCTGGCACCTGCAGCATCGGTCTTCCAGGCTGCCAGCTTCGCCTCGCCCTCCTTGCGTGCCAGCTCGGCCGCCTGCTGCGCAATGTACAAGTCATGCGCCTTGGCCTTGACTTCTTCAAATGGCAGAACGCGTGCATCCTGGTGAGAGACGATGCGGCCGGAGGCCAGCGTGCTGGTGCCGACTTCAATGGCTTCGGTATTGCGCTTGTTCTGCAGCGCGTCGCTCGAGAACAGTGCCTCCAGGAACGTAGGATTGGCCAGCGCACCTGCGGCACCGGCAGCAGGCGTGCGGGTGATGTGTTCTGCCTTCTCGATCTTCAAGCCCAACTTGTCAGCCACAGGCTTGAGACTGTCCGATTGCTCGAACACCGTATTGGAGAAGGTCTCTGCGGCTTCGGCGTATTTCTTCTGCACCTGCTGGGCGCGCACCTCTTCTTCAAGCTTGCTGTGCAGCTCTTCAAAGGTCGGAACGCGAGGCGTCTTGACTTCACCCATCTTGATGATGTGGAAGCCATATTCGGTACTGATGACATCGCTGATTTCGCCCGCTTTCAAGGCAAATGCGGCATCTTCAAAAGGCTTGACCATGTCACCCTTCTTGAAGGCAGGCAAAGCGCCACCATTGACGGCGGAGCTGGTGTCCTGAGAATTCTTCTTGGCCAGTTCTGCAAACTGCGCAGGGTTGGCCTTTGCCTCAGCCTGCAGCGCCTGGGCACGTTGCTTGGCTTTTTCACGGTCGGCCGCCGGCATCGACTGCGGCGCATTGATCAGGATGTGGCTTGCCGTGCGCGTCTCCTGCCCCATGAAGCGGTTCAGGTTTTCCTTGTAGTAGGTGCGCAGATCATCTTCGCTGGGCTGGATCATGCCTTTGACAGTATCGGCATTCAGCACCACATACTCGATGCTGGCTTCCTCCTGCTGGCGGAACAGCTCCTGGTTGGCTTTGTAGAAAGCCTCCAAGTCGGCATCGCTCACCTTCACCTGCGATGCAAAGGCCTTGGCATCGAAGCGTGCAATCTGGATTTCACGCTGCTGATAAAGCGCGTCGATGGCGGTCTTGGTCTGCGCATCGGTCACGAAGGCGGTGTTCGAAACACCACCCAGAACCTGGCGCACGGCCAGATCGCGGCGCATGCTCGCCTCGAAGCCCTCGGGGCTCATGCCCTGCGCACCCACCAGGGCGCGATACGCTTCGACGTCCAGGCTGCCATCGGGCTTTTTCAGCGCGGCAATCTGCGGGATCTCCATCAGCGCGCGCCCCAGCGTGGCGTTGTCCACGGTCAGGTGCATCTTCTGAACGGCAGCGTCCAACACCCGGTCACGCACCATACGCTCCAGCGTGAGGTAACGGGCTTCCGCACCGTCCATCCACTTGGCATCCATGTTGGGATTTTGCTGGCGCATGCGATCGGTCTCCATGCGGTGTGCATTGTCCCAATCCATTTGCGTGATCTCTTTGCCGTTGACCTTGGCGACAACGGGGCTCTTTTCGCTGAAATAGTTCTGGTTCACTCCCACCAGAACAAATGACAGAATGATCAGCAAGAACAGCGGATACATCAGCACCTTGGAGTACTTGCGGATGGATTCAAACATCGTCTAACTTTCTGAGCAAGAAAAAAGAAAAGGCGAACTTTCGTTCGCCTTTGTTCGGTGGTGGTGGGTGCTGACGGGGTCGAACCGCCGACCTACGCCTTGTAAGGGCGCCGCTCTACCAACTGAGCTAAGCACCCCACCTGATAACCTGAATTAGTTCAGAGCATCTTTCAATGCTTTACCGGGGCGGAACTTAGGCACCTTGGCAGCCTTGATCTTGATCGCTGCGCCGGTGCGGGGATTACGACCCGTACGAGCTGCGCGCTTACCAACAGCAAAAGTACCAAAACCTACCAGAGAGACTGTACCACCTTTTTTCAAGGTTTTCTTCACTGCATCAATGGTGGACTCCAGCGCACGAGCAGCGGCAGCCTTGGAGATATCAGCATTATTAGCAATGTGCTCAATGAGTTCAGTTTTATTCACAAGCAGCCTCTATAAATCAAGAGAGTTAGGGAAGTGTGTATCTTGAAATTATGGGCAGTAAGGGCAACACCCGTAAAGCCTCACATCGCAAAAACAACACCACTGGGAAAAAGCATTTTGTCTCAACCCCAGTGCCTTGGCAACGAAAGGATTCTAGACGGATTTTTCTGGGTGATCGCGAAAAAAATCACTTTTTTTCAGCCAGCTTGATTGGTTGGAACCTGTTGGAGCCAAGCCCCGCGCATCTGGCAAGCCATTTGATTCGCCCAGACGCGATGCAGTCTAGCGCAAACCAGCGCACTTGCACTACGAATCAACCCTAGCCTTGATCTCTGGCAATGCCTTTTGCAGGTAGTAGACCATCGACCACACCGTCAGCACGGCGGCAGCCCAGATGAGCCAGGTACCCCACACGCCCGTATCGACAGGGCCGATCTTGCCGTCATAGAGCAGGAACGGAATGGCCACCATCTGCACCGTGGTCTTGATCTTGCCGATCATGTGCACCGCCACGCTCTTGCTGGCACCGATGCGCGCCATCCACTCACGCAGCGCGGAGATGGCAATTTCGCGCCCGATGATGATGAGGGCCACAAACACATCGGCGCGCTGCAGGTAGACCAGGATCAGCAGCGAGGCACACACCAGAAACTTGTCGGCCACCGGGTCGAGAAACGCCCCGAATGACGAGGTCTGGTTGAGCCGGCGCGCCAGAAAACCATCCAGCCAGTCCGTGAAGGCGAACACCACAAACATGCCGCTGGCCCACAGATTCTTCGTGGCCATGTCCAGGTGCGAGTAGTACACGCCGATGATGAGCGGGATCGCGAGGATACGCGTCCACGTCATGATGGTGGGGATGGTGAAAAACATGCATGTATTGTGGCATGCAATGGCCCGCCGGCACGACCCTTGTTGTGACACTTCGCCATGCAGGGGCAGGCCGGAGCGGCACTCAGTGCAGGGCTTTGTAGATGTCTTCTGCAAGTGCCGCCGAGATGCCTTCCACTGTCATCAGGTCGTCCACGCTGGCGTCCTGCACGCCGCGTACACCGCCAAAGCGCTGCAGCAGCCTCGCCCGCTTTTTGGGGCCCACGCCCGGTATCTCTTCAAGGCTGCTGCCACCTACGCGAACCTTGGCGCGCGCCGCGCGCATGCCGGTGATGGCAAAGCGGTGTGCTTCGTCGCGGATCTGCGCCACCAGCATGAGCGCAGCCGAATCCTTGCCCAGGTAGACCTTGTCGCGGCCGTCGCAGAAGACCAGCTCTTCCAGGCCCACCTTGCGGCCCTCGCCCTTTTCCACGCCCACGATGCGCGACAGATCAAGCCCGAGTTCGGTGAACACTTCGCGCGCCACGCCCACCTGGCCCTTGCCGCCGTCAATCAGCACGATATCGGGCAGCCGTGCGCTGCCCGAGGCCAATTCTGCCCCCCCTGCATCGCGCTGCGCCTCGGCCACCTTGCTGTAGCGGCGCGTGAGTACCTGGCGCATGGCGGCGTAGTCGTCGCCGCCGGTGATGCCGTCGATCTTGTAGCGCCGGTACTCGCTGCTCTGCATCTTGTGGTGGTGAAACACCACGCATGAGGCCTGGGTGTTCTCGCCTGCAGTGTGAGAAATGTCGAAACACTCGATGGTCAACTGGTCGACGTCATCCTGCGGCAGATCCAGCGCATCGACCAGCGCGCGCGTGCGCGCCTGCTGCGAGCCCTCTTCGGCCAGCAGGCGTGCCAGCTGCAGCTGCGCGTTCTTCTCTGCCATCTCCAGCCACACGCGGCGCTCTTCGCGCGGCTGCGACACCGCCGCCATGCGCTGCCCCACCTGCTCTGACAGTGCCCGCAGCAGCGAGGTGTCGACCGGATCGCTCACCACAAGCACCGGCGGAGGCGCCACCTGCAGGTAGTGCTGCGCCACAAAGGCTTCCAGCACACGGGACTCCACTTGCTTTACCAGCTGACTGCGCCCATCTGACATCCGCTGATTGCTATCATTTTCTTCCAAATCAGCCTGTGCAATGGCAGTGCTGTCCTCGACATGCACCGGAAAATAGGCACGGTCGCCCAGATGCCGCCCACCGCGCACCATGGCAAGGTTGACGCAGGCCTTGCCGCCCTGCACCTTGACGGCCAGAATGTCCACATCCCGGTCATCGGTGGTCTCCACGCTCTGCTGGTGCAGCACGCTGGCCAACGCCTTGATCTGGTTGCGGATTTCCGCTGCCTGCTCAAACTCCAGCTTGTCCGAATGCGCCATCATGCGCGCCTCCAGTGTCTTGAGCAGCACATCCGTTTCGCCGCGCAGCATGGCCTCGGCATGGGCCACGTCGGCGGCATAGTCCTCTGGCCCGATGTGCTCCACACAGGGTGCACTGCAGCGCTTGATCTGGTAGAGCAGGCATGGCCGCGTGCGGTTGGTAAACACGCTGTCTTCGCAGGTGCGCAGGCGAAAGACTTTCTGCAGCAGCAGGATCGTCTCCTTGACCGCCCAGGCATTGGGATACGGGCCAAAGTAGCGATGCTTCTTGTCGGTGGAGCCGCGGTAGTAGGCAATGCGCGGATAGGCCTGGCTGGGTGGCGTCTTGAGGTTGCCATCATGGATGGCAATGCCGGTGATCTTCAGATAGGGATAGCTTTTGTCGTCCCGAAACAGAATGTTGTATTTGGGATTCTGTGCTTTGATCAGGTTGTTTTCCAGCAGCAGCGCCTCGGCTTCCGAGCGCACGACCGTGGTTTCCATCCGCACAATCTTGCTGACCATGTGGCCGATTCGCGTGCCGCCGTGGTCCTTCTGAAAATAGCTGGATACACGGCGCTTGAGATTAATGGCCTTGCCCACATACAACAAGGCATCGCTGGCATCAAAGTAGCGGTACACGCCGGGCAAGGCGGGCAGCGCGGCCACCTGGGCCAAAAGTTCGGAAGAGTGCACGGGACTGGACATGACACTATTGTGCTATGCCATGGCGCACCCTGGCGGCAGCTGGAAAACTATGGCTTTGATAGCTGGCAGCGCTTGCCAATCAAGCGCCAACGATCAATTTCTCGTGTCAGAAACAGTTCACTGCACGATGCCACGCTCACGCAGTGCTGCGATCTGCTGCGCATCCAGCCCCATGGATTGCAACACCGCATCCGTATCGTCACCCAGGTGCGGCGCGCTGCTGCGTACCGTGCCCGGTGTGCCGCTGAGCTTGGGCACGATGCCCGGCACTTCGAGTGTGTGCCCATCACGGGTCTGCTGCTGCAGGATCATCTGGCGCGCGCGGTAGTGGGGGTCTTGCGCAATGTCCTTGGCGGTATAGACTTTGCCTGCGGGTACGCGGGCAGAAGCCAGCGCATCCATCACCTGGGCAATATCACGCTCGGCCGTCCAGGCGCCAATGGCGGCGTCGATCTCCTGCACCCGAGCCACGCGCCCCGCATTGCCTGCAAGGTCTGACGCGTTGCCCAGGTCGGGACGGCCTATGGTGTCCATCAGGCGCTTGAATATGCTGTCGCCATTGCCTGCCACCAGCACCCAGCCATCCTGGCAGGGGTAGGCGTTGGAAGGCGCGATGCCCGGCAGCGCACTGCCCGCGGCTTCGCGCACCACGCCAAAGGCGCTGTATTCAGGGATCAGGCTCTCCATCACGTTGAAAACCGCTTCATGCAGGGCTACATCGATCACCTGGCCCGCTCCGCCGTTCACCTTGCGGTGGTAGAGCGCCATCATCACGCCGATCACGCCATGCAGCGCCGCCAGCGTGTCGCCAATCGACACCCCTACCCGCACCGGCACGCGGCCGGGCTCGGCCGTCAGATGGCGCAAGCCACCCATGGCTTCGCCAATCACGCCAAAGCCGGGCAGATCGCGGTACGGTCCGCTTTGGCCATAGCCCGAGATACGCAGCATCACCAGCCCCGGGTTGATCGCATGCAATTCTTCGGGCGACATGCCCCAGGCCTCCAGCGTGCCGGGACGAAAGTTCTCCACCAGCACATCGGCTTCGGCAATCAGGCGGCGGGCAATATCCTGCGCCTCTTTCTGCCGCAGATCGAGCGCCACCGATTTCTTGTTGCGCGACTGCACCTGCCACCAGACGGAGGTGCCGTCCTGCAGCAGTCGCCAGTTGCGCAGAGGGTCGCCCGTACCCGTGGCCTCGATCTTGATCACCTCGGCACCAAATTCACCCAGGGTCTTGCCGCAGAATGGCCCGGCAATCAGCTGCCCCATCTCCACCACCTTGACGCCCTGCAGCGCCGCAGGGCTTGCATCCGGTTGAGAAAGGTTTGCAGTGTTCGTATCCATCGGCGTGTCTCCGTCATTCATGGCTGACCGACATTGTCACCCAGTACCGCAGCAATACCGGTGTCTGCGGAGACTGCACTATCATCGCCCTCCTGATGCATGAAGCCCGCCCTGCCCACCGCCCCGTCTGGGATATCTTTTGCCAGGTGATCGACAACTTTGGCGACATCGGCGTGTGCTGGCGGCTGGCGGCCGATCTGGCGCAGCGCGGCTGCCAGGTGCGCCTGTGGGTGGACGATGCCAGCGCCCTGGCCTGGATGGCGCCACACGGCGCGCGCCATGTGCAGGTATTGCCGTGGCCCAAGACTGCCCCGCCCGATGGCCCAGGCGATGTGGTGATCGAGGCTTTTGGCTGTGAAATCCCACCATCCTTTCAGCAGGCCATCGCAGGGAAGGCGCAAGGCAATCCTCGCAGGCCGGTCTGGATCAACCTGGAATACCTTTCTGCACAGGACTATGTGGAACGCTGCCACCGCCTGCCCTCGCGCCTGATGAGTGGCCCTGCGGCGGGGCTCACGCGCTGGTTTTTCTACCCCGGATTCACCGACCGCACCGGCGGCCTGCTGCGTGAAGCCGCTCTGGCAGAGCGCCAGGCCGCATTTGACCGCCCTGCCTGGCGCGCCCGCCACGGCTTGCAGGATGGTGACCTGGTTTTTTCGTTGTTCTGTTATGAACCTGCTGCCTTTTCGCAGGTATTTGCAGCCAGCGGGACCGGCGTGCAATGGCTTGTGACACCCGGGCGTGCAACAGCACTCGTGCAGTCGACGCCGCAGGCGGCAGGCGCCGCCCATGTGCACTACCTGCCAGCAGGCACTCAATTACAGTTTGACGACATGCTGTGGGCCTGCGACCTCAATTTTGTCCGCGGCGAAGATTCCCTGGTGCGCGCCATCTGGGCAGGCAAACCATTCATCTGGCAGATCTATCCGCAGGATGACAATGCGCACCACGCCAAGCTGGCGGCTTTTCTGGACTGGCTGGAGGCACCGGCCAGCCTGCGTGAGGCCCACGCGTTGTGGAATGGCATCGCTCCCGCAGATGGGTCATCGCCCTGGCCCACACCGAGCCCGGCCCTCCTTGCACTATGGGCAAGGTGCGTGCAGGCGGCGCGCCACAGGCTGCAGGCCCAGCCCAGCCTCACTGAACAGCTCATGGCATTTGTGGGCGAAAAAGGTTAGAATCGAAGTCTTTGCGCTTTTCCGCTTTTGGATCGCCAATCGGCCCAACGGATGCGCTCAACGCCGCGGAACATGCTACGGCGCAGCACAGGCAGTGCTCTCGTCCACTGCATCATTTGCCGCCCGTAGCCGTTTGAGCGGCCCCAACACAGGCAAATACTGCTATGAAAATCGCTCAAGAAATCCGTGCCGGCAACGTGATCATGTTCGGCAAAGACCCAATGATCGTTCTGAAGACTGAATACGCTCGTGGCGGCCGTGGTGCTGCAACCGTGCGCATGAAGCTCAAGAGCCTGATCGGCAACTTCGGCACGGAAAACGTGTTCAAGGCCGACGACAAGATCGACAACGTGATCCTGGACAAGAAGGATTGCACCTACTCGTACTTCGCAGACCCGATGTATGTGTGGATGGACCCAGAGTTCAACCAGTACGAAGTGGAAGCCGAAAACATGGCTGACGCACTGAACTACCTGGAAGACGGCATGGAAGCCGAAGTTGTGTTCTACGACGGCAAGGCCATCTCTGTGGAACTGCCCACCACCATCGTGCGCGAAATCACCTGGACCGAGCCAGCCGTCAAGGGCGACACCTCCGGCAAGGTGCTCAAGCCTGCCAAGATCGCCACCGGCTTTGAAGTGGCTGTGCCACTGTTCGTGAGCCAGGAAGACAAGATCGAAATCGACACCCGCACCGGCGAATACCGCAAGCGCGTGTAATGCAGCGCCGGCCGCCCGGGCCGGCTTGCAGATCGACTTCATAAAAAGCCTCCAGCCAGCTGGAGGCTTTTTTGCGTCTGGGGCGCCCCGCTCCAATGCCCCTCCCCGCACCCTGATGGAAGTGCCTACTTCCTCTGAAAGCCCAACCTTCTTCCTGATTGCCCCGGGGAATCCAGAAACATATTTTTACCCACTAAAAATACAAATTTATTTTTGCCCAGGTAGAATTCGGCGCGATATTGATAGAAATTCTGGATTCATCATGGACCATGCGCAAGCCGAAGCACGGCTGACCATTTTTCAAGGCATGCAACGGGTACTGCAGGCAGACCGGCTGAGTGTGCTGCGTTATCTGCAAAACCACGACGAGCTGCACCCGCAAGGCAGTGCACCTGCACCGTGGGTGTTCGACGATGCCACGGGTTTGCGCCTGGATCTGAATTGGCGTGCCGAACTGGCTGAGCATGCGGCAGCCGCATCGCCAGGCCCTGCGGCCACTCCCCCCTCCACAATGGACGTCGACGGTCGCAACTCCGCCCGCTCCCGCGCGGTTGGCCGCCCCAAGCTGGGTGTGGTGTCACGGGAAGTCACCCTGCTTCCACGCCATTGGGAATGGCTGGGTCGCCAGCCTGGCGGCGCATCGGCTGCGTTGCGCCGTCTGATCGAAGACGCTCGCAACGCCCATGCCGCGCAGGACGCCCGGCGCGCAGCAACCGAAGCCACTTACCGCTTCATGCAGGAAATGGCCGGAGACCAGCCGGGCTTTGAAGAAGCCTGTCGCGCATTGTTCGCCAGAAAGGAATCGGCTTTCCAGCTGCAGACCCAGGGCTGGCCGGACGATGTACAGGCCTACCTCCATCAGCTCAGCCGCCCCGTCTGGGCAGGCTGATCTGCCGCTCACCGAGACATCGACCAACCCTGCCGGCGCAGATGTCGATGCGCCGAACACTCGCGTGTTCGCGCGCTCGGCTCGATTATTTACGTTCAGCAACAACCACAACAACAGATGCAAGCCTCCACCTCTCCCATGCCCAGCGCTGCACAGGCAACGCAGCCATCCGACCCTCCCCCGCCCGCGTCATTGACGCAGCCTTCCGGGAATGCACCACAACGCCCTCTGTGGAAGGTGTTCATGGTCTTTCTAGGGCCGATGATCCTGTCCAACATCCTGCAGTCGCTCTCGGGCACGCTCAACAGCATGTTTCTGGGGCAGATGATGGGGTTCAAGGCGCTGGCGGCTGTTGCAGCGTTCTTTCCCGTGATGTTCGTGTTCATTGCCTTCGTCATTGGCCTGGGCGCTGGTGCCTCGGTGCTGATTGGGCAGGCCTGGGGAGCGCGCCAGCTGGACAAGGTGCGTGCCATTGCCGGCACCACCTTGCTTGTGGGCCTGATCTTTGGCGCCGTGGTGGCCGTGTTTGGCGGGCTGTTCACGCGCCCCATCATGCAGCTGCTGGGTACGCCGGCAGACATTCTGGAGCAAGCAACCATTTACTCCCGCATCGTGCTGCTGGGCATGCCGGGGTTGTTTGTGTTCCTGCTGGCCACATCGCTGCTGCGTGGCGTGGGCGACACACTCACACCGATGTGGTCGCTGATCCTGTCCACGGCCATCGGCCTCTTCAGCACACCCGCACTGATTGCGGGCTGGTGGGGCCTACCCCAGTTGGGGGTGGCCAGTGCAGGGGTGTCGATGATTCTGGGCTTCAGCATCGCCCTGGTCTGGCTGGGGGTACACCTGCGCCACAAGGGAAGTGTGCTCGCACCGGGGCGTGCGCTTCTCAAGGCCATGCGAATTGATGTCGTGCTGCTCAAAGGCGTGCTGCGTGTGGGCATTCCTACTGGCGTGCTGATGATTGCCACCTCGCTCGCGGGACTGGTGGTGATGTCGCTGATCAATGGCTTTGGGTCCAGCGCCACTGCGGCGTATGGCGCGGTCAACCAGATCAACTCCTTTGCGCAGTTCCCCCTGATCTCGATCGCGATCACTGCATCCATTCTGGGCGCCCAGGCTATCGGTGCGGGCCATAGTGAGCGTTTGCCCGCCATCGCACGCACCGCCCTCACCATCAATCTGGCGCTGGGTGGCGCGACGGCGCTCGCCGGTTCGTTGTTTGCCAGGCCTTTGCTGCGCATTTTCATTACCGACGAGCAGGTGCTGCATGTGGCGGTCGAGCTGCTGTACATCGTGCTCTGGAGTGGCCTGCTGTTTGGCGCCTTTGCATCGCTGTCCGCCCTGATGCGGGCCAGCGGGGATGTGGTAGTGCCCACCGCGATCACCATTGCCGTGCTGACAGTGCTGGAGTTGCCGCTGGCTTGGCTGCTGAGCCAGCGCTTCGGCTTGATCGGCATCTGGATGGCGTTTCCACTCTCCTACAGCATCACCCTGGGACTGCAGACCTGGTACTACAAGGCCGTCTGGAAGAAGCGACCGATCCGCAAAATGGTATGAGCACTGCCCACCAGACCGCGTGGATTCGGTAAAGCTTTGTCAGCCGTTGCGGCAATTGCGCGGCCGCATGGTGACAGCCTGTTCAAAAACTGAAATCATTGCCCACCTGCACTTGTGGCGCCCACACCTCTCTATGCCCGATACCAACAAATACCGCGTCCCCACCAAAGGCAAGGTCAAGCTTGCCAACTACGACCCTGCGGCAACCCCGTTTGCGCATGACAGCGTCAAGGCGCAGGAAAAAGACCTGAAGGCGCTGAACCAGCAATTGGCGCAACTGGTGCGTCCACTGCAGGCCGAAGGCAAGCGCTCCATCCTGCTGGTACTGCAGGGCATGGATACCGCCGGCAAGGATGGCGCGGTTCGCGGTGTGTTCAAGTACACCAGCCCGCTGGGTGTTCGCCTGGCGACCTTCAAGGCCCCTTCCAAGGACGAACTGGCCCACGATTATCTGTGGCGCTGCCACGCCGTGGTGCCAGCAAAGGGCGAGATCGGCGTCTGGAACCGCAGCCACTATGAAGACGTGCTGGTGCCCGTCGTCAACCAATGGATCGACAAGGACACCACCAGACAGCGGTATGGACAGATCAACGACTTTGAACGCATGCTGACCGAAAACGGCACCACGGTGCTCAAATGCATGCTGCACATCAGCAAGGACGAGCAGCGCAAGCGCCTGCAGGAGCGTATCGATGTTCCCGACAAGCGCTGGAAGTTCAGCCTCGGCGATCTGGAGGTGCGCAAGCAGTGGGACGCGTACCAGCAGGCCTACGAAGACCTGCTGGAGGCAACCTCGACCCCGCATGCGCCCTGGTACATCATTCCTGCCGACGACAAGCTGCACCGCAACCTGATGGTGAACACCCTGCTCAATCACACCCTGCTGGACATGCAGCCGCAGTACCCGGTGGACTACCCGGAGCTTGCAGGCCTGCAGGTTGTGTAAGCACGCTTCCCAAAGCGGTTTTTTAAACAAAATAGCTGCTGGCGCACATTGGACGCGCGCCAGCAGCTATTGTTTTGATACCTTGGATTTGTCTTAGAACGTGTTTACGATCTCCTCGCGCCGCGACCGTGGCTTTGCGGGACGCCCGGCTAGGGATGGGCTGCTAGGGGCGCGCCTGGCGGCGCAATACCGCAGCAATAGCCCCGCTATTGCGAGGATTTGCAACAACGCAGAC
>NZ_JBEBNZ010000051.1:0-12162 GCF_040396735.1 Comamonas odontotermitis
TGGGGCAAGGACCAGCACACCGAAGGCAAGGTGCGCATGATCGGTGACGGCGATGCTGCATTTGCCAAGGCCACCGGCCTGACGCTGGACCTCAATGGCAAGGGCCTGGGTCTGCGCAGCAACCGCTACTCGGCACTGGTCAAGGACGGCAAGATCGTGACCTTGAACGTGGAAGGTCCGGGCAAGTTCGAAGTCAGCGATGCGGACACCATCCTCAAGCAAGCCAAGGCTTGATGCATGTCTTTTGGGCTGGTAGCGCTTGCCAGCCATGCGCTAGACGTCCTGAATCAATAGCAAAGCACGCCTAGGCGTGCTTTTTTTACGAGGCTGAAGGCGCAGTAGCCGCGCTGCATGCTACATGCTGAAGAGAGTCCGTCTTGCGGTGTCTTGGTTTGCACAAGGCCGGGAGGCCCGCGCGGTATCAGCGGTTGCGGAAATCGTCGTGGCAGGCCTTGCAGCTGGCTGCGGCCGGTCCGAAAGCGGCCTTGAGCTTGTCCAGGTCTCCGGTTTTGGCTGCGGCTGCCAGTTTCACCGTCTCCGCTTGCATCTTGTCTGCCAGGTCCTTGAACTTGGCCTGCTCCTTCCATATTTCCGGCTTGGCCTTGCCGCCTTCGTGTGCAGCGTCAAAGCCGGCCCAAGGCAGTTTGGCCATCTGGGCCACGATGTCGGCATTCTGCTCGGCAGCCTTGGCATCGAAGGGTACCTTGCCATTGGCCATCGCGCCTACACGGCCAAAATGCTGGGCCATCACAAACAAGGCCGACTGGCGGTACTTGATGGCGTCTTCAGCCTTGGCAAACTGGGCAGAAGCGCCCGTGCTGAAGCCCGAGAGGGCAACGGCACAAGCCAGGGCGGCGAGCAGAGGGTGTTTTTTCATCATGGTGGGGACGTCCTTTTATCGGTATCGCGGGGACTGCGTGGCACGGCGATGGTGCATGGCGCGGAGTGCCTGGCTGGTTGCCAGCCTGCCAGAATGTGCTCCACAATGCGATCGCTGACCGCTTTGTAGCACATCCCGCAGTCCAAGACCATGACAACTTCCACGACCCCCGTTGACGCCACCATCCGTGTGTGGGACCTTCCCACGCGATTGTTCCACTGGCTTCTGGTGCTGTGCTTCATTGGCGCGTTTGTCACCGTCAAGATTGGCGGCAATGCCATGCTGTGGCATCAGCGCTGCGGGTACGCCATCGGGGCACTGCTGCTGTTCCGGCTGTTGTGGGGTGTGGCAGGGGGCTACTGGTCGCGCTTTGGGCAGTTGGCTCTGTCACCCCGCCGGGTGTTAGGCTATGTGGGCGGCAGACCGGATGTGCGCGATGACGTGGGCCACAGCCCGACGGGCGCCTGGGCCGTTTTGGCCATGTTGGTGCTGCTGGCAGCGCAGGTGCTGAGCGGTTTGATGAGTGATGATGAAATTGCCTTTGCCGGGCCGCTGGCGCGCTTTGTATCAGGCGCCACCACCGGGCAGGCGACCTACTACCATGCCCACATTGGCCAGTGGTTGCTGCTGGGCCTGATTAGCCTGCATATCGCAGCCATCGTGTTCTATATCGTGCGGCTCAAGAAACCACTCGTTCGCCCGATGATCCACGGAGACAAGCAACTGGCCGGTGCATCGATTGCGCCTGCGCCCCCAGCGTCCCGGGACACTGCGGGTTCGCGCCTGGTGGCGCTGGTACTGGCCCTGGTGTGCGCCGGGGTGATGTGGTGGGTATCCGGACTGTGAACCCACAGGTTGCTTCATGCATCTGGGGTTGCATGAAAATGCCATTCTGTGCGCATATCTATTGCGCAGAATGCTATTATTTTTGATTATTCAAAGCCGGACCTCGGCCTTGAGATAGTGCGTGCCCGCAATGGGGTTGTGGTAGTACGGCGGAATCTCTTCGAACCCGAAGTCGGCATACAGCGCGCGGGCTGATTCCATGCTGTCCAGGGTGTCGAGCAATATGCAGTCGTAACCCAGCTGAGCCGCTGTGGTCAAGGTGTGGTCCACCAGCTGGCGGCCCAGGCCAAAACCACGAAAAGCTTTGCGCACATAAAGGCGCTTCATCTCGCAGGCGTTCGCGTAGTCGACATCGTCGATCGGTCGCAGGGCGCAGCAGCCGGCCACGGCGCCTTCCACAAGCGCCAGTACCAGATGACCGCGTGGCGCGGCGTATTCACCGGGCAACTCGGCCAGTTCTTCCTCAAAACCCTGGAAATTCAGGTCCACATCCAAGCTGCCTGCGTATTCCACAAAAATTTCGCGTGTTGCTTTCAGCTCTTCTGGATTTGTTGGATGGATGAGCGTTATCTCGGGTCTGTCCACGGCCGGGGTACGTAATGAAGGAATGGGCAGTGTAGCGCCCCGCCTATGCTGCACCGCAATAGAAAGGCCCCACGCGCTCTTGCCGCATGGGTTCATGGAGGGAGGCGACAGGCAGCAAAAAGCCGCCTGGGCAAAGGCGGCTTGGATGGCTGGAGGCGGGTCAGGCTTGCGCGAGCAGCTTTTCGATCAGCTTGTGCAGCTCGGCAAAATCAGGTGCGCCGACGTAGCTCTTGACGATCTTGCCCTGCTTGTTGACGACGAACGTGGTCGGCGTCAGCTGAATGTCGCCCCAGTCCTTGGCGATCTTGCCGGTGTTGTCGATCGCGACCTTGAATGGCAGCTTGCGCGACTCTGCAAAATTGACCACATAGCTGGGCGGATCGTAGCTCATGGCCACGGCCAGGGTGTCGTAGCCTTGGTCCTTGTACTTGTCGTAGGTCTTGATGATTTCGGGCATCTCGGCCACACAGGTGGTACAGCTGGTGGCCCAGAAGTTGACCAGTGTGACCTTGCCCTTCATGTCTGCCGTGGTCTTGGTGGCGCCATTGAGCAGCACGAACTGGCTCTCGGGCGCCGCTGCTTGCCCGGTGCCGTGGTACACGTAGGCACCCACGCCCACCGCCACTGCGATGACGAGGCCTGCGATCAATGAGGTGGAGGATTTGTTGGCCATTGCGGTCGGATCAAAAGCGGGGCAGAAAGTTCTGCACCGGATGCATTATGCGCGGTATGGCCGCACAAGGTGGTCATCGCGGTCTTTGCCTGGGTGAAGGGTGAATGTGAGGCGATTTTGCCTTCTGGCGCTTGATGGGAGCGCACTGGCAGCGCTCTTTTGGATAGCGAAACGTTTGCAGCTTCTTCACAGGCCGCAGTCGCCGAAACCGGCAACTGGCGATAATGGCTGCATGTGCCGCCTTCTTCGTGCCCTCATTGCCCTGGCTCTGCTGGCCGCCTGCAGTCCTGTGCTCAACTGGCGTACGGTAGCGATCGCGGACGCGCCGCTTACGGTGATGCTGCCCTGCAAGCCTGACCAGGCCGTTCGTGATGTGGACTGGGGTGCAGGCCGCATGCCATTGTCCATGGTGGGGTGCGAAGCGGGTGGCGCAACCTGGGCCGTGTCCCATGTGCTGCTCGGGCAGCCGCAGGACGCACCCATGGTGCTCGAACGCTGGCAACAGGCGCTGCAAAAGCAATTGCAGCTTGCGACCACCATTCCTGCAGGCGTGCCATTTCTGATCAAGGGCGGGCTGGAATTGCCCCAGGCCATGCAGGTAGAGTGGGAGGGGCGCGACGCAAAAGGGGGGGCCGTGGTGGCAGATGTGCGCTGGTTTGCAAGGCTGGAGGGCAATGGCGTCCGCGTCTACCAGGCACTGGTGCTGTCGCTTGGTCAACCTGTGGCGCCAACAGCGCGTGATACCTTTGTACAAGGTTTGCATTTGCGCTGAGGGCTAAGCAACACTACCAATGTTGCGCTGCCACATAACCGCTACACTGCAAGTATGTTGCAATGCACCAAGCTTGTGTGATGCATTGCTTCAAAACCGTTGATGTTATTGTTTTTTCTCTGATGAACAACCGGATCCTGTTGATCGCCCATGCACCGCTGGCCCATGCGCTGGCGCAGTGTGCTGCGCACGTATTCCCCGACAGCGGGGAGCACGTGTTGGCGTTTGACGTGGAGGCCAGCGCCGATCCAGTGGTGACCTTGCAGGAGGCGCAGGCACTGGTTGCCAAAGGCGGCAGTGGCCCGCTTTTGGTGTTGAGTGACGTATTCGGCGCGACACCGCACAATGTGGCGCAGGAGTTGGTCAGGCTACGCACCGATACACGGCTGGTGACAGGCGTGAATCTGCCCATGCTGCTGCGCGCGCTGTGCTACCGGAAAGAAGAGTTGGACAGTCTGGTCGCGCGTGCTGTCGCCGGCGGCAGCCAGGGCATCATGCAAGTGACCCAGACCACGCCACAAAATCAAAATACCCGAGTCCATGATCACGACCACTGTCACCATCAGCAATAAACTGGGTCTGCATGCCCGTGCATCGGCCAAGCTCACCAAGTTGGCGGGCAGTTTTGCCTGCGAAGTGTGGATTACCCGGGGTGAGCGTCGCGTCAATGCCAAGAGCATCATGGGAGTGATGATGCTGGCAGCCGGCATTGGCACCGATGTGACGATCGAGACCGATGGCGCCGATGAGCAGCAGGCCATGGATGCGCTGCTTGCACTGATCAACGACAAGTTCGGCGAAGGCGAATAAGCCGCACTCCTGCGCCGCTGATGCGCAGCCGTGCTGGAGCGCATCCTGTGCCTCGTGCGCTGGCCAATGCCATCCCCAGGAGACGGGTGCTCCATGCTTCGGACTCTGAGTGCAGAGATGGTGCGTGCGTCGCCGCAACTCGTCTCCATTGCTGCTGTGACACGGCAATCTCGCAAAAATATATGCCCTGCCTTGTGAACCGGGCTTGCGCAGGCGTATAAATGAAGCCATTGCCGAACAGGCACGAGCGCCGAGCCAGAGAGAGGAAATCCAGCATGACATTTGCCATTCACGGAATTGCAGTGGCCCGGGGCATAGCCATCGGCCGGGCAGTGATGGCGGCGTCCAGCCATCTGGATGTGACCCACTACCTGATCGAGGCCGAGCAGATCGAGCGCGAGATCGAACGTGTGCGCAAAGGGCGTCTGGCCGTCATTGAAGAACTGCAGCACCTGCGCAGCGACCTGGGGGTGGACGCGCCGCAAGAGCTGGCACCCTTGCTGGATGTGCACCTCATGCTGGTGCAGGACGACATGCTCTCGTTGGGCGTGCGCCAGCTGATCACCGAACGCCTATACAACGCTGAATGGGCGCTGACCGCACAGCTGGAGCTGCTGTGCCGCCAGTTTGACGAAATGGATGACGAGTACCTGCGCGAGCGCAAAGGCGACCTGCAGCAGGTGGTGGAGCGGGTGCTGCGCCACATGCGGGGTGTCTCCAGCCCGGTGGAGGCGCCCGCCAGTGCACCTGCCGGCGATGGAGGTGAAAACCAGCAGGATTGGGTAGAGGGCGGCCATGACGCGCCCATGGTGCTGATCGCCAATGATCTGTCGCCCGCCGACATGCTGCAGTTCAAGCAAAGCGTTTTTGCCGGTTTTGTGACGGCGGTGGGAGGCAAGACCAGCCACACGGCCATCGTGGCGCGCAGCATGGACATTCCCGCGGTGGTGGGGGCCCGTACGGCCAGCCAGCTCATCCGGGCCGATGACTGGGTCATCATCGATGGCGATGCGGGCGAAGTCATTGTGGACCCTTCGCCCATTCTGCTGGAAGAGTATCGCTTCAAGCAGCGCCAGATTCGCCTGGAGCGAGAGCGCCTTTCGCGTCTGCGCGATACGCCATCGATCACCATCGATGGTGAGCGTATTGAGCTTCTGGCCAATATCGAGCAGCCGGGCGATGGCCCCGCAGCGGTCAATGCAGGTGCCGTGGGAGTGGGGCTCTTCCGTACCGAATTTCTGTTCATGGGCCGGGGCGGCAAGCTGCCCGGCGAAGAAGAGCAGTACCGCGCCTACCGGGAAGCGCTTGAAGGCATGCAGGGCATGCCCGTCACCATCCGTACGCTGGATGTGGGCGCCGACAAGCCCCTGGACAAGGCGCAGCCCAAGGACTACCACCTGAACCCGGCACTGGGCCTGCGCGCCATCCGTTTCAGCCTGGCTGATCCGGACATGTTTCGCACGCAACTGCGCGCCGTGCTGCGTGCCGCCGTACATGGGCCGGTGCAGCTGTTGTTTCCGATGCTGGCACATGTCAGCGAGATACGTCAGACGCTGGCGCTGGTGGAGCAGGCCTCGGCCGAACTGCGCGAGCGCGGCATCCCGCAGGGTCACGTCAAGCTGGGCGCGATGATCGAGATACCGGCCGCGGCGCTTGCTGTGCGCACCTTTCTCAAGTACTTTGATTTCGTGTCCATCGGCACCAATGATCTGATTCAGTACACGCTGGCCATTGACCGCGCGGACGAAGCCGTTGCCCAGCTCTATGATCCGCTGCACCCGGCGGTGCTGCGGCTCATTGCAGAAGTCATCCAGGCTGCGAAGGCTGCTGGCAAGGAGGTGTGTGTGTGCGGTGAGATGGCGGGGGATGTGGCGACCACCAAGCTGCTGCTGGGCCTGGGCCTGCGCAGTTTCTCCATGCAGCCTGCGCAGATTCTGGCCATCAAGCAGGAAGTGCTGCGCGCCAACACCCTGCAATTGGCCAGCTGGGCGCAGCAGGTCATTGATGCGGAAGACCCGTCAGCGCTGCTGGAGAGCTGAGATCGTAGACCCGCTTTGAGTCCGGGTCGCTGCTCAGTCCGCCTGGGTGCGAAAGCGGTTGCGGTATTCGGTGGGCGTGGTGCCCAGCTTGCGGCGAAATGCACGGTGCAAGGTATCGGTGGTGTGGAAGCCGCAGGTCTCGGCCACGCGCTCCAGCGAGGCGTCGGTGGCTTCGAGCTGTTGGCGTGCCGCTTCGACGCGGGCCGCCTCCAGATAGGCAGCGGGGGTCATGCCCAACTCGGTCTTGAAGATACGCGCCAATTGCCGGTCGCTGACATGCATCTGCTCTGCCAGGTCGAACATCGACAATGGCCGAGCCAGGTTCTGCGCGATGTACTGGCGCAAGGCGTCCATTCGGCGCGTAGAGGACAGCGGCTCCAGCATCACGCTGAACTGGCTTTGCCCGCCAGGCCTCTTGAGAAACATGACCAGGTGGCGAGCCACGCGCAGGGCCAGGGGATTGCCGAAATCCTCGGCCACCAGCGCCAATGCCAGATCCAGGCAGGTGGTCAGGCCTGCGCCAGTCCAGATATGGCCTTGCTGGATGTAGATGCGGTCAGCATCGACATCGATGTCGGGGTGATCATGGGCCAGTTGTGCGGCGGTAGACCAATGCGTGGTGGCCTGCTTGCCGCGCAGCAAGCCAGCGGCAGCCAGAATGTGCGCTCCCACGCAGACCGATGCCACGCGTCTGGACTGGGACGCCAGCGCCTTGACCCATTGCACAACTGCTGGATCGGCCAGTGCCTGCACCCGGCCTGTTTCGTCGATGGCCACCGAGCCGGGTACCACCAGCGTATCAATGGCTTGGTTGCGAAGGCTGGCAAAGTCGATATCCGGCAACACACGCACGCCAGCGGAGGTCGTGACGGGCTCCATGGTTTCGGCGGCGAGCAGCACGCGGTAGCCCGTGGGCTGTGCCATCTCGCGCTGCAGCAGGGCAAACACCTCGGGCGGGCCGGTGACATCGAGCAGATCTACGCGGTCAAACAGCACAATCACGATCCGGCGTTCTGGGGGAAGCATGTGGGTCTCTTCGGGGGAAAGGGCGGACATGTCGGTTTCTGCGGCAAAGACGGCATTGCTGGGCAGGTGGCGGCTGCCTAAGATGCCTCACATCCCCCGCCACTGGGCGGTTCCTGCAACGGACAGAGCGAGAAACCATGAACACTGCCACTTTACGCGAACTCAAAGGATTGAACCCACAGCCTGCCACCCTGGCGCAATCAACCTTGATTCTGGTGGACTACCAGAACACCTATACCCGGGGCGTGATGGAGCTCGAAGGCTGGCAGGCGGCGCTTGATGCGGCTGCTCAGCTTCTGGCGCAGGCGCGTGCGCAAGGCGCCAGGGTGATTCATGTCATGCATGATGGTGGCGAAGGCAGCCCCTACGATATTCGCACCGATATCGGCCAGATCCACCCCAGCGTGGCACCCCTGCCCGATGAGCCCGTGGTCATCAAAGGCGCACCCAACGCCTTTGTCAACACGACCTTGGCGCAGGAGGTGGATGCTGCTGGCAACAAGCAGGTGGTGATTGCCGGCTTCATGAGCCATATGTGCGTCACCTTCACTGCGGAAGGCGCCTTCCTGCGCGGCAACCAGCCTACGGTGGTGGCCAATGCCTGCGCTACCAGACCCTTGCGCTCTGCTGCTGGCGCGGTGCCTGCACTGCAACTGCACCAGAGCGCCATGGCGACCATTGGCGATCTGTATGCCGTAGTGGTCAACAGCAGTGCCGAGTTGGGCTGAACCTGCCGGCTGGGTGATGCCCGTCGGGCTGCGCGCTTGAGCAGCCTGTTTGTTCGGAAACAAAGCAAAAGCGGCAGATGTCTGCCGCTTTTACTTCGCCAATGGCTGGTGCGCCGGGTAGAAACCGTAAATGTGCTCTTACACCCCAGCCGCATGGGCTTGCTGATCCGCGTGGTAGCTGGACCGCACCATGGCGCCAACGGCCGCATGGGTGAAACCCATCTTGTAGGCTTCTTCCTCGAACATCTTGAAGGTATCGGGGTGCACGTAGCGGCGCACTGGGAGGTGGCTGTTGGATGGGGCCAGGTACTGGCCGATCGTCAGCATGTCGATGTTGTGGGCGCGCATGTCGCGCATCACCTGCAGAATCTCTTCATCCGTCTCGCCCAGTCCCACCATGATGCCGCTCTTGGTTGGCACGGTGGGGTGCAGTTCCTTGAACTTCTTGAGCAGATTCAGGCTGAACTGGTAATCAGAGCCCGGGCGCGCTTCCTTGTACAGGCGAGGCGCGGTTTCCAGGTTGTGGTTCATCACGTCAGGTGGCGCGGCCTTGAGGATCTCGAGCGCACGGTCGTCGCGGCCACGGAAGTCGGGCACCAGGATCTCGATCTGCGTGGTGGGCGAGAGTTCGCGGATGTTCTTGATGCATTCGACAAAGTGGCCGGAGCCGCCGTCGCGCAGGTCGTCACGGTCCACGCTCGTGATCACCACGTACTTGAGGCGCAACTGTGCAATGGTCTTGGCGAGGTTGAGGGGCTCGTTCACATCGAGCGGATCAGGGCGACCGTGACCCACGTCGCAGAACGGGCAGCGGCGCGTGCATTTGTCACCCATGATCATGAAGGTGGCGGTGCCTTTGCCGAAACACTCCCCGATATTGGGGCAGCTGGCCTCTTCGCAGACGGTGTGCAGCTTGTTTTCGCGCAGGATGTCCTTGATCTCGTAGAAGCGCGTGGTGGGGCTGCCAGCCTTGACGCGGATCCATTCGGGCTTCTTGAGCAACGGCGCCTGCTCTACCTTGACAGGGATGCGCGACAGCTTGGCAGCCGCTTTTTGCTTGGCAAGCGGGTTGTAGTTGTCGGCAGTTTGCGCTTCGCGCACGACTTCGTTGGTACTCATGGCAGGTCTCACGGGGATAGGCGGGTGGACAGCTCGCTGGCCAAGATGGCGGCGACTTCATCCCACTTTGCATCGACGCCTATTGTAGAAAGATCGACCGTCTGAAGCCCTGCGTAACCGCAAGGGTTGATGCGGCGGTAGGGTTCCAGGTCCATTTTCACGTTCAGCGCGACACCGTGGTAGGTGCAATGGCGACTGACCTTGATCCCCAAGGCCGCAATCTTGCCCAGGCCGTCGAACATCGGCTCGGGCGCCGGCGTGCCCGGAGCGCGCATTTGCGGGCGTTGGGGCAATTGTGCATGCGAGAAGGGGTCATCGAGCCGCACATAGATGCCCGGGGCGCCTGCCACGCGGTGCCCAGTGACGCCGAGATGGGCAAGCGTGCGGATGACGGCTTCTTCCAGGCGGAATACGTACTCTTTGACAAAGTAGCCAGCCTGCTGCAAGTCGATCAGCGGGTAAGCCACGACCTGCCCGGGGCCGTGGTAGGTGACCTGACCACCACGGTTGGTTTGTACAACCGGAATGTCGCCAGTATGCAACAGATGGCTGGGCAGGCCTGCCAGGCCTTGCGTGAATGTGGCAGGGTGCTCGCAAATCCATAGCTGATCGCGCTCGTCGGGGGCGCGCTGGGCCGTGAATTGCTGCATGGCTTCCACGGTTGCCGTGTAGTCGGCCAGGCCTAAAAAACGGGTCTGCATGGGTAGAAAGCCGGCGGCAATGCGCCGACAGGGTTCGCGCAGGTGACAGAGCGCGCTTACAGCACGACCTTGACCATGGGGTTGGAGGTGAGCGCCATGTATAGATTGTCCAGTTGCTCGCGGCTGGTGGCAGTAACCGTGATGGTCACCCCCAGATACTTGTCTCCGGCACTGGGGCGCAACTCGATCTTGCTTGCATCAAAGAAGGGATCGAACTGTTTGGCAATGGTGGTGACCGTGTGGACAAAGCCGTCCTGATTGAGCCCCATCACCTTAATCGGAAAGTCTGAGGGGTATTCGATCAGCGAATCCTTGTTCGGATCATCGCGAGTTTCTGGGGTGTTGGAGGGCGTTTCAGAAGAGGTCATTTTGCTATTAAAACAGAAGCTTGAAGGGTATGAGCAGTCAGCAAGGATGCCACCTTTGGCATCAGAATTCTGTAAGGCGAATCTTACAAAAAACAAGCTTGTGTAAACGCTCACGCGCAGCAAAAAACCAAGCGCATGCGAAAACGCTTTCCGATTCCAACGGGTTTATCCTTATAATCGCAGGCTTTGGCTAGTGTCGTTCCAGGGGCAAACTATATGACTACAAGTGCTCCGGAAGATAAACATGAGGCCGAAGAGCCGGACTTCAAGCCCCTGACTGCCGAAGAAGCAGCGGAGTGGCGCAGGCGCAATCCATCGGTTTCGATGGTGCGTGTCGTGAAGTGGCAGCTGGTGGTCGGGGTTGTGCTTGCCGTATTGGTGGGTCTGATCACGCAGCGGGCCGGGTGGTTGTGGTCGGTAGCATATGGTGCGGCGGCGGTAGTGATACCCGCTGCCCTTTTTGCACGTGGGCTACGATTGCAGCTAGGTGCCGGGCAGGAGAATCTTGCCATGGTCCGGTTCTTTGGTTTGGAGATCGCAAAATTGGTATTGACCGTGGTGCTGCTGTTGCTGGCGCCGCTGGTGGTGCCGGGGCTCAACTGGTTGGCGCTGGTGTTGGGCCTGGTTGTGGTGATGAAGACGTACTGGTTGGCGCTGTGGCTGCTGACCAGATCCGAATAACAGTTTGTATTTGAGAAGAAGAGTTGTCCGATGGCAGCAGACGCGAATGCACCCACTGCAAGTGAATACATCGTTCACCATTTGCAGCATCTCCAGAACATCAAGCAAAAGTCGATCATCGACTTTTCGGTGGTCAACCTCGACTCGGTCACTGTCAGCGTGATCCTGGGCCTGCTGGGCATCTTCGTGATGTGGCTGGCAGCCCGCAAGGCCACGTCAGGCGTTCCTGGTCGCTTCCAAGCGGCGGTGGAAATGCTGGTCGAAATGGTGGACAACCAGGCCAAAGCCAATATCCACAACGCGCAATCGCGCAAGTTCATTGCTCCGCTGGCACTCACGGTGTTCGTCTGGATTTTCCTGATGAATGCCATGGACATGCTGCCTGTGGATCTACTGCCTTGGCTGTGGCAAGGCGCTACTGGCGACCACCACGCCTATCTGCGCGTAGTGCCGACGGCCGACCTGTCGACCACGCTGGGCCTGTCCACTGCCGTGCTGATCCTGTGCCTGTACTACAGCGTCAAGATCAAGGGTCTGGGCGGCTGGGCGCATGAACTGGTGTCCGCGCCATTCGGGACCTCCAAGAATCCTGTCTTTGCCGTCATCCTCGGCATTGTCAATCTGCTCATGCAGATCATTGAATACGTTGCCAAGACCGTGTCGCATGGCATGCGACTGTTCGGCAACATGTACGCTGGTGAGTTGGTGTTCATGCTGATTGCCCTGATGGGTGGCGCAGCGGCTATGTCGCTCTCTGGTGTGTTGCTCCCCGTGGGGCACATCATTGCAGGTACGATCTGGGCGATCTTCCACATTCTGGTGATCACTCTGCAAGCCTTCATTTTCATGATGCTGACGCTGATTTATCTCGGCCAGGCGCATGAAGCTCACTAACTGTTCCCTTTCCTTTTTCTCTTAACCTTTCTTTTTTATC
>NZ_JBEBNZ010000052.1:0-11534 GCF_040396735.1 Comamonas odontotermitis
TGGCGGGCCTCAAGGCCAGCACCGCCACCTGGAAGCTGATTGCCGCCGACATGCCCATCGGCCTGTTCGTGCCTGATGGCAAGGACGCCGAAGGCCGCGACCAGTGGGAGGCGATTGCCAACGGCGAGCACGGCGTGCCCAAGGGGCGCGAGCTGGAGATGGCGCGCCTCTTGAAGGGCATCAAGGACGCAGGCATCCACAACGTGGTGTGGCTCACGGCCGATGTGCACTACACCGCCGCCCACCACTACAGCCCCGAGCGCGCGCAGTTCAAGGATTTTGCGCCGTTCTGGGAATTCGTCTCCGGCCCCCTCAATGCAGGCGGCTTTGGGCCGAACGAGGCGGACAAGACCTTCGGCCTTGATGTCGTCTTCCACAAGGCACCGCCCAAGGCCAATTCAGCCCCGAGTGAGGGCTACCAGTTCTTCGGCCAGCTCGATATCGACCACAGGAGCCGTGCGCTCACCGTGGTGCTCAAGGATTTGAACGGCGCCTCGCTCTATACCAAGACGCTGGAGCCGCAGCAGGCCTGAGCGCCGCCCGCCCACTACCGACACGCCTTCCAGGAAAGCCGCAGATGCCATGGGCGCTGCGGCTTTTCCTTTTACGCCGCCGTCACCACTGGCACAACTTGCACGACTGCCGCCTGCGCGTCAGCCCGCCAGTCGCTCAAACGACAAGCGCCGCGCCTGACCGTCTCTATTCTCGTCAGCATCCCCGCACAGGAGACAAGTCCATGGCAACTGCGCAGCACACGTCCGAACATGTGGATGTGCTCATCATCGGCGCCGGCGTTTCAGGCATCGGCTCGGCCTACCACCTGAAGGAACAGCACCCCGGGCGCAGCTTTGCCGTGCTTGAACGCAACCCCGGCCACGGCGGCACCTGGTGGACGCACCGCTACCCGGGCGCACGCTCGGACAGCGACCTCTTCACCTACGGCTACCGCTTCAAGCCCTGGCGCGGCACGGCCATTGCCACCGCCGACGAAATCCGCAAGTACTTGACCGATGTCATCGAAGAGAACCAGCTGGCGCCCTATATCCGCTACCAGCACCAGATGACCGCCGCCAGCTGGTCCACGCAGGAGCAGCAGTGGACGGTGACGGTGCGGCTGCTGGACAGCGGCGCCGAAAAAACCATCACCACCCGGTTCCTCTGGCTGTGCCAGGGCTATTACGACCATGAAAAGCCTTTCACCCCGCACTGGCCGGGGCTGGAGAACTTCCAGGGCCGGATCGTGCACCCGCAGCTGTGGCCGCAGGACCTGGACTACCATGGCAAGCGCGTCGTGGTGATCGGCTCGGGGGCGACGGCGGCCACGCTGATTCCAGCCATGGCGCCCGATGCAGGCCATGTCACCATGCTGCAGCGCACACCGACCTTCTTCCTCTCGCGCCCGCGCAGCCACCCGCTGGAGGCGCCGCTGCGCGAGCTGGATCTCCCCGACGAGTGGGTGCACGAGATCCTGCGCCGCGCCCACATCTCCCAATCGACCAAGTTTGCGCACATGGGCAAGGAAGACCCCGAGGCCCTGCGCAAGCGCCTGCTCGATGACATCCGCGCACGCCTGCCCGACGGCTTTGATGTGGATAAGCATTTCAACCCGGCCTACCGCCCCTGGCAGCAGCGCATCGCCGTGGTGCCCGACGGCGACATGTTCGACGCCATCAACAGCGGCAAGGCCTCGGTGGTGACCGATGGCATCGAGAATTTCGACGCCCGGGGCATCGTGCTCACATCGGGCGAGCGGCTCGATGCCGACATCGTCGTCAGCGCCACGGGCTTCAACCTCAAGCTGTTTGACGATGTGCCTTTCACCGTCGACGGCGAGCGGGTCGATTTCAGCCAGCGCGTGCCGTACCGGGGCGTCATGATCAATGGCCTGCCCAACATGGCCTATGTGATGGGCTACTTCCGCTTTGGCTGGACCTTGCGGGTCGAACTGGTGAGCGACTGGGTATGCCGCATGCTCGCGCACCTCGACCAGACGGGCAAGCGCTCGGTCACCGCCACCCTGCGCCCGCAGGATGCAGACATGGCGCTGCAGCCCTGGTGCGATGCCAGCAACTTCAACCCCGGCTACATCACGCGCTCGCAGCATCTCATGCACCGCAGCGGAGACCGCGAACCCTGGACGCACCTGCACGACTACGACCAGGACCGCGACACCCTGCCCCAGGTCAGCCTGCACGAAGACGTGCTCGTCTACCGCTGAACCTCTGCGCTCCCCCCGCCACCGCCGACAAGGACACCCCAGCCATGCCCCTCGAACCCGGAATTGCCGCCATCGTGCAGATGGTCAAGGACGCCAATGCCAAACCCCGGTGGGAAGGCACGCCGCAGGAAGGCCGCGACAGCTACCTCGCCTTCACCCATGGCACCCGCACGCCCGAGCAGACCGTGCCCGTCTCCCGGGTGGAGGACATCCACATCCCCGGGCCGGCGGGTATCCTGAAGGCCCGCATCTATCGCCCCGCAGGCACCGGGCCTTTTCCGACCATTGCGTACTTCCACGGAGGCGGCTGGGTGATTGGCGATCTGGACACCCACGACAACATCTGCCGCTCGCTCTGCAAGGGCAGCGTTGCCGTGGTCGTCTCGGTGGACTACCGCCTGGCGCCGGAGCACCCCTTTCCCGCAGCGGTGGAAGATGCCGTGGCCGCCACGCGGTGGATACAGGCCCAGACTGCTGGCCTGGGCGGCACCCGTGCCGTGGGCATAGCGGGCGACAGTGCAGGCGGCAACCTCGCAGCCGCCGTCTGCCAGTTGTTGCGCGGCACAGCGCCCGCACTGCAGGCCCAGTTCCTGATCTACCCGGCGCTCGACCATCTGCAGGCAGGCCACCGCTCCATCGACGAGAACGGCACCGGCTACCTGCTCGAAAAACGCAGTATGGAATGGTTCTACGGCCACTATGCCGGGGGCAGCACCAGCAGCGGCGATGCGCGCCTGTTTCCGCTGCAGGCAAGAGATCTGTCGGGCCTGCCGCCTGCTCTCATCGTGACTGCCGAATACGATCCGCTGCGCGATGAGGGCGAAGCCTATGGCCGCGCCCTGCAGGTTGCCGGTGTTCCCGTGGACACGCGGCGCTACGACGGCATGATCCATGCATTCTTTGACATGGGCCGCTGGTCTACGGGCGCGCAACAGGCCATCGATGAAAGCACCGCGCAGTTTGGCCACATGTTGCGGCCCTGAGTGAACCCCAGAAAAAACCGAATGCCCCCCACCACCGAAACCCTGGTCGACGCCATCGACCACCTGGTGCTCACCGTGCACAGCATCCCGCGCAGCATTGCCTTTTACGAACGGGTTCTGGGCATGAGGGCGAGAGAGTTCAAGCCCGGCCGCCACGCGCTGCACTTTGGCAGGCAAAAGATCAACCTGCACGAGGTCGGTAGAGTGGTCGACCCGAACGTGAAGCATGCCACTCCAGGTTCTGCCGATCTGTGCTTTCTCACCCGCATGCCGCTGGCCGATTTCATCGCGCACCTGCAGCGCGAACAGATTGCCGTCGTGCAGGGGCCGGTGCGTGCCACGGGCGCACAGGCAGTGCTGCAATCCGTCTATTTCTACGACCCCGATGAGAACCTGATCGAGGTGTCCAACGAAGTGGACTGAAAGCCGCTAATCCAAGAGGCTACGCCCGCCTGACGGCGGCATCACACCAGCGCTGCACTACAGCGGGCGAGGTCATGCACACCACATCGAGCGTCTTGGTCGTCACCGCACGCTCCAGCAGCTGGATGTCGGCCTCATGCTGGCGGGCCACATGTGGGTCTTCAAAAAAGATGGCGCGCTGGCAGCGGCCTTCCAGCACCAGATCGGCAATCTGCGCGTCGCCCCCCAGCGGGCCGCTGTTGTAGCGGTCCACCCAGGGTGTGCCGGCGGGCCAGCCTTTGCTCCAGGCCATTTCGTTGAGCTTTTGGCCCGTGGTGCCCGTGCCTACGCGGCGGCTGTAGCGCGAAAGCAGCTCGAAATTCGCCGCCGCAAACGCCAGCATGGCGGGCTTCATCGCATCGTGGGCAATCAGCGCCAGGGTCTGCGATGCATAGCTGTGTAGGTTGTCTGCATGGCGGTCGCGCGGCAGACCGGCGTGGATGCGCTCCATCTCCACCCAATCGCGCGCACTCGCCACCGTCGAAATAAATGGCTTGCCGTGGATCACGCACTGGCGCTTGAGCGCCAGCGCCTCGGGGAAGATGGAGGAAGGATCGACCGGATCGGTCAGGTAGATGGCACCGTCCAGCACCCGGCCTTCGCCGGGCATGCCCACCACTTCGGCCACCAGCTTCATCAGCCCGCCTTCGCGCCCGTAGGGGTAGCGCACCAGGCCTTTGTGGCCCTTGAGCATCTCGGCAGCGGCAATCGCGTCATAGGTGCGGCCCACGGCATGAAAGCCGATATTCAGCTCGCGGATGCCTTGTTCGCAAGCGCGCAGAAAGGTGAACAGCGCCGCATCATCGCTGCGGTGGTGCAAACGGTTGGCAGCAAGGCCCAAAAGCATGGTCAGTCCCGTGGTGTGGCAAGTGAGGGGAAAGCATAGCGCCAAAACCATGCCAGGGCTGTGACGGCAACAGCGGACAGGCGCCCCAACACTATTGAATCAATAGCTGTATGCGCTTAACCAGCTTGCGCCAAAGGCATTTTTATCGATTACTGGCTGCACCATCCGCCCATTGCTGCGCCGTCTGCAGGCGCGCACGCGGGCCAAAACTGCTGGTGGTGCTGAGGGTGATGTTGTGGTGCGCAATCACCTGTTGCGGGGTAACGGCGGCATTGCCACAGGTGGCGTGTGCGTCTTCCACCAGCACCACCGGGTAGCCGTGGCGCAGCGCGGCGCGGGTGGTTACATCCACGCAGTACTCGGTGTGCATGCCGCAAATCACCAGCTCCTGCACACCCAGGCCCTGCAACGTGGGCAGCAGATCGGTTTTCCAGAAGGCATCGCCCGTGGTCTTGTTGCTGCGCAGATCGGCGCCCTCCACCTGCAGGCCCTGCGCCAGCTGCCAGCCGGGCGTGCCGGGTTCAAGCCCCGGCTCTGCGTGCTGCACCCAGATGACGGGCATGCCTGCCGCCCGCGCCGCTGCGGTCACTTGGTTGATACGGGCAATCAGCCCTGCGCAATCCCAGGCAGCCCCAGGGCCTTCGCACAGCCCTTGCTGCACATCAATGACGAGAACGGCGGTACGAGACATGGGCATTCCTGCGGGTGAGTGGCACAACCAGCCTGGATTCTAGGGATCCTCCGTAAACCCCTCGCCAGATGGGATGGACGCGGGCCTGCACCCAAGCTGTTGCCCCTGCGGCAAAGCCGCTAAGCTATGCACATGGTCGCCAAACCCCTTGTTTCCGCCACTCTGCCCCATCCACCGGCTGCAGCGCGTCGCGCGCGGGCGGTGCTCGGGCAGCTCAGCGACATGGATCTGCGCCTGCTGCAGGTCTTCAAAAGCGTGGTGGAATGCGGCGGCATGTCGGCCGCCGAGCTGGAGCTGAACATCGGCACCTCCACCCTCAGCCGCCACATGAAAGACCTGGAGACCCGGCTTGGCATGGTGCTGTGCAGACGCGGGCGCGCGGGCTTTGCGCTGACGCCGGAGGGCCACCAGGTCTACGAGGCCACCTTGCAGCTGCTCGGCGGGGTCGATCTGTTTCGCAGCCGCATCGACGACATCCACGCGCGCATGGGCGGCAACCTGGAAATCGCCGTGTTCGACAAGACGGTGAGCAACCCGCAGGCGCAGATTCACCGCGCAATTGCCCGGTTTCGTACCGTGGCGCCCGATGTGAACCTGCAGCTGCATGTCAGCTCCATCAACGCCATCGAGCGCGGGCTGATGGACGGGCGCTTTCATGTTGGCATCATCCCCGCGCACCGCAGCTCGGCCAGCCTGGTGTACCGCGACCTGTTTGGCGAAACCATGCAGCTGTACTGCGCCGCCGGGCATGACCTGTGGCACAAGCCCCACGACAGCCTCGACTGGGAGGCCCTGCGCCACTACCCCTTTGCCGGGCTGGGCTACCACTCGCCCAACATGGAGCTCTCGCACAGCGTGCGCCTGCCCCGCGCAGCCACGGGTTTTGACCAGGAATCGATTGCAACCCTGATTCTGTCCGGGTGCTTTCTGGGCTTTCTGCCCGACCACTACGCCGCCCGGTTTGAAGAGCAGGGCCTGATGCAGGCCGTGGGCCCCGACCGCTTCCACTACCAGTGCCAATTCGTCGCCATGTGGCGCCTCTCGCCCGCCCCCAGCCGCGTGGCGCAGGCCTTTATCGACTGCCTGCTCCAGGCCCACACAACACCTGCGTAAGCTGCTATCAAATTAACTTATCCACAGAAGTGCGCTTCCCGGTGTGTATTTTTTTCTCCGAGGGAGATCAAAGGGAGTTGATCCCGCAACGGCCCGAACATTGCACAAAATTATCCACAGGCTGATTGCACATCTTGGACTGCAACGGGTGGGGGCGTTTGGCCGCCAAGTGCGAAAATCCCGAGAAATCTAGGAAGCATCCGCCGTCTGTCTACAACCAGGTATTAGTCTCTCCAGAGACATGGTGCTGGCTTAGATCAAGCCATGTTGCGAATCAAAGAATGCTTCTGGGTATAAGCCCAGTGTCGGCTCTGGGTCAATAGCACCAGTTCAAACGTGAAAGCGGTCCCTTGGCCTGTGTCAGAGTCCAATGGCTGCTTCGAGACGTAGAGTAGCCTACAAGAACGAATCACTCCGATGACAGCTTTTGGTAGCACCAGTCATTGACCCTGCTGAGTTGACAGAATGCAATCGACAGCAGCCAGGCCTGCAGCCAGAAATAGAAAGAGCTCCCAATTTAAAATTTGGGAGCCCCATTCGGTATTTATGTACTGATCTTACTAGTATGACCCACCAAATTCTACTTATTTAGTGAGTGACCGATATTTGAATTAAAGCCTATTTCATGCAGAGAGGTGCGCTGCAATTTTCCGAGTATGTGGCGGGGCCAGTGTGCAGCATCAAATTAACACCAAGCTGAGTGAGTGCAGTCCAGATTGGCACCAATATAGTTTTATTACTTCCTCCGCCGACCACAGCTCCACTCTTGCAAACACCGCCATGTGCTGAACTGCCTGCAATCACAATACCTAGAGCTCCGGAGGCATTTAAATCGTATGCAGGTCCACCGGAGTCTCCTACGATGGCACACGCATTTGTTTCAATTATATTGTATATGATTGAGGGTATTCCCCAGCTGCTCGATACTTGTGCCCATGTGGATGGATTAGTAATAGTTCCACAGGTTTCCCCTGACGGAAAACCGGTCTTGCACATTTGATTATTTTTAATCGGAGAAACTATGATTCTAATCGGCTTGTTGTACCGTCCCCAGGCGTAGTCGTAGTAAGTGTTGAATTTTCCTGAGTTTCCATATCTGGTAACGTAAGGAAGGTAGGTGACTCCTGGCTGCATCGTGACTCGAGCATAATCATTTCCATTACCCCAGCCATTTGAGCTGAATCCAGTTACTCCAATCGGCACGTAGGATAATGATGACTGCGCAAAGAGACGAACACTATCCCCCGCATTAACACAATGACCGGCAGTTAGAAATCCGTTGGTCCCATTGGCATTTATGATTGAAAACCCGATTGTGCAATTGGGCCCACTACCCTTAGAAATTGGCAACCCCCCCGTAACATCCACGCCGCCAAGCTTAAGATATCCCAATGCCTCATCTTCGTTTTTTTTTATGGCCTTGGTGTCTTGTTGTTGTATAGTGAGAGCATCCGCTTCATCTTTCAAGAATTTTATATTAATTTTATGTTTATTTTGAATTGACTTTAATTCTTCTCTGAATTCCGATGTGTCATCGATAGCTATCTTCACGACAAAATTATCAGTTTCAGGTTCGTAATAGCCACTGCGGACTGATTTGGCCAGCCGCTCCTTTTTAATGAGGGTTTCAGCAATTATTTTATTGATTTCGCTTACTTCATTTTTGTTAAATCTATTGTTTTCCAGCTGGACCATTTCATATTTTTTTATCGAATAAATATGCCTGATGTCGCCCGAGGTTAAGTTTTTTACGTATATTTTAAGTCTAGGCACCCCTGCACTGGAATTGTCTAGCGATGACTCTAAAAGGCGATCTGAAAAATATTCGGATAACTCGTTATTTATCTCGACAATTTCGGTAGATGCATTTATATGCTTGATAATTTGCTCATCTGAAATTTCTTTATTTCCGTTTCGTAAGAGATTTTCTTTAACGGCCTCGTATAGAGGGCTTCCTGGTGGATAGGTTGAAATACCTTGTGCATTTACAATGCCGCTAATCAAAAAAGCAACGGAACTCAAAACAATACTTTTTTTGAACATTTATCATCTCCCAAGTTGTAGCTTCTTAAAAAGCCAACTTCAATTTACCATTCCCCTATCATATCTGGGGGTGTGATCATATTTTTTGTTGATGGATCGCATGCACATGCGAAAAATATTTATAGGGATGCGATCCTGAATTATCAGATTCTTCCCTTTGGCTTACATAGGTATGATTTTTATTGATTCTATAGAATCGCAAACTGGCACTGTCGGGCCATACTCGACGCCTCTTATTGATCTTTCCCCTGCGCACGAAGGTGTCCACACCTGACTGCAACCTGCTGTCGCAAGCCGCCCTCTGTCAAAGCCAACAATGGCCCGCACATGAGCCTATACCTATGATGGACTTGGCAAAACCAATGAAACCCCGTCCCTTTTGATGCGCGCGCAGCTCCCCGAGCCCCCTATTCAGCGCTACCATCGCAGCCGAGGCATACACCGTTGCCCCTCCGTCCCTTTTCGGGGTTTTGGCCGTTTATCAATCTAGGAGCTGTTGGCGCTTGCTGGTGTTGGGTTTTGGCTGTTTTCTGGCTTTAAATTCAATAAGGATGCGCGCTGGCAGCTATGGTTTTTTTGGATACCGCTGTGTCTGATTCCGTGCAACGCCCCGCTTCGCCTCCGCCCCGCCCCAAGGCCCGTGCCACGATTGCCGATGTGGCGCAGGCGGCGCAGGTCTCCAAGGCTTCGGTGTCGCGCTACCTCAATGGCCGCACTGACATCCTGGCACCCGACATGGCCGAGCGCGTGCAGCAGGCGATTGCCCAGCTCAATTACCGGCCCAGCCCCATGGCGCAGGCGCTCAAGCATGGGCGCACGCGCCTCATCGGGTTGGCGGTGGCCGATGTCACCAACCCGTTCTCCGTGGCGGTGCTGCAGGGGGCCGAGAAGGCCTGCCAGGCCGCGGGCTACCTGCTGGTGCTGTTCAACCTGGGCAACGAGGCTGGCCGCGAGCGCGATGCCATGCACGCGCTGTCGGCCTACCAGCTCGACGGCATGATCCTCAACCGCGTCGAGACCAGCGCCCAGTTGTGGCACGACGCGCAGTTGCACGGCAAGCCCATCGTGCTGGTGGATCGCTTCATGGAAGGCATGGACGCCGATTTCGTAACGGTAGACAACCCCGGCGTCATCCAGCTCGCGCTCGACCATCTGCAGGCCCAGGGTTTTGACGAGGTTTTGCTGGTGACCGAGCCGATTGCAGGCGTCAGCTCCCGTACTGCCCGCCAAGAAGCGTTTTTGCGCTATTTAAGCCATAGCAAGGTACTGCAGGGATCGGTGTGGGAGAGCACGGCCCACAATGGCCAGCAACTGCAGCAGCAGCTGGCGCAATGGCAGAAGGCCGCCGTGCAGGCAGGCCGCAAGCCTGCCGTGCTGGCCGGCAATGGCGTTGCCAGCCTGCGGGCGGCCAGCGCCATCCAGGCCCTGGGCTGGGTGCCCGGGCAGGAGCTGGGCGTGATCGGCATTGACGAAACCGACTGGGCCGCGCTAGTGGGCCCGGGCCTCACCACGGTGGCCCAGCCGACCGATGCGCTGGGCCAGGCCGCCGCCCAGTGCCTGATCGAGCGCATTCAGGGCAAGCACATCCCGGCGAGGAAGATCGAGTTACCGGGCACCATCATCGCGCGCGGCTCTACCGCATCTCCAAGACGTTGATTTTTATCAAATCCTGAAACTGTTACGAGGCATTCTAGGGGAAACCCTAGTAACCAAACCGTAACCCGCGATTACACTCTGCTCACTGAAACCGGTTTCAAAGCGTCGCATCGCCATGAACTACACGTTCCAATTCGACCAGGTGCTGGCCGCCTGGCCCCAGCTTTTGCAGGGCACCTGGGTCACGATCCAGTTGTCCTTTCTGGCCATGGCCATGGGCCTCGTGGTCGCCATCGTCTGCGCCTGGGGCAAGACTTCGGGCCCGGCGCCGCTGCGCTTTGTGATCAACGCCTATATCGAGCTGATCCGCAACACGCCGTTTCTGGTGCAGCTGTTTTTCTTCTTCTTTGCGCTGCCCACCATCGGCCTGCGCTGGTCGCCGCAGACCGCCGCGCTCGTGGCGATGGTGGTGAACCTGGGCGCATACGCCACCGAGATCATCCGCGCCGGTATCGAGTCGATTCCCAAGGGGCAGATCGAGGCAGGCCTAGCGCTGGATTTGAAGCGCTGGGAGATTTTTCGCTTTGTCATCTTGAAGCCCGCGCTCAAGACGATCTACCCAGCGCTCACCAGCCAGTTCATTTTGCTGATGCTGAGCTCGGCCGTGGTGTCGGTGATCTCGGCGGATGACCTGACCTCCGTCGCCGCCAACATCCAGTCCGAAACCTTCCGCAGCTTCGAGGTGTACATCGTCGTCGCCATCATCTATCTGGCGCTGTCGCTGGCCTTCAACCTGCTGTTCAAGCTCATCTACCAGATGTTCCTGAACTACCCCGACCGCCGCTGAGGAGAACAAACATGCGTACTTTTGGTTGGTCCGAGCTGTGGTTCATCGTGGAAGCGGCCAAGTGGACGGTTGCGCTGTCTGCCATCGCCTTCATCGGAGGGGCGCTCGTGGGCCTTGTCGTGGCGCTCTCGCGCACGTCTGACAATCGGCTGGCGCGCGGCGTCGCCACGTTCTTCACGCAGATTTTTCAGGGCACACCGCTGCTGCTGCAGCTGTTTCTGGTGTTCTTCGGTGCGCCGATCCTGGGTTTTGAGATCAATCCCTGGGTGGCAGCTGCCGCCGCGCTGATTCTCAACAGCGGCGCGTTCCTGGGCGAAATCTGGCGCGGCTGCATCCAGGCTGTGCCGCGCGGCCAGTGGGAAGCGGCCGATGCGCTGTCCCTGTCGTACTACTGGCGCATGCGCGCCGTGGTGTTGCCGCAGGCCATGAAGATTGCCGTGGCGCCCACCGTGGGCTATCTGGTGCAGATCATCAAAGGCACGTCGCTCGCCGCCATCATCGGCTTTACCGAGGTGACGCGCGCCGGCCAGATTATCAATAACGCCACCTTCCAGCCGATGGTGGTGTTCGGTGTCGTGGGCGCCGTCTATTTCATTCTGTGCTGGCCACTGTCGCTGTGGGCTGGCCGCCTGGAAAAGCGCCAAGCAAGATGAACTCCCCCCTGAGTCGCTACGCGCCTTCCCCTCAAGGGGACGACGCCCTCGCTGCGGGGCGGCCCTTGCTCGGCGTCCCGC
>NZ_JBEBNZ010000053.1:0-10338 GCF_040396735.1 Comamonas odontotermitis
CACCTGCCCGTAGCTCAGTTGGATAGAGCAACAGCCTTCTAAGCTGTGGGTCACTGGTTCGATTCCAGTCGGGCAGGCCAGTCTTAACAACGACTCTTCGCTATCAATTCTGTAGTTTTCTGCTTCGAAAAACTGTTGGTTTGCACAGCCTCCGCACCCAATCTTTCAGCTTCAGCCGTAGCAAAAGCGAAGCGAAATTACGACTGCAACTCAAGCATTTATCCCGGGTGTATTCCATTTTTGGTTGCAAAATATGCCAGCAGCCAAGGGGCCAGAAGATGGATCTTGAGAACACTTGAGGCCGCCGCCCAAGCCCTATGCCGCCAGGCTGGCAGCGCAGAGAACATCCAGTTTGAGGGAAAGCCGATGTGGCAGAACTACCCACCGGAGGCGCAAGCTGCAATTGACGCAGCCCTACCCCACCTTCAGCACATGGAAGTGAAGCCGGCTGGTGGCTCAAAACGCTGATTGTTGATTGGCCTCACATAAGCGATGCCTTAACACCATCACCTTGGGTTGAAGGGCTATCGGCCCAAACCATCGTGCAGTCCTCATCAGCGATGTCTAGATTCTCATCGAATAGCGCGTCAGCCTGCGCCTCACGCGGATGCACGTATCGGTCTCGGAACTTCTCGTGACTTCTCAGCCAACGGAACACAGTCGCCTTCCCTGGCATCTTGTCGCCAAGATAGATGTTTCTCAGACTCTCGCCATCTGCAGGCCTTTCACATATCTGGTCAGCTAGGACAAGGGTGAATTCTGTTGGCCTCGCCATTCGCCCCTCTTCCAAAGTCTGCAAGGAATCAGTCATCCCCTGCAGATTCATATCGGGTTAACACCTATCAACCTTTTAAGCAGGAAGATCACAATTGAACCACTCACCAGAAACTCCATCTAGAGAGAGATCACGACTGAATCCTATTCAAGCCCTCTGCTACCGGCAAGTTTCAGTGAGTAAAGGGCCTACCTAGTGGGCCCTTTCTGTTTTCTACACAGCACTGGGCTCCCTTGGCGCAACCTTCTTTGGCTTTGCCATAGGCTCTCCAGTTGTTGATTTGCGAGATATTGACGGCTTAGTACGAATTGGGCCAAAACCCCGCCATCGCAGCTTCAAAGAGTGCCGCGATTACTCAAAGTGTCGGTGTCCGAGACGCTCATGCCGCCGAACTTGTTGCGCCAGAGGTGGTAGCTGGCTTCCGAGAAACCGTGCCGCAGGCACAGCTCGGCCACCGGCAGGCCCGTCTCGGCTTCGCGCAGGAAGCCAATGATCTGTTCTTCACGTCCAATCTCCTGTTGCATGGGATTGGACTCCAGGCTCACCTGCTACTCAACTCCGGGGGGCGTCGCTCGACCACATTCCTGGCTCTCCACTGGTTATCGAACTTTGACTGGGCGTGGCAGTTGTCTTGGTTGTAGCGAAGGTGAGACGCAGCGCCTCTGCTCCTGTAGTGGCCTGCATCTACCTGGTCATCCCTTCATAGCTCTACATCATTGCTATAGAAACATGGCAATCGACCTGCATCAACGGTTCTTCCAGTCAAATGCCGGCACGGAAATGCGCTCGTCAAACGCTCCACTCCACTGCGCATGCAGACCTGCCGCCACCAGCGCACGCATCACGCGCTGACCGACTTCCAGGCCGAGCGAATGCTCGAGTGCCGCATCCAGCGGACCAAAGGCCAGATAGAGGCCGCCTCCACGTACTGCCCGCGCCAGATCCTGTCCGTGGAAAAAGCAATAGCCGATGAAGCGTGTCGCATCGCTGCGCTCGCGCAGTTCCTCGCGGATATCGTCATAGCCATCGCTTTGCGTATGGCCCGCGTTTTGCAGGCAGACCACGCCCTGCTGCTCCAGCTGGTCAAAGGCCTGGTCGAGGCGATCACAATCGGTCACGCGCGGCCACTGGCCTTTGGCAAGCTCCAGGGCGGCAAAGCATTGGCTCACAAAGACCTGCACCTCGTCCTCGTCCAGTTCTCCGGGTTCGTACATCTCGTCCACGATGATTTCGACGATGCGCGGGGCATCTTCAAACCCGCCATGCACCAGCACCGTAATCTCGTCCCGCACTTCATGGTTCAGTGGCATTTCGCACGCTCCACACTTGTGTTGCCCATGGCTGTTTTTAACCCAGCACCTGGCTGCCTGCAAGTGCAGCGCTGCTTTGCGGAACATGCGACTCGGAGCCCATGAGCGGGCGAGCCGCCTTGCCAAAGAAGAAAACCGGCCTGAGCCGGTTTTTCATGGGGTATGCGTTTTGCGCCGCAGCATTGCCGCCGCTATTCCACAAACTCCTCGCCATCGTGCAAGCTCTGCTGGCGCAGGCTGTCGTCCTGGCGGAGAAAGGATTTGATCAGGTCAAAAAAGCTGTCGTAGAACGTGGCCGAACTCACGGTTTCACTGCCCACCTTGATCAGGGAATCATTGCCGGCAGAAAATGGCAGGGACAGCGAGCCGAGCGCGCCCACGCCCACACTGGCCGAGTTGCTGCTCTTCTTGAGGTTGTAGGTGTCCTTGAGTGCGGAGACAAAGCCCAGGCTCACCTTGCCGTCCTTGCTGTCAGGGGCACACACTACGCGGATGGTGATGACCTGGTTGTTGTCCGGCGCAGGCTGGAAGGTCTTCTGGCCCTCCACTTCCTTATCCTTGGACACGTTGATGAGGTAGCCCTGGCTCAGGAGCGCGCGGCGCGCCGCTTCGCAGGTGCGCTCGGGCGAGGCATCGAAGAGGCGCGAATAGGTATTGGCCGAGCCGAAGGTCTCGCGTGCCACCACGTTGTAATGGGCTCCGTCCTGGCTGCCACCCAGGCTCCCGCAGCCCGACACCAGGGCCACACCGGCAGCCATCAGCACCCATGCTGCAGTGCGAAGCCGCAGGTTGCCGCTTGCACGCGCAAGGTAAGGTCTGTCTGAATACTTGCCCAACATGAACGACACCAACTCCCGGAATATGGTTCTGCGGAAAACGCCCTGGCACCCATGGCCGCTGTTACTGTAACGGATGGATGGGCTACAGCAGCCGCTCTGGCAGACATCCCGTGCCCGCCAGTCCACCAGTCGCTTTACCATTTGCAAAAAGGATAGCATCAAATATGCTACCAGCCCCCGTAGCCATCGGGGTTACACATCGTCCGGTTTACCAAAATTTGCATATTAAATGCAAGGTTTGCGCTCTATAGGCAAGCGCAAGGCGCTATGCTTTTTAAAGCAACTTTCAGAATCTGATCTTCGCCATGTTCCATTCAGTTACATCCGCAGACCTCACTGCTGCGAGCCAGGGCTTCAGTCGCCGCCAGGTGGTACTGGGCTGCGCGGTTGCAATGCTTGCGCCTGGCCTGCAGGCTGCGCCATCCCACGCCCCCGATGGCTGGCCGGCGGATTCACGGGTGCCGGGCGGCGTGGCGCGGCTCTCGCTGGGGCCTGCAGCGAGCCGCCCCCAGGCATTCAGCGGCGATATGCCCGTGCTGGTGCTGGGTGATGCAATCGAATGGACAGCCCTGGTGGGCATTCCATTGTCTGCCGCCGTGGGGGCAGCCGCTATCCGCGTGCAGACTCCAGAAGGCAGCCGTACCATCCCCTACACCGTGCGAGACAAGAAGTACAGCGAGCAGCGGCTCAAGGTGGCACCCAAGACGGTCGATCTTTCGGCCGAAGACAATGCCCGCTATGAGCGGGAAAGCGCCCACCTCAAGCAGGTCATGGCCACCTTCAGCAATGTTTCTCCAGCCGGCATGGTGCTGCCCGCGCCCGTGCCCGGGCGGCGCTCCAGCTCGTTCGGCTTGCGCCGCGTCTTCAACGGCCAATCGCGCAATCCGCACAGCGGCATGGACATTGCGGCCCCCACCGGCACCCCCATCAAGGCGCCGCTCGCAGGCAAGGTGATCGATACGGGCGACTATTTCTTCAACGGCAATACCGTATGGCTGGACCATGGCTCCGGCTTTCTGACCATGTACTGCCACCTCAGCAAGCTCGATTGCGCCGTGGGCGACGCAGTACAGGCGGGCGACGTGATTGCCAAGGTGGGAGCCACCGGCCGTGTCACCGGCCCGCATCTGCACTGGGGCGTCATGCTCAACCGCACCATGGTCGACCCGGCGCTCTTCCTGCCGGGCTGATCGCCCAACCTTATTCCTCACTTCTGTGGGCGATGGTGTGGGCAAGCCTGGGGACAATCTCGCAAGCCCTTGTTTTATAAAAATTATTGATCACTGCCCATCTTTTGTGCAGTACTGCATCGCAGCATCCCCTCACACGCAGGCCATCAAAACGGATAACAGCCTACAACCTGCGTACATGCCCATCCTCTAGGATGGCGCACACCCCCGTTGAACGTGTTTGCGTTCCAACCAACGGCTGGCAGCCCCATCGGCTACCATCCCATATCCAGAAAGGAATCCACCATGACACGCTGGCCTCTCGCCGCTCTCGCCTCCGCCGCCCTGCTCAGCATCGCTGCCTGCAGCAGCACGGGCTCGGCCGACCCCTCCACCAGCAAGCCTGGCGCCTCCTCCTCTACCAATCCCGGCATGAACTCCTCTGCACTCGACAAAACCCTGCAGGCCTACCATTGGGACCTGGAAAGCGCCCAGGATCAATCTGGCCGCGCGCTGCCCAGCTTCACCGCCCTGGCCCCCAAGACGGCCGTGCGCCTGAACTTTTCTGCTGGCAGCCAGCCTGGTCAGCAACTGGTCTCCACCAAGATCTGCAACAACCTCGGCGGCAGCTACCAGCTCGATGGCGACAAGATCACCATCGGCAACATGATCTCGACCCAGATGGCCTGCGCCGATGGCCGTGTGATGCAGTTGGAACAAGCCGTGGGCGCCCAACTGCCGCGCGCGCAAAGCGTGCGCATTGCGCAGGATGCCAACCCGCAGAGCATGGTGCTCAGCTTCAATGACGGCAGCCGCTGGAATCTGAAGGCCGTGCCCACCAATGCCACCAAGTACGGCAATGCGGGCGAGACCATCTTCCTGGAAGTGGGCCCCCAGACCAAGCCATGCAGCGCGGGCGTGATGCGAACCCAGTGCCTGCAGGTCCGTGATGTGCACTATGACAGCGCAGGCCGCAAGACCACGACCGGCGAATGGGGCAATTTCTACGGCAACATCGAAGGCTACCAGCACGAGCCAGGCATCCGCAATGTGCTGCGCGTCAAGCGCTACACGGTGCAGAACCCGCCCGCCGACGCCTCGCGCTACGCCTACGTGCTGGACATGATGGTCGAATCCGAGCGCACCAAGTAAGCACCCCGCTCTGCACCAGCACCAACCCCGGCTTGCCGGGGTTTTTCATGGCCGCGCGCTGCCCCTTCCCCTCCTCCCTCGGCGATGCAAGGCGCATTCCTGCCAGTCACGCCAGGTTGAAGGCGATCTTGCAACAGTCGCAGTTATTCCCATCCAGCGGGGATGCTTCTGTGTATAAGCTTGGCAAAAGCGAGCAAGGTGCTTGATCTGCAATCATATTTTCTTCGTGCCCAGTTTTTGGGCAACACCCTGTTGCACGCTTGCGAAGCCTAAGTCTTATATAAGAGTTGAGCCCCCGTGGCAGAATGGTGCCACAACCACCAACAACACTGCAGTTGCCTCGATTGCGCCCATGCGGCCCAGACGCGTGCCATTGCCATCCATGCCCGTTCCACCCAGCTCCGCCCACCCTCCCCTGCTGCGCGACCAGCACAGCGGCTTTCTGACTTTTCTGGTGGCCCGCGTGTTTGCCGTCGGTGCCACGCAGATCCAGGCCGTGGTGGTGGCCTGGCAGGTGTACGACCTCACGCGCAATCCGATGGCCTTGGCCTTCGTGGGCCTGGCACAGTTCATTCCCATGCTGGTGCTGCTGCTGCCGGCAGGCGAGCTGATTGACCGTCTGCCTCGCAAGAAGATTCTGGCAGCCAGCTGGGCCATCGGCGGCGTCTGCAGCGCGCTGCTGCTGTGGCTGTCGGGCCATGGACATGCAGGGGTGGCCGGCATCTATGCCGTGCTGGTGCTGTACGGGGCCACGCGGGCGTTTTCCGGCCCGGCCTTGCAAAGCCTGTTGCCACAGCTCGTGCCGCAGGCGCTGCTGCCCAAGGCCATTGCAACCAACAGCGTGGTCATGCGGTGCGCTGCCATCGGCGCGCCCATGCTGGGCGGCTTTCTGTATGCCGCAGGCGGCGCGGAATGGACCTATGGCACCTGCCTGCTGGCGTTTGCGGTCGGCACCGTCTTGCTGCTGCGCGTGCAGGTGCTGTATGCCACGCCCCGAGCGAAGGACCGGGTGGATGCACCCGCCGATTCCATCTGGCAGCGCTTTGGCACCGGCATCCGTTTCATCTTCGGCAGGCCCATGGTGCTGGGCACGATCTCGCTCGATCTGTTTGCCGTACTGCTGGGCGGCGTGGTGGCGCTGCTGCCCATCTACGCGCACGAAGTGCTGCACACCGGCCCCGAAGGCCTGGGCCTGCTGCGCAGCGCCATGGCCATGGGCGAGGTCTGCGCGGGCCTGTACCTGAGCAACCGCCCCTTCGGCACGCATGTGGGCAAACGCATGATGCTCGCTGTCGCCATCTTCGGCATTGCCAACCTCGTGTTCTCGCTGTCGCACTGGCTGTGGCTGTCCTGCATCGCGCTTGCAGTGGCCGGTGCGGCCGATATGGTGAGCGTGTACGTGCGCGGCGCACTGCTGCAATTTGCCACGCCCGATGGCATGCGGGGCCGCGTCAATGCGGTCAACATGCTGTTCATCGGCTCTTCGAATGAACTGGGCGAGTTCCGCGCGGGCAGCAGCGCTGCGTTGCTGGGGGCCGTGCCTGCCGCCGTAGCAGGCGGGCTGTGCACGCTGGCCGTGGTGGGGATGTGGACGCGGCTTTTCCCCAGCCTGTGGAATGTGAACCGCTTTGAAGACGCGCAGCACCAGTCTGCGGGCCGATAGGGCAAGAGCAGTTACCGCGGCTACAGCGCATTCACCGGCAGCTTGAGAAAGCGCCGGCCCTGCGCATCCGCCTCCGGCAGCTTGCCCGCACGGATATTGACCTGTACCGAAGGCAGCATCAACTGCGGCACAGCCAGCGTTGCATCGCGTGCCTGACGCATTGCAACAAACGCGGCTTCATCGACACCGTCATGCACATGAATGTTGTGGGCTCGCTGCTCAGCCACCGTGGTGCGCCAGGCAGGCGCGCGGCCTGCGGGCGGGTAGTCGTGGCAGATATACAGCGACGTGTGCGGCGGATGGTCGAGCAACCTGCGGATGGAGCGGTAGAGTTGGTGCGCATTGCCGCCCGGAAAATCGCAGCGCGCCGTTCCCACATCAGGCATGAACAGGGTGTCGCCCACAAAAATGGCGGCAACACCACTGCCGCCGTCCCCCTCCACCGCATAGGCAAGGTCTGCGGGCGTGTGGCCCGGCACGCTCAAGGCCCGAATGCGGGTGGCGCCCAGTTGCAACACGTCGCCATCGCCCAGCAGCCGGTCGAAGTCTGCCCCTTGTGGGGCGATGGAAGCATCCATTCCATACAGACCGCCAAACACCTTCTGCACAGCGGTGATCTGCTGCCCGATCACGACCGGGGCCGCAATGCGTGCCGTGCCGGCGGGCGCCTGCGCACGCAGCCATTGGGCAGCCGACAGGTGATCGGCATGCGCATGTGTCTCCAATACCCAGCGCAGATCCAGTTGTTGTGCACGCAGGTAGTCGGCAATGCGCTGGGCCGATACCGTGCTGGTGCGGCCACTCTTGGCATCAAAGTCCCACACCGGGTCAATCACCGCCGCCTCACGGCTCGCGGCATCGTGCAGCACATAGCTGACGGTGCCCGTCACCTCGTCAAAGAACGCCTGTACGCCAAATGCAGCTGGTGAGGTCATGATTGACAACATTTTCTAAAAAAATAATATATATTTTAATATAATAAAAACCAGACCCCGCTGCAAGGCCGTTTGTCGCCCTCCCACCAATGCCTCATCACCCCACCGCCGATATCTCACCGCACACCATGCGCATGGCTGCGCAGCAGGCGGTTACCGCCCTCAAGCTGCTCGCCAATGAAGACCGATTGCTGCTGCTGTGCCACCTGAGCCAGGGCGAATGCTGCGTCAGCGACATGGAAGCGCACCTGGGCATCCTGCAGCCCACCTTGTCGCAGCAGCTGGCCGTGCTGCGGCGCGAGAAGGCCGTCACCACGCGGCGCGAAGGCAAGAACATCTACTACCAAGTGGCCGACGCACGTCTTTTGGCACTGCTGCAGACCATGTACACCCAGTACTGCCCCGCGCCCTGATGCGCCACACCCCTTCATCCCCCACGAAAGCCCGCCATGACCATTGATATGTCCGCCTTAACCCCTGTGACTGCCCTGCTTGGCGGCGCCCTGATCGGCCTGGCCGCCGTGCTGCTCGTCCTGTTCAATGGTCGCATCGCAGGCATCAGCGGCATTGTGGGCAGTTTGCTGCCACCGCGCGCGCCGGGCGGGGCATGGCGGGTGGCGTTCGTCATTGGCCTGCTGGCTGCGCCCTGGGCCTATGGTCTGTTTGCGCCAGTACCTGCAGCTGCCAGCCCGGCAAGCTGGCCAGTGCTGGCGATCGCCGGGCTCCTGGTGGGCTTTGGCACGCGCCTGGGTTCGGGTTGCACCAGCGGGCACGGGGTGTGCGGGCTCTCCCGCCTGTCGGTGCGTTCGCTGGTCGCCACCCTGTGCTTCATGGCTGCCGGTTTTGCCACCGTGTTTGTGGCGCGCCACGTTCTGTAAGGAGGTTGTCATGACCACCATCATTGCTGCCATCGTGGGCCTGGTGTTTGGCCTGGGCCTCCTGGTATCGGGCATGGCCGATCCTCACAAGGTGCTGGGCTTTCTCGATCTGGCCGGCGCCTGGGACCCGTCGCTGGCCCTGGTGATGGGCGGCGCCATTGCGGTGGGCCTGCCCGGCTTTGCACTGGCCCGCCAACGCCAGCGCAGCCTGCTGGGCGAGCCCATGCAGTTGCCAACCAGCAAGACGGTTGACGCGCCGCTTGTCGTGGGCTCGGTCCTCTTTGGCATGGGCTGGGGGCTGGCCGGTTACTGCCCCGGCCCGGCGCTGGTCGGCATCACGGCGGGCATGGAATCAGCCGCCATCTTCAGCGCTGCCATGCTGGCAGGCATGGTGCTGTACGGGTTGTGGCAAGCGCGGCAAGGCACAAAAACTATAAAATAGATAGCTTGCTGCGCTTTACTGACAGGCGCTACAGCCCAATTTCACTCCATGCTTCCACCCATCGACCCCGCTGTTGCGCACACGCATGCCGAGGGCAGCCCGCTGCCCGTGCTGTGGCAAGACGAGCACCTGATTGCCATCTACAAGCCAGCGGGCTGGCTGGTGCATCGCACGGGGTTGGACGCGGGCGAGACGCGCTTCATCGTGCAGACCCTGCGCGATCAGATCGGCCAGCATGTCTACCCGCTGCACCGGCTGGACAAAGGCACCTGCGGCGTGCTGCTGCTGGCCCTGCACCCCGAAGCCGCCAGCCGCACCCGCGCGCAGTTTGAAAACCACCGGATCCACAAACGCTACCTGGCCCTGGTGCGCGGCTGGGCGCCGGAGCACTGTGAGGTAGACCACGCCCTGCGCCCCGACGACGCACCGGCTGATGCCCCCGCCCAACCTGCACAGACCCGCTTCTCGAAGCTGGCCGCGCTGGAACACCCCGATGCCTATGACAGCCGCTTTGCCGGCACGCGCCTGTCGCTCGTGCTGGCCGAGCCGCACACCGGGCGCCGCCACCAGATTCGCCGCCACCTCAAGCACATCGCCCACCCCATCATCGGCGATGCCACCCACGGCAAGGGCCCGCTCAACCGCTGGTGGGCCGAGCGCCTGGGCCTGCAACGGCTGTGGCTGCATGCCTGGGGCATGCACCTGGCGCATCCCTACACGCAACAGGCTCTGCAACTGCACAGCGGCCTTCAATGGCCTACAGTCGGGGACTACGCATCCACAACAGGCGACCACCCCAGCCTGCTGCAATGGCAGCACCTGTTGCACCATTTCGTGGAATAGGCGCAACTGGTCAATCGCCACAGCCGTTCATCTGCCAGCGCGCTTGCTTAGAACGTGTCTACGATCTCTACGCAGCCGCGTTGGAGTGCAATCGGGATGAGTTCGAAGTGCTTGGCCGCAGCTTGCACCGGGGTGCAAGCAAGGGCCAGCGCGCAGAAATCGCCCGATTTCACTCCAACCCGTAGGGACAGTGGCCTTGCGGGCGGTCTGCGTTGTTGCAAATCCTCGCAATAGCGGGGCTATTGCTGCGGTATTGCGCCTCGCATCCCATCCCTAGCCGGGCGCCCCGCAAAGCCACTGTCGCGGCGCGAGGAGATCGTAAACACGTTCTT
>NZ_JBEBNZ010000054.1:0-10083 GCF_040396735.1 Comamonas odontotermitis
CGGGTGTAGTCCTTGCTGGCGTACTGCTCCAGCACCGGGGGAAACTTGACCACCTCGGGCACGCCCTTGACCTGCGCGCCCAGCGCCCGCAGACAGTCGAGCGCCGCCATGTCGAACACCAGAATGGTTTTCGGTTTGACGGGAATCTGCACCGCGCCATTGGATTGCTGCACCGTGAAGCTTTGCTGTGCGAGGGCCGAGTTCGCCGCCCAGGGCAGGGTCACCAACGCGCCCAGTTGCAGGAGCGACTGGCGGCGGTTGACGGAAAACGTCGAAGTCCCCGAAGAAGACAAGGCAAAGCGCGACATGGAACATCCTTTGGTCGGTGAGCTGGCAGCCCATGCATGCATCCGACCCAAGCCCGTATCGCTACGTGATGCTATTGATTGCTCTCCAATTCATAGCTTCTTGCGCCCGCCACATATGCCCCAGCGGTTGATTTACTGGAATGACCGCAATCCCCGCGAAAAATGGGTGCCGCTGCACGAGCTTTACACAAAATTAACACGCATGCGAATCATTCTCATTTAATGGTAACACGCTGTTGCTACCTCAACCAAACGCAAGGCCTTTATTCCTGCATGGCGCGTGCGGCTTTGCAGGTGTCGCAGGCCGGACAGCGGCACCGCAAAATCGCCTGCCTGGCACCACGGCAGGCTCGCCAATGGCGGCAGGCTTTTTACAATGGGAGCGCCATCGCGCCAGCCCTTCGACTCCGCAGGAGACCGGTTGCAGCGCCTTGCACCAGCCCGCGTGACCTCCCCGACCGCCTCCCCCGCGCCTGCGGCCCTGTGCCCAGGCGATCTGACCCTGACTGCCTCCGCAGTACCGCAGTCGCCCACCAGCAATGCGGCGCCAGTGACCACGCCCCCGCCTTCGGCCCCCCGCCCCGGCAAGGGATCGGCCCTCACCGGCATTGCCATGACGGTCACGGCCTGCGCCTTTTTCTGCCTGCTGGACACCGGCTCCAAATACGTGGGCGCCATTTTGCCGCTGCTCATGGCGCTGTGGTTGCGTTACGTGCTGCAATCGATCTTCACGGTGAGCTGGGGGCTGGCACAGAGCGGTATGGATATCTTCCGCACCACGCACCCGCGCTTTCAGGTAATGCGTGCTGCGCTGTTTTGCAGCAGCAATGCCTGCGCCATGATGAGCCTGCGCTACCTGCCGCTGGCCGAGTTCACCGCCGTGGTGGCAATGACGCCGCTCGCCATGACCCTGGTGGCCGCGCTGTGGCTGCGCCAGCCGGTGAGCCCTCTGCGCTGGGTGCTGGTGGCCATGGGGTTTATCGGCACGGTGGTCATCATCCGCCCCGGCGGCGCCAATTTCAGCGGCGGCGCCCTCGTCTGGCCCCTGCTGCAACTGGCCGCCAATACGGCTTACCAGATCGTCAGCAGCCAGATGGCCGGCAAGGAACGGCCGCTGACCACACAGATCTACACCAGCCTGCTCGCCCTGGTGCTGACCACCGCGAGCCTGCCCTGGTTCTGGCAGATGCCCGATACCGCAGCCCTGTGGCTGGGCGCACTCGCCATGGGCGTGGGCAGCACCATTGGCCACTTGATGCTGCTCAAGGCCTACGAACACGCCAAGCCGGCAACCATTTCGCCCTTCCTCTACAGCCAGATCCCGTTCGCGGTGTTCTCCGGCTGGCTGCTGTACGGCCACATGCCAGACCATTGGGCGGTGCTGGGGATGGTGGCCATTGCCGTGGGCGGCGCGCTGAGCGCCTGGCTGTCGGTACGGGAATCGCGTTAGCTATCCATTTCATAGCTGTTCGCGCTTTTCAGATGAGCGCCAGCGATGTTTTTTTCATTGCTTTTCTGTCCCCCTGATTGCGGCCAGCAAAAAGCCCCGCCAAGGCGGGGCCAGAAACTGCCACAACGCAGTACGCATCAAGACGCCAGCTTGCGCACCTTGAAGGCTGCGAAAATCTGCAAGAGGCCGTACACCAGCGCCCCCACGCCAATCCAGATCACGCCGACGATCAAGCCAGCCAGCGGCGCGGCCAGCATCAGGCCGCCCAGAATGACGCCCAGCACACCGCCCAGAATCAGCATCCACTCGTTGTCGATCTCCTCGCGCACGCGGATGGCGAACACGATGCGCATCACGCCCGAGACGATGAACCACACCGCCATCACCATGACGATGCTGGCCGCCATCGAGACCGGGTTGGCGATCGCCATCACGCCAAAGGCGAGCGAAATCAGCGCGTAGAGAATCATCCAGCCGCGCGAAACCCCGGCGTTCTTGCCAAATGCGCCAATCAGACCCACCACGCCTTCTGCCACCGCCAGAATGCCGATGGCCCAGGTCATGCTCGCGCCCATCGACAGTGGGTTGACCAACGCCATCACCCCAAACAGCGCAGAGACGATGCCGAACAGCAAGATCACCCACCAGCTGCGGCCGACGGTGTGCCGCAATGAATCAGACAGTGGAAGATGGGTAGCCATGGTTCACTCCTTGTGGATAAAACCATCCGATTATCCAAAGGCCTGCGCGGGCGGCGCGTCGTCCAATGCCGCGACCTGCCCTGCCAGGGGGTGAGCCGTGGCCTGCCCGCTACATATGACTGCTGCCGGGGCAAAAAACGCCGCAGGCAATGGCGCTGCGGCGCTGGCAGGGCGTGTTCTCCTGGTCAGTAGGCAACCGCCTGCCCGTCCTTGCGCGGGTCGGAGCCCGCGATGTAGTGGCCGCCATCTCGCAGAATCAGCTGCGCGCCGCCAAAGGCAAACACGCCATTGCCTTCTTCGACCGTGATCTCATGGCCGCGCGCACGCAGCACATCCACCACCTGCGGATCAAACCCGGGCTCGACCGAGACCTTGTTGCCCCCGGTCACGCGCCAGCGTGGAGCGTCGGCAGCGGCCTGCGGGTTCTGGCCATAGCGCAGCACGCGCACCGCCATCTGCACATGGCCTTGCGATTGCATTGGCCCGCCCATCACGCCAAAGGCCATCTGCGGCGTGCCGTCGGTATGCATCGCAAATGCAGGAATGATGGTGTGCGAAGGCCGCTTGCCCGGTGCCACCTGGTTGGCATGGCCCGCCTCGGTGGTAAAACCGGCGCCACGGTTCTGCAGGCTGATGCCGGTACCCGGCACCACCACGCCCGAGCCAAAACCCATGTAGTTGGACTGGATGAAGGAGACCATCATGCCGCTCTCGTCGCATGCGCACAGGTACACCGTGCCGCCGGGCCGGGGCGCGCCATAGCTGGCCACACGGGCCTTGCTGCGGTCGATCAACTGCGCACGTTCTGCCAGATAGGCGGGGTTCAGCAGCTCCTGCTGCGGCTTGACGCGCATGTGGTCGATATCGGCGTTGTATTGCGCCAGGTCGGCCAGCGCCAGCTTCATCGCCTCGATCTGCAGGTGCACGGTTTCCGCACTGTCCAACGGATCGCTGCCAATGCCCAGGCTATCGAGCATGCCCAGCGCCATCAGCGCGGCGATGCCCTGGCCGTTGGGCGGAATCTCGTGGATCACCGAATCGCCAAATGGCTGGGACACCGTGCCCACCCAGTCGCAGCGGTGCGCGGCCAGGTCTTCGATGGTCATCACGCCGCCGTTGGCCTGGCTGTGCGCCGCCATCTTCTTGGCAAGTTCGCCCCGGTAGAAGGATTCGCCCATGGTGGCGGCAATCTCTTCCAGGGTTTTGGCATGCGCTTCGCTCTTGAACACCTCGCCCGCCTTGGGCGCGCTGCCGCCTGGAGCAAAGCATTCCTGGAAGCCGGGTTGATCGCCCAGCTTGGCCAGCCCCAGCGCCCACAGCTTGGCAATGGTGGGCGATACGGCAAACCCGTTGCGCGCGTAGTCGATGGCCGGTTGCGCCACCTGCGCAAAGGGCAGCTTGCCAAAGCGGCGGGACAGCTCCACCCATGCCGACACCGCACCCGGCACGGTCACGGCGTTCCAGCCTTTTTCGGGAATGCCGCCCAGCTTGTCGAAGTACCCGGGCGTCCAGCCTGCGGGCGCGCGGCCCGAGGCGTTCAGGCCATGCAGCTCCTTGCCGTCCCACACAATCGCAAAGCCATCGCTGCCGATGCCGCAGCCCGTGGGTTCCACCACCGTCAGGGCCATGGCGGCTGCCAGCGCGGCATCTACCGCGTTGCCACCGGCCAGCAGCATGCGCAGGCCGGCCTGCGCCGCCAGGGGTTGCGAGGTGCTGACCACATTGCGGCCCAGCACCGACGAGCGGTGCGATGCATAGGGCAGCGCCCAATCATGGATGGTTGTCATGTCTTTGCCTTCTTATTCCAAAGTAATGTGGTTGTCCTTGATGACCTTGGCCCAGCGCGCGCTGTCGGCCTTCACCATATCGGCAAACTGCGCAGGCGTGCCGGGCTTGGCCACATCGGCGCCCAGCTTGGCCAGGTTGGCGGCCACCTCCGGCGTCTGGATCGCCTTGTTGAAGGCGGCATTCACCTTGGCCACCAGATCGGGCTTCATGCCCGCAGGGCCATACACGCCAAACCAGGTGACAGACGAATAGCCCGGCAGGCCAGATTCCGCAATCGTGGGCAGGTCAGGCGCCAGCTTGGTGCGCTGCTCGCTCGTCACCGCCAGTGCGCGCAGGCGGCCGCTGGCCACGTGCGGCATGCCGGTGGGGATGGAGTCGAACAGCATATGCACCTGGCCGGTGGCCAGATCGCTGATGGACTGCGCCGTGCCCTTATAAGGCACATGGGTGAGTTGCACACCTGCCTGCGCTGCGAAGGCAGCGGTGTTCAGGTGCACGATGGTGCCGTTGCCACTGGTGGCGTAGTTGAGCTTGCCGGGATTGGCCTTGGCGTAGGCAATCAGCTCCTGCACATTCTTGACGGGCAGCGACGGCGTGACCAGCAGCACGCTGGCAGCGTCGGCCACATGGGCGATGGGGGTGAAATCCTTGTCTGCCTTGTAGGCCAGCTTGGGCATCAGGTGCGGAGAGATCGCATGCGTACTGCTGGTGGTAAAGAGCAGCGTATAGCCATCATTGGACGCCTTGGCCGCTTCTGCAGTGCCAATGGTGCCGCCTGCGCCCGGGCGGTTGTCGATCACCAGCGACTGGCCCAGCTCTTGCGCCACCTTCTGGGCCACCACGCGCGCCACCAGATCGGTGGCGCCGCTCGCCGGGAAGGGCACGATCACCCGGATGGCATGTTCGGGCCAGCCGCCGCCCTGTGCCAGCGCAGCTTGCGGCAGCGCCGCGAAGGCGGCCAGGCCCATGAGACTAAGCAAAGCGGCAACTGCGCCCCGGCGCGATGGAGAGCGCTGCATGTGCTGCCGAGGGCTATGGAAGGAGCAGGGAGATGGAGTGGTAGTGCGTGGCATGGGAAGGCTGAAAAAGCAGAAAAGCGGGAAAAGCGTGGCTGACAACGGGGCACAACGGGGTACCGAAGGCGTACCGCGCAAATACCGGATACCAAAAAGCCCTGCCCCGCCATTGGCCCTGCGTGCTTAACGCCAGCCATCGCGCCTACCTGGGTGTCTGTGTGCGCTGCGGTGTGGTGCTTCTGAATCAATTCAAGGCATTGATAGTAAAAGCAGCAGCGGCAGGGCGCCATCACTGATTTGGCAAGGGGCATTTGCCGATTCGGCAATGCAATAATTGCAATCAGCACATTTTCAGCAACACCGCCATGCCCACGCGCCATCCTTCGCACCTGCAAGACACCGCCCTGCGCTATTTTTACGAGGTGGTGCAGTGCGGCACGGTGAGCGCAGCCTCTGCCAATCTGCATGTCGCCAGTTCGGCCATCAGCCGCCAGATCAGCGGGCTGGAGGCGCAGCTGGGTACGCCTTTGTTCGAGCGCCATGCGCGCGGCATGGTGCCCACGGCGGCCGGGCTCATCGTGGCGCAACTGGCGCGCCGCATCAGCCTGGACGCCGAGCAGGCCATTGATGCCATCAACGCACTCGACAGCCTGCGCGCAGGCATGGTGCGCATAGCCACCTCCGACGCCTTTGCCAACGAGCTGGTGCCCCAGGCCTGCGCCGCCTTCCAGCGCCAGCACCCTGGCGTGCGTTTTGAGGTGACCATGGTGCCGACCTTGCAGGTCTCGGCCCGGGTGCTGGCGGGCGATGCCGACATCGGCCTGCGTTTCAGCATGTCGCCACTGCAGAACATTGCCGTGGTCTACCGCCAGAGCGCCCCCGTGCTGGCGGTGCTGCGGCCCGACCATGCACTGGCCCGGGAAACCACGCTCACGCTGGCCGATCTGGCCCGCCATCCGCTGGCTCTGCCCCCGGCCGAAACCACCATCCGCCAGATGATTGACCTCGCCTGCAGCCGCCAGGGCCTGCAGCTCGATGCCGTGCTCACCACCAACCACGCCAAGACCTTGCTGAACTTTGTACTGCACAGCGGCGGCGTCACCGTATCGAGCGAAGTCGGCGCCCGGCACATGCTGGAAGCGGGCCTGTTGGTCGCGAGGCCGCTTTCCGACGCAGGCATGGATCTGCGCGACATCGAAGTGCAGACGCTGGCCGGGCGCCAGCTGCCGGTGGCGGCCAAGGCGTTTCTGGAGTTGCTGGTGGAGCAACTGGCGCCTTGACGCAAAATGCTCCTCTTTCAATAGCTATTAACGCTTATCCGACATGCGCAATCAGTCAATTTCTTCATGATTTTGCAGAACTAACCGGCCTGCTGTGCCTCGCGAAACGCCTTGGCCTTGCCGAAGTGCCCGTTGCCGATAAATGGAACCGGCGGCCGCAGCGCAGACAGTGGCGAGGGGTGGTTGCTCGTCAATACCAGATGGCCCCGGTCTTGCGGAATGAAGACGCGTTTGCTCTGCGCATGGCTGCCCCACAGCATGAAGACCACCGGCCTGTCGCCCTGTGCCACCTGCTGGATGACGGCATCGGTCAGTTGCTCCCAGCCTTTGCCGCTGTGGCTGGCAGCCTGCCCCTCTTCCACCGTGAGGCAGGTGTTGAGCAGCAGCACACCATGCGTCGCCCACTTGACCAGGCTGCCGCCCGGCTCGGGAAACGGCGGAAACGGCACGCCCAGGTCGCGCTGCATTTCCTTGAAGATGTTCTGCAACGACGGCGGCAGGCGAACGCCTGGCGCGACTGAAAAGGCCAGCCCCTCAGCCTGCCCCCGGCCGTGGTACGGGTCCTGCCCCAGAATGACCACGCGCACCTCCTCGGGCGGCGTGAGCTCAAGCGCTCGCAGCGGTTGCGGCGGGAAAATCACCGCGCCCGCATCCAGACGCTGCTGCACAAACTGCGTGAGCTGCTGGCCCTTGGGGCTGGCAAAGAAGGCATCCACCACGGGCTGCCAGCCCGGGGCGACCTGGTGGTTGTGAAAGGCTTCGGTTGTCAGTTGCATGGGCCGCATTGTGCACGCTGCAGCGCAGGCCTCAGAAGGTGCTGTGCGATGAATGCAACGCTACCGGCAGCAGAATCTGCACCGCAAATCCCGGCCGCGTATTGCAAAACCGCAGTTGCCCGCCATGCAGACGCACCACAGCCTGCACCGACGCCAGGCCCAAACCGGTGCCGGGTTGCTGTTGCTGCGCCCGAAAAAAACGCTGCGACAGCTGGGGCAGATCGGCGTCGGCCACGCCCGAGCCATCGTCCTGCACCACGATTTCCACACGCGCCGCAGCCTCGTCATCGGCGGCGGGTACACGGCGCGCCTGCAGCACAATGCGTGGGCCAGCACCATCGCGGGCCCCATATTTGATGGCGTTCTCCACCACATTGGCCAAGGCGCTGGCCAGCAGATTGGTATCGCCCAGGGCAAGGCACGGGCCTTGCTGGCTCTGCGGAGAACGCGGCTCCGGGGCAGGCAGCTGCAGCGCCATGCTCCCACCCTGCTCCTGCACCAGGGGCTCGTACAGTTCGTGCAGCTCCACCAGCAGCGCAGCCACATCGACAGCGGTAAATGCCTGGCGCAGCGCGCCGCTTTCCACCTCGGCAATTGCCAACAGCTTGTCGAACACCACGCCCAGCTCCGCGACCTCATCGGCCACCAGGCGCAGGGTGGCGCGTTGGTCTGCCTCGCCTGCATGCTCCGCCGCGCGCAGGCGCAGCAGAATGCGCGTCATCGGCGTGCGCAGGTTGTGCGCAATGGTGTTGGAGACGTGGCGCACACCGTCCATCAGTTGCTGCAGCCGCTCCAGCATGCTGTTGATGTCGCGGCTCAGCAGTGCGAACTCGTCCTTTTCCTGCCGCTGCACCGGAATGCGCTGCGCAAGGTCCCCCGCTGCCACGCGTGCCATGGTGCTGCGGATGCCCGAGGCGCGCGCATCGACAAGGCGGCGAAAGCTGACCGCCCCCACCACCGCCATCAACAGCGCGATCAGCACCACCAGGCCACTGGCACGCGCAAACAGGTCTTCGATACTGGCCTGCGCCTGCATGTCGCTGCCCACCACCAGGTAGTTGCCATCAGGCAGCAAAACCGCCTGCACGCGCCCCACCACCTGGCGTCCCATGCGCTGTACCGTGAGCTCGCGCATGCCCAGCTGCGTCAGCCGGCGCGCAGGCACGATGTCTGCGTTGCCGATGATGGTCTTGCCTTCGGGGGTGAGCAGCAGGATGATTTCGGTATCGGTATTGATACCATCGCGCAACAGGTGATCGACTTCGCCATGCAGCGCGCTGACACCGTGCACAGCCGCATAGTCCTGCAGGCGCTTGAGCTGGGTCGTGGCGTACTGGTCCAGCCGGTTGCGCAGCACGCCCACGATCTGGACGTAGAACACCGCCAGCACGACCGCCACAGTCAACACCAGCATCGATCCATAGCTCAGTGCCAGGCGAAAGGCCAGCGAACGCCAGGGCAGCACCCGCGCCATCACAGCCCCTGCGCCATCAGTGCACGCGGGTCGGTGGTCAGGCAATAGCCTACGCCTCGCACGGTATGGATCAGCGCCAGCGCATGCCCCTTGTCCACCTTGGCGCGCAGGCGGCTAATATGCACGTCGATCACATTGGTCTGCGGGTCGAAATGGTAGTCCCACACCGATTCGAGCAACATGGTGCGCGTGACAATCTGGCCTGCATGCTGCATCAGATAGGCCAGCAGGCGAAACTCGCGCGGCTGCAGCGCCAGGGTCTGTCCGCCGCGCTCGGCGCTGCGCGTCATCAGGTTGATGCGCAAGTCCTCCACCTGCATTTCGCGCGGCTTCTCAACGGTCTGCGAGCGGCGCATCAGGGCTTCGATGCGCGCCACCAGTTCGGAAAACGCAAATGGCTTGGACAGATAGTCATCTCCGCCAGCCTTCAGGCCCCGCACCCGTTCATCGATCGACGACAGGGCGCTGAGCACCAGCACCGGCGTCTGCTTTCCCATGGCACGCAAGGCCTGCACGATCTTGAGACCGTCAAAATCGCCAGGGAGCATGCGGTCCAGCACGATTGCATCCCACTCCTGCCCCACGGCCAGCGCCAGGCCACGCACGCCCTCATTGCATATGCAGACCTGCGCGCCTTGCTGGCGCAGGCCATCTGCCATGAAGCCCGCGTTCAGCGGGTCGTCTTCGACGATCAGATAGCGGTGGTTGGACAAGCTGTTGGCGACTCCCATACGCGAAACTATACCTGTGACCGGCTGGATGAAGAATGAACGCTCCCGTCCAAGCCTGGGTGGACTCAAGGCAGCAGTTGCGGCACATTGCCACTGGCCACCCGCACACGCCATTCGGCATCCAGCATGTCCTTGACGAGATCGAGATGGTCCATGCAGCGCTCGCGCAGCGTATCCAGTACATCGATCAATTCCAGCACATTGCTCTTGCCCAGCTGGTACGAATCCTGTGCCATGCGGCGCAACTGCTCCAGCTGTGACATGGCCGATGACTCAAACGCTTCCAGCGCCTCATTGGCCATGCGCAGCTGCTGAAGACTGCGCAGCAGCTCGGCCTGCGCCGCCACCTCGGCGGCCTCCTGCTTGTACTGCGCCTGCATCTCGTCGGCACGCGCCTTGTCGATGGCGCCCTGCTTGCGGTCGAACAGTGGAATGTCCACCGACACGCCGACAATCCCATAGCGTCCATCCTGCCGGTGGTTGACGCGGGTGTAACTGAGCGATGGCGTGGGAATGGCTTCGCGCTGCTGCAGCGCAATCTGCTGGCGCGACTGCTCCA
>NZ_JBEBNZ010000055.1:0-10060 GCF_040396735.1 Comamonas odontotermitis
ACCGCGTGACCAACCCGGACAACAAGCTCAAGCGCTACAACCTGTACAAGAACATCGCCAAGACCGAGGTGGTGGACGATCTGACGGTGAAGTTCACGCTCAAGGAGCCGTTTGCACCTTTCGTCAATTCGCTCGCCCACCCCTCGGGCGTGATCATCTCGCCCGCTGCGCTCAAGCAGTACGGCAAGGAGATCGTGCAGCACCCCGTGGGCACCGGCCCGTTCAAGTTCGTCGAGTGGAAGCCTTCCGACTACATGAAGGTCGCCAAGTTTGACGGCTACTGGCAAAAAGGCCTGCCCAAGGTGGATACGATCACCTGGCGCCCGGTGGTGGACAACAACACCCGTGCATCGATGATGCAGACCAACGAGGCGCACTTCGCCTTCCCGGTGCCGCCAGAAGCCGTGGCCAACCTCGAGAAGAAGCCAAGCCTCGAAATCACCAAGGCGCCGTCGATCATCCATCGCTACATCTCGATGAATGTGACGCAGAAGCCTTTCGACAACCCCAAGGTGCGTGAGGCGCTGAACTACGCCATCAACAAGGAAGCGCTGTCCAAGGTGGCGTTTGCGGGCTCTGCCATCCCTGCCGAAGGCGTGCTGCCCAAGGGCGTGGAATTTGCCACCAAGCTCGGCCCATGGCCCTACGACCCGGCCAAGGCCAAGGCCCTGCTGAAGGAAGCGGGCTACCCCAACGGCTTTGAGAGCACGCTGTGGTCGGCCTACAACCACTCCACCGCCCAGAAGGTGATCCAGTTTGCGCAGCAGCAGCTCGCCCAGGTCGGCGTGAAGGTGACCGTGCGCGCCCTGGAAGCAGGCCAGCGCGTGGCCGAGGTGGAATCGGTGCAGGACCCTGCCAAGGCGGGCGTGCGCATGTACTACGTGGGCTGGTCGTCGTCCACCGGTGAAGCCGACTGGGCCATGCGCCCGCTGCTGGCGGGTGAGAGCGCACCTCCCAAGGGCTTCAACACCGCCTACTACAGCAACCCCGAAGTCAATGCCGACATCGCCAAGGCGCTGGTGACCACCGACACGGCTGCGCGCGGCAAGATCTACGCCGATGCCCAGCAGAAGATCTGGAAGGACGCACCCTGGATCTTCCTGAACACCGAGCAGCTGGTGTCCGTGCGCGCCAAGAACCTGTCCGGCTTCTACGTGATTCCTGACGGCAACTTCAACTTTGTTGACCTGGACCTGAAGTAATCCATGCATCGCTACCTGCTCAAACGCTTGCTGGGGCTGATACCGACGCTGCTCATCGTGGCAGTGCTGGTGTTCGGTTTTGTGCACATGCTGCCTGGCGACCCCGCGCGCCTGGCGGCAGGCCCCGAAGCCGGGCCCGAGACGATTGAACTCGTCCGCAAGGACCTGGGGCTCGATCTGCCCCTGCACCAGCAGTTCATCCGTTTCTTCGGCAATGCGTTGCAGGGCGATTTTGGCAAGTCTGTCCGCACCAAGCGCCCGGTCTCGCAGGAGATCGCCGAGCGCTTTGGCCCGACCTTCTGGCTCACCGTGGTGGCCATGGCATGGTCGGTGGTGCTGGGCATGTTCCTGGGCATCGTCTCGGCGGTCTGGCGCAACAAGTGGCCCGATCGCCTGGGCATGACGCTGGCGGTGTCGGGCATCTCGTTCCCGTCATTCGCCCTGGGCATGCTGCTGATGCAGTATTTCTCGGTCAACCTGGGCTGGCTGCCCACGGTGGGGGCCGATACCTGGAAGCACTACGTGCTGCCGTCGCTCACGCTGGGCGCTGCCGTGGCCGCCGTGATGGCGCGCTTCACGCGCAGCTCGTTCATCGACATCCTCAAGGAAGACTACGTGCGCACGGCGCGCGCCAAGGGGCTGAAGGAGACCGTGGTCGTCATCAAGCACGGCCTGCGCAATGCCATGATTCCGGTCATCACGATGATGGGCCTGCAGTTCGGCTTTCTGCTGGGCGGCTCCATCGTGGTGGAGGTGGTCTTCAACTGGCCCGGCATGGGCCGCCTGCTGGTCGATGCGGTCGAAATGCGCGACTACCCGATCATCCAGGCCCTGGTGCTGCTGTTCTCGCTGGAATTCATTCTGATCAATCTGGTGGTTGACCTGCTGTATGCATGGATCAACCCCACCATTCGCTACAAGTAAGGAGCATGGGCATGACTACTCCAAATGCTCCCCAAACCCCGGCCAGCGCTCCTGCAGGCACCGCTGCCACGCCCACGCTGCCCGCCAACCTGGCCGCATCGACGCGCATGCGCACGCCCATGGCCGAGTTCTGGCGCAAGTTCAAGCGGCAGAAGCTGGCGCTGTGGGCTGGGGCCTTCATCATCGTGCTGGTGCTGGTGGCCATTCTGGCGCCGTGGCTTGCGCCGTTCGATGCCGAGAATTTCTTCGACTACGACGCCCTCAACTCGCCACCGACTGCCAAGCACTGGTTTGGCGTGGATTCGCTGGGCCGCGACATTTTCAGCCGCATTCTGGTGGGGGCCCGCATCTCGCTGGCCGCAGGCTTTGTGTCGGTGGCCATCGGCGCGGTGATTGGTGCCGTGCTGGGCCTGCTGGCGGGCTACTACGAAGGCTGGTGGGATCGCATCGTCATGCGCATGTCCGATGTGCTGTTCGCCTTTCCCGGCATTTTGCTGGCCATCGGCATTGTGGCCATTCTCGGCAACGGCATGATCAACGTCATCATGGCCGTGGCCGTGTTCAGCGTGCCGGCCTTTGCGCGCCTGGTGCGCGGCAATGTGCTGGCACTCAAGCAGCAGACCTATATCGAGGCGGTGCGCTCCATCGGCGCGCCCGACTGGGTCATCATGCTGCGCCACCTGCTGCCCGGCACGGTGTCGTCGGTGGTGGTGTACCTGACGATGCGCATCGGCACCTCGATCATCACGGCGGCCAGCCTGTCCTTTCTGGGCATGGGTGCCCAGCCGCCAACGCCCGAGTGGGGCGCCATGCTGAACGAGGCGCGCAGCGACATGCTCAACGCCCCGCATGTGGCGCTTTTCCCCAGCCTGGCCATTTTCGTGACCGTGCTGGCCTTCAACCTGCTGGGCGACGGCCTGCGCGACGCGCTCGACCCCAAGCTGGACAATTGACAATCGTCAATCGTCAATCGTCAATCGTCAATCGTCAATCGACAACTGACCACCACGGGCTGATTCGCAGTCTGCTATCAAAAACAAAGCTGCTGGCGCTTGATGCATAAGCGCTAGCAGCTTTTTTAATGTTTAATGGGGGTCGCTTACTGCGGCTGCTCCTTGTGCAGGCGCTTGAGGAAGACCGTGATCTCCTTGGCGGTCTGTGCGTCGCCATTGGCATCTGCCGCCTGCATGCCCTGCTGCCAGGCCGATTCCGCCTTTGCCCGCTCGCCCAGTGCGAGCCAGGCCTTGCCCAGCAGCTTCCAGGCGGCAGAGTATTGCGGGTTGTGTTCCACCGCCCGGCTCAGATGTTCTGCGGCTGCGGCATGGTTTTCTTCCCGCAGGAATGCGTTGCCCAGGCCAAAGCGCAGCAGGGCGTTGTCCTGGCCGCTGGCCAGCAGTTTTTCGAGACCTTCGCGCATCGCTCATCCTTTCGATGCCACGGAGGATAGCGGCGTGCGCTTGTCCGCAATGCGGGTGGGTGCATGCCCCAAAAACAAAAGCGCCCCGTAGGGCGCTTTGCGGCGGGCCTGTCGGAGGCTCAGCGTTTTTTCTTTGCCGTGGCCGTGCTGCGCTTGGAGGGCGCGGCCTTGGTGGGCGTGTTGCGGGCCGTGCCCTTTTGGGCAGAGCTGCCCTTGCTCGATTTGCTGCTGCGGCTGGCTGCATGGTTGTTGCGGTTGCCCGCGTGGCGCTCTGCGCCCACGCGCACCGGCAGGTACAACACCACCTGCTGGCCCGCCTTGAAGGCGGCCTTCACGCCCACGTCGTTCCAGTCCGCCACCTGGGCGGCGGTGACCTTGTAGCGCTGCGCGATGCCGGTCACGCTGTCGTGCTTGCGGGCCTTGACGGTGGTGCGCCGCGTCACGATCTCGGGCGTGAGGGCAATGTGCGCGTTATCGGCCAGATGGCTGGAGACGTCCTGCTTGACGGCAGCCGATCGGGGCACCATCAGTGCCGAGCCGCCCTTGACCATCATGCGCGGGGGAATGTTGTTGACCGCGCGCAGGTCGCCTTCGCTCATGCCGACCATGCCTGCGGCGGTGGCCACGGTCATGGTGCTGGGCACAGTCCAGACCGTCCAGCTGGCGTACTGGCCTTTTTCATGGGCCTGCAGGTTGCGGCGGAAGACATTGGCGTTGTCCCAGGGCAGCAGCACCTGGGGCGTTCCGGCCTTGAAGATGACGGGCTTGTTGAACGAGGGGTTGAGCGACTTGAGCTCATCCATGGTCACCCCGGCGAGTTCGGCCACCTGTGCGGTGTCGATGTCGCGGTCCAGCGTGACAGCCTGGAAGTAAGGGTGGTTCTCGATCAGCGGCAGCTCGGTCTGGAAGTTTTCCGGCCGGGCGATGATGTTCTTGACCGCCTGCAGCTTGGGCACGTAGTTGCGCGTTTCATCGGGCATGTTCAGGTCGGTGTAGCCCATGCCCAGGCCCTGCTTCTGGTTGCGTGCCAGCGCGCGGCCCACGCTGCCTTCGCCCCAGTTGTAGGCGGCCAGGGCCAGGTGCCAGTCGCCAAACATGTTGTAGAGCTTTTGCAGGTAGTCGAGCGCGGCGCGTGTCGATGCGAGCACATCGCGCCGGTCGTCGCGGAACATGTTCTGCTTGAGCTCGAAATACGTGCCGGTAGAAGGCATGAACTGCCACATGCCAGCGGCCTTGGCGCTGGAGACCGCCTGCGGGTTGTACGCGCTCTCGATGTAGGGCAGCAGCGCCAGCTCGGTCGGCATGCCACGGCGCTCCAACTCCTCGACGATGTGGAACATGTACTTGGAGGAGCGCTGCGTCATGCGCTGGATATAGTCGGGCCGGCTTGCATACCACTGCTCCTGGTTGCTCACCAGGTCGCTTTGCAGATCGGGCATGGCAAAGCCACGGCGGATGCGGTCCCACAGGTCATCGGGCACGGCCAGATTGGCTACGCCATTGCGCTGCACGCTGGCGGAATTGATGGGGCTGAGCGGCCCCCTGGGGTAGCTGGGAGTATGGCTGGCGGTGCTTTGCGCCTCCGCTTCGCTCTTGTTGGCCTCTGGTTGACTGGTAGTGGCGCAGCCGGTCAGAACGAGGAGCGCGCTCAGGCTCCACAGGTGCAGGTAATTCTTCAAAATTGGTTCTTCCAGCGACGCAGCGATGCCAGTACCGATACGGAATCGCCGCTGGGGGTGGATGGATCAAATTGCTGAGCAGCACGTGCCACGGCGGGGACTGCGCTGCGCAAAAATGGGTTGATGCGCAGCTCGTTGCCAAGCTGGGCAGGCAAGGTGGGGGTGCCCTGTGCCCGCAGCGCTTCGCAGTGCGCCGTGTACCGGGCGATATCGGCGTTGTCTGGCTCCACTGCCTGCGCAAAGCGCAGATTGGAGAGCGTGTATTCATGCGCAGCGCACACCAAGGTATGGGGGGGCAGGGCTGCCAATGCAGACAGCGATGCATGCATCTGCGCCGGGGTGCCTTCGAAAAGGCGGCCGCAGCCTGCAGAAAACAAGGTATCGCCACAGAAAAGAACGGGGGCGGGCAGGGGAGCCTCGCCTTCCACCAGGGGGCAGTAATAAGCAATGTGCCCGGCGGTATGGCCGGGCACATCGATCACCTGCCAGGTGTGGCCCAATAGCGGCAAGGTATCGCCGCCCCGCAACGGGTGGTAGGGGGCGGGAATGTCTTCGCGCGCCGGGCCGTACACCGCCGCTCCGGTGGCTTCGCGCAGTTCGGCAACGCCGCCCACATGGTCGCCATGGTGGTGTGTCACTACAATGGATTGCAGATGCAGCCCGAGCGCTTGCAACGCCTCCATCACGGGCGCGGCCTGCCCGGGGTCGACCACCAGCGCCTGTCTGCCGTCGTGCAGCAGCCAGATATAGTTATCGGTAAAGGCGGGCAAAGGGTGCAAGTGCATGAATGAACAAATTATAGGCACGCAAAACTGGTGGAACATGCCGTTGGGCCGCTACATGCTGGCCTGGGAGCAAACATGTTACGACGACGCGGTGGCCGACATCTTTGGCTTTCACAGCCTGCAGATCGGGCTTTTCCCATTGCAGGGGCTGCGGGCCAATCGCATGCCCCATCGCTGGCTGGCGCTCGAGTCCACGGAGCAGCAGGCGCAATGGCAGACGCTGCAAACTGTAAATGTAAACAGCTTTGCACAGGGTTTACAAAGTCCCCAGGCTGCGCCTGCTGATCCGGGGCCCGCGCCGGGGGCGTTCGAGGAAGGCGCGGGGGCGGTACAGGCTGAGAACGCTGCGGTGCCATCACAGACCGCGGTGCTGTTGTGCGCGGGACAGGCGCTGCCCTTTCCCAATGACTCGCTCGACCTCGTGCTGCTGCCCCACACGCTGGAGCTGAGCGCCGATCCGCACGCCGTGCTGCGCGAGGTGGCCCGCGTGCTGGTGCCTGAGGGCCGGGTGCTGATCAGCGGCGTGAACCCCGCAAGCCTGTGGGGCATGCACACCTGGAGCCGCCGCCTTCCCGGCTTGCAAAAGCTCCCTCCCATGCCCGACGACCGCAGCCTGATCGGCTATGGCCGCCTGCGTGACTGGCTCAAGCTGCTCGATCTGGAACTGCAGACCGCCAGCTTTGGCTGCTACCGCCCGGCCATGCGCACCGATACCTGGCTGCGCCGCTGGGACTGGATGGACAGCGTAGGGGCCAGCGCATGGCCGATATTGGGTGGTGTGTACTTTGTGGAGGCGGTGAAGAAAGTCGCAGGCGTGCACATGCTGGCAGCGCCCTGGAAGGCGGCTGCGCCTGCTGCCGTGGGCCGACCGGTGGCGGCGCGCGATGGCGTGTTGGACAAAAGGGCCACAGGTGGCGCCAGCCAGCCGAAGGGAGATGGCTGGGAAAGGCCTGTTTAAGCGCTTTTGTCGCCCTGGCGCTTGTCTGTCAATCACAGATAGCTATCAATTGTGAAGCGAGCTCTGGCGCCATTCCCTCCTGAAAACCGCTTATAGTTGCCGCACTGACAGTGGCATGCGCCAAGGAGCTGGTTTGAACCAAGTTGTGATTTATACGGACGGTGCCTGCAAGGGCAACCCCGGGCCTGGCGGCTGGGGCGCACTGCTGCGCGCCGGCCAGGCAGAGAAAGAGCTGTATGGCGGCGAGTTGAACACCACCAACAACCGCATGGAATTGATGGCCGTCATACAGGCGCTCGAAGCGCTGAAGCGCCCCTGTGACGTGGCGCTCTACCTGGACAGCCAGTACGTGCGCAAGGGCATCACCGAATGGATTGCCGGGTGGAAGGCCAAGGGCTGGCGTACCGCGAGCAAGGAACCGGTGAAAAATGTCGACCTGTGGCAACGCCTCGATGCGCTTGTCCACGGCGGGGCGCACCGCATCAGCTGGCATTGGGTCAGGGGCCACGCCGGGGACCCGGGCAACGAGCGGGCCGACAGCCTGGCCAACAAGGGCGTGGATGTGGCGCTGGGTCGGGCTTGATTCAAGTCATATATCAGGAAGGAGCAGCCATGGGACGGGCAATGCAGATTCTGGCAGTGATCGGTGTGGTGGCTGCGCTGTACGTGGCCTACCGCTACGGTGTCTTTTAAAGAGACGAGTGCTTATCCAACGCAACAAAGCCTGATGACCAAGGGCCATCAGGCTTTGTTTTTTTCGGGAGTTGCGCTGCCTATTCGGCAGCGGCAATCCGGCGCAGTGCGTCCGTATCGCGCACGATCAGGCCCGAGGGCTCGATGCGGATCGACGATTCGCGCTCCATCGACTTGAGTTCCTGGTTCACGCGCTGGCGCGACGCGCCCAGCAGCTGGGCCAGCTCTTCCTGCGCCAGTTGCAGGCCGATGCGGGTCTCGGTGCTTTCCTTTCCGGGCACGCCATAGCTGCGCGAGAGGTGCAGCAACTGCTTGGCAAGGCGCGCGCGCAGCGGCAGCGTGTTGAGGTCTTCCACCATGCAGTACAGGCTGCGGATGCGGCGCGCATGCATGCGCGAGAGCGCCTGGTAAAACTCCACATGGGTCTGCAGAATGCGCTGGAAATCGGCCTTGCTCACGCACACCAGGGTGGTTTCGCCATGGGCGTACACATCGTGCGTGCGGCTGTCGTCGTCAAACAGGCCCACATCGCCAAACCAGGTGCCGGGCTCCACATAGGTGAGTGTGATCTGCTTGCCCGTGAGCGAGGCAGAGCTCACACGGGCCGAGCCGCGCGCCACCGATACCCATTCCTCCGGCGTATCGCCGCGCGAGAAAATCAGCGCGCCGTCCTTGAAGCGCTTGACATACGCACAGCGCAGGATGTCGTGGCGCAGGGTGGGTGAAAGCGTCTGGAACCACCGACCGGTGTTGATGGCTTCGCGTTCTTCTTGCGTGAGGATGGGATCGTCCATGGCGTGTCGTCTCAGTGACTGAAGTTCTTTGTTTTGTCGCTTGCGCGACGGTCACGCTCGAATGTAAGGCATTGCCGGTGAATTGTTAATTGTCGTCTGACATCGTAGGAGGGCTGACAAAGGAAAATCACCCCGTCTGTTGCCCGTTATTCAATCAGGAAATAGCGTAATTTGCATACCAGCAGGGCGCTTCCAGCTATCAGTTTTGAGAATGGGTTTTCCCTAGGTGCACCAATGGTGAAGACAGCCTTCTGCATCGGTGAAGGGTCGGTGATGGCGCAACAAATCAGTGGGGCTTTGCGGCAGGCCACCACGCAGCGGGCCATTTGCTGGCAGTGGCTGGAATGCGCTGGAATTGGCTGTCAGCGGCGTGTCAGTGCAGGCTGCTACCGCAACCACTCACACACATCAGGTGGGCGCACCTGCGAGATCAGGCAACCGCGTCTGCGCGGCGGCGCCGTTGCCACAGCTCGATCAGCACCACTGCCAGACCCGCCAGGCAGATGAGCGCCATGCCCGCTGCTGTGGTTGCGCCCGGCAACTGGCCAAACACCAGCCAGCCCAGGGTGGTCGCAGAGACGATCTGCAGGTAGTTGAAGGGCGCCAGCAAGGTGGCGCTGGTCTTGCTGTAGGCCGTGATCTGCAACCAATGGCCCGCAAAGCCGGTGAGCCCCGTCGACAGCAGCAGCCCCCATTGCCAGGGGCTCAGATTGAGCCACTTCCAGAAAAACGGCAGCAGGGCCGTCAGCACGATGGCGCCTAGCAGGCCACCGTAGAAATTGCTGGTCAGCGGGTCATCGCCCGCCACGCGGCGCGTGCTGATCTGAAAGAGCGCAAAAGTAGCGGCGGTGATGGCGCCCCAGACCGCACCCTCGGTCGACAACTGGCCGCCCGGCCGAACCACGATCAGCATGCCGACAAAACCCAGCAGCACGCCTGCAAGGCGGTGCCAGCGGGGCCGCTCGCCCAGCAGCCACGGCGCGAGCACCATCACCAGCAGCGGCGCCATGAAGTTCATCGCCGTGCCCTCGGCCAGCGGCACCAGGCTCAGTACATGGAAGAACAGCAGGGTGGTGGCAATCATCAGTACCCCGCGCTGCAGCTGGCGCGGCAGCGACTGGGTTTTGAACAGGCTGCGGCCGCGCCTGGGCAGCACAAAAATGGCCATCAGCACCACGTGGCCGACATAGCGGAACCACGACACCATCAGCACCGGCACGCCCGCCATTACCAGCAGCTTGCCGCTGGCGTCCAGGCTGGAGAGAATCCACAAACCGCACACATGCAGGGCGATACCGACGATATTCATGGCTTTGCAAGGACTTAGAACGTGTTTACGATCTCTACGCAGCCGCGTTGGAGTGCAATCGGGATGAGTTCGAAGTGCTTGGCCGCAGCTTGCACCGGGGTGCAAGCAAGGGCCAGCGCGCAGAAATCGCCCGATTTCACTCCAACCCGTAGGGACAGTGGCCTTGCGGGCGGTCTGCGTTGTTGCAAATCCTCGCAATAGCGGGGCTATTGCTGCGGTATTGCGCCTCGCATCCCATCCCTAGCCGGGCGCCCCGCAAAGCCACTGTCGCGGCGCGAGGAGATCGTAAACACGTTCTT
>NZ_JBEBNZ010000056.1:0-9463 GCF_040396735.1 Comamonas odontotermitis
CCGGGCGCCCCGCAAAGCCACTGTCGCGGCGCGAGGAGATCGTAAACACGTTCTTAGAACCTGTTTACTGCTTGATGAGTGGACCCACGCCTGTGAGATTGCCAAAGCTGTCACGGACTCGAAAGGCAATGCCGCCAGAGGCCACGCTGCGCCCTCGGTAGCTGAAAGGGAAGCTGAAACGAACGGCCCGCTTATCAGTGGCCGCTACGCTATTGCACTCGACCACGGTATCCGTCAGCAACTCGATGAACTGGCATTGAAAATCTCCAGCCTCATTGCTCAGCACCTTGCCGTTGATCCTGTTGAGCACAACAGAGAACTCTGAATCTCTGTCGGTGAAGATCCAATCGCCCATCAGGCTGGCAAGATCGGGGCGCGTTGGCTGCAGCTCAAAACGCTCGATCACGCGCAGCGGCTCCTGCGGCAGGCGAATCGAGCCTTCATTCATGTTCTTGTAGCTGTCTATGCGATCAAAATTGACGGTCGTCAACCCTGCATCGGATGCCTCGGTGGCCGATTGCCACGGCCCTCCCAGGTAGCGCCCCCCCTGGTAGGTCTTGAGTGCAATCTGTGCCTTCGATTTGGCATATTCGCCCAAGCCCATATGAAAGGTGGCGCTGCCATCGGGCCGGTAATTGAAGATCTGCAGCAGTGCCTGGTCAAATTGCACATCCAGACTGAAGCCTCGGCCGGGCTTGCCGGTCTTTTCGTCCCGCACGATCCAGGTACCCGGCTCTGGAATGCGCTGCCCTCCATAACCTCCCTGAAATCCCGAAAACCATATCTGATCGGCACTCGATGGCATCAACCTCGGTGTCGCAGTGTCCTGGTAAGCGCCAACCATCCGGCGAGCGGGCTCACCCTCGACCTCCATCAAGGCGCTGAGGTCATACAGATGCTGCTGGTAACTCAGCCGAGCCTTTTTTTTGGGTGTCTCGGCTGGCGCCTCTCCACTGCACTCCACGGTGCTGTGTTCATCGGCTGGCTGGCATACAAAGTACCAGTATGCCGATGGAGCCTGCCCTTTCAAGATCAAGCGCCCCGAGCCATAGACCTCCAGATTCCACAAACCAACGGGACGGCGCTCGGCATCGAGTTCAGCCAGCGCAAAGCGCTGCCGCCGGGAGACCGACTGTTCACCACGGGGGTTGAAGATGAAGCGGCGCATGGCATACGCAGGTTCGCCAGGCAATTGGATGCTGCCCTGCACGCCGTTGGCAAACTGCAGCCGTACATTGCCCACATTTTCGGCAAGCACGGCATCCTGCATCGCACCGCCCAGGGCGACTCCCCCCTTGAACTTCTGCAACGGCAGCACTGCACTGTCTCCGTCCATCTGGCCAGAAGCCATGTAGAAGGTGGCGGCACCATTGGCCTCGTAGCCGTAGACCTGCAGCACCACGGTATTGCCCTGCACGTCAATCGCCAGACCGCGCCCTGGCTTGCCATCCAGCTCGGCATCGATCACCCATGTGCCCGCCAGTGGCGTGAAATCACGCGCGGCCCACGCCGGAGCCATGCCTGCAGCAACCCCCAGCAGCAGCAGAATCTGTTTACGCAAACGCTTCATACAAAATCCCCGTCTTCCATGCGGCTCGCCGTGTCAGCGCGTTCTGGGTAAACCAATGCCCTCGTCAAATGCGGTGTAAAAATTGCTCGTGCGGATCAAAGGCACCTGCCCCAGCAGCAGCAGCGATTGGTCACTCAGCAGCCGGTACACGGCGGCCAGGCTGCGCCCCCGGTAGCTGAGCGCAAAGCGGTATTCCAGCTCCGGATAGCTGCCCAGCCGCTTGTCCGTCACCTTACAGCGCACATTGCCGTCGGCAGTTTGCTCGTACCAGCACTTCACTTTTTCACTGGAGCCGATTTCGGACCAGCTTTCGTACGAAGTCGGCGGATTGACCCCTGGTTGCCAGTTGACCGGCGAGAGCTTCACCCTCAGCGCCATGTTGGGATCGGCCGATACCGCAGACCACTCCCCTTCCAGATACATCAACGGCTGCCTCATGGTCTCCACAAACCAATGGTTCACGCCAAACTGAAAACGATGGATGCGCTTTGCCGCTTCGCCCGGAAACTGCACCCAGCCGCTGGTGGCCGTATCGAATTGCAGGCCCATCGCCTGGGGCTCGCCCATTTCCGTACCCGATGCAGCGGCGCCGCCCAGTGCGCGTCCGCCTCGGTATTGCCTGAGCGCCACGGTTGCTGCCCCCTGCTGGTACGGGCCTGTGCCCATATGAAAGGTCGGCTGCCCGTCGCTGCCGTAGTTGAACACCTGCACCAGCACCTGCCCGCCTTGCGGGTCGATGCTCAGCCCCCGGCCGGGCTGGCCGGTGCTCTCTTCCGTCACCATCCATGTGCCGCTGTCGGGAACCACGGCCCCAACCGCGCCTGCGGGCGGCGTGGCTGTGTCCAGCGGCAGGGCTTGCAACGTGTTGCTGCCGCCATGCACGGTCAGCAAAGGGCCCTTGAAAGCCTCTGCTCCACGGTTGGAGCCCCGCATATCATTGGTCTCCAGCACGCCGATCAGCTCATGGAGATAGCGCTTGAGCACCACGCGGTCCAGAACCTCGCCATCGTCCCTCAGGCGTTCGCAGACCAGGGTCTGCCGCGCCTGCTCTGCCTTGCAGGGCCATTGAATGGTCAGGAATTTGTTGGCATCCGGGTCATAGCGCGGGTACTGAAAGCTGACGGAGCCATCGCCAGTCATTTCCAGGCTGGCCACAAGCGCCGATGCATCCGGCTGCCAGGAATGGCCCAGAAGGAATGTGGCGCGCTGCCCCGGCTGGATCACCGGATTGTCAAAGTAAAGGCGCTCGATGCGCACCGGCTGCTCGCCGGGCAGCGTCAAGGTTGCCGTCGTGGCGCTGTCGAAAATGACGGTGACATCGCCAGCCGTATCCAGCTCTTGGGCATCGCGTGCATCACTGCCAAAGTACCGGCCCCCTGCGTATCGCTTGAGAGGCGCGACAAAGGGCATGCCCACCACCATCTGAAAATTGCCGCTGGCCATGTGGAACGTGGGCGAGCCGTCTGCGTTGTACCCATACAGCTGCAGCACCATCGAGCCAAACTGCACATCCAGCGCAAGGCCGCGGCCCGGCTTGCCGTCCAGCTCACTGCTCACGACCCAGGTACCGTTTTGCGGGGCATAGCTGTTTTGCGCATACGCGCAAGAGGCGACGAGCATCAACGCGCTCAGGCCTATGCTTCTGATCGAACTACCCTTCATGCCAATCTCCCGCACAGCATTCAATGAATTGGATCCGGAACCAGAACAGGGTTTTATCAGAATAACAAATACTTTAATAAATAAATTCGATAAAAATTCAGAGCCTGGCCCAACCTCGTGCTTTGCTTCCCATGGAATGCCGATGCAGCCCGCCATGGCCCGCACCGGCGCCGGGCGCGTCCTGCGGGCGACAATGATGGGCCTAACCATATAAGCCGAAGTAGTTTTGGCAGCCGCATAATCGGTGCAACCCCACCGGCCCGGCTGCCTTCATCGATCCCGGGAGATTGAGCCATGTACCTCGACAAAGACAACGCACCCAATATCAACCAGCTCACCGCATTCCGCCGCGACCTGCACATGCATCCGGAGCTGAAGTACGAAGAAAGCCGCACAGCCGACAAGATTGCGGCCTACCTCACGGCGCTGGGCATACCCATGGCGCGGGGCCTGGGCACCACCGGCATCGTTGCCAGCATTTACGGCAAGGGGCGCGATGCCGCCAACCCGGGGCCTGCCATCGGCATCCGCGCCGACATGGACGCCCTGCCCGTGCAGGAAACCAACCAGTTCGGCCACATCAGCCAGTACGAAGGCCGCATGCATGCCTGCGGCCATGATGGTCACACCACCATGCTGCTGGGCGCGGCCGAGCTGCTCTCGCGCCAGCGCGATTTCGATGGCACGGTGCACCTGATCTTCCAGCCCGCCGAAGAAGGCGGTGCCGGGGCGCGCGCCATGATGAATGACGGGCTCTTTACCCAATTTCCCTGCCAGGCAGTGTTTGCGCTGCACAACTGGCCCGCACTGCCGCAGGGCGAGATGGGCGTGCGCGTCGGCCCCATCATGGCAGCGGCGCTGCGGTTCGAGATCATCGTGCGTGGCCGTGGCGGCCATGCCGCCCTGCCCCACACCACCATCGATCCGATTCCCGTGGCCTGCGCCATCGTCGGCCAGCTGCAGACCCTCATCTCGCGCGGCACCGATCCGCTGGACAGCGCGGTGCTCACCATCGGCAAGATCGAGTCGGGCACGGTGGAAAACATCATCCCCGACGAAGCGCGCATCTACGGCACCTGCCGCAACCTCACCAATGCCTCGCAACAGTTCCTGATCGACGGCCTGCACCGCATCAGCAGCCACATGGCCGAGGCGCACTTTGCCAGCGCCGAAGTCATCATCAAACCCGGCTACCCCAACACCACCAACCACAGGAAGGAAGCCATCTTCATGGGCGAGGTGATGCGCGAGATGGTGGGAGACGCCCATGCGCACACCGATGTGCTGCCCGCGATGACCGCCGAAGACTTCGGCTTCATGCTCGAAGCCGTTCCCGGCGCCTATGGCTGGATCGGCAATGGCGCCGATGGCCAGCCCGGCGTCGGCCTGCACAACCCTGGCTACGACTTCAACGACAACAACCTCGATCTGGGCGCCCGTTTCTGGGACCGCCTGGCGCGCCGCTGGTTTGACACCCAGGCCGTGCGCTGAGCCCTTCATACTCCCTGGATGCCCATGACTTCCCCATTCTCCCGTCGCCAATGGCTGAAAACCGGCGCCGCCCTGGCTGCCGGCCTTGCCTGCGGCAGCAGCTTTGCAGACAAGCCCTGGCCCGGCGGCCAGCCCATCCGTATCATCGTGCCCTTCCCGGCCGGTGGCGTGAATGATGTGGTGGCACGCCAGTTTGCCGACCTGCTGGCACCGTTGCTGCAAACCTCCATCATCGTGGACAACAAGCCCGGCGCGGGCGGCAGCATGGGCATGGATGCGCTCGCACGCTCTGCCCCCGATGGCCATACGCTGGCCTTTTCCGGCATCAGCACCCTCACCCTGCTGCCGCACGTGATGAAGGTAGCCTACGACCCGATGAAGCAGATCAGCGCCGTGGCCTCCACCATGTATGCGCCGGTGTACCTGCTGGCCACCAAGGCCTTCAAGGGCAGCAGCGTTGCCGACGTGCTCGCTGCTGCCAAGGCCAGCGCCAAGGGCGTGACCATCGCCAGCTCCGGCTACGGCACGCTGGGCCACATCATGATCGAGCAGTTCACCCGCCAGACCGGTGCCAACCTCGTGCATGTGCCCTACAAGGGCGGCAGCCAGCTCATCACCGACGCGGCAGGCGGCCAGTTCGATCTGCTGGTGGCCAACCCCTATGCGCCCATCAACGCGCTGATCGCCGAAGGCAAGCTGCGCGTGCTGGCGGTGACCGGCCCCGAGCGCGCGGCGGCATTTGCGCAGGTACCCACGCTTGGCGAGCTGGGCTACCAAAGCGCCAACCTCACCTCGCTGTTCGGCTTTTACGCACCGGCAGGCACGCCCGCTGCCGTGGTGCAGCGCCTGAACCAGACCATCAACGCCCAGTTGGCCCACTCCGAGGTGCAGGACAAACTGCGCTCGCTCGACAATATTCCGCTGTCCATGGGCGCAGACCAGTTCCAGGCCCTGATCCGCAAGGAATGGGAAGCCAATGGCAAGGTGGTGCGGGAAGCCCAGATCCAGGCGCAGTAAAGGCACCGCTGCCTTGGCGCAACACAGCGAATGCCCGGCATTCGCTTTTTTTGGGTTTGCGGCAACAATGCGCTCTGCCACTACCGGGAGAGAAATTTGCAGAAAAAGCAGCCTCTGGCGCAATACTGTCAAGCGCCATCAGCTATTAAAAACATAGTATTTTCGTTGCGGATACCCGGCGTCAAGGCCACCCTAGCTGCCCTGGCGCTGGCAGGCGGCGCCCTGCTGGCCACGCCCGGCGCACAGGCCCGCGCTCCACAATCACCTGCCAGCACCAACACCGCCGCAACGCCCCTGCAGTGCCCCCCAACCACATTGCCAAGCCCGGCCGACTACCAGGCCGAGGCACAGCGCCCGCACCCCGACCAGGGCGTTCTGTGGGAACTGCGCAAAGGCGAGCACATGGCGTACCTGCTGGGCACCATTCACCTGGGCAAGCTACCGTGGATCTACCCCGGCCCGCGTACCGCGCAGGCCCTGCGCACAGCCCCCGCCATTGCGCTGGAACTCAATCCGTTGGACCCTCAAACCCTGCAGACCTTGATGCAGGCCATGGCCCGCGACAGCGACGCGCAGCAACTGGTGATGCGCAACAACCCGCAGCTGCGCACGCGCATGGATGCCATGGCCCAGACGCTGTGCGTGGAGCGCAGCAGCTGGCAAGGCATGGCCACCATCCCCAAGATACTGGCGCTCGCCGTGGCCGATGTGTCACGCGATGGCTACAGCATGGCCTTTGGCATCGATCTGAACCTGGCAGCCATGGCGCAGGCTGGGGGCCGGCCGATCCTGGCGCTTGAAACTGCGCAGGAGCAGCTCGACGCCATGGGCCTGGGCGGCAAGGATTCGCTGGCCAACCTGGCCACGCCCGACGACATCACCAAGGTGCTGGACGACATCCGCAGCGGCAAGAGCCGCGAGATCACCGGCGACCTGGTGCGCCACTGGCAAAGCGGCGATCTCGCGGCCCTGGAGACGCTGATGCGCACCTGCAACTGCATGGACGACCTGGGCATGAAGACCGCCATGCTCGACGACCGCAACCGGCGCATGGCAGAACGCATTACCCCCTTGGTGGCCCAGCACCCGAAGCTCTTCATCGCCGTCGGCCTGCTGCACATGGTGGGAGACAACAACCTGCTGCAGCTGCTGCAAAAAGAAGGCTTTACCGTGCGCCAGCTGACCGGCAAAGGAGCCGACAGCGCCCAATGAAGCCGCGTGCCTCACGCCTGCAGCGGCATGCGGGCCGCATGAAAAAAGCCACCCGCAGTTTGCGGGTGGCTTGAAGGTATCAAAAGGCTGGTGACCCAAGGCCTGCCGCGCGGTCTGCGCCGCGCTTGGCACCACGATGTGCTTACGCAGCGCCCTGGGTATGCGCTGCCAGCATGCTGGCATAGGGCTCCAGCACCAGCTTGGGCTCTGGCCCATCGCCTCCCTTGGCCGCTGTGAGCGCCACACGCTGGCCCTGGGCTGCGCACAGTGCCACCATCGCTGCCGGGGTGATCAGGCCCTCGCGCATCAGCACTTCCGTCATCGACACCAGCAAGTCGTTGTGCTGCACCAGCAGTTGCTGGGCGCGCAGCATCTGCGCCTGCAGCAGTGCTTCGATGGCGGTGTTGGTCGGCTCCACCTCGGTGTTCATGTTCTCACCGGATTCGTCCGCCACATCGGTGCGCGAGAGGCGGTCGCCAAAGCCCAGGTGGCGCAGGTAGCGCGCAGCGTCGGCCGTTGCCTGGCGGATGTCCTGCTCGGCACCGGTGGTGCAAGCGGCCTCGCCAAACACATGGCGCTCGGCAGCGCGGCCAGCCAGGCCCACGCACACCATGTCGAGCTTGTTGCGGCGCGAGGTGGCCTGCAGCTCGGTAAAGCTGTTGTAGCCGCCTTCGAACGTGGCGATGTTGATCTTGAGCTCCTGCGGCGCGCGGCCAAACAGCAGCGCATACACCAGGCCATGCCCCGCCTCATGCACCGCCAGCAGCGCGCGAAAATCTGCGCTGGTGCGCTGCTTGATCCGGTTCAGATCCAGCGGCACGGCAAAGCGCTGGCTGTGCACCTGCCCGCCAGCGGCTTCATGCAATGGCAGCTGCATCTGCACCACCAGCTCCGCCGCATCAGGCGCCATGTGCACCTGCAGCGACTGGCCTGCCTGCGCACCCTGCTCCAGCGCCCAGAGCGCCGCATCGACCAGCGAGCTCGACAGGATCGTGTGCACCGACGAGAACAGCGGACGCGTGCCCTGGGTGGGGAACACCGCGTTCTGGTAGATCTGCGCCAGCACATCGCTGCCGATCACGAAATGCAGGCCACAGTTGTCGGCAATGCCCTGCACGTAGTTGCGCACCGTAGCGGCAATCAGCTGCTCATAGGTGGCGCGACTGAACGATGGGTAGATCACATGGTGGTTGCCCAGCCGCGCGATCTGCTCGGGTTTGAAGCGCTCGGCCAGCGCGCGCTTGACATCGATCAACGACAGCCGGCTCGTGAGCCGGTGGAAGATGTCGGCATCGGTGTCGCAGTCTTCCACGCGGCTGGCCGTCTCGGTGTACATCTCGTCGAGGTTGCCGCAGACAAACACCAGGAGCTTGCTGTAGTCCGTCTCCCAGGATTGCTGCGATTCGCGGAACTTGACCAGCAGCTGGTGGATGTAGTCATTGCTCCACTGCATGATCTCGATCAGCGGCTCGGCGAGCTTCAGGCTGCGCTTGAGCGCCTGCGCGTCCCAGGCGTCGATCTTGTAGCGCAGCTTCTGCTTCTTGCGTCGCTCCTCTTCGTCATCCTCGCCTTCGCGCTCAGCCTCATAGTGCGCATCGGCCAGCTTGCGCTCCATGTTGTGCAGCTCCGACAGCGCAGGCGGCAGCTTGCCGTCGGACAGCAGCGCCCACACGTCCTGGTACCGCTCGACCTTGCTGTCCTCACCCCGGCTGCTCACCGTGCGGTAGCGCTGGAACTCGTCGAGCACCAGGATACCCGGCACGCCTTCGACCAGGCCGGCACTCTCGAGCGTGCCGGAGATCGTCGATGCGCCGTAGTTGCCGCTGTTCTGGCTGAAGCCATCCATCTGCACTTCGACAAAGCGATCGTAAAAACCCAGAAGCTGCGCCAGGCGCCTGGTCAGCTGGGTCTTGCCTGTGCCTGTGAGGCCCCACAGGCACACGATCACGGGGCGGGTAATGAGCTGCGGCATCACGTACCAGGCGCGCACGGCGCCAATGACACGGTCGATCACGTCATCAATACCGATCAATTCGGTTTTCAGCTGCGCCGCAATGGTCTGCAGGTTTTGTTGACGTTCATGCATCTGCTCGCGCAGGAGCAGCTCACTCGGGGTTCTCAAATCGTTCATGTTCTTGTTCTCATCATTGGCAGAGGTTTTCCATTGTTCAACCATTCGCGTACCCAAGAGGACAAAGCCATCGGATGGTTTGAAAGCGGAATCAGTCATCATGACTGCCCCTGCGTATGACCTGCTGCAATGCCATGCGGTCGGCCCGGCGCTGCGCGCCCTGGCTTCGGATGTGCTTGCCGGCAGCGCCGGACAGACGCCGCTGGGCCATGGCTTTGGCGACAGGGTTGAAAGGAGCGGCATCGGCCACGATCAGCAGCGCCATCGGCTGCTTCATGCGGCGCAAGGCCTTGACCCGGCCTTCTCCATAGGCACGGGAAACGGTTTTTGCACTCATTGTGCGGTTCCTCACGGGCCGCGCCAGACACCTGCACAGCAGG
>NZ_JBEBNZ010000057.1:0-8038 GCF_040396735.1 Comamonas odontotermitis
CGTCCATGAAAAAAGCCACGGCATGCCGTGGCTTTTTATGATTTTGATAGCTGCTGGCGCTTATCGGGTGTACGCCAGAGGCTGTTTTTTTCAATAGTTCTTGTGGTAGAACGACACAGCGGCGTCGCTCATTGCACGGTTCAGGTCGGCCATGACGCGGCTGTCGCGCAGGGCAGCTTCCCAGGTCTTTTCGTCTTCTGCTGCGCGGCGGTGCTCTTGCGACCATGTGGTGCCGAGGGCACGCAGGCTGCTGCTCAGGTTGCGGGCAGGAGCGGCCAGCAGGGCGATGGCGACGAAGGCCACAGCCCACAGCAGGGCCCAGCCAGCAATCCAGTGGCTGCCGCCAGCGACGGAGTCGATCAGACGGTTGGCGCCCACCAGCACGGCGGCCACGATGGCAGCCAGCACCAGCGACTGGCCTACGCCCTTGCCGCTGAAGGTGGATTTCAGATTCTCAGCAGCTGCTTCCACACGCAGAACGCCCGTGTGTTCGGTAGCCATGTCGGTGTGTACAAAACTGTTGGTCATGATGGATGTCTTTGTTTTCCAATGCTTCTTTGAAGCGATGGATGAAGTATAGGGTTTACCCCAGGGTCTCTCAAATTTATATTTTGAATCTGTATCATTCATGTCAGTGATGTATTGCCGGCCCCTCGCTGGCGCAGGAGGGCCGCATGCAGGCACACCAATTTCGCCACCTGGATCTGAACCTGCTCCGTGTATTCGACGAAGTGATGACGGAGCGCAGCCTGACGCGCGCTGCCGACAAGCTGGCCATCACGCAGCCGGCCGTGAGCAACGCCATGCGCCGCCTGCGCGAGGCGCTGGGTGATGAGCTGCTGGTGCGCAGCGGCCAGGGTGTGGAGCCTACGCCGCTGGCCCAGGCCCTGTGGCCGGCGGTGCGCGAATCGCTGGCACGATTGCAGAACACCTTTGCCCCCGAGCGCTTTGACGCTGCCAAGGCCACCCAGGCCTTCGTGGTGGCCATGGCCGATGCGACGGCAGCCACCTTGCTGCCCAGCCTGATGCACATTCTGGAAACCGAGGCTCCGGGCGTTTCCGTGCATGTGCAACCACTCACTACGCGTGATCCGCGCGAGGTGCTGGACGACGAGACTGCCGATCTGGCCGTCGGTTACTTTCCCTTCGTGGTGGCCGAGATGACAGCGCGCGCGCAGTCGGGCGCCTTGGTCGATTTTGAGAGCCGGCGCCTCTACGATGGCGAATACCTGTGTGTGATGCGCAAGGGCCATCCCCTGAGTGAGAGCTTGCTCACATTGGACAGGTACTGCGATGCGCGGCACATGCTGGTCAGCTTCTCGGGCCAGCCATTCGGCTTTCTGGACGAGGCGCTGGCGTCCATCGGCCGCAAGCGCCGGGTGGTGCTGACGGTGAACCAGTACTTCACCGCCGCGCGCGTGGTGGCGCGCACCGATCTGCTGACCGTGCTGCCGCGCCACTTTGTGCCTGCCACGGGCATCGAGGATCAGCTCGCCTTTCAGCCGCTGCCGCTGCGGGTGGAGTCGGTGCATGTGGATGCGCTCTGGCCCAGCCGCGCGGGGCACATTCCACATTCGGCGCTGGAATGGCTGCTGCATGCACTGGAGCGTTCGGCCCGTGCGGCTTTTCCCGACCAGGAATTGCCGCTGTAATGCGAGAGGGTGCTCTCCAGTGGAGTGCATGGTAGGCTTTGGCCATGCACCTGCAAATTCTTTCCGACCTGCACCTGGAGACCCACCCGAATTTTCACGCCCAGCCCGCGCCCGGCGCCAATCTGCTGGTGCTGGCGGGCGATATCGGCTCGTACCAGAATGGCTCCATGCTGCCGGACGAGGACTTCGGCCTTGCCCAGTTCAGCCCGCAGCAGGCTGGCGGGCACTGGCCGGAGCCGGTGATTCTGGTGCCCGGCAACCATGAATTCGACGCGCAGGATTTTGATACTGCCCGTGCCCGGCTGCGTGCCAGTTGCAACCGCCTGGGCATCCTGATGCTCGACTGCGAAACCGTGGTGATGGAGGGTGTGCGCTTTGTCGGCACCACCTTGTGGACCGATTACGACGCCATTGCCCTGCACAACGGCGTGACCGAACTGGGCGCGCTGATGAAGCAGCGCGAAAAAGCCTACAAGGCGGCCAATTTCTATCTCACCAAGGCGGAGATGATGCGGGATGGCCAGCCTTTTCTGGCCGCCGAGATGCGGGAAGAGGCCCTGCGCTGCCAGGCATGGCTGCGCGCGGCGTTGGCCGAGCCCTTTGATGGCAAGACCGTTGTCATCACCCACTTTGCTCCGAGCCTCAGAAGCGCCGATCCGCGCTACGGCCTCACCCCGGGCACTGCCGGCTTTTGCAATGCGCTTGATGACCTGCTGCCCAGTGCAGACCTGTGGATCCACGGCCACCTGCACGCGCCCAGCGATTATGTGGCAAGCGGCACGCATGCCGACGGCAGGGCCTGGCAGTGCCGCGTGGTGGCCAACCCCCTGGGCTATGCCCGCAAAGGGGAACAGGAGACATTCAACCCGCATTGCGTGGTGGCTGTCTGAGAGCGGTGACCGGAACTTTGGTGGCGCTCAGGCGTCAAGACATGACATAAGTCAACGCTTCTTGCGCAGCAAACCCCTACAGTGGCGTGCATGGGCGGTTTGAACGCGTTTCCCGCGTATGCCCGGTTGGCATGCCTCTTGAGCGTGAATACGTTCTTATTTCAGGAGTTCAGATATGCGCATTCTATTGGCCGTCGATGGCAGCCCCTTTACCCAGAAGATGCTGGATTACCTGGCTACGCACGCAGAGTGGCTCGGTGCTTCGCACAGTTACACCGCCCTTACCGTACAGCCACTGCTGCCCCCCCGCGCGGCCAAGGCGCTCGGCAAGGAACTGGTGAGCGACTATTACGCCGAGGAAGCGCAGAAGGTGCTCAACCCGGTGCACCAGTTTCTGGACCAGCACAAGGTCAATGCGCAGCTGGAGAGCAAGATCGGCCATATCGCCGAAACCATTGCCGAGACCGCCGATAGCGGTGGCTACGACCTCCTGATCATGGGTACACGCGGCCATGGCGCGCTGGCCAAGCTGGTGATGGGTTCGGTGGCGACGCAGGTGCTGGCGCAAAGCAGGATTCCGGTGCTGCTGATCCGCTGATCGCAGCCGCGCCGGCCGGGGTGGTTACCACTATGACCGGTCTGTCATTTGCTATTCACACCATAGCAATACTTGGCGCAGACAATGCGTCAACGCCATATCAGGCTAGCAAGGGAGGGAGGCGGCTGGCAATACAGATGCCAGCGGCACTCCAGGAGCTGCTTGCATTCCGTGCGCGGAATGCAAGCAGCTTTTTTCTTTCTTCCTCATTTTCTCTTTAGCCCTCTGCCATCGTCATTTTCATGAGGCAGCCCATTGCAGGAGGTAAGGGCGGCAGGAAAGGGTGGTGCGCTTCATGTCGAAGCAGTGGCCCGCGCCGCAGGGGTGGCAGGTGCCAGGCTGGCCTTGGCAGTGCGCAGCATGGCATCCGTCAACTGGCTCAGCAGGGCGGACTGCAGGTTCCAGCAGTGCCAGTACAGGTCGACTCGCAGCACCTGCGACTCGGCGACGTTGACGAGCCGCCCGTCCGCCAGAAAGGGCCGCGCCAGGAGCTCGGGCACCACGCCAATGCCCCAGCCGGCCGCCACCGCGCGCACCTGGGCTTCCGAGTTGGGCACGAACAGCTGGTGCAGGCCCACCGTCTTGAGGCCCATGGCTCTTGCGACGAACACGCGCTGCATGTCGTCCTTGCGGTTGTAGCTGAGAAACGGCAAGTTCTTGAAATTGCTGCGGTTCAGTCCCGAGGGCACGTGCTGCTGGGCAAAACCGGGGGCGGCCACCGCCATGTAGTGCATGGCCCCCAGCGCCGCCACGCGGCAGCCGCGCAGGGCCTGCGGCATGGTGGTGACACAGCCGAGCACTTCACCCGTGCGCAGCAGCTCCAGCGTGTGGTCCTGGTCGTCGGTGATGATCTCCAGCGGCAACTGCTGCAGGGCAATGTCCTGCAGGGCATCGATGGCCCAGGTGGCAATGCTGTCGGCGTTGACGGCGATGCTGATGGCCTCATCATGCGCCGTGCGGCGCGCAGAATGCGGCATCAGGCTGTACAGCTCCTGCTCCAGGTCGGTGCGCAGCAGGCGCAGCTGCTGGGTGTGCTTGAGCAGCAACTGTCCGGCCGCAGTCGGCCGCAGCGGCCGGCTGCGCACCACCAGCACCGAGCCCACCTGTGCCTCCAATGCACGCAGGCGCTGCGAGACGGCCGATTGCGTCACGTTCAGGCGGGTGGCTGCTTTTTCAAAGCCGCCCTCTTCAATCACTGCGGCAAGGCATTCCAGCGCGATCGGGTCCAGGTTGTTCATGGCAGCAAGGGGCTTGTATTAGTAAATCTGATGATTCTTGAAGAAGTTTAATTGCACTTTATGCAACCGCCAAACTGGCAGACACTGCAAGGCATGAAAATCATCATCCTCGGCGCCGGCATCATCGGCACCAGCACAGCCTGGCATCTGCTGCAACTGGGTCACGACGTCACCGTGGTGGACCGCCAACCCGATGCTGCGCTGGAGACCAGCTATGCCAATGCGGCGCAGATCTCGGTCAGCTATTGCGAGCCCTGGGCCAACAAGCACGCACCGATGAAGGCGCTCAAGTGGATGTTCGACAAGGAAGCGCCGCTGCTGCTGCGCCCGCACGTCGATCCGCAGCAGTGGAGCTGGCTGACCAAGTTCCTCGCCGAGTGCAACGACCGCTCCTTTGCCCGCAATGTGCAGCAGATCGTGGCGCTGGGCGCCTACAGCCACACGGCGCTGAAAGACGTGGTGGCGCAGACCGGCATCCAGTTCAACCGCCTCGAACGCGGCATTGCCCACTTCTTCACCAGCGACGCGGCGGTGGAAGACGCGCAGCAGGCTGTTGACTTGATGCGCCAGTACGGCGTGAACCGCCGCATGGTCAGTACCGAGGAGTTCCTCCAGATCGAGCCCGCCTTCAAGCCCTATGCCGCGCAGATCAAGGGCGGCACCTTCACCGAAAGCGACGAGAGCGGCGACGCCCGCGTCTTTACGCAAAAGCTCGCCCAACTGTGCGCCCAGGGCGGCGTCCAGTTTCTCTACAACCACAGCGTCCAACGCTTGAACATGGCCGGTGGAGCTATTGAATCCGTAGCTGTTCGTGCGCATTCTTCGGGCATTGCAGCTGGTTTTGATGCGCAAGAGCAGGTGTTGAAGGGCGATGCCGTCATTGTTGCCTGCGGCAGCTACACCGCGCCGCTGCTGCGCACCGTGGGCGTGAACGTGGCCATCTATCCCGGCAAGGGGTATAGCGCCACCTTGCCGATCCTGCGGCCTGAGGCAGCGCCTTTCGTCAGCTGTATTGATGATGGCAACAAGCTGGCCATGAGCCGCCTGGGCAACCAGTTGCGGGTGGCGGGCACCATCGAACTCAATGGCTTCGACACCTCGCTGGACTCCCCTCTGGCCAAGGCGCGGTGCCATATGCTGGCGCGCCGCGTCGAAGAGTTGATGCCCGGCGTGTGCGACACCCGTCTGCCCGAGCAAGGCGGCAACCCGCAGTTCTGGACGGGCCTGCGCCCCGCAACACCCACCAACATTCCCTACATTGGCCGCACCAAGGTGGGCAAGCTGTGGATCAACGCGGGCCACGGCACCCTGGGCTGGACCCATGGCGCGGGCAGCGGCAAGGCCATGGCCGAGCTGATCAGCGGCCGCATGCCCGACATGCCGTTCGGCTTCTACGGCTTTGAAGGCACCGATGCCCGGCAGGCGGCATTCGCATCCTGAGCCCCTGGTAGAGCGAAAAAGGCCGCACAGTGTGCGGCCTTTTAGCTGGAGCGGTGGGAATCAGGCGAGGCGAACCAGCCAGCCGTGGCGGTCCGCAGCGCGGCCATACTGGATGTCGGTCAGCTCCTTGCGCAGGGCCAGCGTGATTTCGCCAGCCGGTGCATTGAGGTCGCCCACCGAGAAGCCGTTGCCTTTGAGCTGGCCAATCGGTGTGATGACGGCCGCTGTGCCGCAGGCAAAGATTTCGGTGATGTCGCCCGAGGCCACGCCCTGCTTCCACTCGTCTGCCGAAACCTTGCGCTCTTCTACCACCATGCCGCGGTCGCGCGCCAGTTGCAGGATGGAGTCGCGCGTGATGCCTTCCAGAATGCTGCCCGACAGTGCGGGCGTCACCAGCTTGTTTTCCTTGCCGTACACCAGGAAGACGTTCATGCCGCCCAGTTCTTCGAGGTACTTGCCTTCGGCAGGGTCGAGGAACAGCACCTGCGAGCAGCCATTGGCGTAGGCCTGCTCCTGGGGCAGCAGCGACGCGGCATAGTTGCCGCCGCACTTGGCAGCGCCCGTGCCGCCCTTGGCAGCGCGCGCGTAGTCGGTCGACAGCCAGATGGCAACGGGCGCCACGCCCTTGGCAAAGTAGGGGCCGGCGGGGCTGGCGATGACGTAGTAGCTGGCCTTGTGGGCGCTGCGTACGCCCAGGAAGACTTCATCGCCGATGATGAAGGGGCGCAGGTACAGGCTGGCTTCTTCGCCGCCGGGAACCCATTCCTGGTCCACGGCGATCAACTGCTTGAGCGATTCCACGAAGATTTCGACCGGCAGCTCGGGCAGGGCCAGGCGACGGGCAGAGCGCTGCATGCGCTCGGCGTTGGCAGTGGGGCGGAAGGTCCAGACCGAGCCATCGGCGTGGCGGTAGGCCTTGATGCCTTCAAAGATTTCCTGGCCGTAGTGCAGCACGGCAGCAGCCGGGTCCAGCGAAATCGGGCCGTAGGGCATGACCTGCGCGTCGTGCCAGCCGGTGTCCTTTTCCCAGCGCACGGCCACCATGTGGTCGGTGAAATGCAGGCCAAATCCGGGCTTTTCCAGGATTTTGGCGCGGTCTTCAGCGCTGCGTGGGTGGCTCGAACGGGTGAGCGCAAAGCTTGGGGAAGAGGGGGACACGGGAATTTCCTTCCAGATGGCAACAGGGAGCCGGCGGATCGGGCCGCCAGGCTGAACGTGGGGGCTGCCACAGTGGCGCATATACCGCTGTGCTGCATGCCAGACCCCGTAGCATGCCATTTTTTTGGCCCAGTGTGCCGCAAATCCGACATTCAGCCCAAGCCAATGGTCAGGCACCAGGACGTGTTTCGCGAAGGGAAGGGGCGCTGCGCGCAGCGTTTTCTCAATGCACCGTGGCGCGATGCTGGGCCAGAAAATCCAGCAGCAGGGCCTCGAAGGCGTCCGGGCTCTCCAGCTGCGGCCAGTGGCCGACACCGGGCAGGCTGTGGTGTACGGCGTGTGGCAGCAGGTCGGCGAGGGTTTGCATGCGCTGCGGCGGCATGCATACGTCCTGCGCGCCGCTCACCAGCAGGCTGCGCTGGCCCAGGTGTGGCAACCGCTCGGCCAGGGTATTGGGGCCGGCCAGCATGTCCAGGGCGCGGCCATAGGCAAGCGGCTGAACCTGTGTGATCGCATGGCGCGCCAGCTGCAGCCCTTCGGGCAATGCATTCTGGCCTGCCTGCAGCTGCACCAGCTGCTGGGCAAAGTGCTGCAGTTGCACGGGCTCCGGGCAGGCCTGTTGCTGGCATTCGGCCAGCAGGCGCTGGCGCGTTGCCACCCAGTGTTCCTGTTCACCAGCACCCAGCGCCGGCCCGCCAGCCACCAGGGTCAGGCTGCGCACGCGGGTGGGGTTGCGCAGGGCGATTTCCGCCGCCACCATGGCCCCCAGGCCGTGGCCCACGATGTGGGCGCGGCCGATTTTCATGGCTTCGAGCAGGCGGTCGGCAGTCGCTGCCAGCGCTGCCAGGCTGTAGCCGCCGTAGGGAGGCGGGTTGCCGTGGTAGCCCGGCATGTCCCAGGCAATGGCACGGTAGCCCTGGCTGGCCAGCAGCTCCACCTGCGGGGCAAAGCCGAGGTGATCGGTGTCGGCATCGTGCAGCATCAGCACCGAGGGGCCGCTGCCGAGCATGGCGAAATTGGGGATCAGGGACATACCTTGGAGTTACCTGCGCTGATGTTTCA
>NZ_JBEBNZ010000058.1:0-7009 GCF_040396735.1 Comamonas odontotermitis
TGAATGTCATGACGATGAAAAGCGGCACCAGAATGCTGCACGACCAGGCCATGTAGCCAAAAAAGCTCGGCATGCGCACGCCACGGCTCTCGGCAATGGCCTTGACCATCAAGTTGGGTGCATTACCGATATAGGTATTGGCGCCCATGAAGACGGCACCGGCCGAGATGGCCGCCAAGGTGGAGCCCATGGTCGTCATCAGCGTGGCAGGGTCGCCCCCCGCCGTGTTGAAGAACACCAGGTAGGTTGGCGCATTGTCGAGGAAGCTGCTCAGAAAGCCTGTCGCCCAGAAGTACATCGCCGGGTCAGGCGTGCCGTCCTGCCGCGTCACCGCGCGCACGATACCGCCAAACGGCCCGCTCTCGCCCGCCTGCAGCATGGCGATGACCGGGACGATGGTGAGGAAGATGCCGGCAAACAGCTTGGCCACCTCCTGCATCGGCCCCCAGTCAAACTGGTTGGCCTGGTGCACCACCTTGGGCGTGAGCACAAAGGACAGCGCCGCCACCACGATCAAGCCTATATCGCGCAACAGGCCGGGCAGGCCCACATGGGCGCCTGCAATGGCAAAACCCACATCCGACTTCCAGAACCCGCTCATCAGCACCAGGCCAACGACAACGGCGAGCAGCACGAAGTTGATCTTGCCGTCAAAGCCGATGGAGCCGGTATCGGGCGTCGGGTCAGGCCGGGCCACCGGCCCTTCGGCCTTGAATCTGGCACTGTCGAGCAGGTAGAAGATCACCAGCAACGCACCCACCAGGAACAGAGTCTCGGTAAAGATATGGCGCACGGTCCAGAAAAAGTCCACGCCCTTCAAAAAACCCAGAAACAGCGGCGGATCGCCCAGCGGCGTGAGCGAGCCACCCGCGTTGGAGACGATGAAGATGAAGAACACCACCACATGGGCACAGCTCTTGCGTGCATCATTGGCCCTGATCAGCGGGCGAATCAGCAGCATCGATGCGCCCGTGGTGCCCATGAAGCTCGCCAGCACCGCGCCGATGGCCAGAATGGCGGTATTGAGCGCGGGCGTGCCATGCAGATTGCCGCGAATATAGATGCCACCCGAGACGGTGAACAGCGCCGTCAGCAGGATCACGAAGGGAATGTACTCGGCTACCAGGGCGTGCACCAGGCTGCCGGTCGCCGCGCTCACGCCGAAGACGGCTGCAAAAGGCAGCAGAAACGCCAGCGCCCAGCCAGCGGCCACCTTGCCGAAATGGTGGTGCCAGAAATGCGGCAGGAACAGCGGCATCAGCGCAATCGACAGCAAAATGCCCGCGAACGGAATGCCCCAGGCCACCGACAGATCCGCACCATTGAAACCCGCCGCAGACGCCAGCCCGGGTACAGCCGCCCCGATGGCGACCGCCGCACCGCGCCACCAGCCCCTCGGGCCTGTGCCTTGTCCCATACCGAACTCCTTGTATCTGTTTTTATAAAAATAATAGCTGACAGCGCATGCCGGGCGCGCTCCGAGAGCTGATTCTAATGAAACCAGCTTCCTCTGCCTGCTTGCGCGGCCAGGGGCAAACCCGCAGAGCCGCCCTCATCCAAGCTCATCAACCCTCAGCCCGCCCGTGCAGGCGCCGGAGACACACCTTGTGGCGGCTGGTTATCGTTTGGCGGCAGGTTGAACACCTGGCGCAGGTAGGCCAGGTATTTCTCGTCGTCGCACATGCCCTTGCCCGGTGCATCCGAAATCTTGGCCACCGGCTGGCCATTGCAAGCCGTCATCTTGATGACGATCTGCAGCGGCTCGTACCCCAGGTCGTTCGTCAGATTGGTGCCTACGCCGAATGCCAGCTGGCAGCGGCCATGGAAGCGCTGGAACAGCTCGATCGTGCGCGGAATCGTCAGGGCGTCGCTGAAGATCAGAATCTTCGTGAGCGGGTCGACCTTGTGCTGCTTGTAATGCGCAATCAGGCGCTCGCCCCAGCTGAACGGATCGCCGCTGTCATGGCGCGCGCCGTCAAACAGCTTGCAGAAATACAGATCGAAGTCGCGCAGGAAGGCGTCCATGCCATACACGTCCGACAGCGCGATGCCCAGGTCGCCCCGGTACTCCTTGGCCCACATCTCAAAGCCGAAGATCTGGCTTTCGCGCAGACGCGGCCCGAGCGACTGACAGGCCTGCAGATACTCATGCGCCATGGTGCCCAGCGGCGTGAGCCCCAGCTCCTTGGCCAACAGCAGATTGCTGGTGCCCGCCAGCTGGCCCAGGCGCTCTCCGGCGCGCGGCGTCTTGGTGGCAACGCCCAGGCCACCAGCGAGCGAGCGCAGCACCTCTTCCTGCCAGCGGCGGCTGAAGCGGCGGCGCGTGCCGTAGTCGGCAATCTTGAGCTTTTCCAGCCCCGGTGCATGCATGGCGGCAATCTTGGCTGCCAGGCGCTCGCGGCCCGCTTCCCAATCCGGCTGGGGCTGGGTATGGCGAAAATACACCTCATTGACAATGGCCAGCACCGGAATCTCGAACAGCACCGTATGCAGCCAGGGGCCGCGAATGGCGATGTCGATCTCGCCATTGGGCTTGGGGCTGACGGTAATGTATTTTTCGTTCAGTTGGTAGAGCCGCAGAAAATCGATGAAATCGCTTTTGAGAAAGCGCATCGACTGCAGGTAGGCCAACTCGTCATCGCTGAACTGCAGCTGGCACAGGGCCCGGATCTCGGCGCGGATTTCGTCCACATAGGGCGCCAGTTGCACGCCCGGATTGCGGCAGCGGAACCGGTATTCCACCTGCGCCCCCGGAAACTGGTGCAGCACCACCTGCATCATCGTGAACTTGTACAGGTCGGTGTCCAGCAGACTTTGGATAATCATTGGTTGGCTGCGCGGGGCGCTCACCACCGGCAGCCGGTGAATGGCCTCAATGCCCTGCGCCTTTTCATATGGTCGCAACCTGCCAAGTGTAGGCGATTGCGCAGGCGCACGCCGCCGCAGCTATCCCTGCAGCTGAATGGCCGTGACCGCCCGGAGCAAGGTGCCAGGCAGCGCCACCGGCCTGCGTTCGGTGCGGTCCACATACACATGCACAAAATGGCCGCAGGCCGCACTGGCCTCCTGGCCCGCCACAAAAATGCCCACCTCGTAGCGAACACTGCTGCGGCCCACGCTGGCCACCCGGATGCCCACGTCCACCTCCTGCGGAAAGGCCACCGGCGCAAAGTAGTTGCAATGGGTCTCGATCACCAGACCAATCGTCCCGCCCGCATGGATATCGAGCGCTCCCTGCTCGATCAGATAGCGATTCACCGCTGCATCAAACCAGCTGTAATAGACGACATTGTTGACATGGCCATACACGTCGTTGTCGGACCACCGGGTGGTGATGCGCTGAAAATGGGCAAAGGTGCCGCGCAACTGCGGCTGTGGCCGCTGAGGTGCGGCAGTGGCTGGCGTATCGCTCATGGCATGGCCGTTCAGGAATGTATTCAAGGCGCTTGGCATTGTAAAAGCGACAGAGGCCTCTACCTGTCACCACGCAGGGCGTGAATCGCAGGACAACGCACGGTTTGCCACACCACTGAAACAAAGCAGCGCTACAAATACAGAAAAACACCGAAAGAGGTTTTTCAGGCATGGACGCCGCAGGCAAACTGGTTGCCTTTTCAACCAGTCTGCCGCCCGGTAGCCGCTTGAATTCAAATAAAAAACACTTTGTTGCTGCAGTGCACAAAAAACACTTGCAAAAGCGTTCCAGATCCATACAATAACGATTATTGTGCAGTGCAGCAAAATGATCGCAATGCACAAGGATCACGGATGCAGACCGGCATCCGGATCTTGACCTTGAATGTTTGACTGACTAAACGGAGCAAGAAAATGGCATTGACCCCTGATCAAATCCTGGCTGCACACAAAGCTAACCTGGAAACCCTCGTTGGCCTGACCAACAAGGCCTTCGAAGGCGTGGAAAAGCTGGTGGAACTGAATGTTGCCGCCACCCGCGCTGCCCTGAACGACGCAGCCACCAACGCCAAGTCGGTGCTGGACGCCAAGAACGCCCAAGACCTGATCAGCGTGCAAGCTGGCCTGCTGCAGCCCATGGCTGAAAAGTCTGCTGCCTACAGTCGTCACCTGTACGAAATCGCTGCTGCCACCAGCCTGGAATTCAGCAAGGCTTTCGAATCGCAAGCCGGCGAAGCCCAAGCCAAGTTCAACGAATTCGTGGACACCGCCGCCAAGAACGCACCTGCTGGCTCTGAAAGCGCCGTAGCTGTGATGAAGACCGCCGTTGCTGCTGCCAACAACGCCTATGACAGCGTACAAAAGGCTGTCAAGCAAGCTGGCGAAGTGGCTGAAACCAACTTCAACACCATCACCAACAATGTGGTGAAGGCTGCTGGCAACGTTGGTACCGCTGCCAAGAAGCGTTAATTCGGCGCCATTCTTGCCTGGTGACCCCGTAGCGACGGATTCACGTGCTTTTTCCGCCTCTTGTTGCCAAACTCCTACAGTTTGGTAAAAAAGCAGAAAGAGCGCTGGACAGAGCAAAGGGTTAACCCTAGAATTGCACCATTGTGTTGAGAAATTCAACACACCCAGTTGTCTCCTTGGATCTTTTCGAAACCTAGTTTCATGGATCCTTTTAAAGCCCGGTTCACACCGGGCTTTTTTTTGGCCGCAGCCTAGCAACGCAAGGCAGACCCGGAGTGCTTTGCCAGATGCCGTCCCAGGTGCATACAAAGCTTGTCACCCCCCGGTCAACTTGCGCCACATCGACTGAGATTCAAAAAACAATTGGGAATAATTCTTGTTTGAATTAAGATCGGGCATCTTTGTTCCTGGCCCAATCTGCCGTATGCAATCTCTCAAAGCCCTGGCACTCGCATGTGCCCTCGTCTCCGCCGGTGCTGCCGCCCATGCTGAAGAAGTCGTCAACCTGTACTCGGCCCGCCATTACTCGACCGACGAAGCGTTGTACACCAACTTCACCAAGACTACAGGCATCAAGATCAACCGTGTGGATTCGGACGACGCAGGCATCATCGCCCGCCTCAAGGCCGAAGGCGCGGCATCGCCTGCCGACGTGATCCTGATGGTGGACGCTGCGCGTCTGTACCGTGGCGAAAAGGATGGCCTGTTCCTGCCCATCCGCTCGCAAAAGCTCGAAGAAGTCATCCCTGCCAACCTGCGCGCCCAGCCTGAAGCGGATGGCGGCATTGCATGGTTTGGCCTGTCCACCCGCGCCCGCTTGATCGCCTACAACAAGGTCAAGGTGAAGAAGGAAGACGTCGACACCTACGAAGCCCTGGCTGACCCCAAGAACAAAGGCAAAATCTGCATCCGCTCGGGCTCTCACCCCTACAATCTGAGCATGTTCGGTGCCGTGACCGAGCACATGGGCGAGCAAAAGGCCCAGCAATGGCTGCAGGGCGTCAAGGACAACCTGGCGCGCCCACCCAAGGGTGGCGACACCGACCAGATCAAGGCCGTGGCGGCCGGTGAATGTGATATCGCCGTCACCAACAGCTATTACTTTGCGCGCATGCTGCGCTCCAACAACCCAGAGGATGTGGCGGTCGCCAACAAGGTGGGCGTGGTGTTCCCCAACCAGAACAGCTACGGCACCCACCTGAACATTGCAGGTGGCGCCATCGCCAAGTACACCAAGAACAAGGACAATGCCGTCAAGTTCCTGGAATACCTGGCCAGCCCCGAAGCACAGACCTACTTTGCCAATGGCAACAACGAGTGGCCTGCTGCCAAGAACGTGCAAGTGGACAACCCTGCCCTCAAATCGATGACCCAGGGCAAACCATTCAAGAGCGAAACCATTCCTATCAGCGCCGTGGGCGCCAACATGGGCAAGGTGCAACAGATGCTGGACCGCGCTGGCTTCCAGTGACCTCCTGCGACAGCGCGCCGCAGCCATGACACAAAAAGCCCGCGAACGGGCTTTTTTTGCGACTGGAAAAGCACCCGTCCTCAGGTAAGATGCTGATCAATTGACGTTAACGTCAACTTGGAATATGCAAGCCCCTCGTACTACGAAGCGCCTGGGAACCTATTCCGAGATCCATCGACACCATCTGCTCAACAAGGAGACACGGCAATGCAGATTTCAAACAAGGTATTCATCGTCACCGGCGGCGCATCGGGCCTGGGCGAAGGCACGGCGCGCATGCTGGCCAAGGAAGGCGCGACCGTCGTCATCGCCGACATGAATGCAGACAAAGGCGAAGCCATCGCCAAGGAGCTGGGCGGCGCTTTCATCAAATGCGATGTCTCCAACGCCGAGCAGGCGCAGGCCGTGGTCGACAAGGCCGTCTCGCTGGGCAAGCTCTTTGGCCTCGTCAATTGCGCGGGCATTGCTCCGGCGGAAAAAACGGTGGGCAAGAACGGTGCGCATTCGCTCGACGTGTTCAGCAAGACGATCACTGTCAACCTCATCGGCAGCTTCAACATGATCCGCCTGGCTGCCACCGCCATGAGCAAGAACGAGCCTGAAGCCACTGGTGAGCGCGGCGTGCTGATCTCCACGGCCAGCGTGGCCGCCTATGACGGCCAGATTGGCCAGGCAGCGTATGCTGCATCCAAGGGCGGAGTGGTGGGCATGACACTGCCGATTGCTCGCGACCTGGCCCGCAACGGTATCCGCAACATGACGATTGCGCCCGGCATCTTCGGCACGCCCATGTTGTTTGGCATGCCCCAGGAAGTGCAGGACGCGCTGGCAGCCGGCGTGCCCTTCCCCAGCCGCCTGGGCAAGCCAGAAGACTATGCCAAGCTCGTCAAGCAGATCATCGAAAATGACATGCTCAATGGCGAAGTAATCCGCCTGGATGGTGCAATTCGCCTGGCCCCCAAGTAAAAATCACCACACCCCAAAAACAAAATGCCTTCCCGCACCAGGAAGGCATTTTTTACTTGTATGCGCCTTTCGCCAACGGTTCGGAGAACAAGCAAGAATGCAAACAAAAAACCCTCTTGCACAAAGCAAGAGGGTTTGGAATCTGGCGGAGTGGACGGGACTCGAACCCGCGACCCCCGGCGTGACAGG
>NZ_JBEBNZ010000059.1:0-6250 GCF_040396735.1 Comamonas odontotermitis
ATCCGCCGGCTTGAATTACCGTCCCAGGTGTCAACCTAATCTAGGACGGGTCACTATTGGCAATCCGCAAGCCCGGGTGGGGCGGACGGTGCCTGTTAGATCGTAAACACGTTCTAGCTCAGATCAGATGCTCAGGTTCTTGAGGTACTGGCGGAAGCTTTCACCCACATCGGGATGCTGCAGCGCGAGCTCAACCGTTGCCTCCAGAAAGCCTTCCTTGCTGCCGCAGTCGTAGCGCTTGCCGCTGTACTGGTAGGCGTACACCGTCTCGTGCGCCATCAGGCGTTCAATCGCATCGGTCAATTGAATTTCGCCGCCCACGCCCTGGGGCTGGTTGCGGATCTGGTCGAAAATACCCGGGGTCAGCACATAGCGGCCTGCGACCCCCATGCGCGACGGCGCTTTTTCCGGCGCCGGTTTCTCCACGATCTCGTCGATGCGCATCAAGGGGCCACCTGCGGGCTCTCCCTTGACGATGCCATAGCGCTTGGTGTGTTCCAGGGGCACTTCCTGCACAGCCAGCAGCGAACGACCTTGTTTGAGGAACGCCGCCGTCATCTGCGCCATCACGCCTTGGCCGCCGGTAGAGCCGGTCATCAGATCGTCGGCCAGCAGTACGGCAAAGGGTTCGTTGCCGACCAGCGGCTCGGCGCACAGCACGGCGTGGCCCAGGCCCAGCGAGCGCGGCTGGCGCACGAAGAGGCAGTTCATGTCGTCGGGGCTGACGCTGCGCACCAGCTCCAGCATGGCTTGTTTGCCGGCTCGCTCCAGTTCGTTCTCCAGTTCGTAAGCGGTGTCGAAATGGTCTTCGATCGCGCGCTTGCTGCGGCCGGTGACGAAGATCATGTCGCGGATGCCGGCCTCATAGGCTTCTTCCACGGCGTACTGGATCAGCGGCTTGTCCACGACGGGGAGCATCTCCTTGGGGGACGCCTTGGTGGCAGGCAAGAAGCGTGTGCCCAGGCCAGCTACCGGGAAAACTGCTTTGCGTACACGGGTTGGAGTGATCATAGGTGCTCAGTTTACTAAGGCAGATGTGACAAAGGCGCAGCATGCTGCGCCTTTGTGCACCGTCATGGCGCATTATCTGCCGATTTGCGCATGGCAACGCCGGGGCTTCAGCCCAGGCGCTGCAGCTGCTCCTGCAGTTTGGCGAGGGTGGCGCTCTTTTCGGCCACGCGCGTGCGCTCCTGCTCCAGCACCGCGGGCGGCGCCTTGGCGACAAAAGCCTCGTTGCCCAGTTTCTTTTGCGAGCTGGAGACTTCGGCTTCCAGGCGGGTGATTTCCTTGGTCAGACGGGCTTTTTCGGCTGCCACATCGATCTCGACAAACAGTGCCAGGCGCGCATTGCCCACCACGGAGGCAGGCGCATTCTGCGCCTCGGCAGACCAGGCGGCTTCGTCTTCGAAGACCTTGACGTCGCTGAGCTTGGCCAGGCTCTTGAGCACCTGGGCATTGCTGTGCAGGAATTGCAGCTCGTCGGCCGAACCTGCCGTTGCCAGCAGTGGCACGCGCTGGGCTGGAGAGACGCCCATCTCGCCGCGCAGCGCACGGCAGGCGTCCACCATCTGCTTGATGCGGGCCACGTAGGCGATGGAGGCTTCGTCGATCTTCTCGGGCTGGGCCTCGGGGTAGCGCGCAATGGCGATGGATTCGCCCTTGAGGCCGGCCACCGGTGCCACCTGTTGCCACAGCTCTTCCGTCACGAACGGGATGATGGGGTGCGCCAGGCGCAGGATCGCTTCGAGCACGCGGATCAGCGTACGGCGCGTGCCGCGCTGCGCAGCTTCGTTGCCAGTCTGGATCTGCACCTTGGCGATTTCCAGGTACCAATCGCAGAACTCGTTCCAGACGAAGTCGTAGATGGTGTTGGCCACATTGTCAAGGCGGAACTCCGCAAAGCCCTTGGCCACCTCGGCCTCGACCTTCTGCAACTGGGAGACGATCCAGCGGTCTGGCTGGCTGAACTGCAGGTACTCACCGGTGGCGCATTGCTCCTTGGTGTGTTCCAGCAGACCGCAGTCATGGCCTTCGCAGTTCATCAGCACGAAGCGCGAGGCGTTCCAGAGCTTGTTGCAGAAGTTGCGGTAGCCTTCGCAGCGCTTGCTGTCGAAGTTGATGCTGCGGCCGAGCGACGCCAGCGCAGCGAAGGTGAAGCGCAACGCATCGGCGCCGTAGGCGGGAATGCCTTCGGGGAATTCCTTTTGCGTGTTCTTGCGCACGGTAGGCGCAGTCTCGGGGCGGCGCAGGCCGACGGTGCGCTTGTCCAGCAGGGGCTCGAGCGCAATGCCGTCGATCAGGTCCACCGGGTCGAGCACGTTGCCTTCGGACTTGGACATTTTCTTGCCCTGCGCGTCGCGCACCAGGCCGTGGATATACACGTGCTTGAACGGCACACGGCCGGTGAAGTGCGTGGTCATCATGATCATCCGGGCAACCCAGAAGAAGATGATATCGTAGCCGGTCACCAGCACCGAAGAGGGCAGGTAGAGGTTGTAGTCGTCGTCGGCAGCGTCGGTCTGGGCAGGCCAGCCCATGGTCGAGAACGGCACCATGGCCGAGGAGTACCAGGTGTCGAGCACATCGGGGTCGCGGGACAGTTTCTTGCCGGGCGCAAGCTTGTCGGCCTGAGCCTGGGCTTCGGCCTCGCTCTTGGCAACGTAGATGTTGCCTTCTTCGTCGTACCAGGCCGGAATCTGGTGGCCCCACCACAGCTGGCGCGAGATGCACCAGTCCTGGATGTTGTTCATCCACTGGTTGTAGGTGTTGACCCAGTTTTCGGGCACGAACTCCACCTGGCCCGAGGCCACGGCGTCGATGGCCTTTTGTGCAATGCTCTTGCCCGTGGGGTCCTGGTCGCTGACCTTGCTCATGGCAATGAACCACTGGTCGGTCAGCATGGGTTCGATCACCTGGCCGGTACGGTCGCAGATCGGCACCATGAGCTTGTGCTTCTTGGTCTCCACCAGCAGGCCTTGCGCCTCCAGGTCGGCCACGATGGCCTTGCGGGCTACAAAGCGGTCCATGCCGCGGTATTTTTCGGGCGCCTCGTCGTTGATCTTGGCGGTCAGCGTCAGCACCGTGATCATGGGCAGGCCATGGCGCTGGCCCACCTGGTAGTCGTTCTGGTCGTGCGCAGGGGTGACCTTCACCACGCCGGTGCCGAACTCGCGGTCGACGTACTCATCGGCAATGATGGGGATCTGGCGGCCCACCAGCGGCAGGGTCACGGTCTGGCCGATCAGGGCACGATAGCGCTCGTCTTCGGGGTGGACCATCACGGCCACGTCGCCCAGCATGGTTTCGGGGCGGGTGGTGGCGACCACCAGGTTGCCTTCGCCGCTGGTGAGCGGGTAGGCGATGTGCCAGAGGCTGCCGTCCTTTTCCTGGTTTTCAACTTCCAGGTCCGACACGGCCGATTGCAGCACCGGGTCCCAGTTCACCAGGCGCTTGCCACGGTAGATCAGGCCCTGCTCATAAAGCTTGACGAAGGTGTCGGTCACCACGGTGGACAGCTTGTCGTCCATCGTGAAGTACTCGCGGCTCCAGTCCACGGTATCGCCCATGCGGCGCATCTGCGTGGTGATGGTGTTGCCGCTCTTTTCCTTCCACTCCCAGACTTTCTTGACGAAGTCGGGGCGGCCCAGGTCGTAGCGGCTTTGGCCTTGTTCCTGCAACTGGCGCTCCACCACGATCTGGGTGGCGATGCCAGCGTGGTCGGTGCCGGGAATCCAGGCGGTGTTGTAGCCCTTCATGCGGTGGTAGCGCGTGAGGGAGTCCATGATGGTCTGGTTGAACGCATGGCCCATGTGCAGCGTGCCGGTCACGTTGGGGGGCGGCAGCTGGATGGCGAAGTTCTTGTGCTCGGCGGTGGCCTGGGCGTCCGGGTGGCCGGTGCCACGGTAGCCTGCGTTGCCATAGCCGCGCTTTTCCCACTCGGGGCCCCAGTGGGCTTCGATGGACGAAGGCTCAAACGACTTGGAGAGGCTGTCGAGGCCCGGCTGGGAGACCGTTGTGGAATTGGTTTCGCTCATGGTGTTATCAATGGAAAACGGCATCGCGGGTGGGGATGCCGTTTTATAGCAATCAGACAGATGGCTTGATTTTAGCCCGCCCGCTGGCAGGAATGGGCTGCGTGGGCATGCGGGCTGAGGCGGAGCGGTTGCAATTGCGGAACGCACTCTCAAAAAAATAGCTGCCAGCGCTTGTCTATCAAGCGCTGGCAGCTATTTTTATATGAAATACGAGCTTATTGCTTCACTGCTTCGATCTGCAGCACCAGGCGCACATTCTTGGGGAAGCCATAGGCGATACCGTAATCCAGGCCCCACTGCGTACGGTCGATGGTGGCTTCAAAGTCGCCGCCGCATACTTCGCGCTTTTGCAGCATCGGGCTTTCGTAGCAGGTGAACTTGTTGGCCTTGATGGTCATCGGTGCGGTCTTGCCCTTGAGGGTCAACTGGCCGGTCACTTCCTTGAGCTTGTCGCCATCAAACACAAACTTGTCGGACACGAACTTGGCGGTGGGGAATTTCTCCGCGTCAAAAATGTCGGCGCTTTGCAGGTGCTTGTTGAAGGATGGCGTGCCGGAGTTGACCGAAGTCATGTCCAGTTCCACTTCTACCTTGCCGCTCTTGCCTTCCTTGTCGAACTCGACCGAGCCGGTCTTCTTGTCGAAGCGGGCGCGGTTGGTGGAGGCGCCGAAATGGTCTATCTCGAACGTGGCGAAGGTGTGGGTCGGGTCGATGGCGTAGGTAGCAGGCGCTGCCTGTGCGGCGGTAGCAAACAGAGCGGCGGCGGCCAGGGCAAAAACGGTGGTACGCATGGTGAAAACTCCTTGTTGGAATGGAATATCAAAAATGAGAGCTGCTGGCGCTTGATGGGGAAGCGCCAGCAGCCAATTTCGTTTAAATCTTGCCGATGCCGGTCAATGCCAGTTTGAACTGCACGTTCACTTCATCGGCCACCATGGAGGTGTCGGCCCAGTCGCCATCGCCAATCTTGAAGGCCAGGCGCTTGAGCGGCAGGGTGCCGGTGGCCGTGGTGGTAGCACCCGATTGCGCCAGCGTCACAGGCAGGCTCACCTTTTGGGTGTTGCCCTTGATGGAGAGCGTGCCATCCACCTGGAACTTGCCGCCCCCCAGCGCCTTGACGGCGCTGGAATCGAACGTGGCCTGCGGGAATTTTGCAACGTTGAACCATTCTGCCTTGGGCAGCTCGGCGTCCGTTTCCTTGGCGCCCATGGTGGCGCTGCCCGTATCGACCGTGAAGTGGATCTTGCTCGCTTCGGGCTTGGCTGCGTCGAACGCAATCTTGGCATCAAACTTCTGGAAGTGGCCCTTGATTGGCACGCCCATCTGTTTGGCTTCGAAATTGACGGCGCTCTGCGCAGGCACCAGGGCCTGCTGGGCAAATACAGGGGCAGCGAAGGCCGCTGCGCCCAGGGCGGTGGCGATCAGAGTGGTTTTGAAGAAGGAAGACATGGGTTCGTACTCCAGAAAATGGGGGATATCAGGCTTTGCCGGGCAGCATGCGGGCCAGCAGGCCGTCGCGGTCGATCAATTGGTGCTTGAGGAGCGCTGCCACATGCAGCACCACCAGGGCTGCCAAGGCGTAGGCCAGGTAAGCGTGCCAGGGCTTGAGGGCCTCGGCCAGCTCGGGGCTCTTGCCCACCAGATCAGGCAGGGGCAGCACGCCAAAGAGGACGATAGGGAACCCGGCGGCAGAGCTGTAGATCCAGCCAACCAGCGGAATGGCGAAGAACAGCACATACATCAGGTGGTGCACGCCATGGTGGGCGATGTGCTGCCATGCGGGCATGCTGCGGCTGACGGCCTCGGGCAGCGCGGGGGGGCGGTGCGTGATGCGCCACAGAATGCGTAGCGCCGACAGGACCAGGATCGTCATGCCGGCCCATTTGTGCCAGTTGAAGTATTTGAGCCGGGCGGGCGAGAACGGCAGGCTGGTCATGTACAGGCCAAAGGCAAAGATGCCTATCAGGGCCAGGGCCAGAATCCAGTGCAGTGCGATGGCGGTGCCGGTATAGCGTTGAGAGTTAGTTGGGGCAGGGGACATAAAAAAACGCTGCGCTACAAGCGGCAGCGGTCATCAATGGGAGCCAGTGTAGGAGCAGGGGGTGTTGCGAAAGTTCAGCCTGATTGATGTTGAAGTTCAAAGGAATTGAATTGACTGGCGTGGGACACACAAAGTTCCAGAACCAATTGCCATATGCAAATGCCGGTTGGCTATT
>NZ_JBEBNZ010000060.1:0-6225 GCF_040396735.1 Comamonas odontotermitis
GGGGCGTCGATGGGGGTGATGGACATGAAGAATGCCAAGCCCGATGGCTACCGGCTGACCTTGAGCCCGGTGGGTATTTTTCGCCAGCCGCATATCCAGAAGGTGGCCTACGATCCGATTGCCGATCTGACTTATGTGGCGGCCTATATGTCGTACGACTTTCTGCTGGCCGTGGCGCAGGATTCGCCGTTCAAGTCGGTGAAAGACATTGTCGATCAGTCCAAAAAGCAACCCGGCTCGGTGGATTACGGCACGCCCGGCAAGTTTTCGGCCAACCATGTGTTGATGGCCTTGCTGGAGAAGAAGGCGGGTGTGCAGTTCACCCACGTGCCGTACAAAGGCGATGCCGAGGCGGTGAATGCCTTGATTGCAGGCCACACCAAGACGGGGGTGTTTGGCAATACGGTGCTGCCGCATATGCAGTCAGGCAAGCTGCGCGCGCTGGCCATTGCGTCAGAAACGCGCCCGCCAGCCTTTGCCAATGTGCCGACCTTCCGTGAGCAGGGGTATGACGTGGTGACGCCATCGCCATTGGGCATTGCCGGGCCCAAGGGTTTGCCGCCGGAGATTGTGCGCAAGCTCGAAGCCGCCGTGAAATCTGCGATGGATGACCCCGCCTTTCAGCAGGCAGCCGCAAACTATGGTGTGAGGCTGGAGTACCGCAATGCCCAGGATTACAGCGCCTTTGCGAAGAAGGCCTTCGCCGAAGAGGGCGCGATTGTGCAGAGCATCGGGCTGGAATAAAGACCTGGAATATTGATTCCACGATGCGGAGCGCATTAAAAACAATAGCATTCAACGCGCAATAGATAAGCGCTGGATGCTATTCAGACCTTGAACTCCGCAAGCCGATCACACCAGCACGTCGCGTATCGATGCGTCCTTGCCAAACTGTGCCTTGGCAAAGGGGCACAGCGGCAGCACCTTGGTGCCGGTTTCGCGCGCCCAAGCCACCAGTGCATCGAGCAGCTGGCGGCCTACGCCTTCGCCACGCAGCGATTCGTCCACTTCGGTGTGGTCGATGATGACCATGGTTGCATTGGTGCGGCTGTAGGTCATCTCGGCGATGCGCTGGCCGGCTCTGTCGACAAAGAATGCGCCTTTGGCGTCGGCTTCGTGGTGGTGGATGGTGTATTGCATGGTGAGCTTGCCCGGTGAGGAATTCAATCAAAAGTTCAATGAATCAGTCAACTGCGAAGGCCGCAATGCTATGCAAAAAGGGCCGTTGCCTACAGCATAGCCAATAAAGGCAAAAAGGGCACAGGGGCGGGGAGGTGCAATGCTGTAGATGCGCGGAGCACGGGTGCACTCGGTCTTCGGGCTGCAGGCCCTGGGCGGGGCCGGGACCTGCAGCCTGCGTTGTGGCCTATTTACAGCCTGAAGGCAGTAAAGGGCTGAAGGAAGAAGCGGCTTCGTCAGCCTTGCCTCTGCAGCATCTTGATGACGCTGGAGAAGTCTTCTCCGCCGTGCCCGGCGATGCTGTGGGCCGCGTACAGCTGGCGGGCCATGCCGCCCAGCGGAGTGCTGGCCTTGACCGTCATGGCGCTTTCCTGGGCCAGACCCAGGTCCTTGAGCATCAGGTCGGTGCCAAAGCCGCCGGTATAGCCACGGGTGGCGGCACTGGCTTCCTGCACGCCGGGGCAGGGGTTGTAGACCTCCAGCGCCCAATTGCCGCCAGAGCTGCGGCGCATGATTTCGGAGAGCACCTTGGGATCGAGCCCGTTGGCCACGCCCAGGGCGATGGCTTCGCTGGTGCCGATCATCAGTATGCCCAGCAGCATGTTGTTGCAGATCTTGGCGGTCTGGCCCGCGCCCACGTCTCCGGCGTGGAAGATGTTCTTGCCCATTTTCTCGAGCAGGGGGCGGGCGCGCTCCAGGTGGGCCGCGCTGCCGCCCACCATGAAGGTGAGGGTGCCGGCAATGGCGCCGCCGGTGCCGCCAGAGACCGGCGCATCAATGAAGCCAATGCCGCTGGCCTCGGCCGCCTTGGCCACTTTCTGGCTGGTGGCGGCAGCGATGGTGGAGCTGTCGATGATGAGTGCGCCTTTGGCGATGTGTTGCAACAGGCCGGGCTGGCTGGCACCGTTCGCGGTGCTTCCCAGAAAGAGCCCTTCCACATGCTGGCTGGCGGGCAGCATGGTGACGATGATCTCCGCGCCTTGCGCGGCGTCTTGCGCGCTGGAGGCCGCTGCACCGCCGCCTGCCACCACCTTGGCAACCGCCTCCTGGCTCAGGTCGAATGCCTTGACGCTGTGGCCTGCCTTGGCCAGGTTGATGGCCATGGGCGCGCCCATGTTGCCCAGGCCGATGAATCCGATATTTGCCATGTCTGTCTCCTTGAATATCTGTGTTGATGGTGTTGTCAGCGGGTTATGTAACTATTCATTTGATAGCTAATGGCGCTCTCCAATCAAGCGCTGCAGGCCAATTTATTTATGAATTACCGGGTTTACGGAGCAACCGCCGCACCCCGGTCCTGCAGCAGGCTGCGCAGGATGCTGCGGTGGCAGCGCGCTTCGTTGTCGCAGTAGCAGCCAATGGCGAAATTGGTTTGGTGCGACAGCGCGGCCAGCAGATCGAGCGTGCGGGCGGCAGGTGCCTCGGCCAGCTGCTTTCTGAATGTTTTATCGAAGCTCTTCCAGAGCTTGTCGGCCTGTGCGGTGTCGCCATGGTCAGCCAGGCGGTGCGATTCCAGCGCCACCTGCATGGTTTCAGGCTCGGGCGAGAGTTCGGGGTACCAGACGTCGTAGTAGTTGCGGCTGGCAAACTCTGCCTTGGGCACGCCACGCGGCGGGCGGCGCACGGTGCCAATGCGCAGGCCCTCGCTCTGTGCGCGGGGGCTGCCTAGCTGAACGATACGGATGGGCATGCAGGGCTCCGTTGGGTGATGGCTGGTTGGTGAAAGGCTGCGCGGGTTGGCTCACAGGTCGCTGTCAAACACACTGTGGCGCTTGCGTGCGGGGGCCGCGGTGCGCTTTTGTTTTTTCGGGTCCTTCGGGTCAGGATCAGCGCTTTCTGCGGCTGCCTTGGGCTTTTTCTTGGGCGTGGCCCTGGCCAGCGGGTTGAAGGCAAGGGCGCCGTCAATCCAGTGCTGCCAGGCTTCGCGTGTGGCGTAAGCGCTTGGCCCCACCAGAAAGTAGCCTTGCATGCCCCCGCGTGGCGACAGCGGTCGCACGCCTGCCGTTTCTGCCACCTGGGCATGGATCTGCGGCGGCAGGCGTACCAGCAGCTCGTCGTTTTCCACGCCCAGGCACATCTTGCCGCCCACCATGAACACATGGCAGCCAAACATGGTTTTCTCTTCCACATCGGCGCAGCCGGCAAGCGCATCGCGCACGGTGTCAATGAGCTGCAGGGTTTCGGGGGAGATGGGGCGGGCGGGCATGGGCATCAATCCTTGGCGTATGGCCAGCGAGCGTCATTCAGATTCAGCTGGTATGGCGTATGTTGCCCAACGAATTCACCGATTTTCTTGATACGCATCATGGTCAGCGGATTGCCTCGGGCGCGTCCCCATCGAGCATACGCCGCGCAATGATGACCCGCATGATTTCGTTGGTGCCTTCCAGGATCTGGTGTACGCGTGCGTCGCGCACCAGGCGCTCCAGCGGAAAGTCGTTCAGGTAGCCGTAGCCGCCGTGCAGTTGCAGGGCGTCGTTGCAGACATTGAAGCCCACATCCGTGGCAAAACGCTTGGCCATGGCGCAGTAGGTGGAGGCGTCGCGCGCGCCGGCATCGAGCTTGCTGGCAGCCAGGCGCACCATCTGGCGCGCGGCGACCAGTTCGGTGGCCATGTCGGCCAGCTTGAACTGCAGCGCCTGAAAGCTGGCAATCGGCTTGCCGAACTGTTTGCGCTCCTGCATGTAGCTTTGGGCCTGGGTGAGCGCGCCCTGGGCAGCGCCCACCGAGCAGGTGGCGATGTTGATGCGGCCGCCGTCCAGCCCCTTCATCGCGATCTTGAAGCCTTCGCCCTCGCGGCCCAGCAGGTTGTGGGCCGGAATGCGCACGTTGTCGAAGTTGATGACGCGGGTGGGCTGGCTGTTCCAGCCCATTTTTTCTTCTTTCTTGCCGTAACTCACGCCTTGGGCCTGGGCGGGCACCGCAAAGGCGCTGATGCCCGAGGCGCCCGATTGGGCATCTCCCGAGCGCGCCATCAGCACCAGCACATCGGTTGCACCCGCGCCGCTGATGAAGGCCTTGCTGCCGTTGATGATGTATTCGTTGCCCACCAGCTCGGCCCGGGTCTTGAGCGAGGCGGCGTCCGAGCCCGCGCCGGGCTCGGTCAGGCAGTAGCTGGCGAGCTTTTGGCCGCTGGTGAGCGCCTCGCCCCATTCGGTGCGCACGGCGTCAGTCGCCCAGGTGCCTAGCATCCAGGTGGCCATGTTGTGGATGGTGATGAAGGCGGTGGTCGATGGATCGACGGCGGCCAGTTCCTCAAACACCAGGGTGGCATCGAGCCGTGGCAGGGCAAGGCCGCCCGCACTTTCGGGCGCGTACAGGCCGCAAAAGCCCAGCTCGCCTGCGCGGCGGATGGCATCGCGGGGAAAGACGGCGTCGCGGTCCCATTCGGCAGCGTGCGGAGCCAGCTCGGTCTGCGCGAACTGGCGCGCGGTGTCGGCAAAGGCGCGCTGGTCTTCTGATAGCTCGAAATCCATGGTCGTGTCTCCTTGTTCTTATCGGTTCACCGTATTCGGGTGTTATGGCATTTGGGCCTCTGACGCTTGGTGGGAAAGCGGTGACTGCTATGGTTTTTGTACTGCGCCCGCTGGCGGGCCTTCGTGCAGCCAGACCATCAGCTCCTTCTTGCGCTTGCTGGTTTCGGCCACCAGGCATTCATGGTAGCGGCGGCTCCAGTCGGGCTTGGCCTCGTGCGCGGCTTCCTGCTTTTTGCAGGTGGCGGCGCGCTGGCGGGTCCAGTCGTTCTGGTCGCGGCGCAGGGCAGGGCGCTCGTGGGCAGAGAGGATGCGCATCACATCGCCATACAGGATGTTGTTGTCGGTATCGGCTTGCTGAAAGGCCTGCACGGCGCAGGCATTGGTCTGCTCCACCGTGCCGCCGGGCACGCAGGCAGCGCCTGCCTGGGCCTGCGCGAGCCCGGTGCTTGCTGCAAAAACAATAGCTGATAGCGCTTGACAGGCGGGCGCAAACCAATGGTTTTTATCTGAACGAGGCGCGGCACTTGCCGTACCGCGCCCTTCAGAGCGGAATGGGGGGATGAAAGCCATGCCGTGCATCATCGCAGCAAAAACGCACTGGAATTGCGCAGAAGGCTGGCCGGGGCCTTGCCATCTGCGTGTTTTCTGGTTCGCCTCGTCCCGGCAGGTTATTTCAGGCTGATCGTGGTGTTGACGCCCTGGCTGGTGGTGCTGTCGTCAAACCAGCGGGCCGTCACCGTCTTGGTCTGGGTGTAGAACATGACGACTTGCTTGCCGTAGGGGCCCAGATCGCCCAGCTTGGAGGCGCGGCTGCCGGTGAACGAGAAGAGCGGTACGGGCACGGGAATCGGCACATTGATGCCAACCTGACCAACGTCAATGTCTTCCTCGAACTTGCGCGCTGCGGCGCCCGATTGCGTGAAGATGGCTGTGCCGTTGCCATTGGGGTTGGCGTTGATGAACTCGATGGCCTGATCGATGTCCTCGGCAGCGACCAGACACAGCACGGGGCCGAAGATTTCCTGCTCGTAGATGCTCATGCCGGGCTTGACGCCCGAGAACACCGTGGGGCCGACAAAATTGCCTTTTTCGTAGCCTGCCACCTGGGGCTTGCGGCCGTCGAGCTCCAGTTTGGCGCCATCGGCCAGGCCGCGCTCGATCAGGCCTTCCACGCGCGAGAGGGCGGCGCAGCTCACCAGCGGGCCGACGTCGGTGCCGGGCTCGGTGCCGCCGCTCACCTTGAGGGTCTTGGATTTTTCCACCAGCTCGGGAATCCACTTCTGTGCATCACCCACCAGCACGGCCACCGACAGCGCCATGCAGCGCTGGCCTGCGGCACCGAAAGCGGCGCCCAGCACGGCGTTGAGGGTCTGCTCCTTGTTCGCGTCAGGCATGACGATGGCGTGGTTCTTGGCACCCATCATGCACTGCACGCGCTTGCCGGCCAGGCTGGCTCGGTTGTAGACGTGGGTGCCGACCTTGGTGGAGCCGACAAAGCTGATGGCCTTGATGTCCGGGTGGTCGCAGATGGCGTTGACCACGTCCTCGCCGCCGTGGATGACGTTGAGCA
>NZ_JBEBNZ010000061.1:0-4589 GCF_040396735.1 Comamonas odontotermitis
CGGGCGCCCCGCAAAGCCACTGTCGCGGCGCGAGGAGATCGTAAACACGTTCTTACAGCATCGAATCCGGTGTAAACGGGCTGATGATCTTGAGCATCAGCCGCAGCGGCAGGCTGGTATCGGGCTCCGTGGTTTCGTCTTGCAACTGGCTACCCTGGGGTGCCTTCCACACCAGCCTTCCATCCTGCAACACCACATGCCAGGCGCCCGATTGCAGGCCGCGTTCAATCATGTCGGTGGCTTGGCGGGAGAGCTCGCGGCTGCGCACCAAAACGGCAATCTCGGTGTTCTGCAGTTTGGAGCGCTCGTCCAGGTTCATCGAGCCGGTCACGAACAACTGGCCGTCGAGCACCAGAATCTTGCCATGGAGCATGATGCGCTTGCCTTCGAGAAAGCTGTTTTGCCCGCTGCCCACACCAAAAGCGGCCCGCAAGGTGCTGTCGTCGCTGATGAGCTCGTACAGATCCACGCCACTGCGAAGCAACTCCTCGCGGTACCTGGCGTAGCCCACGTGCGCGATGGGCGCGTCGTTCGATGACAGCGAGTTGGTGAGAATGCGAACGCGCACGCCGCGCTCCACCGCAGCCTTGAACGCCGAGCGCATGTCTTCGTTGGGAACAAAGTAGGGCGAGACGACGAGCAAGTCCTTTTTGGCATACGCCAGCAGATGGATCAGGCCATCCACCACAGAGTCGGCAGCAGGCGGCGGCTGCCTCACCCCGCTGGTGGAGGCCCGAGAGGCGGCCTGCGCAGACCGCAGGCGCAGTTGGCGCAGGGCTTGGCTCTCCATCACGCCGGGGGCCGTGGTCATGGCTTCGCTCTTGCCATCTGAATCGACGGCGGGAATCTTGCTGGGTTCATCGGCAATCATCACGGCCCGCGCCCAAACCAGCGGGGTCGTCCGCAGATCCAGCGCCTGCATGTCCCATGCACGGGTGCGCTGCTCCGTGGAAATGCTGCCGCCTCGGGGTTCTCCATCCGGTGGCATGGGGCGTGTGCTGCTGGCGCTTGCGCTCAGGCCCGCGCCATTATTGCCAGCGCCTGCTGCGTCGCCGGCCTGGGACGCCAGCTGCATGGCCAGCAGCTGATCCTTGCTGATCAGCGATTGCACCGGGTAGGCGCGTTCGTTGTTCCAATAACGGTCAAAGCTGCGGGACAGATCCTTGACCACTGGCCCCAGGATCAGGACGTCCGTATCCAGGAAGTTGGAACTGTCGTCGTTGTCGAAATAGGAGTCGCCGAGGTTGCGCCCGCCCATCACACCCATCACGTTGTCGGCCAGAAACAGCTTGTTGTGCATGCGCTGCTGGGCGCGCTGAAAATCGGTTGCGGCATACCACATGCGGCTGAACGGGGAGTCGCGGCTGCCCATCAGTGGATTGAACATGCGCATCTCGATATTCGGCTCGAACGCCAGGCGCATCACCTGGGCATTGCGCCCGGTGCCATGAAAATCGTCGAGCAGCACCCGTACCCGAACGCCCCGGCGAGCCGCCTTGACCACGGCATCGAGGAGGCGGGCCGTGCTGGCATCGGCATGGATGGCGTAGTACTGCAGGTCCAGCGTCTTCTGCGCGCCTTGCACCAGTGCCAGGCGTGCGCCATAGGCAGCCTGGGCGCCGGCCAGAATCTGAAAACCCGAGGCTTCGGCTCCGGCCTTGTTCTCTGCCTGCTTGCGCTGGTAGGTGAGTGCCCCCAGGGTGGTGCTGGCAGAGGGCGACACGGCATGGGACATCGGCCTCTCCACCTGGGTGGGCAGCTTGGTGGCGCAACCTGTCAGCATGGCAGTTGCAATGGCGAGCCCCGCAAACCATCGCAGCGGCCGGGGTGCAGGCAGCGCGTGGACTGGATTGGCAGAAGAGGGCGCAGTATCAATGAACATGGTGAATGCGAAAACAGGCGGCAGCCCTATTGTGCGGGGCAAAACAGCGCACTGTGCATCTGGCAATGGTTGTAACGGCGGTGTCCGACGTTATTGGCCGGCGGTGTCTGCAGCGTGCGTCGCGCGCGTGCAACGGCACGGCGTTTCTTGCGCTGCGGGCTGGCTGGAGCCGGCCCGGTGGCCTAAGCTGGCAACCGCATGAGACAGCATGACCCATGCAAATCCGGAGGAGATCTATGCGAAAACCATACATTGCATGCACACTGATGGCCGCTTTCATCAGTGTGGCTCTGCTGGCACCCCACGATGCGTGGGCCGGCCGCAAACGAGGCACCACTGCCGAAACGCATGCCGCCAAAACCCATAAGGCGAAGCGCAGCAAGAACCTGGGGGGTGAAAGCGCCTCGGAACGCGACCGCCGCCTGCTGCGCGAATGCAAAGGCTTGCCCAATGCGGGTGCGTGCCTTGGGTATGCAAGCTAGGACGCAGCTCCTTAAAAACGCAGCCCCAGGCTGAATGGCTGAATGCGCGGCCGGTGCTGATGAGCGCCTGCAGGGTAAAACCGCTGCTGGCGCTTATGTGGCAAGCGGTTGCATGTCAAAAATCATAGTGACCGGAGAGGCGGGCGACAATGCGTCGATCGGCTCCGATGGTTGTGCTCTCCACCATCTCCACCTGCGGTGCATCTTGTAACTGTGCCAAAGCCATGCCGCCAAAGGCATCCTGGCCTTGGCCCAATAGCACAGGGGCCTGGTACAGCACCAGCTCGTCCACCAGCCCGGCCTGCAGCAAGGCGCCATTCAGAAGGCCGCCAGCTTCCACATGCAACTCGTTCACCTCCCGCTGGCCCAGATCACGCATCAGAGCGGGCAGGTCAATGCCTGCGGCATTGGCTGCGGGCAGGCAGACCACCACTGCACCGACGGCCTCCAGGGCCGCCCGGCGCCCGGCATCATTCTGCGCACAATAGATCAGCACCTGGCGTGAGGCGGCAAAGATGCGCGCCGTTGGCGGCATGCGCAACTGGCTGTCCAGCACCACCAGGCGTGGCTGGCGCGGCGTATCGACATAACGCACGTCCAAAGCGGGGTCATCTGCAAGCACGGTGCCAATGCCGGTAAGGATGGCACAGGCGCGGGCGCGCCAGTGGTGACCATCCGCACGTGCCGCCTCGCCCGTAATCCACTGGCTGCTGCCATCGGCCAAGGCCGTCTTCCCATCCAGCGACATAGCGGACTTGAGTCGTACCCACGGAGTCTTGCGCACCATGCGGCTGAAAAAGCCGATGTTCAAGTCGCGCGACGCCGACCCGCCGTTCTGCGTATCGCACACTTCCACAGCCACGCCCGCCGCGCGCAATCGCGCAAAGCCGTTACCCGCCACCAGGGGGTTCGGGTCTGCTACAGCCGCCACCACCTTGCTGACGCCGGCAGCGACCAATGCATCACAGCAGGGCCCGGTGCGCCCATGGTGTGAACAAGGCTCCAGCGTCACATAGGCCGTTGCGCCATGGGCGCTATGCCCGCGCGCACTCGCATCCCGCAGCGCCATCACTTCGGCATGCGGGCCTCCAGCCCGCTGGGTGTGGCCTTCTCCAATGACGCGGCCTTGCCCATCCACCAGTACGCAACCGACACGGGGATTGGGAGAGGTCAGGAAAAGTGCGCTGCCAGCCAGATCCAGCGCCCTGAGCATATGTGAGTTCACAAAAATCTATCTATTGATTGGTTAAGTCTCTATTGTGGCGCGTTTACTAATACAGCTTCCATCTGTCATGTTTTGTCCGCCACCCGTCATCCGTTTAACGGTTTATTTTTGCCCGCTACTACGCTTGCGGGCATGAGCTACTTATATCCACAACGCCATTATCAAGGCTTTACAGCCATCGAGTTGATGGTGGTTATTTCCATCATGGCAATACTGACTGCCTTGGCCGCACCCAGTTTTACCAGTCTGATGGAACGCTGGCGCGCTGTGCAGACCTTTGACGGGCTACAGTCAACCTTGTATTTCGCACGCTCCGAGGCCATTCGCCGCGGAGGACATATCACCTTGCGAAAAGAAGCCACCGGTACCAATGATTGCAATTTGGCAAATCGCTCCGATGAGTGGGACTGTGGTTGGTATGTTTTCAGTGATGCCAATGCGAACGGAAATTTTGATAATGAGGATACTCGTTTGCAAGGATTTCTAACGCCTCGAAATATTCAAGTCACCCGATCTGTAAGTACCGCATCCATCACATTTGATCGTTGGGGTGCGCCTAACCAACCCTTCGGTTTTGCCATTGTTCCTCAAGGAAAAAGCCTCTCAGACCCAGCAGCCATTGGCCTATGCATGAGTCAAGGGGGACGTGTCCGTAAAGTTCATACGGCAGATTTACCATGTTGAGATTGAAACCCGTCATGTTCAATGAAAAAACACGCCAGCGTGGTGTCACTTTGCTTGAATCACTGATTGCCATTGTTCTTGCTGCACTTGGCGTCATAGGAATGATCGGCATTCAACTGCGTACGCTCTCCGATACACAGAATACAGTGCGCCGTGAACAAGCGATTCGCCTGATTGAAGATTTAAGCGAACGTCTGAAAATCAGCCCGAACGCTCTGCAAAATCTGAATGGCTATATATCGAATTTTGCAAATACGCCCACGCCAAACAATTGCTCCGCAGGCTGCGATGCCGCAGCACAGGCTACAAATGATGT
>NZ_JBEBNZ010000062.1:0-4114 GCF_040396735.1 Comamonas odontotermitis
CTGCCCGACCAGCAGTTTGCCAACCTGTACTGGTTCCGCGCCGACCTGTTCGAGCGCAAGGACCTGAAGGACAAGTTCAAGGCCAAATACGGCTATGACCTGGGCGTGCCGCTGAACTGGAGCGCCTACGAAGACATTGCCGAGTTCTTTACCAACGATGTCAAGCAGATCGACGGCAAGCCCATCTATGGCCATATGGACTATGGCAAGAAGGACCCATCGCTCGGCTGGCGTTTTACCGATGCCTGGCTGTCGATGGCGGGCTCGGCCGATATCGGCAACCCCAACGGCATGCCGGTGGACGAATGGGGCATCCGCGTGGCCGATGACAAATGCACGCCGGTTGGCGCATCGGTGTCGCGCGGCGGTGCCACCAACTCGCCTGCGGCCGTTTACGCGCTGACCAAGTACATCGACTGGATGAAGAAATACGCTCCGAAGGAAGCCATGGGCATGACCTTTGGCGAGGCTGGCCCCGTGCCGGCCCAGGGGCAGATTGCGCAGCAGATCTTCTGGTACACGGCCTTTACCGCCGACATGACCAAGCCCGGTCTGCCGGTGGTGAATGCCGACGGCACGCCCAAGTGGCGCATGGCCCCCGGGCCGAACGGCCCCTATTGGAAGCAGGGCATGCAGAACGGCTACCAGGACGTGGGCTCGTGGTCCTTCTTCAACGGCCACGACGCCAACAAGACCGCCGCTGCCTGGCTGTACGCGCAGTTCGTGACCTCCAAGACCGTGTCGCTCAAGAAGACCATTGTCGGCCTCACGCCGATCCGTGAGTCGGACATTCAGTCCAAGGCGCTGACCGACATGGCGCCCAAGCTCGGCGGCCTGGTCGAGTTCTACCGCAGCCCGGCCCGCGTGGCATGGACGCCGACCGGCACCAACGTGCCTGATTACCCCAAGCTGGCGCAGTTGTGGTGGAAGAACGTGGCCGAGGCCGTGACCGGCGAGAAGACGCCACAGAAGGCCATGGACAACCTGGCGGATGAAATGGACAACGTGATGGCCCGCCTGCAACGCGCCGGCATGGCCCATTGCGCGCCCAAGCTCAACCCCAAGGGAGATCCCAACAAGTGGCTGAGCGATGCGCATGCGCCCTGGAAGAAGCTGGCCAACGAAAAGCCCAAGGGTGAAACCATTGACTACAACAAGCTGCTGAGCGCCTGGAAGGAAGGCAAGGTGCGCTGACATGCGCTGCTGCTGACATCACCCTGCAAACCGGCAACTGCAGACTGGCGGCAGAGCCAATGCCGCCAGGCTGCAATCCGCATGGAGGCGCGGCAAGGCGCCCATGCCTGGGGGACACAGGGAGATGTTGGCGCGCCTGGGGCTGCAAAGCCTCATCACCGCAAAGCCGGGTAGGGCAGCTGCGGGCTCCCTGCCCAGGTTGGCGGCCGGGCAGAACCGGTGGCCCGGCGCAGCAAACTCAAAAACGATAGCTGCCTGCGCCCGTCAATCGATATTTGTGGGAACAAAAATATTTGAAATCCAGTAGAAGCAAGCGCAGGCAGCTCTCTTGATCATGGAAGAACGGCAGCATCCTCGAATGTCAGTTGAGGAGAGTCTTGTTACGTCTGATCAAAATTGATCAAAAACGAATCGTCTTTTTCGGTCTGATTGCATCAAAAACGAAAAAGAGCGAAAATTTAGGAAACGCAACGCGGACATATCGCCGCCTGATCACCAGTTTTCCTGTTCATGAATACCTCGACCTCTCCCCAAGCAACGGTTCGCGCCGAACTGCTGCAGCAGCTGGCGCAGACGCCTTCTTTTGACCTGGCCGTGGTGGGCGGAGGCGCAACCGGCCTGGGCGTGGCGCTGGATGCAGCGGCGCGCGGCTTCAAGGTGGTACTGCTGGAGGCCATGGACTTTGCCAAGGGCACATCGTCGCGCGCCACCAAGCTGGTGCACGGTGGCGTGCGCTATCTGGCGCAAGGCAATATTGCGCTGGTGCGCGAGGCGCTGCATGAGCGCACCACCTTGCTGCACAATGCGCCGCATATTGCACAGCCGCTTGCCTTCGTCATGCCTTCGTACCGGCTGCTGGATACGCCTTTCTACGGCATCGGCCTCAAGATGTATGACGCACTGGCGGGCAAGGCCGGGTTGGGCTCGACCCAGTTCCTGTCGGCTGGCGCTACCCGTGGCCTGCTGCCCACGGTGCAGGGCAAGGGCCTCAAGGGTGGCGTCAAATACTGGGACGGTCAGTTCGATGATGCCCGCTTGGCACTGGCGCTGGCGCGCACGGCTGCGGCCAAGGGCGCGCTGCTGATCAATTACTGCCCGGTGACCGGGCTGGTGCAGGAAAGCGGCCGTGTCGTCGGCCTGGAATGCAAGGACGCGGAGACCGGCCAGGCTTATACCGTGCGCGCCCGCTGCGTGGTCAACGCCACCGGCCCCTGGGTGGACCAGCTGCGCCAGGAAGACGCGCAGATGCTGGGCAAGCCAGTCAAAGCCATGGTCGCCCCCAGCCAGGGCGTGCACCTGGTGGTGGACCGTGAGTTCCTGCCCAGCGACCACGCGCTTCTGGTGCCCAAGACCGCCGACGGCCGGGTGCTCTTTGCCGTGCCGTGGCTGGGCAAGGTGATCCTGGGTACCACTGACACCCCACGCCATGATCTGGCGCGCGAGCCGGTGCCGTTTGATGAAGAAGTGAACTTCATCCTCAGCGAAGCGGGCAAATACCTCAGCCGTCAGCCTACGCTGGCTGACGTACGCAGCATGTGGGCCGGCCTGCGCCCCCTGGCCAAGCCGCAGGACGACGACGGCGAAAACACCAAGGGTATCAGCCGTGAGCACACGGTGCTCACCAGCAAATCCGGCATGGTGACCGTGACGGGTGGCAAGTGGACCACTTACCGTGCCATGGCAGAAGATGTGCTCGAGGCCTGCTTCAATGCAGGGGAGCTGCCGCGCAAGCCTGGCGGGGTGACGGTAAACCTGCCGCTGGTGGGTTCTCCCGCCTCGGGTCGGTCGCAGCACAGCATGCACATGGGGCAGGGCATGCACTCCTATGGCAGCGAGGCAGCGATCATCGAAGCCCTGCCGGGTGCTTCCGTCTGGCTGGCCGATGGCCTGAGCGAAGCCATGGTGCGCTTTGCCGCGCGCCATGAGTACGCCCGCACCGTGGAAGATGTGCTGGCCCGTCGCAACCGCATGCTGTTCCTCGATGCGCGTCTGGCTGCCAAGCTGGCCCCTCGGGTGGCCGAAATCCTTCGCGAGGAATTGGGGTCAGATCCTGCGCTGGAGTCGTTTTTGGCATTGGCGCAACAGTACACAGGCAAAAAACTGGCGTAAAACCGCCAAAGCGGAACCGGATGGTGGTAGCGCTATTGACAGAGGAGGAGCACTCTGTCAGAATAATCAGCTTCGCGCGTAATTTGGCGACCATTTCTTGGTTTGACTGAATTCACGCGTGAGGTTTCTGCCCAGGAGAAGCATCGTAAATGGTTGCGGTGTGGACGACGGGCCCAAGACTGACTGGCTGCTTGGCTGTCCATGAGGATTAATTCTTATTGGGCTGTCCGGTCTGCTGGTGCAAGTTGGGAATATTGAAATGATCCAGACAGAATCTCGACTCGAGGTTGCCGACAATACCGGCGCGAAGTCTGTCCAGTGCATCAAAGTGCTGGGTGGTTCGCACCGTCGCTATGCGAGCGTTGGCGACATTATCAAGGTGAGCGTGAAAGAAGCTGCTCCACGTGGCCGCGTCAAAAAAGGCGAGGTCTACAGTGCTGTGGTGGTGCGTACCGCTAAGGGTATTCGCCGTGCTGACGGTTCGCTCGTCAAATTCGATGGCAACGCTGCAGTGTTGCTCAATGCAAAGCTGGAGCCTATCGGCACCCGTATCTTTGGCCCCGTGACGCGTGAACTGCGTACCGAGCGCTTCATGAAGATCGTGTCCCTGGCCCCTGAAGTTCTCTAAGGACAGCACCATGAACAAGATTCGCAAGGGCGACGAAGTGGTCGTGCTGACTGGGCGCGACAAGGGCAAGCGCGGCGTTGTGACGCTGCGCGCTGATGACTCCCACCTGGTGATCGAAGGTATCAACCTGGTGAAGAAGCACGTCAAGCCAAACCCCATGAAGGGCACCAACGGCGGTATCGT
>NZ_JBEBNZ010000063.1:0-3647 GCF_040396735.1 Comamonas odontotermitis
TTAGCCACTCGGGCACCCCTCCGAAGAAGAACTAGATTGTAGCATCATTTTTGGCAGTTTTTAGAAAATTCCGATTTCTCGCAAATTTCTTGAAGGGCCGCAACCCCAACAAACCCGAAACAGTGCTTCAACCTATAAAAAAGCCTCAAGATGACACTTGAGGCTTTTCATTTTTTTGGTGCGGCTGGCAGGAATCGAACCCACGACCCCTTGGTTCGTAGCCAAGTACTCTATCCAGCTGAGCTACAGCCGCTAAGCTGCGTATTGTAGCGCAAATTTGGTCACAAATTCAAAACTACCAGCAAGTCAATCCAGATTTACCATCGTAAGCGGCTGACTTGGCGCGGCTGGCGGGGATCGAACCCACGACCCTTGGCTTCGGAGGCCAATACTCTATCCACTGAGCTACAGCCGCGCATATACACAATTGCCTTTCAGCAATCCTTCAATTATGGCATGGGATGCAGCTCTGTGAGGCCTCAATGCCAAACACCTTCCTTCTCCTTATGCCGGGCGCCGAAAACCCAGACCCGAGAGGTAGGCCTCCACAGACAACTCGCCGATCTTTCGCAACGGGAAGTTACCTTCATTCAGCACCCAGCCATGAATGAGTCCCACAAACAATGAATGCAGGCCAAGCGCCGCTTCCGTCGGCGTCATGGGCATTACAACGCCCTGCTCCATGGCAGCCAACGTCAGGTCATCCGCAAACTTGCGTTGAGAGCACTCCGAGCTCTCCACATGCCCTTCGCGAACACTCTCGAGCTCGCCAACGTATTCCAGCTTGAAAAGTGCTGTATCAAACACCTTGCGTCGCCGCTCGTCTGAGTCCATGCTGTCGAACACTGCGTAGATGGAGTGCCGAATCCGCGCAAGCGGCGAGAGTTCACCGTACTTGTCGTCGCAGATTTCCTCAAATGGAGTGCATATGCGCGATAGCACCGCAGTGAAGACATCCACCTTGTCCTTGAAATGCCAATACACCGCGCCACGCGTGGCGCCAGCGCGCTGCGCGATTTCGTTGAGCGACGCGCGCGCCACGCCTTTTTCAAAAAAAACCTCTTCTGCTGCATCCAACAGCTTGGTGCGCGTCTCATCCGCTTCTGCCTTTGTGCGCCGGGCCATGCTCTGCTCGTCCGTTCCTGTAGCGCATTGCCCCAGTGTCTCGCTGCAGGCAATGAAAGATTTAACAAATAAGCTCTATTATACATTTCTGCATGTATGTATAATTGCGGAGCATTTTTCTGGGGATTGAAGATAGCATTCCACTAGCCACAGGCAATTCCCGCCGAATCCTCCGCGGTTCACCCCATTCATTTCACACCTTCCGAAGGGACTTTCATGCAGCCCATGTATGAAGCACACCAAGCCGCTGACAAAAGACCGCAAACCTCTCGCCAACGTATGAAATCCAGTACCTTTGCCCTCACCCTGGCTGCAGCGCTTGTTTTGGCAGCCTGTGGCGACAAGAAACAAGAACAGCACTCCGCGCAGGGCGCGCCTCCTCCACCAGAAGTCAGCGTGCTGACCGTCAAGCTCGAGAGCATTCCCGTCGTGTCGGATTTGCCAGGCCGTCTGGAGCCCTTCCGTGTTGCGCAGGTTGGCGCTCGTGTTGCAGGCATTCTGCAAAAGCGCACCTTCAAGGAAGGCTCCGACGTGAAGGCGGGCCAAGTCCTGTTCCAGATCGACAATGCGCCTTACCGCGCTAGTCTGGAAAGCGCCCAGGCAACACTCGCACAGGCACAGGCAACGCTGGCACAGGCGGCCTCTACCGCACGCCGCTACAAGCCGCTGGTGGAAGCCAACGCCATCAGCAAGCAGGACTATGACGTGGCAGTCGCCAACGAAAAAGCTGCTCAGGCACAGGTTGCAGCGGGCAAGGCAGCTGTCACCAACGCCAGCATCAACCTGGGCTATGCCTCGGTGACCGCCCCCATATCGGGTCGTATCGGTCGCGCTCTGGTGACCGAAGGTGCACTGGTGGGCCAAGGCCAGGTGACCGAGCTGGCTGTCATTCAGCAGATCAACCCTCTGTACGTCAACATCACGCAGTCGTCCTCTGACATCATGCGCATGCGTGAAGCACTGAACTCTGGCAAGCTGGCCAAGGCGGGCGACAATGCCGCCAAGGTCAAGGTGTATACGGATGATGGCCGCCCCTATGCCCAGGAAGGCAAGCTGCTGTTCACCGATTTGACCGTGGACCCCACGACCGGTCAGGTCAGCGTACGCGCCGAGTTGCCCAATCCCGATGGCATGCTGCTGCCTGGCATGTATGTACGCGTGCATATTGAAGAAGCCCAGGTCGACAACGCCGTGCTGATTCCTCAGCAGGCCGTAACCCGCAACGAAAAGGGCAATACCGTGATGGTGGTGGCCGAAGATGGTTCGGTGGCACCTCGCCCCGTTCAGATCAGCCAGTCCAAGGGAACCAATTGGGTCGTGACGGATGGCCTGAAGTCGGGCGACAAGGTCATGATCGATGGCTTCATCAAGCTGGGCATGGGCGCTAAGAAGGTAACCCCCGTGCCATGGAAAGAGGCGGGCAGCCAGCCAGCGCAAGCGGCCGGTGGCAAGCCCGCCGATGCAGCCGCTCCTGCCGACAAGCCAGCGGCCTCGGCCGAGGCCGGCAACAACGCTGCATCCAGCAAATAAACAGGACACAGCTGCATGTCAAAGTTTTTTATTCACCGACCGATCTTTGCATGGGTGATCGCGATTTTCGTGGTCCTCGCAGGTATCGTGTCCATCACCCGCCTGCCGGTGGCGCAGTTCCCATCGGTGGCGCCTCCGACGATTACCGTGACGGCCGCCTACCCCGGCGCCACCGCTCAGACCTTGACCGATTCGGTTTTGCAGCTCATCGAGCGTGAAATCAATGGCGCCGAAGGCCTGATGTACATGGAGTCCTCCGCCTCTGCCACCGGCAGCGGCACGCTGACCGTGACCTTCGCGCCGGGCACCAACCCTGAGTTGGCCCAGGTGGACGTGCAAAACCGCCTGGCCCGTGCCACGCCGCGCCTGCCGACCATCGTGCAATCGCTGGGTGTGCGCGTCGACAAGTCGATGAGCAACTTCCTGATGATTCTGACCTTCCAGTCAGAGACCGGAGAGACCTCGCGCGATGAAATCTCGGACTACGTCAACCGCAATGTCCTGCCCGAAATCCAGCGCCTGAACGGCGTCGGCAAGGCACAGCTGTTTGCATCGGGCCGCGCCATGCGTGTGTGGGTCGATCCGACCAAGCTGCAGGGCTACAACATGTCGATCGCCCAGATCAACGCTGCCATCGCCGCGCAGAACCAGCAGATCTCGGGTGGCTCGCTGGGCGATACCCCCAGCCTGCCTGGCACCAACATGAACGCCACCATCGTGGTCCCTGGTCAGCTCACCACGCCAGAAGAGTTTGGCAATGTGGTGCTGCGCTCCAACTCTGATGGTTCCACCGTGCGTATCAAGGATGTGGCACGGGTGGAGCTGGGTGCCGAAAGCTATGGCTTCAACTCGCGCCTCGATGGCAAGCCTGCTGTTGCATTGGCGGTTCAGCTCACCTCCACGGCAAACGCCATGGCGACAGCCAAAGAGGTCTACAGCAAGATGGGCGAGCTCGAGTCCTTCCTGCCGGCTGGCGTGAAGTGGTCTGCCCC
>NZ_JBEBNZ010000064.1:0-3055 GCF_040396735.1 Comamonas odontotermitis
TGCCATTGCCTTCATTGCCCGCATGCAGCGCCGCAAGGGCCTGGGCCGCTGAGGCTGCATCCAAGGAGACCGGTTCATGACCCAGACATCACATTCCTCCCTGCCCCAGGATGGCCTGCCCCAGGGTGGCCTGCCCCAGGATGGCCTGCCCCAGGCTCCGGCTCGGCGCCAGTTTGCCTTGGGCGGCCTCGCCTTGGGGGCTTCTGCCCTGGTGGCCGCGCGCGGCGCGCTGGCGGCCGATGCGCCTGCATCGCCTGCTGCACCCGCGCAGGGCACGGGCCCCATCCTGCTGCATGGCGCAAGCCCACGGCTGACGGTGCACACCATCGACACCTACCACGGCATGGCCGCCACCGGCCTGCGCATCGATTTTTCGCGCTGGGATGGCGAGGCCTACGCACTGGTGCGCAGCTTCACCATCAACGCCAATGGCCGTGCCGACGAGCCGCTTTTGATCGACGACAGCTACCGCACTGGCCGCTACGAGCTGCTGCTGCATGTGGACGCATATTTCGCCGCCAGGGGCGCCCAGTTGCCACGGCCACCGTTCCTCTCCAAGCTGCCGGTGCGCTTTCAGATCACCAATGCCGCAGAGCGCATCCACCTGCCGATCCAGTTCGGCCCCTGGAGCTACACCTATTCGCGCGGCAGCTGAGCCGCCGCAACGCTACTTGATCGAAAGGAACGCCATGGCAGGCATCAGCACCCATGTACTCAACCTCACCACCGGCCGCCCCATCAGCGGCATGCGGGTGGAGTTGTATGACCTTGCGCACACCCCGGCGCAGCGCCTCACCAGCACGCGCACCAACGCCGATGGCCGCACCGATGCGCCCATGATGGCAGCTGCCGCCGCGCGCACCGGTGATTTTGAGCTGCGCTTTTACGTTGGGGAGCATTTCAAGGAGCCCACAGCCCTGTCGGACGAGGTGCTGGTGCGCTTTTCCATCTTTGACGCGGCCCAGCACTACCACGTCCCCATGCTGTGCTCGCCATGGTTCTTCAACACCTACCGAGGCAGCTGATCCTTGTTTTTCCATCCGAGGGAATGATTTCATGAGCAACGACAACAACGACACCGGCAAGTACCTGATCGAATCCATACGCCTGGCCATGGGCAACGTCAAAGGCCGCAAGCAGGCCACCTGGCCCTTTGGCGCCGTGCTGGTCAAGGACGGCCGGGTGCTGGCCCGTGCAGTGAACCAGGTCGACGAGCTGTGCGACCCGTCGGCCCACGCCGAAATGCAGGCGGTGCGCCTGGCCGCCAAGGCCCAGGGCAGCACCGATCTGTCGGGCGCGGTGGTGTACGCCAGCGGTTACCCCTGCACCATGTGCTACACGGCCATGCTGCTGGCTGGCGTGAAGACGGTGTACTACGCCTACTCCAATGAAGACGGCGAGCCCTACGACCTGTCTGCCGCGCGCGGCTACGAGCAACTGGCCAGGCCAGAGGGCGAGCGCGAGATGGCGCTGGTCAGCCACCGCGTGCGCGATGAGGGCGAAGACCTGTACGACGCCTGGCAGAAGGCCGTTTCTGCCGCCTGACCCTGTATTGCAGATTGCCAAGCTCCTGTTGCCCCGCGTGCACCGTGCGCGGGGCTTTTTGTTGCGCCGGGCGCGCACGGTCAGCCCGCGCGGCGGAAGGTCAGGTTGATTCGCTGCCCCGCCAGCAGCGGATGCGTCACGGGGCTCGCCCCGTCCTTGACCGGCATCACGCCGTGGTAGCGCATGCGGTCCACGCCTCCCCACACCACCACGTCGCCATGCTGCAGCGGCAGCTTTTGCGTGGCATCGCCGCGCTCATGGCCTCCCCACAGAAAAATGGCGGGCAGGCCCAGCGAGACGGAGACGATCGGCTGGCTGGCATCGCCTTCGTCCTGGTGCAGCGTGAGGCGCGTGCCCACCGTGTAGCGGTTGACGAGGCAGGCATTGGGCGCAAACACGGATAGTGCTGCGGCGTCGGCGGCCTGCGCAGCCAGTTCCATGAAGCTCGGCGGCATGGCAGGCCAGGGCTGGGCGCTTAGCGGGTCAGCCCGCACATAGCGGTAACCTAGACGGTCGCTGTACCAGCCAAACTGGCCGCAATTGGTCATCGCCACCTGCATGTGGCGCCCGCCGGGGGTGACGAGGTGGCGAAACGGCGCCTGGCTGGTGATGTGCGTCAATTCACCGAGCAGGGCCTGTTGCCAGCGCAGTGCAAAGCCGCGCAGCACGCAGGCCTGCTCGCCGATGGCAATGCGCTCCCATTGGGGGCTGTCACTGGCCTCGTCAGTGCTGAACAGGTCTTGCATTTTCCTTGGTCGCTATTGTTTTGATAACTTGTTGCGCCCATGGGGTGGGCATCTGTAGCCGTTTTGATCAGATCAGCTCTTTCTGCTGCGCCTGGGCGGCAAATCCCTCGGTCGCGAGCAAGGCATGCTTGCGCTCCAGCCCCCAGCGGTAGCCGGTGAGCGAGCCGTTCTTGCCGATCACCCGGTGGCAGGGCACCAGCAGCGAGATTTCATTGGCGCCATTGGCCCGGCCCACGGCGCGCACGGCCTTGGGGTCGCCCAAAAGTGCCGTCAGCTCGCTGTAGCTGCGGGTCTGGCCCGGTGGAATCTGGCACAGGGCCTGCCACACCTTCTGCTGGAACGCCGTGCCCCCCAGCACCAGCGGTACCTGGGCTGCCAATGCGGGCGTCTGCAGCGCGGCCTGCACGGCCTGCGCCAGTGCGGCCAGGCCCGCGTCGTCGCGCACCAGGGCGGATTTGGGGTAGCACTGCGCCAGTTCCGCTACCAAGGGCGCTGCTTCGTCGCCAAAGTACAGCACGGCCAGGGGCGGCAGTTGCTGGCCAGGGGCGGTGGGCGCATCGCTGCGGGTGGCAATCAGCACCAGCCCCAGCGAGCAGGGCACCACGCTGTAGCGCAACTGCGCTGGCGCGCGTGGCGGGGTGGGGAGCAGGGTGATGTGAGGCATGGCAAGGGTCCGTCGGATGGGATGAGTCCACTGTAACGCGGCGGCTTTTTCCGTGCCTCGACATTCTTGCGCTGCAATTGCCGCGATCCGGCGGTCCGGC